>CAWFMY010000006.1:0-90497 GCA_963816925.1 uncultured beta proteobacterium | reverse complement strand
AAGTCGATGGCGTCCTGCATGAAGCGGAAACTGTTGAGGTTCTTGATCTCGCAGCGCGTGCCGAGCGGCGCGCCGGCGCGGCGCACCGACACATTGGCGTCGCAACGGAAACTGCCCTCCTGCATGTTGCCGTCGCAGATGCCGATCCAGCGGACGAGCGCGTGCAGTGCTTTCGCGTACGCGACCGCCTCGTCGGAGTTCGACATTTCCGGCTCCGACACGATCTCGAGCAGCGGGGTGCCGGCGCGGTTGAGATCGATCCCGCTCATCCCATGAAAATCCTCGTGCAGGCTCTTTCCGGCGTCTTCCTCGAGATGGGCGCGCGTGAGATCGCACGGTCTTCTCGCCGTCCTTCACCGGAATCGTGATCGAGCCGCCCTGCACGACTGGAATCTCGTACTGCGAGATCTGGTAGCCCTTCGGCAGGTCGGGGTAGAAGTAGTTCTTGCGCGCGAACACGCTGCGCGGGTTGATCTTGCCACCGACGGCCAGACCGAATCGAATCGCACGCTCGACCGCGCCCTTGTTCAGCACCGGCAGCACGCCGGGCAGCGCGATGTCGACGGCAGACGCCTGCGAGTTCGGTGCGGCGCCGAACGCGGTCGACGCACCGGAAAAGATCTTCGACGCCGTCGAGAGCTGCGCGTGCGTTTCGAGGCCGATGACGATTTCCCAGCTCATTGATGTGCCCCCACGCTTGCGGCCTCATTGAACCATTCGGCCGCTGCGCTGCCCCCCGGGGCAGACTGCAGTGCGCGGTGTTGGGGCGGCCCGACGGCGCTCACGACGCGAATCCCGCCGGAATCCTTCGATGCCAATCGGTCGCCTGCTGGAAACGGTGCGCGACGTCCAGGATCGTCGCCTCGGCGAAATAATTGCCCTGGATCTGCAGACCGATCGGGAGTCCGCGCCGATCGAAGCCGCACGGGATCGAGATCGCCGGCGCGCCGGTCAGGTTCGCGGCGATGGTGAAGATATCGTTGAGGTACATCTGCACCGGATCATCGGTCATCGCGCCGAACTTGAACGCGGGCGAGGGCGCCGTCGGTCCGAGGATGACGTCGCATCGCTCGTACGCATGCGCAAAGCCGTCGGCGATCAGCCTGCGCACCTGTTGCGCCTTGAGGTAGTACGCGTCGTAATAGCCATGCGAGAGGACATAGGTGCCGACGAGGATTCGCCGCTTCACCTCGGCGCCGAAGCCTTCCGCCCGCGACTTCCGGTACATGTCGAGGAGGTCCGCGTATTTCGCGGCGCGATGGCCATAGCGCACGCCGTCGAAGCGCGACAGGTTCGACGACGCTTCCGCGGGCGCGATCACGTAATAGACCGGCACCGAGAGGTTGACGTTGGGCAGCGTGACGCCGACGGTCGTGGCGCCGAGTTTGCGCAGCTCGCCGATCGCGACATCGACCGAGTCCGCGACGTCGGCATCCACGCCGGCGCCGAAATATTCCTTCGGCAGGCCGATGCGCAGTCCCGCAAGCGGCTTGTCGCCCCTTGCTTCGCTGATGAGGCGCATGTAATCCTCGGGATCGCGAACGAGCGAAGTCGAATCGCGCGCGTCGTGGCCGGCCATAGCATTCAGCAGCAGCGCGCAGTCTTCGGCGGTCTGCGCGAACGCGCCGGCCTGGTCGAGGCTCGATGCGAACGCGATCAACCCGTAGCGCGAGCAGATGCCGTAAGTCGGCTTCAGGCCGCAGATGCCGGACAGCGATGCCGGTTGGCGGATCGAGCCGCCGGTGTCGGTGCCGGTCGCGCCGGCGACGAGCCGCGCGGCGACGGCGGCGGACGATCCGCCCGAGCTGCCGCCGGGGACGTACTCGACGTTCCACGGGTTCTTCACGGGTCCGAAGTACGACGTCTCGTTCGACGAGCCCATCGCGAACTCGTCCATGTTCGTCTTGCCGATGAGCACGGTGCCGGCGCGTTTCAGCCCCTCGACGACGAAGGCGTCGTAGGGCGCGGTGAAGTTTTCGAGCATCCGCGAGCCGCAGGTGGTTTTGAGGCCCGCGGTCATCAGCACGTCCTTGTGCGCAATCGGGATGCCGGTCAGCGGCCCTGCTTCCCCCTTCGCGATTCGCGCGTCGGCGACCGCGGCGGCCGCGAGCGCGCCTTCGCCGTCGATCGTGACGAAGGCATTGAGCGCGGGGTTGTGCTTCGCGATCAGGTCGAGCTTGGAGCGCGTCAGCTCGACGCAGGACAGGCGTTTCGCACGGAGCGCCAGTGCGATTTCCGCGATCGTGCCGGCAGTCATCCTGTTCGCTTGCTCATTCGATGACCTTCGGCACGAGATAGAGGCCATCCTCGACCGCAGGCGCGACGGCCTGGTAGAGCGGATGCTGGTCGGTTTCGGTGACCAGGTCCTCGCGGAGCGGCAGCATCACGTCCTGCGCATGGGCCATCGGCACCACGCCCGTCGTGTCGACGGCCTGCAGTTCGTTGATCATCGCGAAGATCGCATCGAGCTTGGCGCGCACTTCCTCCGCTTGCGCGGCATCGATTTCGATGCGCGCGAGATGCGCGATGCGATGGACGTCGGCGGCGGAGAGGGACATGGGGGTGGCGGGCTCGTGCGGCAGCTGGATCGGTTCGGGCGAGGTCGAAATCGCGCCCCAGGCAGTCTGGCAACGCCCTCCGGCGGTCGTCCGCCGGTACGTGCCGCCGGGGGCCGCGATGCCGATTCCCGGCAATTTTCCGTTCGGAATCAGTGCTCAGGCGTAGCGTGATAGGGTATCATATTGTCATATTTTCGAGCAGCCTCCGCAGAGCCCCGACTCCTGGCCGCCGGCATTGCCGCGCCGCCGCAATTCTTCAGGCCATCGTCTCCATGTTCCAGTTTTTCAAAGGCTATTTTTCGAGCGATCTCGCGATCGACCTTGGCACCGCGAACACGCTGATCTACGTGCGCGGCAAAGGGATCGTGCTGAACGAGCCCTCGGTCGTCGCGATCCGCCAGGAAGGCGGCCCGAACGGCAAGCGCGTGATCCAGGAAGTCGGGCTCGCCGCGAAGCATATGCTGGGCCGCACGCCGGGCAACATCACGGCGATCCGGCCGATGAAGGACGGCGTCATCGCCGACTTCACCGTGACCGAGCAGATGTTGAAGCAGTTCATCAAGAAGGTGCTCGACTCGCGTCTCTTCTCGCCGTCGCCGCGCATCATCATCTGTGTGCCCTGCGGGTCGACCCAGGTCGAACGGCGCGCGATCCGCGAATCGGCGCTGGGTGCCGGAGCGTCGAAGGTGTTCCTGATCGAGGAGCCGATGGCCGCAGCGATCGGCGCCGACCTGCCGATCTCGGATGCGATCGGCTCGATGGTCCTCGATATCGGCGGCGGCACGACGGAAGTCGGCGTGATCTCGCTGGGCGGCATGGTGTACTCCGGCAGCGTGCGCGTCGGCGGCGACAAGTTCGACGAGGCGATCGTCAACTACATCCGCCGCAACTACGGCATGTTGATCGGCGAGACAACCGCCGAGCATATCAAGATGACGATCGGCAGCGCGTTCCCCGGCTCCGAAGTTAAGGAAATGGAAGTGAAGGGTCGCAACCTCGCCGAAGGCATCCCCCGCAGCTTCACCGTGTCGTCCAACGAGATCCTCGAAGCGCTCACCGATCCGCTGAACGGCATCGTCTCGGCGGTGAAGAGCGCGCTCGAGCGTACGCCCCCCGAGCTCGGCGCCGACATCGCCGAGCGCGGAATGGTGCTGACCGGCGGCGGCGCGCTCTTGCGCGACCTCGACCGCCTGCTGATGGAAGAGACGGGACTGCCGGTGATCGTCGCCGACGATCCGCTGACGTGCGTCGTGCGCGGCTGCGGGAAGGCGCTCGAGAACATGGACAAGCTGTCGACGATCTTCACCTCCGACTAGGGTTGGCGTTCAGCGTTGAATGTCGAGCGTAAATTCGCGCTGCGCAGGTTCGCGCAAAACGCCTGACGCAAGGTGCTGAACCGCAATGCGCCATATTCAGGTCGAGCCGCCCGCGTTCTTCCATCGGGGGCCTTCGCCGCTGACGAGGCTGGCCTTCTTCGCCCTGATCTCGCTGGCGATGCTGTTCCTCGACACGCGCTACCGTTACCTCGAGAACATCCGGCACGTTGTTGCCGTCGCGCTCTATCCGCTGCAGCGGGCGGCGCAGGTTCCTGGCGAGGCGATGGCCTTCGTCGGCGGCTATTTCGCGACGCAGCGCGCGCTGTCCGAGGAAAATGCCGCGCTGAAGCGCCAGCTGGTCGAGCAGGGTGCGATGGCGCAAGGCGCGGTGAGCACGAGCAACGAGAACGCGCGCCTCAAGGCGCTGCTCGACCTGCGGCCGCGCTACCAGGGCGCGGCGACCGTCGTCGAAGTTCTCTACACGGGCCGCGATCCGTTCGCGCAAAAAATCTTCGTTAACAAGGGCGCCGACGCCGACCTCAGCCCCGGTGACGCGGTCATCGACGCGCAGGGCGTGGTCGGACAGGTGACGCGCGTGCTGCCGTTCATGGCGGAGGTGACGCTCGTCACCGACAAGGACCATGCGGTGCCGATCAAGGTCGAGCGCAGCGGCGTGCGCAGCGTGCTGTTCGGCGCCGGTGCCGGCCGCTTGCCGGAGCTCCGCTTCCTGTCGCCCAATGCGGACATCCAGCAGGGCGACATCCTCGTCACCTCCGGCATCGATGGCACCTACCCGCCGGGCCTCGCCGTCGCGCGCGTGGCCTCGCTCGAACGCGAGACCGGGCAGATGTTCGCGCGCATCACGACGCAGCCGCTCGCCGGCGTCGACCGTAGCGAATACCTGCTCGTGCTGGGGCATGCGTCGGCCATGCCCGCGCGGCCCGACGAGCCCGCCGACGCCGACGCCGCCAAAAAAACCGGCAAGGGCCGGCGGCGAGGCGGGTGATGGCGTTACCCTATCTCATGCCGCTCTCTCCGGCGTCGCCCGAGGAAATCCTGCTGCCCGCGCGGCCGTGGTTCATCGTGCTGACGCTCGTGCTTGCGCTCTTCGCGAACCTGCTGCCGCTGTCCGGCGTGGCGCTCGCGCTGCGGCCGGATTTTCTGGCGCTCGTGCTCCTCTACTGGTGCATCCAGGAGCCGCGCTTCGTCGGCGTCGGCATCGCGTGGTGCGTGGGCCTCGTGATGGATGTCGGCGACAGCACGGTGTTTGGCCAGCACGCGCTCGCCTATGCTTTTCTTGCCTACGCGGCCGAATATTTCCGCCGCCGCGTGCTGCGGTTTCCCCCGTGGCAACAGGCGGCGCAGGTCGCGGTGCTGCTGCTGCTGTGCGCGGCGCTGGTGCTGCTGATCCAATTCGTGGGTGGCGCGAACATGCCGCGCTGGAGTTACGCGGCGCCGCCGCTCGTCGGCGCGCTCCTGTGGCCGCTGGTGTCGGTCGTGCTGCAATGGCCGCAGCGCCCGCAGCGCTCGCCGGCGGAACGCTGAGGGCTCGTCTGCCATGGCCCGCCGCCTGCTCTTCCGCTCCCGCAGCCGCCGCTATGACGGTGGATTCGGGAAACAGGAAATGCGCAATCCGGAGCGCGAGGTGTTCCTGTTCCGGCGTCGCCTTGGTCTTGCTGGCGTGCTGGTCGTCGTCGCGTTCGGCGGGTTGTTCGCGCGGTTTTTCTATCTGCAGGTCGTGCAGCACGATCACTACCAGACGCTGGCCGAGACCAACCGCATTGCGATCGTCCCGATCGTCCCCAATCGCGGCGTGATCACCGACCGCAACGGCATTGTCCTCGCGCAGAGCTACTCCGCGTACACGCTGGAGATCCAGCCGTCGCGGGTGAAGAACCTCGATGAGACCATCGACGCGCTGGCGGCGATCGTCGACGTGCAACCCCGCGACCGCAAGCGCTTTCGCAAGCTGCTCGACGAATCGAAGAACTTCGAAAGCCTGCCGCTCCGCACGCGGCTCACGGACGAGGAGGTCGCGCGCTTCGCGGTGAACCGCTACCGCTTCCCGGGCGTCGAGATCAAGGCCCGCCTGTTCCGCCAGTATCCGTATGGCGAAGTCGCGTCGCACGTCGTCGGTTACATCGGCCGCATCAACGAGCGCGACGTCGGACGCATCGACGAGTGGAACGACGTGGCGAACTACAAGGGCTCGGACTACATCGGCAAGATCGGCGTCGAGCTCTCGTACGAACGCGAATTGCATGGCAAGACCGGGTTCGAGGAGGTCGAGGTCGACGCCGGCGGCCGCGCGGTGCGCACGCTGTCGCGCACGCCGCCGGTCTCCGGCAACGATCTGCGTTTGTCGCTCGACATCAAGCTGCAGGAGATCGCCGAAAAGGCGTTCGGCGACCGGCGAGGCGCGCTGGTGGCCATCGAGCCATCGACCGGCGACGTGCTCGCCTTCGTGTCGAAGCCCGGGTTCGATCCCAACCTTTTCGTCGAAGGCATCGATTCGGCGAACTGGGAAATCCTGAACGATTCGCCGGACAAGCCTCTGCTCAACAGGCCGCTGCGCGGCGCGTACCCGCCGGGCTCGACGATCAAGCCGTTTCTAGCGCTGGCGGCACTCGCCACCGGCAAGCGCACGCCGCAGCAGACGATCTTCGATCCCGGGTATTTCCAGATCCCTGGCCAGGCGCACCGTTTCCGCGACGACAAGCCAGGCGGGCATGGCACGGTCGACATGTACAAGTCGATCGTCCAGTCGTGCGACACGTACTACTACATTCTGGCGAGCGAAACCGACATCGATGACAACGCGCGTTTCCTTTCGCAGATGGGCTATGGCCAGAAGACCGGCATCGACATCGATGGCGAGCTGACCGGCGTGTTGCCGTCGCGCGAATGGAAGCGCACGCGCTTCGCCGGCAAGGACTACCGCGAAGAGCACCGCAAGTGGTATCTCGGCGACAGCATCTCCGCCGGCATCGGGCAGGGCTACAACGCGTTCACGCCGATCCAGCAGGCGCATGCAATCGCGACGATCGCGAACGACGGCGTCGCGTTCCGCCCGCACCTCGTGAAGACGATACGCGACGCACGAACGGGCGCCGTGCGCGACGTCGTGCCCGAGCCGTCGTACACGGTGCCGATCAAGCCCGAGCACCTCGCGTTCGTGAAGAACGCGCTTGTCGGGGTCAACAAGGAAGGCACGAGCGCCTCGGCATTTCAGAAGACGCCATACGTGAGCGCAGGCAAAACCGGGACGGCGCAGGTGTTCTCGCTCAAGGGCGAAAAGTATTCGACCAAGATCGACGAGCGACTGCGCGACCATGCATGGTTCATCGCGTATGCGCCGGCAGACAAGCCGCGCATCGCGGTTTCGGTGCTGGTCGAAAACGGCGGCTTCGGCGCGCAGGCGGCGGCGCCGATTGCGCGACAGGTTTTCGATTACTACCTGACCGGCAAGGTGACGACGGCCCCGGCGCCGACGGCGCCTGCGCCCGCGGCTGCTGACGACGAGAGCGACTGATGCTGAACGTGCTCACGCGGCTGTGGGAAGTGCTGACGAGCAAGGTCGACAGCTTCCTGTTCGGCATCGCAATGGCGATCGCGGGGGTGGGGCTCATCACGCTGTTCTCGGCGCTGGATCAGAGCGTCGCGCGATTGATGACCCAGGCGTCGAGCCTCGCGTTCGCGCTCGTGCTGATGTGGATCGTTGCCAACATTCCGCCGCAGACGATTGCGCGCGCGGCGGTGCCGCTCTATCTCGTCGCGGTGGTGATGCTGATCGGGGTCGCGGTGTTCGGCACGACGGTCAACGGCTCCCGCCGCTGGCTCAACCTCGGCGTCGCCCGGTTCCAGCCTTCCGAGCTCATGAAGGTCGCGCTGCCGCTGATGCTCGCGTGGTATTTCCAGAAGTTCGAGGGCCGCATCGGCTGGACCGACTTCGTGCTCACCGCAATTCTGATCGCGGTTCCGGCCTGGCTCATCAAGCGCCAGCCCGATCTCGGCACGGCGCTGCTGATCGCGGCGTCGGGCTTTTATGTGCTCTACCTCGCCGGGCTGTCGTGGAAGATCATCGTCGGCCTGACGATGCTGGGCGCCGCCGGCGCGCCGCTCGTGTGGCCTTACCTGCACGATTACCAGCGCGAACGGCTGCTCACGTTCATCGACCCCACGCGCGATCCGCTCGGCACCGGCTACCACTCGTCGCAGGCGTCGATCGCGCTGGGTTCCGGCGGCGTCGTGGGCAAGGGTTGGATGAACGGCACCCAGACGCACCTCGACTTCCTGCCGGAGCGGCACACGGATTTTGTCTTCGCCGTGTTCGGCGAGGAGTTCGGGCTGATCGGCAACGTGGTGCTGCTCGTTCTCTACCTGCTGCTGATCGGCCGCGGGATGATGATCACCGCGAACGCGTCGACGATGTTCGCGCGGCTCATCGCCGGCGCGGTGACGCTGATGTTTTTCACCTACGCGTTCGTCAACATGGGCATGGTGAGCGGCGTGCTGCCGGTGGTCGGCGTGCCGCTGCCGCTCGTGTCCTACGGCGGCACCGCGCTCATCTCGCTCTTCATCGGCCTGGGCTTGCTGATGAGCGTGCAGGCGCACCGCAAGCTCGTCAATACGTAGCGGTCCGCGATCGCTCGTCGCTTGGGGGATGCCCAGGCGGTCACGAGCTCTCCGCCAGCTTCGCCGCCATCAGCCCCGCGCTGGAGCGCCCGTGCGGTTCCTTCAGCGCCATCAATTCGCGTATGCGCTCGAGCGCCGTCTGCGTCGGCGGCGGCAGGTCGGCGGCCGTCGTCGTGAGCGGCGTGGTCCGCTCGCCCCAGCGGATCAAATGCGAGCACCACGTGAGTCCGCCGCCGAAAGCGGGCGTCATGATCAACGCGCCGGGCCTGACCCGGCCTTCCTCCAGCGCATCGACAAGCGCGACCGGAACCGTGGCCGCGGACATGTTTCCGTAGCGCTCGACGGTCAGGAACACGCGTTCCATCGGCGCGCCGATGCGCTTCGCCACCGCTTCGATGATCCGCAGGTTGGCCTGGTGCGGGACGACGAGGTCGATCTCGTCGGCGCGATGGCCGGATCTTCGCGAGCACGTCCTGCGACGCGCTGGTCATGCCGTGCACCGCGCGCTTGAAGATTTCCTGGCCGTCGAAATCCCACAGCGTGTCGCCGAGCCGGACGCCGTGGTTGGCGTAGGTCGTGCCCATGCCGCGCACGCGCAGGATCTGCCGAGCGTCGGCGTAGCAGCCGAGCTTCTCGGCGAGCACGCCCTCCTTGCGCTCGGTTGCCTGCAGCACGACGGCCGCGCAGCCGTCGCCGAAGAGCACCGCGACGCCGCGATTGGCCCAGTCCATGAACGGCGAGATGAGCTCGACACCCACGACCACGGCATTCCTGACGACGCCGGTGCGGATCATCGCGGTGGCGGTCGACAACGAATACAGGAAGCTCGTGCATGCGGTGTTGACGTCCATCGCCGCGGCGTGGGCTGCGCCCAGCTTCCACTGCAGGCCCGACGCCGAGTTCGGCACCGCCTCGTCGTTCGAGCAGCTGCCGTACACGATGAGCTCGACGTCCGCCGCGTCGAGTCCCGCGCAGGCGAGCGCGCGCAACGATGCGACATGCGCCATGTCGATTCCGGAGACATGTGAAACGCGCCGCTCGTGGATCCCGGTGCGGGTGGTGATCCACTCGTCGTCCGTCTCGAGGAAGGTCGCGAGATCGGCGTTGGACAGGACGGATGGGGGCATGCACTTGCCCCATCCGGTAATGGCGGCATAGGTCATCGACATTGCCCCGGGGAGATTCCCGGGCCTCCTCGTGCGGCGCTCTTCGGCGCCTCAAGGTGATCAGCGAACTACTTCGACGATTTCGCGCGAGTCTTGCTCTTGCCGGATTTGGCGGAGTCCTTGTCCTCGTCGGGCTTGTAGTCGCCGATCACGGTCTTCAGCGGGCACACGGAAAACGCCGGGCATTTCTTGCAGCCGACAGCGATGGCAATGGGGCAGAGCGTCATGGCGAATCTCCTCCGGGCGCAGTTCGCGCCCGTGATTGTCGCGCAATTCGCGCTCAGCGGCGGAAATATTTGGGACCCCGAATGGGTCGCCCGTTCCGCGCGCGCCGCCACGCGAGGCCATACAGCGCGACGTTGATCGCGATCACGACGATGCCGAAGGCAACCTGCATGCGCGGCGTCAGTCCGTCGGGATAGAGCACGGGAATGATGTAGTGCTCGACGAAGCCACCCTGGTACCCGGCGTCACCGGCCGCGCGCCGCCATTGGTTTTCGAGCGGCGTCAGTGGACAGGTCGTCCCCGCAAATTCAATCCATGCGCCCCACAGGGCCGCCGGCAGGTGCACGAAGGCGAAGCGCGGCCGCCACACGACGAGCGCCCCGCCCGCAACCACGAAGACGACGAAGAGCGCGTGCAGCACGACCACGCCATCGGCCAGCAGGCGGGCGCTCATTTCCCTCGCTTGAGGAGCGCGTCGAGGCCCGCGAACGGCTTGTGCGTCGCCGCCGGCGACGTTCCTCCCGGCGTTCCGGCGGCAATTCCCTGCGCCTGCTCGACCTGCCGCTGATGCTCGTTGTCGTGGCAGTAGACGCAAAGCAGTTCCCAGTTGCTGCCGTCCGGCGGATTGTTGTCGTGGTTGTGGTCGCGATGATGGACGGTGAGCTGTCGGACGGTCGCGCGGTCGAACTCGCGCGCGCAGCGCCCGCAGATCCACGGGTAGATCTTCAGCGCCCGCTCGCGGTAATCCTGCTCGCGCACATCGCGGGCGCGCCGCGCGTCGGCGACGACGCGGTCGAGGCGCGCATGATCCGGTGGCTTGGCGCCGGAGGTCATCGAGACGGTCCCATCAGCACGACAGCGCGGCCGACGCGGACGTCAGGCGTCGTGCCGTCGCCTCCGGCGGTGGGCCTGCGAGCGTCCGTAGAGCGTCAACACCGCCACCAGGGCCGCCGCGATCGCGAGGGGCGAGACCAGCAGCACGGCGAGCCAGGTCCACATTTCCACGGGGGCAAGCAGCCGCATGCACACGACGAGCGCGACGGCGGTGCCGACAGCCGCGGCGAGCGTCGCGTGGGTCGTGTCGCGGAAGATGAGTTCCGCCACGATGCCGATGGCGATCGGCAGCACGATGAGGACGACGATCGGCTCCACGTTCCTCCGTCCGGTACTGCGAAGTCCACGGGGCGAGTCCCGAACCGGTTAGCGTACTCCCGTCGGGGGCCGGATGGCAAAGCCGGCGCCCGTACGGCCCCGGGCGCGCCTCACAGTGCGGAAGGTCGCCTCGCACCAGCGAATACATCGCCGCGTCGCGCGTCTCGTCCCCGAATTGGAGCCTGCTGCGGGCAAGGCCCTCGTACTGCGCCCCGACCTTTTCGGCGACGCGCCGGCTCGCGCCGTTATCCGGCAGCACGACGATCTCGATTCGCGCGAGCCCGAGGTTCGCGAAACCGAAGCGCGAAGCGAGGCGGGCGGCGGTCGAGGCGATGCCGGCGCCGGTGCGGCTCGCGCGAACCCAGTAGCCCATGTTGGCGAAGTGATTGACGCGATTGATCTGGTTGATGCCCACGCAGCCCAGCACATCGCCCGAGGTGGCGTCGAAGATGCCGAACTCGCGGTCGCCTCCGGCCGCCCATGCCGCGGCGCACCGCTCGTACCACGCTTGCGCGTCATGCATGGCGTAGCCCGGATGGCACCACGCCATCCAGCGTCCCACGGTGGCCATCGATTCGATGACCGCCGCGTACATCGGCGCGACATCGCCTTGTGCGTGCGGCCGGACGACGATGCCGTTGGCGGAGAGTACGGCGGTCACTCCGCGTCGGCCGCAGGTGCGGAATGCGATCGATACGCGCCGCGAAAGTCGAGCGGCGGCGAGGTCACGGCGATGTAGACGAACGGCGTCGCGCCGGTGTTGCGCAATCCGTGGACGTCACCCGCGGCGAAACGGGCGACGTCGCCTTCGGCGAACGGGGCCGTCGCGTCGCCTGCAAGCAGGAGCTCGCCCGACCCGCCGAGCGCGACCCAGACCTGCTCGGAACCCGCGTGCGCGTGGCGCGCGTTGATGGCGCCGGGCTCGAGGCTGACGCGGGTGATCGTCACGCGCGCCGACGCGGCGTTGCCGGGATGAAGCAGCTGGCGCGACGTCGCGCCGGGATTGGCAAAGACTTCCATTTCGTGCGCGCGAATGAGTTCCATCGGCTTGGCGTCTGCGCGATCAACGCGTGGCCGTCACCATGATTCGACCAGCAGCTCCGGCCGGAAGAGCGTGGCGCCCACGCACGCGCGCACCGGCGGATTGTCCTGGTCTACCCATTCGTTCATGCATCGTCTCCTCGACGTTATGCCCGGGCCGCCAATTACCGCATCGCCAGATCGATCCGGAATTTGAGGCCGTCGGACTCGCCGTACTGCGGCGGCTTTTTGTAGGGGCCGACCAGCACGCCGCCGTTCGCGAGGATGACCCGTTGCGACGCGGGATTGTCCACGTCCGTCGTAATCTCGACATAGGCGAGGCCTTCGGCCCGCGCGCGCGGAAGGATCATGCCGAGCGCCGCCGTCGCGTAACCGAGCCTCCGCTTCCATGGCACGACCGCGTAGCCGATGTGCCCCAGGACATGGGGAGGCAACTCTGACGTGCCGGGTTGCCAGCGGAAGCTGATGGCACCGCACAACTCGCCGTCCCACATCCACAAGCGGTACCCGGGGATGCGCGGGAACGTGGATCCATCGGGGAGCTTGATCGGCGGGCCCTTGGCGTCGCGATCGGTCTGCTGGGCGACGAACGCCGGCGCGTCGGCGTCGATCTTCGCAAGCTCCTCGCGCGCGGCGATCTCGCCGCGGACGTTGTCCGGCGACCAGCCGCGATGCAAGCGCCGCGGCGTACGCCGGCAGGTTGTCGAGCGTCGGCTGGATCAGCTGCAGCGTGGCCTCAGCGCGCATCGCCCGGCCGATACAGCTTTGCGCCCAGCGGCGTCGCGATAACGAGCGAGGCGAAGAACGCGAAGTGGTACCAAAGCGGAAAGTTGTTCCAGAGACGGTAGTGCACCGGGATGAACAGCAGGACCAGCAGGATCGTGACGATCGCGAGGAGACGCTTGTTGCCGCGCGTGATCCACGCAACGCCATAGCCGGCGCCGAGCGACGCCAGGACGCCGAGGGCCAGCCGCGCCGCCATCATCGCCAGCGTGAAGCTCATCGCCTTTTCGACTGCGGCGTAGTCGGCCCATGCGTAACGCAGCAGCAGGTTGCCGAGCGTGACGATCGCCATCCACGCGATCAGCGCGCCGAGCACGCCGGCCACGTTTCTCGCCATTCAGCGCTCCGACGACTCCGATGCAGGAACGGACAATGCAAGCTGCGCGCGCAATCGCTCGCGCAGGCGCAACTCTTCCGTGCCGGCGGCGAGCGGAGGAGAGGCTACGAATTCGGCGAGGACGGTCACGAACTCTCGGGACGAGCCGCCCTCAACGACGACGTTCGCGCGGGAAAGCCATTGTGCAAGGCGCGCGCGCTGCTCGTAGAGGTAATTGAACTGGGCGTCGCAGCGCGGGATCGGCGTGGGATAGGCCCGGATTTCGTCGTCCGCCATGTGCTTCGCTGCGACGAGCCAGTCGCGCAGCTCGGCACACAGCGCGCGAAGGCGAATCACCTCCGCCGAGGCAGGGGTTGCAACGTCATGGGTCATGCACATCCTGTCGTTGGTTGCCGTGACGCACCCGGTAATTTAGGCGACGTTGGTGGTTTAGGCAATATCGGCGTCACCGCAGTTCTTTGCGGACGACGAGCTTCAGTCCCGACCAGGTGGCGTCGATTGCGCAGACCTTGACGTCGACGAAGCCGAGCTTCTGCGCCAGCGGCGTGCCCGAGTAGCCGGCCACGTCGTTACTTCGACGCATTCTGCAGCACTGTCCGGATGAACGGAGCCTTGGCGTCGGTATACGCTTCGCGATCGTCGCCGAAGCGCGCCGCCAGCTCGATCTTCAATGCGCCGTAGTCTGCCGCAAGTCCGCGGTCCGCGCGCAGTGCGTCGCGGAACAGCAGGTGCTCCGCCCAGAACCGGCTGTCGATTTCAACGGCATGCACATGAAACTGCCGGGGACGAACTTTCGGCTTTCCGAAAAAACGCCGCTGCGGCAGCACCGCTTCGTGCTCCGGCACGTACTGGTAGTCGAGCGTCTCCATTGCCGGGATGCGCGCCTCGATCGCCGCCAGCGATCCGGCGCCGACCAGGATGTCGACGATCGGTTTGGCGGAGATACCGGGAACCGCGGTGCTGCCGACATGCTCGATCCGAAAGGCGGGCGATCGAAAGATTTCGGCGAGCGCGGTTCGTTCGGCCTCGAACATTCGCGGCCAATCGGCACAATACGAAACAATCTCCACGCTTGATCGACGCGTCATGCGCCGCGACGAACGCGAAGCCAATCGCCGCGCAACAAGCCATAGAACCCCGTGTCCGACACTTCGCCGCCCACGATCCATCGCTCGCGCAAGTGGCCCTCCTTCAGGAATCCGAGGCGCTCGAGGCTCCTCGCCGACGCCGCATTCCGGGGATCGATATCCGCTTCGAGCCGATTGAGGTCGAGGCGCTCGAACGCGTAGGAGATGAACGTCTGCAGCGCCTCGTGCATATAGCCTTGTCCCCAATAGGGACGGGCAAGCGAGTAGCCGATCTCCGCGCGGCGGCTCCCCGCGTGAAAGTGATGCAGCGTGCAGCCGCCGATGAAGGTGCCGTCGCTGTGGCGCTCGATGGCGAGCGGCAGGTTGTCGCCGGTTTCGTAGTCCGACAAGATATGCCCGACGAGCACCTCGGCCTCCGCCCTCGCGATCATCGCCGGGCGGCTCCAGTAGCGCATCACTTCGGGATGCGAAAACATTTCGAACAGCGCATCCGTGTCGGACGCACTGACACGCCGCAGGCTGACCCGGTCGGCCGTCAGGACAATGCGTTCGAATGCGGTCACGACGCGTCGGGCCGCCGGCTGCGCCGCGCCTTCAATCGGCCGCGTAGAACCAGGCGCACGCGATCCTCCCGTCGACGACCTCGTACACGGCGGCCACCTCGAACGGCTGCTCGCGCACGCCCGTGATGCGCTCGTGGTCGATGACCTTGTTGCCGAAGACCATGCGATTGACGATTTCGGCGTGAAGGCGGGCGAGATTGAAGCGCTGCGTGGCATAGAAATCCGCAAGCGCGGCCTTGCCGGCGATGGCCGGCACGAGCGCGGGCAGGCGAAAGATCCGGATGTCGTCGCTGTACTCGGCGATGAAGCGCGCGAGATCGCGCGCGTTGTAGGCCTCGACCTGGCGCTGGACGACGGCTTCGGCGCCGTGCGCCGGGGTCTTGCGGGCGACTTGTGTCATGGGCGATGCGAACGAGGTTGCCGACGTCGCCGGAATCAGCGCCGCTTGAAATTCACCTGATTCGCGCTGACCCGGTCGAGATCCGCCTTGACTTCGCCGCGCGCGCGCTCGTACACGATTTCGCGCCCCATCGCGCTGCCCGCATAAGCGAGGCCGTTGCGCGTGGGCGAGAGCATGCAGCGCACGCTGTGCACGCCTTCACCCAGGACCACTTCGATCGCTTCGGCGCGTTTGGTCAGGACGACGACGTCGAGCGTCTGTCCCGTCGAGGTCACGCGAACCGTAATCTTTTCGTCGTTCATGGGAATCCCGGTGCCTTTGCGTCGGAGTGGACTAGATAACATACAACGTGATCAGGAAAATCAGAAATCGGTAGCCCAGCACGATCGCGCCCACCGCTACGGTGAGCAGCGCGGCCTTGAGGAACCGGGTTGCGCCCGCGGCCGCGTACACCGCGCCTGTGGCGAAATACAGGTACGCCGTGCACGCGGCGAGATTGATCGCCGTCAGGACGTTGTCCACGCGTGTCGATTCCAGGCCGGCGCCGCCCAGCAGCACGTGGATCGCCGCCACGGCGAGGGCGACGCAGAACAACAGCAGCAGGAACGCATAGAAGTGGAGCGAGAAGACGACATGCGTCGCGAACGGCCGCCGGCTGCGGAGGAACGCGAGCGGCAGCAGCAGCGCGAAGGGCACGACCATCAGGATCACGAGCGATTTTGCGTTGAAGACGACCGCCTGGTCGAAGAGCGGCGCGTAACGGTCGAGGGACTTGCCGGACGCCGCGAGGCGATGCGCGACGAGCTCCTGCGCGAGTTCGCTCCAGTCCTGCTGGTGGAGATGCGATTCGAGGGTGGACGACAGCACCTTCGTGTGCGTCAACGACTGGACGGCGAAGAACGCGACGTTGGCGATCAGGAACAGCTGGAATGGGCCGATGTAGGGCTTCCGCCGGCCCTTGACGTACGCGATGGTGAGCGCGCCGGGCCGGGAGATCAGTGTCCAGAAGCTGCGGATCAGGCGGCCGTCGATGCCGGCAACGGCCTTGGTGAATTGCGCGAACAGGCCGCGCAACGTCAGGTCGGGCGGGCCGACGGGACGCTCGCCGCAGGCCGGGCAAAACGCGGTGGCAACCGTCGCGTTGCAGGTGGGGCATGTCCACGACGGGTCGACCTGCGACATCGCGATCCTCCGGTACGGCGTCGGCCCAGGGCGAGGGCGGTGTGACGCGACAGCGTAACCGAATGCCGGCGCGCCGCCGCAGGGCGCGAGCCAGCCGCATTTCGCGAGGGCCTTGACAATCCGGAATTATTATCCATAACCTTAAGGTTAGATAACTGACTAGTTATTAATACGACACACATCGACGAATGCACCCGGCCACCGACACGCTCAGCAGCACCTTTTTCGCGCTCGCCGATCCGACGCGCCGGGCGATCCTCGCGCGACTCACCAACGGCGCGGCGACCGTCAAGGAGCTCTCCGAGCCCTTCGAGATGAGCGGCCCGGCGGTTTCGAAGCACCTCCGCGTGCTCGAGCGCGCGGGGCTGATCCAGCGGGGGCGCCTGGCGCAGTGGCGTCCGCGCACGCTCCAGGCCGCGCCGCTCAAGGAGGTCGCGGAGTGGGCCGGCGAGTTCCGCCGCTTCTGGGACGCGAGCTACGCGCGCCTCGACATCTATCTCCAGCAACTCGACGAACAGGAGTAAACCGATGGCCAACGCCGCACGAACCGGTGTCACGAAGTTCGCCACGCCTTCGGACCGGGAGGTCGTGTTCACGCGGGTCGTGAACGCGCCGCGGCGCGTCGTCTTCGACGCATGGACCAACCCGAAGCACGTGCCGAGGTGGATGCTCGGGCCGGAAGGGTGGACGATGCCCGTGTGCGAAATCGACCTGCGGGTCGGAGGCGCGTGGCGCTTCGTCTGGCGCAAGTCCGACGGCATGGAGATGGCGATGACCGGCACCTATCGCGAAGTCGTGCCGCCGGAGCGGCTCGTCACCACGGAAAGGTGG
Source organism: uncultured beta proteobacterium (assembly GCA_963816925.1). Classification (GTDB taxonomy): domain Bacteria; phylum Pseudomonadota; class Gammaproteobacteria; order Burkholderiales; family Casimicrobiaceae; genus CAIWHR01. Next base: position 73,220 of record CAWFMY010000006.1, on the reverse strand, counting down.
GGCGGGGAGTGGCCGGAGACGGTGAACGCGGTGGTGCTCACCGAGGCCGCGGGCCAGACGACGATCACGCTGACGATCACCTATCCGACGAAACAAGCGCGCGACGCGGCGCTCGCGACGGGGATGAAGGACGGCATGGATCCGAGTTACGCCCGCCTGGACAGCTTGCTCGCAACGCTGGCGTAACGCCGGGGCGTCAAGCTCGACGGCGTCGCGCGGCGCGATCCCGATCCATCACGAAGGAGTCATCGATGACGACAGGCACACGCAGGACCGGCGAATTTTGCTGGATCAACATGCTCACCCCCGAACCGGCGAAGGCGCGCGAATTCTTCGGCAAGCTCCTCGGCTGGACCTACGTCGAGATCCCGGGGATGGGCCACCGGATGCAGGTTGGCGGGCGCGATGTCGGCGGGATGTTCGATCTCGCGAGCCCGAATACGCCGCCGGGGACGCCGCCGCTGATCGGCGTCATGGTGAAGGTCGACAGCGCCGACGCCATCGTCGCGAAGGTCGCCGCGCTGGGCGGCAAGGCGATGCCCGCCTTCGACATCATGGACCAGGGCCGCATGGCCGTCTGCTTCGATCCGAATGGCGCGGCCTTCGACGTGTGGGAGCCGAAGAAAAGCCAGGGCGCCGACGCCGACCGCACGCAGCACGGCGCGACCAGCTGGTTCGAGACGATGACGACCGACGTCGACCGCGCGTCGAAATTCTATACGGCGCTCTTCGGCTGGACCGCCGAGTCGATGCCGATGCCGGATTTCGTCTACACGACCTTCAAGCTCGGCGACGCGTACGTCGCGGGCATGATGCCCATCCTGCCGCAGATGGGTGCGGTGCGTCCGCATTGGGGAACTTACTTCACCGTCAACGACACGGACAAGGCCGCGACCGAGGCGGTCGCGATGGGAGGATCGATCTGCGTGCCGCCGCGCGACATTCCGGGCGTCGGCCGCTTCGCCGGCATCACGTCACCGCAGGGCGTCAACTTCTACGTCATCAAGTACGCGATGTAGCGCCGGGTCGACGCGATTCGGCATCGACGGCGGTCAACCGCACCGGTCGCCGAAGGCGCCGATTTCCCGCGCGCCTTCGATGCGCGTGGGCACGATCCAGACCGCGCGATCGCCCGTGTCGAAAAAGATTTCCGCGCGCGAATCGTTGCGATTCGTGCCCGAATCCATTTTCGACAGGTAGTACACCCAGCTCGATCCGATCCACTGTTCGCCCGGCCCCTTGGGTCCGCGGGACGTGCGCCCGAAGTCCGGCTCGCCAAGCAGCGACCGAACCGTTGCCTTGTTCGCGCAATGTTTCACCCGTGCGAGGCCCGCCCGTATCATCGCCGCCCGCTCGGGAGGCGCGACGTACGGAAACTTCTGCACGGTTCGATGGAATTGCTCGGGCGTCGGCGCGCCGTCCGTCTCTGCCGCGACAACCGGCAGCGCGGCGCCCAGGCAGCACACGAGGGCGCAGGCTGCAATGCGATTGCGCGCCGCGCGGTGGCTCGACTCACGCGCTGCCAACGGCCACCTCGCTCATCAGCGCAAGCTGGTTTCCGTCGGGGTCGTTGAATTCCGCCAGCCACAATTCCGACTTGGGCGTGCGATTGACGACGTGCGGCGCGGCAACGAACTTCACGCCGCTGCCTTGCAAAGCGGCGAACACCCCCTGGATGTCCTTGACCTGAAAATAGACGGCGGAACCTCGTTGCGCTTTTTGGCCCGCGGGCATGACACCGACGAGCAGGCGAACCGAGCCGCACATGAAGAACGCCATCTGCGGCGGCGCCGCGAAGAGGAACGGCAGGCCCAGGACGTCGCGGTAAAAGGCGGTGCCGCGCTCGAAATCCTCGATGGGGATGAGGAGCTGGCCGATCGTCGCGTCCGCAAGATTCATTGCGCGCTCCTTCTCCATCCATGCGGGCTCGACGTGCGCCCGGATGCGCAGCGGCCTACTTCTTCTGCTGCGCCGACCACTTCCGCAGCGCTTCGAGCGTGTTCTCGACGTGCTTTTCCGGATTGAGCGACGTATACGCGTAGACGATGCGGCCATCCGGCGCAATCACGTACGACACGCGGTTTGCGTACTCGGGCATGATCGCCAGGACGGAGTCGTAGGACTTCATGATCTTCTGGTCCCGGTCCGCGGCCACGGCGAACTTGCTGCGGCACTCGCTGACGGAGAACTTGTTCAGCTTTTCGATATCGTCGCCCGAAACGCCGATCACGGTCGCGCCGAGCGAGCGGTATTGATCGACGGCGTCGGCGAAATCGTGCGCCTCGATCGTGCACCCCGTCGTGAACGCGGCCGGGTAGAAGTACAGGACCACCGGACCTTTCTTCAGCGAGTCGGCGAGCGAAAACGTGAAGACCTTTCCGCCGAGCGAGGCTTGCGTGCTGAAATCGGGCGCGGCGTCGCCCGGCTTCAGCGCGGCCTGCGCAGGCAAGGCCAGGAACGAAAGGAGGATTGCGAGCAGGTGGAGTCGCTTGATCATCGAGTGAACCTCATGAAGGAACGGCCCCGGCCACGATGCGCCGGCACCTGTCTATGATCCGCGGAGAATGATAAAGGTTTCCGGCGCGTGCGCGAAATGGCCGATTTCCGCTGTTTTGCCGCGGGGCGGGGCCGTGGCCTCATGGCGCTGCCGCGCGCCGCGCCATCCGGTCGAACGCGCTCGGCCGCCGCCGCGCCCGCCATGCCGAGATGACGGCTTCGACGTTGCGGTCCCGCGCGGACGTCGAGTCGATCTCGACGTCATAGGTGCAAAACGCGTGCGTCGTCTCGTAGTCTGCCTTGGCGTCGCCGACCCGCCTGTCGCCACGCGCTCTTTCGCGGCGCTCGAGCTCCGGCAACGGGCAGTGAATGCCGACGAAGTAGACATCGAGATGCCCGAGCAGCCGCAGCAGGCGCTGCATCCACTCCGCGGTCTCGACGATGTGCTCGACGATGAGATTGTTGCCGGCCTCCGCGAGGACCGGAAGGCAGCGGTGAAATCCGTCGAAGAACGGGTCGCGCAGCGTGCCCCACGGGAACTCGCCGCTCTTGATGCGCGCCTCGGGCAGCACGCCGGCGGCGTTCAGGTGGTCGATCGACAGGTGCCAGAACGGCTCGTCCAGGCCGTCCTGCAGCCCCCGCGCCAGCGTGGACTTGCCGGAGCTGGACGCGCCGTTCAGCAGGATGATCTTGCCGGCCAGGATTCGAGCTCTATTCGACGCCGCGCCTGACCATCAGCGACTCGTCCGGCGCGACGTCATGTTGCGCCAGGGCCGCTTGCGGCGCGTCGGTGAACGCCATGCGCTCGAGCAGTCGACGCGAGCGAAAGTTCGGCGTCTTGAAGACGGCCCACAGCGTGTGCACGCCGTAGTGCTGGACGAGTTCCTGGATCATCGCTTCCACCGCGCGCGTGGCGACGCCCCTGCCCCAGAAGGCGCTGCCCAGGACGTACGCGATATGCGCATGCCCGTCGGCGCGCACGGTGGCCTGGACATAGCCGGCGAGACGGCCCCCGGTCGGGCGGATGACCCAGTTGAGCCATTGTTCCGCGCCATCCGCGGAATGCCGTTGTTCGAGTCGAGTGAAGCGCGCGCGCAGCCAATCGAGGGAGGGCGGCGGCTCGTTTTCATACGTGTAGATCGCGGGGTCGGACAGGACGGCGAACATCTGGTCGGCGTGGGTCGCAATCTGCGGTTCGAGCACGAGCCCGTCGGCGGCAAGCGATCGCATCGGCGCGCTAGCCTGCAAGCGGAAGCGCGAGGACGATTTCGCCGTCGTCGACTTTTCCGGTGTGCCGGAATCCGGCGCGCAGGTAGAAGGGCTCCGGGCAGCCGGGGCCGGGCACGTAGGACACGAGGAGCGAGGTGAACAGGCCCTTGCCTTTCACGTGCGCGATGACCTGTTCGAGCGCGGCTGTTCCTGCGCCCCGGCCCTGAAACCGGTGGTCGATCATGAAGCGCCACAAGCCGACCTGCGGTGGGGAGGGCGGCGCGGCCCGGAGCGATTCGTCGTAGAGCATGGCGAACCCGGCGGGAGCGTCGTCGACGTAGATGGCGCGATACCACGCTTCGGCGCTGAACAACGCCTCGGCGAGCGAGACGGCGTTGCTGGCGACGAATCGCTGCTGCTGCGGGCCGACCGCAAGTCCCGTGATCTGCCGGACTGTTTGCGCCGTTATTTCCCGCAGCGATACCACGGTCGCGTCAGGCTGCGACGGATCTAGTGCGGCCACAGCCATCCGAACGTGCCTGCGGTCAACAGCGCGTAGATCAGGCCATCGACAGTCGCCTTGATCGTCGTGCTCCACGCGCGGCGATACCAGATCGACATTTGCCAGAGTGCAAGCGCATATCCGATGAAGGTGGTAGCGCCCACGAACTGGAATACGTGAGGATACGACGCGCCCGCCGGCAACGCGCGCCCGGCGACATACGCGGCGAACAGACTGACGACAGCGCAATAGAGGAACCACAGGCCGAGATTCCTGCCCATCGACCACGGGCCGTTCGGCAGCACCGTGAGCACCATCACCGGACCCTGATTCAACTTTTCCGCGAACTCCGGCGACTTCATTTCCTTGCTGTTGTCGCAACGGGGCACCATGTAGTCGCCCGGCGGTATCGCGAACGGGCGCAGCGCGTCGCGCACGCGGTCCTCGTCCGGAACCTTTGGATAGTCCGTCTTGTGCCAGGGCAGGACCATGTGGATGATCGAGCTTGCGATGAAGACGATCACCGCCGAAACCAGAATCGGGAGCCAAAGCGCGGACAGCCCTGTCATGACATCCTCCGTGGGTGCAGCGGCGCCGTGATTCTGGAAGCGTACCGGGCCAACGTCAATCTGCGGTGCGGCGGGCCGAGGCGACACCCGCGGTCAGCGTCCCTTCATCGAAAATGGGTCACCTCCACCGCCCTGCATACATCTCGTAGGAGTCGCCCTTGTTCCAGGAATCGTCGGGGCGGATGGCGCTCATGGTCTGCCGCCCGGATCATTCGGCCATGTGGGCGCCCGACCCTCCCATTTCCTTGGGAACGTCCTTGAGCTTCGTCAGGCCGTCCCTGATCGGCAGCACGGATTCCTGATAGTGAACGTGCACGCCCGCCTTGAAGGGAAACTCCGGGATGGAGGCCGCGAATACGTCGGTAAGGCCCATTCCGGGATGCTCCGCGAAGACGTGCCCGCCGCAGGTCTTGCACCACTTTCGATAGCTTTGCACGGTCTTGTTGTAGGTCTCGATGTTCCCCGCGCCCTGGGTGATGCGCACCGCGTCGGGCTTCCACAGCGTGAAGGCGTTCACCGGTCCGCCGGACCAGTGTCGACAGGACTCGCAATGGCAATACCCCATTGCAACCGGCTCGCCGCTGACGGTGAATCGGACGGCGCCGCAAAAACACGAACCGCTGTAGCTCTTGCCCGCTTCCATCTGCGTTCTCCTCGTGGTGACCTGCCTGATTCTTGTCGCGCGCGAGGTCAGTCGCGCGGACCGGCGATTCGTACATCGGCGATCCAGTTGCGCGTCCGGCGCGCAAGTCGGGATTCCATTTCTTCGCCTTCGAAGTTCGCGGCGGTCCGGCTAAGGCGCGTTTGGTCGACGTCCTCCAACGCGTTCACGTTGACGACCGCGTAGACGTGATTCGCGATTTCGCTCGTGACGAACGGCACCACTCCGCAGCGCGAACAGACGTGGAACGCCGCGGTCCGGGTCCCGAAAGCGTACTTCGACACAGATTTGGGATCTTCGACGGTGACCGTCAGCCGGGACTTCGGGTTCGATGTCCAGACGCCTCCGTGCTTGACGCAAAACGAGCAACCGCAGGCGCGCGCGGGAATCTCGAGCGGGTCGCCGCCCCATTCGAGCTCGAAGGCCATGTTTCCGCAGTGGCATCTGCCTTTGATCAGCATGCGGGCCTCTAGACGGCGAAGAGTTCGATCGCGAGTTCGTCGAGTGTACCGAAATCCTCGAGCGGCAGCAGCGCCGCGATGGGCTCGAAAACGTCCATGGTGTGATGCTGCGCGAAGCCGACGGCCTGGCGGTGCAACGCAAGACCCAGCGTTCGATGAGGAAAGTCCTTGCCGACCGGCCAGTCGCTGGCCGCCAGAAAGGCCCTGAACAGCGCCTTGTCGCAGCCGAACATGTCACGGTAGAGCTGGATCAATTCGTAATGCGGGTCGGTCACCGTCGCGTCGCCCCAGTCGATGATTCCGCTGAGGCAACCGTTCTCGACGAACACGTGACTCGCGACCAGGTCGCCGTGAACGAAAACGCGGTCGAACGCACCTAACCTGGACAGGTAGTCGTCTATTTGCGCAATCAGATGAAGCGGCAACGAACTATGCGCCGCGGCCGCCGCCGCGTTCGCCGCCGGCAGGGCGGTGCGCGGCACGTCGGTCGAAGGGCGCAATGCGTGCACGAGCCGCACCTGCGTTCCCAGCGCCGCGGCGAGCGAAAGCCGTTGCTCCGCAGCCAGCCCGGCGCGCCATGCCGCGACGCCGGCGGCGCGGGCGGTGACGAGGTAGGGCCAGGCGGTGTCGGCATCGGCGAACAACTGGCCTGCTGCCAGCAGACGGGGCGCCGCGATCCGCGGGTCGGACGCGACGAGGTGCAGCGCCGCGCGCTCGGCCGCGTGACTCGCGTGCCACATACGCGTGTTGCCGAAGAGCTTGACCACGACGTTGCCGAGGATAAAGGTCGGGTAGGTCGGATTGTGGCCGGCTACAGGCTCCCCGGCGCCGAGCATGTCGTGACGCCCCAGGATTTCGGCGATGTAGGGCCACCAGAAACCGGTATCGCCGAGCCGCGCCACCTGCTCCGGAATCGACGCGAATGCAGGCGGCGTGATCATCGGATGAAGCCTCGGGCATCAAGTCCCTGGACAGGTCAATTCGTAGGTCCCGGCCTGCCCGGAACACGCTGTGCCGGGTCATAGAAGAATTGCTCCTCCACAATGCGCTCGCCCGCCCAGCGCTGATACGCAAGCTCCTCCATGCGCGTGAATGTCCCGTCCAGCCATTCGAATTCGAAGATCCAGCGCACCACCACCCGGTCGCCGTTGACGAACACCGGCCGCACGCACGTCGACGACACGGTCTTCGCGCGCGCGAGGACGCGGCGCTCGTTCGCCACCAGGAGATCGCGCCCCGCGCGCGGCGCGGATCGATTCTCCTGCATTGAAGCATCCGCCGTGTAGAACTCCTCGATTGCCTCGGCGTGCGCATTCTGCTCGACCCGCGCGATGAATCGTTCAAGGGTCTCTGGTGTGGGCATCGTGTTTCCCGGCAATGCGTCTGGCCGAAGGGTTGGAGTTCATCGCGCACCGGCGCCGCGTCGGGGCAGCGCGCGTCGCTCATGCGTGCGAAATGGAAAGGTAGGCGGCGAGAAGCAGGCCCATGACGCCGATCAAGGCCGAAAGCGCAACCGCGAACGTCCGGTTGTAGGACGGGGGCAGATCGGATTGCGGGAGCGTCGAGACATAACGCTGGTGCTGAACGGTGGCGACCAGGATGGCCATCGCGCCGACTACGACGAACACCACGCCCAGCGCCGCCGAGGGCCCGGCCTGCGCATGCGCGGAACCGGCGAGCGATTGCGCCGACAGCAGCTGCAGGAAAAGCCCGAATCGGGCGACGACGAACCCCAGGGCGATGATCGTGAGCCCGGTGCGCAGCCACGCGAGCAGCGTGCGCTCGGCGGCAAAGAAGACCCGCGGATCCGGAATCGACATGGCCGAGTGGGGAAGCGGATCTTTGGCGGCCGGGTCAGAGCGCATTGAATTCACCTCTCACGGCGCGGGACGTCAATCGCTTCATGATCCACGCGAACAGTACCGACAGGCCTATCGCAGACAGACCCGAGGCGATCTTCATCGCGAGGGTCACCCGCTCGAACTGCGACGCGAAATCCGGCGGCGCACCTGCGGGAGCTGCGGGAATCGAGGAAAACATCGAAAGCTGCAGCCACAGGCCGCCGAGATTCCACAGGATTGCCAGTCCCATCAGCCCGACGAAGGCAAGGCGTGCCCAGTTCCTGCGGCGGAGGAGGCCGATGGCGGCCACCAAAGTGGCGACCGCGACGCACCAGAACATCGCGAACACCAGCAACATGTGCTCGGCCATGAATTGAACCACGGCGGGCGTTTGCTCGGGATCGAGCGACATGTTCGATGCGGACCAAAACGCTTCGGTCGGAAAGATGAAGGCAAACATGATTGCCTGGAGGAGGGAAATGCAAACCATCGAACCGGCGCCGACGATGAAAATCCACGCAACGACGGTTACAAACGTGGACCTCGCCGGGGCCGCGGGGCCAGGGGGTGCGGTATCGGTGGGCATCGCCGGCTCCGGCGTCACGGCTCACCGTCCCAGTAGTCGAGGCTCTCGGTCCGACGATCGATGACCTCGAATGGCGTCTTCGATTTGAGGCTGCCCTCCGCCAGGTATTTGCCGGAGTCCGGATATTCGCAGATCTCGGGAGCCTCCATCGTGCTGATGGACAGGTACTTCAACGGTGCACCGGAGGTGTTGATGATCTGGTGCGGGTACTCGGGACCGGCAGGAATGAAGATGACGTCGCCGGGTCTCACCGGGAGCATTTCGCCGGCCACGCGGAGCGTGCCGTTGCCCTCGAGGATGACGAACATCTCCTCCTGCGCGTGATGAAGGTGATACGGACAGCCGCGCTTGCCTGGAGCAAGGATGTCGAAGGAAGCGCCGAGCTTCTCTGCCGCGGTGCCACGCGCGAGACGCGAGCCTTCCGCGTCGTACAAGGGCTCGCGAAGCAGGCGCTTGCGCGGCACATCGTTGAAGTTCCGAATGAGCGCGACAGCGAGTTCGGCGGCACGATTGGACATGGCGGTATCCGCGATGTGGTTTTGATTGGATGACATCCGACGAATCGAGGAACCCGGCGGCCGGCGGGTCAGGTTTCGGCCGGCCTGGCGCCGGGACGCTCCATCGCCACTTCCGAGCGAACGAAGCCGATCTTTTCGTAGAACTCCGCGACGCCCCCGCGCGCCGCTCGAAGCACCCACGTCATTCGTCGATCGTCGCCCATGACCGCCGCCACCAGGGCCCGGCCGACGCCCTTGCGCCGGTGATTTTCGGCAACGACCACCATGGAAATGTAGCCGTTTGCGATGCCGTCGGAAAGCGCGCGCAGGAACCCGACGACCTCGCCCTTTTCCACTGCAACCAGGGCACGTTGCGATCGCGACACGAGGTCGCGAAAATGCTCGGGATCCGAGACACGATGCGTCCATCCGCTCGCCGCGAGCAGGCGCCGCGCCGCTTCGATTTCCGATGGCCGAATGTCGCGGATTTCCACTCTGGGACCCGACGAATCAAGGTAACCGGCGACCGGTCTCGCGGCAAAGCCCCACTCTGAAAGCATCCGCGATGACCACCGGAAAATGCGCCAACATCGTTCGAATGTTCACAGGAACCGCCACTTGAGCAACACCGCGACCGCGGCGGGCAAACCGAAAACGAGGAGAAATACGGGCAGCTCTTCGGTAACCGAATAGCCGGCTTTGGCGACGCCCACCCACATGTTCCCGGCCGCGATGGCGAGCCACAGCACGACAAACGAAAGCGTCGCCATGCGCGGCGCATCGGCGACGTTCGCGGAGAATAGCTTGCCCAGCAGCAGGAATGCCGAAAGCAGAAGCAGCCCGGCAACCAGAAAAAGGAGCGTGCGCATCGAAGTCCCCGGGCGGCCGTTCAGCCTGTCGCGAAGTCGGTGACGCCGGGTGGGTTGCCGTCCATCCTGGGTAGTGGAATGCGCGCAACGGGCAAGGCGGTACTCATGGCATCTCCTTGGCGAGATTCGAAATGCAGGTCGTCCGTCCGGACATTCGCATTGTCGCGCCTGCGGGCTGGAGCGCTGTATCAGGCGTTGACGTCGCGATCGGTAAGCAAATAATCCATTCGGTACATTGCTTCGACGACTCCCGTGGCGCCACGCTCGACCAGCTGCGCTGTCGCCAGGTCGGCATGCGCGAGACTCGTCAATGCGTCTTGACTGTATCCGGTGACGAAGAGCGCCCAGTCGATGCCCGCGTCGGCACCCCGAATGCGCTGTTCATTCGTCAGCTCGGGCGTGAGCGCTCGTTCGAACAGATGAACGCTGCCGATCCCGGGCTTCGAGGGAAGCTCCGGCAGGGCGTCCTCGAGCAGCCACTTGCGCAGCGACGACTCCGCTTCGTCTTCCGGCTTGAAGCGCAGCAACAGGCCGACGTGGCCAAGCCCGAAGCCGAAACTGCCCGTCACGGAACAAAATCCCCTGGTCATGCCCCGGTAGTGGGGCATCATCTTGGACGTTCCAGGGGGTGGGATGGTTCAGCCGCTCGCGATAGGCGTCGGAAGTCAACGTCGCGAGTTGCCGAACCTCGTACAGCACGAAATATCCGGGCTGCCCGCGCAGCGCGACCCACCGCGTTCCCCGAAGGAAACCCGGAATCGAAAGACGCTCCGGAAGGTGCTCGTGCGTGTGCCAGTCGTCATGCTCGGGGATCGCTTCCCGGGCGATGTCGAACGACAAGAGCAGAGCGGCTGGTCCAAGCAGGGGCATTGTCGTCGCGCCGGATCGCGCCTATTTCAGGGCTTTGCCTTGGTGAGCTGCAAGAGTGCAGTGACCGCCGGGTCAGGCGGCCTTCGCGCCGGCCACCAGCGCACGCGCAATTGCCGCCAATGCGACGAGGGCCCACACGCCCTCCAGCAGCACGAACGGCATGAAGTTGATCAGGTAGGACGAATAGCACGCCAAGCCGGCTCCGACGAGGTTGAGGCCCAGATAGAGATACCCGTCCGAGCGCAGCAACCTGACCTGATTGAGCAGGAACGAAATCAAGAGCAGCGCGACACCCGAGGAGCCGATGAGCGTTGCCGGGTCGGCGTGAGTCATGGATCGGCGGGCGCGAGAATCGAGGCAAGCCCTAACGTGCGGGCTCGCACGAATCCGCGGTCGCGTTCTGGCAGCGCCCCAGGCATTTCACTTTGCCGTTCGAATCGACGGCGGCGCCGCCGCCCGGTTGCGACGAGCACTTTACCTGGCCCTCGTCGTCAGTGGCGCAAAAGCCCACGCCGCACTTTACGACCCCATATCGATCCCGGATCGCGCCGCCTCCGTCCTTGGCACAGAGTACCTTGCCGTATTGATCCGTCGCGCATTGTCCCTTGCCGCACACCACGCTTCCATATTGGTCCTTGACGCAATCCCCGGCCTCGACCTCCGTGCATATCGCCGCCGCCAAAATCAACAAGCAATGAACGACGAGACGATTTTGCATGGGGAATTTCCTTGATGGTGCGCTGGGGGCTGGCCGAGCGATCTGACCACTCGTCAAGGGGCAAGTGCCCGGAGAATGGTTTCCGCCACTTGCGCAGCGTGACCGGGTTCGCGATGGATATCCTTGAGGATCGACTCTATCGGCGCGGTTCCGTCAAGCCCGGCCCAAACGGCCATCTGCTCCGGTGTCGCGCTGAGATAGGCCATCCGCCAACTCCCGAACATCGGGCTGTCGATCTCGCCCTCGTGGAATACCTTTACGGAGGTATGCCTGGAGTCCTTGCCGATGCTGCGCATCAGGCTCAGAACCGTCGCCTTTTCACCTTCGAGAACTTGAACAAACACGCCATCGACGTAGACGAGCGCCCCCGTGACGTTGCGCTTCTCGTTTCCCGCTCGGGCGTCCACGAGGATCTCCTCGAGATCGTTCACCGACATCGGAGCAGTCGCTTGCGAGGAATAGATGAGCTGGTATGTCATTTCGAGGCTCCTGCAAAAAACGTGGCCCAACATCACGAATGTTCCATCCCATGCACTAACGGACTCCGGGGGGTGTCAGCCCGGCTCTTGAAATTGTCGGCGCGGCTTCCGGAGATGCGAGAAAGCGGATCAGCGCATCGGCCGCTTCCGGCTGCTGCGCGGCGATGACAATCGCTCCCGCAAAGGTAAACCCCGGCTGAAGCTCGGCCGGAATCGCGCCGACGAAAGCAACGCCGGGGACATGGATGAGCTCGCTTACCTGCTGAAAGCCGATTTCCGCCTCGCCGCGCGCGACAACCGCGGCCACCGGCTCGCCGGATGGCGGACCGCGCACCTTTCGGCTCTTGCCTGCCACCTGGTCGGCGACGCCGAGCTTCGCGAAAAGCGTGGAAGAGAGATAGGTGCCGCTGCCGCTGTCCGAGTACGCGATGGACTTGGCCGAAAGCAGTGCGTTCCGGAATGCCTCGACGCTACCGATGTCCGGCTTTGCGGCACCGGCGCGCACCACCATGCCGATCTGCGAGCGGGCGAGCTCGACCTTGCTGCCGGCGCGCACCAGCCTTCGCTTGACGAGCTCGTCGGCGGAAGCCCCATCCAGGATCACGACATCCGCGGTCTCGCCACGTGCGAGGCGGGTGGGAATCGCCTCCGGAGAGTCGCCCATCGACGGGCCGCGCGTCGTGACGAGATGGTGGCCAGTGGTGCGCTCGAACGCCGGGCCCAGCTCGGAATAGACCCCGTAAAAGCCGGCGGAGATCATCACGTGCACTTCCGCGGCAGACGCTGCGCCCGCGATCGACAGCGCGGCGAGGCCAAGCCGGGACAACCATCGAGCGAGCGAGACTGCTTTCATTGGGCTCCTCCAGTGCGAGCCGGACGGGTCAGGACGTGGAGAGCGGACGGCTGCATTTTGCCCGACGGGGCCGTTTTGCGGAATTCATGTTTGGCGCTCCAGGCGATACGCGCGTCAGGTCAGGAACTTCCACGTGCTCGCGCCATCGAGCAGGCGAACCCGAACCTGGCCGAGTTGGGAAGGATCGATGTTTCGGGTGTTGACGCCCATTCTCGCTCCCGGACCCGCGTGGACCGGTTCCCAGTGCGTAACGCAGCCGCAGCGCTTGCATCTGACAAAGCGGAGGGACTTGTCGCCCCACGCGTAGGAGGCCGTGGCACCGCGCTTCGCCGTGACCTTGACATCGGCGGCCTTGAAATAGGCCCACCGCGTGCCGTAGCGGCGGCATATCGAGCAGTTGCAATCGGTGAGCGACCGGGGGCGGCGGGGAATCCGGACCTCCACGTCACCGCAATGGCAGGTGGCGACGAGCATTCGGCGGGCTCCTTTCCTAGGCGTGAACGCGCAACGTGTAGCTCACGCCAACGGCAGAGACGTAGAGACCAACGCCGAAGACGGTATGCGCCATGAGACTTTTCAGCCTGGCTTGCGTTGGATTGGGGGTTCTGGATGCGGCAATGCCGAGCCCGAACGATGGCTGCATGAGGAGATACGGCACCAGCACGGTCGCGACACCGAAGAGCAGGGCGGGCACCAAGGTGGGCTGCACAAGCCAGCGGCTCGATACAAGGACAACGAGCATGAGTGCGTACACGACACCGACGACGTAGTGGGCGATCCAGCCCACCGTGCACTCGGAATCCTTTTGCGTGGCGGCGGCAATGCTTGCATGCTTGAACGTGCCTTCGGGCATGTGGCAAAACCAGCGGCCGACCAGGCAGTAGTTGGCCGGTGGAATCCGGAAGGCGCGCTTCAGGAACAGCGCCCAAAGGTCCATGAATAGCGTTGCGCCCAGTCCGACCGCAATGGCGCCAACAATGTAGGCCGCTTCACCGATCATGACTCGCCTCGATGTGAATCTTCACGCGTGACGACTCGATTCACCACGTTCATTTCGCCCGGAAGACACCTCTGACAAGGCGGATCTGGCCTTCCTGCAGACTGCGCCGTGCGTTGCCGGCTTTTTGCGCGAGATCGTCGACGTACACCGCCAGGGTCAGCGGACCCGGCGGGACCATCCGGGGCGGTCCTGCCCAAATGGGCGTCGCTGATATCTTCGAAATGTTCGGCGATGAATCCGCTCTCGCCGAGAACCGAGCGAATCGCTTCCGCGGAGACCAGGAAACTGTCCGCAGGGTCGGTGGCCCATGGAAGCGGAAAATAGGATGTGGCCGCGTCCCCGGCAGCCATCTCCTGGAAGGCGTACCGGCCGCCCGGCTCGAGGACCCGATGGATCTCCCCGTACAGCTTCCGCTTGTCCGCGATGTTCATGCCGACATTTTGCATCCAGACGACATCGAACGATTCGTCCGGAAAAGGCAGGTCGAGAGCGCTGCCCTCGTGCACGTTGATTCGTCCGTCAAGGCCGGTCAGCCGATTCAGCAGCACCGCACCGGCGCAGAAATCGGGCGACAATTCGACGCAGTCGACGCGGCAGCCGAGCGCGGACGCAAGGAGTCGGGCGGGACCGGCCAACCCGGCCCCGATGTCGAGAACGCGATCTTCGGCCCGAATCCGCGCGAGCTCCAGCAACTCGCGCGAAGCACGGAGTCCGCCGGTGTGGAAATGGTCCAGCGTCCCCAGCTTTTCGGGCGACAGAGGCTGCCCCGGATCCAATCCGGCCGCGCGGATGGCGGCCAGGATTCGCGCCTCGATGCCGCGGGCCGAATAGTGTGCTTCCACGCCAGGCATGAACATCCCCTCCAGGACGGCAGCGTCGCGAGTGTGAACCTTACGAACCAAAGTGACGGGCGGGGCGGCCGTGTCGACCGCCGGGTTAGGCGACCGACCATTCATACCACGGCGGAGTCCCTCAGGACTTCGCTTTCTTCGAAGGCTTCGACTTGCCGGAACTGTTGAGGGCGACTGCTTGGCGAACGAGCGCCTTGAAGGCGGACGCGTCGACTTCTTCTGCCTGATGAATGTCGATCGCGCGTCGCACGTTGCCGTCGAGGCTGGCGTTGAAGAGACGCGCCGGATCCTTCAGCGACGCGCCCTTGGCGAACGTGAGCTTCACGACATTCTTGTAGGATTCGCCCGTGCAGATGATGCCGTCGTGCGACCAAACCGGAGTGCCCATCCACTTCCACTCCTCGACGACGTCCGGGTCTGCCTCCTTGATGAGCTTGCGCATCCTGCCGAGAGTTTTCCCTCGCCAGTCCCCGAGTTCGGCGATTTTTTCCGAGATGAGCTCCGATGCCGACTGGCCGTGGCTCGCACTCGACGACTTCATGTGTTCACCCTGGAAGAGACGGCCCGTCCGCTAGCCACGCGGCGATGGTCAACGACGGTTTCACGAATATATAGCCGAGCATTTAGTTTCGCGTCAAGTCATGCTGCGGGCGGCACTCTTCACGCCACGCCCTATTCAATCCCCTCGATGATGCGCAAATCCCGATCGACGGCCTTGCCCAATATCCGCAGCGCCTCCTGATACTCGGGACTGTCGTGCGCGGCGATCGCTTGTGCAACGCTGTCGAACTCGATCAGAACCGTGCGTTGGCGCAGTCCGTCGTCATAGATCTGCGCGGGATTGCCGCGCGCGAGGACTCGACCGCCGGCATTTTCGAGTACGGGGCCGGCGAGCTTCGCATAGGCGGCGAGAGCTTCCGGGATCGTGGATGGAACGGTACGCGGCAATCCAATAGGCTTTGGGCATGGAGAGGAGGATTACGATGGAGATTGATGGAGTTTAGGCTTGATCGATGGGTATCGGGAATTTGGCGACACGCGTTGGACGATGCCCGAGAGCCGCATTGCAAACCGCGGTGGGCGTTCGCTATCCGATCACCCGATCCGCGCGAGCCAGCACGGCTGGCGGAATCACGATGCCAATGGCCTTCGCCGTCTTGACGTTGATGACCAGCTCATACCGGGTCGGCTGATGAACCGGAAGGTCTTCCGGTCTCGCGCCCTTCAGAATGCGGTCGACGTAGCCTGCCGTTCGATCGAAAAACTCCTCAATATCGGGCGCGTAGTGAACCAATCCGCCTTGCTCGGCGAACGAGGGAATGTTGGCAATCGAGGGCAACTTGCGCTTGAGAAGCGCCGCCACGATTTGCGCGTCGTGCGTTCTTAGAATAGGGGAACCCTGATACCACAGTGCGTCGGCCTTGCTTGCCGAGATCTCTTCCAGCGCGGCCGCTATTTCCTCGGGACGACGTATCTCGAAATACTGCACGTTGAGGTCGAGACTGCCCGCTGCACGATCCAGCGAAGTCCGCACGACCTGCCCGTACCGGGTATTCGAACCGGCGTTGGCCCAAAGAATTGCCACGCGGCGCGCGTGTGGAACGATTTCCTTGAGCAATTGCATTTGCTTGGCCATCGTGTCCGGCAAGACGTAGGCCGTGCCGGTGACATTGCCGCCCGGACGGGCGAGGCTTTCGACCAATCCGGTCTCGACCGGAAAATTTCCGTTGAGCATGACGATCGGAATGGAACGGGTTGCATCCTTTGCCGCCTGGATCGGGTCATTCGTGCGGGCCACGATGACATCCACTCCTGCGCGCACCAAACCGGAGGCAAGTTCGCGCAGGTCGCCGAATCTCCCGTCGGCCCAGCGCCATTCCATCGCGAGATTTCTGTTTTCTCCATAGCCCAGTTTCGCCATCGCGGCGGGAAACTGTTCCAGAGCCTGCTTGCCGGCATCCGAGCGTGATGTGTCAAGAGACAGAAACCCGACGCGCCAGACTTTGGTCCGCTGCTGCGCCAATGACGGAAAAGGGACGAGCGTGGTTGCTCCAAGCACAAGGACAAATCGACGGCGCGTAACCATGCGGCTCCCTTCACAAGTCGCAAGGACAGGCGACCGTGCCAGTCTACCCCCAGGAGATCGGGGCGCGTTCAAGTGAACCGGCCCCATCCCAGCAATAGCTACGGAATCCGCTGATGCTGCGGAAGCCCGTCGCCGATCTCATAATAGTCGCCTTTCTCGCCGACGAAGATGTGCAACTCGATGTGCGTTTCGGTGGGCAGGTCGAACGCCCCCATGGCGATTCCGATCCAGTCTTTCGCGGGCGGATCGAAGAACAGGCGGGATCCACAGGTTGAACAGAACCCACGCCTCACGCTCGCGGAAGAGTGAAACCATGTGATGTTCTCCGTTCCCGAGATCTCCACGAATTTCCTCGGCACATCCGTTCCTACCAGGTAGTGACCGGAACTCTTGCGACATTGCACGCAGTGGCATGCATCGGGTGCTTTCAGCGCACAGTTGACCTTGAATCGAACCGCTCCGCAAAGGCACGAACCGGTCTTCATTTCACGCTCCTCGTCCGATCCCGCCGGCATGCGCGCCCGGTTAGGCTGCAGGCTTGATTTGTACACGCTCCCATTCCGCGATTGGACCCGACACGACGCGAAAAAGAGGATGCACCGCAGGTGCCGAAACTTCAACGTGGCGACGATAGACGAGCGGGCTTCGCCGCCGCAGCTTGTGCAGAAGCCAACTCCATTCGTATTGCAACTGGCCGTCGGTGGTGGCGATGCGCGGCACTCGAGCGGCACGGCCCAGCTTGGAGCGGTCGAAGCGGTAGCCTCGCGACTGGGCCTCCGCAAACACGACGGCGATGTAGCAGTTGATCGCGACGCGAGGCGATGCACACGACCGGAATCGCAGCAACTGTGGATGCTGACGATAGCCTTTGGTGTGACCGCGAAGCACCTCCCGCGCGAGAAGCGACTCGCGCCAAAGGGCAACGAGACCCTGCGGGTCGAGATACCGGGGATGAAGTGTCCACAGGCGCATGGCAAATCCGCTACAGCCTAACACCAACAGGATGGGTTGCAACTTCGGGCGATGTCATTCGAAGCTCCGATGATGCATGGCGAAGCGACGCTTCACCGCGTGAGGCGCTCAGTCGGTGCGTTTGGCGAACTTTGCGGCGACGCGCTCGGAGAATTTGGCGAGGTCGATTACAAGGCGTGCATGCGTTCCGCGGCCAATTTCTTCGGCCCCGTCCGTCGCCTTGACGCGGAATTCCACGTGGCGGTCTTTGGTCCCGGTGACGTCCGCGGTCGCGACGATCCGGCGGCCGACCGGCGTGGCCGCGAGATGGCTGACGTCGACGCGCGTGCCCACGGCGGTTTCACCGTCCTCGAAAAAAGGTTTGATCGCCTCCAGCGCGGCATTCTCCATCGCCATGATCATGACCGGAGTCGATAGCACCGCCGGAAGCGTCGCGTCCTTGAATCGATTGGCGAGGTGCTCAGGCGAGACGACCATCGTGAACGAGCCCTGGGCGCCGACGGGTATGGGTCGCATGCAGCCTCCTATCCAGGCACTACGTAGTCAAGTATAGGTGCCAGTTCCCGGCGACTCGACGCCGGCGTGGTGCGCCGTGCACGGTGCGTCCGACTGAACGCCATGTCAGGCTGCGGAGAGTGCGCTAATCGTGACGTAATACCCATCCGGATCTCGCAGCGAGAACTCCATGGTTCCCGTGCTCGGATTCAGGTGGGGCTCTTCCTCGATTCGGGCGACGAGCGCGCGCGCCCTTGGCAGCGCCTTGTCGAAATCATCGACACGAAAGAACAAAAGCAGGCCGTTCCCGGGTTGCGCCCGATCGGGGCTCGTCAAGGAGGGATGATCATGCGCACCCCACTCGTGAAGGCAGAGCAGGACCGTTCCATCCGAGTCGAGGATCTGACCGAAAAACTCATGCGCCGGAGTCGTCTCCGGTATGCCAAGCAGCGATTGATACCACTTGAAGCTGCCGGCGACATCGCCGACGCCTATGATCGTCCACGTGCGCCTCATGGGTTCCTCCTGCGGCTTGGCGAATTAACCCGAAAGCGACCCGATGATATTCGTATTCCTTCAGCAACCCTCGCACGCGGTGGCAAGGGAACCCTCGCACACCCATCGACGGGTGAATATTCACCAAGTTCGGCCCCGCTGATCGGGAATATTCGCCTCGACGCGTCGATAGTTCGGGAGCATCGTTTGAATCGTGTACGCAAGACGCGTGCATGGGTCCGGCGAAGCTGGCCAGGCCAACTGGAAAGGAGATGCTCAAATGAACGCGAGACTTTTGGTGCCATTTGTCGCTGCAATGTTTTTCTCCATATCAGCCCACGCGCACGACTGCTCAGGGGGCGTAAATGGCGGTATGGATGCCACCGGGAACCAATGTAACGACGCTGTTGCTGTCGCCAGCGCCGCTCCGTCCGACGGCGCCACGCTTTCATCGGCGCGTGTGCCGAAGAACGAAACGAACAAGGCGGCGACCTGCAGCAACTGCGTGAACAAGACCACGGTCGAAACGCGACACGTCACGGCGCGCCAGCGGATCAAGCACAGCTGAGTCGGCAACGGGCGTGTCAATCGAAGGGCGCTGGAATGCGGCCTGACGAATCAAGTTAACCGACGACCCGTGGCGCGGGCGAAGCCCCGCCCACGGGTCGTCAGTGTCGACCGCCGCGCTAGCCGTCATGGGTCGCGTCCCCGGCGGGAATCTCGCGGTCGTAGTAGTCGACCGTGTTCTCGGAGCGAAACATCTTCCGGAGGTCTCTTGCGCCGCGAAGGCCCGCCACAACGAGCACCTTCTGAGAGTCCGGGTATTCGCATGCCTCGACGTCGACAAGCGACGAGAGCGCCAGGTAGCGCATGGTCGTGGTGCCGGTGTTGATGATCTGGTGCGCCACTTCCGGACCGCCGGGTGGACAGGCAATTACGTCGTGCTTTCGGATCGGGTAACGGTTGTCGCCGAACCTCAACTCGCCTTCGCCCTCGAGGATGAGGAACATCTCTTCCTCGCCATGGTGGTTGTGGAATGGACACTGCACCTTTCCTGGCGGGAGAACCGTCAGGTTGTAGCCGAGCTTCTTGGCTCCAATGCGATCGCTGATCTGGCCACGACTTGACGTGTAGATCCCGTTTTCCTCAATGTCATCGAACACAACGTCGTCCAGGTTCATGATGGGTGGCGTCACGTGGGTCTCCATTCAGTCAATACGGCTTGGCGCACCGCAGGCAGGGCGCGTATTGATCGCCGGGTTGAGCCCCCAATGCATCATGAAGAGCAACCTACGCATGCTCATTTGGCTTGGCCGAGCGACGGCCGCCGAAGATGAATCCGGCCACGAAACCCAACACCGCACCAATCGGCCCGCAGACGAATATGCCGGTCATCGACGCCTCGACCGAGCGGTCGTGGGTATTGGAGGAGAACCAGAGAATCAGGAAATACCCCGCCACCGCGGCGACGACCAAGCCGACGATTGCAAACAGCAGGCCATAACCAAAGCGCTTCACCATTGCCTCAGGATGTGGCGGCCTTGTTGGAGTCAGCGCAACATCCGCTCGATTGCTGGATCGGCGGGCATTTGACCGAGCCATACGAACAAAACACGCAGCAATCACCTGCCGTTGGCCTAAGCAGGGCACGGCAATTTGTACACTCGTAGAAATAGACACAGGCATCGGTCGGCATGATTTCAGCTGCCGAGTGCCCACAATTGGGGCACGTCAGAACGGAATCGAGGATCGGTGGCGATTGCATTGCGTGGCGCCTGGCGATTCACGGCAGTCGACGACGCGCCGTAGGCGATGCGTCCGGGTCGAGCGCCGGGTCAGGACTCATAACCACCTGCGGACTTTGGATTGGTACTTGCGAATGCTGGCCCAAAGAGCTTCGAAAGCGCATTTTCCTCCGGCGCGATCTGGAACCGATTGATGTAGAGAACGAATGCCCCAGGCCCCAGGAAAGCCCAAGCCGACGACAGGAACACGGCCCACGCAAGAAGCACAAAGCAGAGCCCGAGATACATGGGGTTGCGCGTAAAACGATAGACACCGGAAGTCACGAGGGATGTGGCGGCTTCAGGTTTGATGGGGCTAATTGTCGTACGTGCACGGCGTATAGCGAGGACGCCAGAGATGGCAAACCCGAATCCGACAATCGCAAATGAGACCACCGCGGCGAACCGAAGCGTCGCGGATATCTCAAATCGCGATGTCGCCAAAGAGACGCCCCACATCGCGACCGCGATAAGCAGCGCCAGAGCGGGCGGCGGAAGCTTCAGTTCAAGCGCTCGCATGAGGTGCTCCTTGAGGCCTGATCAATCAAGATAATCTGCGACGCCCCGCGCAGGCAAGGTCGCGCACGCTGGGGCGCTGGTATCGACCGAGCGGTTGGTGCCCCGAAGTCGCGGAAGCGGCACCGTTATCTCTTTGCCCGATCAGCAGGGTGATTGATTCCATCGAGCGTTCGAACCGGTCCGAGATCGAAAGGATTGACGCCTTCCAGGCACGCGACGTTATAGCCGTACTCAGTCGGAACGGAGCGTCTCTGATGGTGCGTATAAATGCCGCATTGGGAACAGAAATAATGCTTCGCAGTACGGGTATTGAACTGGTAGAGCGTGAGTGATTCGGCGCCCTGGACGATGCGAATGCCCGCCAATGGCACTGAAGCGACGATCGCCCCCCGGCGGCGGCACAAAGAGCAATCGCACCGGCGAGGATTGACGATGCCATCCGGCAAATCGAGTTCAAGGACTACCGCGCCACAATGGCAGGATAACCGATGCTTCGACTTGATCTCGGTAGCGCCGACGCGTTTGATCATGAGCGGGCGATGCGATAGGTGGCCGAGCACTGCTCTGCTATTTGCCGTGCAGGTCGAGACGCCGCAATGATAGCGGTAATAGGATGGTGCTCACGATGTCTGCGGCATGCTATGCCACCAGAGTTGGCACTTCTTGCACGCATCGCCCTCGAACTCGGCTTTCAGCACGCCGTCGAGGACCATGCGAGGTAGCGGGTCGCCCGCCTTTCGTGCGACAAGGTTTGTGCCGGTGGACTTGGCCCAGATTTGGAAGAGTTCCTCGGACGCAACCTGGTAAGTAACGTGCCAATGGGCAAGACCACTCGTGGGATTGGCCATCAGGATCTCATAGCTGACGCTCACGTCTTCCTGGAGCCGTACGCGATGCCAATACTCGGCGAGCTGCGCATGGCCACGCTGAACGGCGAACGGGGTGTTGTGGTATTCGCCGTCCGCATTGAATAGGGCAGCAAACATGGATGGATCGCGTTGCTCCCATGCTGCCTTGTACCCGCGCATGAATTCGTCGATGGTCATGGGTCCTCTGGGGTGCGCGGCGCCTGACGATTGAGCCAACCGGTGGGCCCCACCGTTGGCGCTCCGCTCGAGCGAGGGTCAGGCCTCACGGGGTCGGGAGTGCCCGCGACTAGCCGCCTCGAGGGCCCACGCCCTCGTGGCGTGACATGTATTCATCGCCCGCTTGTAAGCTTCGCGCCTGCTGGTGCGGGCCACGTACGCCTGCTCTGCCTCGCCGAGGGTGACGCTGCCTCCTCTTTGCGCCAACTCCAGAGCGTAGGTCACGGAAATGTCGGCTGCCGTGAATGCGTCACCCGCAAGATAGGGCGAGCGCGCGAGTTGCCGGGTCACTAATCCCAGCCGGCTGTTGAATACTTCCAGCGCCTTGCGGGCGCCCCAATTCTGCCGCTGGGCCTCGGGAGCGAGATTGCGGCTGACGTTAACGAAGTAAATGGAGGCGGCGAGGCCGGCTTCCCCGAGATGAAGGAACTGCTGGTACGCGGGGAAAGCGGGATCGTGCGGGGCCGGCGCAAGGGGCGTCGGTCCGTAGCGGGCCATCAAGTACTCCATGATCGCGATCGACTCGACCATCGTGACGTCGCCATCCTGGATGGCGGGGATGAAGCCGGCAGGGTTGATGGCCAGAAACTCCGCATCGTTCTCGACTCCAACCAGCAGGTCCACCGGCCTCAACTTGTACGCGAGTCGCATCTCTTCCAGCAGCCAGACGACCCGGAATCCTCTCCCTTCGCCGAAAACGGTGATCATCGATGCGATTCTCCATCAGAGGACTGATTGTGTGGCCTCACGAATCAAGGTAATCGCCGCAGGCGCGAGGCGCCGCATGCGGTGCTTC
Source organism: uncultured beta proteobacterium (assembly GCA_963816925.1). GTDB lineage: Bacteria > Pseudomonadota > Gammaproteobacteria > Burkholderiales > Casimicrobiaceae > CAIWHR01. The sequence continues at coordinate 50,526 of CAWFMY010000006.1, read as the reverse complement.
CGCGTTGAGCGACGGGTTGGAAGGCCACGGTCGACTGACGCGGTTGAGTCGAATAGCCATGGATCGTGGAGGCACCGGGAACCCTTTCGGCTCACTTCCAGAACGGCACAAGTGCGGGTACGCGCCGACAGTAGGCTTCGTATCGCTGTCCGAAGCGCTCAGCCATCCAACGCTCCTCCAGTCGAAGCTTGCGCCACAAGTGCCCACCAGGCGATCAGCGCGGCGAGTACCCCGCGCCATTCTCCGCCGGCCATGGCTGAGCCGATGAAGGCAACCAGCAGCCCCGTATAAATGGGATGACGGACGATGGCGTAGGGGCCGTCAGCGATCAGTTCATGATCCTGCTTGATGGTGACGATGCCGCTCCAGTTGCCCCCGAGGTGTACGCGCGCCCAGACCGTGAACAGGATTCCCGCCGCGGTAACGATCCCGCCCATCCAGAACTCCCAGGGCGCCCATGGGAACAGCCTCTCGTTGAGAAATGTGCCCGGGGCCTTTGTTGCCCAAAGGAGCCAGAAGGCCAACGACAGTGGCAGCACATGCAATAGCCGCGAGCCCAGGGGCTCTCGACGCTCAGCGGGTTTGGCGCCGCGAGAAGCCAGCCACCAATACGCCGCCCACGAAAGCCACAGGGCGGGGAAGAGGAATCGATAAACGAGTGACACCGGCGCCCTTGGTGCGGCCTAACGAACCAAGATAACCGGCCGCCAGGCGCGGCCGATGGCGCGCCGGTGACGGTCGGTGTTGACCAAGCGGTTAGGCGGCATTTGCTTTGACCAGTTGTGCGCGGATGAACTCAGCCCACAGGGCGTCAGGTTGCCAAATTTCGCGAAGCAGGGCAAACGCGCGATCTTCGGGCCAGCCCTCGTGGATGCGCCAGTAGAGGCCGAGAAACGCCGTGACCCGCATGTTTGCGGCGCAGTGCACCCAAAGCCGAAGCCCCCTGCAATGTTCCATCGCCTCGAAGAACTCGGCCAAATCACTCTCGCTCGGAGCATTGAACTGGACGGGTATGTGAATATATTGGAGCCCCAGCGCCTTCACCGAGGATCCTTCGTCCTCAAGCGAATACCGTGGGTCATCATGAAGCGCCAAGTTGACGATGGCTTCATACCCGGCATTTGCGATAGCCTGAAGCTGATCTTCGCGGGGCTGCCCCGACGTCGCCAAGTCAGGCGCAGCCTGGCGATAGTTGAAAATGTCGGCGACGGAAGTGGGCATGAGGATGCCACCTAACGATTCAAGCTCGCCGCCGGGCCGCGCCGATGCTCGCAAATATTAAGCCGCGTACCGGCCCGTCCGGTTGAGCGCCAGGCTGGGCGTCGACGAGTCTTCGAACGCCTTGGATCGCTGCGAACCGCAGTCGTTCATGCGACCTCGTGGTCCCGACGGGTAGTTCAGTCATTTCGCGCTGAGCTTGTCGGTTCAAATTCGACGCCTAACGAGACCAAGTTAACCGGCCCGCCGCCACCGACACTCGCCAAAGAGAAGGCCCGTACCGGCGGGTCCGGTTGAACGCGTGGTTAGGCGGGACCAAGACGGAAGCCGCTGATGAGACAACGCTCGGCGTCGAGAGCAAGCGCAGGAAGCGCGTGCGGATGAGGCATAGGTCGGTTATTGAATCACCTCATCGGCGCGTTGCAAAAGTCCCGTGGGATCGTGAGCCCGAGCGCTTTTGCAGTCTTGAGGTTTATGTTCAATTCGAGCTTCGTCGCCTGCTCGATAGGCAGGTCGGCGGGCTTCGCTCCCTTGAGTACCTTGTCCACGTACGTGGCAGCCCGCCGAAAACTCTCGCGGTTACTTGCTCCGTACGACATAAGACCACCAGCCTCTACATACTGCTTCAACAAATACATTGATGGTAGGCGGTTCTCCGATGCGAGCGCAACTATGCGTGCTCGGTCGGCGAAGAATATCGAGCCACCCAGCACGATCAGTGCGTGCGACCGGTTTTTAATCATTGCGGAGAAGGCACTGTCGAAATCGCCAGGAGCGCGCACATCCAACACCTGCAACTGCACGTTCATCAAACGCGCGGTGGCTTCTGCCTCCTTCAGCAAAAGTGCGTTCGTGGGAACGGTTGGGTTCGAGAGCACCGCCACGCGCGACATTCCGGGAATGGCCTCTTTGAGCAACTGCAATTGCTTGCCGACTAGCTCTGGCATAAGCATCGACATTCCCGTGACGTTTCCTCCCGGTCTCGCCAGACTGGCTGCGAGACCGCTCCCGACGGGATCGGGGTGGTAGGCCATGATGATGGGGATTGTCCTAGTGGCGCGGTGGGCTGCTTCCGGCGCAGGTGGCCCGCCCGCGACGATGACGTCTACTTTGAGCTGAACCAATTCAGCTGCGAGTGCAGGGAGTCGTTCGATGCGGTCTCCGTAATATCGTCCCTCAAGCAGAAAGTTCTCTCCTTCGACGTATCCCAGTTCCCGCAGCCCTTGGAAAAATCCCTCAAAGAGGTACGGTTCTGCGCTCGGCGGCGTGCCGCCTAGGTAGCCGATGCGATGTAGTTTCGCGGGTTGCGCGGCGAACGAATCCGCCACGAGTAGGCTGGCCCCGAGAAAACTAGTGAACCTTCGTCGGTCCATCTGCGGATGACCTCAACGCCGAGGCACGATCGGTAATGCTACCGCGATCAGCGAACGGGTGTATGGCCGGATCGCCGATCGCGTGCCGCCTAACGAACTAAGGTAACCGGCGACCCGCGGCCGGACGCGAAGCGCTGCCACCGGGGCGTCCGTGTTGACCGCCGGGTTAGGCCTCATCGCACATCGCCAACCCGCCGGAGTTCGATCAGTATGGCTCTAGCGTCAGACTGCCGCTCAATTATGTAGACGAGCTTGCCGGGCTGTAGAGCAAGGAGCTTGGCTCGGAAGTCCGGTGTCCAGAACCTATATGACAGCCTGAGGAACCGAAAGCTGCTGATGGTCGACCGGACAATCGGGCTCCGGGCTGGCCAGCCTAGCGGCTTTATGAACGGACTCAGGATGAACCTCTTTGTGACCCACCAGTAGTGCACGATGGCTGCTCTTTCAACGTAGACCAGGACATCGGCAGCACGCAGCAAGTCCTCGAAGGACCGCGGCGTCCCGAATCCATCGATTACCCAGCGCGGCTTCGCCAGGATCTCGGAGTGGCGCTTGACGAAGACCTCGTCGGGGACCTTGGCGCCGCCCTCAACGAATTGGATAAGGTCGAGTTGATGCAATGGCAAGTTGGTGACCGACGCAATCTGTCGGCTCAGCGTTGACTTGCCGCCGCCTGGTTTTCCGAAGACAGCAATCTTCATCGTTTTTGGTTTGCCGACGCGAGTAAGTCCGGGATAGCCAGCCGGATTAGCCTAAAGTTCAAGCGAACCGGCGGGTCGCGTCAAGGCTCGCCAACAACGAGGCACGTGCCGGCCCGTCCGGTTGAGCGCGGGGTTAGAGTCCATCTGAGGGCCGCGCGTACGACGTTAGCGTTCGATGGTGACGATGCGGGCTTGAATCTTGCCATCTACCGCGCCCGGGCCGAACCTGCTTGTGATCGCTGCTGTGGCGATGTCGGTGGCCTCGCTCAGGCGCGAAGGGCCACGCGCCTCGATTTCGCTGCGAAGGGGCGTTCCCTGACAGTACGCAACGGCGGGAATTCGTGGCAAATCCGCACGACTGCGCGCCGCCAGCGTTGCGAACTCAGGCGATCGATTGAACCCGCCGCGTGCCAGGTCTTGAGCGATGGCCGACACGTCATGGTAGCCGTGAGGAACCCGAGCCAAGAAGCGCGGCGGGTCGGCGGGGAACGGAGTTTCGAGCGCTTGGGTTACGGTATAGGCGAAATCGTTTTCGTCTATTCGATCCCACACATTGAAGATGAAAAAGCCTCCAGCGCGGAGCACGCGCCACGCCTCTGAGAACGCCATTGCCTTGTCCGGAAAGAACATCACACCAAACTGGCAGACGACGACGTCATATGAGTTGTCGGAAAACGGCAGCTGCATCGCATCGGCTTGGCGCCACTCGACAGGACGAGTCGTGCCCACGGCGGCCGCATGCTCGAGCATCGGCTGGTTGAGGTCCGACGCGACGATCGTAACGCCGGGAGGAAGAGCGCTCGCGAGTTGACGCGTGACGACACCCGTACCAGCGGCGATTTCAAGCACTTTGAAAGGCTCACGCAGACAAACGCGACGAGCCAAGTCCGCAGCGTAGGGTTCGAAGATGAGCGGCACCATGTACTGTTCGTACAGTTGCGGGATCGAGCCTGCGAATGCTCTGTCGGACTCGAGTGAATTCATGGTGTGTAACGTGCGTAATGTGTTGCTGCGCTCTCACGTATCAAGGTAACCGGCGACGCGTGGACGGCGCGAAGCGCCGCCGACGGGGCGCCCGCGTTGAGCGACAGGTTGGGCGTCAATCTTCTGGCATGTTCGAGATCGGCCAGGAGTGACCATTCGCCGATCCATCACTGGATCACCTCGGCGCGTTGGAGTAACGACGGCGGGATCGTCAGGCCGAGGGCGTTGGCGGTCTTGAGGTTAATCACCAGCTCGAACTTCGTCGGCTGTTCGACGGGCAGGTCGGCGGGCTTGGCACCCTTGAGGATCTTGTCCACATAGGTTGCGGCGCGCCGGAACATATCGGCATTATTCGGTCCGTAACACATCAGCCCCCCGGCATCGACATACTCCCTCAATCCGTACATTGCCGGCAGCCGGTTCTTTGCCGCCAAGTCGACGAGGTGTCTTCGCTCGGTGAGGAACATGGTGCCTCCCAACACCATCAGAGCACCGGCGCGCGCCTTGGTCATTTCCGAGAAGGCTCTGTTGAAATCGTCTGGCCCTCGCGCCTCAACGAAGTGAAGTCGCATCCCCAGCGCCCGTGCCGCGACTTCCGCTCCCTTCCGCAGGTCCTTTTCTGTGCGTTCGCGGAGTGCTCCCGGCTGCCAAAGGACGGCAACCAGACTGAGCCCCGGCACTGCCCGATTGAGGTTTTCCAGACGCTTGCCTATCAGCTCGGGGGCGAGGGTGGACAGCCCCGTGACATTGCCGTCGGGCCGCGCAAGGCTGATGACGAGCCCGTCCGCAACGGGATCGATAGCAGAAACGAACACAATGGGAAGGGTTCTGGTTGCTTGCTTCGCGGCCAGTGCGGCGACCGTGCCTCCGACCACGATGACGTCGACCTTGAGCGCAACCAGTTCGGCCGCAAGGGCGGGGAGCCGTTCGAGCTTCCTGTCGGCATCGCGGGTTTCAATCACGACACTACGCCCCTCGACGTAACCGAGGTCACGCAGTCCTTGACGGAAGCCCTCCGTCATGTAGGGACTGCCCGCCAGGTCGCTCGAAAGATACCCTATTCGATGCACCTTGGCCGCCTCCTGGGCCTTGGCGGCGAGCGGCATGGCGCCAAGCATCACAAGAGCAATTGTCGTTTGACGCCTGTTCATCTAATCCTCCGCTGGTCAGCGCAACCCGTAAAGGCAGCGATCCAACCAGCTGGCGGGTAGCCTACCCCGAGCGGTTGTTGTGGGCCGAGCCTGTGTCCGTCGAAATCGTACGCCACACTGCCGTGACGCCCAACCTAACTAGCTAGCCGCCGGCCGCGTCGACGCCCGCGAGAAACGAGCCGCGTTCCGGCACGTCCGGTTGAGCGACGGGTTAGGCTGCAGCCGCCCTCGCACGACGACTCTCGATAAAGAGAAGTATTGACTTCGACGGCCAAGCAAGCTTCCACGTCATGACAAACGCACCTTTGAGGGTGACACGATGCTTGCCGTTCTTGACACGATCCGAAAATATGCCGGTCTCAATCAAGTGAGCAAGTTCCTCATTTAGGAAGGCTTCGGTCATGGAAATCCCCGCTGCCGGCTCAGCTCGTGCAGAGGGCACACAAAGCCTGGCACGTATCAACTTGTAGATATCCCAGAGTTCGTCGACCTTATGACACGACGGCAAGATATAGCTGATCTTCTTGTTCCACCGAGGATAGACTGACGGGAGAGGAGCGTTGGATAAAGACAGGTAGCGGCCTTGAAATGGCTGGGAGAATGCGACGGCGACGAAACCTTTGGTTATCTGCAACGATGCTGATGAGCCGTCGCCAGGGTTGGCATAGAGAACCGCGCCGACGTTGGGAAGCCTCGTGGCGCCTCCCTGCAGAAAGCCCAGGCGGGATAATTCGTCATGAAGCCCGCGGGCTTGCGTGTTCGACGCGAGTAGCTCTGAATAGTCTAAGCGCGGAAGGACATAGGTCTCTGGCACCGTGAGCGTAAAGCGGACCGCTATCGGGCCGATGATGTACTGGGCGAAGAGCCATATACCGAGGAGTAGTACAAGGAACTGAACCTCATTCATCGCTTGTCTGCGGCCTGACGAAAGAAGCTAACCGGCGGACCGTAGCGCCCGGCGAAGCCGCGCAGGCGGGACGTCCGCGTTGACCGAGTGGTTCGGCAGCTCAATCAATCCCACTTGTCACCTGAGTCGGAGAAGCGAGTTGTGTATTCACAACAAGTCGGACACCAGTACGTCCCATCGGTGAGCGTCAGCACGTCGGCGGAAAACTTGTCGCAAGGCCAGCATTCGAATACCGCGGTTGAGCCCAATTTGCCCACTGCCGGAGGGCTCCCATAGGGCACGACTGACGCAGAGCCACAGTGCTCGCAGACCGGTGAACTTGCATGAATGTCCAAACATGAGGCGTTCTGACAATCAGTGCACATGAACGGAAACAGACAGAACTCTGGAGGTGAAATCCGCGGGCCCACCTGAAGCAAGAAGGTTCCACAACCCGGGCAAGAAACGTTCAGGCCTATACCCATCTCCGACCTTCCCGATGCTGCCTAACGAAATCAGCCAACCGGCGGCCCGCTGCCAGGGCGCAGCCCCACATGCGAGACGTCCGCGTCGAGTGACAGGTTAGGCCAAATACCCAATTCGTTCGCACGAGCGCGAATTTTCGTGTCAATCAGGGAACAACACCCCGAACAGCGCCTTGGCTCTCGGGGACAGGTTCTTGGGGTCCGAGCGAAGAAAGTCCTCGTCGGGGACGAGCACCTTTGCATAGAATGCTTCATGAACACGTTTCACGACGCCCGGGGCCACCAGCTCCCGGTCGTATCCGGGAGCAAAACCAAGGAGTTGAGAGCCCGCGCGCTCAAGCGCCAGCTGCATATGGGGCACTTTCAAGGTTGCCAGCCCGTAGACAAATCCCGCACCCATCGACCTCCCCAGATTTTCAGTGAATTCCACGGCCCGCACCGAGATCTTTGCGCCGCGATGCGCAGGCGCAAAGATTCCAAGCTTGGCCATGCCGGGCCACTTCATTGACGATCTCCAGATTGCGCACACGAGCGATCGATCGTCATAGCGCGGTCAGCAAGACTGCGCCTACTCCTCTCTTGCGGCTTAACGGCCAAACTAACCGGTGGTCGGCGCCGATACTTGCCAACGACGAGTCGCTCCCGGTCCGCCTCGTAGCTGCTTGCTCCCGACCAGCCTTACGGTTGGTTCTTGTAGACCTTCCCGTCTTTCATGATCACCACGAAGTTCCTCGCGGGATCAGCCACGAGCGCGAGATCGGCGAGCGGATTGCCATTCACCAAAATGAGGTCGGCGAGCGCGCCGACTTCCACCACTCCAATTTTGCCGGGGTAAGGATCACGGGGTCCGGATAGCTTAAGGAGCTCGCCATTGGTAGCGGTCGCCATCCGTAGCGCTTCGAGCGGCGTGTACCACTTGCCCATGATCGCGAGCAACGCGCCTTGCCGCGCCGCGTTCGCAGGGGAAAACAGGATGTCGGTGCCGAACGCCACCTTTAGCTTGTATTTCTTCGCAAGCGCGACGGTTTGCTCGGTGCCGCTGAACACTTGCTGCAATCGGCGCATATTTTCCGGGGCCAGCGGTGGCAGGTGACCGTCGTCGGTAAACGGCTGGAAGCTCAGCCAGATGCCTTTGTCCGCCATCATCCTGGCAGTCGGCTCGTCCATGAGATGACCGTGCTCGATCACCTTTACGCCTGCGCTGACCGCGCGTTGGATGGCGATCGGGGTGTACGCGTGCGTGGCGACGTACGTGCCCCAGTTTTCGGCGGCTTGCACCGCGGCCCGCAACTCGTCCTCGTTGAAAGTGGCAACGTCGAGCGGACTGTGCGGCGAAGCGACGCCGCCGCCGGCGGTCAGCTTGACCTGCGACGCACCGAGTGACAGCTGCTCGCGCGCGCGCACGCGAACTTCGTCCGGCGAATCCGCGACCATGCTGGCGCCCAGGATTTCCATGCGGGTCAACGGCCCGCCGATCTGGCGCGGAAGGTCGCCGCGGCTGCGAAAATCGCCATGCCCGCCGGTGATCGTGATCATCGCTCCTGAGGGATAGATTCGTGGCCCGGCCACCAGTCCCTCGTCGATGGCGCGCTTCAATCCGAACGACGGCCCGCCCATGTCGCGGACAGTCGTGAAGCCGCGCATCAGCGTCGCCGTCGCCTCCGCGCCGGCGAGCAGGTTGATGTAGCCGATGTCGGCTTCCATCATCTCGACTGGCGTGGGCCGGGCTAGCATCGTGTGCCAGTGATTGTCGATCAGGCCCGGTATCAACGTGCGGCCATTGCCGTCGATCCGCTGGACCACCAGATTCGCTGACAACGAAATCGGCGACGCAGAAATTGCCTGGATCTTGTTTCCTACGACGAGCACGTTGGCAGGCGACGACAGCACGCCATCCTTGCCGTTGAAGACGCGCACGTTGTCGAACAGGACGCCGCTGGCCGGCGCGTCCTGCGCTTGCGCCGCCGGGCGGAGGCCGGCACAACAGAGCGCGAGGAGGACGACAACTGCTTGCGCGAGCGGCGTGGCGACTCTCCTCGAAGCCAAACTGAGAATTTGTATCATGACCTAGGTGCCCGTTGTGCTCAAGCGGTTGCCGACATCCCGGAACGTCGCAGGGGTGACGTAGCGGCTTGACTGGCCGGCCGCAGGTGGCCCCGAGGCCGCCGCGCAGGAACGTGGTCGTTGGGCGGCATCAGCCGGAAGCGCTGGCGCGGTGGGCCAATGTCGAAATGCGACGCCGCAAGACCTGCCGTGACAGTGTAAACCGGGCCGCACTTCGCATCGCGTCAGTTAGGCATCGCGAAACGTCAAAGCTCCAGTATCAACGAACCGCCAACGGGAATGGCTTCCCAACGGCGGGTGAGATCGGCGATGGCCGCTCGGATGCCTTCAATTGAGGCCGCATCAACCGGCAGAGGATGGCACTCTCGCGCATCGCAGGTCACGAAGTACATCTCTATGATATCGGAAGCATTGCTATTTCCACCGGACCACTCATCTCCCTGAAACACTTCGACGAGTCGTTCCACTGAATCACTCAGCGCCTCGGGCTTCATTCCAAACGCCGCGGACTCCCCTTCCATTACACGGCCCAGGAAGCCCTGCACCTTAAGCGTGTGCTCCACGGCGTAGTGGATCATGTCGTGAGGGATGATCCCTTGCTTCGGGCATTCCACTCGCTGCGGAAAATTTCCCGGACGAATGACCTCCATGAGGTCGACCTTGCCGGAACCTTTGGTGAAGATGATCTCCATCGGGTGACGTGGGACCTGGATTCTGCGATGCCTAACGTATCAAAGTAACCGGCGACCCGCGGCGGGAACAAAGCGCTGCCGACGGGGCGTCCGTGTTGACCGCCGGGTTAGGCGGCATGCGAACCTCGGCGCGATACGACAAGCTCCGCGAACCCGGTTTCCGGATCAAGTTTGCGATCGAACGACCACTTGGGAAGCAAAAGAAGCAGTACCTCGACGGTGGTGCGCACAATGCATCCATGCGCGACATGACCGCCCATGACTCGACCGTCTGAATCGGCGATGCTCATATGGAGGTGTGATCCATCGCGCGCGATGGTTCCGGCCAGAGTCAAGATCTCAAGATCGCGTCGTAGGCTTTCCGGCTCGCGCGCGCCGGCCAGTCGTAGCCGAGCCTGACTGAGGCTGCCGACACCCGATATCACAAACCCCGCGAAGTGCGAGCTCGCTGCAACCTCGGCCTCGAGAGCCGAGCGCAAGTCGGCACCAGGTGACAACCGCAGCGGAAGTGCTTCCATGGCCTGCCGCCTAACGATTCAAGCTAACCGGCGGCCCGCTGCGGGGGCGCGGCCCCCACACGCGCGACGTCCGCGTTGAGCGACAGGTAGGCGGCATTCCAGTTGGACAGGAAGAAGCAAGTGACGCCCCGGCGAATATTCCGGCTAACCGATAGCGCTAGCGAAGAGCGCAAAAGCCGCTCACAACCCCGAACGCTTGACTATTGAATCACCTTATCCGCGCGCAGCAACAGTGATTGTGGAAACGTGACGCCAATCGCTTTTGCGGTTACGAGATTGATCGCAAGCTCGAATATCGCCAACTGCTCAACCGGCAAGTCGGCAGGTTTGGCGCCTTTCAGTATCTTGTCGACGTAGGTGGCTGCGTGGCGAAACGCCTCGATATCGTTGGTTGAATACGACATCAGGCCTCCGGACTCCACCCACGTGCTCCCCGCGAACATCGTAGGCAGCCGGTTCTTCAGTGCGAGATCGGCGATACGCCTTTGTCGAAGAAAGAGCGGGGCAGCCGTAATCGTAATCAGCGCTTCGGCGCGCGCGCTGGCGGCCGATTGGAGCGCCTCGTCGACATCGGGGTCTTCGCGCCGCACTTGCAAGGATTGGAGCTGTACCTTAAGAGCACGCGCCGCGGCCTCGTATTCCTTGAAATTCGTTGTCGCGCCGGAGTCGTCTGGTGTCCAAAGGACAGCGGCGCGCGATAGCTGCGGAAAGACCTCCCTGAGCAAATCCAGCCGTTTTGCGTTTAGATCTTGGGTCAGTGTCGCGACGCCGGTAATGTTTCCCCCGGGCCGTGCCAAACTGTTGATCGTTCCATTCGCGACTGGATCCAGTCCCGTCACTAAGACAATTGGGATTGACTTGGTCGCCTGCTTGGCCGCGCGAAGCGCTGAGTTCAAGGGGACCACAATGACGTCGACCTTGAGCTGCACGAGCTCGTCAATGATGCGCGGGACACGTTCCAACTTTCCCCCAGCACCGCGATACTCGATGGAAAAAGTCTTTCCTTCGATTTGGCCGAGATCGCGCAACCCTCGACGAAGTGCTTCGACGTAGGGCCCTTGATCGGTGGCGCTGCCGGTTCCTGACACGTAGCCGATTCGCGGGATTTTCGCTGGCTGCTGCGCGCGCGCGACGAGCGGCACGGTCAGGAGTCCGCCCGCAATGCTGCCAATGAACGTGCGCCGATCTATCACTCTCAGCCACCTCGTCGGCGAGCGGAAGTCCAACTATCGTACGCCTGTAGTGGGAATCGCCAACGGGCGGCCACTTTCGGCCGGTACGAACCGTTGGCCCCGGGTTGCTGCCTACCGAACTAAGGCAACCGGTGTCCCGCGGCTGGCGCGAAGCGCTGGCGGCGAGGTGTCCGGTTGAGCGACAGGTCAGGCAGCATGCGAAACCATCAGCGGCCCTAGCTAAACATTATGGGGGAGGTGTGGCGCTGAAGAGCCACTTGAGAGCATGCGGCTCGGAATCGTAGACATCACACATCAGACCAAAATCGGCTGCAACCTTGACGCCAAATTTCTCGGGATGAATGTACTTGGCGTCAACAACGAGCACCACTACGACGAAACCGCTCGCCTTTTGTGCCCACTCTTCGACCATCAGGAAGCGATCAATCAAGCTCGGAACCGACATGCCTGCCAGACCGGTCCCGTTGATCAGGAGTTTGGCTACGCGCCGATTGCGGCAATATCCGATTGCGCTACCTACAAGGTCTACCGCCTCAAGAAGCGAGCACTCGCCGCGCGGGTGGAACCGACAGATGCCTTCCACGACTTCTAGATGCTCCGGCAGGCGCATGTTCTCGGTTGCCTCACGTGCTGCCTAACGAACCCGCCAACCGGCGGGCCGTTGCGGAGGGCGCAGCCCCCGCGTGCGGGACGACCGCGTTGAGCGAGGGGGTATGCGGCGACAACATGGACATGAAGCACTCCTTACCGAGCGACCAATGACCGGAGACGCAACCAGGTGAAGGTGCGCATCGCGACTAGGATAACGATAGCCCATACCCCCGCCGAGCCAGCAACAATGACTAGAAAGTGGCCAGTCTCGCCGACGCCGCCGTTGAATATGGTACCTCCAGCGCCGAACCAGAGCGCGACACCCGGATACAAGACCCATTCGATGACTTTAGCGATCGGCGTTCCACGAATTGAGCGCTACAGGAAGTAGATCGCGGCGACGAATATCAAGCAGGCCATGAACATCGAGGCAAGCTGACGCGGTAATGAGCGACGTCGCATATCGCTCGGCTGACGCCGGCTAACGAATCAACTTAAGTTGCTCAGAAGGCGTTGGCAAAGCCACGCCGATCTGGCCCCGCTTGAACGCCGGGTTAGATCTCACCTTGGAACCTATGCCGCCGGCGCCGTCTTGGGCAACTCCGTGGCCTGCGACCAAACCGCAAGCCAGACCCGTTCCCGAAGTTCATACGTGTCGGTGTGCCAACACTCTACAACCCGTCCGGACGAGAGTGCAATTCTGGCCTGGTACCTGACGACTGCCATGTCCACTGACACCCTGACTTCCATCGGTCCGTGCTCCCAGGCAGCATAGAAAGGTTCAGCCCTGATCATTTCAAGGTATTCCGTTCGGCTGTAAGTTCGCCCGGAGGGAGTTATCAGCTGGTACTCCGGCGCATGAAGCGCCTCGATTGCTGCTAGATCGCGCTCAACAATAGCGAGAGTGCGGCGGGCTTCGAGGGTGCGGAAGAACTCGGGATTCATTGGCATTGGCATGGGCAACGGTGTCTCTCGCGCAAAGCCTAACGAACTAAGGTACCCGGCGGCCCGCTCGTGGACGCAGCGCACGCACGCGGGACGTCCGCGTTGAGCGACGGGTTAGGCCGCGATTGTAGAATCAGCGCAAGTGGCATGGTTAGCCCTCGGAGTCGCGATTCGGCGGCGTCTGCAATTGCTCGGTAACGCGAAGGTGCCGAACAACAAGTTCATCGATTTCGAGCCGCCGGATTCGGGCGCGACCGATCGCCAGGCGACCAATGGCGAGAGCGCCGATAGCCAACGCTCCAACCGCGATGGCGGCAAGCGCGAGCGTGCCAACCGCTTGCGCCCCAACGCTGACCGCCGGAAAGTGAACGGACCGAGCATCGGGATTGGTTCGATAGTCGTGGGCGAAGCTTGTACTGCGTTCACGCGTAGGCATCAAGTGGCTCCCGACCAATGGTTTGACTTTGGTATGACGCTTAGGGGGCTAACGAACAAAAGCAATTGGCGACCTCGGTTGGCGCGAAGCGCTGCCAACGGGCGTCGGCGCTAACCGCCAGGCAACGGCGCTCATCGCGCCAGGTAGAACAAGGCAAATGTTGCTAACAGCGTAATTGGGAACGCGAACGTTGCAGTGCGATAGAGCCGGCGAAACAGCACGCATAAACGACGGGTCGAAGCATCGGTCAAACTCGCGCATTCTCCAGCCAAGACCCATTCTCGAAAGCGGATTCCGGTGGCAATCGACATTTCAAACGGAGGGAGTGGGCGACCGAGCGACTGCCAATATCCTGGATCGGTAGCCCGCATTCTCCGAGGAATGATAAACACGAGCGCTAGATACCTAAGGCTGGTTACAGCCATCGTGCCAAATGCGAGTATTCAAACCAAGAGGACAAGGACGTTAGTCACGATTGCGACTCAACTCGCGCGAACATCATACGGGCTTCGGAGTTGCCGACCGACCTTCGAAGTCATGTAGCGCCCCCGACGCCCGAGTTGAGCGGTCCGCCGCCGCACTCGCTCGGAAGAACAAGGCGCGAAACCGGCGGGTCTGCTCCAACGCCCGGTACGGCGCACGGCGGCTGTCCGCGCGGGTCGAAGAGTCGGTCGAATGCCTGCCCATTGAAGAGCGGTCGTGTGCTGGCTACAGCCGGAATGTCTTTCCCACAGCGGAGGGCACAACCGCGTGGCCGAAGGCGGATGTAAGCGCACCTATCGCGCGCCAACCTGTGCAATGTCCTGCCGCTATTGTCTTCAGGTTGAATGCGCGCATAGCGTCAACCGTCTCGGGGATGATCTTCTCCATACTTCCCGACAGATGGAAACCTCCCATTACGCCGTGAAGCATTTGACCCGGGAAGGAATCCCGCGCATGCGTCAACACATTCACGACACCAGCATGGGAACACGCAGTGAACACGAAGACACCCTTGTCTTTCAATCGCACGGCGACGAAGCGCTCATCAGCGATCAGGGGATCGGGCTCCCAACCCGAATCATCCTCGGTGCGCCGAAAGTGATTCGGCAATCCTGTCTCGAACTTGGTGACTCGCGGTATCTCGCCGCTGACGAAGAAGAGGTCGTCCAGGATAAGCTGCGCCTCAGTGGCGTGGAACACGCGTGCTCCTTGCCTTTCGAGCGCGGCCGCGCTCGGAACATCGTCAAACAAATGCATCGATCCGTCGGGCGTCCGCGTGGCGCGGGTCCTGTACATCCCCGGGTGCATGTACGTGGGAACCTCGCGACCGCCATTGTTCATCTGGATCATCTCCAGTGCGCGGAGCATGGCGCCGCCGTGATCCCAGTGCCCATGCGAAAGAACGATTCCGTCAACAGCGCCAATATCAAATCCAAGGCGTTCAACGTTTCTCTCGAATACCGTGGCGTCGGGACCGGTGTCGAACAAGAGCGTTTTAGCGTGGTCGCCACGCCACGCGGTGATAGCACAGGATAAGCCGTGTGCAGCGCAGCACAGGCATTGGCCGGACAGGATCCGACCGCCTCTCCTCCAGAATCGTCGAAATTCGTTCTCCACAAACTCGGGGACGGTCGAAAGATTGTCCGTCACGTTGTCGACGAGAATCAGCACTTCGACGCGATCCGCGTTGGCTAGTTCACCCATGGTCTGCCCAAGCTCAATTCTTGCCGCCTAACGCTGCCGACGGAGCGTCCGCGTTGACCGCCGGGTTAGGCGTGGCCCCGCTCAGCAAAGGTAACGAGGTTCCCATCCGGATCGAGAATGCCAAATTCGCGAGAGCCCCAAGGCTTCGTTTCGAGCGGCGCATTCGGATGAATCACGCCTTCGGACTGCAACTCATTGAAGAGATCGTCAATGCCCGCGACATACACTCGACAGCTGGTGTTCTCGGCAATGCCTCGGTTGGAGCACGGCCAAAAGTGGATTTGGACCGCGTCGCGGGACACGATACCCCAAACACCACTTTCAGCGTAGACGCGCGTGAACCCTAGGCGAGAGCAATAGAAGCTGACGGTACGCTCAATGTCGAGCGAAGCCAGGACCGGTGAGGCGCTCATTAGACTTGGCACAGGCTGCCCGATCGATGACGGCTAGCGACGCCTAGCGGACCAAGCTAACCGGCCGCGAGTCGACGGCGCGCGAGCGCCGCCGGTGAGTGGTTCGGTTGAGCGCAGGATTGGGCGCCAGTCTCTCCAGCATATCCAAGGCCCGAAATCGCCATGAGCGGTCACTCGCCGACAGATTACTGAATCAGGTCGTCCGCGTGCGTCAGCACCGACTGCGGGATCGTGAGGCCCAGTGCCTTCGCGGTTTTCAGGTTGATCACCAGCTCGAACTTGGTCGGCTGCTCGACGGGCAGGTCGCCGGGCTTGGCGCCCTTGAGAATCTTGTCCACGTAGGTCGCGGCGCGCCGATACAAATCAGCGGAGTTCGCACCATAGGACATAAGGCCCCCGGCATCGACAAACTCCCTCGATGTGTACACAGCTGGCAGCCGGTTCTCGGCCGCCAGGTCCACGAGACGCCGATGCTCTCTGAGGAACCTGTTGCTTGGCAGCACCGTCACAGCACCCGCGCGCGCGCTGCGCATGTCCGAGAAGGCCCTGGCGAATTCGTCCGGACCTCGCGCCTCAACGAATTGAAGCCGCACCCCCAGCGCCCTTGCCGCGACGTCTGCTCCCGTCAGCATGTCTTTGTCCGTGCGTTCGCCGAGGGCGCCTGGTAGCCAGAGGACAGCGACCCGATCGACCCTCGGAATGGCCTGCTTGAGCAGTTCCAGACGCTTGCCGACCAGCTCCGGGCCGAGGCTGGACAACCCCGTGACATTGCCGCCCGGCCGCGCGAGGTTGGTGACGAGCCCGCTCTCGACCGGATCACCAACACCAGTGAAGACAATGGGGACAGTCTTGGTCGCCTGCATAGCTGCCAGGGTGACGCGTGTGCCTCCGCCCACGAAGATGACATCGACGTTGAGCGCAACCAGTTTGGCCGCAAGAGCGGGGAGCTGCTCGAGCTTCCCCTCGGCATCGCGGTATTCAATCACGACGTTGCGGCCCTCGACGTAACCGAGGTCACGCAGTCCTTGGAGGAAGGCGTCGCGCAGTTGGGGGCTCGCGGCCAGGTTGGGCGATAGGTAGCCAATTCGAGCGACCTTGGCCGTCTGCTGGGCCACGGCACCGAGCGGCGCCGCCCCGAGCGCAAGCAGTGCCAGAACCGTGTCACGCCTGTCCATCCGACTCCCCCTGGTCGTTGCGAATCAGTACAGGCAACGGGATCAGTAGGCGCAGAGCCCGATCAATCCCGGTTGGCAGTTGTCCTGCCCCGGGTAGCTGCTGCGGGTCGAAAGTGTACGCCGCATCGTCTTCGCGCCCAACGTACCAAGGAGAAGTCGCCGTTCCCTTTGCCTGGAGTATCACGTAAGTGTCCTTCGTGCCTGTTGGGCCGGCAAAGCTTAGACCGGAAACTGGCTCAGAGGAGCCAATCTTGACTGAGGGCCGCCCACGCTCCGTGTTGAGTCGGAGCAGCACGGTCTCGTGAGTTTCTTCGCCGTTCGACGACTTACCGGGCGGGAGGACGTTGATGCTCGCCCGGACGCGACCTTGCCCATCGACAATTTCAAGGGCGCGACCCCGAAGAACCGACGGTTCAATCTGCGCGAACGCCGGATGCAGCTGCTGCGCTACCGCAAGAAGCAAGAGCACAAAGTTAATTGCCGTGAGTGCAATGAGGTTTCGAGAGGTCTTCATGCAGTGGTCTCCACAGCAGTGAGACGCAAATGCGTATTTGGGCGGGCGGACCCCTGAATGGGTCGCCTGACGTATCAAGGTAACCGGCGGCCCGCGGCTGGCGCGAAGCGCTGCCGACCAGGCGTTTGTGTTGACCGCCGGGTCAGGTGTCCGACTTCGTTTCATTGCCGACCCTGAGAATGAACGGCGTTTGAGTACGCTTGTCGAGGTCGAACTGGGATCGTCCGGTGTGCTGGATGTTCTTCCCGTAGACGTGAAGCGATACAGAAACGCTGTCGCTATCGTTCCATACGCTATGAATCCGGCCGGTGGGCATAGCGAGGACATCGCCGGCGCGAAACACCTTCTCACCAACCTTCTTCAACTCGGCGTAGCCCGCGCGACTGCCGTCGTCCATGCGCTCGAAGAACTCATTCCTCTCCGGTCCCTCAACCCCAGCGAGAACTGCCCACGTGCCGTGATCGTGCGGCGGTGCGCCTCTGTTGGGCAGCCAACTCACCGCAAAAATCGCGAGGCTGTGATCACGCTCTTCGTGAAGTAGATAGACCCCAAATCCCTGCTCCGGATCCGCAACGTAAAAGCGCCTTTCGAGCCACGAATCCTTGGACAATGCCGCACGCTGCGCCAGCGGACGAATTTGGTTCAGCATCTTGGGCTCGTCTGCGAGTTCCGAGACGACGCGGCGCAGTTCTGCGGCTAGGTCCTCTATCGAGTATCCAGTCGTGTCCACTCTTGCCTCCGTATACCTGGACGCCTAATGTATCAAGCCAACCGGCGGGCCGCCTCGATGCTCGCCAACTTGAAATTGCGTATCGGCCCGTTCGATTGGGCGCAGGGTTAGAGATCGCGTTAAGACGGTCCTTCGCCTACCGCACACCCGTGGCAACGGTCGCGTCATGCTCCAACCGACGGAAGAAGCACGCCGATGAGCACACTCGCGCCATCCATCAGAGCATGCGCAATCGCGAGCGGAAGCAGTCGGCGAAGTCGCAGATACAAAAGCGCTTGAAAGATCGTGTTTGGCACCGCCGACAACAGGCGAAAAGCCATGAACTTCAAATCAAAGGTCAATGGCATGAAGGCATGCTGCAGCGACCAGGCGAACGCTACAACTACGACCGCGAGACCCGTACTCCGACAAAGAACCTGGAAGCGGGGTACCAGGTAGCCGTTATAGGTCATCTGCTCGGTCAATCCCCAAATGAACGGGAACACCAGCACCCCGTAGAGAGCGGCCGGCCATGGCAGAGACCCAAAGAGGTACGGTGGTGTAAGCGTCCCATACAAAAGCCAACCGGTCGAATAGATGCCACCAAGAATGAATACGAGACTGGCGGGGATGAGTGCGAAACCGAGCAGCGTATCGCGGACGAGACGCGTTCGCTCGAACCCGACAAGATCGAATAGACGGATGCCCTCGCGGCGCGTGAGCCACCAAAGCAACGCCAGGCATCCGGCGTCGATCAATGTACCGTACACCGGCAGCCATGGCTCGGCGTCATGCCAAGGAGTCGGAGATGCGCGCAAGGCGAACACGCCTGCGACAACGGCTTGCGCTCCCACGGCACAAGCTGCGCGCGCAAACAGCATCAGTGCCGGGCCACGCCAAGTCAGTATTGCTGCATCCCGCCGCTGAAGGAGAGTCTCGTGGGAATTCGGGTCCATGAGCGGAATCCCAGGTTCCTTGGCCAAGATTTGCACGGGTGGATCTTCTGCAATCCCGGGAGGAGCGCTGCCTAACGAACTAAGGTAACCGGCGACGCGTGGGCGGCGCGAAGCGCTGCCGACGAGGCGTCCGTGTTGAGCGAGGGGTTAGGCGTCACCTTCGGTTCCCACGCACTTGGCTTCGCTTTTGCTCAAGCGTCGGCAGCATGCAGTTCGATCTTGAGGCCTTCATCGACTTCGGGAGCCTCGAAGAACGACGAGACATAGTCGAAGTCGGCCTTCGTGAGGTGGTACGAGCCTTCCGGTCGTTCTTTGTTGCGCCGGTCAATGCGTTTCAGGCAGACCTCGTCCGGTACGGCCAGATAGTGCAGCAGATGGTGCGTCGCTGCTGATTCAGAGAGCGAGCGGAGCCACAATCGCGAACTCTTGGTGTTCGCGGGATAGTCCAGCACAACGCTCTGGCCCAAGCCCAGAAGGTCCGTGACGAGGGGGCCGACTACCGTCTTGGCGCGTTGTGAGTAGGTCCGGTAGTCGTCGAACGACTTCATCGGGCCATAAAGCCGTATGAGCCAAATGTCCTCGGCAATGAGGATTGCCTTGTGCTTTGCGGCAAGTGCGGTCGCAAGGGTAGTCTTGCCTGCGCCAGCCTTGCCGCACAGAAGATGGAGAGTGGCGTTGGAGCTCATCGTCGGTTGCGCGAGAGCGCTGTAGTGACGCCTAACGTATCAAGGTAACCGGCGACCCGCGGCGGGCGCGAAGCGCTGCTGACGGGGCGTCCGTGTTGACCGAGAGATTAGGCACCACCTGCTGCCTCAGGATTGGATGGAAGCATAAGCTTTCCTCCAGCGTCCTTCAGCACGAGAGTGTCGCCAACGAAGTCGAGCAGCCAACCCTTCATGCGTTGCTGCCATTTGGGCGAAAACGAGAACCAAATGCCACGTATTTCTACGCGGGACTCGATCGGAACATCTTCGCGCGAATAAACACCGGGAATCAGGTTCCACCGGAGCGACGAGGAGTCTGCGCCGTACCTCTCCAACGCGATATCGTGGAGATTGCTATCGCTCGCGTCAGGATCGATAGCGTGCAGCATCGCGTAAGGGGGTAACGTCGCCCGTGCCGACTGCACGAGGCTAATGATTGGGGATTCGATAGGGGAACCGGCAAGCTCGCGCTGAATCCTGGAGTAGGCGGCGTCGGTAATCGTTAGCGAACACATGGGGGTGCCTAACGAAACAAGCTAACCGGCGGCCCGATGCGTCGGGCGTCAGCCCACGCATGTGGGACGCCTGCGTGGAGCGACTGGTTAGGCCGCGCATCAGATTTGATGGCACCACATCGAAGTGAGCCCATGATCCATCACGATAGACCCGACCGACACGTATTGCAAACGTTGCAACGGCGAAGAGAAGTCACGGAGTGACTACACCGGAGCTGACTTTTCGGTGGTGGGACAACGTCTACACAGACAAGCGCCATTGCGTTGGGATTCCGGTAACGATGCTGGGACCGAAGCGCCGATAGACAAGTCGGCGCACCAACAGGGCGTGTCGAAGGATGCGAAGCGCGCTGGAGCGCATTCATTTGGCCCGCCGCACAAAGGGCACACGACGTTTGGTAGCGGCCTCACCATCGGCTGGTCGAATTGCGGCCTAACGTTTGAGCTCAGGCCGACGCCCGTCAGGGCGGTCAGCCTGCAGCGCCTTGTTAGGCCGCATGCGCTCGTGTTTGAATCAAGAAAATTACTTCTGAACCGGCATGTCGCTCAGATGGAAAAGCCCCCACCCATGGCCGTCCGGGTCGACAAAACTGTGCGAATACATAAAGCCTAAATCCTCCGGTTTGTCGTAGGTAGATCCACCCGCAGCGAGAGCTTTAGCGACGAGATTATTGACCTCATCACGACTTTCACACTTGAGGTTGAGTAAAACTTCCACGGCCTTGCTCGTATCGCAGACAGCCTTGGGTGTGAAGTCACGAAATCTAGTATGAGTTGCCAACATGACATAGATCGTTTCACTGACGATGATGCACGCGCCAGAGTCATCGCTGAACTGTGGGTTGTATGAAAAACCGAGCGCCTTGAAGAAAGCAATTGACTTTGGGAGGTCGGCGACAGGGAGGTTGATGAATACTTGTTTACTCATGCTGCTGTCCTATGTGTGATGGTTGTGTTGATGCCCGCTGCTGCCTATCGAATCAAGGTAAACGGCGACCCGCCGCGCGGGGGCAGCCCCGCATGTGAGACGTCCGTGTTGAGCGACGGGTCAGGCGGAAACTATTTCATTGAATCACCTCGTCCGCCCGCAGCAATAGCGATTGCGGGATCGCGAGTCCAAGCGCCTTGGCGGTCTTGAGGTTGATCACGAGCTCGAGCTTGGTCGGCTGTTCCACAGGAAGCTCGCCCGGCCTCGCACCCTTGAAGATCTTGTCGACTATTCTTGCGAATCGAAAATAGAGATCGGGATAGTTCACACCGTAGGCTATCAATCCACCGGCCTCGACGAATTCGCGGGCCGCATAGGCGGCAGGCAGCCTTTTGCGAGCCGCCATGGCAATGATCGCATTTTGATGCAATTGGGTGAGTCCGTCGGCCCCGATAAGAAGCGCGTCCGCACGCTTTCGGACCGCAAGTTCAAATGCGCGGCCCAGGTCGTCCTGGCTCCGCACGTCGAGAAGCTCAGCTTGGAGACCCAAGGCGCGGGCGGCGGTCTTTGTCTCTTCCCATTCGGGTGGAGCAGCAGGATTCCCCATGTTGTGGAGCAGGGCAACTCGCGAGAGACGTGGAACCAATTCATTGAGGAGTTCAATGCGTTTCGCTGTCAATTCGGTACTGAATGTAGTCACGCCCGTGATGTTGCCTCCGGGGCGCGCGAAGCTCGCCACGATCGCTCGCGGGTCGCCCATCGTCGCCATAACCACCGGAATTGTTTCGGTCGCATTCTTGGCTGCCCTCACAGCAGGGGTCCCCCTCGTCACAATCAGATCGACCTTGAGACGCACCAATTCGGACGCGAGGTCGGGGAACTGCTCGGCGTGGCCATCTGCCGATCGGTATTCAATGATCAGGTTTCGCCCTTCGACGTAGCCCATCTCTCGCAGTCCACTGCGTAGCGCGTCCAGATTGGCAATATTCTGTGTTGCGGGTATCGCCTCAAGAATACCGATGCGATAGGTCTTCGTCGCTTGCTGCGCGCGCGCAGGAAGCGGCGCGACAAGGAGAGCTCCTGCAACATGGCTGATGAACGCTCGCCGGTCCATCACTGAATCATCTCTCGACGAATGACAGTTCGACCATACTATTCCTGTGATCGATACAATGAACTCGCTTTCCAGGCATTGGCCACAGGCAGTCGGGATGCCGCCTAACGTATCAAGGTAACCGGCGACCCGCGGACGGCGCGTCCGAGTTAACCGGGAGGTTAGGCCGCGCGATTAACATTGCCAATGTGAACGCCGCGTCGTCAATATTGGAAGGAAAAGAGACCCATTCCTAATCTAGTCTGTACTCGGCAACCGGGAGATTTGGTAGGTAGTCGTTTGATATTCAAGGCTGCCTTTGTATTGGTCGGCAAATGCGAATCTGGCTGTGCCCAAGGACTCGCCTTGGCGCCGAACGACAAGGTAATCCGCTCCTGTGTGTCCCGCAGACGTATTGCCGCTCCGCTCTCGGTAAAGCGTTCCTTCAAACTTGTTTAGTGCCGTTTGTGACGCCGTTACCGAGAACGTCCATCCTGGGCCCTCCGTACTGTATTTTGTCCAGGTGGCCGTGAGCGTCTTCCCGTGATGGGTGAGTATTAGACGCGAGTCCCACTCGGGCACCGCCCGCCAGAGCCCTCCGTAGCTAGCGGGCGCAACCTTGTTCGGTTGCGGTCCCTCGCTTGACGACTGCTTCGATTCTGGGTTGGCCACATCCTTGACATCGTTCACGCTCGACCGCTTCGTTGACCCATCGTCGGCCCGCGCCAGCACGGAACTGAACGTAAACGCGCACACCAAAATTGCGCCCGATAACCTGTTCATTGGATCGCTCCCGAACAATTGATGCCGACGTACGCCGTGGGGTTGCCGTAGCGAGGCCTAACGTTACAAGCTAACCGGCGGGCTGCTGCGCGGACGCAGCCCCGCATGCGAGGCGCCCGCGTTGCGCGAGAGGCTGGGCGTCACGACTGTATCTCCACCAATACGTCGGAACTACGATTGCTGAAAGCAAGACCATACAAGCCGCCCAAAGTATGCGATGCCACGTTGGTAGACCGCGATTGCTAAGAACGCTGACAAGAAAGAATACGATCACACCGACAAGAGCGATGAGCGGGTAAAACGCGACGAGTGCCCAAGGCAGCGACCGCTTCATGTTCCGTGCCGCCTAACGGCCAAGCTAAGGGGCGACCCGCCGCAGGCGGGGCGCCCCCCTTGAGGGCAGGGTTGGGCATGCGGAGACGGAAGACGAAATGCGGTCACTCTGAAATAGATGCGTTATTGCTTGCACGGAGCAATCTCGGCAATGACGTTCGCGACGGTGTTGGCGGCTGTTGAGTCCACTTCTTCAGGGTGCGCGATCACATACTTGACATAAGTGGCGGCCAATTGTCGGAAATCCCTCGTCTTTTCGCCGCAATAGATTGGCTTTGCATCACGAACGGCCTGCAAATACGTCGTCGCCTCAAGATATCCACGAAGGTATCCAAAGCACGATACACCGTCTGTAATGACCAACTGTGGCACAGGTTGTGTGGCAAATGTGGCAATGAGTTGCTCCGCGGCTTCACATTCCTTTTTCAACTGAAGCGTTGTCTTGGTCTGCTGAGCCTGTGCATTCGACACACACGCGATGATTGGGAGTGCGACCCACAAAAGTAATCTCATGGAGCTCCTCCGATGGATGATCTCAGTTGACTTGTATTTTTGGGAATTCGTTCAAAGAACCGACGCAGGTGAAGACTTCGCTAAGGGTGCTCCCACGGTTCGCGACATCGTCGTCGGCATGCCTAACGAACTAAAGTAACCGGCCGCCGACGGGACGTCCGTGTTGAACGAGCGGTTAGGCGTCATCGCCAGAATCATCCGCCGCCTGATAGGGGCGCAGTAGCCAAAGTCGTCGACACGCGAACTCCGGCCCGTCATTCATGTTTCGCAGGTTTCGGGTGACTTCAACTACTCGATGAGGTTTTGTTTGGGCAAAGTAATCGCTATACACACGATTGGACACCAACGCGTTGTACGCAGGGGAGTGCCCCTTATCCTTTACGGCGGCCTGCAATCGGCACGCTACGTTTATGGCACGGCCAACGTATTCTTGCTGCCCACTCATGGTCATTGGTATCAGTTCACCCTTCTCGATTCCGAAGGTAATGCCTACAAGCGCGGGCTTGTGAGATAGATGTGGCAAGAGCGAGCGCTGAAACTCGACAGCGAAGTATAGACACAGGTTCTCCAAGAAACGAAGGAGGCGCGCGCCATCAGTATTTGCTGGAAACAGTAGCAACCATCCATCGCCCGTAAATTTGTATGGATCGAATTGCACGGTTGCGTTTTGTTCCCTGGCCAAATATTGCTTTAACTCGCCAAGAAATGCTTTAAGAGGCTGAACATTATTTCCCTTCGTTAAATCATCAATGATCTTTGATGATGAGCACATGTCGAATGCAACGACAATTGCTTGCCCGTTAATCGCGAGGCGCTGATATTCCATGACCTGTCCGGAGCGAGAAAGGCATGCGCGTAATGCGACACCCTTTGAAAATATGTGATGGAGAACTTTTTGCCGACTGGGAACCGTGACGCCTAACGGGCGAAGGCAACCGGCGACCCGCGGCGGGCGCGAAGCGCCGCCAACGACGCGCCCGTGTTGACCGCGAGGTTAGGCCGCAAAGCGTACGTCACTGGCAAGGTGCTCGGCAACCGGGCCATATAGCCGATTATTTCGCTGGGGCGACGAGTGGCCACGAACCGGAGCTCGCCGAGAACAGAGGCGAACCCAAAACCAAAGCTCAAGCGCGCCGCCCGCGATAACTGCGGCAAGCCCCAAGCGTGAGAACTCGAAACCGTAGCACGCAAGCGCGGCGACGAGAATTGCAACGGTGATGAGGTGGCGCTTCATCGGGCACTCCCTATGAGGCCCAACGAATCAAGCTAACCGGCGACCGAGGCGCGGGCGAAAGCCCGCCGGCAGGCGTCCGGTTGACCGACGGGTTGGGCGTTGCTGGCAAGGAGCTACTTTGCGTGCTTCCAGATATTTACGGTCGAGGCACCAGCGATTGAGCCACCGAGGTTGCTATGTCTTAGTTCGTCCGCCGTGAGGGAATCGATTGGCCGCTTTTGTTCTTGGCCGATCCAGTTTGGGAAAGTGCTCGACTCGACCTTGTAGATGATCATCTTGTTAGTCTCGTCGACCGTGTAGGTGCCAAATAGGGCGAGACTCCCCTGTACGATTGCCTTGTTCTCTTCCGCGGTGCCGGTAACGCGACTGTTGGATGCAACCTTGGGAATGCCGTCAGCAATCTGGATTTGAGTAAAGTGGCCGTCCTCCGTGAAGGTATTGACGCCTTTTGGGGTCGAACCAAACGGCAGGGACGTTGTGCCGTCTGGCAGGGTGGCTTCGGTTCTGACGAACGTCCACGTGCCGACGAGCTGTTGTTTTAGGGTCGTCGCGGCTTGCTGCGCAAACGCGCCGGTTGCCCACCCTGCAAGGCACAGAACGGCTGTTGCCACGGTAGATGTACGGTGCATGCCATTTTCTCCCTTTTTTTACACTCGTTGCAGACGGCCGGAGGCGTCATCATCGCAACATGTCGCGAAAACGCCCAACGTACCCAGGTAACCGGCGACCCACGGCCGGTGCGAAGCGCTGCCGACGGGGCGTCCATGTTGACCGCCGGGTTAGGCGGCATTCGATAGCTTCGCTCCAGTGGCAATGGTGCCTGACGACAAGACGTCCGCGCGGATTCCAGCGCGATGCACCAAGTATTTGACCACTGCAGCGGGAGAGACTGTATTCGACGCCATGGCTTTGCCCAGACCCATGCAAGGTTCACAGAGCTCGATCCCTCGTAAGCGGACGCTTCCGATGGCAAATTCCTTGCCCACCAATCGACTCAAGCGAACGCCCCGAGTGACAAGATTCCTCCGCGTACAGGAGAGTTCATGTCGTGCTCCGAAGTCGGTGTTAAAGGCTTCAATGACTTCGGCTTCGACGAGCGTGATGTTTTGGCCCGGCTCGTCCTTCGCGTCAAAGTAGCGATCGCCTTCGATCCCGGCGCCCGCGAGAACGCGAATGTGTGGAACTTCAATGAGCGCGCCGCCAGACTGCGGTGCTAGAAAAATGCGCTCGATCGTCACTGGTGCTCTCCATTGCCGCCTAACGCATCAAGGTAACCGGTGACCCGCGGTCGGCGCGACGCGCTGCCGACGGGGCGTCCGTGTTGACCGAGAGGTTAGGCAGCATGCTCATTGAACGAGCTTACCGCCGAACGCCAACCGATTGGCAGCGGCGGCCGCGTATTCAACGTGGACGTACTCCGCAGGCCGAGCCAGCACTTGTGCGACGGCCTGAGTGAGCGCGGTGACCTCGGCCTGTAGCTCGGCGCCGAGCGGCACCTGGCGTTTAAGCACGGTAACAAAAACTGGTAGGGCATCGGCATCAACGACATGCTCGTTTTCGGCGTAGGCATTGCGTCCAAGGACGTTAAGCCGAACCCAGGTTTGACCAGGCGGCGAGGCAAGCGAGCGGCCAATGGCATTGGCCAGTGCCTGGGCAAGATTCAGGTTAAGGGTGCGATCAAGATCGACGACAACCTCGACCGTAACGATTGGCATGATGCCTAACGAACGAAGGTAACCGGCGACCCGCCCGTGGGCGCAGCCCAGGCATGCGGGACGTCCAGTTTGAGCGACGGGTTAGGGCTCAGCCTATGCATTGAGCTTTTGCTCACTGTAGGCAGTACAAAGGAGCACTCGCCAACCCTCTGAAGTTCGCATCAGGTTGTATGTGGTGTTAAAGCGCCAAGGCTCCTGTCGACCACTGCGCTCAATGTTCCACAAAATGTCGGCGACGGCAAAATTTTCGCCCTGCGAGATAAATGTAACTGGCATGAATGTAGCGGAGACATAGCCATTATCTCGGTAGAGAGTGCAGAGTGCTCCCATGTTTTCGCGTATTGGCTCAAACGCGGGCCAGTGAGTGTAGCCGCTGTCCGAGGCGATACCACTGGGGACGGCGTAAAGCCGCGCTATGGCATCACCGTCAAGCCGATCAAACGCCTCGCGATATTGTTCGAAGAATGCGCGGATTTCCGCTGGCATATGAAGAGCCCTAACGAACGAAGGTAACCGGCGAGCCGCGGCCGGCGCGAAGCGCCGCCGACGGTGCGTCCGTGTTGACCGCCGGGTTAGGCCCCGTGTCAGCCATGCTGCGCCAGCTCCTCGCGAAGAATGCGCCGCAATGCTGTAGCCGTAAGCGGCTTTTCATCGACACCCAGGTGTGCGCGCAATACTTCATTGACCAAGGTCTGATATCCCCGCCCGGTCTTGTCCGAAAGGGCCCTGAAGCGTTCAATCACAACATCGTCTAGGTAAATGGTGATGCGCGTCTTGCCCTCGGACGAGAGAACAGCTCCGCGTTTGGCTTTGGAAAAGTCATACTCATTTTTCATAGGCTCGGATTTCCTTCGGTTCTGCTGTGCGCACCGAGATGATTCGTGCATCCTCATTGCGGAGCGCATAAGCGACTACGCGGAGAATGACCGAACACGTTCATTCCAATCGAAATGAAGCGCCCGCGCGGTATTGGCGCAGGCGAACCTGGAAACAACACCTCGAACAGCGCCCGTGCCGTCGGCGTGAGGTTATTCGGGTCGGGACGAAGCAGTTCCGCCTGGGGCACCAGCACTTTCGTGTAGACCGCTTCGAATACACGTTTGACGACGCCCGGCGCGACCTCCTCGCGGTCGTAGCCGGATGTGAAGCCGATGAGCTGGTACCCGGCGCTTTCGAGCGCACGCTGCATGTGGGGAATCTTCAGCGTGGCCAGGCCGAACAGGAATTCCGCGCCCATCGCCCGTCCGGCAAGCTCCGCCAGCGGCATGACCTTCGAGGCCAATTTCGCCTCCCGGTGCGCGGCGCGACGATGATCAACCGTCCATACATCGACAGGGTGTCGGGAACCTGCTCCCAGGACCACATGCCGACGAGCTCCTCTCCACGCTTGAACACGCCGACGAAAACATCCTTGTGGGGCTCGCCGGCGAGCGCCACGTCGTTGTTATAGAAGTCTTCCTGCAGGGCCTGCAGTACTTCGCGAATGCCTGGATAGATTACGTTCTCAGAAAAGCCGATGTCCGCGTAACGCTCGCGATACTTTGAAACCAACGCGGCGATGTGCTCGGGGGACGCGGTGCCAACGAGCGACGCAAAAGTCTGATCAAGTGGCGGGCCAACGAACTGTGACACTTCGCTCTCCTCAATCGAGGGGTAGCCGAAGTACTCAAGCGCATGGTTCAGGGAGCGACCGATCCCAACCACCGGATCGCTAATGGTTCCATCAAGGTCGAAGACATAGAACGTGGCGCGTGACATGCGGCCTAACGCAACCGAATACCGACCCGAGAAATGGACGGCTCTTCGAGCCGCCTTAGGTCGGAGATCAATTCGTTTCGTAAGGACGCAAACTCAGCTATAGCCGACGTCGCCGTCACGCTGCAAATAGCCCCGCTCAGCGGGCCAATTGCTCGACGTCGACCGGACTCCAGGTTTGGCCGAGACTGGCGGAGTACCCGATGAATGCGCAAACCATAAAGGTCGGACTCGCAATCACGAATGTGCCAGAGGTGCTCCAACAGCGGCGACTTGTCATCCGCGGGCAGACGTTGAAGTAGTTCGGTCGGCAGCCCAGCAAGAGCATGGTGGAGGAATGGCGGCATCTCGGCGAGCTGGCTCAAGAGGCTTGCGTAGGCTTGCTGGAACATTCAGCGGCCTCGTGTGGGTCGCGACCAAAGCGGCCTAACGGAATCGAGCTAACCGGCGGCCCGCTGCGGCGGGCGCAGCCCCCGCACGCGGGACGTCCGCGTTGACGCGCCGGGTTAGGCCTCATCGCTCTTGGAACTTTGATTGCCGTCGAGTCAGCCGACTGGCCAATATTGGCATCGGATTCGCCATGCCTTGCAACAGGTCCATATGATTCGTCGTCCTCCCAATCGCGAGTTGCCCCGCGCATTGAAGTGAAACGCTTCGGCGGAACGATGGCTAATGCGATGACCGCCGCAACGGACATCAAGACGACATAGCCGATGTCCGATGCCCCATCTCGGTAGAGTTTGGTCGCAACGGCAACGAGTATCGATATCGCGACAAAGAACCAAACAAATACTTGCCTCGCGGAATCCGCGGTGTTCTAGAACGACACGGCGTGGTGGTCGGTGCATATTGCGGCCTAACGTATCAAGCTAACCGGCGGCCCGCGGCGGCGCGAAGCGCTGCCGACGGGACGTCCGTGTTGAGCGACGGGTTAGGCCTCAATGCGCGAAAATGCCCACTACTTCCAATCGAGGCTAAGCTTGCGATGAGAAGCCGCACAATCGCGAAGATATAGATTGATGAGGCTCTGATATGGAATGCCAACTTCTTCGGACACAGACTTGAAATAGGTGATCGCGTCTTCATCAAGGCGAATCGTGATTTGCTTCTTCAACTGTGATGCATATGGATTCTTTCGAGATTTCGCAAAGTCGTATTCTTTGCGCATAGGGCACCTTTATCGATAAGCCTTCGATTCGTGGGCAGTCGCCTTTCGGGCGGAGATGATACGAATGACATTGCCCGCGCCACGATAACAATGACAGACGAGGAGCATCCGAAGCGAGCTGCTCAAGCCAAGCAAGATGAAGCGCTCGTCGTCCTCGCGAATGGTCTGGATCATCGATCAAGCGAGCACGCTCATCGAAGAAGACGGTACGCGCCTCATCAAATGAGACGCCATGTTTTTTCGCATTTGCTGCAGCCTTGCGTTCGTCCCATTCGAAGCGAAGCGTGCTCACGCAGCAATTATAACTACAATGTAGTTACAGCGCAAGATTGGCCCGAGCACGTAGTGCTTGAGGCCTAACGAACCAAGGTAACTGGCGACCCGCGGCGGGCGCGAAGCCCCGCCGACGGGGCGTCCGTGTTGACCGCGGGGTTAGGCCGGACCATTTTTGCCACAGCTATTTGCCTGCACATCTGCGGCAGGCTTAGACGGTTGCGGCAAATCCGGAGAGGAGTGCCAGTACAACCCCTTTACCACTAGACTTGGGCGAGATGTGATTTCGACCTTTGCAATCATAGAACCTTTAGGCAAGCGTGAACCGCATGCCGCCGCTGCGCACGCGGACAGTTCGTCTTTCGGTAGGACGAGACCGTATTTTCTCCAGCCTTTCATCGGGGGCTGAAGCGATTTGTGACTTCCGTCGGTTAGGTAAACAGTCACGTTAATGTCCGAACCAGCGAGTGCTTCGGCAAACTTCGCGTCCATGACGAAGTTCTGGTCAAGCGGCACTCCGTCACGCAGTACAAGGCAAACGGAGGACCACTCGCCCAGAACACTCATCTGCTCGATGGACGTAAATGCGAGTGGCGTAGGCTGTAGAACGACTGGGTTCTTCGCGAGTATTACTACATTGTCTTTCGAGTCGAAAAACGAACTTCCCGACTTCTCGATGTTGCCATCGCACGCCATAAGCAAGGATGCAGACATTACGGCCGCGAGTGCGCGCATGGTCAGGCCTAACGTATCAAGGTAACCGGCGACCCGCGGCCGGCGCGAAGCGCTGCCGACGAGGCGTCCGTGTTGACCGCCGGGTTAGGCAGCATGCAACGCCTTTCGAAGGAAATACCGAGAATGCTCGGCGGGGTAGTGTTCAAGCGAGCCGAATATTTCGTAGCCTGCACGAGTATAGAGGCCGACACTTTGAAATGAGAAGGTGTCGAGATAAGCGCCATGACAACCTCTCGCGAAGGCTTCGCCTTCCGCGCGAGAAAGTAGTCTGGTGCCTAGGCGTTGACGCCGCGATGGCGGAGCAACCCAAAGAGCCAAGACGTGAAGCCAACCCCAATAAATCTCGCCATATATTCCGCCGATAAATGCACCGGCTGGGCCTCGCGCAACGACGCAAAGGCGTTCGATCTTTCCGTCGCTGGTGCGCTCAACATTTGAATGAAATAGCCCATCGAAAATTGTCCGCTTAAGCTCAGTCGAGGGTACTTCCACGGCGATACTTAGAACATTCGACATTGGCTCCGCGGTCGACATGCTGCCTAACTTACCACGGTAACCGGCGACCCGTGGCGGGCGCGAAGCGCCGCCGACGGGGCGTCCGTGTTGACCGCCTGGTTAGGCCGCTGACTCATGCCTTGCCCCGGTAACCGCGAAGAATTGCAGCAATTCAGCCAAGTCTACCAACGGCTTCGGCGGAACGATGCGCCCGTGGCACAGACGCAAAAATCGTGCGCAAGGCGATGACACCGGCTGCGCGATCCTGCGGCAACGCACAAAGGAAACCCCGCCACGTGGGCGGGGTTCGCGCGCTGAGTGCCGCTGCGCTCGATCAGTTGAACTTGTTGTTGCCGATGTCGCTGTGGGAACCAGAAGTTCCAACAAACGCGCAGACGTTCGCGACATTGCAGGAACGGTTGCCGACGACGCTGCTTCCGTTGATTCCGGCCTGCTCGCAGGCTTCAAGGCCATTGCAGGAGTTGTTGCCGATGGTGCTGTTTCCGCCGTTGGCTCCGGCATCCACGCAGGCGAACGGGTCATTGCAGGAGTTGTTGTTGACGTGGCTTCTGCCGGAGCCTCCGGCGTCCAGACAGGCACCCTCACCATTGCAGGAGCCGTTACCGATGGTGCTGCCGCTTCCGTCGAAGGCTCCGGCGATGCGGCAGGCTCCGTCGGCATTGCAGGAGCCGCTACCGATGCTGCTGCTTCCGCCAGCAAATCCAGTGCTAGAGCAGGCATCTGGACCATTGCAGGAGCCGTTACCGATGGTGCTGCTTCCGTCGAAGGCTGCGGCACCCGCACAGGCGTCCATGTCGTTGCAGGAATCGTGGCCGATACGGGTGCCGTTTCCGAGAGCGATGCACGAATATAACCCGTTGCACGATCCATGCGCGATGACGACGTCCTCGCCAGTATCAATGAAGAAACAGTAATCGCCAATCGGCCCGGCCCCGGCTCCACAGGATGTGGGATCGATGTTCGGCGCCTTCGCCGCGGCCGTCTGCGGCACTAGCACGGTTGCTCCCAGGAACCACAACGCTGCCGTCGCGACCAGCACTCCGAGCTTGCGTAAACCTGTGTTCATCATGTCCCCCCATTTGTGTGTGAATAAATTGATTGGCCGAGCCATTCGCGCGAGAACCGTAGTGCAGAATTGTACGAGCCCGATTCTCCCGGATTAGATCATCGCAGATTTTTTGCAATAGGGCGTCCCCAATGGGGAATGAGGCCTAACGTATCAAGGTAACCGGCGACCCGCGGCGGGCGCGAAGCGCTGCCGGCGGGGCGTCCGTGTTGACCGAGAGGTTAGGCCGCACTTTGTTTCTCTGGCAAGACCGCTTGTGCGTGGCTGATAAAACCGGACAGATACATACGCTACTGGATTTGGCGCCGCCAACCACCCGACTGCCGCGCTGTTTAGCACGACGATAAGGCTAGTGCGACCTCATGTGAGTTTGGCCTAACGAACGCGAGACTTTAGACAACAAACCGCCGTAGTCAGCAAGGCGAGCGATAGTAGCCCCAACCAAGCACCTGGCAGCATGGGAACTGATGCTGCGTCGCTCGCATCGGGGAGAAGGAGAACCGCTTGGCAGGTCAAAGGAGGCGGGGTGCAGCCGTAGGAAGCAATGACTCGCGTACTGGTGATGTGGCTTGGCGGCTGGATATGCAAACCCGGCGTAAGAATAAGCGCGTCCAGGTCATAAGGTGTTCCAGCCACCCACAATGCAGAGATCGAGTCTCCGCCGAAATCTCGCATGTAGCCGGCGATCAGATCGCCACTGTTGAGCGCAGTTGCGGCCCCACCCGTAAATGTCGGTAGAAGTGCCAACTGGTGCATGCCGGCAGTGACGTCCCAGATAAACGGGACACTGGTTCCCCCCGACTGGCCAACCACCTGACCGTCGTCATTCACGTCGTTCGGAACCACTCGAATACCATCGCCACCCGGAACGTCGCCCAGTGAATGCAATGCGCCGGTTGCATCAGAAATGAATGCCCGCGTGTCCGCGCCAAGGGAACTGCGTCCAATGACTTGACCAAGGGCGTTAATTCCCCATCCTTGGCTTTCCAAATCGCCAGGGAGCGTCCCCAGCGAGTGCATCCCGCTCACGGCGTCCCAAATAAACGCGCGTTCTCCGAAATTGCCGTCGCTATATCCTGCGACCTGTCCGAGATCGTTGATGGCAAACGCATAGCTGTTGCGGCCGCCGGGCAACGTGCCCAGCGAGCGCATGCCGTTGACCTGATCCCAGATGAACGCGCGGTTGCCCGCTGGTGTATCGGCGTAGCCAACCACGACGTCGTGATTGTTAATGCTGTATGCGATGCTGAGCGTTCCTCCTGGCAACCGTCCCAAATCGCGCATTCCGTGAATGGCATCCCATATGAATGCGCGCCTGGTCAGATTGTCGCTGTTTCCCACTGCATGCTGAGCGAGATTGACGCCACGCGCGACGCTGAACACGTCACCAGGGAGCATTCCAAGCGTGACAACCTTGAAATACGGAGGCGGCGCAGCGGCAATGGCATGCGTCACCAAAGTCATGGCGCCGAGGACTGTGACCATATGGCCGAGCAGCATGGGCAGACGATGCCTCATAGGAACCGAAGGCCTAACGTGTCAAGGTAACCGGCGACCCGCGGCGGGCGCGAAGCGCCGCCGACGGGGCGTCCGTGTTGACCGCCGGGTTAGGCGCCATTTTCTACTCTGTCCGGAGAAACGGTGAGCCAGTTCCACCGCTCTCGATAGCTGGCCACCTTGCGGGCGAAGAGTTCCGGGTACGGCGTTCGAGGGTTGGGCGTGAGCGTACCGGCGTAAATTCCGGCGAGGCCAAAGGGTGAATGACAGTGCTTTGGGCGGGCACCCACGCAGGTTTCGAGTACAAGGAAGCGACTGATGCCGTCCTCGACCGAAGCGAGCTGTGGGTATGACTGCCCAAAGTGTTCGGGGTACCACAGGTGCACGCGGGCCTGATTGACGACTTCGACGTTGAGGCCCAAGTCCCCAAGGACGGACTCTGCGTGTATTTGGGCGCGTAACTCGCCTTCCTTGCTGAGGTCAGATGAGTCAAAGTAGAAGAGATCGTAGTCCTTGATCCCGGATTGCGGAATGCGGCCAGCTTTGAGATTCCAAACGGTCTGGAACAGGCATCCGGCCACTAGCCAGGAGTCTGGTAGGTCGAGACGTGACCAGCGGGACAAGATTGCGCTGTTGCTGGGATTCGACTCGACGTCACGCATGAAATCTGCGGTCATGGCGCCTAACGAACCAAGGTAACCGGCGACCCGCCGCGCGGGCGAAGCCGCGGCCGCGGGGCGTCCGTGTTGACCGCGAGGTTAGGCGTCGTACTACTTCTTCCAGTAATCAAACTCTGCCTCGTAGCGAGAACCACCAAGATCGGCAGCCTTCTCCTGAATATATGCTTGCGCGTCGGCAATGGCTTGGTTGTAGATACTAGGCCCGATCTCCCTTACACAAAACTCCAGCACACGGGCAGCTTTGAGATCGCCGATCTCGTCGTCCATGTTCTCAGCGAAAAACCGCTTGATCGATCCGATTAGATACTTCTCCGAGTCTATCGTCAGCTTGATTGACACACGTTACCTCGAAGGTGTGGACGCCTAACGTACCAAGGTAACCGGCGACCGGCCGCGCGCGGCGAAGCGCGCCCGCGGGGCGTCCGTGTTGACCGAGAGGTTAGGCAAGGCCATCTATCAATGCATCCCGTGAAACAGATGGGTGAGTTGGAAAAGCAGGAACAGAAAGACTAGCGTAAATGCCCACAGGAAGAGAGACATGACTAGGAGGATGGCGGTGCCACCGGGAACAGGGCGCCGGCGAACGCCCTGTATGGCCGATTGGACAAAGTAGAAGGATCCAGCCAAGAGCAACACGCTTGAAATCAAAAGTGCGAGCACTCCCACATTCCCAGTGAAAATACACAGGGAAAGGAATGGTCCCCCCGCGGCCAGAAAGCCGACCGATTTGAAACATCCGTTGGCAACATCGGGTGCAGGCAGCGGATCTTGAGGCTGGGCCATGCCTAACGGACCAAGGTAACCGGCGACCCGCGGCGGGCGCGAAGCGCTGCCGGCGGGGCGTCCGTGTTGACCGCGAGGTTAGGCGGCATCGACGAGATTAGACCGGTGCGCGCGGCATGTACAAGACAGCCGAAATGGCGAAGACAATCAGCCCGATCGGCGCGGTCATGACCGCGGCCAGTAACGACACAACTGCCGCGGAGGCAAAGCCAATTGGGCGGCCATTCTTGTCGTGAACCAAATATGCCACCGACGCGGCTATTACGGCAAATGAGCCAAGCCAGCGAATCGCACCAGCCCAAATTAGCGCAATTCCGGTATTTTCATCAATGAGCAAGTCGCGGCCAACTGTCACCAGTTCGTTCCAGACGACGACCGCGACACATCCAACGGCAAACGCAAAATAGGAGATAAGAAATCGGGGTTGAAATTCGCAGACTCGAGGGAAAGGTAGTCGAGCACAAATGGCAAGTGGGAGCGCCAGTACTGCGCCGGCACCAATCTTTGCGACTATTTGCATCCACGAAGCGAACATTGCCGCCTAACGTATCAAGGTAACCGGCGACCCGCGGCGGGCGCGAAGCGCTGCCGACGGGGCGTCCGTGTTGACCGCCGGGTTAGGCCGCGACAAGAGGACGCCTAGGCGGTGACGTTGAGTTTGACCCCGAAACTCTGCAGCACCTTGAGCACGGTATCGTAGCGAGGTTTAGCACCAGGCGCGAATGCCTTGTACAGGCTTTCGCGGCCGAGCCCCGTACTTTCTGCAATGGCACTCATGCCGCGTGCTTTCGCCACGTTGCCGATGGCCGACAAGAACACATCGGGATTTCCATCCTCCAGTGCTGCAGTGAGATATTCGGCAATGACCTCGTCATTATCGAGGTAGGCGCTGGGGTCAAATTCGCTCAGTTTGATACGCATGGTCGAACCTCATTCGATTGCATCAGCGAGTAGCTTGGCGCGAGCGACGTCTTTGGCTTGGGTTGATTTGTCGCCGCCACAGAGTAGGATAATTATGATGCGCTGGCGCCGGGTGAAATACACACGGTAACCCGCGCCGACATCGATTCGCATTTCGCTCACGCTGCCGCCGACAGATCGCGTGTCACCTAAGTTTCCAAGGCGCGTCGAGTCGAGGCGGGCAAGGATTCGTGCTTTGGCACGGACGTCTCGCAGATCGACGAGCCATCGAGCAAATGCGTCAGTCTGCTGGATCTGGTACACAGTGACATTGTATCCGTGTGGATACGAACGGTCAAGGTCGCTACAGTCAGCCGAACGCGGCCTAACGTATCAAGGTAACCGGCGACGCGCGGCCGGCGCGAAGCGCTGCCGACGGGGCGTCCGTGTTGACCGCCGGGTTAGGCCTCACCTTCCGAGTTCGCTAAAAGTTTCCGACTCTGAGGGCTTTGCAATGATGCCGTCCGGTGTCGGGCCAATTTCCTTTCGGAAGTTAGCCATGACGACTTTCAAGTGGTTGTCGTACGCGGTCTGGGAAGGATAGACCTCGTACCAAAGAAAGGTATTGGGTTCTTTGACACTTCGATGAAGGCGAAATGTTGCGTCTGGCTCAGCCTTGCGCAGGAACTCAAGTCGCTTAAGGTAGAGCGTCTGAAGTTCGTCTTCTCTCCCGACCGCAGGGAAGACCTTGACGAGCACAACAACGGGGGCCACCTGCTGCGCCGCCGCGAGCGTTGTGAAGCAGACGAGGCTCATTGCGACGAGTAACGACTTAAGCATGGGACTCCTCGTAAATGCGTTGGTCGGGAGGATTTGTGTGAGGCCTAACGGACCAAGCTAAGGGGCGACCCAGTGCGGTGGCGAAGCCACGCACCTCGGGGCGTCCCCTTGACCGCCGGGTTAGGCATCACCATCATCAACGCCAGCCAAATGGAACTCTCGGCTTCACAGCCATCAATTTCGTTTGCATTCTTGCACTCACGCCAGGATAGTTCCGCGCTAGAAACTGCGACGCCTCTGCATGATTATCTTCTACAACGAGGGTAAACGCCCTGTCAGAGTAGTGCATATGGATTACCAAGCGACCAAGATTTGTGAACTCACCTGCTTTAGCAGAAAAGTGTCCAAATGCGAACTGTTCGGTCCCCTGCTCAAAGCCTCGAAAGTAGGTTGTGGGTGAACTCCCAATGTCGATGCGCTCAATCACATATTCTCCTGGCACAATCTGGAACAGAAAAGGCATTCGATTTTCGTCGTGATTTTCGAATGTCGCGCCCCAGTCTGCGGCGAGTGAATACTGTATGGCGAAGTCGTAGTCGCCCTTTTTTCTGGCGTCGTAACCGCTATCCACGCGACGAAAATATACTGAGCCGAATTGAGGTATGTTGTCGCGCAGGCTGGTCTTTTCACGAATGTCGGCGGCAAGGATTACTGCAGCGGTTTGCTTTTCCCATCCGACGTTCAGCTTTTGATTTGCCAACGTACCAACTGATATGGGCGTTGTTTGGCAAGACACCAAGCAGCCTAGTAACAGTGTTTGCAACGCTCCAAAAGCTAGTTGAGATTTCAGGCTCATTTGCGCGACCTTATTGATGCCTAACGTATCAAGGTAACCGGCGACCCGCGGCGGGCGCGAAGCGCTGCCCTAGGGGCGTCCGTGTTGACCGCGAGGTTAGGCACCCAATGGCAGACGACAGA
The DNA here is from genome assembly GCA_963816925.1 of uncultured beta proteobacterium. Lineage (GTDB taxonomy): Bacteria > Pseudomonadota > Gammaproteobacteria > Burkholderiales > Casimicrobiaceae > CAIWHR01. The sequence goes on along the minus strand of CAWFMY010000006.1, from coordinate 12,887 downwards.
CATGACGACACCCGTTGGTGGAAGCGTTGACCGCATATAGGCTGAGCGAAGAAATAGTAGCCCCGCTTGCTGGTATTGGAAAGGCAGCCAGCTCAGCACAAGCGGCTGGAGGTGCCACTTTGGACAGTGCTGCAATAGTGCAGTGTGGCTTGTAGGAGAACTCGGTGGCTTCGAAATGTAGCGGAGACGCCGCAAGTGCACGCTGAAATGAATGGAATGGCTCTTCGTTTGCCAGCGCAAGATAGTAGACCCGCGACTGAGGAAACACTTCGATGCGCGAAAATGCGCAGTTGAACGGTAGAACGTTTTGCGCAATTGTTTGCACATGCGCAGCGATTGCGTCGGGAGTTTGCCCTGGCGAGAGCCAACCCAAACCAGACGAGCCTGCAACTGTGATCTCGATGGGAAAGCCTGAGCGAGCGCTGTCGTAGGTGAAGCGAATTCGACGGACGCCGGCCATCCACTCCGCCTCGGGTAGATCGAACACCAGCCCGAGTACTTCGCCATTGCCCACTTGGAGGGTGCCTAACGAATCAAGCTAACCGGCGGCCCGCTGCGCGGGCGAAGCCCCGCACGCGGGACGTCCGCGTTGAGCGACTGGTTAGGCCCCGAAGCCATTGGAGATATTGATTGAATGCCAAGAGGACGGCTCGCGATCAACAAACTCGCGTTGAATTTCAGCATAAAGCCGCCGCTGCCCGCCAAAGGTGACCATCTGTGCCGCCTCCGCGAAAGTGACCCAACGGAATGCAGAATGTTCGGCATTGAGCCGAACAGGTTGCATCGAGTCGACGTAAGCAACGAACGCCGGAACGATTTGGACGACATTGCGCCCTACCTCGTAGAACTGCTCCGTATAGTCTGCCGAGAATAGTCGCTGTACCGTAAGGCCAGTTTCCTCGCCAATTTCGCGTAACGCAGCCTGCCACGCGGTCTCGCCAGGTTCGATACCACCCGCCACATGGCACCACTCGTCGCGCAGGTGTGGGTTCAGGCGGCGAAGCAGCAAGAGTTTAGGCGGCCGCGCATTCTGCTCGAGAACGACGGCAGATGCGACCGAACATTTGACTGGAATGCTCACGTTTTGGACCGGGGCCTAACGTATCAAGGTAACCGGCGACCCGCGGCAGGCGCGAAGCGCCGCCGACGGGGCGTCCGTGTTGACCGCCGGGTTAGGCATCGCGGCCTTTCCCGGGAGCGACCTTTTCAAATGATGTGACGTACGGCCAGCTGTATATCAACAAGAGCAGGGTGATTGTGGTCAGGCAAATTGCAACAAGCCAAGGGAGGTAATCTTGTAGTGCCAAAATGACTGGCAGCATGACAACGATGAACACAATTGTGTCGCCGAGATACTCGGACCACGCGACTGCTCGAAATCGGCCCCCACACTGTTGGCACTTGCGCCGGACGTGAGGCATGTTGAGTATGGACATACGACGGGAAAAGCGGTGGCCACAGTGGGGACATACCGCGCGATATTTCATTCCGATGCCTAACGTTCGAGCTAAGCGGGCGACGACGGCAGGACGACGCCAGGCCCGGGCCTGGTGGCCTGCCGTTGGCGCTCCGCTTGAGCGAGGGGTTAGGCCTCATCGCGCTGCGGCTGGCAGAGGTGTCGTTAGTGGTTCAAAGCAATGGCTCTGAAGGTGGTTCAAATGTGGCGTGCCTATTTTTGTTGATCAGGGTTCGTGCCAACTGCCCCATGTAATTTGCAGCGACCGCGTATTTCTGCAGAGCGGCGATTGCGGCAGGAGGAAGTGATTGGGCCTGAAGGCCAAGGTTGGCAAGCTTCTGGCTCCATCCTTCGTCGCCGGGCATCGCACGGCAGATCGTATGCACCATAGAGGAGGCGAAACGCGTCGAGTCATATTCGGTATGGTGAGTAAGGAAGCTCCGCTCATCCTGCGTTAGATCAAAGGAATCGTGCAGTGCCAATCCAAAGTCCGAAAAGTATAGGCGAGTTCCATCAGTCAGAATGTTGCTTAGATGGGCGTCGAAGTGTACGAAGTTTGCAGTGCGCATGAAGTCAATGGCTTCGCGCGCTTTTTCTTCCGTAAACGAAATCGCAGCGCCTGCCGACGGAGGCGCACTTTGCAGTTGCTCAACTAGCCATTCCGACAAAGTCTGTGGGAAGTGCTCTGAGAAGATGGCTATGTGGCTTGTTGCAGCCCGAAGCGCAACTAGGCGTTCTCGTATGGCAGATTCGTCGTTGCCAAGTGCTGCGGCATGAGTAAGGTATTCATCGGCTTCTGATTCAACCGATGCCACTCCGGGGAATGGGACGATCCTCCAGTGATGCATTAGTGGAAATTGATCCTGCTTGCCGCTAGCTACCCAGTCTGAAGCCAGCACGTGGGCGGCAAGTTCCCGCCATGCGCCGAATCCAACCGATCCGATTCCGTACTGATAGTAGGACGGTAGTTGAAAGAGGTTTGCAGTCGATTTGTAGTTTTCGGGCTGAGCTTCGAGCTTGGTCAACGGTATCAGCTTACAGAAGACGCGTAGTTCACCTACCGCAAGCTGAGTTGTACGGCCTCCGAAGCCTTCCTTCCCGTCGCATGATCTGTGAAGTAAACCTGCGAGGCTTTCATCATCAAGGCCTGCCAAGAATGAGCTCACCTCCGAGTGTCTCTGGACGCGCGCGGCATGTGTGGTCGGGTCTATTCTGGATCTCCGCCTTGTAGGTGGCCGATTTGGGTAGTCTGCACCACACTCTACTGCGGTGCGCACGGCGCCGAATATGAGGCCTAACGGACCAAGGTAACCGGCGACCCGCGGCGGGCGCGAAGCGCTGCCGACGGGGCGTCCGTGTTGACCGAGAGGTTAGGCCTCTTATTCATTGAGGCTCAACAATCGTACCCTGGTGGTAGACGATTAGCCAACCACGGGATGTACGCCGCCAAAGGGTAGAGCGCCGGGTGACGCGCAGACCTTGGTGAAGGGTATACGTTAATAGATAGTTCTCTGGCGCAATTTCCTGGCAGTAGAAATCCTCAGTTTTCCAGATGTCTTCGTGTGGCGCAGAGTACCGCTGTTCAAGTGTGTCAAGAACATACGACCTGCTGTATCGCCGGCCGGAAGCTCCAACCTCCCAGAAGTCTTCCGCCGTCATGGCCTCGAATGCGCCGCGCGTCGTTCCATATTCTGGGCGGTGGAATATTGGCTCTCGTTCGGAAAGCTCTTGCTGAATTTTCAGCAGGCCATTGGCGGTTTGACGTTTCGGTTCCATCGGGCGCTGCGTCCGAGATTTGAGAGGCCTAACGTACCAAGGTAACCGGCGACCCGCGGCGGGCGCGAAGCCCGCAAGCGGGACGTCCGTGTTGAGCGACAGGTTAGGCCCTGTGCGACGCAAAAAAACGTGGCGCACGAATCAAGAAAAGCGCGGCGAGACAACGATACGCAAACAAAAAACGGATCGATGGCGCGATGGAGCTTCATTTGCGAGTGGCTCGCCATAGCCATAGCCCCACAACATCACCGACGACGAAGCCTACGACCATTCCCACGACGTCTCCAAGCCAGTAACCAATCCCACCCGCCGCAAATCCGACCACTGCGCCGACAATGATCGGGACCCAATTTCCGGAAGAGTAGTCTGATGGAGCCATTGGGGACATGGGGCCTAACGTACCAAGATAACCGGCGGCCCGCTGCGGGGGCGCAGCCCCGCATGCGGTACGTCCGCGTTGAGCGACGGGTTAGGCGTCTCTTTCAACAATGACCTCCCAAACGACTTTGGGTTGCGAATAACGCTCAATGACACGCTCAGCGACGGAAAGCCTTCGCCAGCCGGTAGCGAAAACCGCGTCAATTGAGGTTTGGTCAAAGAAGCGCTTCGCTTCGCCCTGAACAAGATAGTAGTTGTCTTCGATGCGTGGGTATCCGATTGCACCGTAGTTGTGGTCATTTGTCGAGTTCAGACGGCACAGCAGCGCACCCCACGGACGCAGGGTTGTGCGTATACGCTCGACAAGCGCAAGAGTTTCAACCCACGCGAAGTAGTGCAGGGACAAACTGGCGATGATGACGCCGACTTCGCCTGCAGTAACTGGGAATGGAGCGCGAAGGTCTCTGATGTGAAACTCGGCCTGCGGGGCCGCATCGCGTGCGCGTTCTACTGCGCGCGGCGACAAATCGACCGCGACTACGCGAAAACCCGCTTCGATAAGAATTGCCGTGTCTTTACCAATGCCGCAACCAAGCTCGAGGATTGGGGCAGCGCCGGCACGGTCGTGCAGCAGTTGAAGCCAGTTTTGTAGCCAGGGATCGGCTGAACACATCGAGGCTTGACTCGCCTAACTCAACATGCTCACCCGGCGGCCCGCGATGACCGTGGCATGGAGAACGGCGAGGCAAGCGAGACATAGTGGTGAATGGTGGCGCAGCGCTGCACACTGCTCGAGTTCCGCAAATCTGCGCCCAAACGCCTTCCTTGGCAATGCCGCCCACAGACACGATTTGGACGGTGGCGCAACGGGACGATGCACGAACAGAAACGCCAACGCCGACCGGCCTGACGCCTAACGAATCAAGCTAACCGGCGACGCGCGGCGGGCGCGAAGCGCTGCCCACGGGACGTCCATGTTGACCGCGGGGTTAGGCCTCAAGGCGATTGTTTCCATTGAGATGGTGTGCGTATGCGATTAGCGCAATATAAAAGATCAACGAAATCAGCAATGGCCACAGCCCAGTAGCCGCGATCCATGCGCGAAATGGCGGATTGAAAATCAATTGCAACATTGCCGATGTAACGGCCAAAGCGAGCATCGCGTAGAGAACCACGATTACCTTCCGGCTCATGTGAAAGAAATACCAAGCCATGAGCGCGCTCAGCACGCCTCCGACAAGCGTTGCTGAAATCTGGAGCCAACCCATGTCTGTCATTGCGCTGGCGAGACTAGGCGAGACGCCTTTCGGAACTTCGACTCCATAGGTCACATCTCGGAGGGAGCGAAGAAACCCGGCCACCCCAATGACAATTAGGCACCACACGACGATGCCTCTCCTTCTGCGCGAGGGCGTATCACTTTGGACGACGTTGTCGCTCATGAGAAGCCTAACGAACCAAGGTAACCGGCGACCTGCGGCGGGCGCGCAGCGCCGCCGACGGGGCGTCCGTGTTGACCGCCGGGTTTGGCCCCGAGGACCCAGGCCGTGGCACCCGCTGGTCCAAGAGGTGCATGACAAGTCGACTAGCGATTTCGGCGGGGGAGGACACGGATGTAGAACCAAAGCTCAAGCGCGATACCGACGACGAGTGTGACCACACTTGCGATCGCAAACCCAAACCAATACGCGAGAATCGCACCGATTAGAATTGCGACGGTCAGCAGGTGGTTATTCATGGCGATACCAGGGTGGGGCCTAACATATCAAGGTAACCGGCGACCCGCGGCGGGCGCGCAGCGCCGCCGACGGGGCGTCCGTGTTGACCGAGAGGTTAGGCGTCATGTTTACGACCCGTGACGCCGAAATACGCGCCCGCGGCTGCTGGAACAAAATGTACTAGGGTGCGACGCTAGTACCGCCCGCCCGGCGGTGCTAACGTACCGCCACCTGTTTGAAGAACCCCGTAATCGGCAATGTAGTTGGTCCCGGAAGTGAAGACGGTTGCGCCCGGACTGATTTCAAATGCATATGTGAGATGGGTAAGGCGATTGCCATCCAACGCGAGCTCTCCGGCGCTACCCTCCATTCTGATCGCTGTCCAACTCTGCGAAATCTCGCTCCCGCCGATGGAAACTGTTATCGGTGGTGCCGCACCGATGACTTGGGTGTTCACGGCTGCAGTGAAGCCTCTGATTGTCGAGTTGGAAATGTGAGCGCGCGCTGGACCAACGTCGGGAGCGGACGTTTTGATTTGGATACCGTTCATGGTTCCGCTAGGGTTTGCCAACAGTGCATGATCAATCGTAAGTTCAACGGCGCCGGAAGTCTGAATCGCGGCGTAGCTCGACTGGGAAATCGTCGTACGTTCGATTGTTACGTCGGCGAAGACCGTGCCCGAAACGATACCGATTCCCATCTCGTTATTGAACAAAAAAGTATCGCGGATTAGGGCTCGCGTGGCGCCGCCAATGGCAATGGCGGTCGCCATTCCATCGATTCGCATGCGCTCGATCTCCAGTATCCCCAGGGCGTTAAAATTTATACCTATCGCGTTCTGACCACTCTGACTGGTGATCGTCAGCCCGCGCAGCCTAACGTTCTGGCTCATTCCCATAACGACATCGATTCCCTTTCCCGCACCGGAGACGGTGATACCGGCATACACGCCGTCGGGGGCTGAGATCGAAGCTGCCTTGTTGATGACAAACGTTCCATAGCCGGCAGAGTCGAGTGCCACCACTTCGCCGCCGGCAGTGACTGCGTCAATCGCGGCCTGAAAGCCGCGGCATGGCGCCGTCAAGCTGCACGGATTGGTGTCCTGGCCATACGAAGCTACGAACGTCCGCTGCGGAGCGACCGCGGATGCGGGCGCAGTGATGCACAGACCTCCCACAAGCGCCGCCCACTGTACCTTGTTCATTTTTGTCCTCCCTATGGCACATATTACGTCAGCGCCCACACGACTGTCCCGCATTGAGAGTGGCGCCGACGTGCACGGCCACCATAGGCGGACGTGTATGGGTGGGAGCGGCGGAGCGCCCGCATCATGGCGCCTAACGAACCAAGGTAACCGGCGACCCGCGGCCGGCGCGAAGCGCTGCCGGCGGGACGTCCGTGTTGACCGCGAGGTTAGGCGGCCACATGCTGGTGGTGCCGCCGTGCAAGTGCCTGGGCAATCGCAGCCCCGCCCCACGCCGCCAACGGTGGAACGAAGAGCTCTCCGTACACCCAAAAATAGAGATACAGCGCGGCCGACGGAGCGAAATGATTTGTGGAGTTGATCCACCGTTCCACACTATAAAGCGTGCCCAGAACAATCGCCCAAAGGTTTGCTTTGGGGCCGACCCTCAGCAATGAGAGGAGCGCGCCAAGGCAGACGAAGACGATGGTTGGGAAAGCCCAGGTGATCAGCTGAGACCAATCAAGCCAACCGAATGTGATCGTGAAGATGCGGTCGTTCGTGAACGAGTCGGCCCAGCCGAGACCCCCAAGTGGAATGACAAATCTCGCCAACAGCAAGAGTGCCACGAAGATACCCATGTTTCGCAGGAGCCTGGTCACGGACGCCTAACGTATCAAGCTAACCGGCGGGCCGCGCCGATGCTCGCCATGTTGAAGCCGCATACCGGCGCGTCCGGTTGAGCGCCGGGTTGGGCGTCATCATCAATCAGCATGCCCGCGGTCCGAACTCTGCGATGAGCGGTCATTCGATCACCCGGTCGGCGCGCACCAGCAGCGACTGCGGGATAGTGATGCCAAGCGTTCTGGCAGTCTTCAGATTGACGGCCAGCTCGAAACGCGTGGGTCGCTCGATGGGGATCTCCCGCGGCTGCGCACCGTGCAGGACTTTGACCATAACGCCCGCGGCCTGCCGGAACATGCGCGAGAGGTGCGGCCCGTATGCCATTAACCCACCGTCGTCGGCAAAATTGGGAAAGGGCATCATGGTCGGCATTCGGTGCTTTACCGCCAGCTCCGCGATCTCCTTCCGGGCCGAGTTGAATACAGGTGAGGACAGTGCCAGAAGCGCTTCCGCCTTCTGCACTGCCGCCGATTCAAATGCGCGCGTAAAATCCGCAGGGCTCCACGCTTCCATCTGGAGAAGTTGCACCCGCATCGAGGATCCCGCTGCCTCGGCTGCCCTCAAGACGGTAGGGCCTGTAGCCGGGTCCCAAAGCACGGCGGCGCGGGCTAGTTTCGGTATTGCTTCCTTCAGATGCTGGATCCACTTGCCACTCAGCTCAGGAAAATCGAGAAACAGCCCGGTGATGTTTCCCCCGGGGCGAGCTAGGCTTGCGACGAACCCCATTGCTATGGGATCTGACTCGAGATCAACCGCCACGATCGGAATGGACGTAGTTGCTTTCGCGGCCGCGCTCACTCCCGCTGAAGAGATGGCCAGAATTACGTCCACCTTTGCTCGCACCAAATCGGACGCGAGGGTAAGTATTTCCTCCGGTTTTCCGGCTCGCACCCGATATTCGATCGTAAGGTTCGACCCCTCTATGAATCGGAGTTCGCGCAGCGCCTGCCGGAATGGATCAAAGTTTTGACGAAAAACCGCATTGTCCGGTCCTGGCCGGAGTACCCCAATGCGCCACACCTTCCCCGCCTGCTGCGCATCGGCAGCAAATGGAGCGACCAGGAGAGCGCTCGCCGAGAGCAGAAAGCGTCGGCGTTGGATTTTGCCCATGACCCCTCCGTCTGGACCTGCCGCGAAGTCTACGCCTCGAGAGCATTGGTAGGGATGCTGCCCGAGAAGGCTATGACGATTTCACATTTGGAGTGTGGCGGAATGGGTCCGAGTGCGTACACTTGTTTTGACGCCCAACGTATCAAGGTAACCGGCGACCCGCGGCGCAGGCGAAGCCGCGCACGCGGGGCGTCCGTGTTGACCGCCGGGTTAGGGCTCGACTGCATTGACCTCACGCTCCAAAGCTGCGCAAATTGCCTGAAACGCGGCCACGACCCCGTCCTTCGGCGTGGCCAACGACGGAAAACGTTGCAGCGAGATATCACGCCACTTCACGGGGTCGTCCGGCGTGACCACCGCACGCTCGAGGGCCAACCAATTTTCGCGCCCATCCCAGAGGAGGCGATAGGCAATTTCGCCGTTTTGAAACTGAGCAAAGTGTGACCCGAACGGACCGTCGATCTCGCGCGCCGTTTTGGAATAACCCAATTCGCGAAGGCGGCGGTCCAGGTCGACTTCAAACTCTTCGAACATTTTGGCGGAAACCATACGAGCCCTAACGAACCAAGCTAACCGGCGGCCCGCTACCGGGCGAAGCCCCGCATGCGGGACGTCCGCGTTGAGCGACGGGTTAGCTCTCTTCATCGCGCCGCTTTCACCCCGTCAAAGTACGACATCGCCATTGTACGAACGTCGCTGGCAGACGCCCGGCCTTGATGAGAGAAATACGCCAAATAGCCTAGATATGGGTACTCCGAGTCGTAGCAGAAACGCGCGTAAATAGTGTATCGCGGGCTGCCGGAAGTCTGCGCGGGAGGCACGGTCGGCGTTAACTCGGCGGAGGCTAATGCACAGGGCGGGCCAGGCCGCTTCAACATTCTTAAGTCAATAGAAGTGATCGCATGCCCGGTGGGCGCTTCTGATGCCATCGCGACTCTGACTTGTGCGAGAAAGGTCTCGTCGTTCGAGAACGGCTCTAGGCTGATGTGTCCCGCAGCAGCGATGTATACATCATTGGCCGTCGCGTCCTGCGACCGAAACGCAAACCGATCGTGATTGCAAACGACAAATGACCAATTGGACGGTTGGCTCGGCACAGCAACGGAAAAGCGCCGTGTCTTGTACGTAGCGCCGCCAGGAGCCGATGGCGGAGGGGCGTCGGTTCCAGCGAAGTAGGCCTTGCGTGCAAGAATCTGCATCGTGGCGACTGTAACCCCCTCCCAGGGATATTGTTTACCGGTAGCCCTGTTTGCCTTATAAAAGGCAGCCCCAGAATCGAAGGCAAGAGCCTCTCCAATGCCGACGACGACAAACGCGTAGGTCACCGGCACGTTGTCTGTTGGGTCGAGCTGCTTGATAGTCATTCGCGTGTCGATTCGCTCCGCCGGAACTTGGACGGCCTCGGCGACCTTTCGCAGGACGGTCTGATCAACGGCCTCGGCAGACAAACCGCTGGGCCTTACAGGCGTGCACGTGTCCGAGGCGATCGATGCACCAGCGGCTATCAGAAACGCAAGCACGACTAGAGATTTAGACACGATGCGCGTTACGGGCCGGATGAATATAGACATGACCACGGATTGGTTAAGAGAGCTAACGTACCAAGGTAACCGGCGAGCCGCGGCGGGCGCGAAGCGCCGCCGACGGGGCGTCCGTGTTGACCGCGAGGTTAGGCGTACGGTTCGGAGGAATGACTAGGAATCACCGAATGACTTCATCAGCGCGCAACAACAAGCTATTCGGAACCACCAACTTGAATTCACTGGCTGTTCTGACGTTAACGATGAGCTTAAATCGTGTTGGCTGTTCGACTGGCAAGTCGCTAGGTCTGGCCCCCCGGAGGACCTTATCGACGTAACCGGCCGCGCGGCGCGTGATCTCTATCTCGTCCACCTCTAGCGAAAGCAGGCCCGGCGGGCGGTCCGTGTATCCAGCCAATACTATGTGACGCGAAAGGCCGAAGGCAATACATTTTTCGAGCACATCCGGAAAGTTGACGAATCCGGTCAGAGCCTGCGCTCCGTCGTCGGCAATTTTGCGCAGACGCTCGTCCAGAGTCTCGAGCGGCCGAATATCGACCGTGCGGATGTCAACATCAAGTTTCGCGCTCGTGGCCCGCATCGCGCGCACGATCTCGGCGCCGTTTGGATTTTCAGCGTCAGTCAAGACACCGACCCGACGAAGAGCTGGCAGTGCCTCCTTAAGGAGAGCCAGTTCCTTTGCATATAAATCAGGAGCCATCGTGGAAAGTCCGGTCACGTTGCCACCCGGACGACCTAGGCTTTGGACAAGCTTATCCCCTACCGGATCCCAGCCGAGCGGAAAGACAATGGGAATCGTCCGTGTGGCTCGTGCCGCCGCTTCGACGCTTGATGTGCCGAAGGCGACGATGACATCGACTGGAATTTCGACAAGTTCGTTTGCGAGGGTGGGCAACTTTTCGCGATGCCGATTCGCCCAGCGCTCGGTAAACTTCAAGCGATCATCCTTCCAGCCGAGTTCCCGCAACGCCGATTTGAGCGCGTCCATTGGCTCCGCCAATTGCTCGGGGGACGAGTTAGCGAGGACACCGACGTGATACACCCGAATAGACGGCCGTGCATCGGCGGCGAGCGAAGGCGAAATGGGGCAAAACCAGGCGATAAGGCACGCCATCGCAAAGCTCTTCAAGTGCATGTGTAGCCTCCATCGGTCGCTACATTTCCCGCATAAGGTGGCCGCTAGTGCGGCTCCGTCCACCAGTCCGAAAGACTGGTCGGATTTGGCAAAACTGCGCGCGATACTTCAATCGGAAAGTGGGTGGTCCGACTCTTCAACGCCACGGACGCCTAACGTACCAAGGTAACCGGCGACCCGCGGTGCGGGCGAAGCCGCGCACGCGGGGCGTTCGCGTTGACCGACGGGTTAGGCCGCAATCCACTTCTCCGCATCGGCCTGCTCATGAAGCGAGAATACCCTGACCAAGTTCGGCATCAGAAACTTGAACATTTGCGTCGCATGTGCGACCCAGGGTACGTCTGTGACAACGGCGATTCGTTCGCACGCCTTCCAATGCGCGAGTCCGACTTTCGCATCGTCCCACATAGCTCCCGTGGTAAATCCGATGAAATCGGGCCCTAGCAGATAGATCAACCGAATTCGGTCATGTTTCTGAAGCATCGTCTCGATTGCGGGGACGAGAACTGTTTCGTAATCGTTTGCATCGACTTGTCCGGAAGCGGCAATGCCGACAACATTGTCGGGTAGATGAGAAAGGAGCTTCATCATGGGGATTCTCCTAAACGCGAAGAAACTGATTCTGTTGTGCGCGGCCGCGAGATGGCGTCCTTGAAGCCTGACGAACCAAGGTAATCGGCGACCCGCGGCGGGTGCGAAGCCCCGCCGACGGGGCGTCCGTGTCGAGCGAGAGGTTGGGCGCCATCATTCAAGCCAACCTCCCCAAGACATAAACGGCGGCGATTTTTCCAGCCACTGACACGGGTAATGCATCATTCCGGGAACCAGACGACTCCAGACCGCCGCGACCAGGGCGAGGATGGCGACCGCCACGAGGACGGGTTGCCAAATTGCAATCAGCCCGGCATGTGCGTGCATCATGATCAGTGGGTTAGCACCCGCAGGAGGGTGCACAGTCTTGGTTGCGAGCATGAACACGAGCGTCAAAACGAGCGCAAGAACGTAGACCCAAAGCGCGTCCCCAAGCAGCTGAAAGCAAATAATGCCTATGAGCGCACCACCGACGTGGCCGCCGAACAGCGCGCGCGGTTGAGCTGCAGGAGCGCGGGTGAGGCCGAATAGAAAGATAGCCGACCCGCCAATCGAAGCGAGGAACAGCGGCGCGGTAGGCGGGTCGGCGAATAAAAGAACCAGGCCGAGCCCCAGAGCCGCTCCGAGAGCCGACGAGGTAAGCCGGAAGACAGCCTTTGCGACCTGGCGTGAGTGTTGGCGACGAGTAGATTCGGTGGGCATCAGATGTGCATCGATGTGCGGTGCCGAAGGCGCCTAACGTACCAAGGTAACCGGCGACCCGCGGCGGGCGCGAAGCGCTGCCGACAGGGCGTCCGTGTTGACCGCCGGGTTAGGCGCGATGGGCGAGCGCAACATAGAAGACAGCAATAGCGAGGGCCATGCAAAGTGGAGCGTAGACCACGCTATCAAGACGCGCAAATTGAGTGCCGCGAATGCGCTTGAAAAAACCGACCAGGCGAAAGTCGCCAATGGCACGCGCGAGCAATGCCAACGCGAGTGCAAAGGCTAGCCAAGTGACCCATGGTTGAGGGGCTGGCGGACCGACCAGCCCCGCTGCAAAGGCGACAAGCAACGCACACGCGGCGAGGCCGATGGCGACCACCGAGGTGCTCACTGCCGAGGGCACGAAGGCGGGACGGCCGGACACTTCTGGAACCGCCGCGTGCTTTCCTGTGCGGCCGCCGAGCGCCCAGTAGAAATGGAATAGTGCGAGCACTACAAAGATCGTGACTACTACCTTGGCAGCGTATGAGGCCATTGCGCCTAACGAACCAAGCTAACCGGCGGCCCGTTGCGCGGGCGAAGCCCCGTATGCGGGACGTCCGCGTTGAGC
>CAWFMY010000005.1:0-438106 GCA_963816925.1 uncultured beta proteobacterium | reverse complement strand
CACCGCGGGTTAAGTTGGAGAAGCAGCAATGATCCAGATGCAGTCGATGCTGGAGGTCGCCGACAACACCGGCGCCCGCCGAGTCATGTGTATCAAGGTGCTGGGAGGCTCCAAGCGCCGCTACGCCCATATCGGCGACGTGATCAAGGTCACCATCAAGGATGCGGCCCCGCGCGGACGCGTGAAGAAGGGCGAGATCTACAACGCCGTCGTGGTGCGCACGCGCCACGGCGTGCGCCGTGACGATGGCGCGCGGGTCCGTTTCGACACCAACGCGGCCGTGCTGCTCACTCCGAAGCTCGAACCGATCGGCACCCGCATCTTCGGGCCGGTCACGCGCGAGCTTCGCACCGAGCGGTTCATGAAGATCGTCTCGCTGGCGCCGGAAGTGCTGTAGACGGAAATGCGGGAGTAAACCAATGCGCAAGATCAAGAAAGGCGACAACGTCGTCGTCATCGCCGGCCGCGACAAGGGCAAGCGGGGCCAGGTCACGCTGGTCACCGAGACCCACGTCATCGTCGGCGGCGTGAACCAGGTGAAGAAGAACCAGCGTCCCAACCCGATGAAGGGCGAGCAGGGCGGCATCGTCAACAAGGACATGCCGCTCCACATCTCCAACGTCGCGCTGTGGAACCCGGTGACGCAGAAGGCCGACCGCGTCGGCATCCGCATCCTCGAGGACGGCCGCAAGGTGCGCTTCTACAAGTCCAACGGCGAGCAGATCAACGCTTAACGAGAGAGAACCATGGCCCGCCTGAAGGAAGTCTACAACAAGGAAATCGTCCCCGCGCTCACGAAGCAGTTCGGGTACAAGTCCTCGATGGAAGTGCCGCGCATCACCAAGATCGTCCTCAACATGGGCGTGGGCGATGCGACCGGCGACAAGAAGCTGCTCGAGAACGCCGCCGGCGACATGCAGAAGGTGTCGGGGCAGAAGCCGGTGATCACCAAGTCGAAGAAGGCCATCGCCAACTTCAAGATCCGCGAGGGCTATCCGATCGGCTGCATGGTGACGCTGCGCCAGGAGCGGATGTACGAGTTCCTCGACCGCCTCGTCTCGATCTCGCTGCCGCGGGTGCGCGACTTCCGCGGCGTGTCGGGCCGGTCCTTCGACGGCCGCGGCAACTTCAACATGGGCGTCAAGGAACAGATCATCTTCCCGGAGATCGAGTACGACAAGATCGACATGATCCGCGGGATGAACATCACGATCGCGACGACCGCGAAAACCGATGCGGAAGCGAAGGCGCTGCTGGCCGCGTTCCGCTTTCCTTTCAAGGGCTGAGGACGACATGGCGAAACTGTCCCTGATCAACCGCGATGAGAAGCGCCGTGGCTTGGTGAAGAAATACGCCAAGAAGCGCGCAATGCTCACCGCGATCATGAACAACACCAAGGCGTCCGACGAGGACCGCATGGCCGCGCGGCTCAAGATCCAGCAGCTGCCGCGCAACGCCAATCCGACGCGCGTGCGCAACCGCTGCGCGATCACGGGCCGCCCGCGCGGCTTTTTCCGCAAGTTCGGTCTCGGCCGCAACAAGCTGCGCGAGTTCGCGATGCGCGGCGAAGTGCCGGGCATCGTCAAGGCAAGTTGGTAAGGGGTATCGCATGAGCATGAGTGATCCGATTGCCGACATGCTGACGCGCATCCGCAATGCGCAGATGGTCGAGCAGACTGTCGTCGTGATGCCGTCGTCGAAGGTCAAGCTGGCCATCGCGAAGGTGCTGAAGGACGAGGGCTACATCGAGGGCTTCAAGGTCTCGGAAGACGGCGCGACGCCCGTCCTCGAGATCGCGCTCCGCTATTACGCCGGGCGGCCCGTGATCGAGAAGATCGAGCGCGTGTCGAAGCCCGGCCTGCGCATCTACAAGGGCAAGGACGACATCCCGCGCGTCATGAACGGCATGGGCATCGCGATCGTCTCGACGTCGCATGGCGTGATGACCGACCGCAAGGCGCGCGCCTCCGGCGTCGGCGGCGAAGTGCTCTGCATCGTCGCCTGACCTGCAACCGAGGAAGAATACGATGTCTCGCATTGGCAACAATCCGATTCCGCTGCCGGCCAAGGTCGAAGTGACGCTGGCCGCCGGCTCGATCACGGTCAAAGGACCGCTCGGCTCGCTGACGCGCACGTTCGGCAGCAACGTGTCGATCGAGAAGGACGGCGACACGCTGGTGTGCAAGGCCGCCAACGAGGAAGCGGGCCCGATGCACGGCACGCTGCGCGCGCTGGTCGCGAACATGGTCAAGGGCGTCACCGCCGGCTTCGAGAAGAAGCTCACGCTGGTGGGCGTCGGCTTCCGGGCGCAGGCCGCGGGCGACAAGATCAACCTGTCCCTGGGTTTCTCGCACCCGGTCGTCCACATGATGCCGAAGGGCGTCAAGGTCGAGACGCCGGTGCAGACCGAAATCCTGGTCAAGGGCATCGACAAGCAGCAGGTCGGCCAGGTCGCGGCGGAGATCCGCGCCTACCGTCCGCCCGAGCCGTACAAGGGCAAGGGCGTGCGCTATCACGACGAGCGCGTCGTGATCAAAGAGACCAAGAAGAAGTAAGACTGTGGATAGAGGTCACCGATGAACAAGAGAGAAGCTCGAGTCCGCCGCGCCCGCAAAACCCGGGCCCGCATCGCCGAGCAGCGCGCCGTGCGCCTGGTTGTAAGTCGCTCGAATTGCCATATCTATGCGCAGATCGTCGCGCCGACGGGCGACAAGGTGCTCGCCAGCGCTTCGACGCTGGAAGCCGAGGTGCGCAAGGACATGAAGAACGGCGGCAACAAGGCCGCGGCGGCGGTGGTGGGCAAGCGGATCGCCGAGCGCGCGAAGGCGGTCGGCGTCGAAACGGTCGCTTTCGACCGCTCGGGCTACCGGTACCACGGGCGCGTGCAAGCGCTGGCCGACGCGGCCCGCGAGCACGGCCTCAAGTTCTGACGCGCACGACTGACGAAAAAGGTCCGACATGGCACGAATGCAGCAACGGCAGCAGCAGCAGGACGAGCGCGGCGACGGCCTCAAGGAAAAGATGATCGCGATCAACCGCGTCACCAAGGTGGTGAAGGGCGGCCGGATCCTCGCGTTCGCGGCGCTCACCGTCGTCGGCGACGGCAACGGGCGCGTGGGCATGGGCAAGGGCAAGGCCAAGGAAGTCCCGGTCGCCGTCCAGAAGGCGATGGACGAAGCGCGCCGCCGGATGATCAAGGTCAACCTCAAGAACGGCACCGTGCACCATGCCGTCGAGGGCCGGCACGGCGCGACGAAAGTGTTCATGCAGCCCGCCGCGGACGGCACGGGCGTGATCGCCGGCGGCCCGATGCGCGCGGTGTGCGAGGTGGTGGGCGTCACCAACGTGCTCGCCAAGTGCCATGGCTCGACCAACCCGTACAACCTCGTGCGCGCGACGCTGAACGCGCTCTCGAACCTGAATTCACCGGCCGAGATCGCCGCCAAGCGCGGGATGACGGTCGAGCAGTTGATGGGGGCGTGATCATGGCGGCGGACAAGAAGATCAAGGTCACGCTCGTCAAGAGCACCAACAGCTGCAAGCACGACCATCGCGCGACGGTGCGCGGGCTCGGCCTCAAGTGGACGAACCACACGGTGCACGTCATCGACACGCCGTCGACGCGCGGAATGATCAGCAAGGTCGGCTACCTCCTGAAGGTCGCCGAGCCTGCGGCCTGACGAGAAGCAGGAACGGGAGAACGGAAATGCGGTTGAACACGATCAAGCCTGCTGCCGGCGCCAAGAAGGCGCGGCGCCGCGTCGGCCGCGGCATCGGCTCGGGGCTCGGAAAGACCGCGGGACGCGGCCACAAGGGCCAGAAATCGCGCTCGGGCGGTTTTCACAAGGTCGGCTTCGAAGGCGGCCAGATGCCGCTGCAGCGGCGGTTGCCGAAGCGCGGCTTCGTCTCGGCTGCCCGGTTCGACGTCGCGGAGATCCGCCTGTCGGACCTCGCGAAAGTGCCGGTCGGCGACATCGACCTCCTCGCGCTGCGCGCGGCGGGGCTCGTTCCCGCGCGGGCGAAATCGGCCAAAGTCATCAAGGCCGGCGAAATTGCAAAAGCGGTGAAGCTCACGGGCATCGCCACGACCAAGGGCGCCAAGGCGGCAATCGAAGCCGCGGGCGGAAGCGTCGCTTAGGCGGCGCAATAGAGACGGGACAGACGCGTTGGCCATCAACAATCCGGCCCTTAAGACGGGATCCAAGTACGCCGATCTGAAGCGGCGTCTCTGGTTCCTGCTGGGCGCGCTCGTCGTCTACCGGGTCGGGACCCACATCCCGGTGCCGGGCATCAACGCGTCGGTGCTGGACGAATTGTTCCGTTCGCAGCAGGGCGGAATCCTCGGCCTCTTCAACGTGTTTTCCGGCGGCGCGCTGCAGCGGTTCTCGATTCTGGCGCTCGGGATCATGCCGTACATCTCGGCGTCGATCATCATGCAGCTCTGCACGGTCGTCGTGCCGTCGCTCGAGGCGCTGAAGAAGGAAGGCGAAGCCGGCCGCCGCAAGATCACGCAATACACGCGCTATGCGACGCTCGGCCTGGCGCTCTTCCAGGCGCTCGGCATCTCGATCGCGCTCGAAGCGCAGCCGAACCTCGTGCTGGCCCCCGGTCTGGCGTTCCGCCTCATCACGGCGATCACGCTGGTCACGGGGACGATGTTCCTGATGTGGCTGGGCGAGCAGATCACCGAGCGCGGGCTCGGCAACGGCATCTCGCTGCTGATCTTCGCCGGCATCGCGGCCGGGCTGCCCAACGCGATCGGCCTCACGCTGGAGCAGGCGCGCACGGGCGCCTATTCGATCCCGCTGGTGCTCGGGATCGGCGTACTGGTCGTCGCGGTGACGGCGTTCGTCGTGTTCGTCGAGCGCGCGCTGCGCAAGATTCTCGTGAACTACGCAAAGCGACAGGTGGGCAACAAGGTCTACCAGGGCCAGAGCTCGCACCTGCCGCTGAAGCTCAACATGGCCGGCGTGATTCCGCCGATCTTCGCGTCGTCGATCATCCTGTTCCCGGCCACGCTCGCGTCCTGGTTCGGCCAGGGCGACCAGATGATCTGGCTCCGCGACCTCGCGCAGACGCTCGGTCCCGGCCAGCCGGTGCACGAGATCCTCTATGCCTCGGCGATCATCTTCTTCTGCTTCTTCTACACGGCGCTGCAGTACAACCCGAAGGAGACGGCGGAGAACCTCAAGAAGAGCGGCGCGTTCATCCCGGGCTACCGGCCGGGCGAGCAGACCGCGAAGTACATCGAGAAGATCACGCTGCGACTGACGCTGATCGGCTCGCTTGTACCTCGTCGTCGTGTGCTTCATCCCGAATTTCCTGATCGCCTGGAAAAACGTGCCGTTCTACTTCGGCGGGACCTCGCTGCTGATCATCGTGGTGGTGACGATGGACTTCATGACGCAGGTGCAGGCGTACCTGATGTCGCAGCAATACGAGAGCCTGCTGAAGAAAGCGAATTTCAAGGGCGGACTGCCGACGCGTTGATGGCAAAGGAAGACACGATACAGATGCAGGGGGAGATCCTGGAAATGTTGCCGAACGCAACGTTCCGGGTAAAGCTGGAGAACGGCCACGTTGTTCTGGGCCACATCTCCGGGAAGATGCGGATGCACTACATCAAGATATTGCCGGGCGACAAGGTGACGGTGGATCTGACGCCGTACGACCTCACCCGGGCGCGGATCATCTTCCGCGCGAAGTGATGAGCGAGAGGGACGGAAATGAAAGTGCTGGCTTCAGTGAAAAAGATCTGCCGCAACTGCAAGATCATCCGGCGCAACGGCGTCGTGCGCGTCATTTGCACGGACCCGCGCCACAAGCAGCGGCAAGGCTAACGG
Source organism: uncultured beta proteobacterium (assembly GCA_963816925.1). Taxonomy (GTDB): domain Bacteria; phylum Pseudomonadota; class Gammaproteobacteria; order Burkholderiales; family Casimicrobiaceae; genus CAIWHR01. The sequence goes on along the minus strand of CAWFMY010000005.1, from coordinate 432,263 downwards.
ACTCGATTTCGACAGGTACCTGACATGGCACGTATCGCAGGCGTCAACATTCCGAACCACCAGCACGCGGAGATCGCACTGACGGCGATCTACGGCATCGGCCGCCCGCGCGCCCAGGCGATCTGCGCCGCGGCCGGCATCAAGGGCTCGGCGAAGATCAAGGACCTCTCCGACGCCGACATGGACAAGCTGCGCGAGCAGGTGGCCAAGTTCGAGGTCGAGGGCGACCTCCGGCGCGCGGTGACGATGAGCATCAAGCGGCTGATGGACCTCGGCTGCTACCGTGGCGTGCGCCACCGCCGCGGGCTTCCCGTTCGCGGCCAGCGCACGCGCACGAACGCACGCACCCGCAAGGGCCCGAAGAAGTCGCGCTCAGGCATGAGCAGCAAGCCGGCGGCGGCAAAGCCGGCCGGCAAGTAACGTCGAGGACGACAACGCATGGCACAGCAACCCGCACAGAAGGCCGGCGCCGCGCGCGCCCGCAAGAAGGTCAAGAAGAACGTCGCGGAAGGCATCGCGCACATTCACGCGTCCTTCAACAACACGATCATCACGATCACCGATCGCCAGGGCAACGCGCTGTCGTGGGCGACTTCGGGCGGCGCGGGCTTCAAGGGCTCGCGCAAGTCGACGCCGTTCGCCGCGCAGGTGGCGGCCGAGCGCGCCGGACGCGTCGCGGTCGAATGCGGCGTGAAGAACCTCGAAGTGCGGATCAAGGGCCCCGGCCCTGGCCGCGAATCCGCCGTGCGCGCGCTGAACGCGCTCGGCATCAAGATCAGCAGCATCTCCGACGTGACGCCGATTCCGCACAACGGCTGCCGTCCGCCGAAGACGACGAAGAATTTAACGACTGGACCTTCGGTCGAAACGAGAAGCGCGTTTCGACCGCAAACTTGCAACTTATTTATAGGACAGCAACGTGGCTCGATACACCGGACCCAAATGCAAGCTGGCGCGACGGGAAGGCACCGACCTTTTCCTGAAAAGCGCGCGTCGTTCGCTCGACTCCAAGTGCAAGCTGGAAACCAAGCCCGGGCAGCATGGCGTGAAATCCGGCATGCGCCAGTCCGACTTTGGCAACCAGCTGCGCGAGAAGCAGAAGCTGCGCCGCACCTACGGCATCCTCGAGCGGCAGTTCCGCCGGTACTTCCAGGCGGCCGCCCGCGGCAAAGGCTCGACCGGCACCAACCTGCTGCAGCTCCTGGAGTCGCGGCTCGACAACGTCGTCTATCGGATGGGGCTGGGTTCCACGCGCGCCGAAGCGCGCCAGCTCGTGGGCCACGGCTCGATCATGGTCAACGGCAAGGTGCTGAGCATCCCGTCGGCGCTGGTCAAGGCCGGCGACGTGGTCGCCGCCACCGAAAAGGCCAAGGGACAGCTGCGGATCCAGGATTCGCTGCAGCTCGCCGAGAAGGTCGGCTTCCCGTCGTGGGTCGAAGTCGACGTCAAGAAGACGTCCGGCACGTTCAAGGGCGCGCCGGACCGCTCGGAATTCGGGCAGGACATCAACGAAAGCCTGGTCGTCGAACTGTATTCGAAGTAAACGAGCATCGCGCCCTAAAGGTCCCCAATGCAAAGTAATGTCCTGTTGAAGCCCCGCATCATCGACGTGCAGTCGACGTCGCCGTTCCACGCCAAAGTGGTGATGGAGCCGTTCGAGCGCGGCTACGGCCACACGCTCGGCAACGCGCTGCGCCGCGTGCTGCTGTCGTCGATGCCGGGCTACGCCCCCACGGAAGTGCGGATCACCGGTGTGCTGCACGAGTATTCGGCGCTCGACGGCGTGCAGGAGGACGTCGTCGACATCCTGCTGAACCTCAAGGGTGTCGTGCTCAAGCTCCACAACCGCGACCACGTGCTCCTGAAGCTGTCGAAGACCGGCGAAGGCCCGGTCACGGCGGCCGACATCGAGGGCAACCACGACGTCGAGATCATCAATCCCGACCACCTGATCGCGCACCTGACGGCGGGCGGCAAGATCGAGATGGAGATCAAGGTCGAGAAGGGCCGCGGCTACCAGCCGGCGACCACCCGCACGAAGCCGGAAGGCGGCCGCACCATCGGCAGCATCCTGCTCGACGCGTCGTTCTCGCCGGTTCGCCGCGTGAGCTACGCCGTCGAAAGCGCGCGCGTCGAACAGCGCACCGACCTCGACAAGCTCGTGCTCGACATCGAGACCAACGGCGTCGTCGAGCCGGAGCAGGCGGTGCGCTACGCGGCATCGGTGCTGGTCGAGCAGTTGAGCGTCTTCGCCGACCTCCAGGGAACGGAAGTGGCGGCCGCGGAGCGTTCGTCGCCGCAGGTCGACCCGATCCTGCTGCGCCCGGTCGACGACCTCGAGCTCACGGTCCGCTCGGCGAACTGCCTCAAGGCGGAAAACATCTATTACATCGGCGACCTGATCCAGCGCACCGAGACCGAGCTGCTCAAGACGCCGAACCTCGGCCGCAAGTCGCTGAACGAGATCAAGGAAGTGCTCGCGTCGCGCGGTCTTTCGCTCGGCATGAAGCTCGAAAATTGGCCGCCCGCCGGTCTCGATCGTCCGTAACCGTCACCGAAAAAGATCAAGAATCGAGCGCTGTGCGAAGCGGCGCCACTGAAACAAGGATCGAAGAATCATGAGACATCGTCACGGCTTGCGAAAGCTGAACCGCACGAGCAGCCACCGGCTCGCGATGCTGCGCAACATGACCAACTCGCTGCTGAAGCACGAGGTCATCAAGACCACGCTGCCGAAGGCGAAGGAGCTGCGTCGCGTCGCGGAACCGATGATCACGCTCGCCAAGACGCCGACCGTGGCCAACCGCCGCCTCGCGTTCGACCGGCTGCGCGACCGCGACGTCGTCGTCAAGCTCTTCGACGAGCTCGGACCGCGCTACAAGGCGCGGCCGGGCGGTTACCTGCGCATCCTCAAGTACGGATTCCGCGTGGGTGACAAGGCGCCGATGGCGCTCGTCGAGCTGGTCGATCGCCCGCAGCCGGCGGAAACCGCCGAAGGCACGAAGAACGCCGCCTGACGCGGTTCGGCCGCCATCGGCCGTCTGCCGCCCCATGACAGCCATGTGAAAGCCGGGCGTTTTGCCCGGCTTTCGCTATTTTCCGCCCATCTCCCCGCCGCGCGCTCCGGTGCGGTAGCATCGTCGCACATGACCGAAACCATCCTCGTGACCGGGGGCGCAGGCTACATCGGCTCGCACATCGTCGTCGAGCTCGCGAAAGCCGGCTACGCGCCCATCGTCCTGGACAATTTTTCCACGAGCTCGCGTGCCGTGCTCCCGCGCCTCGCGACGCTGACGGGCGCCGAGGTGGCTTGCATCGAGGCCGATGTCCGCGACGTCGACGCGCTGCGCCGTGCGTTCCACGACCGCCCGATCACGGGGGTCATCCATTGCGCCGGCCTGAAGGCGGTGGCGGAGGCCGAGGCGCGTCCGCTGACCTACTACGGCGTCAACGTCGGCGGCGCGTTCGCGCTCACCGAAGTGATGGGGGAGGCGGGCGTCGCGTCGCTTGTCTACAGCTCGTCCGCGACGGTCTACGGCCAGCCGGAGCGGCTTCCGGTGACCGAGGACACGCCGCTCGCGCCGCAAAGCGTCTACGGCCGCACGAAGCGCGTCGTCGAGGAATTCCTGCGCGACCTCGCGCATGCGAATCCCAACTGGCGCATCGCCGTGCTGCGCTACTTCAATCCCGCGGGCGCGCATCCGTCCGGATTGATCGGCGAGTCGCCGTCGGGCCGGCCGAACAACCTGGTGCCGCTGCTGTGCCGGATCGCCGCGGGCGAGTACTCGGATCTCGCGATCTACGGAACCGATTGGCCCACTCCGGACGGCACCGGGGTGCGCGACTACCTGCACGTCCAGGACCTCGCGGCGGGCCACGTCGCGGCGCTTCGCTATCTCGCGGGCAATGCCGGCGCCGTCACGCTGAACCTCGGACTCGGCCGCGGGCGGTCGGTGCTCGATGTCGTCGCCGCGTTCGAACGCGCTTGCGGGCGCCGGATCACGCGGTCGCTCGCGCCGCGCCGGCCGGGCGACGTCGCCGCGTATTACGCCGATCCTGCGCACGCCGAGAAACTGCTGGGCTGGCGCGCGACGCGCGGCATCGACGCGATCTGCGCGGACGCGTGGCGGTGGCAGCAGAACGGCGGGAAATACTAGGCGGGCGTCGCGAATCGACCGTCCGCTTGCGACGACTCACATTGCACTCCTTGCCCGCCGAGGAGTGCGATGCAGGTTCATCACGCCGTCGGACAACTCGTGCGATAGCGGCGGCAAGATGCCTAGGGATAGCCTTCCGGTCGTGTTAGCGTCGCATCACGTCGAAACATCCGGCATACCTCGATGGCACGCCGATCCGAGACAAAGGCTGACCGGCACGACTGGGGATTCAGCTGATCGATCTTCGCCACAATGGACGTTGAAGACTCGAGTTGTTCAGCGACCACGGCGAGTATGCGATGTCAGCGAGCGACCTGCAGCGCGACTACTGAATCACTTCGTCCGCGCGTAGCAGCATATCCTTCGGAATGGTGAGGCCGAGCGCTTTCGCGGTCTTGAGGTTGATCACCAGGTCGAACTTGGTCGCCTGCTCGACGGGAAGATCCGCGGGCTTGGCGCCTTTCAGGATCTTGTCGACGTACTTCGCGGCGTTGCGGTAGTTCGCGGCGATGTCATATCCATAGCTGAGCAACCCGCCCGCGAGCACTTGATCGCGCAACTCATATACCACCGGAAGGCCGGTAGTCTGCATGAGTTCCTGCAGCTTCGCGCGCTCGGCAAAGTACATGCCGTCCGAGGACACCGCAACGGCCTGAGCGCGTTGTCGAACAATCTGTTCGACGGCCGGGCCGAGTTGCGCGGGCGTACTGGCGACAACCCGCAGCGCAACGAGTCCCAACGCGGCGCAAGCGCTTTGGGCGCCGGCCCAATGCGTGCCATGTATCGGGCTGCGCTCGTTCAGCAGGACGGCGATGCGGTTGGCGCCTGGCGCGACCTCGTGCAAGATCCCGATCAGCTTGCCCAGCACCTCGTCTTGCTGACTGGTGAAGCCGGTGACGTTGCCTCCCGGCTTGGCCAGACTGGCGATAAGCCCGGTGCCCACGGCGTTCGCGAGGCCGGCCATGACGATGGGTATCGTCTTCGTGGCCCGCTGTGCGGCGAGTGCACTTTGCCCGTTCCCGACCAGAATTACGTCGACTTTCTGCCCGATCAGTTCGCGGGCCAAGGCGTCCAAACGGCTCGCGTCGCCATCGGCGTATGCCATTCGATATTCGACGTTCTTCCCTTCCAGCCACCCGAGTTCATGCATGCCCTGCTTGAACGCGGCGTCAAGATTGGCGACAGAAGTCTCGGATCCGAGCCACAACCACCCGACGCGACGGATCGTCGCGGCGGGTTGTCCGAGACTCAACCGAGGCGCGACGAGCAGGCTGACGCCACCGGCGAGCAAAACACCTCGGCGCGTGATCACCTGATCACCTCATTGACGATAAGAGCTCCAACCATAGCACGGCTCGCTGCCTGGCTTTGAACGCGCTCTCCCGAGTCACCTTGAGCGTACCGCGCTACGAGCCGGAGTTGGCCGAAGGCAGCCCTTCCGAAATGTGCGAATGCAGGCGGGGCGGTTACGACCCGAACCGCATCAGGTGCTGGCCAACGGCGGTAATCGATCTGGGGGAGCTACTCGACTTGGCGCAAACCCGAGCGGGCTCGGAAGCGCGGGCGACTGGGCCGGAAATCCTAGGCGCTACCCGTAATGCCGGATGTCGTAGTTGCGGTAGTCGTGAGGATAGTAGTCGTGGTCGCCACCGTGATATCGCTCGCCGACGGGAACGACCGCGCACGCCCCGAGCAGCGCCACCAGCATCGAAAGGAACATCCAGCGCTTCATGACGGCTTCCTCCTGACGGATGCTGCCAATGATCTGATGTCGGGCCGTGCCTGCATGTCGTTGCGGCTCCCGGCAGAGTGTCGGCGCCTTCCGAAATGCGCGTAGGCCAACGCGTCGACAAAGCGCTGCGGCGCAAGCCTCGCGCCACCTCCTGTCGAGGAGATTCGAAGCGGCCGTTGAAATCCGCGAAAGCGGGCGATCGAACCGTGCTACAGGGATTGTGTTTGATCCGCCGCTCGCAAGGCGAACGACCGGCCTAATTCTTTGTGCAGCCTTGATTGTTCCGGCCCTTGACGCAGGTGGTGCCGTCGGAGGTTTTAGCCACGCCCACTCCGTTCTTGCTCTTCACTTCGCCGCCGGCGGCTGTCTTCGTGGTAGTTACCCCGTTCTGGTTTGTTTGGGACACGGCAGCATTGCCAGTTCTGGGGTTGTTTGCGACTTTCACGCCGTTTCTGGTTTGCGCTGTCGTTACTCCGCCAGAATTCCTCTCCGCCGACTTCACCGTGCCGGCATTCTTGTCTACGACGACGGCCTTTTCGCCATTGCTGCAAGCCGTTTTGCCTTGCGAATTGGTAACGCAATCGGCTGCGAATGCACCCGAAGCAAACAACACACACAACATAACCAATAGAGCTTTCATCCGTGTCTCCACAGTTTTGAACTATCGATCTCTGAACGTAGAACCATGTTGAATCAAACCGCGCCATGTGCTTGGAAACGCGGGTAGCGACACCAGGCCCGACCTCTCAATCAAGGCAGACCTTTCGCATTCGACACGATACACCCTTCAGTTCGATGGCACGCTTGCCAACGCGCTCAAAACGGCGGAACCCTCGACCTTCGGCAACGATGATTGATCTGGAACAAAATTCGAACCCGTTATCGTGCCGGGCCTTTGTCTTCAACGCCAAAAACCGGCGCGACGCTTTCCAGCCGATTTGAGGACACGAACCTGGTGCCGCTTCGCCACTGCTTTGGCAATGACGTCGTGTACGATATCGCCAATCTGGAGACCGGATACGTCCCGGAAGCTCAAGCAGAGTCGGTACCAGGACCACGCGCAATGGCTGGCAATTACCTTTGGAAATCGATGGCCCTTGTAAAGCGCGGAACGGCGGCCGGATTCGCCCATTCCGCCATCGAAGCATGCTCTAAACCGCTCGACAATGCCCGGACAAGATATTGACCAGTAGGGGGAGCTTCGTGAGTGCTGCCGAAGAAGCCATTGCGCTGAAAAAGACCCCTCGAGTACCCGGACTGCCATTGCTGGGCAGCCTTTTCGGCATGGTCAAAGGGCCCGCGGAATTCTTCGTTCACTGCTACCGCACCTACGGTCCAGTGTGTCGCCTCAGCATTCTTGGCGAGAAGTACGTCCTGATCTCCGGCGTTGAAGCCGCCAACTTCATGGGCACGCGCGCCGGCAAAGATTGCCTGCGGTCGAAGGAATTCTGGGAAGGCCTGACGAGCGAGTTCGGCGCCAAGCGCACGCTCACCGGCGAAGACGGCGACAGTCACAGGGAACTGCGCGACATCATGCGCAAGGGCTATTCCAGGGAATCGATCAAGGGCCGCTACGACGAACTCGTCGCGATCACCGACGGATCGCTCGCGCGCGACTGGCCCGTAGGCAAGGACGTGCCTGTTGTCGAAGCCATGCAGTACATGGTCGTCGATCAGCTCGGCACCATTCTCACCGGTGCGGCGCCGCTGGAATATGTGAAGGACATCCGCACCGCGATCATTTACATCCTCAACGTGCTGGTCACGCGTCAACGCCCCAAGCTCCTGCTAAAGCGTCCTGAATACAAGAAAGCCAAGGTCAGGGTCATGGAGCTGGGCCACAAGATGATCAAGGACGCCAAAGCGCGCTATGCCACGACTCGGCCGGAAGATCGCAACCTGATCGACGACATCATGGCCGCGCACATCGAAACGCCGGAGAAGATGCCCGAAAGCGATCTAATCCTCTCTCTGACCGGCCCCTACATTGCGGGCCTGGACACCGTCGCCAACACCACCTCCGCCGCCGTCTACGCCGTTCTCAAGCATCCGGAAGTCAAAGCGCGCGTGCTAAAGGAAGTGGATGAGCTGTTCGCCGCTGGCAAAATCGACGAAGGAGGTCTGCTCAAGAAGCTGCCCGCACTCAACGGCGCCATCATGGAAACGATGCGTCTCTACCCGATCGCCGTCGCGCAGATGCGCACTGCCAACAAAGACTTCGTGTTCGAAGGCCACCAGATTTATGCGGGCGAGATGATCTACGTCGGCACCAGCGTGCCGCACTTCATGGATGAATACTGGCCCAAGCCAGGACCTTCGACATCGACCGTTATGAGAAGCCACGCGCTGAGCATCTGCAGCCTGGCGTGTACTCACCTTACGGGCGCGGCCCGCACACCTGCCTGGGCAAGAGCCTGGCCGAAGTGCAGATGGCACTGTCGATGGCCCGTGTTTTCCACAAGCTCGATCTGGAATTGGAATCGCCTGACTACGTGCTCAAGACCAAGACCGCGCCAACACCTGGCCCGGCGATGGACTTCAAGGTTCGTGTGAAGGGCTATCGCCACTAAGCGGCATGACCGGTGCGCTAAGCCGCCGCCGCCGCGAGCGCCTCGACGCGGATCTCCTCGGTGAGCCGCGCCTTCAAGGCCGAGAATTCCGGCGTCGTCTTCACCGTGTAGTGCCGCGGGTGCGGAAGGTCGACCGCGACTTCCGCCTTGATCCGTCCGGGGCGCGCCGACATCACGACGACGCGGCCGGCGACGAAGATCGCCTCCTCGATGTCGTGCGTGACGAAGAGCACCGTCTTCCGCTCCGCTTCCCAGATGCCGAGCAGCAGCTCCTGCATCAGCGCGCGCGTCTGGTTGTCGAGCGCGCCGAACGGCTCGTCGAGCAGCAGGATCTTGGGGTCGTTCGCGAGCGCGCGCGCAATGGCGGTGCGCTGCTGCATCCCGCCCGAAAGCATCTTCGGGTAGTGATGCTCGAATGCCGCGAGTCCCGTGCGGTCGAGGTAATGCGCGGCGATCTCGTCCTGCTGCGCCGCCGGCATGTCCTTTTCGCGCAGGCCGAAGCAGATGTTCTCGCGCACGGTGAGCCATGGGAACAGCGTGTAGCTCTGAAACACCATCCCTCGATCCGCGCCGGGGCCCGTGACCGTCGCACCGTCGAGCAGCACCCGACCCGTCGTCGGCGTGTCGAGCCCCGCGACGATGCGCAGCAGCGTGGATTTCCCGCACCCGGAAGGCCCCAGGATCGTGATGAAATCGTTGTCGGCAACGGACAGCGACACCGGCTGGAGCGCGACCGTCGGCGCGCCGCCGTGCACGCCGGGAAACGTGCGGCCGACGCCTTCGATCACGAGCTTGCTCATCGTGCCTAGGCGAGAGACCAGGGGAACAGCCGCTGGTTCGCCCATTTGAACGCGAAATCGGAAATGAGCCCGATCACGCCGATCACGATGATCCCGAAGATGATCTGGCCGGTGTTGAGCAGCGCCTGGCTGTCGGTGATCATGTGGCCGATGCCCGACGACGCGCCGATCAATTCGGCGACGATCACGTAGGTCCACGCCCAGCCGAGGACGAGGCGCAGCGTCTCCGCGATCGCCGGCGCGGAGGAGGGGAGCAGCACGCGCCGCACGACGCCGCGCGCGCCGGCACCGAGCGTGTACGCGGCCTCGACCAGGTCGCGGCGCGTCGAGCCGACGGTCATCGCGACCATCAGCACGATCTGGAAGAACGAGCCGATGAAGATCACGAGCAGCTTCTGCATCTCGCCGATCCCCGCCCACAGGATGAGGAGAGGGATGAACGCGGACGCGGGAAGGTAGCGTGCGAACGAGACGAACGGCTCGAAGAACGCCTCGATCGGCTTGTAGGCGCCCATCGCCACGCCGAGCGGCACGGCGAATATCGCGGCCAGCACGAAGCCGCCCAGCACGCGCCAGATCGTGATGCCGACGTCCCAGGCGAAGCCGTAGCGGGCGAAGAGGTTCCAGCCCTCGCGCAGCATCGTCAGCGGGTCGGCGAGGAAGGTCTTCGGCACGAGCCCGCCGAAGCTCACCGCCGCCCATGCCAGGACGAACAGCGCAAAAAAGCCGATGCCCAGCGCGACGCGGTGCCGCGCGGGGATCGGCTTCAGCGGCGTCACTTGATGAACTGCTTTATTTGATGAATTGCGTATCGGCCAGCGAATTGAGATCGGGCGCCTGCCGCACGATGCCGGCTTCGAGCAGAAGCTCCGCGGCGTCCTTGTTGAATTGCTGGAATTCGCCGGCGAAGAATTTCTGGTTGGCCGCCTTGTCCTGCCAGCGCAGGTACGCCGCCGACTTCGCGAACTGCTCGCCCGACTGCTTGGTCGGCGCGCCCATGATCTCGAAGCTCTTGAACGGGTCCCGGCGGATCATGTCGACCGCCTCGAAGTAGCTGTTCGCGAGCGCCTGCGCCGCCTTCGGATTGTCGGCGAGGAACTTGGGCGTGCAGCCGAACGTGTCCATGATCATCGGATAGTCGAGCGTGGTCGCGATGATCTTGCCCGCCTGCGGCGCGTCGCGCACCGTCGACAGGTACGGCTCGTAGGTCATCGCCGCGTCGTTCTGGCCGGCGACGAACGCCTGCGCCGCGGCGGCGGGCTCGAGGTTGACGACCGTGACGTCCTTCACCGACAGTCCGTTCTTCTTCAGGAACCACGCGAGCGTGAAGTAGGGTGCCGTTCCCGGCGCGGAGGCGGCGACGGTCTTGCCCTTGAGGTCGGCGATCTTCGCGACGTTGTTCCGGACCGCCATGCCGTCGGCGCCGTAGCTCTTGTCCATCTGGAAGATCTGCTTCGTCGCCACGCCGCCCGCGTTCCAGACGATCCACGTCTCGACGGTGGTGGCGGCGCACTGGACGTCGCCGGACGCGATCGCGAGATGGCGGTCCTTCTGCGGGATCATCTTGAGCGTCACGTCGAGGCCGTTCTTCTTGAAGATGCCGGCATCCTTGGCGAGGGTCAGTGGCGCGAAACCCGTCCAGCCGGACATGCCGATCGCGATCTTGGTGTCCTGCGCGAAAGCGTGGACGGAAATGAGCGTGGTGAACGCGGCGGCGGAAAGCGCGGCGGCCCTGGCGGTGGCTTTGTACATGGCGTGTTTCTCCTCTGATCCGGATCGAAGGGTCGACTTGCGCAGCGTAGGGGCGCGACTCGGGACTGTCAATGCTCGGACGCCGGCTTCGTTCGCGTCCGCGCACGTATCGCCGTCAGCGTCACCACGCCGATCGCGGCGCCGTGGGGTCCGGCCACCGCGAGCGTGTCGACCCCCAGCGACAGCATTCGCGCCAGGGCGTCGCGCAAGCTCGCGGAACCGTCGATGGACGGGGCCGCCGCGGGCGCCGCGACCGCTGCATCCATGGCCGCGGACGCCGAGACCAGCGCGAGGCGCTTCAACGCGCGATCGGCGCCGACGAACGCCTCGACGAATGCGTCGGCGGGCGCGGCGAGGATCGCCTCCGGCGTGTCGTACTGGATCAGCGCGCCGTCCTTCATGATCGCGATGCGGTCGCCCATGCGGATCGCCTCGTCGATGTCGTGGGTGACGAAGACGATCGTTTTCTTGAGATCGTGCAGGATGCGCAGGAACTCGTCCTGCAGGTGCGTCCGCGTGATCGGGTCGATGGCGCCGAACGGCTCGTCCATCAGCATCACCGGCGGGTCGGCCGCGAGCGCACGCGCCACGCCGACGCGCTGCTTCTGGCCGCCGGAGAGCTCGCGCGGAAAGCGGCCGCGGTACATGCCGGGATCCATGCCGACCAGCGCGAGCAACTCGTCGACGCGGGCGGCGATCCGGGCCGCGTCCCAGCCGAGCAGCTTCGGCACGGTGGCGACGTTGTCGGCGATCGACCAGTGCGGGAAGAGGCCGATCTGCTGGATGACATAGCCGATATGCCGGCGCAGCGTCACCGGGTCGACGTCCATCACATTGCGGCCATTCACGACGACGGAGCCGGCGTCGGGCTCGATCATCCGGTTGATGATCCGCATCGTCGTCGTCTTGCCGCAGCCGGACGGGCCGATCAGCACGCAGACCGCGCCTTCCGGAACGCGCAGCGTCAGCTTGTCCACGGCGGGATGCGCGGCGCCGGGAAAGCGCTTGGTGAGGGCGGCAATCTCGATCATGAGCGAAGGCCGGCCGGCGTCATCGCCCGCTGCAGCGCGCCGAACAGCCGGTCGGTGCCGAGCGCCAGCAGCGTGGCCGGGATGGCGCCGACGAAGAGCTGCGGCAGCGCCATCATCGCGATGCCGGCGGTGATGAAGTCGCCGAGGCCGCCGCCGCCGATGTACGCCGCGAGCACGGCGCCCGAGATGACCTGCACGGCCGCCGTGCGGATGCCGGCGAAGATCACCGGCAGCGCCAGCGGCAGCTCGACCTTGCGCCGGATCTCGTTGCGCGTCATTCCCATCCCGCGCGCCGCGTCGACGACGTCGGGCTCGACCTGCCGCACCGCCGTGTACGTGTTGATCAGGATGGGCGGCAGCGCGAGCAGCGTGAGCGCGAACAGCGACGGCACGAAGCCCGTCCCCATGATCGGCATCACCAGTGCCAGTACCGCGAGCGAAGGCAACGTGCGGCCGATGTTGGCGCCGGCGATCGCGAACTGCGCGGCGCGGCGCGTTCCGGAGAGAACCACGCCCAGCGGAACGGCGATCGCGATCGCGATAGCGAGCGCCGAGGCCGACAGCGCGATATGCGTCCACAGCGCCGAGAGGAAGCGCTCCGGGTGCACGAGAATGAACTGCCAGGCTTCGACGAGCAACATGGAGGAACCGGGTCCAAGCAGGTAGCGTCGTATTCTAGATCAAGCTCTTGAAGCGCACTCCGTTTCAAGAGCGGCGCCGCGCAGTCTCGCATGAACGGCACCACGGCAATACAAGCCACGAAAGGGCTAAGCGGTCCGGCGCAGGATCCAATTGCAAGACTTGGCAGTATGATTCCTTGTCCGCTCCTTCACTCGCATCGTGGTGCGGTCAAGTCACTTACAAAGGGAGGCATTCCATGCTCGCCCAAGCCGTCAGGCCGCTGGTGCGGCTCGTCGATCGCTATCTGCCCGATCCGTACATATTCGTCCTGATCCTGACGCTGCTCGTCATGGTCGCCGCGGTGGCCATCGAGGGCCGCAGCCCGATGGCCGTCATCGGCATGTGGGGCGATGGGTTCTGGGACCTGCTCGCCTTTTCGATGCAGATGCTGCTCGTGCTCGTCACTGGATTCATGCTGGCGAGCACGCCGCCCGTGAAGCGCGTCCTCGTGGCGATCGCCCGGTCGGTGAAGTCGCCCGGCGCGGCGATCATTACCGTGAGCCTGGTCTCGCTCTGCGCACACTGGATCAACTGGGGATTCGGACTGATCGCCAGCGCACTGTTGGCCAAGGAGGTCGCGCGCCTCGTGCACGTCGACTACCGGCTGCTGATCGCCAGCGCCTATTCGGGATTCGTAGTCTGGCATGGCGGTCTTTCGGGCTCGGTGCCGCTTTCGATCGCCACGCCGGGCCACCCGTTCGAGGCGCTTGTCGGCGTCATCGGCACCGGCCAGACAACGTTCGCCTTCTTCAATCTCGCGATCGTCGCGGCGCTGTTCGTCGTCGTGCCGCTGGTCAATCGGCTAATGCTGCCGAGCGAGGCGGACAGCATCTACGTTGATCGCGCGCTGCTCCCCGACGCCGCACCCGACGACGACAGGATCGAGCGGCCCGCGGACCGGCTCGAGACGAGCCGCAGCGTCTCCTTGCTCATCGGGCTTGCCGGCGTCGTCTGGCTAGTGGTCTATTTCGTCCGTGGCGGCGGGCTCATGCTCAATACCGTCAACTTCCTCTTCCTTACGCTTGCCATCCTGCTGCACGGCACACCGCGCCGACTCCTGGCGTCGCTGCGGGAAGCGATCAAGGGCGGCGGCGGCATCGTCATCCAGTTCCCGTTCTATGCGGGCATCATGGGCATCATGGTGGGCTCGGGCCTGGCCGACACGCTGTCGAAGGCGCTGCTCTCCGTCGCCTCGGAGCGGACGCTGCCGTTCCTGGTTTTCATTTCCGCGGGCATCGTCAATTTTTTCGTTCCTTCGGGTGGCGGCCAGTGGGCCGTACAGGCTCCGGCGATCCTGCCTGCCGCGAACGCGTTGGGTGCAGACGTGGCACGCGTCGCGATGGCCGTGGCCTGGGGCGACGCCTGGACGAGCCTGATCCAGCCGTTCTGGGTGCTGCCTGTGCTCGCGATCGCGGGGTTGCAGGCGAAGGACGTGATGGGTTACTGTGCCATGAACCTTCTGCTCACCGGCATCATCATCTCCATCGGTCTCATGTTTCTGTAGCCGGTGATATTGCGGTGCGCAAGATGCGATAGCCAGCCGCCCGTCATTCCGGTTCGCCGGGCGTGGACATGCCCGCAGCGCGGTAGTCGAAAGGGATCAACCGATGCTTCGCTACACTGTGCATGGCGTCGTTTGGCTCATCGTCTATCTGCTCTTCATTCTCGCCCCGCTGTTTGCGCTGCTGGCGGGATCGTTGCCGCCTACGCGCGATTTCTGGACGGAGTTCGCAGTCGCGATCGGCTATTCCGGCTTGGCGATGATGGGACTCCAGTTCGGGCTGACGGCGCGATTCCGCTATGTGACGGAGCCCTGGGGCGAGGACGTCATCTATCACTTCCACCGCCAGATCTCGCAGATAGCGGTCGGTCTCGTCGTGGCGCACGCGATCATCATGTCGGCCACGCGGCCCGAAATGTTCGCGCTGCCCGGCGCCATTGGCGACGTGCCGTTGGGCGCCGTCCTGGCCTTCGTGTCGATCTTCGCGCTGATTGCCCTGGTCGTGACCGCCTTGTGGCGGGTCAAACTGAAGATCGATTACGAGACGTGGCACCTCACCCATATCGGATTGGCAGTGGTGGCAGTCGCGGCCGGAGTGGCGCACATGGCGGGGTGGGCGTTTTACCTGTCCGACCCCTGGAAACGCGCGCTGTGGATCGGCCTCACGATATTCTGGGTTGGGCTATTGCTCTACGTGCGCATCGTCAAGCCATTGTTCATGCTGCGTCGACCGTACCGAGTGGCGGAAGTGCGCAAGGAGCGCGGCGACACCACGACGCTGGTGATGCAGCCGGACGGCCACTCGGGCTTCCGTTTCCGCCCCGGCCAGTTCGGTTGGCTCAATCTGTGGGGAAGCCCTTTCAAAATAACCGGGCACCCGTTCTCGTTCTCGGGGAGCGCCGAAGCCGCGGACGGGCGCGTCGAGATGTCGATCAGGAACCTGGGCGACTTCACGAGCGCGATCCACAAGGTGCCGGTGGGGCAGCGCGTCTATCTCGACGGCCCCTACGGCGCGTTCACGATCGGCAATCCGGCGGACATGCACGTGCTGATCGCGGGTGGAGTCGGCATCACGCCAATGATGAGCATGATCCGCACGCTCGCCGATCGTGGCGACAAGCGGCCCGTGGTTCTCGTCTATGGAAGCAAGGACTGGGATTCGATCACGTTCCGTGACGAGCTGGAAGCGCTGAAGGCTCGGCTCAACCTGACGATCGTCCATGTGCTGTCGAAACCGCCGGCGAGCTGGAAGGGCGAGCAGGGATTCATCACCGCCGAAATGTTCAAGCGCCACCTGCCGCCGCCGTATGCGGACCACGAGTATTTCATCTGCGGCCCGGGTCCGATGATGGATGCAATCGAACGCGTGCTCGGCGAACTGGGCGTGCCGCTTTCGAAATACCATTCCGAGCGCTATAGTTTCGTGTAGGAGGACTTTCCATGCGTCGCCTGTTTGCCAATCGTCTTGTCCTCGCCACGGGAGCAGCGGTGATCCTGATGGCATTGTTGTTTGCGCTCTCGCGTGTGATCGGCTAGGCAAGCGCCGTGATTGCCTACTGCGGTGTTGCGGCGATCCCGGATGATTTCTGGCTGCGCTGGAATGGCGATCCGCTGCTGCTGGCGGCGCTCGCGGCCCTGGCGTTTGCAGTCGGCCGTGGATACTCGGCCAATGCCCGGGCGGGCTGGGGTGCGATTGCACTGATGCTCGTCATCTTCGTTTCCCCGCTGTGCGCGCTTTCGTCGGCGCTGTTCTCTGCGCGGGTGATCCACCATGTATTGCTGGTCGCCGCGGTGGCGCCGCTGCTCGCAGCAGCCTTCCCGGTCCGACGGCTGGGCTCATCGCCGCTCGGCGTGGTGGTTGTAGCGCAAGCCGTCGTGCTGTGGCTATGGCACGCGCCGGGGCTCTATGCCTGGGGCTTGGCCAGCGTGCCCGCCTACTGGCTGATGCAGGGCTCGCTGCTCACGAGCGCGTGGCTGCTGTGGCGGGCGATCCTTGCGCCGTCGACGCAGCCCGGCAGATCTCTCATTGCACTCGTCGCGACGATTGGGCAAATGGGACTTCTCGGCGCGCTGATCGCCTTCGCGCCCCGGCCACTCTACCTGGTGCACCTCACCACTACGGCGCCGTGGGGCCTGAGCCCGCTCGCCGACCAGCAGCTGGCCGGGATCCTGATGTGGGTGCCGGCGATCCTGCCCTATCTCGGCGTCGGACTCTGGCTTGCGTGGTCCAGTCTGCGGCCGCTTGCGCCGGCGCGATGACGACCTCGCTCAAATTCATCCATCTCGCCGCGATCGCCATCTGGTCGGGCGGGCTGATCGTATTGCCCTTTCTGTTCTGGCAACGCCGGGCACTCGCGCCGGGACGCGATCTCGAGCGGCTGCACCGGATCACCCGGCTGGTCTACGTCGAGTTAACTTCGCCCGCCGCGTTTGTGGCGATTGCCAGCGGAACCGCGCTGATTTTTCTTCAGACTACCTTCACCGAGTGGTTCACGCTGAAAATGGTACTGGTCAGTGCGATGGCGATGCTCCACGTGGTGGCCGGCTTGATTCTCCTGCATCTCTTTTCGACGAATGGCCGATTCGGAAGGGCGTCCTACGTGGCGCTCACGAGCGCGTACGTCGTGGTGATCGTTGGCATCATCTGGGTCGTGCTGGCCAAGCCGCACATCGACTCGAGCCTCATCGCCGCGCATCTGTTCGAGCCCGGCGCGCTCGCGCGCATCCTGCGTTAGTCCTTCTGCGAAACCAGGATGCCGACACCATGATCGAAAACAAGCTTGCCCCCGTGCCAGCCGGCGAAACCGACCATCACTGACGCCAAGGCCGACAAGGCGAGACCGTGCGGAAGAATTGCCCCAACATCGACCAGCCGCAGGCCCCAGTTGGCGCCGGCGATCGCGACCAGCGTCATGGCCGCCACGGCATGGGACCAGCTTGCCTCCATGAGCCGTATGCCGCGCACGAGCAGGAGTTCCGCCGTGCCGACCACACTTGCGGCCACGCCGGTCCAGAACGCGAAGCCCGACGACCAGATGCCGACGCGCACCCAGAACGGGTCTGCCGACCACCAGTAGAAAACATCGACGCCGAGTGTCGCCATGACGAACGCGACGGGGAAATGCACCATCATCACGTGGATCGGATGGCCAACCAGTGCAACTACCGAGCCGACATCCAGCCGGTTCAGTTCCAGTTGCACCGCGCTGCGCGCCGGCATTCCGGATTCGCTGTTCTTCGCCATGATCGTCGTCCTTCGCGTCTGACGCATCGCCTGAATCAGCATCTTAGCGCCTTGCGCGCGCCGGTCCAAGTCGGATTGATTGCGCTGCTATCCGGCTGCAGCGGACCGCTTTCCACACTCGACCCTTCCGGGCCGGCTGCGGCGTCGATTGCGACGCTATGGTGGGTGATGCTGGCCGGCGCCGGCGCCCTCTTCGCGCTGGTCATGGTGATCTTCGCGATGGTTTACCGGCAAACGGGTTGGGGCTCGCGCATTTCACCTGCCCGCTGGATCGTGCTGGGTGGCCTTGTGCTGCCGGCGTTCGTGCTGCTGCCGCTCGTTGCGTACGCCTTGATCGCCGGCGAGCGCCTGCTGCCGCTGCCGGGCAGCGCGCCGCCACGCATCGAAGCCGAGGGCCAGCAATGGTATTGGACCTTTCGCTATCCCGAACATGGCGGCGTGGAGACAAAGAACGTAATGCTGCTGCCCGCAGGCGTTCCCGTCGACATCGTGGTGAGCAGCCGCGACGTCATCCACGCCTTCTGGATCCCTCGCCTCGCCGGCAAGATCGACGCGATACCGGGGCATCCGAACGTGCTGCGCATCAAGGCCGATGCACCAGGCCCTTCGACGCACTCTGCAATGAATTCTGCGGTGTCGGGCACGCCGGCATGCGTTTCACCGTCATCGTCCATCGGCCGGAGGATTTCTCTGCTGCGTACGCGCAGGCGGCCGCCGCCAAGGAAGCGGAAAAGAAATGAGCACATCCGAGATCCAGCCTGCCGCGGCCCACTACCGCGCTGAAGCTGCATCGCCAGCTCGCCAAGATCTGGGCCACCGGGCCGGGTCTGCAGCGCCTGGCCGCGGTTAACCATTCGGTGATCGGCGTGCGAATGATGGTCACGTCGTTCCTGTTCTTCGCTATCGCCGGCGTGCTCGGCATGCTCACCCGCGTGCAGCTCGCCACGCCGAACGGCAAATTCATGGACGCGGAGACCTACAACCAGGTCTTCACCATGCACGGGTCGATGATGCTGTTCCTGTTCGCGATCCCGATGGTGGAGAGTTTCGCGGTCTATCTCACCCCGAAGATTCTCGGCACGCGCGATTTCGCGTTTCCGCGACTGACGGCCTATGGCTACTGGTGCTACGTGTTCGGGGCCACGATCCTGACGGTCGCCTTGATCGCGGGCGTCGCCCCCAACAGCGGCTGGTTCATGTACACGCCGTTGAGTTCCAATGTCTACACGCCGGGAATCAACGCGGACGTCTGGCTGCTGGGCGTGACCTTCGTCGAGATCTCGGCGCTGTCGCTCGCGATGGAGATCACCGTCTCGATCCTGAAGATGCGCGCACCCGGGATGTCGCTCGACCGGATGCCGATCTTTGCCTGGTACATCCTGGTGACGGCCATGATGATGATCGTCGCCTTTCCGCCACTGATCCTGGGGTCGATCCTGCTCGAGATCGAGCGCGCTTTCGGCCTGCCGTTCTTCGATCCGACGCGGGGCGGTGCGCCGCTGCTCTGGCAGCACTTGTTCTGGCTGTTCGGCCATCCGGACGTCTACATCATCTTCCTGCCGATGGCCGCCGTGCTGTCGACGATCATTCCGGTCTTTGCCAATCGGCCGCTGGTCGGGTACCGCGCGATCGTCGTCGCGATCATCGCGCTCGCCTTCCTGAGCTTCGGCATCTGGGTGCACCACATGTTCACCGTGGGCATCCCGCATCTCGCGCTCGCGTTCTTCTCCGCGGGCTCGGCGATAGTCGCGGTGCCCACCGCCGTGCAGGTCTTCGCCTGGCTTGCCACGCTGGCGCACGGCAAGCCGCGCTGGGACGTGCCGATGCTCTACGTGTTCGGCTTTTTCTTCGTCTTCGTGATGGGCGGCTTGACCGGCGTCATGCTCGCCATCGTGCCGTTCGACTGGCAGGCGCACGACACGTATTTCGTCGTCGCCCACATGCACTACGTCGTCGGCGGCGCCCTGGCCTTTCCCATGCTCGCGGCGCTCTATTACTGGCTGCCGCTTGCTGACCGGGCGCGCGGCCGTTCACCGGCTCGTCGATCCCGGCGTTCTGGCTGGTGTTCATCGGCTTCAACATGACGTTCTTCATGATGCATCTGACGGGCCTCCTCGGCATGCCCCGCCGCATCTACACGTACTACGGAGACGAAGGCTGGAACGGCGCTCAACCTGCTGTCCTCGGTGGGCGGCTTCGTCATGACAATCGGCTTCGCGCTCGTGGTGATCGACCTCGTCGTGCAGGTGCGCTACGGGCGTCGCGTCCGGCGTGACCCCTGGCGTGCAACGACGATGGAATGGGCGATGCCGATCCCGCCGGCGCCCTACGCGTTCGCGTCGATCCCGCATGTCGACACCGAGACCGACCGCATCGCTCCCGGTGATCTTGCTGTTTCGCTGGCGCGAGGCGAAGGCTACCTGGGCTTTACGCGCAATGGCTGGCAGGAGGCGCTGGGCGTGCACATGACGACGGGCGCGCCCGATCAACTGATCGTGCTGCCGCAACCGACCTACCTGCCGCTCGTCACCGCGCTCGTGACGGCGGGGGCGGTCCTGGGGCTGCTGTTCAAGTTCTACCTGCTGTCGCTCGCCGCGGCGCTGGTCGTCGCCGGCCTGTTCGTGCTCGCCGCGCAGCGCGCCGGGCCTCGCGCGCGACTACGGTCCGCTGCCGGTCGGCCGCGGGGTCAGCGTGCCGCCCCACACCGAGGTCGCCAGCACGCCGCCGTGGCTGGCGCTGATCTGCACGCTGGTGGCCGATGGCACGCTGTTCACGTCGCTGCTGTTCGGCACCTTCTACCTGTGGATCGCTGCGCCGAACTGGCCCGGCGCGGTGGCACCCGATCCGAACCGCATGCTGGCATTCGCGTGCGGTCGCGGCGCTCGTCGGTCGCCGCGGTCGCGGCACGCGGATCGTTGCGGGCCCTCGGCGCGGGCGGCAAGGCCGCAGCGGCTGGATCGGCGTTGCGATGCTCGCGCTCGCTCGGCGACCCTTGCGATCGTTGCCGCGCTGATCGCCGGCGTGACGCCGCATCCGCGTGCGCATGCGCTCGGTGCGACCGCCGCGGCGCTCCTCGGCTATGTCGCCGTTCACGCCGCCATCGGTATCATCTTCCTCGTCAGCAACTTCTTGCGCGTCCGTGCCGGATTCGTATCGGCAAAGCGGATCGTGGACATGCGCCTGACCCGGCTGTGGCTCGACTACACGACGGTCACGGGCGTCATTGCGCTGGTCCTCGTGCTGGCGCTGCCAGTCGCTGGTGGACATGCTGGGGGCCCGGCCATGAACGAACGCCCCGTTCCGCCGCGGCGCCTGTGGTGGCTTGCGGCCGGCTTTGGCGTCTGGTGCAGCGCGCTAGTCGTTCTCTATGCGCTCCACGCCTTCGGCTGCGTGTTCGCCTGGTCGGTGGGCAGCTTGCGCCTGAGTCTTGTGATCGTGTTTTTCACGCATCTGGTCGTGATCGGATGGATCGTGGCGCAACGTCGCGAAAGCCACTCCCGACCCCGCGTTCGGCCAGACCGGCAGCTTCCTGCACGCGGCAATCGTCTGGACGGCCATCGCCGCCTTCGTTGCCACCGTCCTGACGTTCGGTCCGCCGTTGTTGCTCACGACATGCATCTGATCGAAGCGGCGCTGGTCGAGCTCGGGCATGCCACGGTCGAAATACCTTCTCGCCTATTGCCAATCACTGCCGTGAGGTCTGCGCCATGAGTGGATACAGCCTGCAACTGCTCGGCATCCTGATCGCGCTGGGCCTGCTCATCTGGCTCGCGTTTCGCGGGTTCACCCTGTTGCTGGCGGCGCCGCTGGCGGCACTGGTGGCTGCTTTGTTCTCCGGTGAACCGCTGCTGGCCAAATGGACGCTGACGTTCATGACGGGTGCGGCGAACTTCATCAGGAATCTCTTCCCGCTGTTCCTGTTGGGCGGCGTGTTTGGCAAGCTCATGGATGACAGCGGCGCGGCCTTGTCCATCGCCCGCACCATCACGGATAAGCTGGGCGAGACTCGGGCGTCATGGCAGTGGTGCTCGCCTGCGCAGTGCTCACCTTCGGCGGCGTGAGCCTCTTCGTCGTGGCGTTCGCCGTGTTTCCCGTGGCGGACGCGCTGTTCCGGCAGGCGAAGGTCCCGCATCGACTGATCCCTCCGGCGATCGCGCTCGGCGCGTTCACCTTCACGATGACCGCGCTGCCGGGCACGCCCGCGGTCCAGAACGCAATCCCGATGCCCTATTTCGGCACAACCTTGTTTGCGGCGCCGGGTCTCGGCATCCTGGCGTCGGCCGTCATGGTGGGTTTCGGCCTGTGGTGGTTGCGGACGGTCGAGTCGCGCGCGCGCGCCGCCGGCGAGGGCTACAGCGCCGAAACAGCGCCACCTTCCGATGATCAGTTCATACGCGCGAAGGCGACGAATGCCGACAATTTCGACCCGGCCGAACTGCCGCATGGCCATCAGAGCAAGCAATTGCCACCGTTTGCACTCGCCATTGCGCCGATTCTCATCGTGCTCGCCGTCAATCTCGCGATGAGCTTCGTCGTGCTGCCGCGGGTGGATACCGGTTTCCTGGCCGAGCCGCGGTTCAATACCACGCTGGCCGCCGTCAGCGGCACTTGGTCGGTCGTGACGGCGCTGACGATTGCTTCGCTGGTGCTGATGCTGGTTCACCGCAAGCGGTTGCCGGAATTGCGCAAGTCACTCGATGCCGGCGCCGCCGCCTCCGTCCTGCCCGTGCTCAATACCGCCAGCCTGGTGGGCTTCGGCGCCGTGGTGGCCGCATTGCCGGCGTTCGCCGTTGTGCGCGACGGATTCCTGGCGGTGCCAGGCGGGCCACTCGTGTCGATTGCCGTTGCTGCCAACGTGATGGGCGGCATCACCGGCTCGGCCTCCGGCGGATTGATCATCGCGATGAACGCGCTCGGCGAAACCTACGCCGAACTGGCAAAGGTCGCCGGCATCGATCCGGCGCTGATGCACCGCGTCGCCTCGATCAGTTCCGGCGCCTTGGCCATGCTGCCTCACAACGGCGCGGTGGTCACGCTGCTGGCGATCTGCGGCGCCACGCAGCGCGGAAGCTACCGCGAGATCATGATGGTGGGTCTGGTCGGACCGCTGCTCGCCTTGACGGTGGTGATCGTGCTCGGGAAGCTGTTCGGGGCATTCTGATCGTTACCCCCCGTAGCGCTCCTTGCTAACGAGCGGTCCATCCTCCGTCCACCGGCAGTGCAACGCCGTTGAGTTGTGCCGCTCCGTCCGAGCAAAGAAACGCGGCCAGCGCGCCTAACTGCTCCGGGGTGGTGAACTCGAGCGACGGTTGCTTCTCGCCCAACAGTCGTATCTTTGCGTCGTCCGGTGACAGCTTCTCCTTCGCGGCAAGGGCGTCGATCTGCTTTTGCACCAAAGGTGTCAGGACCCATCCCGGGCAGATTGCATTGCAGGTGATACCGGTTGTCGCCGTTTCCAGCGCCACGCCTTTGGTCAGGCCGACGACGCCATGCTTCGAGGCCACGTATGCCGACTTGTCCACCGACGCCACCAGGCCGTGGACAGACGCAATGTTGATGATGCGGCCCCAATTTCGCTCCAGCATTTGCGGCAGCGACGCGCGGATCGCCAGGAATACGGCCGTCAGGTTGATCGCGATGATCGCGTCCCACTTTTCCACCGGGAATTGGTGCACCGGTGAAACATGCTGGATGCCCGCGTTGTTGACCAGAATGTCGACACGCCCCAGCTCCCGGGTCGCCTGTTCGATCATCCCGGTGGTCTCGGCGGGCTTGGAGAGGTCGGCGGGGCTGTAGGCCACGCGTACGTCATGGGCCTTGGCAATCTCACCGCGCAACTTGTCGATTGCCGCGGCGTCGCCAAAACCGTTCAGCATTAGATCGGCGCCAGCCTTGGCGAGCGAACGCGCGATGCCAAGTCCTATCCCACTCGTCGAACCGGTAACAACGGCAACCTTGCCCTTCAACATGGAATTCCTCCTTGGCGACGGATCGTGCAAGAGCGCTCTCCAAGCTAACCTTGATTTGGGCGCGTCAGGGACGATAGCCCGGCGGTCAACCCTCGTCAATCGCGCATCTGGGGCGCGGTGCGCGCGTACTCCGGCATCCGTCAGGCCGCGCGCCGGCGCAGCCAGCGCTCGAGATGCGCGAGACCGAGGTCCGCGACGACGGCCAGCGCGCACGCGGTCAACGCGCCGGCCCAGATCTTGGGCGCGTGATCGCTCGATATCCCGCTGAAGATCAGCGTGCCGAGCCCGCCCGCATTCACGTACGCGGCGACGACGGCCACGCTGATCACCGTGACGGTCGCGATCCGCAGTCCGGCGACGATGACCGGAAGCGCCAGCGGCAGCTCGATGCGGCGCAGGATTTCGCCGCTGTTCATCCCCATACCCTTGGCCGCCTCGACGACCTCCGCCGGAACCTCGCGGATGCCGGTCGCGACGTTGCGGATCATGATCATCAGCGAAAACGCCACCATGCAGATGATCGCGTTCGTGCGCCCCAGTCCCACCACCGGGATCAGCAGCGCGAGAAACGCGAGCGTGGGGATCGTGTAGAGGAGTCCGCTCACGCCGAGCGCCCAGCGGTACACGCGCTCGTGCCGCGCCGCCAGGATGCCTACGACGAGCGAGATGGCGAATGCGATGGAGAGCGAGGTGAGCGAGATCACGATGTGCTCCCACAGCGCAATTGCCACCTGGTCCCAGTTGCGCAGGAACCACGTCATCTAATGTGCCCCCACGCTTGCGGCCTCATGTTCAATTCGGCCGCTGCGCTGCCCCCCGAGGGGGAGCAAATTCGCGCCTTGGGGCGGCCCTGCGGCGCTCATGCGCGTCCCGCGATCCAGCCGGCCACGGCCTCGAAATCCGGCGCGAGCGACCGGTCGTCGTCGAGGAACGCGCAGCGTGCGCGCACGCCGTCGTAGATCCGGCGCGCGCCCGATCCCAATGTCGACCGGACCTCCGCCGGGCGCAGGTCCACCGCCTGCGCGGCGATGACCGCTTCGATCGCGATCAGGTGGACGAGCCGCTCGCGCATTTCATCGAGCTTGGCCACGCTGCGCGGCGCCATCGTCGCGTGGTCCTCGACGCCTTCCGACACCGGCAGGAAATCGAGGCACGCGGGATTTGCGAGGTGGCGGATATCGTTGGCAAGTGCAGTAAGCGGTTTTTGCACGGTCGCGAAGCCGGACTGCTGCGGACCGTGGCGCGTCAGCTGCAGCGGCAGCCCGGAGGCCGCCGGCGACAGCAGCTTGATGCAACGCTCGACGGCGAGGTTGGCCGCCTGCGCAACGGCAACGCCAAGGGATTCGCAGGCGATGGCGAGCCCCGGTATGTGGAAGTTGCCGGTCGAGAGGAGCCGGTCGCGGTCGACGTCGACCAGCGGGCTGTCCGCGGCGGCGTTGAGCTCGATCTCGACATGTTCCATCGCGCGTGCGAGCGCGTCGTGCACGGCGCCCTGCACCTGCGCGATGCAGCGAAACGACAGCGGGTCCTGGACCCGACGCGCGGCGCCCGGTTGCAGGAGTGCGCTGCCGTCCAGCGCCTGCATCAGCCTCGATGCCGCCTCCGCCTGGCCCGGCGCGGGCCGCGCGGCCTGCGCGCGCGGATCGAACGGCGAGAGGTTCGCGCGAAACCCTTCGCAGGAAAGCGCGATGACGGCGTCGTGCGATGCGAGCGCGCGCGCGAGATCGGACAGGACGAGGCTCGCGTGGCCCACCGTCACGGCATTCGAACTGATGATCGCGAGGCCGTCCTTGGCGGCGAGCGCGACAGGCGCGAGCCCGGCGGCCGCGAGCGCCTGCGCGCCGGCGACGCGCTTGCCGTCGACCAGGGCCTCCCCTTCGCCCATCAGCACGAGCGCGATGTGCGACATCTGCGGCAGGTCCGCGACGCCGATCGACCCCCAGCCGGGGACGTGCGGACAGACGCCGCGATTCAGCGCGTCGACGAGCGCGCGGAATGCCCCGACGGAGACGCCGGAACCGCCCTGGGCCATGCCGGCGACGCGCGCGAACATCGCGGCGCGCACGCGGTCGCGCGGCAACGCGGGCCCGACGCCGACGGCGCGCGCTCGAACTGCGTGCATCTGGTAGCGGACCTGATCCTCCTGCGCAACCGGCGCGCCGGTATTGGCGCCGAGCGCGGAGTTGAGTCCATAGACGGCCTCGTCGCCGCCGGCGGCCCGATCGACGACAGCCCGTGCGCGCGCGAGCCGCTCGACGACGCTGGAGGCAATGTCGACCGACGCCCGGTCACGCGCAACCGCGACGACCTCCGCGATCCCGACGCGCGCGCCGCCCAGCGTGACGCCACGAATCGCCGGGTGCGCGGTCACCGGCAAGCTCTACTTGACCACACCCTTGGCCTTCAGGAAATCGCGGGCGACGTCCTTGGGCTCCATCTTCTCGCCGTCGACCTTGTAGTTCATCTCGGCCATGTTGGTCTCGGTCAGCAGTGCGCTCACCTGATTCAGGACGTCCGCGATCTTCGGGTTGGCGTCGAGCGCGTCCTTGCGCACGACCGGGACCATGTAATACGGCGGCCAAAGGCCCTTGTCGTCCTTGAGGCGCTTCAGCTTCATCGCGGCGATCATGCCGTCGGTGGAGTAGCCGTTGACGACGTCGATCTGCTTCCCGGCGAGCGCCTGGTAGCGGAGCCCGATCGCGAGCTGCAGGTCTTCCTTGAACTCGATCCCGTATTTCGCCTTGAGCCCGGGCAGCCCGTCCTTGCGATCGCGGAATTCGGGGCCGGCCCCGAGCTTCAGCTCCTTCGAGACTTTCGCCAGATCGGAAAGCGTCTCGAGCTTGTACTGCGCCGCGGTCTCGGGCCGCACGACCATGTCGTAGCCGTTGTTCATCGCCTCGTTCAGCACGACCAGGCCTTTCGCCGCGTACTCGGCCTTCACCTTTTCGTACACCGCCTTGCGGTCCGTCATCGGCTCGGCCTTGATGACCGCGAGCAGCATCGTGCCCGTGTATTCCGGGTAGAGGTCGATCTGCTTCTCTTCCAGCGCCTTGTGCGCGATCAACGTGCCGCCGAGGTTGATCTTGCGCTCGACCTTGATGCCGTTTGCCTCGAGCGCCTGCGCATAAAGCTCCGCGACGATGAACTGCTCGGTGAAATTCTTCGACCCGACCTTGACCTGCGCCAGCGCGGGCGTGGCGGCGAGGAGGAGGGTGGAGGCCGCCGCGGCAAGAAGGCGGGCGGTGCGGGTGATGGTCATGGGAATCTCCGGAGATGCTTGGAAAATGAGTTGGAAAATGAGCTGGATAATTAGCCGGACAACGAGGTGAGCGCCGGGATGGACGGGTGCGGTCGGGAACGCCGCATTCTTGACGCGATGGGCAGGCGTGTCAATCCACGGGTGCGCCGTGGTTTCAGGCAATGCGCGGATAGCCGAGCGCATCGGCGCGGCGCGCATCCGCGACGAGCGCGTCGTACGCGTCCGGTCCGACCGCGGCGAATCCTGAAAGGAGCAGCGCGTCGCGAGCCGCGGCGAGTTCCGGCGCATGGCCGACCGCGAACAGCGCCTCCTGCAGGCGCTGCGTGTCCGACGCGTCCAATGTGGAAGCCCCCACGAGCGGCGGAATCGGCGTGGCCGGCGTCCGCGCGATCACGCGCAGCCGTGCCGCCAGCGCGGGCTCGTGCAGGCGAACGAGGTCATGCGCGTAGCTGTCGAGCGGACCGAGGTCGGCGCGGCCGTCGGCGACGGCGAGCGCGACATTGCGCGGCGTGACGAGTGGGCCGATCGCCTCGGCGAACAGCGGCGCGCCATGCCGCTGCGCATAAGCGGCGAGCAGCCGCCGCGGCGCGTGAAAGCCCGATTGCGAATCCTCCGTGGTCCAGGCGATGCGCTTGCCGAACGCGTCATGCAGGTCGGCGATCGGCGCGTCCGCCGCGACGACGAGGTCGGTCCAGTACACCGGGCGGCCGCCGTACTGCGCCGGGCTCGGCACGGGCGCGGCGAGCAGCGTCGGCCGCGGCACCGCGGTCGCGAACGGATAGCCGCACATGAAAGCGCACGCGAGGTCGGATCGCGCCCATAGCGCAGGCAGCGGCTGCGGCGCCGGATAGTCGATGACGTCGAAGGCGACACCGGCACTCCGGCCGACCCATTCGAGCACATTCCGCCACGCCGCGGCGGTCGCCGCGTCGATGGAATACATGCGCGCGTTCGCGATCATCGCGTCGCCCGCCCGCCCGCTTCCCCATCACGCATAGCGGAGCTGCTGGCCGATGCCCATCCGGCGCGCCTTGTCGAGCATCGCCGCGCCGAGCGCGATGTCGGAGGTCGACAGGCCGCGATGCCACAGCAGGAGCGTCTCGCTGTCGCTCGCGCGCCCGGGCTTGCGGCCGGCGACGATCTCGCCGAGCTCGGCGTGCAGCGTATCCGCCGTGAGCTTGCCCGCGTCGACGTGCGCGCGCAGGCTGCCGAACTGCCCCGCGCGGCATTGTCCCCAGTCGTCGACGACGATCTTGTCCATGATGTCGGTGAGCGAAAGCTCGACCGCGCTCATCGTCCCGTACGGAACGACGAACGCGCCAGGGGCGATCCACGACGTCAGCAGCATCGGTTGCGGCGAGGCAAGGCGCGACGCCTCGACGACGATGTCGGCGCCGCGCACGCAGGTCTCCCAGTCCTCGGTCGCGATGACGGGCTTGCCGAGGTCGCGGGCGAGCCGCTCCGCGAAGGCATTGCGGCTTTCGGGCCGGCGCGAGTGGACGCGGATCTCGTCGAAATGAAAGAGATGGTCGAGGAGGCGCACGTTCCAGTATGCGGTGCCGCGCGCGCCGATGTGCCCGAGCACGCGGCTCCTTTTGCGCGCCAGATGCTTCGCGCCGATCGCCGTGACCGCCCCCGTGCGCATGTCGGTGAGCCCGGCCGCGTCGATGATCGCCACGGGGCGCCCCGTGCGCGGATCGAACAGGTTGAGGAGGCCCATCTCGGAAGGCAGGCCGTGCCGCCAGTTGTCGACGAAGTCACCGACGACCTTGACGCCGGCGAGGGCGAGCGGCGCGATGTAACCGCGCAGCACGTTGAAATGGCCGTTGAAGGACATGTCCGGGGCCAGGTGCATGCGCGGTTCGATCACCGTCTCGCCGCGGCCCTGCGCCGCGAGGCCGGCCTCGACCGCCGAAATGATTTCGTCGTCGGTCAGCGCGAGCGCCGCGACGTCGGGTCCGTTGAGGTAGTCGAGCATCAGGGGGCCGGCGGCCGTCGCGTCGCTCATGGAGTTTCCGTCAGTCGAATTTTTCGAGACTATACGCAATGCCCGGGGCGGGCGCCCCGGTTGGCGTTGGCACCCAATGCCTCTACAATCGGCCGCGCAACCTTCGCCTTCGCGCCTGCCATGCATCGCCTGCTCAAACCCGCCGACTATGTCCGGATGCCGTGGAAGAACGGCGGCGGGCACACGACCGAAATCGCCGCGCATCCGGCGACGGCCACGCTCGATTCATTCGACTGGCGGGTCAGCATCGCCGAC
This sequence comes from uncultured beta proteobacterium, assembly GCA_963816925.1. Lineage (GTDB taxonomy): Bacteria > Pseudomonadota > Gammaproteobacteria > Burkholderiales > Casimicrobiaceae > CAIWHR01. The sequence goes on along the minus strand of CAWFMY010000005.1, from coordinate 403,304 downwards.
GTCGCCGCGGAGGGGCCGTTTTCGCGCTTTCCCGGCGTGGACCGCATCATCGTTCTGGTCGCGGGCGCCGGAATGCGCCTCGCGGGCGACGCGCACGACGCCGAGTTGCGCGCGCCGTTCGAGCCCTACGCGTTCAGCGGCGACGACGCCCTCTCGTGTTCGCTCGTCGACGGTCCGGTCCGCGATTTCAACCTGATGCTGCGCCGGGGCCGCACGCAGGGACGCGTCGTCGTCGTCCGTGACGCCGCCGCGCGCATCGCGCCCGCGCGCTGGCGCGTGTGCCACGCCGTTGCAGGCGCGATCGAATGCCTCGTTCCGGGCCATCCGCCGCTTGCCGTGGCGCTCGACGACACTGTCGTCTTCGACGACGAGGGCGAAGCGGCGGGAGGCACGCTCGCGGTGAATCCGTTGTCCGCCGGCGCGGTGGCGCTGGTCGCGGTGATCGAGCCCGTGACATGAGGCTTTTCGCCCCCGCCGCGCTGCTGCAGGACGGCTGGGCCGACGACGTGCTGATCGAAATCGACGCCGGCGGAAGCATCGTCGGCGTCGCCGGGAACGCGCGGCCGGACGGCGCCGAACGCGTTGCCGGGCCGGTGGTGCCCGGCATGCCCAATCTCCACTCGCACGCGTTCCAGCGCGCGCTCGCCGGGCGCACCGGTCGCGGCAGCGCCGACGGCGACAGCTTCTGGACCTGGCGGCAGGCGATGTACGCCTTTCTCGACCGCGTCGACGCCGACGCGTTCGAGGCGATCGCGGCGCAAGCGTATGTCGAGATGCTGAAAGCGGGGTACACGGCGGTCGCCGAATTTCACTACGTTCATCACGATTCCAGCGGCCGCCCGTATGCCGATCCGGCGGAGCTTGCCCGGCGCGTTGTCGCTGCGGCAACCGATTCCGGCATCGCGCTGACGCTGTTGCCGGTGTTTTATGCGCACGCGGGATTCGGCGGGACGGCGCCCACGGCGGGTCAGCGCCGGTTTGTCCACTCGGTCGATTCGTTCGCACGTCTGATCGCCCTCCTTGCGCGCGACGCGCCGGCGCAGGGCATTGCGCTTGGCGTTGCACCGCACAGCCTGCGCGCCGTCACGCCGGACGAGCTCGCCGCGGTCGTGGCACTCGTTCCGAAAGGAGCGCCGATCCACATCCACGCGGCCGAGCAGGCGCGCGAAGTTGCCGACTGCGTCGCGTGGTCGGGCGCGCGGCCGGTCGAATGGCTGCTCGACAATGGCAACGTCGACGCCCGCTGGTGCATCGTCCATGCGACGCACATGTCCGCGGGGGAAACGCCGCGGCTCGCGGCCAGCGGCGCGATTGCCGGGCTCGCGCCGACCACCGAGGCCGACCTCGGCGACGGCACGTTTCCGGCGCGCACGTATCTCGACGCGGGAGGCGCCTTCGGCATCGGCAGCGATTCGAATACGATCGTCGATCCTTTCGCCGAGCTGCGCCAGCTCGAGTGGTCGCAGCGGCTGGCGGTCCTCGGGCGCAACGTGCTTGCCGGCAACGCCATGCCGGTCGGCGAATCCATGTACGCGCAGGCGGCGCGCGGCGGCGCCGCGGCGCTGTCCCGGCGAGCAGGTGCCATCGCGATTGGAATGCGCGCCGACCTCGTGGTGCTGAATGGCGACGATCCCGCGCTCGCGGAAGTCCCGCGCGATGCGCTCCTCGATGCGGCGATCTTCGGTCCCTGCCGTCGCCCGGTGCGCGACGTCATGGTCGCCGGGCGCTGGCAGGTTCGCGACGGCCGGCATCCGCGCGAGGACGCCGTGTTCGCGCGCTTTCGCCAGGCATTGGCCACACTTGCCTGAGCCCGCCGATGAGCGCGACCGCCTTCGATCTCGTCATCGCCAACGCGCACCTCGCGACGATGGCGGGCACCGCGCCCTACGGCGCGATCCGCGACGGGGCCGTCGCCGTCCGCGGCGATCGCATCGCCTGGGTCGGTGCGGCGCGCGAACTGCCCGGAATCGCGCGCGCCGCGCCAACGGTCGACGCGGGCGGCCGCTGGCTCACGCCGGGCCTCGTCGACTGCCACACGCACATCGTTTACGCGGGCAACCGCGCGAACGAATTCGAGGCGCGGTTGGGGGGCGCCACGTATGCGGGCATCGCGCAAGCGGGCGGTGGCATCGCGGCCACCGTGCGCGCCACGCGCGCGGCGTCCACCGACGATCTCGTCGCGCAAAGCCGGCCGCGTCTCGCGGCCCTCGCGGCGGAAGGCGTCGCGACGATCGAGGTCAAGTCGGGCTACGGCCTCGACGTGGCGAACGAGCGCAAGATGCTCGAGGCGGCGCGCGCCGTCGCGGCGGCCGTCGGCGTCGACCTGCGAACCACGCTGCTGGCGGCGCACGCGCTGCCGCCGGAATACGCGGGCCGCGCCGACGACTACGTCGATTTCGCCTGCCGCGAGATGATTCCCGCGGCCGCGCGCGAGGGGTTTGCCGACGCCGTCGACGCGTTCTGCGAGGGCATCGCGTTCACGCCGGCGCAGACCCGGCGCGTGTTCGAGGCGGCGCGCGCGCATGGCTTGCCGGTCAAGCTGCACGCGGACCAGCTTTCGGACACGGGAGGCGCGGCGCTGGCCGCGGAATTCGGTGCGTTGTCCGCCGATCATCTCGAATACACGAACGACGCGGGCGTTGCGGCGATGGCGCGCGCCGGCACGACGGCCGTGCTGCTGCCGGGCGCCTTCCATGTGCTGCGCGAGACGCGGTTGCCGCCGGTCGCGGCATTTCGCGCGCACGGCGTGCCGATGGCGATCGCCACGGACTGCAATCCGGGCACCTCGCCGGTCGTCTCGCTCGTACTGATGATGAACTTCGCGTGCACGCTTTTTCGCCTGACCCCGGAGGAAGCGCTCGCCGGCGCGACGAAACATGCGGCCCGCGCGCTGGGCCTCGCCGACCGCGGGACACTCGTCACCGGCCAACGCGCGGATATTGCGCTATGGGACATCGCGGAGCCGGCCGACCTTTCGTACATGATCGGCGGCAACGCCTGCGCCGGCGTCGTGCGCGCCGGCAAGGTGGCACGGTGGCCGGACCGATGAACCTGCACGAAATCGCGCGCGGCGACTCGCCGCTCGTCATCGACGTCCCGCACGCCGGAACATTCCTGCCGCCGGAGCTCGCCGCGAACTTGACCGCGGCGGCGCGCCCGCTGCCCGATACCGACTGGCACGTGGCAAAGCTCTACGCGTTCGCGCGCGATGCCGGCGCCACACTCGTCGTCGCGACGCATTCGCGCTACGTGGTCGACCTCAACCGCGATCCCACCGGCGTTTCGCTCTACCCCGGCGCCGACGTGACCGAGCTCTGCCCGACACGGACGTTCGCGAACGAGCCGATCTGGCGCGAGGGCACCGCGCCGGGCGCGGCGGACGTCGATGCGCGGCGGGCGCGGTTCTTCGACCCGTACCATGCGGCGCTGGCAGCGGAAATCGAGCGCGTCCGCGCGCGGCACGGCTACGCCATCCTGCTCGACGGACATTCGATCCGGTCGGAAGTGCCCCGATTTTTCGCCGACCGGCTGCCGGACCTGAACCTCGGCACGGCGAGCGGCGCGAGCTGCGCGCCCGCGGTCCAGGATCTGGCGGCAAGCGCGCTGAACGACGCGACGGGCTTCACGCATGTCGTCAACGGCCGCTTCAAGGGAGGCTACGTGACGCGTCACTACGGCCGTCCCGCGCGGGGCGTCCACGCGCTGCAACTCGAAATTGCGCAGGCGTGCTACATGGACGAAGCGCCGCCGTATCCGTGGGACGCCGATCGCGCGGCGGCGCTCGGTGCCGTGCTCAGGCTCCTGGTCGGCGCGTTGCTCGCGTGGCGGCCGGAGAGTAGCGTGAGCGCGTGATCCGCTTCTACACCGCGCACAACCGCTTCGACGCCTACCTGCTGGCCGACCGGCTGAACCAGGCGGGCATTCGCGCGCATGTGTTCAACGAGCACGCGTCGAGCATCGTCGGCGACGTGCCGATCGAGATCGGACAGCCGCAGGTCTGGCTCGAGCGCGAGCAGGATTGCGAGCGCGCGGCGCTCCTGGTGTCGCGGATCGAGGCGGACGCGGGAACGACGGAATCGCGCAGCTGCGCGGCGTGCGGCGAGGAGTCGCCGGCCTCGTTCGACCTGTGCTGGAAGTGCGGGCGGGGCCTTTAGGTAAGGCGGTCCCTACGCCGGTCGGACGCCGACCAGGAAGCGCGTGACGGCGTCGGACGCGGCGTGCGCCGACTTGATGCAATCGCCGACCGAGACGCCGCCGCGGTAGCTGCCGCAGAAGAAGAGCCCCGGCCGCGCGCGCTCGGCGTCCTCGAGAGGACGCAAGCGCTCGGCGTGACCGAGGTTGTATTGCGGGATCGCGTTCGGCCAGCGCGTGATGTCGACCCAGACGGGCGGATTCGTCGCGCCGACCAGCGCCGTGAGCTCCTCGTGCACGAGCGTTCCCAAAGCGCCATCACCGAGCGCCGGCAGCTCCGGGTTGCGCATTCCGCCGACCATCGTGGTCAGCAGCACGATGCCCTGCGGCGCGCGGCCCTCGAACATGCTGCTCGAGAACAGCGAGCCGAGGATGCGGCGCGATGCGTTCTTCGGCACGAGAAAGCCGAAGCCCGCGAGCGAATGCCGGATGTCGGCGCGATGGTAAGCCGTGGCCACGCTCGCGATGCCGGCGTACTCGATGGCGTTGAGGCCGCGGGTCGCCGGCGGCCAGAGCTCGCGCATCAGCTTCGCGGCTTCATAGGCGGGAAGCGCGATCACGACGGCATTCGCTCGGCGCAGCACCGGCTCGCTGCCGCGCGCGCCCGCGACGGTCCACACGCCATCGGCCCCGCGCTCGATGCGGCGCACGTTGACGCCGGTCTCGATGCCGCCGACGTTGCCCGCGAGCGCATCGGTCAGCGTCTGCATGCCTTCGCGGAACGAGAAGCTGCCGGCGATGTTCTTCGACTTCTCCGCCGCTTTCTTCCGTTCGCGCGCGCCCAGCACCTGACCCTTGATGAGGCCGCCGTATTGCTGCTCCAGCGCGTGCAGCCGCGGAAACGCCGCGGAGACCGAGATGCGCTCGGGGTCGCCCGCGTAGATGCCCGACACGAACGGGTCGACCGCATAGTCGAGGAATTCGGTGCCGAGGCGACGGCGGACGAACGCGGCGATCGTTTCCTCGGCGTTGGCGGGCGCCCGCGCGACGAAGGGCTCGCGCAGGAGTCGCAACTTCGCGCCGAGCGAGAACGCGGACGTCGTCAGGAATGTGCCGGCCGAGGCCGGCAACGCGACCAGCTTGCCGCCCCGCACCACGAAGCGCGTCGCGGCGACGGCGGTGGTCGCGATGCGCTCGCCGCGGATGCCGACGCCGTCCAGCAGCTGGTTGATGAGCGGCGACGTGTCGAGGGTGCTGTTCGGTCCGCGCTCGACCAGCGCGCCGTTGCGATGGCGCGTGCCGATGACGCCGCCGGGGCGCGGCGCCGCCTCGAGCAGCTCGACTTTCGCGCCGCGTTCCTTGAGCCCGAAGGCCGTCGCGAGACCGGAGATCCCCGCGCCCAGCACCAGGACATCGACGTCGGTGGCCACGACTTGTCTCTCCGGTTACTTCGCGACCGCGGCGATGCCCGCGTGCACGGCCGACGCGGGTTCCATTTCCTCGGCGCGCGCGATCGCCGCCGCGAGTTCGCGGTACTGAGGTGAACCCGCCTCGAGCTGACCGAGAAGCTGCCGCCAGTAACCGGCCGCCGACGCGAATTCGCCGGCCTCGAACGCGGCGCTGCCCGCCATCTCCAGTGCCTTCGGATGCGAGGGACTCTGCGCGAGCGCGCGCAGCACGAGCTCGCGGGGCTTGCCGGCAAGCGATCCGCCCTGCGTCATGCCGAGGGCATCGGCGAACTCGCACCACACCGCCGGGTCGCGCGCGACCTTGGCGTCGATGGCGAGCGCGCGCTCGTAGGCCGTCGCGGCGTCGGCAAACCGGTCGGCGTCGAAGTCCATTCGCGCGAGCAGCACCCAGCTGCGATCGTCGCGCGGGTTTCGCTCGAGGTGGCGAACGAGCTCGGTGCGTGGCGTCGAGTCCGCGGCGGACGCGATGGCGTTTGCGCCCGGCGCGCGGCCATCGTCGAAATGCCAAAGCAAACCCGCTGCCATGGCGGCGATACCGGCCATCGCCGCGGCGATCGCCAGCAAAACCGTCGAAGAAGACTTACGTGCCACGTTTCTTTCGCGCGCAGTCCGGATGCGCGTGGGAAGCGAAAACAGCGTGGCCGGCCCACGCCTGCCGGATTATCGCCGGATGGCGAACAAAAAGGCGAGGCCGAGGCGCCGCCTTCCGGCAGAAATGTGCGGCGGCTACTTTGGTGCGGCGGTCGCCGGGGGTGCCGCTGCCGGGGCCGTCGCGGACGGGCCGGGCGGCGCCTGCTTCGCCTTGATCGCATCGTCGAGGATCTTGATGCCGTCCTGCGAGGCCGCCACGGACCTGGCGAGCGACTCCTTGGCGAGCTCGAGGTTGTGGAACGACGCGCCGTTGACCGCCGTCCACCATTCCCAGTTGGCGTGCGCATCGCCGTGCTTGGTGCGCGCCGCCTTGAGCGACTCCTCGGAGACGCCGACGAGCTGGGCCTGCCCGAATTTCGAGATGAGCTGCATCAGCCAGAACTCGGCGTTGCGCACCTTGCCCTGGTAGTGCGAGGCCATCGACTCGATGACGTACTTCGCCTGCGTCTCGTTCCAATCGCTGTGGCACTGGAGGCAGGTCTCCTTGAGGTAGTTCTTCGGATTGGTCTGCCAGTGGGAGGTGTAGACCTTGCCGGACTTCGGGTCCTTGATCTTCGGCATGTGGCAGGCCTGGCAGTCGACGCCCGCCTGCTCGTGCTTCGAGCCGTAATAGGTCTCGACGTCCGGGTGCTGTGCTTTCCACAGCGCGGCGCCGGTGAACTGGTTCCGGAAGTCGCGAAACTGGATCCTGTCGTACGCCTTCAGGATGTCGGCGGGCCCGACGAACGGGAAGAAGTTCGTCCGCCGATCGGCCATGGCGATCGCCTCGCCCGTGTTCGGGTTGAAGCCGGGATTGCAGTTGTACTCGACGTGGCATTGGCCGCATTGCAGCTTGCCGTCGTAGCGCTCGAGCATGCCGATCTTGCGCGTGTAGCCGCGCAGGCCCATCTCCAGCACCTCGACCTTGGTCTTGCGTGCATCTTGCGAGTAGAGCGTCGGGGCCTCGGTGCGTGTCACGACGTCGATCAAGGCATCGCGGACGATTCGCGGCTTCGCGGCGTGCGGGTCGTGGCAGAAGATGCAGTTGAGCGCATGGTTCGACGCTTTCGCGAGCTCGACGACCTTCGACGTGCGGCTCCATTTCGCGTTCGGCACCGGGTCGCCCATGTACGCCCATTCGAGGATGTGGTCCTGCGTCTTGCAGGACAGGCAGACCGGGTTCGCCGCGGCGGTGGTGCCGGGCCGGAACGCCTTCTGGTCGGTGTTGTCGGGGTACCGGTCGACGACGACGTCCATCACGTTGAAGTCGCCGCTGCCGGCGAGGTAGCGCCAGCCGTCCTTGGTGTCGAAGCGGCCACCGAACGCGCGGTCGACGACGTACTGGTCGAGCAGCGCAAACGTGTGCGAGCGCGGCTGGTTATGCTCCTTCGTGAAGCCGTGCGGCGTCATCAGCATGTCGTACGCCGGATCGGGCGCGGGGCCGGTGGCCTGCTTCTTCTCCGAGCGGGCATTGCGGCGCCAGTCCATCTGCGCGTACGACTTGTATTGGTTCTCGTGGCAGCCGCCGCAGGTCGCAAGGTCCGTCTTCGTAACGGGCCGCTTGGTCGAGTCCGCAAGGTGCTGCGCCGTGCCGTCGTGGCACGCGTTGCAGCCGACGCTCTTGTGCTTGCCGGCGCTGTGCAGCGCCTTGATCGGCGCGTGACAGGCAAGGCACGGCGCGGCATCGAACCGTGCGGGTTTCGCGGCCGCGGTCTTTTGCGTTTGCGCGAACGCGGAGTATCCCGCGATTGCGAAGGTGGCGCAGGTGAGCGCGCCGATCAGGCGCGCGATTGCGCGGGCGTTGAGACGTTTCATCCGGCACCCCCTTGAGGGCGGCGGCAAGGTCCGCCGCGCGATATCCGATGCACTGCCATAGTGCATTTGCGGCGGCGGCGACGGCTTGATTCACGTCAACGTATCGACACGCTCCTAGGGAATCGGTTTTTCGATGACGATCGCGATTCCGGTGGTGCCGACCTTGACCGGCGCGGACAGGCCCTCGAAATCGCCGCTTTGCGGAACGGCCTGCCCGGATTTGGAGATGCGCGCGCCGACGACCACGTCGGGGAAATTGGCGAGCGACATGTTCGGCGCCATCGCCATCGAGTCGTCGAGCGTGAACGTGATGGGGAGGTCGCGCACCTGCTTCTTCAGGATGGCGAGCGGCATCTTCGGGCCCTGCGCGGCGCGCGCGAACACGAAGACGACGTCGTCGGGCGACGCCTTCGCAACCAGAGAGGGCGCCAGCGTCACGGTTCCGGCCACGCTGCGCCCGGTGGCAGCGGTCGAAGGTGCTGCGGGCGCGACTGCCGCCGGCGCCTTGGCCACCGCCGGAGGCGCCACGGCGCGGGCCCGCCTTGAGGCCGCCGAGCTCGCGTGCTTCCGCGATGCTGGAGTCGATCGACTGCGCGAGCGGCGAGCCCGTAGGCACGGTCGCCTTCATCCGCTCCCAGTACGTCACGGCCTGCGCGTAATCCTTGCGGTCGAACGCCGCGGTGCCCGCGAGCGCCAGCGCCTTCCATTGCGTCGGGTCGACGGCGAGTGCGCGCGCGACGAGCTCCAGCGGCTTGCCCTGCAGCGTGCCGCCTTGCGCTGCGCCGAGTGCGTCCGCGTAGTCGGCGAGCAGGGCGGCATCTTCGGGCAGGAGGGCCGCCGCGCGCTCGAACGCGTTCGCGGCTTCCGGATACCGGTTGAGCGAGTAATACGTGCGCGCGAGAATGACCCAGCCTTCGGACTGGCCGGGATCCTTCGCGAGGCGCGCCTTGACTTCCTCGATCATCTTTTCGATTTGTGCCGGCGAGACGTCGTGCGACGCGCCACCTTCCGCAACGGATTCGGCGTTCCGGGCCGAGAGCGGCGCGAACGCGGTGAAATTGCCGAGCGCGACGTAGATCAGCAGCGCCCCGAGCGGCAGGGAGCCGGCGACAATCGCCGCGGTCCAGGCGCTCGCCGCAGAAGGCGCGGACGCCGACGAACCGGCTTGCGCTTTCGATTCCTCCAGCACGCGCGATTCGAGCTCTCGGCGCGCCTGCTCGTATTGCTCGCGTTGCAGCACGCCGGTCCCGAGGTCGGCCTCGAGCTCCTTCAACTGATCGCGCAGGATCGCGACGTTCGATGCCTCGCGCGCGACACCCGTTCCGGCGGCCCCGCGCAGCAGCGGCACGAGGATCCACGCCAGCGCGGCGGCGACCATCACGGCGGCGATGACGACGAAGGCGATCACTTGTCGTCCTTCCGGTCGTCGCGTCGAGCAGGCGCTTCGCACGCTCGCGCTCTTCGTCGCTAAGTGTCGATTCGGCGGCCGGCTGGCGGCGCAGGTTGCGCAGCAGGATGAAGAGGCCGCCGACGAGCAGCAGCGCGGGCCCCGCCCAGAGCAGCACGGTCGTCGCCTTGAACGGCGGCTGGTACAGGACGAAGTCGCCGTAGCGGTCGACCATGTAGGTGAGGATCTCGTCGTCGGTCCGTCCCGCGGCGATCTGCTCGCGAATCTGGCCGCGCAGATCGTTCGCGAGCTCGGCGTTGGAGTCGGCGATGGTCTGGTTCTGGCAGACGAGGCAGCGCAGCTTGTCGGCGAGCTTGACCGCGCGCGCGGCCTTCACCGGATCCATCTCGGTGGGCGTGGCGTCGGCGGCGCCGGCGTTCTGCCCGGAAAGCGCGCAAAGCAGGAACAACGCCGGCAGGAAAGTCGACGCGCGGCCCATCAGGATTTCTGCAGCTCGTTGATCAACGGAAGGATCTTCTTCCTGAGCGCATCCTCGGTGATCGGGCCGATCTGCTTGTAGCGAATCGTGCCGGTCTTGTCGATGAGAAAGGTCTCGGGAACGCCGTAGACGCCGAAGTCGATGCCCACGCGTCCGTCGCGGTCCATCACCGACGTCGTGTACGGATCGCCGTTGTCGGTGAGCCAGCGCATGCCGGCCGCCGGCTCGTCCTTGTAGTCGAGGCCGACGATCGGCACGATGTTTTCTTTCGCCAGCGCGACGAGCAGCGGATGCTCCTCGCGGCAGGACACGCACCACGACGCCCAGACGTTCATGAGCCAGACCTTGCCCTTCATGTCGGCCGTGCCCAGCATCTGCTGCGGCGCGTGCAGCTGGGTCAGCTTGAACGCCGGCGCGGGCTTGCCGATCAGCGGCGACGGCACTTCGCGCGGGTCGCGCCAGAGACCGGCGAAGAGGAATCCCGCCAGCACCACGAAGATGGCGAGGGGAATCAGCATCCGCCGGTTCATTGGGCGCCCTTCGCCGCGGCGCCGCGCGGAAGGACCGCGTCACGCTGCGTTTGGATGCGGTAGCGACGATCCGAAAGCGCAAGGAAGCCGCCGATCGCCATCATGATGAAACCGAACCAGACCCACGTGATGAACGGCTTCGAGTACACGCGGATGATCCAGGCGCCGCCGTCGACCGGCTCGCCCATCGAGACGTAGATGTCGCCGAACGGGCCGCTGTCGATCGCCGCGTTGGTCATCGGATTGCCACCCGCGTTGTACAGGCGCTTCTCGGGGTAGAGCGTCTCGACATAGGTGCCGTTGCGGCTGACGACGATCGTGCCGCGCGTCGCCTGGTAGTTCGGGCCGCGCTGCGGCACGACGCCATCGAAGCGAAAGACGTAACGCGCGACGTTGACGGTGTCGCCGACGTTCATCTTGACGTCGCGCTCGGTTTCGTAGCCCTTGACCATCGTAATGCCGACGACGCACACCGCGATGCCGAGGTGCGCCAGGACCATGCCCCAGTAGCTGCGGGGCTGGCGGCGCAGCTGCGCCGGGAGGCCGCCGCCGGCGCTGCGGAGCCGCTCGCGGACGCCGGTGAACGTCGCGGCGACGATCCAGAACGCGAGCAGGAGGCCGAACGCGACGCCGGGCTTCCACTCGCCGGTGGCGAACGGCGCGAGCACCGCCGTGACGACGCTGACGATCGCCGCCCAGCGCAGCCGCTGCGCGAGATCGGGAATCGACGCCTGCTTCCAGCGGGCGAGCGGCCCGACGCCCATCAGGAAGAAGAGTGGTGTCATCAGCGGCACGAACACCGCGTCGAAATACGGCGGGCCGACCGAAAGCTTGCCGAGGTCGAGCGCGTCGATGAACAGCGGATAGAGCGTGCCGAGCAGCACGGAGCCGGCGGCCGCGATCAGCAGCACGTTGTTCGCGAGCAGCGCCATCTCGCGCGACACGAGATCGAAGCGGGCGCCCACGCCGACCTTCGGCGCGCGGATGGCGTAGAGCGTCAGCGAGCCGCCGATCACGACCACGAGGAAGGCGAGGATGAACACGCCGCGCCGCGGATCGGTGGCGAACGCGTGCACCGAGGTCAGCACGCCGGAGCGCACGAGGAAGGTGCCGATCAGCGACAGCGAGAAGGCGCAGATCGCGAGCAGCACCGTCCAGTTGCGGAACGTGCCGCGCTTCTCGGTCACCGCGAGCGAATGCAGGAGCGCCGTCCCGACGAGCCACGGCATGAACGACGCGTTCTCGACCGGGTCCCAGAACCACCAGCCGCCCCACCCCAGCGTGTAGTAGGCCCACCAGCTGCCGAGCATGATGCCGATCGTGAGGAAGCTCCAGGCGAGGGTCGTCCACGGGCGCGACCAGCGCGCCCATGTCGCGTCGAGGCGGCCCCCGAGCAGCGCGCCGATGGCGAACGCGAACGCGACGGAGAAGCCGACGTAGCCCATGTAGAGCATCGGCGGATGAATGACCATGCCGGGGTCCTGCAACAGCGGATTCAGGTCGCGGCCGTCGGCGGGCACCGGGAACAGGCGCTCGAACGGATTCGACGTCGTCAGCATGAACAGCAGGAAGCCGACGCTGACGAGACCCATGACGCCGATGACGCGGGCCGCCATCTCGTCGGGCAGGTGGCGGCTCTTGAGCGAGACGGCGAGCGTCCAGCTCGAGAGCATGAGCACCCACAGCATCATCGAGCCCTCGTGCGAGCCCCACGTCGCCGCGAAACGGTACTGGATCGGCAGCTGCGAATTCGAGTTGGTGGCGACGTTCAGCACCGAGAAATCGCTGCTGAGGAACGAGTACGCGAGGCAGCCCCAGGCGATCGCGATGAACAGGAACTGTCCCTGCGCGACGGGGCGCGCGAGCGCCATCCACGCGGGGATGCGCCGGGCGGCGCCGGCGATCGGCAGCGTCCCCTGGACGATCGCCAGCAGGAACGCGAGGATCAACGCAAGATGACCGAGCTCGGGGATCATGGGATTGCCTTTTGCATCATGGCTTCAGGGTTCGCGCGGCCTGCTCGGCCACGGCGGCGCCGTGCGCCTTGTTGACCGCGTCGGCCGCGGCGGGCGGCATGTAGTTTTCATCGTGCTTCGCCAGCACTTCGGTCGCGTGGAACATGCCGTCGCCTTCGAGCTTGCCCTGCGCGACGACGCCTTTCCCCTCCTTGAAGAGGTCGGGCAGGATTCCCTTGTACACGACGGGAACCGTCTTGGCGGTGTCGGTGATGCCGAAGCGCACGGTGAGCCCGTCGGGCTCGCGCTTGAGGCTGTTCTCCACGACCATGCCGCCGATCCGGAACGCGCGGCCGTGCGGCGCCTCGTTCGCCGCGATCTGGGTCGGCGTGAAGAAGAACACGAGGTTCGACTGGAACGCGTTCAGGACGAGCGCCGCGGCGACGCCCAGCATCAGCACGCCCGCGCCGATCCACAGGAACCGCCGGTGCCGCGCCTTCATTTCGCCGCCCCGGCTGCGACGACGGTGCGCGCTTCCGCCAGCACCGCGCGACGACGCGCGCGCACGGCCAGCACCTCCGCAATCACGACGAGCGCCGTCACGCCATAGGCGCCCCACACGTAGAACGCGTAACCGCCCATGGCGAAGAAATCGTTCATCCCGCGAACTCCTTTAGCTCCGAGACCCACGCCGCGCCGCGCTCCCGTTCGATGATGATCGTCCGCGCGCGAACGAGCACGACGGCGATCGCGTAGAACCATGCCGCGAACGACATGACGAGCATTCCCGCCAGCATGATCGTCGCCATCTTCGATTCGCCCGGGCGCACCGACGCGCCCTGGTGCAGCGTGTTCCACCACTTGACCGAATAGTAGATGATCGGAACGTTGATCGCTCCGACGAGCGACAGGATCGCGCACGCGCGGTCGGCGCGGCGCGGATCGTCGATCGCATTGCGGAGCGCGATGATGCCGAGGTACAGGAAGAGCAGGATCAGCTCGGAGGTCATCCGCGCGTCCCACGCCCAGTAGGTCCCCCACGTCGGCCGGCCCCACAGCGCGCCGGTCCACAGCGCGATAAAGGTCATCAGCGCGCCGGTCGGCGCGATCGCCTGCCCGATCATCGCCGAGAGCCGCGTGTTGAAGCCGAGCGCCAGCGCGCCCCAGAACGCCATCACGAGGTACAGGAACATCGACATCCACGCCGAAGGCACGTGGATGAAGATGATCCGGTAGGCCTCGCCCTGCTGGAAATCGGTCGGGGCCATCGACAGGCCGATGTAGAGCCCGATCGCCGCCAGGATCGCCGCGCTCCACGCGAACCACGGGATCATCCTTCCGGCGAGCGGATAGAACGATGCGGGCGACGAGTAGCGATACAGGTTCATGTCAATCCAGCGCGATCCGCACGGCGGCCGCGGCGGCGAACGGCGCGCCGACGATCGCGACGATGAGTCCCGCGCCGAGCAAAGAGAGGTTGGCGCCGATGCCGAGCCCCGCGCGCGCGGCGTCGACCGCGCCGGCGCCGAAGATCAGCACCGGCACGTACAACGGAAGGATCAGCAGCGCGAGCAGGCTGCTGCCCGCGCGCAAGCCCAGCGTGAGCGCCGCGCCGATGGCGCCCAGCAGCGACAGGATCGGGGTTCCGAGCAGCAGCGCCGCGGCCAGCACGGCGAGCGATTCGCCGTCCATCGCGTATTGCACGCCGAGGAGCGGCGCGAGCACGACGACGGGCAATCCCGTGGTCAGCCAGTGCGCGAGGATCTTGCCGGAAATGAGCGCCTCGAGCGGATAAGGCGACAGCGCGATCTGCTCGAGCGTGCCATCCGCGTAGTCCGCCGCGAACAGGCGGGGCAACGACAGCAGCGAGGCGAGCAGGGCGGCGACCCACAGCACGCCGGGACCCATGGTCGAGAGCAGGGTGCGCTCGGGTGTCGTTGCCAATGGGAAGAGCGAAACCACGAGAATGTAGAACAGCAGTTGCACCGCGAGTTCCGCGCGCGAGCGCAGCGCGAGGCTCAAGTCGCGGCCGAGCGCCCAGCGCACGCCGGGCATCACTGCGCCCCCAACGGCGGAGACGGGGGCACGCAGAACGGTGCTCATGCGAGCGTGATCGCGTGCGATCGCGATTCGGGAAGCCCGAGCGGGGCGTGCGTTGCCGCGACCGCGATGCCGCCGCGATCGAGGTGCGCGGCGACCATGGACGTCAGCAGGTCGGCACCCGCCGCGTCGAGCGCGGTCACCGGCTCGTCCAGGATCCAGAGCGGGCGCGCGAGCAAGGACAGGCGCGCGAGACCGATGCGCCGCCGCTGTCCCTGCGACAGCACCCGCGCGGGCAGCGTGCGCCGCGAGCCAAGTGCAACGGCGTCGAGCGCGCCGCGAATCGCCTCGCTCGACACGGTCTCGCCGGCCAGCGTCGCGAGTGCCGTGAGATTCTCCTCTGCCGTCAGCTCGTCCTTGAGTGCGGGCGCATGACCCGCGAACGCTATCGAAGCGCGCACGCCGGGGTCGAACGGGGCAACCGGCCGCCCGTCCCAGCGGATCTCGCCGGCCGAAGGCAGCGACAGGCCCGCCAGCATCCGCAACAGCGTCGTCTTGCCGGTCCCGTTGGCACCGGTGACGACCAATGCGCGACCCGGCCCGACCTCGAACGAAAGCCCGGCGAACAGCCGCGCGTGGCCGCGCTGTGCAGCAAGGTCGTGGGCTTCCAGCATGGGCAGGCACGGGGCTACGGTGGGGAATGGGCGAGCCGTCGCAGAGGGGTCGGCGAGAGGGGCTCGAAGGGTCGGAATTATAGCGGACAGCCTTCGGGTCGCCTTGAGGGGCGTCAATGTCCCGCCCCCGCATCGCGCAATCGCCCGGCGGCGGTTATGATTCGGGGCGGTGCCCCCGCGCGGGCGAGCGGTCGCACCGACAGTGGAGGGTGGCATGGCATCGAGCCGGGGCGCGATGGGAAGGTGGGCGCTGGGCGTGCTCGTCCTTGGCGCCGCGGGGCTGTTCGCCGGTCCCGCCGCCGGCCAGGTGGCGGCGTTCTCGGCCGCCAAGACCTTCGCGCCGGCAACGATCAACTCCGGCAGCCCGACGACGCTGACCATCCGGCTGCAGAACACCGACAAGGTGCTCGTCGCGACGGCGATCGGCTTCACCGACAACTTTCCCGCCGGGATGGTCCTGGTGCCGGGCGATCCCGCCGTGCAGTGCGGCGGCAACCTTTCCTTCCTGGCCAACGCCTTCACTTTCACGAACGGCACCGTTCCGGTGGCGTCGTTTTGCGATGTGAAGGTCACGGTCACGGCCCGCTCGCCCGTCAACATCGCGCTCGTCAATGTCACGACGACCATTTCGTACTTCTACGTGACCGGCGGAGGCACCATTCCCGGCGTGAGGGGCGTGCTCAACGTGACGGGGGGAACACCGCCGGCGATCACGAGCGCGCCGCCGCCCGGAGGCCAGATCGGCGTGCCCTACAACTTTGACGTGACCGTGTCCGGCACCGCGCCGATCGTCGTGACGGCGTCGGGGTTGCCGCCGGGACTCACCTTTTCGCCCGTGAGCTTGCACATCTCGGGGACGCCGACGACCGTCGGCGCGTTCGCGGGCACGATTGGCGCGAGCAACGGCTTCCTGCCCAACGCGGCGCAGAATTTCACGATCGACGTCCAGCCGCCGTCGCTGACCATCGTGACGCCGCCGGCGTCGCTCGCGCCGCCGGTCACGATCGGGACGGCCATCGACGTGACGCTTCAGGCCGTCGGCGGCGTCGCCGCCTTACGTGTGGACCGTCGTCGGCGGCGCGCTCCCGCCGGGCGTGACGCTCGGAACCGATGGGCACCTCGCGGGCAAGCCGACGGCGGCGGGCACGTACACGTTCGTGGCGCAGGTCAACGATGCATTCGGCCGCTCCACGACGCAGACCTATATCCTCGTGATCGCGAAGATCGCCGGCAGCTTCACCGTCACCGTCACCCCGAAGCCGGTGACATCCGGTCAGACGATGACGGTGGCGGCAGCCGTCGCGTCCGCCGGAGCCGTCGTGGCCACCGGAACGATCGAGGTCTATGTCGCCGGCACCGGGACGCGGTGTCCGGTGCCGTTCAAGTACGGCGATCCGGCGAGCCCGCTGGCGCCGCTGCGCACGGCGAGCCTCGACGGCACGGGCCACGCGCTGGTCTCGGTGCCGAGCCTCAAGATCGACGATTACGGTGTGTGCGTGCGCTACGGCGGCGACGCGCTTTTCGACCCGGCGTTCGCGGGACCGATCGACGCGTTCGTGATCAAGGGCGTGCTGCTGCCGCCGCCGAAGGTCGCGCTCTTTGCGCCGGACAACGTGGCGAGCCGGGAGTCGATTCAAGTGCGCGTGGACGTGACCTCCGCCGAATCGGCATCGGTGCCGGGCGGGTCGGTGCGCGTGCTCGCCAACGGCGCGCCCGTCGCAACGGCCACGCTGGCGGGTGGCGTCGCCTGGGCCACGCTGAGCGCGCCCGCGTCGCCGGGGACGATGACGGTTGCCGCCGATTATTCGGGTGACGGCGTGTTTGCGCCGGCGTCGTCCGAACCCGCGCTCATCGTCGTGAACGCGCTGAGCGGATTGCCTATCCCCTCGCTGTCCGACGCCGCGCTCGCGTTGATGGCGTTGCTGCTGGCCGGGGTTGCCGCGCAGCGGTTGCGCCGGCGCCCGTGACTCCGCGCATTCCGTGAACGTCGCGCCCGTCGGCCTCGTGCGAAGGCTGGCGGAGGCGCCCCGCTGGCTCGTCGGGCTCGCGATCGTCGCGCTGTTCCTGATCGACCCGCTGGGCGATGCCCTGCGGCGCTCGTCGCGCACGCCGCTCTTCGCGAAGCTCGAAGCGATGGCCTACGACGCGCGCCTCAAGGCGACGCAGGGCGCGGGCCTCGATCCGACCGTCGTCATCATCGACATCGACGAGAAGAGCATCCAGCGCGAGGGCCGATGGCAATGGTCGCGCGACCGCCTGGCGCGCCTCGTCGACATGCTGCTGAAGAAATACAACGCGCGGGCCGTCGGCTTCGACGTCATGTTTCCCGAGCGCAACATTTCGGACGGCATCGGGGTGCTGGACGAGCTCGCGCGCGTCATCCCCCCGCAGATGCGGACGCCGAGCCTCGAGGAGATGAATGCGCGGACGCGGCGCCGGCTCGACTACGACGCACGCTTCGCCGACGCGCTCAACGGGAGCCCGACGGTGCTGGCGTTCACGTTCACGGTGGATCAACAGGCCGTGGGCGCGCTGCCGGCACCGGCCTTCACCGCGGCGGACGTTGGCGGCCATGTGATCGAAATCCGTCCCGAGCAGGGCTACACCGCGAACCTCGCCGAGCTGCAGCAGGCCGCCGCGGGCGGCGGGCACATCGATCCCGCCTTCGATTCCGACCAGGTCGTGCGCCGCGTGCCTCTCGTGAAGCTGTACGGCGGCGACTACTACCCGGCGCTGTCGCTGGCGGTCGCGCAGGTCGTCGTCGATGCGAAGACGATCCGTCCGCGCTTCGACGTCAACGGGGACATCGACGCCCTCGACGTCGGCGGGCTGATCGTCCCCGTCGCGCGCGACGGCACCGCGCTCGTCCCGTATCGCGGCGCGAAGGGCACGTTCAAGTACTACTCCGCGACCGACATTCTCGCCGGCACGATTCCGGAGGACGCGTTCGCCGGCGCGGTGGCGCTCGTGGGAACGACCGCGAAGGGCCTCGAGGATCTCCGCACCACGCCGGTCGCGCCCGATTTTCCGGGCGTCGAAATCCACGCCAACCTGCTGTCCGGCATGCTGGGCGGCGACTTGAAGAGCATTCCGCCAGGCGCGACCGAGGTCGAGGCCGTGATGATGCTGGTCGCAGGCCTCCTCGTCGTGTTCGCGATTCCGTGGCGCCGCCCGCTCTTGAGCGTGATCGGAATACTCGCCGTCGCCACGCTCGTCGTCGCGGTGAACATGTGGTTCTGGACGCGCGCCAATGCGGTGATCCCGCTCGCGGCGACGCTCGTGATGCTGCTCATGCTGCTCGTCTGGCATTTGCTGGGCGGGTTCCTGCGCGAGTCGCGGGCGATCCGCCAGCTGTCCGACCTCTTCGGCGAATACGTGCCGCCCGAGCGGGTGAAGCAGATGCGCGAGACCGGCGAGCGCTTCTCGATGGAAGGCGAGAGCCGGGACCTGACGGTGCTGTTCTCGGATGTCCGCGATTTCACATCCGCGTCCGAGTCGCTGGCGCCGCTCGAGCTCTCCGCGCTGATGAACGCGTACCTGACGCCGATGACGGAGACCATCCACGCGCGGCGCGGGACGATCGACAAGTACATCGGCGACGCGATCATGGCGTTCTGGGGCGCGCCGCTGCCCAACGAGCATCATGCGCGGGATGCCGTGGAGGCGGCGCTCGAAATGCAGCAGCGGATGGCGCCGCTGCGCGAACAGTTCCGCGCGCGCGGCTGGCCCGAACTCGCGATCGGCATCGGCGTCAACACGGGCCCGATGAACGTCGGCGACATGGGCTCGCGTTTCCGCAAGGCGTACACGGTGCTCGGCGACGCGGTGAACCTCGCGTCGCGACTCGAAGGGCTGACGAAGGCCTACGGCGTGGGCATCCTGTGCGGTGACGACACGCGGCGCGCGGCGCCGGATTTCACGTGGCGGGAGATCGATCGCGTGCGCGTCAAGGGCCGCGCGCAGGCGCTGTCGATCTGGGAACCGCTGGGGCGCGAGATCGACGCGGAGAAAGCGGCGGAGCTCGCGCGCTGGAACGAAGCGCTGGCGCTCTACCGCGCGCGCAATTTCACGATGGCGGGCAACATCCTCGCGTCGCTGCCGGAACGGCTGCTCCACCGCAACCTGCGCGATCGGTGCACGGCGTATCTCGTCGCGCCGCCGCCGGCGGATTGGGATGGCGCGACGAATTTCGCGACCAAGTGATCCGGCTTCAGCGCGCGAGCGACCCCGCGAGCTGCGCATACTCCGGATTCTCGGGGTCGAGCTCCACGAGCTTCTTCGCGTAACCCAGTGCCGCCTCCCGCTGGCCCGCCTTGTTGGCGTAATGCGCGAGGCCGAACAGCAGGTCACGGTCGTTCGGTTGCGCCTTCACGGCCGCGGTCAGAACCTGCAGCGCGTCCTTCGGCTTGCCCGCGTCGTTGAGCGCGACGGCGTAGACGTACGCATAGCGCGCATTGCCCGGCGCGAGCTTCGCGGCCTCGCCCAGCTCGCGCAGCGCGTCGACCTGGCGTTTCTGCCGCACATAGGTCAGCCCCAGCGCGTAATGCAGGGGCGCTGCGCGCGGCGATTTCGCGAGGCCCTCCCGCAGCACCGCCTCGGCCTCGGCGTCGGCGCCCCGCGTGCGGTAGACGTCGGCGAGATTGACGCGCGCTTCGACGAACGTCGGATCGAGCTCCAGCGCCTTGCGAAATTCCGCGATCGCCGCAGCCGCATCGCCACGCGTCGCGTAGAGGTTGCCGAGGTTCATCCTGCCTTCCGGCCGGTCGGCGATGTATTTCTGCGTGGCGATGTATTCGTCGAGCGCCTTCGTGAATGCCGCCCGGTCGGTTGCCGCCAACCGCTGCCTCCTGCGGCCCCGCAAGCGCGCGCGCCGCCTCGATCCGCACGCTCCTGACCGGGTCGCTCAGCATGCGCGGCAGGTAGCGAACGCGCGTCGTGAGGTCCATGCCGCCGAGCGCGTCGACGGCGGCAAGCCGCACCTGCGCGTCGGGGTCGTTGAGCGCGCGGGTCGTCGTGGCGACGGCGGACGGCGAGAGCATCCGACCCAGCCGTTCCAGCGCGCTCGCGCGCACGATCGCCGGCTGCGCGGGATCGTCGGCGATCGTCATCAGCGCGCCGCGCGCGCCCGGCGTCCCGGCGGTGCCCGCGTGCAGCGCCTCGGCGAAATTCTGGTAGCCGACGGGGAGTCGCCCCGTCCATTGCCGGATTGCCGCAGCCGCCCACTGCGGCGTCTTCTTCGCGTGGCACTGGTTGCACGCATTCGGGATCCCGAGCTTCTCCGTGAGATCCGGGCGCGGGATGCGCAGCGAATGATCGCGGCGGGCGTCGACCTGCATGTAGGTCGTCGTCGGCATGTGACAGGCCACGCATGCCGCGCCGGGCGTTCCCTGCGCGTGGTGGGTATGCGCGGGCGCATCGAACTTGGCCGCCTGATGGCACTGCGCGCACACTTCGTTGCCGGGGCGGCGCAGCGATTCGGAGTGCGGATCGTGGCAATCGGAGCAGGTGACGCCCTTCGCGTTCATCTTGCTTTGCGCGAACGAGCCCCATTCATAAACCTCGTCGCGGATCTGGCCGTCGTTCCAGTAGAGCCCTTCGTCGATCGTTGCCATCCGGTGCGTGTCCTGCGGCGGCTTGCCGTGGACGTAATCGTCGGACGAGGCGCGCCGCGCGCGCGTGACAGCGTGCGCACATGTCGATTTCATGCGTCGATGTCCGCGGCGTGCCGCGCTGCGCGTTGCCTGTCGCCGGCACCGGCGTCCAGGTGACGCCCTTGCGCTCGTTCAGCGCGACGGCGAGCCCGCTGTCCGCCGCCGAATACGCCTTGCCCTCGCGCTTGGCGCGCGCTTTCGCGACATGGTCGGCGCCGGGCCCATGGCACGCTTCGCACGCGACGTTGATTTCCGCCCACGTCGTGTTGAACGCTCCGCTGGCCGCATCGAAGTTCTTGCGCAGCCGCGTCGAGTGGCACTCGGCGCACATGAAATTCCAGTTCTGGTTGACGCCGGTCCAGTGCAGCGAATCGCCCGCGCGCAGGTTCTGGCCGGGGTAGAGATGGAACCAGCGCTGGCCGCCCGACGCCTTCGGCCGCGTGTCCCAGGCGATCCCGAGCGCCTGCAGCTTTCCGCCGGGGAGCTCGATCAGATACTGCTGCAGCGGAGATACGCCGAACGTGTACTTGATCTCGAAATCGGCGAGCTTGCCGTCCGGCCCGTCGGTGCGCACGTAATACTTGCCGTCGCGCGTCGAAAAGGTCGACGTGGTGCCCGCGTAGGCGAATTTGGCGTTGCGAAAATCGCCGAGCACGGTCTTCGCGTCGGCCACTTGCATCGCCTGCCGGTGATGCGAATGCGACCACGCCTCGTATTCGGCGGCATGGCATTCGCCGCACGCGGCCGCACCGACGTGGTCGCGCGCGACGACGGGCGCGGGGCTGGTGGCTGCCGTCTGTGCGCCCGCGGAAGCGAAAGCGCAAGGAGCAATGCCCCGAACAATGCCCCGGTCATCCTCAGCACGACGCGGCGCCGGCGCACCGGCGATACCCGACGACGCCTTCGATCACGCCGCCACCGCGGTTGTTGAAGAAGTAGTCGAGGCCGATGCCGCTGCCGCCCGGGCCGGCGAAGAACCCCGCGAAGTTGCCGGCGATCAGCGACTGGCAGGCGTTGCCCGTGCAGCCGACCTTGGCGCCCGGCCCCGACGTCGAGAAGAGCCCGTCGGTGATGCCGGTCGTGCCGCTCATCGTGTACGTGGCGTTCGTGAAGCCGACGGTGAGTCCGCTGAGCGCGAGCTGCGCGGTGCTGAAGTTGACATTGATCGTGCCGCCCGAGATCAGCGTTCCCGTCGTGCCCGTTCCCGAATCCGTGGGCCGCGTCCCGCCGACGGGCGCGTAGGAAAACTGGCCGGCGCCCGGCAGCGACGGCGACTGGTTGCCGTAGATGTAATGCAGGTTGCCGCCGTTGTTGCTCACCGTGGAACCGTCGGGCAGCGTCTGGACGATCGTCGAACCCGGGCCGGTCCAGCGGCCCCAGTTGAGCCCGGCCGCCGTGCCATCGCTGCCGCTGTCGACGATGCTCGCCTTCCCCACGTTGGCGTTGAGCGAGCCGTTCACGAACGACGTCAACTGCCCGTCGCCGTTCAGGCCGAGGACGAGGGCGGGATCGTGCGTCGTGTCGAGCTCGATCGTGTACCGGTCGGACCCGACGACGATCGCTTGCGGCGCCGCCGCCAGCGTGACGAGGTTACGGTCCTCCGTCACCATGTACGTGAAGGGCGGAATGGGCAGCGCGGGCGGCTCGATTGCCGCCGGGACGCTCGGGAACTTGAGCACCTCGGGTGCGCCCGCCGCGGCCACGGTGCGTGCCGGCAGGCGGTCGGCGAGGAAATCCGGCGGCGCGAGGGAGCGCTGCGGCGGCTCGCCGTCGGCGACGAAGAAATACTCGCCGGCGCGGAAATCGGCGCTCGCGAACGGGTTCCCGACCGCCACGATGCCGTCGAATACGCCGCCGTAGAGACCGGAACGCGCCGTCGTGCCTTGGCTCACGCACTGGCCCGGCGCGCAGATCTGCAGCGCGTAGTGCGTGCCGCGGATGCCGATCGTCGCCTGCGTGGTCAGCACCTGGTAGCGGTCCTGGTTGATCTGGCCGATGGTGCCCGTCACCGTGCGGAAGCCGCCGCGCACGAGGCGGAACACCGCGCGCTCGTTGCCCGAGGCGGACGCTGCGAACTCGAATGTCTCGATCCGGAACTCGGAATCCGGCTTCAGCGCGACGAGGGCCGCGTCGGAGAAGCGCACCTGCGCATGGCTCTGCGCGCCGGTGACGATCGCATCGCCCACGCTCACCTGCGACCCGTTCGCGAGACGGACCCGGTCGGCGCCGCGCACCGCGACGACGTCCCCGACGGCCAGCACGACGCGCCCGGCGACCTGGGCCTGCGCAATGTCGGCGGCGAGGGCGAGCAGCGGCAGCGCAAGCAGCGCGACGAAATGGCGGAAGGTGTGCGAGCGTATCGTCATTTGTATTCGTACCGCACCTTGAGCGCGCCGACATTGCGCGAATACTCGAACAGCGCGAGATTGGAATTGTTGCGCGCATACTGGTATTCGAGGCGCGCGCTCCAGTTGCGCGAGAAGTAGTAGGCGGCGCCGAGGTTCAGCGCCCAGTTGTCGTCGCTGCCGGGTGACGTCGAGGATCGGATACGGCGCGTCGTAGTTGCTGCGCACGAAGGCCAGCGACGCGGTCAGCGCCCACTGCGGCGACGGCGAGACGGTCACATCGGCCGCGGCGCCGTAGAGCTTGCGGCCGAGGTAGTCGTAGCCCTGGGTGTCGTGCTCGTCGCCGTAATACGCGGTCAGGTTCACCACCGGCTGCCCCCACGTGACCCACTGCTGGCGGTATTGCGCCGCGATGGCCCCGTAATCGGCGTCGCGCACCGAATTCGCGCCGGTGTAGGAAAAATGCGCGTACTGCGGCGTCAGGGAAACGAGCGATCGCTCGGAGAGCTGGTGACGCCACTCGAGCCCCACGCCGTCGCTCGACCGGTAGCGCGAGCCGTCGACCAGGATCTCCGCGTGCGCATACGTGAGCGCGAGCCAGTCGCGGCCCGCGAGGTAGCTCACGCCGGCTGCCGCCGACCCGTTCGCGAGGTCGAACTCGGACGCGCTGCCGTAGAACGTGCCGTTGCCGAGGAGCGACCCGAACACGGCCCAGCCCGGCGCGAACGGATAGGTTCCCTGCACGCCGGCGGCGGCAAAGCCGAAGCCCGAGCCCTGCGCGACCCCCAACGGCGCGACGGTGACTGCGCCGAACGTGGGCAGCGTGATGTCCGATTGCGCGACGCCGGCGTTGGCATTGCTGTCGTAGCCGCCGCCGAGCTCGAGGTAGGCAAAGAGCGTCGGGCGATATTGCGCCTCGCGAATGCGCAGCGCGTCGAGATAGCGGTCGATGCCGGCCTGCACGGCCTCCGGCGGCTTCTCCTTCGCCACCGCGTCGAATTCGGCGCGCGCGCGCGGGTTGTCGCCGGAGTAGAAATAGGCACGCGCCAGTTCGAGGCGCCCGCGCGGGTCGTCGGGAAAACGCAGCACGTAGCGCTCGAGCGCGAACACGCCGATTCCCGCGCGGCCCACGTCGATGGCGGCGATGCCGCACCACAGGTCGGCACGCGGCTCGGCGTCGACGTCGATCGACGCGCAACGCGCGTAGGCCTCGGTGGAATTGTTTGCCTCGACCAGCGCGCGCAGGTCGTCGACGGGGGCGGCGAAGGCGGCCGACGCGCACAGCGCCAGCGCCGCGGTCGCGCACGCGTGGATATTGCAGCGCAGGAACGAGAGGCGACCCATGGGAACGTTCGATCATAGCAAGGGGGGTGGGCCGGGGGAAGGGCGGAACCGGCGATAAATTCGAGCGGGGTTGCAAATCGCCCTTTGGCGGCTACACTCGGGGTCCCAGCATAGGGTGCGGGAAAGGGAGCGCGTGCGGCATCAGTCATTGCTGGCCTATGCGAGATACCGCTGGGCGAAGATCGCCGTCGTCGTCGTCGGCGCGGCCATCGCCGCGTACGCGTTCGACCGGTCGCCGCATGGGCATTACGGCGGCAGTCCCCTCGGCTACACGCTGGGGACGATCGGCGCGCTGCTGATCGTCTGGCTCACCTGGTTCGGCGTGCGCAAGCGCAGGTACAGCTCGACGTCGAGCACGCTGCTGGGCTGGCTTTCGGCGCACGTCTACCTTGGCGTGAGCCTCATCGTCATCGCGACGCTGCATGCGGGCTTCGAGGTGGGCTGGAACGTCCACACGCTGGCCTACGTCCTCATGCTGGCGGTCATCCTGTCCGGCTTCTACGGCGTGTACGCGTACCTGCGGTACCCGAGCGGGATCACCGACGTGCTCGGCGACGACACGCAGGAATCGCTGCTCCTCAAGATCTCCGACCTCGACCGCCAGATGCGCGCCCTCGCGCTGTCGCTGCCGGACGCCGTCAACAAGCTCGTCCTCGCCGCCGCACAGGAAACGCGGATCGGCGGCGGCTTCCGGGCGCAGCTCTCCGGGCGCGACCGCAACTGCCCGACCACGGCCGCGGTGACCGGATTGCAGGCGGTCGGCAAGACGCTGCGCGGTCACGAAGCCCGGATCAACCAGCAGCTCTACGCGCTGATGGTGCGCAAGCAGGAACTCGTCAGCCGCGCGCGCCGCGCGGTGAAGCTGAAGGCGCGCCTCGACATCTGGCTCTACATCCACGTGCCGCTGACGATCGCGCTGCTGGCGGCGCTCGGCGCGCACATCGTCAGCGTCTTCTACTACTGGTAACCCCGCGATGAAGCTCCTCATCGTCACGGTCACGCGCAACCGCAAGGGGAAGGCGGTGCGCACCGCGCGGATGATCGAAGGCGATTCGTTCGCCGTCGGCCGCGGCACGCAATGCGCGGTCTATCTTCCCGATCCGCGCGTCGCGCTCGAGCACGCGACGATCTACCGGGGCGACGGTGCGATCCGCCTGATGGCCGTCGGGGCCGCCACGCTGCTGGTCGACGGCCGCCCGGATCCGGAGGCGACCCTCGTGCCCGGATCGCTGGTCGAAATCGGGCCGTACGCGTTGACGGTCGAAGCGCCGCCCGCGGGTGCGGACCTGGCGATCGCCGTCGAGCTCCTGCGGCCGCTGCCGGACGACCTCGCCGAGATCAAGAGCCGCTCGCGCCTGTCGCTCGCGGCGACGTGGCTGTCGAAGCGCGGGCCCGCGTGGACGCTCGCCATCCTGCTCCTGCTGCTGTTCGTCGCGCTGCCGATCATCAATGCGTCGATGCCGACGATGCGCGCGATGACCGCGCGGCTCCCGGTGACGCCGGACCAGTCGTGGAGCCCGGGCCCGCTCGCGTCCGGGCACGAGGGGTTCGGCCACGATTGCAGCAAATGCCACGAGCTGCCGTTCGTCCGCGTCCTCGACCGGACATGCCTCGGTTGCCATCAGAAGATTCCCGGCCACGCGCCGACCGCCGCGCTCGAAGCCGATCTCTTCGGCGGGACGCGCTGCGCCTCCTGCCACGCGGACCACAAGGGCGACGACGGTCTCGTGCGCGCCGATGTGGGCCTGTGCGCCGATTGCCATCGCGACCTCAAGCGGCGCTTCCCCGAGACGAAGCTCGCCAACGCGTCCGATTTCGCCAAAGCTCATCCGGAATTCAAGCTGACGCTGTGGCGCGGGCCCGGCGACAACGACGACGTGCGCATTGCGCAGGAGGACAAGGCCAACGCCGTCGAGAAATCGCACCTCAAGTTCCCGCACGACGTGCATCTGAAGCAGAGCATCCGCGGCGGCAAGGGCCGCGTCACGCTCACCTGCCGCAGCTGCCATGCGCCGGACGCGAGCGGGCGGGCTTTCGAGCCCGTGGTGATGAAGACGCACTGCATCGAATGCCACACGCTCGAGTTCGAGCCCGCCGTGACGACGCGCCAGGTCCCGCACGGCTCGGTCGACGACGTGATGACGACGATGCAGGAGTTCTACGCGAGCATCGTGCTGAACGCCGTTCCCGTCGACCGCGTCGACACCGGCGAGATCCGGCGCGCGATTCCGAACCCCGCCACCGGCCCGATCACCGACGACCAGCGGCAGCGGGCGCTCGCGTTCGCCAAGGGGAAAGCCGAAAAGGTCGCGCAGGACCTCTTCGAGGCGCGCGTGTGCATCGTCTGCCACGAGGTCGTGCGCACGCCCGTCGCCAAGGGCAAGCCCGGAAGCTTCACCTTCGACGTGACGAAAGTGCACCCGGCGACGAGCTTCCTGCCGAAGTCGCGGTTCGATCACGACAAGCACCGCACCTACGAGTGCAAGGAGTGCCACGAGTCGGTCGTGACGTCGAAGACGTCGGCGGACGTCGCGATTCCGCCGATCGCGACCTGCCGCAAGTGCCACGCGGGCGCTGCGCCCGAGCCGAACAAGGTGGACTCGACGTGCATCGCGTGCCACGGCTTCCATCTTCCCGGTCATCCGCCCATGGGCACGCGCGCCGTGCTGCCGGTACGGCGCTCATGACGATGCGCGGGACGCTGCCGTCGGCGCCGGCTGTTGTGTTAGCGCTGGCATTTGCGTTGCTCGCCGCCGGCTGCGGCGGTGGCGGAGGGGGCGGCAGCGGATCCGGCGGTTGCGGCGGCAGTTGCGAGTCGGCGAGCCCGACGGCGCTGACGGTGAACGACGTGCAGCAGGTGATCGCGCAGGCGGTCGCCGAGGCCGGCGCGCAAGGGGCGAAGGCGACGATCGCCGTCGTCGACCGCGTCGGCAACGTGCTGGCGGTGTTCAGGATGAACGGCGCGCCGGCGACGTTCACCATCACGTCGGGAACCGGCGTCACGGGGGGTCTCGAGACGCTGAATATTCTGCCGAGCGAGCTCGCCGCGATTTCGAAGGCCATCACGGGCGCGTATCTGTCGTCCGAGGGCAACGCGTTCTCGACGCGCACGGCGAGCCAGATCATCCAGCAGAACTTCAATCCGGGCGAGGCGAACCAGCCGTCGGGGCCGCTGTCGGGCGTGCAGTTCAGCCAGCTGTCGTGCTCGGACGTCAATCAGCAGGCAACCGCCGGAACCGTGGGCCCGAAGCGCGCGCCGCTCGGCCTCGCCGGCGATCCCGGCGGGCTGCCGCTGTACAAGAACGGCACCGTCGTCGGCGGGGTGGGCATCCTCGCCGACGGCGTCTACACGATCGACCTCGACATCTTCGACAGCGACACCGACGTCGACGAGCTGATCGCGGTGGCCGGCACCTTCGGCTTCGCGGCGCCCGCCGACCGGCGCGCGAACCAGATCACCGTCGACGGCCGCACGCTGCGCTACGTCGACAGCGAAGCGCTCAAGAGCAATCCCGCGAGCGCGCCGCCGTTTTCGTCGATCGTGGGCACCGCCGGCAATCTGCTCAACGTGACGGGCTACGGCGGCAACCCGATCGTCGCCGGCGTCGCGTTTGGAACCCCTGCGTCGGGCTACCGGCCGGACACGAATCCGGCGTTCGCCGGGATCGGTGTCTACACGTTGGTCGATGCGGCCAACGTCGTCCGCTTTCCGCCGATGTCCAGCACTGAACAGCGCGCTCACGCAGGCGGATGTCACGCAGATGCTGAAAAGCGCCATCGAAGTCGCGAACCGCGCGCGGGCGCAGATCCGCCGGCCGGTGGGAGCGGCCGCGCAGGTCACGGCGACCGTCGTCGACACGAAAGGCGTCATCCTGGGCTTGATCCGCACGCCCGATGCGCCGGTGTTCGGCACCGACGTCGCCGTGCAGAAGGCGCGGACCGCGGCGTTCTTCACGAATCCGAATGCGGCGGCGCTGCTGCTGTCGCTGCCGCCGGCGATGTATCCGACGACACCGCCCACGACGACGTCGATCGCGGCGTACGTGCCCGCGACCCGCGCCTTTCTCAACGATCCGACGGCGCTCGCCAACGGCATCGCGTACAGCGTTCGCGCGGTCGGCAACCTCGCGCGGCCGTATTTCCCGGATGGCATCTTCGGCACGGGGAACGGCCCGTTCTCGCCGCCGATCACGAGCTGGAGCGTCTTCAACGACGGATTGCAGCTCGATCTCGTCGCGAACAAGCTCGTCGCATCGCTCGCCGCCGGCGACAACGGGATCGGCTGCACCGGGCTCGCGGAATTGCCGAACGGCATCCAGATTTTCGCCGGCGGCGTGCCGGTCTACCGCAACGGACAACTGGTCGGCGCGATCGGCGTCTCGGGCGACGGCATCGACCAGGACGACATGGTCGGCTTCCTCGGGCTCGCCAACGCGGGCACGGCGCTCGGGAACGGAATCGCGAACGCGCCTGCCGCCCTGCGCGCCGACACGATCGTGCCGCAGGGGACCGGCACGCGCCTGCGTTACGTGAACTGTCCGCAGGCGCCGTTCAACGACAGCACGGAGCAGAATGTCTGCGCCGGCATCTAGGCGCGGGCATGCGATGCTCCGCGCCGCGGCATTCGCGCTGGTGTGCGCGATCGTGTTCGTGCAGGCGCGCGCGCAGGTGCCGCCGGAAGTCCGTTACGGCGTGCGCGTGCTGGCGCCCACCGTCAACGTGTACGACGACGCGACGCCGCGATCCACGGTGATCGCGCAACTCCAGCAAGGCGCGCACGTCGAGGCGGACCAGCGGCGCGGAACGTGGTACCGCGTGATGCTCTCCGACGGCCGCGCCGGCTGGATCAATCAAGTCGTCGGCGCGACGGATGCGAATTTCTCGGTCGACCTGACGCCGGGGCTCGCGCGGGCGAAGCCGACGACCGGCGCGACCGAACCCGGAGCGCCGGCCGCCGCGCCGGCGGCAGCCGCGGCGACCCCCGAATCGATGCCCGAGGACCGGATCCTGCAGCTGCGGCCGATGGGCCGGCCGCTCGAGCCGATCATTCCCGACATCGATCCGAAGCAGGTGCCGCCGCCGCAGCCGCTGCTGCCGCGCGAGACGATCCCGGTGCCGGACCGCTGGCGGCTCACCGACCAGCTCGCGCTCACGAAGAATCAGTGGGAAGACCCGTACAACCCGAACACGTTGAAGGGCGACCGCCCGGTCTTCGGCGAGGACTGGTTCGTGGCGCTCAACCTCGTGTCCGACACGCTGGTCGAATTCCGGCAGGTGCCCACCGCGATCGGCGCGCAATCGACGGATCGCCCGCAGTCGGACGACCAGTTCGGGCGCAACCGGCAATCGCAGTTCGTCCAGAATCTGATCCTCGGGATATCGCTCATCAAGGGCGACACGGCGTTCAAGCCGCCCGAGATCGAGTTCCGCTTCGTCCCGGTGATCAACTTCAACCGCACCGACATCGGCGAAGTCCGCGGCATCAATGTCGATCCGCGCAAGGGCACGACGCGCAACGACAGTCAGGTCGCGGTGCAGGAACTCTTCATCGACTACGAGTACAACATCGCGTCGGTGCGCTACGACTTCGACGACATCCGCGTCGGCATCCAGCCGTTCACCGCCGACTTCCGCGGGCTCCTGTTCATCGACCAGCCGCTCGGCGTGCGGCTGTTCGGCAACCGCGACAACAACCGGTACCAATACAACGTCGGCTGGTTCCGGCGCCTCGAGAAGGACACCAACAGCGGCCTCAACGACATCGGCAAGCCGCTGCGCAACGAGAACATCTTCCTCGCGAACCTGTACCGGCAGGACACGTTCGTGCCGGGCTTCACGCTGCAGGGGACGATCGTCTACGACGACAATCGCGAAGATGGCCCCGCCTACTACGACAAGAACGGCTTCCAGGTGCGGCCGGCGGTGATCGGCGACGTGATCCCGCACAACTACCAGGTCACCTACCTCGGCCTCAACGGCGACGGCCACTTCGGCCGCTGGAACGTGTCGGCGTCGCTCTACGGCGCGTTCGGCACCGTGAGCCACGACCCGCTCGCGCAGCAGAAGGTCAACGTCGAGGCCGGCTACGCGGTGGCCGAGGTGTCCTACGATTTCGACTGGCTGCGCGTGCGCGGCACCGGGCTCTTCCAGAGCGGCGATTCCAATCCCTTCGACGGCAAGGCGAACGGCTTCGACGCGATCTTCGAGAATCCGCAGATCGCCGGCGCCGACACGAGCTACTGGATCCGGCAGGCGGTGCCGCTGATCGGCGGCGGCGGGGTCGCGCTGTCCGGCCGCAACGGCGTGCTCGCATCGCTGCGCTCGTCGAAGGACCAGGGCCAGGCGAACTTCACGAATCCCGGCCTCGCGCTGATCGGCATCGGCGCGGATGCCGACCTCACGCCGCGCTGGCGGCTGGTCGGCAACCTGAATCAGCTGTGGTTCGACAACACGTCGTCGCTTTCGGTGCTGCGCCAGCAGGGCACGATCAGCCGCTCGCTCGGCACCGACGCCTCGGTCGCGGTCCAGTATCGGCCGCTGTTCTCGCAGAACATCGTCCTCAACGCCTCGGCCGCGGTGCTGGTGCCGGGACAGGGATTGAAGCAGCTCTACGAATTCGACGGCAACAAGACGCAATATTCGATCCTGTGCAACCTGCTGCTGACCTATTGAGTGCCATGATCGAGCGCCTGCCCAAAGGGTTGTTCGTGTCCGCGTCCGCGTTCGCGGCACTCTTTGCGCTCGCGCCCTTGCTATGTTCGCCGTCGTTCGCCGCCGAAGGCGAAGCGCCGGTCGCGCGCACCTACGCCGCGAGCCCGCCCGCGCCCGCGCGCCAGACCATCCTGGCGGCGCACGCCAAATCGGAAGGCTGCAAGACCTGCCACACGCCGGGCGATCACGACACGATGCACGTCAATCCCGCCGTGATCCTCGGCTGCACGGACTGCCACGGCGGCGACGCGAAGGTCGCGAAGCCGCAGGGCGCGGATCCGAAGGACCCGACGTATCGGGCGGCCGTCGCCAGCGCGCACGTGCTGCCGCGCTATCCGGTCGCCTGGAAATATCCGTCGACCGCGAATCCGGAGGACAGCTACACGCTGCTCAATCGCGAAGCGCCCGAATACGTGCGTTTCGTCAATCCCGGCGACTACCGGATCGCGCGCGATTCGTGCGGCGCCTGCCACCTGCGCATCATCCAGGCGGCCGAGCGGAGCCTGATGTCGACGAGCGCGATGCTGTGGGGCGGCGCGTCGTACAACAACGGGATCCTGCCGTTCAAGCGCTACATCCTGGGCGAAGCGTACACGGGCATGAGCGAGCCCGCGACGGTGGTGAATCCGATTGCGCCGACGCCGTTCATGACCACGAAAGGCATCCTGCCGAAGCTCTATCCGCTGCCGCCGTGGGAAACCGTTCCGCCCGCCGACATCTTCCGCGTGTTCGAGCGCGGCGGCCGCGTGATCGTCTCGCAATTCCCGGAAATCGGCATCCCGAACAACACGGGCATGCTGCAAAAGCTGGACGAGTCCGGGCGGCCCGACATCAAGCAATCGATCCGCGGGCCGGGCACCGGCCTGCGCATCGCGGTGCCGGTGATCAACATCACGAAGACGCGCCTCAACGATCCGCACATGTGGTTCCTCGGCACCAACGAGCAGCCGGGCGATTACCGCTCGTCGGGATGCTCGGGTTGCCACGCGGTCTACGCCAACGATCGCGATCCGAAGCACAGCGGACCCTATGCTCCGTTCGGGCACACCGGCGAATCGCAAAGCGCCGACCCGACGATCGCGAAGGGCGAGCCCGGCCATCCGCTGAAGCACGCGTTCACGCGCGCGATCCCGTCGTCGCAGTGCATGGTCTGCCACATGCACCAGCCGAACGTGTTCGTGAACACCTACTACGGCTACACGATGTGGGACTACGAGTCCGACGCGCCGTTCATGTGGCCGGAAAAGCAGAAGTACCCGACGGCCGACGAGGCGCGCGCGATCCTCGAGCGCAATCCGGAGGAAGCGTCGATCCGCGGCAAGTGGGGCGACCCCGAGTTCCTGAAGAACGTGTCCTCGCTCAACCCGCAGCTCAAGGACACGCAGTTCGCCGACTATCACGGCCACGGCTGGAACTTCCGCGCGGTGTTCAAGCGCGACCGCAAGGGGACGCTGCTCGACAAGGACGGCAAGGCGGTCGCCGACGACGATCCGGACAAGTTCAAGAAGACCGTGCACCTGTCGTCGATCCACCTCGACCTCGGCATGCATTGCGTCGACTGCCATTTCGGCCAGGACGCGCACGGCAACGGCCACCTCTACGGCGAGGTCGCGGCGGCGATCGAGATCGACTGCGCCGACTGCCACGGCACGGCGACGAAATATCCGACGCTCTACACGTCCGGCCCCGCGTCGAAGCCCGGCGGCACCGAGCTCGCGCTGCTGCGCACGCAGGACGGCCGCAAGCGCTTCGAGTGGCGCGAGGGCAAGCTCTACCAGCGCTCGGCGCTCGATCCCGACAAGGAATGGGAAGTCTCGCTGGTCAAGGACTCGGTCAATCCGAATCATCCGCGCTACAACGCCAAGGCCGCGCGCGCGAAGCTGATGTCGACCGGCGACTCGATGCAGTGGGGACCGGGCGTCGATCCGGCGAAATACGCGCACGGCGACGACAAGCTCACCTGCCAGACCTGCCACACGTCGTGGACGACGAGCTGCGCCGGCTGCCACCTGCCGATCCAGGCGAACTGGCGGACGGAGCGCCAGCACTACGAGGGCGGCGCGACGCGCAACTTCGCGACGTACAACCCGCAGGTCGCGCGCGACGACATGTTCCAGCTCGGCCGCCACGGCGACGCGAAGGGCTTCAAGATCGCGCCGGTGCGCTCGAGCTCGGCGCTGATCCTGTCGTCGACCAACATCAACCGCGAGCGCATCTACATCCAGCAGCCGCCGATCGCGGCCTCGGGGTTCAGCTCGCAGGCGTTCGCGCCGCATTACCCGCACACCGAGCGCAAGACCGAGACCAAGACCTGCCCCGACTGCCACGTGTCGCAGGCGAACGACAACAACGCGATCATGGCGCAGCTGCTGCTGCAGGGGACCAATTTCGTCAACTTCGTCGGCTTCAACGCGTGGGTCGGCGAGGAAAAACGGGTCACCGCGGTGCAGGTCACCGAGTGGGACGAGCCGCAGGCGGTCATCGGCAGCTACCTGCATCGCTACGCGTATCCCGACTGGTACGCGCAGCACGTCGAGCGCGGCCGGCAGCTGCCCACCGACGCGACGCACGCCACCAGCGGCGCCGCGCGCTGCCTGCAGATGCGCGGCGAGTACGTCTACGTCGCCGAAGGGCCGGGCGGCATGCGCATCTACGACGCCGCGAGCATCGGCAACAAGGGCGTGTCGCAGAAGATCATCACCGCGCCGTTCTCGCCGTCGGGCCACGACACGCACATTGCGTCCACCAACGCGACCTGCGTCGCGCTGCCGACCAACCAGTCGATCGCGCCGACGCGCAACCAGGGCGACCTGATGCGCGTGACCAACCAGGAGCAGCCGTTCCATCCGATCTACAGCTACGCGGCGATCACCGACGCCGTCGAGGGCCTGATCCTGACCGACGTCGACACGATGGCCGACGGCGATCCGCAGAACAATTTCATCACGCGCGCGGTCACGTGGAACCCGGACGGCATACTGAACGGGCGCGCGGCACATCGTGCTGGGCGGTCACTACGCGTACATCGCCGCCGATGCGGGCCTCGTCGTCGTCGACCTCGACGATCCGTTGAAGCCGAAGCTCGAAGCCATCGTCGCGCTGAAGGGCGTGCGGGCCTCGGCGCTGCAGTTCCGCTATCTCTTCGTCGCCGACGACGTCGGCTTCACCACGGTCGACGTGACCGATCCGACGCGGCCGCGCCACGTCGGCACGGCCCGCATTCCGCTGGCCGACGCGAACCGGATCTACGTCGCGCGGACCTTTGCCTATGTCGCCGCCGGCAAGGACGGCCTCGCGATCATCGACGTCGAGCGGCCGGAGTCGCCGAAGCTCTACCAGATGTTTACCGCCGACGGCACGTTGAACGACGCGCGCGACGTGATCGTCGGCACGACGAACGCGTCGCTGTTCGCCTACGTCGCGGACGGCGCCAACGGTCTCAAGGTGCTGCAGCTGACCTCGCCCGAGATCCAGCCGAAGTTCTACGGCTTCTCGCCGGACCCGAAGCCGACGCTGATCGCGTGGCGCAACACGGCAACGCCGGCGCTCGCGCTGTCGAAGGGCCTCGACCGCGACCGCGCGGTCGACGAAACGGGCGGGCAGATCGCCGTGTTCGGCCGCATCGGCTCGCGCCCGTTCAGCCTGGACGAGATGAAGAAGTTCTACCAGCGGCCCGACGGCAGCGTGTATACCGTGACGGACGAGATCCTGATGCACGAATTCGTGCCGATGCGCACGACCGCGGAGAGCCCCCGCCCCGCGGCGAAGTGAATGAGAAATGAGTGAGGAGCGTTATGAGACTCCCGACCCGATCGATCGTTCGCCCGGCGGCGCGTGCGTTGACGTGCATGCTGCTGCTGGTGCTCGCCGGCGCCGCCTCCGCACAGACGCCGGCGCCGACCCCGCGCGCGCCGCTCCCGTACAAGTCCGCGGACAAGTCGATGGGCGTCGTCAACTGCGCGAACAGCCTGTGCCACGGCTCGGTGGAGGCGATCAAGGAATCGAACGTGCTGCAGACGGAGTACGTGACCTGGTCGCGCGTCGACAAGCACGCGCGCTCGTACAAGGTGCTGTTCAACGAGCAATCGCTGCGCATCGCCCGCAACCTGGGCCTGCCGAAGCCGCCGAGCCAGGAGAAGATCTGCCTCGACTGCCATGCGCACAACGTGCCGGTCGCGCAGCGCGACGAGCGGTTCAAGTTCGACGACGGCGTGTCGTGCGAAGCCTGTCACGGACCGGCGGGGAAATGGCTCGAATCGCACGCGCAGGAAGGCGCGACGCATGCCGACAACCTGAAGGCGGGCCTCTATCCGACCGATGACACGGTCGCGCGCGCGCAACTTTGCCTGTCGTGCCATTTCGGCAACGCCGACCGCTTCGTCACGCACCGGCTCATGGGCGCGGGCCATCCGCGGATGGCGTTCGAGCTCGACACGTTCACCGCCGTCGAGCCCGCGCACTTCAAGCCCGACTCCGACTGGGAGAAGCGCAAGCGGATGTGGGACGGCGTCAAGGTCTGGGCGGTCGGCCAGGCGATGGTCGTCTCGGAAATGATGGACGTGCTCGTCGACCCGAAGCGCGGCCGCGACGGCCTCTTCCCCGAGCTCGTGCTCTTCGATTGCCACGCCTGCCATCACCCCATGAGCGACAAGCGCTGGACGCCGCGCGTCGCCGGGCTGGGGCCGGGCAGCGTGCGGCTCAACGATTCGTCGATGCTGATGGTGCGGCAGATCGCGCACGTCGTCGATCCGCCGCTCGGGACGCGGATCGCGGCGACCATGACGCGGCTGCAGCAGACGGTCCACGGCGGCGGCGATGCGCTCGGCGAAGCGAAGACGCTGAAGGCGGAGATGGCGGAGCTGATCGCGGCCATCGACAAGCGTACGATAGGCGAAGCGGACATGCGCGCGGTGCTGTCCGGACTCGTCAACGACGGACTCAACGGGCAGTTCCGCGACTACGCGGGCGCCGAGCAGGCGACGATGGCGATCGGCAGCGTGGCGAACTTCATGTACCAGCGCGGCGCGCTCAAGTCGGCGAAGGACGTCAACGGCGGTCTCGCGCAACTGCAGGCGGCGGTCGCCAACGACGAGCGCTACAGCCCGGCGCAGTTCCAGACGGCGCTCAAGAACTTCCGCGGCAGCGTGGGACTATAGGAGTCCCCATGACGGACACCTACAAGATTGCGATCGTCGGTTCGGGACCGTCCGGGCTCTCCGCCGCGGCGCACGCGGCGGAGCTCGGCGAGTCGCATATCCTGCTCGAATCCGAGCGCCATGCGGCGGACACGATCTACAAATACCAGAAGGGCAAGTACGTGATGGCGGAGCCGTCGATCCTGCCGTTGCGAAGCCCGCTGTCGTTCGCCGCCGGCACGCGCGAGGCGGTCCTCGGCGCCTGGGACGCCGAGATCGCGAAATACAAGGTGAACCTGAAGCAGGGCGCCGGCGTCACGGCCATCACCGGCCAGAAGGGCGCCTTCGCGCTCAAGCTCGCGAACGGCGAGACGATCCAGGCCGAGCACGTCGTCCTCGCGATCGGCCTCCAGGGCAATTTGCGCAAGCTGGGCGTCGCCGGCGAGGACCTGCACGCACGTCCAGTACCAGCTCGACGACCCGAAGGAGTACGAGGACGAGACGATCGTCGTCGTCGGCGCCGGCGACGCGGCGATCGAGAATGCGCTGGCGCTCGCCGAGCAGAACCGCGTGATCCTCATCAACCGCAACGAGGAATTCTCGCGCTGCAAGGAGGGCAACCTGACGCTGATCCTCGCCGCGATCAAGGACGGCAAGGTCGAATGCCGGTACCAGTCCGCGGCCATCAGCGTCGAGGCCATTGCGACCGACGATTGTCCCGCGCGCTTCAACGCCAAGACGCCGGAGGGCACCGAGATCATCGGCTGCCATCGCGTGATCGCCCGCCTGGGCGCCACGCCGCCGCGCAAGCTGGTCGAGAGCTTCGGCGTCAAGTTCCCGAACGCCGATCCGACCTCGGTGCCGCAGCTCACCGACACCTACGAATCGAACGTTCCGGGCCTCCATATCATCGGCGCGCTCGGCGGCTATCCGCTGATCAAGCAGGCGATGAACCAGGGCTACGAAGTCGTCGAGTACATCCGCGGCAACCGGGTCGACCCCGCGGACGAGCCGCTCTTGAAGTCGAAGTTCGCGAACTACAAGCGCTCGCGCACCGTGAGTCACGGGCTCATCCTGCTGCAGCGGCAGATCCCGCTGCTGGCCGGCCTCACGACGCTGCAGCTGCGGGAGTTCATGCTCGACAGCGAGATCCGCACGCCGGAACCCGGCGAGATCATCTTCAACCGCAACGACTACACCGACACGTTCTATTCGATCCTCGAGGGCGAGGTCGGCATCGAGATCAATGGCGGCACGCCCGAAGCGCGCTGGACCGTGCTGCGCACGGGCGACTTCTTCGGCGAGCTGTCGCTGGTCTCCGGCCGCCGGCGCGCGGCGACCGCCAAGGCCGCCCTCAATTGCGTGCTGGTCGAAACGCCGCGGCGTTCGATGCTGAAGCTCATCGCCTCGGTGGACAGCGTTCGGCGCACCATCGACCGCGCGTTCCTCAAGCGCGCGGTGCGCGCCAATCTCACGCAGGACCTTCCGGACGCGGACCTCGACGCGCTGATCCAGGGGGCGCAGCTCAAGTCCTATGCCGCCGGCGAGACGGTGTTCGCCGAAGGCGCCGTGGCCGATGGCCTCTATCTCATCCGTCGCGGCTCGGTCACCGTGTCGCGGCGGATCGGCGGCAGGGACGTCGTGCTGTCGTATGTCGCCGCCGGCAATTACGTCGGCGAGTTTGCGCTGCTGTCGGACGCGCCGCGGATGGGCACGGTGCGGACATCGGTGGCGACCGAGACGATCGTCCTCGACGGCGCGCGGTTCAAGGTCATCGTCGCCAAGCACCCGAAATTGCGCGCGACGCTGGAGGAGCGCTTCCTCGACCGCATTCGCGCCAACGTGCAAATGGAGTCGCAGGGCGAGTCGGGCAACATCATCAGCTACCTGCTTGCAGCAGGGGATCGGCGAGGCGACCGACGTCCTGCTGATCGACGAAAGCCTGTGCATCCGCTGCGACAACTGCGAAAAGGCCTGCGCCGACACGCACGAGGGGACGTCGCGGCTGAACCGCGAGGCGGGCCCGACGTTCGCTCAACTCCACGTGCCGACGTCGTGCCGCCACTGCGAGCATCCGCACTGCATGAAGGACTGCCCGCCCGACGCGATCCACCGCGCGGCGAACGGCGAAGTCTTCATCATGGACACGTGCATCGGCTGCGGCAACTGCGAGCGCAACTGTCCGTACAACGTGATCCAGATGGCGCCGAAGGACCCGGATCGCGAAGCGCCGGGCCTGTGGTCGTGGCTTCTGCTCGGCGCGGGCGTGGAGCCCGGTCGCGAGGACAAGTTTTACGACAAGTCGAAGCCGAAGGTCGCGGTCAAGTGCGACATGTGCAAGGGGCTCAAGGGTGGCGCGGCCTGCGTGCGCGCCTGCCCGACGGGCGCTGCGCTGCGCGTGTCGCCGGAAAAATTCCTCGATTACGCGGGCGGCGTCCCCGGTTGACGGCCAGCGCGGCTTGCTATGATGGCACCCCGCTGTTGCATCCGAAGGCCTCCCGATGCCTGACAAGGAAATCCGCGCCGCCTCGCTCGAGTATCACCGGCAATATCCGCCCGGCAAGATCTCGGTCACGCCGACCAAGCACCTCACGAACCAGCGCGACCTGGGGCTCGCCTATACGCCCGGCGTGGCCGCCGCGTGCGACGAGATCGTCCGCGACCCCGCCGAGGCGCGCAACCTCACCGCGCGCGGCAACCTGATCGGTGTCATCACCAACGGCACCGCCGTGCTCGGGCTCGGTCCCATCGGCCCGCTTGCCGCGAAGCCGGTGATGGAAGGCAAGGCGGTGCTGTTCAAGACGTTCGCCGGCATCGATTGCTTCGACATCGAGATCGACGAGCGCGACCCGGTCGAAGCTCGTCGACATCATCGCCGCGCTGGAGCCGACCTTCGGCGGCATCAACCTCGAGGACATCAAGGCGCCGGAGTGCTTCTACGTCGAGCGGAAGCTCCGCGAGCGCATGAAGATCCCGGTCTTCCACGACGACCAGCACGGCACCGCGATCATCGTCGGCGCCGCCATCTTCAACGGCCTGCGCGTCGTCGGCAAGGACATCGGCAAGGTCAAGCTCGTCTGCTCGGGCGCGGGCGCCGCGGCGCTCGCGTGCCTCGATCTGCTCGTCTCGCTCGGCATCAAGCGCGAGAACATCTGGGTCTCCGACATCGCGGGCGTCGTCTACGCCGGGCGCAAGGAGGAGATGGACGACAACAAGGCGCGCTACGCGCAGAAGACCGACGCGCGCAAGCTCACCGACATCCTCGAAGGCGCCGACATCTTCCTCGGGCTCTCCGCCGCCAGGGTGCTGAAGCCGGAGTGGCTTTCGAAGATGGCCGCCAAGCCGCTGATCATGGCGCTCGCCAACCCCGAGCCGGAGATCATGCCGGACGTGGCGAAGGCGGCGCGCCCCGACGCGATCATCGCCACCGGCCGCTCGGACTTTCCGAACCAGGTCAACAACGTGCTGTGCTTTCCGTTCATCTTCCGCGGCGCGCTCGACGTGGGCGCGACGACGGTGAACGAGGCGATGAAGCTCGCGTCGGTGCGCGCGCTGGCCGATCTCGCGATGGCGGAGCAGTCGGACATCGTCGCGCAGGCGTACGACATCGAGAACCTGCGCTTCGGCCCCGAGTACCTGATCCCCAAGCCGTTCGACCCGCGGCTCATCCTGCAGATCGCGCCGGCGGTGGCCAAGGCGGCGATGGATTCCGGCGTGGCGACGCGCCCGATCCACGATTTCGTCGCCTACCGCGACAAGCTGATGCAGTTCGTCTACAGCTCGGGCCTGTTGATGAAGCCGCTCTTCGCCGCGGCGAAGAAGGACCCGAAGCGCATCGTCTACGCGGAGGGCGAGGACGAGCGCGTGATGCGGGCGGCGCAGGTCGTTGTCGACGAGGGCCTCGCCAAGCCGATCCTCATCGGGCGGCCCGCGATCCTCGAGCAGAACATCGAGCGCTTCGGGCTGCGGATCCGGCCCGGCGTCGATTTCGAGATCGTCAATCCGGAACAGGACGCGCGCTACCGCACCTACTGGTCGGCCTACTACAAGCTGACGCAGCGCAAGGGCGTGTCGCAGCAATATGCGAAGATCGAGATGCGCCGCAGCCTGACGCTGATCGGCGCCATGATGATCCACCTCGGCGAAGCCGACGGGATGGTGTGCGGGACGTTCGGCACGCACGACCTGCACCTGCATTACATCGACCAGGTGATCGGGCTGCGCAAGGGCGTCAAGGTCCGCGCGGCGATGAATGCCGTCATCCTGCCGACACGGACGGTCTTCATCGCCGACACGTACGTCAACGTCGATCCGACCGCCGAGCAGATCGCGGATATCACGCTGCTGTGCGCCGACGAGATCCGCCGCTTCGGCATCACGCCCAAGGTCGCGCTCCTGTCGCATTCGAGCTTCGGCAGCAGCGCCAATCCGCAGGCGAAGAAGATGCAGGCGGCGCTCAACCTGCTGAATCTGATGGATCCCGATCTCGAGGTCGAAGGCGAGATGCACGGCGACGCCGCGCTCGACGAGGAAGTCCGCCTGCGCGTGTTCCCGGGCTCGCGCCTGAAGGGCGAGGCGAACCTGCTGATGATGCCCACGCTCGACGCGGCGAACATTTCGTTCAACCTGCTGAAGGCCACCGCCGGCGGCGGCGTGACGCTCGGCCCGATCCTGCTCGGCGTCGCGCGGCCCGTGCACATCCTGACGCCGTCGGCGACCGTGCGCCGGATCGTCAACATGACGGCGCTCACCGTCGTCGACGCCAACATGCAGAAGCAGGCGCAGCTGCTTTAGGTCATCGACGAGCCCAACGAATGAAACCAGTTACCGACCGCAATGCTTGCCTGGGGCGTGCCGCCATGCTCGCGCTCGCCGCACACGGGGACTGGGTGAAGTGGTGCGCCGCCAACCCGCCGGCGCGTCACGGAGCGAAGCTGTCGGTGCGAATCCGGGGATGAAGATCTCGATTGCCGCCATCACCGAAGCATGACTCGAGGCTATACTTCCTCGGGGTGACGGCGCGGAGAACGAATCCGCGGCAACGAATGGCCTCGGCAGTCATGCAACAACATCCGGCGAACCCGAAGGCAATCGAATCCGAATCTCCGCCAGCGGAGCTGCCCACCCGCATGCCGGCGCCGGAATTGCAAGTGACGCTTCTCTTCACCGACATCGAGGGAAGCACGGCACTGTGGGAGCGGGACGAAGCGCGAATGTCGAAGGCGCTTGCTCTCCACGATGCGCTGGCACGGAACAGCGTCGAGTCACATGGTGGGAGTGTGGTCAAGAAGACCGGCGACGGGATCCATGCCGTCTTCGACGACGCGAGCGCGGCTCTCGCTGCCACATTGGACTTGCAGCGAGCGCTCAGCGATTCGGCCATGAGCGGCAGTGCGCCCCTTCGCGTGCGTTGCGGGCTGCATCGAGGCATCGTCGAGCACCGCGACGGTGATTACTTCGGCAGCACCGTCAATCGTGCGGCACGGATCATGTCGGCGGCGCACGGCGGTCAGGTACTTCTGTCGCAGGCCGTGGTCGACAGCGTGTGCGACTCCCTTCCGGCGCAAGTTTCGCTGCGCGATCTCGGTCGCGTAAGGCTACGAGACCTTTCGACACCGGAATGCGTTTACCAGGTTGTTCATCCGCAGCTGCGAGCGGAGTTTCCAGCGCTGCGCTCGCTAGAGACGACGCCGAACAACCTTCCGCTCCAGCCAACGACGTTCATCGGCCGCGACACGGAATTGGCGGAGTTGAAGGCCCTCTTCAAAGCGGCGCAGCTGCTGACGCTTACGGGTTCCGGCGGCTGCGGCAAAACCCGCCTGGGCCTCCAGCTTGCGGCCGATTCCCTCGAGCGCTTTCCGGATGGCGCATGGCTGGTCGAGCTTGCGCCGCTTTCCGACCCCGGCCTCGTGCCGCGGACCGCGGCGACGGTGCTGGGGCTCGAGGAACAACCGGGGAAGCCGATTACGACAACACTCGTCGAGCATCTCAAGGACAAGCGGGCCTTGATACTGCTCGATAACTGCGAGCATCTGCTCAACGCGTGCGCGGTGCTGGCGGCGTCCCTCGCACGGGAGTGCCCGCATCTGACGATCCTGGCAAGCAGTCGGGAGGCACTGGGAATCGCCGGTGAGCAGACCTATCGCGTGCCGTCGCTATCGCTGCCCGATCAAAGGGAGGCGGCTACGCCGGCGTCGATCGCCTCATTCGAGGCCCTGCAGCTGTTCGTCGA
This sequence comes from uncultured beta proteobacterium, assembly GCA_963816925.1. Taxonomy (GTDB): domain Bacteria; phylum Pseudomonadota; class Gammaproteobacteria; order Burkholderiales; family Casimicrobiaceae; genus CAIWHR01. Next base: position 360,756 of record CAWFMY010000005.1, on the reverse strand, counting down.
TCGCTGCAGCAAGGTGGATGCGGACTTTCGGGTCACCCTCGAGAACGCAGGGACGCTCGTGTCCATTTGTCATCGGCTGGACGGGATCCCGCTCGCCATCGAACTGGCGGCGGCACGAGTGCGATCGCTCTCGGTCGAGGAACTTAATCGCAGGTTGGATCATCGCTTCCGCTTGCTGACCGGAGGACCGCGCACGGCGCTCCCTCGCCAACAGACGCTGCGCTCGCTGATCGACTGGAGTTACGACCTCCTGGGCGGCCCAGAGAAAGTCCTGTTGCAACGGTTATCGGTATTCGCCGGAGGCTGGACGCTCGACGCGGCGGAGCGAATCTGCGCCGGCGATGACGTCGAGCAGTGCGACGTGCTCGATCTCATGAGTTCGCTCATCGACAAGAGCCTCGTGACGTTCGAGCAGAGCGAAAGGCTCTCTCGTTACAGACTACTCGAGACCGTACGGCAGTATGCGCGCGAACGTCTCGTCGAAAGCGGAGGCGCCGAGGCGATTCGAGCGCGCCATCGGGACTACTTCGTTGCACTGGCCGAAGAGGCGGACGACAAACTGCTCGGTGCCGAGCAAGCGGACTCGCTCCGACGCCTCGAAGACGAGCACGACAACCTGCGCCTGGCGCTCGAGTGGAGCCACGAGGAGGCTCCGGCTCAGGAAGATCTCCGCCTCTGCGGAGCGATGCACCGCTTCTGGCTCACGCGGGGCTATGCCGCCGAGGGGAGGCAATGGTGTGCGCGGACCCTCGCCAAAGGCGTACCTACTGAGTCCACCTTGGAGTACGCGAGGGTGGTCAATTCCGCCGGCAGCCTCGCCTGGTATCAGACCGACTTTCGCGCCGCACGCCCGCTGCTCGAGCAAGGCCTTGCGCTTTCGAGACGCCTCGATGACCGATTGGGCCTCGCGCGTTCTCTCAACAACCTGGGGTCCCTGGCGTTCGAGCAAGGCGACTATCCGGCGGCGCAATCGCTCTACGAGGAGAGTCTCGAAGTGTGGCGCGAGTTGGGGGATCAGCGCGGCGCGGCCGGCTTGCTGGGCAATCTGGCGCTGGTTGCCTGGGAGCGTGGCGACCTCGTCGCTGCTCGGACATTGTCGCAAGAGTCTCTGGCGTTATCGCGGGAAGTGGAAGATCAAGGGCGCGTCGCAGACGCACTCAGCATTCTGGGAAACGTCGCCTGCGATCAGGGCGATCTCGCCACCGCATGGGCGCAGAACCAGGAGAGCCTCGCAATCGGCCGCGAGCTCGGAGACCGCGATTGCATCGCAACGGCGCTCTATAGCCTGGGGGTCGTAGCATTCTTGCGTGGCGAATTGGGCGATGCGCGCTCGCTCTATGGGGAGGCCATCGGGATCCGGCGCGAGATCGGCGACCGGCTGGGTCTCGCCCGTGTGCTCGAAGGGATGGCTGCGCTCGCGGCTGCTCGGGGCGATTCACTTGCCGCGGCTCGTACGTGGGGCGCGGCGGAGCGACTGCGCGAGGAGCTCGGGTCGCCGGTCTCCCCCAACGAGCGACCGCGCAACGATCGGTACGTCGCGAAGGCCCGCGCGGCGACCGGCGATGAAGGTGCATTCGGCCGAGCCTGGCGGCAAGGCCGCGAAATGTCGCAGAACGAGGTGATCGAACAGGCGCTCGGCGCGACGCTCGCGCGTAATGAAATCCGGGCTGGAAAGTAGGATCAGGCTCGATCTTCCCTGTCCGGCGCCAGAAAATCCGTTGCGAGGTAAAAAAACCGAGCCAGTCGGGCCGCTCACGCGGCGAAAACTTCGCGTGGTAGCGGCGTAATACCGGCGAAGCGCGACGGATCTTGCGCAATGCGCCACAGGTCGAGCGCTTCCTGCATTCGAACCCAGCTTTCCGGCGTGTGCCCCAAAAGCTTGGCGATGCGGGCCGCGAGCTCCGACGACAGATCGCGCCGTTCCTGGAGCAGCGTGTTCACCTTTACTCGGGAGACCCCCAACCGATCGGCGAACGCCTGCTGCGACATGCGCAACGCCGGCAAAACGTCCTCGCGAAGAATGGCCCCCGGATGGGTAGGGGCGCGACCCGGATTGCGCCGTGGTTTCGACAACGATTTTCGCTTGCGTGCGGTCTTAGCCATCAATAAGTCCTATCGCAGTTTGGTCAGACGCGCAGCGATCCGGGTTTGCCAGCCCGGACCCGTGGCCTTCCAGCGTTCAATGACGTCGGTAGGAAGCCGAATGGAAATCAGTTTGCGCGGGTTGGCCGATCTCGGCCGCCCGCCCTTGTTGACGATCGCACGCGACAAAGCGTGTTCACCGAGCTCGGGCAGATCCTTGTACTCGTGAGGCCGGATCACGTGCGAATCGACCACGGCGAGGTCAGACTTCGAAGTACGGCGCGAGGCGAGCTTTCTCACGATCGTTGGCCTTTCGCATGCTAAATATTTGGCGCGTTGCGCCTCGAAGGGTGTACCCAATCACGACCAGCCGGCCAAACAGCAAGCCGTAACAGACGATGCGGGGCTCACCATAGTACTTGCGCAAGTCTTCGATCTCGACGGTGATGCCCTCGAACACGAGGGCCGCGTCTTCAAAGTCCAATCCACGATCTATGAGCGTGCGGTAACGCTTCTTCGAATCGAAGGAGATGCGCATGGTTATTGTAGCTACAACAACTAATGAATGCAAGCGGTGGTTCGAACCAATTCCGCCAATTCAATTCTGACGCGGGCTTCCACCTGCGGGTATCGTCCAAATGACCAACGCCGGAGTGACGATCGGGCCGCCCGGTGGCAAGATGGGCGCCCGCAAACAAAGACAGCAGGCTCCCTTCCGATGAACGATGCCGAGATCCGCGTCTTCCTGACCGTTGCCCTCATGGCAGCACTTGCCGACGGCGCCAATGACGAGCGCGAGCGCGCCGCGCTGAAAGATCTTGCCGGGCGATTGGGCCAGGGGCGGATCGATCTCACCGACGTCTACGATGACGTGTTGGTGCGCAAGCTCTCGATCGTGGACGCGGTGCGGCCCCTCACCACGACGGAAGCCCGCCGCCAGGCCTACGAAACCGCCGTGGCAGTCGCGAATGCCGACGGCGTGCATTCACCTGCGGAAGGCACGTTTCTACGCGACCTGGCCGCGGCGCTCGGCCTGCCCGCGGAGGAAGCGCAAGGTTACGTCGGGCAAGCCGATGCCATCGCGGCAGCGGCCGGTGTAGCCACCGCGAGCGGCGCCGAGCCGGCGCGTCCAGTGCCGGGGCACGTGATGCCCGATGTGTCGGCGCTGGACCGGCAGATCGTGAATGCATCCGTGACCAATGCCGCGTTGGAAATATTGCCGGAATCGCTCGCCTCCATGGCGATCCTGCCGCTGCAGGTGCGGCTCGTCTACCAGATCGGCAAGGCCTATGGCTACGAGCTCGATCAAGGGCACATCAAGGAATTTGTGGCCACACTCGGTGTTGGCCTGACGGGACAATACCTCGAGCAATTCGGCCGCAAGCTGCTGGGCGGATTGCTGGGCACGGTGCTGGGCGGCGTTGGCAGCGCGATCGGCCACCAGACCGCGAGCTCGGGCATGTCCTTCGCGACCACTTGGGCACTCGGCCAGCTCGCGAAGCAGTACTACGGCGGCGGCCGCACGCTCGACGCCGCCAAGCTCAAGGCCGCGTTCGCGCCACTGCTGGAGCAGGGTCAGGGCCTGATCGGACGGTACGGCACCGAGATTGCCGAGCGCGCCCGCACGATCGATCTACGAGCGCTGCCGGCGCTGATCAAAGGCGGGAGCAAGGAAAGTCGTTAGGAATGGTCGTCCATCTAATCGACGGCACCTACGAGCTCTACCGTCACTTTTACGGCCTGCGTCGTTTCAACAAGGGGAAGGACCGGCCGTTCGGCGCCGTCGTCGGCGTGCTGCAGACGGTGCTGCAGATGGTCGAGAAGGGGGCGACGCACCTCGGCGTCGCGACCGATCACGTCATCGAGTCGTTTCGCAACGACCTGTGGCCGGGTTACAAGACCGGCGAAGGAATCGAGCCGGTGCTCTTCGCCCAATTTCATCCGCTGGAAGCGGCGCTGGCCGCCATGGGTGTCGCGGTCTGGCCGATGGTCGAGCTCGAGGCCGACGACGCGCTTGCCTCGGCAGCGCGGATTGCGTCCGCGGATCGGCGCGTCGAGAAAATCTGCCTCTGGACGGTCGACAAGGACCTCGCGCAGTGCGTGCGCGATGATCGGGTCGTGCAGGCGGATCGCCGGGCGAGAAAGATCTTCGATGCCGAAGGCGTGCGCCAGAAGTTCGGCGTCCCGCCCGCTTTGATTCCCGATTACCTGGCGCTCGTCGGCGACGCGGCGGATGGCTACCCCGGCATTCCCGGGATTGGAGCCGTCGGCGCCGCGCGCCTGCTGAATCGCCACGGTCCCATCGAAGCGTTTCCGCCGGACGTGCTGGGCGATCGCCGCGAGCTTGCACTGCTGTTCAAGAACCTGGCGACGTTGCGGACGGACGCGCCGTTGTTCGGCAACGTCGACGCGTTGCAATGGTCCGGCCCCACGGACGAGTTTGCGTCGTGGACGACCCGCATGGAGGCGCCGCGCCTGCTGGCGCGCGCAATGAAGGCGCAGGCGGCACTGAGCGAATCGCCCGGGCGCACGTAAGGCGGCGCCGGTTCCCTTCGGGTAAAATGCGCCCTCCGGAGAGGTGGCCGAGCGGTTTAAGGCACACGCTTGGAAAGCGTGCGAAGCGTTAATAGCCTTCCGCGGTTCGAATCCCGCCCTCGCCGCCAATAATAAGTTAGCCGTGAGCCCGTACTTTGGGCCAAGGCGTGCGTGATGCAGGATGCAGTAAACGGAGCGGTCCGAGCAGTGCGAGGACCGCGCAGGACGCCGTGGCCTCATTTGCCTAATGAGACACGGCGGTCCCGGGCGCGAATGCGCGAGGGATGGCGGGATCGCCCAAAGGCGAGACCGACACAATCCCGCCCTCTCAAGCTAACCGGCGGCCCGCTCATTGTATGAGGCTTCAGCGTCGCGGCAGTGTCTTGCGATCGCGTCGACGATCCGCGGCATCAGTGCAGGTGGCAGGTCATGCCCCATCCCCTCGATCTCAAGCAGGCGGGCGCCCGGAATATGCCTGGCGGTGTCGCGGCCGGCGGTGATGGGCATCAGCGGATCGCGTGTACCGTGAATGACCAGCGTTGGCGCGCGGATCCGGGCGAGCTCCGGGCGACGGTCGCCGCTGGCAAGGATTGCGAGCAATTGCCGCGCGGTGCCAGCCGGGTAATAGCCGCCGCGGGCCACGCGCTCGCACATGTCGCGTAGAAGCGCTGGATCCGTCACGAAACCAGGACTGCCGATTACGCCGAACAGTCGGATGAGGTGCGCGACGACGGCATCGGTGTCGCGGGGGTCCGGTCGGCGCAGGACCGCGCGCACCGCACTCGGTCTGCCGAGCGAGACGCGAGGGTTGCCGCTCGAGGCCATGATCGACGTGAGGCTCGTCACCCGATCTGGATGGCGGGCGGCCATCACTTGGCCGATCATGCCGCCCATCGACACGCCGACAACATGGGCGCTCGAGATGCCCAGAGTGTCGAGGAGGCCGATGACATCCTTCGCCATGTCGGTGAGCGTGTACGGCGCGCGCACCTTGAGCCGCAGCAGGGCCCGGCCGATGGCGAGCGGCAGATTGGGAAGTCGCCCGCGGGGGAGCTTCTCCGAATGTCCGCAGTCGCGGTTGTCCAAGCGCACGACGCGGAAGCCACTGTTCACCAGCCCGTCGACGAACGCGTCGGGCCAGAAGACGAGGGGCATGCCCAGCCCCATGATCAGCACCAGCGGCGATGCGGCGAGATCGCCACGCACGTCGTAGGCGAGCACCAGGCCGTTGGCGACGGCGGTCGGCATGAACGCTAGAACCAACCGGATCGCTTCGGGTCGCGATACAGCCAGGCCCGACCGGCGCTGCGGTCGAAGTGCCGCCATTTCCCCTCGGGTTGCGCCAGACGGTCGGCGATCGCATACCACGCGAGCGGGTTGAAGCCGAGTCCGAGGTGGCTCGCTTCGACTTCGATGTTCTCGTGCAGCGGTCCTTCCTTCTCGACGCAGCATTGCCACGCCACGACGCCATCGCTGCGGCTGAAGATCGAGGTCACGGGCACGGGCGGTGGAACGCGCAGCGGCGCATGAACCTCGGGGGCACCGATCTTGTCGCCCGTGACCAGCTCGTAGAGCCGCCACGCGTTCGACGCTTTCGGATGTCCGGTGAACGGCGTGCCCAGTGTGATCACCAAGCGCACGTGGCGGGGCAGTTCTTTCGCGAACTCGCGCGCGTAGAGGCCGCCCAGGCTCCAGCCGAGCAACGAGATCCGGCGCTTGTGGCGCTTGCGGATTTCCGCGAGCCGTGCGCGACACGCGTCAAGCACGCCGGCACGCGGCCCCAGGTTCGTCTTGAGGCCCCAGCCATACGCGACGTAGCCGCGGCTCTCGAGGAAGCTGCGCAGTGGCGCCGTCGTGATGTCGGACGCCATCAGTCCCGGGTACACGAGCACCGGATGACCGTCGCCCTCCGGCGCGAGATTCAGCAGTGGACGCAGCGCAACCGCCGCGCCGAGCTCCCAGGGCGCGCGCCATTCGAGCGCGAGCCGCACCAGACCCGGTGCGCGCACGAGTCCGTACTCGTACCAGTGCTGCGCGTTGTGCATGTCTTGCGATGTCATGGACGCCTCAGGCCTATGATCGCGCGCGCCGCTTCGCTGGCGGTGGCCGGGTTAGAGCACGCGGCGCACGCGCGACAGTACGCGGTCCTGTCGCTTTCAGTTCATCGTGGGCAGCATACAACGCGCGGACCAGCGGTTTCATGTCGGGCACGGCCCGGCGTGCGGCGATCAAGCCGAAGTCGAGCGAGCCGCAGTAGCTTTGTACCGTAATGTTGAGTCCAAGACCGTGCGTGACAATCGACACGGGCCAATACGTGAGCATTCGGGCGCCGGCCAGGTAGAGCGGCGACTGCGGTCCCCACACGTTCGAGATCACGACATTGGCGAGCGGTGGAAACGACGCCAGGCTCTGCGCGCGGCGATACACGCTCGAGATCGCGCCAAGAAGCCACGGCGCACCGAGCGACGGGAAGTCCGTCGGAATGACCGACCGCGCTCGCGAGGTGAGAGCCTTCCCGGCGCCGGCCGACGCGTGAATCGCGGCGAGCCGGGCGACCGGATCGGCGAGATCGGTCGCGAGGCTCGCGAGCACCATCGTCGCACGTATCGAGTAGGCGTCGTCGCCTGCTTCACGCAACGAGACCGGCATCGCTGCGACGAGCGGCCGCGTCGGCGCGCCGCCGTGACGCGCGAGATAACGCCGCAGTGCGCCGCTCGCGAGGGCCAGCACCACGTCGTTGACCGTCGCCTCGTGGCGCTCCGCGATCGCCTTCACCTCGGCGAGCGGAATCGACGCGGTGGCGAAGCTGCGTTCCGGAGTGATCGGGACGTTGAATAGTGTCCGCGGGCTCAACGTGCGGCGGCGCTGCGCAGATGCCCCGCTGTCCGGCGATGCCTGGGGCGCCGCACCGACGAAACCGCCGAGTACCCGCGCGAGTTCGGGCAAGTGGCGCAGCAGCTTCGCGTACTGGCCGGCATTGTTGCGCAGCGCCGCGCCCACGAGCTGAACGCGGGTAGGCGTCGCTTCAAGCGGACGCCGCCGTGGCCGGGGCATCTCCCGCGGTTCCGGCGTCGGATCGAGAAGCGCGCTGGCCAGTTGCACGCCCGCGGCGCCATCGAGCGACGCGTGATGCACCTTCGAATACCACGCCACCTGTCCGGACGCGAGCCCCTCGATCAGATAGAACATCCAGAGAGGACGTTCCCGGTCGAGCAATTCGCTGTGCAACGTTGCCACCCGGGCCTCGAGCGTGGCCAGTGTGCCGGGCTTCGGCAGGACGATCCGCCGGAGGTGGTAGTCGAGATCGACAGGCTGGTCCTCGACCCACATCGGGCCCGCCAGCTCGAACGGCAGGGTCGCGAGCCGGCGCCGAAAGACGGGCGTCAGATGCAGCCGGCCCTCGAGGTGGCGCCGCGCGCGCTCGAAGAAGTCCGTGCGCTGCCCACGCGGCAGTTCGTAGAGATGCACCGACCCGACGTGCATCGGCGTCTCGGGCGTCTCGAGGTAGAGGAACGCGGCATCGAGGCCGGAAAGGGGCGTCATTGGGGAATGAATGTCGCCTTGGGCGGCACGCGCATTCATGTGCCATGTTAGACGACTGTAGCCCCGCATTGTTAAATCCGCTCTCCCGCAATTTAGCCCCGGTCCAAGGACGTCCAGGACAATCCGAAGAAGTCCGGACTTTCGATGCACAATACAGCCCCGTGATTGAACTTTACGACTTCGCACGGCGGTATCCGCGGCTGTTCGTCCTGACCGGTGCGGGGGTGAGTGCCGATTCGGGCATCCCTGGCTACCGCGATGAAAACGGCAACTGGAAGCGCCGCGCGCCGGTGATGCTGCAGGACTTCCTGCGCTCCGAGGCCACGCGACAGCGCTACTGGGCGCGCAGCATGATCGGGTGGCCCGTCGTTGCGCGTGCGCAGCCCAACGCCGCCCACGCAGCGCTCGCGTCGTTGGAGGCGATGCAGCGCCTCAACTTGCTCGTGACCCAGAACGTCGACGGGCTGCATCAGAGGGCCGGCAGCACCGAGGTCATCGAGCTGCACGGCAACATCGGTCGCGTGATCTGCCTCGGGTGCGGTGCGACCCAGACACGCGAAACCGTTCAGCTCACTTTGCAGGAGCAGAACCCCGCCTTCGTCGACGCGGTGGCGCAAACGGCGCCGGATGGCGATGCCGATCTCGAGCACTGCGGGCTGGACGCGTTCAGCGTGCCGCAGTGTGGACATTGCGGCGGCATGCTGAAGCCCGATGTCGTGTTCTTCGGCGAAGGCATCCCGCGCACCCGCGTGGACGCCGCGCGGGCCGCGCTGGAGGAAGCCGATGCCATGCTCGTCGTCGGCTCGTCGCTGATGGTGTACTCAGGCTACCGGTTGTGCGAGCACGCGCATGGGATGGGCAAGCCCATCGCCGCGATCAACCGTGGCCGCACGCGCGCCGATCACCTGTTCACGCTCAAGGTCGAGCACGGATGCGGCGAGGTGCTGACCGGCCTGGTCGAGGCACTCTCGGCGGTCCACTCGTTGGTTTGACCGGTTGCTCGGTATCGCAATTCCGGCTTCGGCGTTATGCTCGGCAGTGCCCACGAAGCCCTCCGACCCGCTACCGACGATGTTGAGACACCTGCCTCGCTGTGCCACCCGTATGGCGGTCGTTTTCGTGATCTTTGCGACGGCGTCGCTCGCGCATGGCCAGGTGTACAAATGCACGGATGGCACTGGTAAGACGACCTACTCGGATTGGCCGTGCGGTGCTGGGAGCAAGCCGCTCAAGCTTCCGGATGATACGAAGGGAAGCAACACGAATCCGAACGTGTGCGCACAACTTCTTGACGAGACGCAGCGGCTCGCCGCGGAGGCCGAGCGCAACGCTAAACGCGGGCGCGCGGAAAGTGCCCGTAGCCTGAACCACCGGCAGGCGCTCACGAAACAGTACGAGACACGCTGTGTCGGAATAGCCCGCTCGGAGCCCACTCCGAAATAGAAGGCTCCTCCGCTCGCGCAGGCACCGCGCAGAGACAGGGTTCGCGCCGTGGTATGCTCGCATCGAACGATCGTTCGACAAGCGCGCCATGCCCCTTTCCGCCATCGAAGTGCCCGCCAATGCCCTGCCGGTCCATCGATCGGAGCCGGATCGTGGCGAGGATTTCCTCGGCTCCCTGAACGCCGAGCAGCGGCTCGCGGTCGAGCACGGTACGGGCTCGCAGAAGCAAGACGGCGGACCGCTGCTGGTCATCGCCGGCGCCGGTTCCGGCAAGACCAACACGCTCGCCTACCGTGTCGCGCACCTGGTCCGCAGCGGCGCCGATCCGCAACGCATTCTGCTGCTGACGTTCTCGCGCCGGGCGGCCGCGGAAATGGAGCGCCGGGCGGGGCAGCTTCTGCATCGCGCGTTCGGCGCATCGATGAGGCACGGGCCCTCCGCGCTGCAATGGGCGGGCACGTTCCACAGCGTCGGGGCGCGGCTGCTGCGGGAATATGCCCCGCGCATCGGATTGCTGGAGTCCTTCACGATTCTCGATCGCGGCGATGCCGAGGACCTGATCGCGATCGTGCGGCACGAGCTCGGGCTCGACACCACGAAGCGCCGGTTTCCGACCAAGGCGACCTGTCTCGCGATCTATTCGCGCGTCGTCAACAGCGAAGCGGCGCTCGCCGCGGTGCTCGAACAGGCGTATCCGTGGTGCGCCGCGTGGGAAGCCGAGCTGAAGAAGCTCTTCGAAGCCTACGTCGGCGCGAAGCAGGCGCAGAACGTGCTCGACTACGACGACCTGCTGCAGTACTGGTCGTGCATGGTCCAGGAGCCAACGCTTGCGCGGGCCATCGGCGAGCGCTTCGATCACGTTCTCGTCGACGAGTACCAGGACACCAACCGGCTGCAGGCGTCGATCCTGCAGGCGCTGAAGCCGGACGGCCGGGGCGTGACGGTCGTCGGCGACGACGCGCAATCGATCTATTCGTTTCGCGCGGCGACGGTCCGCAACATCCTCGATTTTCCGCAACAGTTCACGCCGCCCGCCCGGGTGGTGACGCTGGAGCGCAACTACCGCTCGACGCAGCCGATCCTCGACGCGTCCAACGCGGTGATCGGCCTCGCGCGCGAGCGGTTCACCAAGAATCTGTGGACCGATCGCGTTTCATCCGCCATGCCGCAGCTCGTCGACGTGCGCGACGAAGCCGATCAGGCGAGGTGCGTGGCCGAGCGCGTGCTCGAGCAGCGTGAGCGAGGCCTGACGTTGAAGTCGCAGGCCGTGCTGTTCCGCAGCTCGAGCCATAGCGCGCAGCTGGAGCTCGAGCTCGCCCGCCGCGACATTCCGTTCGTGAAGTACGGCGGACTCAAGTTCCTCGAAGCAGCGCACGTGAAGGACCTGCTGTCCGTGCTGCGGTGGGCCGACAACCCGCGCAATCGCCTGGCGGGATTCCGCGCGGTACGGCTCGTTCCCGGCATCGGGGCGGCCACCGCCACGCGGCTCCTCGACGCGATGAATGCGACGCCCGACGTGATGACGGTGATGGAGGCGTTCAAGGTCCCGCCGGCCGCGGCGGCAGACTGGAGCGCGTTCCTCTGCGTGTTCCGTGCGCTGCGCGAGTCCGCGGCGGAGTGGCCGGCCGAGCTCGAGCAGGTCGCGCGTTGGTACGAACCGCACCTCGCGCGCCTGTACGACGATGCGCCCGTGCGCCAGCGCGACCTCGTCCAGCTCCAGCAGATCGCGTCGACCTATTCGTCGCGCGAGCGCTTTCTCACCGAATTGGCGCTCGACCCGCCGGACGCGACGAGCGACGAGGCCGGCGCGCCGGGACGGGACGACGACTACCTGATCCTGTCGACCATCCACTCGGCCAAGGGGCAGGAGTGGAAGTCGGTGCAGATCCTGAACGTCGTCGACGGCTGCATTCCCTCCGACATGAGCACGGGGACGACCGAAGAGGTGGAGGAGGAGCGGCGCCTTCTCTATGTGGCGATGACGCGGGCCAGGGACGAGCTGCGGCTCCTGGTGCCGCAGCGCTTTTACACCCACCAGCAATCCGCGACCGGGGACCGTCACGTCTACGCGGCGCGCAGCCGCTTCATCCCCGAGGCGCTGACGCCGTTGTTCGAGCGCACGGCGTGGCCCGTGGCTGCACGGGGCGTAGCGGAGCCCGGTGCGTCCCTCAATCCGGTCGTGGCCGTCGATATCGCGGCGCGCATGCGCCAGCTTTGGCGATGAGGTGGGGCTGTCGCGGGGTTCTACGGCCTCCACACCTGATGCTGAAACCACGCCGCGCGTAAGGCTGGTCGAGGAGGTCGACGATCCCGTCTAACCGTCAAGACAGGCGAGCGAAATCCCCTCAGCTATCCGGCTGATCGCGCGTGGCCGCGCTGCAGCGCATTCTCGCGTCTTGGCCGCGCCGCAAAAGCGGCGTTTGACGGGGATGACGATTGTCTATACACTCCGAGCCGCGGTTTGCTTGGGATCCCGAGAAGGCGGCGGCGAACTTCCGGGTGCATGGTGTGGCGTTTCCGGAAGCTGCGTCGGTCCTCGAAGACGAGCAATCGCTGACGCGCGAGGACCCGGACGCCGTTGGCGAAGTGCGCTTTGTGACGTTGGGAATGAGCAGCCTCGGGCGGCTCCTCGTTGTCGTCTGGGCGCAGCCCGAGGCAGAAGAAATCCGACTGATTTCGGCGTGGAAGGCCAATGCACGCCAGCGAGCGACCTATGCGCAAAACCTCCGCTGAACCACACCGCGACATCGAATTCAGGACGGCGCGTCGGGGCGCGGTCGTGGCTCCGAGGCCGGGCAAGACCAAGATCTCGATTCGCCTCGACACCGTGGTGCTCGACCATTTTCGCCGGCACGCCGAAGCACTGGGTGGCGGTAGCTACCAGTCGATGATCAACGATGCGCTGGTGGCTTGGATCCAGCAGCGGTCGATCCTCGATGCCACGAGGAGAGCGCTGCGAGAGGAGCTCGTTTCCTGCGGCATTGCGCCGCGAGAACAGCCTCGTGCGATGCGTGGCGCGAGGCGCTGAGTCAGCACGGCGTCGGGGATAGTCCGACGCCATGACTCCCGCGCTAGGCAAGCGCCAGGCGCGCGCGGCTGCGCATCAGGAGCCACGCCGCGATCCCGATGTTGACGAGGTTCCACGCGATGCCGTGCACGAACGCCGCGCGGTACGAGCCGGTCAGGTCGAAGATGACGCCGGTCAGCCAGCCGCCGAGCGCCATGCCGAAGACCGATGCGAAGACGGCCATGCCGATGCGCCCGCCGGCTTCGCGCGCGGGGAAGTACTCGCGGATGATGATCGCGTACGACGGCACGATGCCGCCCTGGAACAGGCCGAAGAGCGCCGAGATCACGTAGAGTGACACGAGGGCGTCGGAGGGCAGATAGAGGATCAGTGCGAGGCACTGGAGGCCGCTGCCGATGAGCAGCGTGCGCAACCCGCCGACGCGATCCGCGATGTAGCCGAACGCGATCCGGCTGACGATGCCGCAGGCGAGCATCAGCGACAGCATCTGCGCGCCGCGCGCCGGCCCGTAGCCCAGGTCGGCGCAGTACGCGACGATGTGGACCTGCGGCATCGACATCGCGACGCAGCACGTGATCGCCGCGAAAATGATCAGCGCCTGCAACGCGTTCGGCGAAAGCCCGAGCGCCGCGGGTGTCCCGCCGACCGACGTCGCCGCGTCTTCGGGCAGCGCGTGCAATGGCGGCGGGCGGCGCAGCATGAACGCGAGCGGGAGCATCGTCGCGACGATGAATACGCCGATGCCGACGTTGGTCGCGCGCCAGCCCGACGTCGCGATGAAGTGCTGCACGATCGGCGGCCACACGGCGCCCGCCAGGTAATTGCCGCACGCGACGAGCGCAACCGCGACGCCGCGCCGCCGCTCGAACCACATCGACACGTGCGCGATCAGCGGGCCGAACGTCACGGAGCTGCCCGCGCCGATCAGAAGTCCCTGCGCGAGCGCAAACTGCCAGAGCGTCGTCGAGAAGCTGGACACGACGTATCCCGCGCCGAGCACGAGGGTGGCCGCCATCAGCGGGATGCGGATGCCCGCGCGGTCCGACCAGCGGCCGAACGCGATGCCGGCGAAGCCGAACCCCAGCATCGTCAGCGTGTAGGGGAACGACGCGCCGGCGCGCGCGACGCCGAACTCCTGCTGCACGGCGGGCAGCGCGACGACGACCGACCACATGCCGACGCCGCCGATGGTCGACAGCATGATCGCGAGCGCGAGGCGTCGCCAGGACTGCGGGGAATCGACGGTGGCGGGTGGCATGGCGGGCGCGAACGAGCGTCGCGAAGCCGCGCCGCGAGCGACGCGAGCGAACGCACGTCGCCAGGCCCGATTGTAGCGGACCGGCGCCTGCCGTTCCGAGCTAGCGCTTTATCCGCACGCGGATTTCGACCGTGGCACTTCGACCGCCGCGCCCAACCGCGCGTTTCGCAGCGCTTGCCAAGCTCGCGCTGCATCTCGTATTGTCCGGGGATGAAATGGATCCCGATCGCGTGCCTGTGGATCGCCAGCGGCGCGACGCTGGCTGTACTGCCCGAGCCCCAGGACAAGCCCTATCCCGGCGCGATAGCCCTTGCGGTCGACGCCACCGACCTCGATCACCGCATCGTGCGCGTGCACGAGACGCTGCCGGTGGCGCCCGGTCCGCTGACGCTGCTGATCCCGCGCTGGATTCCCGGTGCCCATGGACCTTTCGGCAACATGACGCAGGTCTCCGGCCTCGTGATCCGCGCCGGCGATCGCCGCCTGGCGTGGCAGCGCGACCCGGTCGAGATCGAGGCGCTGCACGTCGAAGTGCCCGAGGACGCGCGCGCGCTCGAGATCGACTTCGAGCACCTCTCGCCGGTAGGCAGCGCCAGCGGCCGCCACGCGATGAGCCGCGACCTCGTCAACCTCAACTGGACGACGCTGCTGCTGTATCCGGCGGGGCATTGGCTGTCGGCAATCCGCGTGAAGCCAACCGTCAGGCTGCCCGCCGGCTTCGAGGCGGCAACAGCGCTGCGCCCGCTGTCCAGCGCCAGCACGCTCGCCTTCGACGAGGTGTCGCTCGAGATGCTGATCGACTCGCCGCTCTTCGCCGGCCGTCACCACAAGGCCGTGCCGCTCGACCCCGAGGGCGCGCCGCGGCCGGTGGTGCTGCAGCTCTTCGCCGACGATCCGGCCGACCTCGACGCGAAGCCCGAGATGATCGAGGCCCACCGCGAACTTGTGCGCCAGTCCGACCGGCTTTTCGGCGCGCGCCACTTCCGCCACTACGACCTGATGCTGCGAGCAGAGCAAGATCGTCGGCCGCATCGGGCTCGAGCACCAAGAGTCCAGCGAGAACGGCGTAATGCCCGGCTACTTCAAGGACTGGGACAAGGGCATCAAGGCGCGCGAGCTGCTGCCGCACGAGTACACGCATTCCTGGAACGGCAAGTTCCGCCGCCCCGCCGACCTGTGGACGCCCAACCTCAGCGTGCCGATGCGCAACTCGCTGCTCTGGGTCTACGAGGGCCAGACCCAGTACTGGTGCTTCGTGCTTGCGGTGCGGGCGGGCCTCGTCAATGCCGAGCAGTCGCGCGACCACATCGCGCGCACGGCCGCCTTCCGCGCGGCGATGGCCGGCCGCGATTGGCGCAGCCTGCAAGACACCACCAGCGACCCGCTGTTCGGCGCCGGCGGCGGCCGCCCGTGGTATGACCAGCAGCGAGGCTACGACTACTACGACGAGATGGTGCTCGTCTGGCTCGACGTCGATACGCGCATCCGCGAGCTGAGCGGCGATTCGCGCTCGCTTGACGACTTCGCGCGCGCCTTCTTCGGCGTTGAAGAGGGCCGCATCGCGCCGCTGACCTACCGCTTCGAGGACGTCGTCGCTACGCTAAACAGCATTCAGCCCGCCGACTGGGCGCCGATGCTGCGCGAACGGCTCGACCACGTCGGCAACGAGGGCCACCTGCTCGACGGCCTGGCGCGCGCCGGCTGGCGGCTCGAGTTCGACCCAAAGCAGAGCGAAATCGCGAAGAACGCGAACGAGGTGGACGAGGACACCGGCGCGATCGCCGACTTCTGGTGGTCGATCGGCGTCAACGTGGCCAAGGCAGGCAAGCTCGCCGGCGTACGCTGGAACGGACCTGCGTTCTCGGCTGGTCTTGTGCCGGGGCAGCAGATCGTCGCCGTGCAGGGCATGGCCTACACGCCCGAGCGGCTCGAGGCGGCGATCACCGCGGCCAAGGACACGGGGCCCGCGGTCGAGCTGCTGATGAAGGACGGCGAGCACTACCGCAGCGTGAAGGTCGACCACCACGGCGGCCTGCGCTATCCGAAGCTCGTGCGCATCGACGGCACGCCCGACCGGCTGTCGGCGATCCTCGCGCCGCGCGCGCCCTAGCGTCGTCGCACCATGCACGGATAGCAGAAAATAAAACGGCCCGTGTTCCCGTCGAGAAGGAGCTCCGCACTCCCGAGTTTGACCTTCTGATTGAGAACGACATGGCGAAGTCGGAGCATGCAACCTCCTCAATGCCTGCCCGCGAACTTGTAGGTACAACCGTGAGTTTCACATCGGGTCCTTCCGCTGACGAATCCGCCGCCTCCGCGATCAACCGTCCAACCAAACAGTTCAAGCTCGGCAGCGAGCTGGGACATGTCAGCCGGCTTGAGTGCCGCCGTGAGGCCTACGACATCATCGAGAGGCCGATCCGGAAGGAATTTCCATGACTGATACTGCTCGCGGCTCAAAGGATGCTCGACCCGAGAGTCGGGATGAGTGGCGGCGAAGAAATCCCGGATCAATTTCCATGACCCATGTAAGCATTGCTTCGGGTCCGTCGCCTTTGATGTAGGTCGCCGTGAACCAAGGGATCGTGCCCGAAGCGGTTGTACTTGGGATGGCCTCAACTTCAACCCTCTCACCAAAAGTCGTGCGCAGGCGGGTCGCGATTGCCGCGTCGCCGCCGGACTCGTCGACGGTCAAGGCAAGCCCGCAGTCACCCACGTGCACGCCCTCGGGTAGTTCCTCCGCTCCAATAATCTCCATGTAGGTCTGGCGTCCGGAAATGTAAAAGCCGGTCCATCTCTGTCCCGGCCACCGTGTGTTTCTCGGCGACCGCGGCAAGCGCGCGACCTGGGGTGAGCTCCGCAGCGCGTCGTAGCTTGCCTGGTCAAGCGCTACGAACAGGTGCGTAAGAAATACAGTCGGCATGCGATCTTCACAATTTCCTGTGCTTGCGAGCAAAGCGGCAGACTGCAACCTATGCCGCTCGCCCGACGTCTACTCGCGCCGAGCGTCGTGATCGTTCCGATCGTTTGACTGGAAAGCTCAGCCCCGTTGATGCCGCGAAGCGTTCTGTTCCCGCGCGTGTAGAACGTGCCGCTGGTGCCCGCCATGCCGACACCGTGTTGTTGATGATGCTCGACTCCGAGACGACGACGTTGGTGGCGCCTGCCGAGCTGAATGACGGCTACGCCGATGCCGGTGTTGTCGGCGACGGTCGAGGAGACGAGCAGCAAGTCGGCACGGGCTCCAGCAGCCGTCGTCTGCGCGGTCAGCCCGTTTCCGCCGTTTCCGTCGTTGCGCGCGATCGTCGATCGAGTGACCGTGGCCCGCACGTCGCCCGACGCGGAAGCGGAAATCAGGATGCCGACGCTGCCGTTGTCGACCACATGGGTCGCGTCGACGGACAACCTCACCGGCGCGAGCGTACTCGATGCGAAAATAGCCGCAAAGCCGATACCTATCGCGCTACCGGAGATCACGCTGTCGGCCACGTGGACGTCGACGTTGTTGATCGCCTGATCGCCGATGGGCGCTACGCTCGATTCGCGTGCTGAGCATGACCACGGTCACGTGCTGCGAGGCGCCCTGCAAGCTCACGCCGACCTGGTTTGCGGAGAGGACCGAATCCGCCACCGAGAGCCGCACGGGCTGCAAGGTCAGCTGGACTTCGATGCCGGCACCCGCCAGGTTCGAAACCGTGCATCGCTCGATGGCACATCGCTCCCGTTGCTGACCGAGATCCCGCTATCGCCCCCCTGGCCGTTGATGGTGAGTCCGCGCAGTACGACTTTGATCCCCGTGCCCGCGATGTCGATGCCGTTGGCCACCGGAGAACACGGAGACGCCCGCGTACACGCCGTCGGGCGCGGTGATCGCAACGCTCTTGTTGATCGTTACCCTGCCGTATCCGCCCGAATCGACAACGACGAGCTCGCCGTCGGGATCGGTGACGCCAAGTGCTGCGCTGAAGGAACGGCAAGGCGACACGAGCGAGCAATTGGCCGCGACGTTCGCGTCGTTGCCAGTCGTCGCAACGAACGTCCGCTGGGCCGTTGCCGTGGCTTCAACGGAGGCCAGGAGGGTGAGCAACGCGACGGTTGCCGGTACAAGGGTTCGGCGTAGCATTTGAGGTCTCCCGTTAGGCCGCTCGGTCGGCGGTGGCAAGAGCATAGCGTTTCTGCGCCATTGCCACCACGCGCTCACATTTCGGTCCCGGTCGCCGACGGCATCCGCCACGCCGCCGGATACTCCGCCATTCGGGGGACGTCAATCCACCGCCGCGCCCAACCGCGCGGTTCGCGATCGAGTCCTGGCTGCGGCCGCCGCCCGAGCCGGGTTGCGACGCCGGATCGGGTCGGCGCTGCCGGATCTCTGGCCCGGGCTCGGTTCTGATCGGCCTCGACCTTGGGCGTACGGGATCAAGCTCAATCGCTGACGTCGGTGTCTTTCATTTTGCTTTCCTCATGGTTTCTAATCGGCGTCCAGCTCACGGACACGTGAGTCCCGCGGGCTGAGTCAGCGCGGGTGAGGTTCATGCTTCCCACGCCGTAACCCGCGCTCGATGCGAATTCGACCTTGCCGTGATTGCAGTCGGTAAACGTGAACTTCAGCGTTCCCCACGGGTTGTTCACAACGCGCGTGGGATCGAAGTTCGGAATCCAGCGTCCGCCGGTGGGCTGCACGACCGAATTGATCGTCGCAGCGTCGCCGCTATAGGTGCCTACACCCAGGAACCAAGCTTGCTGCGTGCCAGCAGGATCGAACGTGAACCACGCGGCAAGAAACTGGTTGTCGGGAAGGACCTCGACGAACAGTCCGTGGCCAACTTGCGTGGGGTCGTACCAGGAGCCGGTGAAGCCAGGGTCGATCGTTCCCGGTGGCGGCAGCGTAGAGCTCGGCGCTGGCGAGAAATTCGCCCGACCGCAGTGTCGCGACCTATCCACCCGCCACAAGGACTCGGCCGTCTTGCAGCAGCGTCGCGGTGTGGCCCGTCGCGGGCGTGTGATCTGCTGCCCTGCCGGCAGCCATTTCCCGCTCGTCGTGTCGTACATCTCCGCGTCCGAAACGTTCACGCCGACGGAGGGGGCCGTCTACCAATGCCGCCTCCGGTGAGAAGAACATCCCCGTTTGACAACGATGTCGCCACGGCGCATAGCGCGGGAAATTGAGATCTCCGGTAGCCGACGACGTTCCGGTCGCCGGGTCGAAGATTTCGGAGGCTCTGCAGCTCGCTCCGATGTCCTCGACCCCAGCAATGAGAACCTTGCCACTTGGGAGCAGAGTCGCGGTATGGTCGCCTCGGGCGAAAGGCAAGCGCGCCTGCGCTCGTCCACGTCCCCGTTGCGAGGATCGAAAATTTCCGTGCTGGAAAGTGGCAACAACGTCCCAGTCAGTTCGTCGTCGACAGTATCCCCCGGCGACGAGGACTCTACCGTCTCGAAGCAATGTCGACGTGTGTGCGGACCGCGCGCCTGAGCGAGCGCGCCGGTGAGTGTCCACACGCCGGTTGCAGGGTCGTAGATCTCGCGCGCTGGCAGTCAGGTAGCAGTCCCAATCGACGCTTCCGCCCACGACGAGAACCCGGCCGTCCGCCAATCGATTCGCCGTGTGCGCGTTCCGCCAGACGATTCATGTCTGCCGGTCCTGCGTCCAGGTGCCCGTGGCTGGGTCGTACAACTCCGCGCACCCGTCACCGGCAACCAGGACCTTGCCGTCGGACAGCAGAGTCGCGGTGCGATGCCATTCCGGCACGCATGCCTCGTCGCCGGTGCGAGTCCAGGTGCCGGCAATCGGGTCATACAACTCTGCAAACTCCGCGTCCCCGCTACCGGCCGGCCACCGGTGACCAGAACCTTGCCGTTGGAAAGCAGCGTGGCCGTGTGCTCCCAGCGCGCGACGTTGAGACTTCCCGTCGCCACCCACCGTCCTGCGTTGTCGTTGCCGTCGGGCTGACCGTGATTTCCTGCGGTTGTGTCCCGAAGGCCTGAGCGACGGGCCAGCACAAGAGCGCTGCGCAAAGAAGCAACTTGGCGCAACCCGATCCCTTGCAATTTCCCTATGTCTGTCATTTCGCTTTCCTCTTGACGTCAATGAATGTGCTGGAACTCGCACCGACGCCGATCTGGCGCCGCATTGCGCGAGGCTCGTCGCACTGGCGGGATCGGACAATTCCTCGGACACGAGAGTCCCGCAGGCTGCGTCAGGCGCGTGAGCTTCATGCTCCCGGTGCCGAAGCCTCGCGTCGACGTGAATTCGACGGTTCCGCTGAAGCAGCTATCGAACCTGAGCGTCAGGGCGCCCCACGAATTGGAAACGACGCGCGTCGGATCGAAATTCGGAATCCACCGTCCGCCGGAGGGCTGCACGACCGAAGTGAGCGTCGCCGTGTTGCCGGCGTAGGTCCCGGTGCCGATGATCCACGCCTGTTCCGTGCCGGCCGGGTTGAACGTGAACCACGCGGCCTGGATGCGGTTGCCGGGCAGGATCTCGATGAAGAGACCGTGTCCGCTTTGCGCCGGGTCGAACCACGCGCCGGTGAAGCCGGGGCCGATCGTCGCGTCGGCGAAAGCGGTCGACGTTCCGATTGCAAACAGCGCGATCGCCAAACAGGATTTGGAAGATTGTGACTTCATGTCAATGGCCTCTCGGTATCAGTCGTACTGGTTGCGGCGTCGATTGCCCGTGGGGCCGCCGCGGGGCGGAGCCCACGGGCCTCCATCGACGACCTACGGCATCCGCACGCCGACCGCGCGCATGCATCCGCGGCGAAACCGGCGCGCCGTTGACATCGGTGAATGCGACGGCCGCAGTCGAGTTCCAGTGATCGGCGTCCACCATGTCGATGTCCTGCACGACGCGCTGCAAGCCCTGCGTGTAGTTGCCGCCGGTGAACTGGACGTACGCCTGGAACACGATCTCGTAGGATTGGCGTCCGTTGCGCTCCCAGTAGCCGAGCCCGATGCTGCGTTGACCCGGCTGGAATCGCGGATTCGAGGTGGTCTCGGTCATCGTTCCGCCAGCGGCGAAACTGACCATCGAGTCGAATGCAGCCGTCGGAGGAAGCGGTACTCCGGTGGCGCAAACGTACGGGGTGATCCTGACCTGCCAGGCCCCTTCCAACTACGCGGGAGCCTGCGATCGGCCGAAGCCGTGGTCGTCAGCCGCGGCGGGTCCGCAGACCGTCGAGATGGCGAGTGCCGTGATGGCCGAACATGCGAGCGCTCGGGTGATGTTCATCTTGTCCTCCTTGGTTGGCGCGGCGGGATTGCCGCTCCATGGGGAGGAAAGATGGACGCGCCGGCCGTGACGCGTCTTTGGGCGCTAGTGAATCGTTATGAAAACGTCTGAACGGAGACGCTTTCCCGCCAACGTCCAGCCTCAAATAGCCGTTGTCACCCGAGTCCGAGACGTCGGCTGATCGCCTGGAATCGCGGCTCGTCGCGGATCGGATCCAGCGCTGGCTCGACGTTCAGATAGCACTGCATTTGGGAATGGTCGTCCACGCCGCGCTCGAGCGAAGCAAGCGCCCGGTCGCGATCCCCCAGTTCCAGGTGGATCAACGCCAGATCGAAGCCCACGCCGTAGCCTTGAGACCCGCGGAGTTCAACGCGGTCGATTTCCGCCCTTGCGCCGCGCGACGTTGCCCGCCTGGGCATAGGCCCGTCCAAGATTTGAGTACGAGGTGGGGGCCGGATCATTGCGGCCTTCGAGCAGACGCACGACGTCCGCCCCTTTCCCGCGGATGAGCAGCGTGTGCGCGAGGAACTGCCGCGGCAACGCGGCCTGCGGCGCCGCCTCGACAAGCCGCGATAGCTCCCTTTCGGACTCGTCGTACGCACGCGCGAAATAGCGGACCCATCCTGACATGCGCCAGGAACGCAAAGTTGGCCGGCTCGAGTGCCTGCGCCTTGCGGATGTACTCGGCGGCACTCGCAATGTTTCCGGCCTGAATCAGGTTCAGCGCCATCTGCGACCATGGCCCGCGCGTATTCCGGCTGCAGTTTGAGCGCCTGCAGGTAAAGCGTTCGCCCTGCCTCGAGGTCGCGGTCGTACTGGGTTACGACGTGCCCAAGCGCCACATGCGCGGCCGGCAGACTGGAATCGAGCTCCATCGCGCGCAGCGCCGCCTGCCGCGCCTGACCAAACCCCTTGGGTGGAGTGCTCGACGTCGAAGATCACCGTCAGCGCGTAGGCATCCGAAAGGCCGGCGGCGGCCATGGCGAAGCGCGGATCGCGACGCAATGCAGCATCAAAGAATTCGATCGCGCGCCGCACGCTCGATGCGTCGCGGCGTTCGATCTGATATCGTCCATTTGCGTAGAGCTGCCAGGCCTCGACATCCGCGGTTTCCTGCGCAAGCACGCCCGAGCGCGTCTCGTTCGAAAGATCCATCGTCAGCGCGTTCACGAGCTGCATCGCGAGCGTCGTCCTGGATCACGAGCAATTCGCCCAAGAGGCTCCGTGTAATTGTTCGCCCAGATCGACGCGCCATCGTCGACCGCCAGCAGCCGGGCCGTGAGTCGGACGCGATCCTCGACGACATACAGGCGTCCGTCGACCACCGCCTCGACGCGGAGCTTGCGTCCGGCCTCCAGCGGATCCACGTCGGCCGCGGCAAAGCGCATCACGGAGCTCAAGGGCGCAACGACGACGCCGGGCAGTCGACTCAGCCGATTGATCAGCAACTCGGTAACGCCGAGCTCCATCGCCGGATTGCGCGCCTCAGGCAGCAACGGCTTGAACGGGAGGACCGCGATCGATTTTGGCAGGCGAGAACGCTGCCTGGATCGATTCCACAACACACCCGCGCCGATCGCGGCGACAGCAGCCACGGCAAGGCCTGACAACACCACGCGGCGCGAAACGCGCGCCCCCGGTCCGGACGCTTGGGGCGGATCGACTGTCGACGGTTCCGTTGCGACGGCGGGAGCATCGCGCGTTTCCTGCGGGAGGGGCTCCGGAGGGCGACGTATCGCTGCCGCCTGAGGCCCGGCCGCGGCCTCCTCGAGCGGCGCGACGTCACCGATGAATTGGTATCCCCGCCCGGCGACCGTGACAATGAATCTGGCGGAGTCGCGCGAATCCCCAAGCGCGCGGCGTACGGTAGAAATCGCCTGATTGAGATTGTTGTCCTCGACGATGCTGTTGGGCCAGACGGCCTTGATCAACTCGTCCTTGCCAACCACGCGCTCGCGTTTCTCCACGAGATACGCCAGCACCTCGTACGCGCGCCCGGACAGGGGTACCGCAGCACCGTCCGGCCCGCTGAGCCTCCGCTTGGCGAGTTCGAGGGTGAAGTCGGCGAACTGGTAACCGCGAACCGGATGGGTGCCGTGGTCATCCATGGCGGCGTGCTAACGATGGGTCTGTGTTGGATTGTGCTTGTCGATGAAAGCGGAGACGGCGGCGACAAATTCGGCGTCGATCCCCATGAACAGGTGATGACCGCCGCAGTCGCCCGTGCTGCCGCCTGCGAGGCCGATACGCTCCTTCGCCGGCGCGGAGGTCAGCGCACCGTAACAATGGATCCACGAACGGCACCGACAGGTCATCCTCCGAATGGAAGATCACCAGCGTCGGTCGCTTCACGAGCGACGCCCGTGAAACATCCGGCTGCCACGGGGAGAAGATGACGATGCCCATCGGCTCATCGCGCGGGGCATCGATTCCGAAGTTCAGCGCCGCCATCGTCGATGCGCTGCCCGCCGACGATCCAAGTGGGCACGTTGTCGCGGCCACGCATGTAGCGGACGACTTCGCGAATGTCGGCATACTGCCGGATCTTGACGTCCGACGTCTGGTCGACGAGCGCCAACGCGAAGCCACGCGCCGCAAATGCGTCGCGATTGCGGGCGAACGGGGCGCACCGCCCGGCAATCGTAGGCATGGATCCGTCGTTCGCGATGCCCAGGATGCCCGTACTTCCCGGAAGGAACACGATGTTGGCGACGGGTGCGTCCGGGCGCACGTAGAGAAAGCGTTGCGTGGCGTCCCGCGTCGGAACGTCGACGACGGTTGTCGTCACCGCGGCGACTGGCAATGCTCGACACCACGGCGGCGACAACGAGGCCGACGAAGCGACGTTCGCTGCGCGAAGCACTGCATCTCCCGTCTGCCTATCTGAAGGCGTATCTGACGCCGGCCCAATAGAGGCGGCCGTGCGGATCACCATACGTGGGATCGTAGCCTACCTGAAAGTTCTGGGTCTGATTCGAAAACGGCGGATCGCGGTCGAACACGTTCTTGATGCC
Source organism: uncultured beta proteobacterium (assembly GCA_963816925.1). Lineage (GTDB taxonomy): Bacteria > Pseudomonadota > Gammaproteobacteria > Burkholderiales > Casimicrobiaceae > CAIWHR01. Next base: position 336,619 of record CAWFMY010000005.1, on the reverse strand, counting down.
CGCGGACAGGGTCCAGTTCCTGAATCCAGCATAGGCGAAGCCGGCGTTCCAGACATCGTAATCTCCGATGGTTCGCAACTGGCGCCGGTGCCGGGTGCCGGCGACTGGTCGTACCCGCCCGTCTGGAAGTTCTCGGTGACGGTCACCGACCACGGCCCGTAGTTCCAGTCGAGTTCGAGATAGTGGTGCCAATAGGGAATGACACCGGGATTGCCCGCCCAGCGCGGAGTAGCGATTGACCTGGTTGAGGTAACTTCCGTCGAGCTGCTGGCGCCGATTTTCGATGTTGTATGTGCCGGTGAAATTCAGCTTGAACTGACCCCAGCCCTGTTGCGGCGCCAGAAACTGCAGCGTGAAGTCGATGGCGGTGGCCTTCTGCTTTCCCAAGGTTGGTGAGAAACTGGTCCACCTGGACGATCGGCCCCGGAAGTGTCGGATAGCCGGAATCGACCGGCCCACGATGGATCAGATAGCACGTCGGGCCGGTGACGCCATTGGGACACTGCGCAAAGATCGTCGAGACGGGGAAGAAATTGATGCGGTCGTCCAACAGGATCGAGACGTAATCGAATCCCGAGCGAGAGCTCTCGAACCGGTGCCCAGACGCCCCCGACACTCCACTGTTTGGACGTGGTCGGCTGCAGCGCTGGGTTACCACCGCCAAGAAGCGGGAACTGCGGTTGCAGTCCTCGGGCAAATTCGTGACGGGACAACGGGCCGGGTCGCTCAGATTGTCGGGCGTGAGGCCGTGCACGGGAGGTGTAAACAAGTCCCGTGAGGGAGGGTGCGAAGAATCCGGTGCCCGTCGACGCGCGCAGCAGCAGTGTCGGGGTCGGTGTCCAGCGCAGCGGACACCTGCGGATTGGTCGTGCCTCCGAAATCGCTGTAATGATCGTACCTGACGGCGACATTGGCCTCGAGCGTGCTCGCGAGAGGGATGTTCGCCTCGGCGAACAGCGCCCCGATGTCGCGCGCGCCCGACAGCGACGGCGAGGTGCTGAGATTGAGAATATCGCCGGACTCGAGCGCGGGGTCGGATGTCTGCGTGACGTCCTCGCGGCGAGCGCTGAAGCCGATGGCGACGGATAGCGGACCCGACGGTAGCGCGAGAACTTCGGTCGACGCGACGAAGTCGAGCGACGGTCGTGCTCCCGGTACCGCTCCGTAGCGTCCCGTCGAATTTCGCCGTCGACATCAGGTCGACGATCGCCTGCGTGTTGGGGCCGAAGGGATTGACGACGCCACTGTTCAAAATCGGCATCAGCGCCGATTCGCGCACGTACCCATTGGTTGATCGTTGATCGACGTCGCTGCGGGAGTAGTTGAACGCGCCGTTGTACGTCCAGCCCTTTGCCTCGCCTCGGAGCCCTGCGACGACGTTCCACTGGTCCGTGATCGGGGCAATCGTTCGAGGTCCCAATTCGATTGCGCTCCAGTAGACGTTGAGCGGCGTCCCGTCCACGCCGAACGCACGCGCGAAGTCATGCGGATAGTAAGGGCTCGTCGCCGGAAGCAGGAAGCTGGCTTTTTGCTGGAACGTCGTCTGGTTGGAGACTTGCGTCGGCCAGATGGCGAATTCGGACTCGTTGCGTACGTAGGTGCCGGTGATAAAGAGCTGACTGTCGTCATCGAGCTGCCAGGTGAACGCGCCTGCGATGTTCAGCCGCTCGCTCGGGTTGAAGATGCTGGGCGTGCCGTCGCCGTTCCAGTTGCATTGGTACTGACCCGAGCTTCCCACGGTGGGAAAAGACAGCGGCGGCGCGCACGACGGATTCGCGTAGCCGCGTGCCGGGTCGCCCGTCGGATTGCGGAACCCCAGGGGCGTGTTGACGTTGGCGGGATAGGAATTGACGCTGGTGCGATCGACGCCTTCTTCGGGAATGTAGTTTCGCGCCGCGAACGGCCGGTCGCGTGCCTCGATTCCCCCGAATTTCTGGTAGTCGACCGTTGCATACACGTTGAAGCGCTCGCTCGCGAGGCTACCGTAGCCGCCGGCCACGTTGAAGTGCTTTGCATACCCGCCGGTATGCTCGGGCGATGTGTACTGAGCGGAGGCTTCGGTTCCCTGAAATTCCTTGCGCATGATGAAGTTGATGACGCCCGCGACCGCGTCGCTGCCATAGATCGCCGACGCACCGTTCTTCAGCACCTCGACTCGCTCGATTGCGGCCATGGGAATCGCGTTCAGGTCGCCGCCGAGTGGTGGTGAACGCCCAGTTGGCGATGCGACGGCCGTTCAGGAGCACGAGCGTCGCCTGATAGCCGAGCCCGCGCAGCGCAGCGCCGGCGAATCCCGCCTGCCCGATTCCGCCTTGGCCGCCCAGCCCCTGGGCCTCGTTGAAGGCGCTGAAGCTCATCGTCGCGGAGATGGTATTGACGAGCTGCGCCGCGGTCTGGATGTTCGCCCGCTCGATCTCCTCGCGGGTGATGATCTGGACCGGTAGTGACGTCTCGCGCTCGATCGTCGGGATGTTGCTTCCCGTCACGATCACCTTGACTCGGTTTTCGACGGCCTCAGGCCCGGCAGAGAAGTCCTGAGCGAGCGCCGGCAGCGCCAGGCTTGCAACGGCGCACGCCGTTCCGAACGCGTAGCGGATCGAGGTCGCCCTGCGCCATCCTGGCGGCAACGCTCGGCGGACGCCACGGTCTCTAGCTGGGTACATGAGGTCCCATGAACGAGCGGATCTTACCAACTTACTCGCGGCGGGAGATCGAGCGAGCGGAATTCGGCGATTAATTTGCCACGCAGTACCGGTAGACGCTGATACGCGGTCGCTCATTAGACGTCAGGCACGTCACTTGCTTGCACGTTAAACACTGGCGCTGCGATTTACTGGTGGGTTCTCCTCCCCGCCAATGCAATGTGCCCGGCCCTCGGTGCGCACCCCTTCGCACCGAGGGCATCATCTTCAGAGTAAGGAGATTCGCAGGAGCTCATGATGGCCTTGCACGATGGCCGTCTTGGGACAAACGTGCCGCGCAGCGGCGGTGCACCTTCCTCATGGCGACAATGAGAACCCCTACAGCCACCCACCGGCCCCCTGGCAGGTCCGCGATGCGGGCCATTCTGTATGGCGTGCTGTTCGCGGCGACCAGCGCCAGCGCGCAGAACATGTACAAATGCTCGAATGCGGGCAAGATCGAATATTCGGACAAGCCTTGCTCGAACGGTGACCTGGTCAAGCAGATTGCGCCGGACGGCAGCCAAACGCGCGAGGATCGGGCACGGGCCCACATGCGCTCCAGCGCCGACCAAGCGGCGCAGGACGCCGCAGCCGCCGCCAAGCGGACCAACGACAGGTCACCCCGCGCGTTCGCGGCCACCGCACCGGGAAGCCGCTAGCGCAAGTAGGCAGGGTCGATGGCAGTCGAGCGCGAACCTGCCCTCCGGCAGGAGGAGACCGTGCGCGAGCGCCCGAGGTTCTCTGCGACGTCGCGCGTGCGCTCAACCAACGCCACGCGTCTTCTAATAGGTACCCAACGTCGTCAACGTACCGCCGTTCACAATTCCATTGTTGAAGCCGACGGTATTGTTTCCCGGAGAATAGATCGTCGAGCCCGCGGCGCCGAAGTAGAAGGCGAACTCGGACACGTTGTTGATGACGTTGCCATCCGATACTAGGCGCGACGAGCTCTCGAAGCCAAACCACTACAGGTGAATACGCAATAGCGGTAAGCTATGCAGAGCCCTTCGACGCTCACACGTGCAGATTGCGTGTGGCGGAGCGGTCCCGATGTGCCCCTCGCGAGTCCAGTTACGCCGGAGCCGAGCAGGAGGGTGCTTTGGCAGTGGAAGGTGGCTGAGTTCGATCGTTTTCGGACAGTCCGCGCCTCGCTGCCGAGAGGCCGCGAAAAATCAAGGAGGGAGTGCCATGTCAAAGAGTGTAATGCCATCGCCAGCTGATATTGCGGCGGCGGTACTCATCGTGAGTCTATCGAGTACGACGTGGGCCGCAGATAAATTATCGAAGGAAGAGGCTTGCCGAATTGGCAAGGACCTCATCGCCAAAGAGCAAAGTGCTTATCCCAAAAACCGCAATTTGCAATTGCTTTCCTGCAGCAATTTCCAATCGACATCCGCACAGGGAATGGCGCAAATTGAGGTGCACTGGTCCGTCGAGGAATACTGCTCAGCCGTCGGATGCGAGCCTCAATATACAAAAAAAAGCCACAGATATACGTGCCGCTTTTCCGCCAGTGAGAAAGGTTGGCAGCTAAACAATTGCGGCTAACGCTGGACTTGCGAGCAAAGCAGCAGACTGAAACCTCTGCCGCTGGCCCGACGTCAACTCGCGCCGAGCGTCGTGATCGTTCCGCTCGTTTGACCGGAAAGCTCGGCCCCGTTGTTGCCGCGAAGCGTGTTGTTCCCGCGCGTGTAGAACGTGCCGCTGGTGCCCGCCATGCCGACCCCGGTGTTGTTGACGATGTTCGACTCCGAGACGACGACGTGGGTGGCGCCTGCCGAGCTGAATGACACTACGCCGATGCCGCTGTTGTCAGCGACGGTCGAGGAGACGAGCAGCAGGTCGGCACGGTTTCCTGCAGCCGTCGTCTGCGCGGTCAGCCCGTTTCCGCCGTTGCGCGCGATCGTCGATCGAGTGACCGTCGCCCGCACGTCGCCTGACGAGGAAGTGCCAATCAGGATGCCGACGCTGCCGTTGTCGACCACATGGGTCGCGTCGATGGACAACCTCACCGGTGCGAGCGCACTCGTGGCGGAAATTGCCGGAAAGCCGATACCGATCGAGTTTCCGGAGATGACGCTGTCGGCCACGTGTACGTCGACGTTGTTGATTGCACCGATCGCCTGATGGGCGCTACGCTCGATTCGCGTGCGGAGCATGACAACGGTCACGCGCTGCGCGCCGCCCTGCAAGCTCACCCCGACGTGGTTCGCGGAGAGGACCGAATCCGCCACCGAGAGCCGCAGGGGCTGCAAAGGCAGCTGGACTTCGATGCCGGCGACCGTCATGTTGGAAATCGTGCAGCGCTCGATGACGACATCGCTCCCGTTGCTGACGGAGATCCCGCTATCGCCCCCCTGGCCGTTGATGGCGAGGCCGCGCAGGACGACCCGGATCCCGGCGCCGGCGATGTCGACGCCGTTGGCCCCCGCAAACACGGAGATGCCGGCGTACACCCCCGCGGGGGCGGTGATCGCAATGTTTTTGTCGATCGTGACCCTGCCGTATCCGCCCGAATCGACGACCACGAGCTCGCCGCCGGGATCGGTGACGCCGAGTGCTGCACCGAAGGAACGGCAAGGCGACACGAGCGAGCAATTGGCCGCGACGTTCGCGTCGTTGCCGGTCGTCGCAACGAACGTCCGCTGGGCCGTTGCCGTGGCCTCAACGGAGGCCAGCAGTGTGAGCAACGCGACGGTTGCGGGGACAAGGGTTCGACGTAGCATTTGAGGTCTCCCGGTGGGCCGCTCGGTCGATGGCGGCCGGTGACGAGCATTGCCACCACCCTCACATTCGGTGCCGATCGCCGAGCGCATCCGTGACGTCGCGAAATACTCCGCCATTCGGGTGAAGTCAAGCACGAATATTCACCTTTGCAGCCGCCGGATTTTGGTGCCATTCTGATTAAGTCTGGGGGAAAAATTCCGATTCCGCTTCATGGGGAGGCTGACATGAGTCGCGACGTTTCAGTGCAGCGGGGAGCAGGTCGTAGCGTGGTCGTTCGCAATCGGCCATGGGCGGCGCTCCTGGCGGGGTTGGCGCTGGTTTCGGCGACCGCACTGGCGGTGATCACCGCGACGCCGGCGTCCGCGGCGACCCGCGATATCCTGGTGCATCTGACCAACAAGTCCGACTCGGTGTTGACGCGGGCCAGCGGCGCTCTGGACGGCGGGTGCTGGGACATCGAACCGCCGCTGACGATCGCGATCGACCAGACGGTGGATATCCATTCGGAGTCCTGCGGCGTCGCGACGGGAACCGAGTTCCACGTCTCGTACTGGCTCGACAACGGTACGCAGATGAAGCTGCACTATGACAATCCCTTTGCGGGTTCCGACACCTTCGACGAGACGGCGCCGGAGGGCTATGCCTTCGCGTCGGGCGGCGTGATCGAGGACCGTTTCACGACGTTCGGTTGCGACTCGGCCTGTGACGGGATCCCGGCCGACTGGAAGAAGAACGGCGTCACCATCGATCCGGGCAGCGGGAATCCGCCCCAGTTCGTGGATCTCCCGAAGATGGGCGTCGTGCTCGACCGGCCCAACGTCCTGGTCCAGCTGGATTGGATGGAAGATGCCACTCACAACCAGCAGCTGCGGCAGGCATCGATCGACGCTGCGATCGACGCATTCGACAAGGACCCGGTCGTCCATCGCGGGGCGACCCGGCCAGGAATTACGCTGATTATCGACGCCGGTCCGAACAGCACGCTGAGCCCTGGGGGCGCCACGTGGGGCGCGCTGTCCCGCGCGAAGAAGGTGCCCTGGACCAAGTATCTGCTGACCGGCAATCGCGATGACGGCTATCAGAAGGCGAACTTCTATACGCTGTTGAAGAACAATTTCGTGCCGACCGGCCGGCTGCCGAGTTTTCACTATGCGCTCGCCGCCGCGTTCATTGCCCAGGACACACGGCCGAGCCCGCCGGTCGACGACAACACATCGGGCCTGACGATGGGCGACAAGTTGGGGTTCCTGGTGTCGCTCGCCGGATGGACCGGCCCCGCCGGCAGCCAGAACGAGCAGGTCGGCTCGTTCATGCACGAGTTCGGCCACACGCTCGGCCTCGATCACAGCGGCGGCGAAGGCGACCCCGACAGCGTCAACCGCAAGCCGAACTATCCGTCGGTGATGAGCTACGCCTACCAGACCAAGGGCGTCTTCCGCGGCGGGGTCCAGGTATTCGACTACTCGCGGGACAACATGCCCGACGTGGACGAGACCAAGCTGACCGAGGCCGGCGGTGTCGATCTCGGGGCCAACCCGTCCAATTACGGCATCACGCACACGTGCGGGACCAAGGACGCCAGCGGCAAGCTGTCGTTCGACGTCTACATCCAGAAGGACGACCTGGTGCCGACCGACTGGAACTGCAACGGCAACACGACCACGCCCGGAATGGGCTTCGACAGCAATGGCGACACCGTCCAGGGAACCCTCAAGGGCAGCACGCCGGACTGGACCCGGCTCACGTTCCTCACCGGCGGCGTCGGCAAGGGCAAGGACGCCAAGGACACGGTCACGATCCCAAGCTCCGGGATCAGCGAACCCCACCACGACATCACCTACGAGGAATCCCTGCGCGTCCAGGTGCTGCCGCTTGACGCCACGCTCACGTACACGGGCGTCACCTCCGCCGACTACCACGACCCGGCGGCCGTGTCGGCCACGCTGCTCGCCCCCGGCGCCGGCAACGCGCCCATCCAAGGAAAGAACGTCGCGTTCCAGATCGGCCCGAGCGCAAGCGACGTCTGCTCTGCCACGACGGATAGCACGGGGACGGCCGCTTGCAGCATCCCGATAACCCAAGCGCCGAGCCTCACGACCGTTTCCGCGTCGTTCACGGGCGACTCGATCTACAAGCCTGCCTCCGACTCCCGCGGCTTCACCATCACCCGCGAAGAGACCACGCTCAGCTTTACGGGCCCGACGGTGATCCTGGCCGGGTCCGGCAGCACGACGCTGTCGGCCAAGCTGGTCGAAGATGGAGCGAACGACAACGATGGCGACGGTGGCGAAGCGGCACCCAATCCGTTCGGGCAGACCATCACCTTCACCCTCGGTGCACAGTCCTGCAACGGCACGACCGACGCCACGGGTGCCGCGACCTGCTCGATCGCGAATGTGTCGGGCCAGACGCTCGGCGCCAAGACGCTGACGGCCGCCTTCGCCGGCGACACCTACTACAAGCCGTCCAGCGCCAGCGCCGACGTGATCGTGTTCGCATTTCCGAGCAGGGGCGTCTTCACACTCGGCGACATCGCCATCGGCGCGGCGGTGCCCAACACGCCCGTCACGTGGTGGAGCGCCCAGTGGTCCAACCAGAACAGCCTTTCGGGCGGCGCCGCCCCTGACTCGTTCAAAGGCTTCGCGGCTGCCGTGACCACGCTGCCCACCACGACCCCGGCGAACAGCTGCGGGACGACGTTCGTGACCGGAAATGGAAACAGTTCGTCACCCTCCGGCCGACGTGCCCGCCTACATGGGTGTCATCGTCCCCAGTTCGATAATCAAAGGGCCGAAGGAACCATCACCGGCGAGTGGGGACAGATCGTCGTCGTCAAGACCGACCCGGGTTATGGACCCGCGCCTGGACATCGCGGCACCGGAACGATCGTCGCCACCTTCTGCAAATAGCGCGCGCTGCGCCTGCTGCATGCGGATGCGCTCCGCCAAACAAAAAGCGACCCGTGCGGTCGCTTTTTCGTTGGTGGAGGGTGGGGAGAACGCCCGGGCAGCGTCCGCGATGTGAACGGAACGGCGCGTCAGTAACCGCCCGTCACCAGGCCATTCGAGAGCAGCAATCCGGTCACGTCACTGGCGAAACGCGGCGCGTCCTGCTCCACCGTCGACGGGCTGTACGTCGGCGGGTTGAACGTCCACACCGGGCGCGCCGTCCTGACATCGAACAGCGTCGTGTAGATCGTCGCCGCTTGATAGGTGGTGCTGACGAGGCCGGGCTCGTACCAGCCTACCGTCATGTCCGCGCCTACGGGAGCCGATCCGCCCACCATGCCGTAGTTGAGCGAGCCTTGGGTGGTGACCGGTGATATGCGCACCAGCAGCACCGCATCCGCGCCCGCCCGCTGGACCGCCGCGCGAATCGTCGCCTGATCGGGCGTGCGATCGGTCGGCACGAACTGCCAGCCGGGCATGGCAGTGACACCGGCGTTCTGCAGTGTCGATACCATCAGATTTTCAAACCCGCGCTGATCGCGAAGGCTCTGCGCACTCAGGCCAACGACGAAGACCTTGCGAAACGGCGGCCCTTTGAAGTCCGGGTCGCGCCAGGTCGTCGTGTTGGTGGGCCCCGGTACGGCCTGGCAGCCGATGAGGAGCGAGATGACAAGCCACAGCAACGTCGTTCGCAAGCATGTCTGCAACGATTTCTCCTTGGGCGAGGCAAGTCGGGATTACCTGCATTCTAATCAGGAAAGCAGGCGAAGGGCGTGCTCCACGCTTGAACAGAAAACGCGGGGCGGCTGCGCTCGATCGCAGCCGCCCCGCGTCCGTCCCCGGCAAGCCAGCGATTACTGGCTGCTGAACAAGTCCTGCTTGATGTTCGCCTTCGCGAAGATGTAGTCGCGCGAGTCCTCGATCTGGCTGCGCAGATGCGACAGGTTCACGTCGAGCAGATTGCCCTTCCACTTGCGCACCTTGCCCGCGACGATCACCGTCTCGACGTTGGTGCGATCCATCAGCGATACCACCGCTCCAGGCACCTGGTTCAGCGGCGCCACGTTGATCGCCGTCGCGTCGAGAATGATGATGTCGGCGTCCTTGCCTGGCGTCAGAGAGCCGATCTTGTTGTCGAGCCGCAGGTGCCGCGCGCCGTTCATGGTGGCGTAGCGCAGCACGTCGCGCGTGGTGAGCAGGGCAGGGGGCTGCACCGGAAGGTTGAACGGCGACAGCGGCCAGGCGACCTCGGGATTGGGCGGCAGGCCCGTGTCGAGGATCATCTGGTTCACGAGCAGGCGCTGCATGTTCATCGTGGAGCGCATCTGGGTGAAGAAGTCCGCGGTCAGCGTGCACTCGACGTCGACACTGAGCGATGGCTCCATGCCGAGGCTTTGCATCTTGAGGACGGGCGGCATCCCGTGGCGCATGTTCATCTCGATCGGCACGGCGAGCGAGACCTGCGCCCCGGCGTCCTTGACCGCCTGCCAACCGAGGTCCGACATCCCGGTCATGTGGATGAAAAGATTGTCGGCGCCGAGCTTCAGCGTGCCGCTGTCGCCGCCCTTGCCCTGGGCGAGCAGGTCCAGCGTGGGGCGAATGCCGAACGGAGAGAGGATATGCGCCGCGATCTGCAGACCGAGCTGGCGCCCGATGTTCCACGCCTTCTCGTAGCCCGGAAGATAGACCTCGCCGCCCATGATCATGGTGACAAGCTGGTCGTTCGACGAGAACCACTTCTGCTTCAGGCGAACCGCGTCGTCCGGATACTTGTTGCCGGGATTGGTGCCGATAATGGCTGCCCCCGCGCTCTCGAAATAGCCGAACGCGGCCCTGCGCCCGGTGTCGAGCAGCGCCTGCACGGCGGCGTCCGAGTGCTGCGGCGAATGGTGGATCTGCGAGACGTCGTGCACCGTCGTCACGCCATCGTCGAGCTGGCTCAAGCCGCCGAACAGCTCGTTGATGTACACGTCCTGCGGCCGGTACACCGGGGCGAAGGTCAGCAGGATGAATTCGAAGTACGTGGTGGCGCCGCTCGGGGTGTTCGTGTGGTCGTTCTGCAGGATGCCGTCGGCCAGGAAGCTCCGCAGTGCCGTCTCGAACTGGTGGTGGTGCGTGTCGATGAAGCCGGGCATGACGATGCGGCCGCGCGCGTCGATCTCCCCGGCGCCGCCCGCTTTCAGATTCGGGCCGACGGCGACGATCTTGTTGCCGTCCACCAGCACGTCGGCCTTGGGGAAATCGCCGATCTGCGGGTCCATCGACATCACGGCGCCGCCGCGAATGATGTAGCGACGGCCCGGTCGGCCGTGGTCGTCGGGCGGACCCATGTCCGCCGCGGCCGGACGCGCCCCGAACAGGCTGATTCCGGCGGCGGCGCTGGTCGCCGCCGTGGCTTTCAGAAAATCGCGCCGCGATTCGCGTGGCGACCGAGCATGGACCTGCGGTTTTCCTTCATCACACATCTTGCACATGTCCGTCCTCCTTGGCTGCTGACGTAATGTGACAACGCCGCGTGGCGCGGCCGTTCAGCGTGCGTCCGCGAAGACGCGCGTTGTTCCCGCATGAGTGGAAGGGCCAGCCGGCCGCGTATCGGTCCGCGGGGGACCGCCTTCGCGCCGACGAAGCGAATGTGCACGCCGGAATTCCTCCTGCGTTCATTCGGCCCGCTGATTCGCGCGGGCTCGCACTGCATTTCAGTGTAGCAAGAAGTTCCCGCGAAAGGGCCCCGAGCTCCCTGCAGTTCCCGTTTTTCTTCTTCGGCGTTATGCTCCACGGCGCGGCCCGCCCCGACCCTGGGCGGCCAAAACGACAAGCCCACGAGGCCTGGAGGAAGACGAGTGAGCCAGTATCCCCCCCTTAAATTGCACGTCCCCGAGCCGACCGGACGCCCGGGACGCGAGACGGATTTTTCGTACCTCAACCTGTCGCCCGCCGGCGCGGTGCGGCGGCCGGCTGTCGACACCCGGCCGCTGGAGACCGTCGATGTCGCCGATGCGCTGGTCCGCGTTCTCGACGACGACGGGGCGCGCCGTCGGTCCCTGGGATCCGAAGGCCGACCCGCAGCTGCTGCTCTCCGGGCTACGCGCGATGCTGAAGACGCGCTTCTTCGACGCGCGCATGCTGATCGCGCAGCGGCAGAAGAAGACGTCGTTCTACATGCAGAGCCTGGGCGAGGAGGCCGTCAGCGTCGGACAGGCGCTCGCCCTCGAGCCCGACGACATGTGCTTTCCGACCTATCGCCAGCAGGGCATCCTCATTGCGCGCGGCTACGGCCTCGTCGACATGATGTGCCAGATCCTCTCGAACGACCACGACCCGGTCAAGGGGCGGCAGATGCCGGTGATGTACTCGTCGCGCAAATACGGCTTCTTCTCGCTTTCGGGCAACCTCGGCACGCAGTACATCCAGGCCGTGGGCTGGGGCATGGCGTCGGCGATCAAGGGCGACACGCGCATCGCCTCGGCGTGGATCGGAGACGGCGCAACGGCGGAGGCTGACTTCCACAGCGCGCTCACGTTCGCCGCGGTGTACCGCGCGCCGGTGATTCTCAACATCGTCAACAACCAGTGGGCGATCTCGTCGTTCCAGGGGATCGCGGGCGGCGAGGTCGCGACCTTCGCGGGGCGCGGTGTCGGCAATGGCATCGCTTCGCTGCGCGTCGACGGCAACGACTTCCTGGCCGTGCTCGCGACCTCGAGGTGGGCGGCGGAGCGCGCGCGGCGCGGGCTCGGGCCGACGCTCATCGAGTGGATCACCTACCGCGGCGGCGCCCATTCCACGTCAGACGACCCGTCGAAGTACCGGCCGGCGGACGACTGGAAGCGCTTTCCGCTGGGCGACCCCGTCGAGCGGCTGAACAAGCATCTGGTGGCCATCGGTGCATTGACCGCAGACGACCACGCGCGCATGCAGAAGGAAGTGGAGGCGGAAGTGCTCGCGGCGCAGAAGGAAGCCGAGAGCTACGGCAGCCTCGCGTCCGGCCACGTGCACGACGCGTCGACGATGTTCGAGGACGTCTACACGGACATGCCGGAGCATCTGAAGCGCCAGCGCGCGCAGGCGGGAACGTGACGATGGCCTCGATGACGATGATCCAGGCGATCCGCTCGGCGATGGACGTGATGCTCGGGCGCGACGACAACGTCGTGGTGTTCGGCCAGGACGTGGGCTTTTTCGGCGGCGTGTTCCGCTGCACCGACGGCTTGCAGAAGAAATACGGCACGTCGCGCGTGTTCGACACGCCGATCGCCGAGGGCGGCATCGTCGGCATCGCGGTCGGCATGGGCGCGTACGGGCTCCGCCCGGTGGCCGAGATCCAGTTCGCCGACTACTTCTATCCCGCCTACGACCAGATCGTGTCGGAGGCCGCGCGCATCCGCTATCGCTCGGCCGGCGACTTCACCGCGCCGATCACGGTGCGCATGCCGTGCGGCGGTGGCATCTACGGCGGTCAGACGCACAGCCAGAGTCCCGAGGCGCTGCTGACGCACGTCTGCGGCCTGCGCACGGTGATGCCGTCCAATCCCTACGATGCGAAGGGCCTGCTGATCGCGTCGATCGAATGCGACGACCCGGTGATCTTTCTCGAGCCCAAGCGCATCTACAACGGCCCGTTCGACGGGCACCACGAAAAGCCGGTCGTGCCGTGGACCGGCTTGCCGCAGGCCGAAGTCCCCGAGGGTTACTACTCGGTGCCGCTCGAGTCGGCGGCGACGTTTCGCCCCGGCACGGCGCTCACGGTGCTCACCTACGGCACGATGGTGTGGGTGGCGGACGCGGCGGCGCGCGAGACCGGCATCGACGCGGAGATCATCGACCTGCGCAGCCTCTGGCCGATGGATCTCGATACCGTCACCAATTCGGTGAAGAAGACCGGCCGCTGCGTCATCGTCCACGAGGCGACACGCACGAGCGGCTTCGGCGCGGAGCTGGCGGCGCTGGTGCAGGAGCACTGCTTCTTCCACCTGGAGGCGCCGATCGAGCGCGTCACCGGATGGGACACGCCGTATCCGCATGCGCAGGAGTGGGCCTATTTTCCCGGACCGGACCGCGTCGGCGCGGCGTTCCGGCGCGTGATGCAGGAGAAGTGACATGAGCCTCCACGTGGTGAAGGTGCCGGACATCGGCGAAGGCATTGCGGAGGTCGAGCTCGTCGAGTGGTACGTGAAGGCGGGCGATGCGATCAAGGCGGATCAAGCGCTCGCCGACCTGATGACGGACAAGGCAACGGTCGAGGTTCCGTCGCCGGTGTCCGGCCGCGTGCTCGCGCTGGGTGCGAAAGCGGGCGACAAGCTCGCCGTGGGCAGCGAATTGATTCGGCTCGAAGTGGAAGGCGGTGCGCCCGTCGCTGCCGCCAGGACCGCGACTGCGCCGCCGGCCGCTGCCGCTCCGACTCCGGCCGCAGCCGCGCCAACCGCGACCGCGCCGTTGTCAACGAGCAAGCCGCTCGCGTCGCCTTCGATTCGCCGCCAGGCGCGCGAGATGGACATCGATCTCGGCCGCGTGCAGGGGAGCGGTCCCGACGGACGGATCGTGCACGAGGACCTCGCGCGCTATGCGGGCGCCGGCACCGCCAAGCCCGAGCGCGCTGCGCGCTACGCCGAGCGCAACGACGAGCACGCGGTGGCGGTGATCGGACTGCGCCGGCAGATCGCGCTGCGCATGCGCGACTCGCTGCGCATCCCGCACTTCACCTACGTCGAGGAAATCGACGTCACCGAGCTCGAGGCGCTGCGCGCGCAGCTCAACGACGAGCGCGGCAAGGAGCGCGGGCGGCTCACGGTGCTGCCGTTCCTCATGCGCGCGATCGTGCTCGCCGTGTCGTCGTTCCCGCAGATGAACGCGCGCTTCGACGACGAGAAGGGCATCGCGACGCGCTACGGCGCCGTGCACATCGGCGTGGCGACGCAGACCGAGAGCGGCCTCATGGTGCCGGTGGTGCGGCACGCGGAAGCGCGCGACGTGTGGTCGTGCGCGGCCGAGGTGGTGCGGCTCGCCGAAGCCGCGCGCTCGGGCAAGGCGACGCGCGACGAGCTCTCGGGCTCGACGATCACGATCACGAGCCTCGGGCCACTCGGCGGCATCGTCACCACCCCGGTGATCAATCCGCCGGAAGTCGCGATCGTCGGCGTCAACCGCATCGTCGAGCGGCCCATGATTCGCTCCGGCGCGATCGTGCCGCGCAAGATGATGAACCTGTCGTCGTCGTTCGATCACCGGGTTGTCGACGGCCAGCAGGCCGCCGAGTTCGTGCAGGCGCTGCGCCGCTACCTGGAGTGCCCCGCGTTGCTGTTCGTGGAGTAGCTCCACGTGACGCGGCTGACGAGAGATCGCGCCATGCGGAGTGCTGGATTGCGTCTTGCCATTGCGCTCGCTGTGCTGATCGCCGCCGGCATCGCCACGCGGCGGACTATTTTCCTCCGCGCGGCACGTGGGAAAGGAAGGCGCCCGCCGAGCTGGGCATCGACGCGGCGCGGTTGAGCGGCGCGATCGACTATGCGGTCGCCCACGAAAATCCTTCGTCGAAGGATGTCGCCGAAGACCTGAAAAACACATTCGGAAAGCGGGAACCGAACTACAGGATTCTCGGCCCGACGCAGACGCGCGCGGCACTCAACGGCATCGTCGTGCATCGCGGGTACGTCGTCGCCGAATGGGGTGACACGATGCGCGCCGACATGGCGCACAGCGTCACGAAGACGTTCCTGACGACCGTCGTCGGACTCGCCTGGCAGCGCGGCCTCATTCGCGATCTCGATGACCGCGTATCCTCGTATATGCCAACCGCCGAGCGTGCCCAGCTCTTCGGTACCGAGCACAATGCGCCCATCACCTGGGATCAGCTGTTGCGCCAGACGAGCGATTGGTCCGGCACGTTGTGGGAGGTGCCCGACTGGGCCGATCGTCCCGTCGGCGCAACGCCCGCCGATTGGCCGAACCGGCCGCTGCACGCGCCCGGCACCTATTTCAAATACAACGACGTCCGCGTCAACGTCCTTGCGCTCTGCGCGCTGCAGGTGTGGCGCCGGCCGCTGCCGCAGGTGCTGCGCGAGGAGGTGATGGACCCGATCGGCGCGTCGAACACGTGGCGCTGGTTTGGTTATGAGCAATTCATGGATCGAGATCGATGGCCAGCGGGTGCAGTCGGTCACCGGGGGCGGGCACTTCGGCGGCGGAATGTTCGTCAGCGCGTGGGACATGGCGCGCTTCGGCTATCTGTTCCTGCGCGGCGGCCAATGGGCGGGCCGCGAAATCGTCTCCGAACGATGGATTGCCCTCGCGCGTACACCCGGCCCGGCCAACCCGAACTATGGATTCGCCAACTGGTACCTCAACACCGACCGCAAATCGCTGCCGAGCGCGCCCGCGTCGGCCGTGCGCTTCGTGGGCAACGGCGCCAACATCATCTATATCGACTGGGAGCACGACCTGGTCGTCGTCGTGCGCTGGATCAAGGACGATGCGGCGTTGAACGAATTTCTCGGACGGGTGATCGGCGCTCTGCCGGGCGGCGCGAAATGAGCCGCCGGCTTCAATACGGAGCAGAGAGCGGTGGCCGCGCTACGGAAAAATCGCGGACCACTCAATGCCGCGTCCCGCCTTTGCCGGAGAGCTCTCGCCTTCGCCGGCACCGCCTCGACCGACAGCGTGAAGCTCCGCTGCTCGTTGGCGTCGAGTGCGCCCACGCCGATGAGCTTGCGCGCGATCTCGACACCGAGATCGTCGCGGATCGACACGACGACGGTGTATTCCCAAGGCTCGCCGTTGGGGGGATGCCGGATGCTGCCTTCGACCGACAACGGGGTGAGCGCCGGCGCTGGTGGCGCATCGGTACTTGCACCGTAGCGCAGGTGATGCCGGCACGCCGGGCAGACCATCGCGCTTTCGAGGATGGTCTCGCGGCAATGCGGGCACTCACGCGTCGCTCCGGGGTCACCCGGGCGCGCGGGATTCATCAGCTGACCGTACGCCCCGCGCCGTTGCCGCTCTTGCCTGCTTTCGCGCTTGTTGTCGTCGCCCCAGCCGAATTCGGCGTGACCGCGCATGCGCGCGCCGGACACGACGGTCAGCGTGCCGCCCTTGACATCGCCGATCACCACCGCGCTTTGCGTCAACTCCACACGCGTGGCTTCCTCGACGTTGCCTTCGAGCTCGCCCGCGATCGTGACGTTGTCGGCGCGCACGCTGCCGGTCAACTTGGCGCCGGTCTCCAGCGTGAGATCGCCTTGCACGTTCACGTCGCCTTTGAAATGCCCGGCGATGCGCACGCTGCCGCCGCCTTCGATCTTGCCTTCGATCGTGATGTCGCCTGCAATCAGCGATTCCTTGCGCGGCACGCTGGCTTCGGCGCGCGGCACATGTGTCGGTGCAGCGACCGGGGGACGTGTGGTGGACAACCTCGGCAGGCTTCGGGGTCGCGGCGTAAGGCGTCGGTTCCTTGGCTTCGGGGAGCGGCATGGGATTCGGCCGCGCGGGGGCAGTGTTCTCTTTCCAGAGGGCCATGGCTGTCGTCCTATTCGTGAGGAAGGACTCTAAAGCCTAACGCTAAATCCCTGTGGCGGCAATGCTATTGTCATGTGAGGGCGTCCTACAAGATCCGCCTTCCCGACCCGCGCAGACGGCCCTCTGTCCACTACATCTAATTGAATTGATGAGTGAAAGTGCGGCTGTGGTCAGTTCCTTGATTGCACGGTACACAAATCCCGCACAGGTCATTCCCACATAGTTTGGTCACCGAGCGGGAAGCCAGGGCGCGCCTACATCTGCTTGAACCGATGGTTGAACGTGCGGCTCACTTCGAGCTTTTCGTCGCTGCCTTTCACATGCACGACCTGGTGGCCGCGAAAGTCGCGGCTCACCTGCTCGATCGCATCCACGCGGATCACCGTGGCGCGATGGATCTGCCAGAACTCGGCCGGATCGAGCTCATCGAGGAGTTCCTTGATCGGCTTCCTTATCAGCGCCTCGAACCCCTTGGTCTGCACCCGCGTGTATTTGTCTTCGGCGCGGAAAAAGAGGATCTCGCTGGTCGGGATCATCCGGATGTTGGCGCCGACACTCGCCTGCACCCAGCGCATGTACTCGCGGCTGTTCACGCCGCCGGCGCCAATTCGTTCCGAAAGCTTCGCCAGTAGATCGTTCATGGGATCGGGTGCCTGCGTCAGCCGCTCGCGCAGGCGCGCGCACGTGATCGCCACGCGCTCGGCTTCCGGCGGCTTCAGCACGTAGTCGACCGCGCCGTGCTCGAAGGCGGTGACCGCGTATTCGTCGTGGGCGGTCACGAACACCACATGGACCTTTCCGGCGAGCGCGCGTGCCGCCTCGATGCCATTCATGCCGGGCATCCGGATATCGAGAAAGACGATATCGGGTTCCTCCCGCTGCACGAGGGCGATCGCCTCCGTGCCGTTGCTCGCCTCGCCTACGATCTGAAGCTCGGGCCACGCGTCCTTCAGGCGTCCGATGACCTGCTCGCGCATCAGACGCTCGTCGTCGGCAACGACTGGCGGTTGGGGCGGTTGGGCGATCGGGGCGACGGCGGGCATGCGGGCGGTCGTCGAATCAGGTGGCGGGTGGGATTGGGGCCACTTCGTAGGGGATCTTGATCGTCGCCGTGGTGCCGCCCGTCGGCAGCACCGTGATGATCAGCTCTGCGCGGCCGTTGTACAAGACCTTCAGTCGCTCGCGAATGTTGGCGAGTCCCACGCCGCCTTCGCCTTTGGGCATGAAGCCCACCCCGGTGTCGGACACGTGGACGGCGAGCTGGCCATGCTCGATCTCCGCGGCGATCTCGAGCTTGCCGCCTTCGGGTTTCGGTTCGAGGCCGTGCTTGATCGCATTCTCGACAAGCGTCTGCAGCATCATCGACGGGAACACCGCCGACTTGAGTCCCTCCGGAACGAGCATCACGGGCTGCAGCCGTTCTTCCATCCGCATGCTCATGATTTCGAGGTAAGCGGTGCACAGATTGATCTGCTGGCCGAGCGTGGGCCGGCGGCCTTCGCGCATCTCCGGCATCGCCGAGCGCAGGTAGCGGATCAGGCTCTGCTGCATCTTCGAAGCGCGCGGCGGGTCGGTCTGAATCAACTGATCGATGCTGCCCAACGTGTTGAACAGGAAATGCGGCTCGATCTGCGCCTGCAGCGCTTCCATGCGCGCCTCGAGCACCGTGCGCTCGAGCTGCTCGGTCTCGGCCCGCTTCGTGGCCTCGCTGGCGGTCGCCTCCGCCCGGCGCTTGCCGCCCGCGACGATCTTGATGATGAACGCGGAGACGATGATCAGAAAGCTCAGCGTGGGCAGCTTCAGGATGCCGCCGCCGATAATCATGCCCAGGAGCGACACGAGCACCAGCGCCTTCCACTGGACGACAGCCACCCAGTCGAAGAAAGCCCACCACACCACGACGATGCCCCGCCAGATTTCGCGGAAGGCTTGCCGGATGGTGAGTCGCGCGGCCGGAGCGGTCGTGCGGCCGGCTTCTGGGGTGCGGTTGTCGTTGCTCATTGCCTTGTCCTCGAGTGGCTAATTTGCCACAGGGGCGAGATTACGGGGGAGGGCGGCTCTGCTCCAGCGCGGCCGGACGCAATGCGCGATGGCAGGGGTGAAGCGCAAAAATGCGGGATGGGCCGTTCTGGCATTTCCGGGAAGGAGCGCGGGCGGCTCACGGTGCTGCCGCTCTTCACGCGCGCGATCGTGCCGCGCAGGATGATGAACCTGTCGTCGTCGTCGATCACCGGGGTGTCGACGGCCAGCACGCCGCCGAGTTCGTACAGCCGCTGCGCCGCTACCTCGAGTGCCCCGCGCTGCGGTTCGTGGATTGACGCCCGTCAGGCAGCAGCGCTCGCCTTGTTTAGCGCGGAGAGCGCGTCGGCATCCAGCACGAGCCGCGTCCCCGCGATCAGCTCTTTCAGCTGTTCGAGTGTCGTCGCCGACGCAATGGGCGCGGTCACGCCAGGCTGCACGATCAGCCATGCCAGCGCGACCTGCGCCGGCGTCGCGGCGAGGCGTTTGCCGACGTCGTCCTGCGCGCCCAGGATTCGCAGGCCGCGCGGGTTCAGGTATTTCTTCATGCCGCCGCCGCGAGTGCTCTTGCCGTAATCCTGTTCCGAGCGATATTTGCCGGTCAGGAAACCCGCCGCGAGCGAGTAATAGTTGATGACGCCGATCCCTTCGGCGGCGCACAGCTTCGCGAGCGGCCCCTCGAACGTGTCCCGGTCATAGAGGTTGTACTGCGGCTGCAGCGTCTCGTAGCGCGGCAGTCCGAGACGTTTGCTCGTCGCCAGCGCTTCGGCGAGCCGCTCGGCACTGAGATTGGACGCGCCGATCGCCTTCACCTTGCCCTGCCGGATCAGCTGCGCGTAAGCGTCCAGCGTCTCCTCCAGCGGCGTGTCCGGATCGTCCCAGTGCGACTGGTAGAGGTCGATCGCGTCCACCTGCAGGCGCTGCAGCGACTTTTCGACGGCCTCGACGATGTAGTCGCGCCGCAGGCACTTCTTGCCGAGGCCCATGTCCGAGCCGACCTTGGTCGCGATCACCACATCGTCGTGGCGGCCGCGCTTCGCGATCCAGCGCCCGATGATCGTCTCGGATTCGCCACCTTGATGGCCGGGCGCCCAGCGCGAGTAGGAATCGGCGGTGTCGATCAGGTTGAAGCCGGCGTCGACGAACGCGTCGAGCAGGCGAAACGACATGGCCTCGTCGGCCGTCCAGCCGAACACGTTGCCGCCGAAGGCGAACGGCGCGACGGTGAAGCCCGTGCGGCCCAACGGGCGTCTTTGCATGATTCCCCCAAAAAGCGGAATCTTACTTCTGAAACGCCACGTCCTCGACCAGCACCTTGTAGGCGTAGCCCGAGCCCAGGTTCACGTCCGTCTTGACGATGCCCTTGGCGATGACGACGTCGCCCACCTTCGCCTCGTCCATGCTCGTGACCAGGATGTCGTTGCTGTTGTCGGCGGCCGATCCCGATCCGTCGCGCAGGTGGACCCAGTTCTTGCCCATGATGCCGCCGTTGAACTTCACGACTTTGGCGCGGATGACGACCGGCTTGTCCTTGAGCGCCATGCGGTCGGTGTTGACCTGGGCGACCGTCCGCGCGTTCGCGCCTTCGGCCTTCGGCACTTTCACGTCCGCGACGTCGGGTGTCTTGGCGATGCCGGCGTGTATCGCGTCCTTGGGGGGCGCGCCTGAAGCCGCGGGCGGGTCGGCCGCCCAGGCGCCTTGGGTGGCAAGCGTTGCAACGAGGGCAATGAACAGGGTTTTCATGGTCGGGTCCGTGAGTGCGTTATCGGGAGGCGAAAAGTTCGCCGGTGCACCCGCCACTATCCCACGGATTCCGGGATTTGATTTGACGCAGGTCTAAGAGCCGCCACCGACCCCCCAACCCCAATTCGCGGGGCGCGCGTTACCTCGGGCGCCCGTGGGCGACGACGTCGGTCGCGTCGTCGATCTCGTTCAGCGCCTCGTTCAGCATCGACAACGCGCGCTCGGCGTTGCCGGACGCGAGCTGGTCGCGCACGCCGGTGATGAGCGCGCGCAAGTGCTGCGCGTAGAGCTCCGCTTCTTCCAGTTCGGCGACGAGTCGCGCAACTTCCGCGGCGTTGGTGGCGTCGGTGTCCAGAATCGATGCTCCCGGTCTCCGGGCCCGCATGCGCCATTCGATCATGGCGAGCCGACCGGCACAGGTCCATGATCGGTCATCTTACGCCGCCTCCCGCTTCAAGTTGCGCCATTGCTTCATCCCCCGATTTTCTGCAAGGCAAGTGATCGATAGTGGCGACTCAGGCTCGTTGCGGCATCCTTGCGGAGCGCGCCGAATCCAGTTCGACGTTGAAGAAGATGTTGCACGCGAACACGATCACGCCGGCCGCGGCGACCATTTCGCCCGCGATAAGGAAGGGAATGGCGCGCGCGTCGCCGAGCAACAGCACGGTGAGCGAAGCCATCATCACGGGAAACGCGCTGTTGTGCAGCCAGAAGTGGATCGTCGCGAGACGGCTTGCGGCGGCCTTCGGGTACACGCTGTAGATGAGACCCGCCAGCGCCATCGTCGTCCAGCCCAGCAGGTTGATGTGTGCGTGCACCGGGCGCAGCGTGAAGTTCTCGGTGGCGCCCATGGCGATGCCGAAGCCGACGCCGACGATCAGGTAGGCGATCGCCAGCTTGAGCCAGGTGGTCGCCGACGGCGCGAAGGAAACCGCTACGGGTTGCGTGATGCTCGTCGTGGATTGCATGAGGTTCTCCGGGTCAGGTTGGAACTGAGGGTGCGAATGCCTCGAGGCCGTCGCGCTCGCGATGCCGGCCGCGCCACGCGGACGCGGCGATACCCAGCGGCAACTCGATGTACGCAAGCCGTTCGCGCAGGCCGGCTGTGGCCCGCGCGATGGCCGCGCTCGCGCGCCGCGCATGCGGCACGATGAGATCGTCGCGCCGCCGGTAAACGAAAAGGAGCAGCGCGAAGAGCGTTCCGCCGGGCAGCAGGATCTCGAGCAGCAGATAGGGTCCTGCCTTCTGCACGAGGCTGCCCACGATCCGGAGGCTTCTCAGGTAAATCGCTTCCACGGCTGTTCCTTTCTCTGTTCTATCGATTGCTGCTACAAGACAAATCGCTTTTTCCGTTTGGTTGCTTTGCTGCTGTCCATCCCCTTCGTGCTGCCTACGTTTCTCTCCGGCGTCGCATCTCCACGCTCACGCTCGATTGCCGGCACCGCCAATTTCGAAGTCGTGTCGCCGCCGGGTTGACCGGATTCCGATGACCGCTTCCTGCGTTCTTGTTTTTGCATGTCGTTTCCCTCTTGGTGTTGGCGCCCTCGCACTGCGGTAGCCCTCGATGGACCGCAGTGTGCGAGGCGGCCACTTGCCGATCGCTGACGAATGCGGGAAATGCGCGCGGGATCGCGATCGCGCCCCGATCCTTCGCGACGCGGGCGCGTTAACACCTTGTAGATAAAGAAGTTTTTGTGCGCCGCGCGCGGACGCCGCCGCGCCGGGACGCACCGAGGTCGCGCGCTTACGCCGGCCCCGGCAAAAGGCCTGGCGCCGACTTACCGATGACTTACAGGGGACTTACGGCGGGCTTGTCTTGCCGGGCGCGACGGCGATTTCCCGGTACAGCCGCTCGGTGTCCGCGGCGGGCGCGACCCCCAGCACGATGGAGAGGAGCTCGCGGCAGCGCCGGTACGCGTTGATCGCCTCGGCCTGGTCGCCGGTCGCCGCCAGCGAGCGCATGAGGCCGCGATAGAGCGACTCGGCGAGGTTGTCGGCCTCGATGCCGCGACGGTAGAGGTCGATGGCTGCGACCCACTCGCGCTCGCGCTCGAGCGCTTCGCCGAGGCGCATCAGCGTGCGCACGAACCGCGCGCGCAGCACCTCGCGGGGCTTGCCGATCCACATGTTTTCCTCGGCGCCGAGCAGCGGCCCCGGGTAGGCATCGAGCAGCTGCCGCGCGACGCGGGTCGGCGCCGCCCCGGAATCCTCGCTCGTGCTTTCCGCCGCATCGAGCGCCGCCTGCAGCGCCCACACGTCGGTCCACGCGAGCGCGCGCGAGAGCGACAGCTTTCCGCCGGCGAGGGCCAGCGCATTGTCGACCTCGAGCAGCTTGCGCAGGCGGAAGAGCGTCGTGTCGAACGAGGTTTTCGCCGCGGCGCCGTCGGCATCCGGCCACAGCGCGGCCGTCAGCTGCGGCGTATCGACGTCCTGGCCGCCCTGCGCGATCAGCAGCTTCAGCAGGTCGAGCGGCCGCTGCTGCGCCTTGCCGGTGAAGCGCATCGGCAGCCCGTCGCGCACGAGCTCGAATCCGCCCAGCGCGCGCACGCGCAGGCGGAACGGCCACGACGACCCCACGGCGACCGGCGGCGGGAGCGCATTCTTGTCGATCAGCGTGCGCACGAATTCGGCTTCGATGCCCTGTTCGAGCGCGAAATTGCAGAGGCGCGCGGCCACCTCCGGGCGGTTGCGCAGGAAGACGTGCTGCCCGCGCTCGCGGTAGCCGGCGAGGACCGGCGCGAGGCGGCTCGCGGCTTGCTGCTTCCTTCCGGCGTCGACGTCGATGTCGATCTCGATCAGCTCCTTCATTTGCTCGAACGTTCCGCGCTCCGTGTCGGACGCCACCGCAATCGCTTCGTCGAGCGCGCGCATGCTGCCGTCGTGGTCGCCCGCCGCGCTGCGCGAATGCGCGAGGCGCGCGAGGAAATGCGGCAGCTGCATGACCGGCAGGCCGGTTTCACGGCCGAGCGCGAGCGCCCGCTCGGCCTCCTGCACCGCGGCTGCGAAACGCGTGAGTCGTTGCTCGAGCATCGACCGGAGGTAGTGGAAATACGCCCAGTCCATGCGGCGGGCGGGCGACAGGCGCTTTTCCATCGCCTCCAGCTGCGCCTTCGCGGCCGCGACCTCGCCCTTGCTGATGAGCGCGGTGACTTCGCCGTGATCGATCTCGAACAGATAGGCCTCGAGCCCGTAGCGCTCGGCGATTGCCCGTGCTTCGCCAATGACCGTCGCCGAATTGGCATAGCGTCCGTTGATGTAGTGCCAGAACGAGAGGTGCGTGCGCCACCACACCTGCATCAGCGGCGTGACGTCCGGTCCGGCGACGACCGGCTCGGTGCGCGCGACGAGCCCGGTGGCCGTGTCGCCGTCGGTCTTCCAGTTGAAATAGTTGAACAGCGTGGAGGCCGCCATCATGCGGACGTTGACGTCGTCCTCGTCGTCGATCAGCTCGTCGAGGCGCCGCGCGCAGCGCTCGAGGTTCGGGTCCTCCGGTCGGCGGAACAGCAGCACGATCAGGTAGGCCGCATAGGCGCGCAGCTCGCTCTCGTGATCGAGTGCGGCGTCCCGCCCGCCGCCCAGCAGGCGCTCGAATTCGGGCAGCCAGCGGTCGAGCGGCGCGAAGTTCGCCCACTCGTAGTAATAACCCGTGACGATCGTGCTGAGCGCAAGCGCCTGGCCGCGCAGGTCGCCTTCCACGCGAAACGCTTCGAAGGCGCGCTCGAGCGCCGGGCGTCCGCGCTCCGGTTTCACGAAAATCCAGGCGCGCCCGATCCAGTATTGCAGCCACGGATCGCCGTCGCGCATGGCGGCCGGCAGCGTCTCGATCCAGTCGGACAGCGACTGCGCGCGTCCCTGTCGCGCCCAGTCGAGCGCGTTGGCGCGAATCAGCGCGCGCATCGCCTCCCACTCGCCGGCGTCGCGATAGAGCGCGAGCGCCTCGCTGATGTGCCCGCGCTCGGCCACGAGCGCCGCCGCGCGCGCGCTCGCGGCGCGGCGTTCGTCCGCGGGCACGCGCTGTCGCGACTCCTCGAGCAGGAACTCGCGGAAGAGCGCGTGGTAGTGGTAGCTCGTCTCGGCGCCGCGGCGGCGGTCGGTGAACAGGTGCCGCCGAAAGAGATATTCGAGCAGGCGCGGCGCTTCCTCGCTGCCGGTGAGCGCAACCGCCTCGGCCTGCGTGATCGACGGCGGGATCGCGGTCAGCATCAGGATGCGCTGGTTCTCCGGCAGCGCGCCGTTGAAGATCTCGCCGGCGAAATACTGGAAGATCGCATCCTTGCCTTCGCCGAGCGACTCGTCGAGCGCCGCGTGCTCGCGGCTCAGGTGCTCGCGCAGGAGCACCAGCGCGGCCACCCAGCCTTCGCTCTGCTGCTGGATCCGCTGCAGGTCGGCGCGCTCGGCGTGCTTGCTGCCGAGGATGGCCTGGGCTTCTTCTTCCGTGCAGCGGAGCGCCGATTCGTCGATGCGCGCGATGCGCAGGTTCGCGGCAAGCCGGGCGAACTCGGCCGGCGGATCGGAGCGCGACAAGACGACGATGTTGCTGCCGTCCGGAATTTCTTCCAACGCCTGCGCCAGCGCGGCGCGCTGCGCGGAGGGCGTCTCAGCCTCGTGGAAGTTGTCGAAGACGAGCGTGCACGGGTGCGGCAATGCGGAGAAAAGATCGCGGAAGAAGCCGCGCGCGAAGCGGGCGAGGTCCTGCTGCGGTTCCGACGTGAACAGCGGCAGCGCCGCCGCCGTCTTGCCCGCGAGCGCCTGCGCGGCCGTCCGCATGTAATGGACGAAAGTCGCCGGGTCGGCGTCGCCGGCGTCGACCTGGTACCACACGTGGCGACGATTGCGCGCCTCGAGCCAGCTTGCGACGAGCGTCGTCTTCCCGGCTCCCGGCGGTGCGCATATCCAGACGATGGGCCGCTTCGCCGCTTCGTCGAGAAGCGCGTAGAGCCGCGGCCGCGGCAGCGCGTCGTAGAGCTTGGGCCGGGTGAGCTTGGCGAGTGCGGGTGAACGGGCGGCCAAGGGTGCTGGGCGCGCAGGAGATGGTTTATCGAACCGAAAAGCTTAGCATGGCGCGCACCGGCATTTGCCCTTGGCCCTTTGTGGGAACGGCGGGAACCCGTACACTAGCGGCGCGATGAAATCCCCACCCCACATCGACCGCACGCTCACGCTGGCCGTCCTCGCGCTGCTGATCGCCGGATGCGTGCTCGTCCTGCTGCCCTTCGTCACGGCCATTGTCTGGGCGGCGATCCTGTGCGCGACGATCTGGCCGCTCTACATCCACCTGCGCAACCGGCTGAACGGCCGGTCGACGCTCGCCTCCACCCTGATCGTGCTCCTCATGGCGGTAACCGTGGTGGCGCCGTTCATCATCGTCGGCATCACGATCGCCGACAACGCCGAAGTCGTCAGCGAGCAGGTGCAGGAATTCATCAAGACCGGCCCGCCGCCGCCGCCCGAGTGGGTCGCGCAGATCCCGATCGTCGGCGGATGGGCGTCCGCGACGTGGGGCGGCTTCGTCCACGACACGGCGCGCTTTTTCGCGGCCGCGAAGGAATTCATCGAGCCGGCGAAGAAGGTGCTGTTCGCCGGCGGCACGACGCTGCTGAGCGGCATCCTGCAGCTCTCGCTGTCGATCTTCATCGCGTTCTTTTTCCTGCGCGACGGCGACGACATCGTGTCGCGCTTGCACGCGGCGATCGATCGCATCGCGGGCGAGCGGGGCCGGCGCCTCGCGCTCGTCGCCGCGACGACCGTGCGCGGCGTCGTGCTCGGCATCCTCGGCACCGCGATCGCGCAGGGCGTGCTGATGGCGATTGGCCTGTGGCTGGCCGGCTTCAAGGCGGCGCCGCTGCTCGGGCTGGTCACGTTCTTCCTGTCGCCCGTGCCTATCGGCCCGCCGCTCGTGTGGATTCCGGCGTCGCTGATCCTGTTCAGCGGGGGCGAGACGGGCTGGGCGATATTCCTCTTTGTCTGGGGCCTGATCGTCGTGTCGTCGGTCGACAATTTCCTCAAGCCGATGATCATCAGCCGCGGCAGCGCGCTGCCCTTCGTGCTCGTCCTGCTGGGCGTGTTGGGCGGCGCCGTTGCGTTCGGATTCGTCGGCGTGTTTCTCGGGCCGGTGCTGCTCGCGGTGGGCTACGCGCTGCTGAAGGAATGGGCGGTGGGCGCGCCGATCCCGGTCGAGGCAGCGAACGAGCCCGTCAAGGGTCCCGACACGACCTGATCCTTGCGATCCGGAAATGAAAACGGCCGGCGGAGCGATCCACCGGCCGTTTCGTTTGGAACCGTGCCGCTAGATCGGAGAGCAGAACGCCACGCCGTTGGGGCCACCGCCGTCCGGCACCCACGCGCGGTTGATCATCGCGCGCTTCACGGACAGGTCGAGCGTCATCCGCTGGTTGAAGTCCTTCCGGTTGTTGGAGAACCGGTAGACGGGGATCGTCCCGGACACGCATGCGCCGTCGGCGTCCGCCGGCGCCACCCAGAACACCGCGGGGTTGACGAGCGACCACACGCCCGGCCAGTTGTTTGCGACGAACTGGCATTCGGACGGATCCGCCGTGTAGTAGAACGAGTCGAGGAAGAGTTGCTTGCTCCCGTAGAACTTGCACATCGGCTGCGCGCCGTAAGGAGCGAACGCGGGATCGGTCCACGCGAAGAAGAACAGCCCGGTCCGCTTGTTGTTCGCCGCGGGATTGTTGTCGATGAAGCCGATTTCGTTGGGATCGGACGTGTAGTAATAGTGATCGAGGTCCTGGCGGTAATACTCGACGACGACCACGGCGCCGGCGGGAGGCTGCGCGCCGCCGGGGATCGTGCTCGCGAGCGCAAGGCCCGCGTCGAGAATGCCCGCGCCGCACACGGTGCCGTTGCGGCAGGTCGAGTTGAGCGGAAAATCGCGCGCCGTGCCCTGCAGGATCGAGAGCACGCGGCCCGAGGTCAGCGTCGGATCGCGCGCCAGCATCATCGACACCACGCCGCTCACGTGCGGCGCGGATGCGCTGGTGCCGATCTCGGTCGCATAGGCGGGGTTGGCGGGCACGGTCAGGCCGTCGTTCGACAGCGAAAGGATCCCGCCGTCGTCGAAGTCCCCGCCCGGCGCCGAGAGGTCGATCCGCCGCCCGAAGTTGCTGTAGAAGGTGAGGTCGCCGGCGCGGTTGGTCGCGCCCACGGTGATGACGCCGTTGCAGCCGGACGGGGCGAAGTTCGACGTGTCGGACGATTCGTTGCCCGCGGAGACGACGACCACCGAGCCCTGCGCCAGCGCGTCGTCGATGGCATCCTGTACCGCGTTCGGGCAGCTCCCGAAGCCGCCCAGGCTCATGTTGATCACCTTCGCCGGGTACGGATTGGGCGGCACGCCGGCGATCTGCACGCCGGACGCCCACAGCATGCCTTCGAACACGTCCTCGTCGGTGCCGCCGCATTCGCCCAGCACGCGCACCGGAAGGATCCGGGCGTAGATGTCGATGCCCGACATGCCGAGGCCGTTGTTGACGTCGCCGGCCATGATCCCCGACACGAACGTCCCGTGCCACGAGCTCGGGGCCGCGGGGAAGCCGCCGCAGGCGCCGTCGTCGCGCCAGTCGCCCTGATCGTGCGGATCGGTGTCGCGGGCGTTGCCGTCGCGCGCGAAGCTCGCGTCGCTGATGAAGTCGTAGCCCGGGAGGAGGCGACCGGCGAGATCGGGATGGTCGGTGATGCCGGTATCGATCACCGCGATGATCGTGCTGACCGGCGCCGTCTGCAGTTGCAGGTCCCACGCGCTCTGGACGTTGATGCCGCCGACGGGATCGGTGAGCGACCACTGCTGCGGGAAGAACGGGTCGTTGGGGACAAAGCGCGGGAACCGGCGCATGACCGGATCGGCATACTGCACCGCGGGGTCGTCCTGGAGCCGCTGCGCCATGTTGGCCAGCACGTCGGTGTGCACCGTCTGCATGAGGCCGAGGACCCACACGTTGCCGATCTGCCGCTCCGGGATGAGCGGGGCGCCGACCAGCTTGATGAAGCGCGGCAGCAGCGTCGTCCAGTCGGGCTGGAGGTCGCCGTTGATGCGCACCATCAGCTTGTGGCCCGTGTCGAGATAGGCCGGGGCCGCCGCGGCGCGGGGGCTCGCCCCCAGGTGCTTCATCCGGTTCGCGTTGGCGGGAAAGGCCGGCTCGGCCCACAGGATCGTCCGCTCCTGGCGCAGCGCGCGCAGCCGCGGCTTCAGGACGGCGGCGTCGATCGGCTCGGCCAGCGCGAACTCGAGCGCGCCGGTGCGCGTGGTGCCGACCTGCGTCAACGTCGTGCCGGTGAGCATCTGGAGGCGCATCAGCTGGGCCGCCGTGATCGGGCCCGGCTTCACCAGCTCCGGGTTGAGGCGCACGCGAAGCGCGTAGACGTTCTCGGCGCGGGCGGAGGGAATCATCGCCGCGGCGAGCAGCAGCACGCCGAGCAGGGCGACGCCCAGGCGGGCGGCACGCGGAAAGGCGATTGCGGCAGCGGTTGACCGGTGGTTCATGGAAACTCCGTCTGCGTCGTTGTCCGGGGGATCACAGGCGAGCAAGTTCGATGCCATTGGCATCAGATCGCCCTATTCCGGCCGGCTGAGACCCCAATGGTAGCCCAATGCCGCCAGCCTGCAAATTGCGACGGGGGCGCCGAGTCTGTGCCCGGAACAAAAACGGCGCCGGGAGAGTGCCGTCGTTAGGCACGCTCCCCTCGCGCCGGTTCCATCCTAAACGGCGCGAGCGCCGTGACCATCTGGGCAAAAACCTTCGGATTGGCCGCAATGACCTGGCCGCCGTGCAGGAAGTCGCCTTCGCCCGACAGGTCGCCGATGAGGCCGCCCGACTCCTGGACGAGGAGGCTGCCGGCGGCGACGTCCCACGGGTTGAGGCCGATTTCCCAGAAGCCGTCGTAGAAGCCGGCGGCGACATAGGCGAGATCGAGCGCGGCGGCGCCGGGCCGGCGCAGGCCGGCGGTGCTCTCGATCATCGTCTTCATCATCTTGAGGTAGGTGTCGAGGTAGCTGCCGTCCCGGAACGGGAAGCCGGTGCCGATCAGGCAATCGCGCAGGTGCGCGCGCCGCGACACGCGCATCCGGCGGTCGTTGAGAAACGCGCCGCGGCCGCGCGTTGCCGTGAAGAGGTCGTTGCGGCACGGGTCGTAGATCACGGCCTGCGTGACCTGGCCCTTGTGGGCGAGCGCGATCGACACGCAATACTGCGGAAAGCCGTGCAGGAAGTTCGTCGTGCCGTCGAGCGGGTCGATGATCCAGACGTTCTCCGCTGCGGCGTTGTCGCCCTTGGCCGTGCCTTCCTCCGCCAGGATCGCGTGATCGGGATACGCGGTGAGCAGCGTCTCCACGATCTGCCGCTCGGCTTCGCGGTCGATCTCGCTCACGAAATCCTTCGGCCCCTTCGACGTGACGGTGAGGAGGTCGAGGTCGCGTGCGCCGCGATTGATCACGGTGCCGGCGCGCCGCGCGGCTTTCACCGCGATGGAGAGCGTGGGATGCATGGCGTCAGGTTGTGCGGCCGGCCGTCGCGTGGAGCCCGCGACCGTGCGCAAAGAGCGGAATCGCGTATTGTAACCGCCGATTCGCCTGGTGCCCGCATGACCGCCGCAACCGACCTCCTCTCACGCGTCCGCATCGTGCTCGTCGCCACGAGCCATCCCGGCAACGTCGGCGCGGCGGCGCGCGCGATGTTCACGATGGGACTGACGCGGCTCGTGCTCGTGTCGCCGCGCCGGTTCCCGGATCCGGAAGCGGTCGCGCTGGCGACCGGCGCCACGAGCGTTCTCGACGGCGCGACGGTGCTTGGAACGCTCGACGAGGCCATCGCCGGATGTGCGCTCGCCATCGGCCTGTCCGCGCGTCCGCGCGAATTCGCCGGCCGCGTGCTGGCGGTGCGCGCCGCCGCGATGGAAGCGGTCGTGACCGCGCCGCATGGCGACATCGCGTTCGTCTTCGGCAGCGAGATGTCGGGGCTGTCGAATGCGGAGCTGGCGCGCTGCGCGCTCGTCGCGACGATCCCCGCGAATCCCGATTACGCGTCGCTCAATCTCGCGGCGGCGGTGCAGGTCGTCGCGTACGAATTGCGCGTGGCGGCGACCGGCGGCGACGTGTGGCGCGCGCCGCGCTTCGCGCCGGCATCTGCTGACGAGATCGAGGCGCTGTTCGCGAACGGCGAGCGGACACTGGTCGCGATGCGCATCCTCAATCCGGAGATGCCGAAAAAACTCCTGCCGCGATTGCGGCGGCTGTTCGCGCGCGCCGGTCTCGAGAAGGAGGAAGTCAACATCCTGCGCGGCATCGTCGCGCGGATCGACCAGCTGATCGCGCGCAGGGAACCGTGAGCGGCTCGCTTTTCGTGCGCTGATGACATAAGTTCCCGTCATGGCCGAGGAATCCGTCGCCGTCGCGCCGCCTGCCGACCCGCCGTGCCGCAACTGCGGCGCGCCGGCGCCGCTCGCCTATTGCCCGGTGTGCGGCCAGGAAACGCGGACGAAACCGCCGACGTTCCTCCAGTTCATGCGCGAGGCGGGCGGGCGCCTGGTCGCGCTCGATGGGCGGCTGTGGAAGACGCTCGGCGGATTGCTGTTCCGGCCCGGATTCCTGACGCGCGAATATTTCGCCGGCCGCCGCAAGCGCTACGTCCGTCCCGCCCGGCTGTTCCTCGTCGCGAGCTTGCTGCTGTTCGCGGCGCTGCGGATCGTCGTGGAAGTCGGGGATCTCGACGTCGTGCACATCGATCCCCCGGCCAAGCCGGCGAAGGGGGACAAGTCCGCGGCGCCGGCAAAGGAAGCCAAGGCAAAGGCGCCGGCGAAGGAGAGCAAGTCGGAAGCGCCGGCGAAGGAGGGCGACGCCGAAGCGCCGGAAACCGGAGGCAAGTCCGAAGGCGGCCTCACGCTGGACGATTCGTTCAATGTCCTCGACATGGGCGGATTGGAGGTTGTGCCAACGCTCAAGAAGCGCATCGAGCGGTTCAACCACCTGTCGAGCAAGGAAAAGGAGGTGCAGATCACCGACGGCGTCCTGCGCTACGGTCCGTATGCGATGTTCGTGCTGCTCCCCGCGTTCGCGTTGCTGCTGAAGCTCGTCTATCTCGGCCGCGGGCGCCGGCATCCGGGCCGTCCGCGGCTGTATTCCGAGCACATCGTCTTCGCCGCGCACAACCACGCGTTCCTGTTCCTCGGCATCGTCGCGGCGACCGTGTTCATCGATCTCCTGCGCGCGCTGGTGATCGTATGGATGCTGGTCTACATGCTTTGGTCGATGCGCGTCGTGTACCGCGGGTCGTGGATCGGGATTGCGCTGCGCTCCTTCGTCCTTCTCATTTCCTACGCCGTCCTCTTCGCGTTTGTCACCGTCGGACTGCTGGGGGTCGCCATCCTGCTGAAGTGACGGGCCGCCGGTGCCCTTGTTCCCGCGTTTCGTCACCCCAATAGTTGAGCGCATCAGTCGGAAATGCGAGAATGGCGCTCATGTTCGACCGCCTGAAAGAAGACATTGCCGTCGTGTTCGACCGGGATCCGGCCGCGCGCTCCCGTTGGGAAGTGCTTACTTGCTATCCCGGGTTGCATGCGCTCGTCTGGCACCGGCTGGTGCCCAACCGGCTGTGGCGGTGGGGCTGGCGCTGGCTGGCCCGCTGGCTCGCCCACTGGGGCCGCTGGCTCACCGGCATCGAGATCCATCCGGGCGCCACGATCGGCCGCCGGGTGTTCATCGACCACGGCATGGGCATCGTGATCGGCGAAACGGCGGAAATTCACGACGATTGCACGCTCTATCATGGAGTTACGCTGGGCGGGACATCATGGAATGCAGGCAAGCGGCACCCGACGCTGGGAAAAGGCGTGGTCATCGGCGCCGGCGCCAAGATTCTCGGGCCGATTTTAGTGGGAGATGGGGCCAAGATAGGCTCCAATGCCGTCGTAGTACGCGACGTTCCCGCAGGTGCGACCGCCGTCGGCGTGCCCGCCCGGATCCTTTTGGGCGAGGATCAGGCCCGCCGCGAGGACCAGGCCGCCAAGATGGGTTTCTCGGCGTACGGGATCTCGGCGGACATGAACGACCCGATCGTGCAGGCGATCCACCGCCTGATCGACCATGCCGCGGCGAGCGACGCGCGGCTCGACAAGTTGATCGCCGGGCTGCAGGAAGGCGGGGTGGACCTCGCCGACGCTCGGGCCACCGCCGAGGGTTTCGACCCGAAGCGGCTGAACCAGATGATCGATTGAAAGACTAAGTGAAGTCTGACTGAACTAGTCGGTCTTTTAGTTGACTAATCTAGTCGGAAATACTAGAATCACCATTCGCGCCCAGCCTGCGCCAGGCGCCCGGCAACCTACTGGATACAGGTAACCCACTATGCGTCTAACCACCAAGGGACGATTCGCGGTCACGGCGATGATCGACATCGCCATGCACGGAACGAAGGGCCCGGTCACGCTGGCCGGCGTGTCGGACCGCCAGAAAATCTCGCTGTCCTATCTCGAACAGCTGTTCGGCAAGCTGCGGCGCGCCGGGCTGGTCGAAAGCGTCCGCGGCCCGGGCGGCGGTTATCGCCTCGCCCGCGCGGCCGATGCGGTTTCGGTCGCCGACGTGATCGTCGCGGTCGACGAGCCGATCGACGCCACCAAGTGCGGCGGCGCCGAAAACTGCACGGAGGACGGCCAGCGGTGCATGACGCACGAGCTGTGGACGAACCTCAACGCGCACATCTTCGCGTACCTGCGCTCGGTCAGCCTCGCGCAACTCGTCGCCGCCCAGGACAAGCCCGACGTCAACGTGATGCACGATCACCGGCCGCCCGCGGCGACGCGCAAGCCCCTGCCCGAGACGATTAACTGACCTATATCAGCAACCGCGACGCCTGGCCGACCCTAAAATTGCTCATGAAGACCCCGATCTACCTCGATTACTCGGCGACGACGCCGGTGGACCCGCGCGTCGCGCAGGCGATGATTCCCTGGCTGACCGAGCATTTCGGCAACCCGGCATCGCGCTCGCACGCCTACGGCTGGGAGGCCGAGAAGGCGGTCGAGGAAGCACGCGAGCACGTCGCGGCGCTCGTCAACTGCGACCCGCGCGAAATCGTCTGGACCTCCGGCGCGACCGAATCGATCAACCTCGCGCTCAAGGGCGCCGCGCATTTCTACAAGGACAAGGGCAAGCACCTCGTCACGGTCAAGACCGAGCACAAGGCCACGCTCGACACGATGCGTGAGCTGGAGCGCGAGGGCTTCGAGGTCACCTACCTCGACGTCAGGGACGACGGCCTCCTCGACATCGAGGCGTTCAAGGCGGCGCTGCGCCCGGACACGTCCGTCGTATCGGTGATGTTCGTGAACAACGAGATCGGCGTGATCCAGGACATCGCGGCGCTGGGCGAGATCTGCCGCGCGAAGGGGATCATCTTCCACGTCGATTCCGCGCAGGCGACCGGCAAGGTGCCGATCGACCTCGCGACGCTGAAGGTCGACCTCATGTCGTTCTCGGCGCACAAGACCTACGGCCCGAAGGGCATGGGCGCGCTGTTCGTCCGCCGCAAGCCGCGCGTGCGCATCGAAGCGCAGATGCACGGCGGCGGTCACGAGCGCGGCATGCGTTCGGGCACGCTGCCCACGCACCAGATCGTCGGGATGGGCGAAGCGTTCCGCATCGCCAAGGCCGAGATGGCCGCCGAGAACGAGCGCATCCGCAAGCTGCGCGACAAGCTGTGGAAGGGCCTCTCGGAGATCGAGGAAGTCTATGTCAACGGCGACATGGCGCACCGCGTCCCGCACAACCTCAACGCGAGCTTCAATTTCGTCGAGGGCGAATCGCTGATCATGGCGATCAAGGAAATCGCGGTGTCGTCCGGGTCGGCGTGCACGTCGGCCTCGCTCGAGCCGTCGTACGTGCTGCGCGCGCTGGGCACGGAGCGACGAGCTCGCGCACAGCTCGATCCGGTTCACCATCGGCCGCTTCACGACCGAAGCGGACGTCGACTACACGATCGACCTGCTGAAACGCAAGGTCGCGAAGCTGCGGGAACTCTCCCCGCTGTGGGAAATGCACCAGGACGGCGTCGACCTCGACTCGGTCGTGTGGGCGGCGCACTAGGTTCACGGATTCAAGGAGCAGCACCATGGCATACAGCGACAAGGTACTCGACCACTACGAAAATCCGCGCAACGTCGGCTCGTTCGCGAAGGACGCCGACGGTGTCGGCACGGGCATGGTCGGCGCGCCGGCCTGCGGCGACGTGATGAAGCTGCAGATTCGCGTCGGCGCGGACGGCCGCATCGAGGACGCCAAGTTCAAGACCTACGGCTGCGGCTCGGCCATCGCGTCGTCGTCGCTCGTCACCGAATGGGTGAAGGGCAAGACGCTCGACGAGGCGGTGGCGATCCGCAACACGCAGATCGCCGAAGAGCTGGCGTTGCCGCCGGTCAAGATCCACTGCTCGATCCTCGCGGAAGATGCGATCAAGGCGGCGGTCGCGGACTATCGGACCAAGCATGCGGAGGGCGCCGAGGGCGACGCCTCCGCGCCCGCCTGTGCACCGCAAGCCGCGGACTGACGGCCAACCCACGTTCCGGAATACGAAATGTCGATCACCCTGACCGAAACCGCGGCGAAGCACGTCGCGACCCAGCTCGACAAGCGCGGCAAGGGCGTCGGGCTGCGCCTCGGCGTGCGCACATCGGGCTGCTCCGGGCTCGCGTACAAGCTCGAGTTCGCCGACGATTTCCGTCCCGAGGACCTGCGCTTCGAGAGCCACGGCGTCACGGTCGTCGTCGATCCGAAGAGCCTTCCGTTTCTCGACGGCCTCACGCTCGATTTCACGCGCGAGGGCCTGAACGAAGGCTTGAAGTTCAACAATCCGAACGTCAAGGACGAATGCGGCTGCGGCGAGAGCTTCAACGTCTAAGACCGTCGATAACCATCGCATAGCGACGCGCTACTTTGTTGCTGCTCGCTTTCGATCCTCACGTACTCGCGTGTACGTTCCGGTCGAAAGCTCCGCGGCGCCTCGCATCGCGCCGCTCTGCTCGATTCTCGGCGGTCTTTCGGTGTGCCTGCCCTAGTCCGATGATCGATTTCTCCCGCAACCACTTCGAGCTTTTCGGCCTGCCGGAGCGCTTCCGCTTCGACACGGCGTCGCTCGACCGCGCCTACCGCGAATTGCAAAGCGAAGTGCATCCGGACCGCTTTGCGCGCGCGCCGGAGGCGGAGCAGCGGCTCGCGCTGCAGTCGTCGGCCCGCGTCAACGAGGCCTACCAGGCGCTGCGCGATCCGGTCGCGCGCGCGCAGTACCTGCTGTCGTTACACGGCATCGAGGCGTTCGCGGAGACGGACACCGCGCTGCCGTACGAATTCCTGGAGCGCCAGCTCGAGCGCCGCGAAGCCGCGGAAGAAGCGCTCGCAGCGCACGATGCGGCGCGCTTGGGTGCGCTGGCCGCCGAGGTCCGCGCCGATGCGCAGGAGCTCGAGCAACGCCTTGCTGCGCGGCTCGACGCCGAGGGCGCGTGGGACGCGGCGCGCGCGGACGTGCGTCAGCTCCGGTTCCTCGCCAAGCTCGCGGCGGACATCGACGAAATGCAATCCGGATTGGATGACTGATGGCGCCAGACGACCGTGACGATTGCGGGTTGGACGCGCGGGCGACGCTGCTGCGATTGCTGGCCGACCACGGCCGCGGCGCGGCAATGTACGGCAGCGGGTTCAGCATGCATTTGCCGATGGTGTTGATCGCGTTGTACCGGATGGGGGCGAGTTCCGCCCGGCTGGAGACGATCGCCGCTGCCGCCACGCGAGCTCCACCGGTACGCGCCGCGGCATCGCAGCCGATCGATGCAGGCTGCTGGGACCGGCGGCTCGGCGAGCCCCGCGCGTACATGCCTTTCCGCGCGTTCTTCACCGACGAGCTCTCGCGTTCGGACGTCGACGCAGTGCTCGCGCGTTTTTTGCCGCGGCTGCTGGACGGCCTGGCCGCCGCGGGATTCCACGCCATCATCCGCTTGTCCTATGGCCTCGACCTCGGAGCGCGCGACGAAATTGCGGCCGGACTCGCGTATCTCGCCAGCGCGTTCGATCCGCTCGGCAACGACGATTCGCGCGGCTCCGCGTCGTCGCGGTCGATGCGGGACGCGTTCGATGCAGCGCATGCGCAGGGCATTGTCGCGACCGAGGCGCGCGGGCCCATCATCGGTGCAATCCGCGGCGGAATGCGTGCGCCAGCCTATGCCGCCGGCGTTGCGATCGACGAAGGACAGCTCTCGTTGCGCGCGCTCGCCGATGCCGCATTGCAAACGTATCTGACGAAGCCGTCCATCTACACGGTGCATCTCGTCACCGCGACGCATGCATTGAAGGTCATCGACGATCACTACGCGATCGATCGTACGGTCTTGCGCACCTTCTGGCAGTGCATTCTCGCGATGCATGTCGCGGTCGGGGCAGCCGCCCTGCCCAAGATGACGCTTCGTGCGGCCGGGAGCGACGACTGGAACACTCTGTTCGCGGCCGCGGTCGAGCAGTCCGACGATCACGCGATCAAGCTCACCTACAGTTGCAGGGCGCTTGCGCGGGCGTTCGACGACGATCGTTTTCGTGACGCGGCGGCGCGCATGCTGCAACGCGCGGAAGCGCCGGCGGTGGGCGCGCATTGACCATGGCGCTCCTGCAGATCGCCGAGCCCGACGCCTCGCCCGCGCCGCACAAGCGCCGGCGCGCGGTCGGCATCGACCTCGGCACGACGAATTCGCTCGTGGCGACCGTGCGTAACGGCATCCCGGTGGTGCTTCCCGACGATGCCGGGCATCCGCTGCTGCCGTCGATCGTCCGCTACTGCGAGACGGGCGTGGAAGTCGGTCACGTCGCGCAGGCGCAGCAGGCCGCGGATCCGCAGAACACGATCGTCTCGGTGAAGCGGCTGATGGGGCGCGGCCTTTCCGATCTTTCGGATGCGCGACGCTTTCCCTATCGCTTCGTCGACGATCCCGGCATGGTGCGGATCGCCACGCGCGGCGGCGTCAAGACGCCGGTCGAAGTCTCCGCCGACATCCTGCGCGCGTTGCGCGAACGTGCCGAGTCGAGCCTCGGTGGTGCGCTTGCCGGCGCGGTCGTCACGGTCCCCGCGTACTTCGACGACGCGCAGCGGCAGGCGACCAAGGATGCGGCCACGCTCGCGGGCCTTCCGGTCCTGCGCCTTTTGAACGAGCCCACCGCCGCGGCGATCGCGTACGGGCTCGACAACGCTTCCGAAGGCACCTACGCGATCTACGACCTGGGCGGCGGCACGTTCGACATCTCGATCCTCCGGCTTTCCAGGGGCGTCTTCGAGGTGCTCGCGACCAATGGCGACTCGGCGCTCGGCGGCGACGATTTCGACCACCGCGTCTACTGCTGGGTCATCGAGGCCGCGGGGCTGCCTCCGCTGTCGCCCGAGGACACGCGTCTCCTGATGCTGAAGGCGCGCGAAGCGAAGGAAAACCTGACGCTGCATGCGTCGGCGCCGATCGTCGCGACGCTGTCGACGGGCAAGAAGGTCGACGTCACGCTGGACGTCGCCACGTTCACGTCGATCACCGCGAATCTCGTCGCGAAGACGCTGGGGCCGGTCAAGCGCGCGCTGCGCGATGCCGCGCTTTCGACGTCCGACATCAAGGGCGTGGTGATGGTCGGCGGGGCGACGCGGATGCCGCAGGTCCAGAAGGCGGTCGGCGATTTTTTCGCGCAGCCGCCGCTCACCAATCTCAACCCCGACCAGGTCGTCGCGCTCGGCGCGGCGATCCAGGCCGACGCGCTTGCCGGTAACCGCAAAGCCGACGGCGCCGACGACTGGCTGCTGCTCGACGTCATCCCGCTCTCGCTGGGGCTGGAGACGATGGGCGGCCTGACCGAGAAGATCGTGCCGCGCAACTCGACGATCCCGGTGACGCGCGCGCAGGAATTCACGACCTTCAAGGACGGCCAGACGGCGATCGCGATCCACGTCGTGCAGGGCGAGCGGGAGAAGATTTCCGACTGCCGCTCGCTGGCGCGCTTCGAGCTGCGCGGAATTCCGCCGATGACCGCGGGCGCGGCGCGGGTGCGCGTCAGTTTCCAGGTCGATGCCGATGGCCTGCTGTCGGTGTCGGCGCGAGAGTTGACCGCGGGCGTCGAGGCGGCCATCGTCGTCAAGCCGTCGTATGGTCTTTCCGACGGCGAAATCGCGCGGATGCTGCAGGACTCGTTCGCCCATGCGGCGGACGACATGGCGGCGCGGACGCTCGTCGAGGCGCAGGTCGAGGCGGACCAGATCGCGACGGCGACCCGCAATGCGCTGGCGGCTGATGGCGAATTGCTGTCGCCGGACGAGCGCGGCGCGATCGAAGCGGCGCTCGCGGCGGTCGCGCGCTTGCGTGACGGCGACGATCATCGCGCGCTCGCCGCCGCCACCGCGGCGCTCAACCGGGCCACCGACGAGTTCGCGAGCCGGCGCATGGACCGCAGCGTTTCGCGCGCGCTCAAGGGCCGCCGCATCGACGCCCTGACCTGATCCGCCATGCCGCGCATCGACGTCCTTCCGCATCCCGAGATCTGCCCCGACGGTGCGAGTTTCGACGTCGAGAAGGGCGTGTCGATCTGCGACGCGCTGCTGGAGCACGGCATCGAGATCGAGCACGCGTGCGAGAAATCCTGCGCGTGCACGACGTGCCACGTGATCGTCCGCGAGGGCCTCTCGTCGCTGTCGCCGTCCAGCGAGGACGAGGATGACCTGCTCGACCGCGCCTGGGGCCTGACGCCGCAATCGCGCCTATCGTGCCAGGCGATCGTCGACGACGCGCCGCTCAAGATCGAGATACCGCGCTACACGATCAATTACGCGAAAGAGAAGCACTGATCATGAAATGGACCGACACGCGCGAGATCGCCATCGCGCTCGCCGAGGCCCGCCCCGACACGGATCCCCGGACCGTGCTCTTCACCGACCTGCGCCAATGGGTGCTGGCGCTGCCGGGCTTCGACGACGATCCGAAACACAGCGGCGAAAAGATCCTCGAGGCGATCCAGATGGCGTGGATGGACGAGGGCGACTTCGATGACGACTGATTCGGCGCGGATAACCGCGCTCTACGCCGCTCTTTGCGCCCTGATCATCGTGGTGCTCGCGGTGCGCGTGATTCTCCTGCGCTGGTCGACCAGGGCGGGCATCGGCGACGGCGGCGACCGGCGGCTCGCGCGGGCAATCCGCATCCACGGCAACGCGATCGAGTACGTGCCGATCGCGCTGATCCTCATGCTGGTCGCAGAGCTCTCCGGCGCCGGCGCGACGCTGCTTCACGCTTGCGGCATCGCGCTCGTCGCGGGCCGGGTCTCGCACGCGCTCGGCTTTGCGCGCACCGCGGGCGTGTCGATCGGCCGCAGCCTCGGCGTCGCGGCGACATTCGCGGCCATCCTCGTCCTCGCGGGGGTCGATTTGCAGGTTTTCCTGCGATAACGCGCGTTCAGCGCTCGAACAGCGCGATGGACTCGACGTGCGCGGTGTGCGGAAACATGTTGATCACGCCCGCCGCGGCCAGCGTGTATCCATGGCTGTGCACCAGCACTTCGGCGTCGCGGGCAAGCGTTGCCGGCGCGCACGACACATAGACGATGCGCGCCGGCGCGCCGTCGCCGGGCAGCGCCTTGACCACCGCGATCGCGCCTTCGCGCGGCGGATCGAGCAGTATCTTGTCCAGCGGACCCAGCGCCTCGAAGCTTTCCGGCGTGGCGGCGAACAGGTTTGCCACGCGAAACGTCGCGCGGCCCGCGAGGCCGTTGTGCGCCGCATTTTCCCCGGCGCGCCGGACGAGCACCGGGCTCCCTTCGATGCCGACGGCGCTTGCGCCGCGCCGCGCGATGGGCAGCGTGAAGTTGCCGATGCCGCAGAAGAAGTCGGCGATGCGCTCGCCGGGGCGCGGATCGAGCAGCGTCATCGCCCGGCGCACCAGCACGCGGTTGATCGCGGGATTCACCTGCGTGAATTCGGTCGGCGCGTACGGGAACTCGACGCCGAACTCGGGCAGGGTGTAGGCAAGGCGCGAAGGCGCCGGCAGAAACGGCGCCACGGTCTCCGGGCCGGCCGGCTGCAGCCAGAATTCGATGTCGTGGGCGTCGGCGAAGTCCCTGAGCAACGCCTCGTCGGCCGGCGTCAACGGCGCGAGGATGCGCAGCACGAGCGCGCATGCCGGCGGATCGCCATCGTGGCGGTCGCCCAGCGCAAGCTCGATCTGCGGCAGGCGATCGCGGATCGAAAGCTCGCCGACGAGTCGCCGCAGCAGCGGCAGAAGCGCCGAGACCTTCGGCGGCAGGATCGCGCACGACGTCATGTCGGCGACATAGCTCGACTTCTTTTCGTGGAAGCCGACGAGGACGCCGCCTTTTTTCGGTACATGCCGCACCGACAGCCGCGCCCGGTGCCGATAGCCCCACGCGGGACCGTGGATCGGCGGCAGCAGCAGGTCGGCGCGCACGCGCGCGAGGTGCCACAGCGCGTCCTCGAGCGCACGCTGCTTGGCGGCGACCTGCGCGCCGGCATCGAAATGTTGCAGCGAGCAGCCGCCGCACACCCCGAAATGCGGGCACCGCGGGACCACGCGGGCGGGGCTCGCGCGGAGGATGCGGTCGGCGCGCGCGATTTCGTAGTTCGGCTTCCGCTTGAGCGTCGTGATGACGGCGCGTTCGCCGGGCAGCGCGCCTTCGACGAAGATGGCCTTGCCGTCGATGCGCGCGACACCGCGGCCCTCCTGGTCGAGCGACGCCACGTCGGCGATCGGCGGCGCGGCGGCATGGACGCTGGATTCGGGCATCGGGGGCTTTTCGACGGGCAACCCGTCATTCTACGTCGGCGGGTCGAGTAGAATTCTCGTATGTGGATCCTCGCGCTCGACAGCTCGACCGAGTGGTGCAGCGTGGCCGTCGGCGACGGCCGGCGCTGGCACGTACGCGACGAGCACGTCGGTCAGACGCACTCGGAGCGCCTGCTGCCGATGGCGCGCGCGGCGCTCGCCGAGGCGGGATTGGAACTCGCGCAGCTCGACGGCATCGCCTTCGGCGCCGGGCCGGGATCGTTCACGGGGATCCGCATCGGCTGCGGCGTCGCGCAGGGTCTCGCGTACGGCGCGGACCTCGCCGTCGTCGCGGTGCCGACGCTCGAAGCGCTCGCGCAGGAAGCGCGGCGCGCACGTGGGTGGACCACCGTCGTCTCCTGCCTCGATGCGCGCATGCGCGAAGTTTATGCGGCCATGTACGCGGCGGACGGCGACGCGTGGCGCGTCCGGATGGAGCCCGTGGCAGTGGCGCCCGCGACGTTGCGCTTGCCTGCGCCGCATGACGGCGCTGGCGGCGCCGGGAACGGCTTCGCCGCCTATCCGGCGCTTGCCGGTGAACTGGCGCTCGCGTCCGTCGACGCGACGCTGCGCCCGACGGCGCGTTCGATCGGCGAGCTCGCGCTGCCGCGGCTCGTCGCGGGCGAAGGCGTCGCCGCCGCGCTGGCGCTGCCCCTCTACGTGCGGCACCGCGTTGCGCTGACCACCGCCGAGCGCGTCGCCGGCGCTCGCCTTTGATCCGACGATGTCGACGCTTCCACGCTACTTCCCCGTGCCCGAGCCCGAGTGGCGGCCGCTGCAGGATGGCGACGTCGCCTACGTGGCGGCACTGGAAGCGCAGATCCACGCGGCGCCGTGGACGCCCGGCAACTTCCGCGACGCGCTTGCCGCCGGCTACCACGCCAGCGTCGGCGTGCGCGAGGGTCGCATCGTGGCCTACGGCGTGCTGATGCTCTCGCCCGGCGAAGCGCAGATCCTCAACCTGTCCGTCGTTCCGGATTCGCGGCGCGAAGGGCTCGGGCGCGAGCTGCTGCGCCGTTTCATTGCCGACGCTCGTCACCTCGGCGCCGAGCAGATTTTTCTCGAGGTGCGCGTCAGCAACGCCCCGGCGATTGCGCTGTACGCGGCGGAAGGATTCACGCCCGTCGGCCGCCGCGACAACTATTACCCGGCAGCGGAGGAGGGCGCGATTCGCGAAGACGCGCTCGTGATGCGGCGGCCGGTGACGATGCCGCCGGCGGCGTGACGCCATTCCGCGATCACCATGCCCACGCGCGACGACATTCTCGACGAACTGGGACTCGCGCCCGTCTGGCGGCTGCGCGAGCGTGCGGTCCCTGTCACTGTCGCTGACGCGTCGCCGGTCGATCGAGCGGCGCGCATCGCCGCGCTCGAATGGCGCGATTTCGCGGCCGACGTCGAGGCCTGCACCGCCTGCGGGCTTTGCCGCGCACGCAAAAAAAGCGTCCCCGGCGTCGGCGACCCGAACGCCGAGTGGCTGTTCGTCGGCGAGGGACCCGGAGCGGAAGAGGACGCGAAGGGCGAGCCGTTCGTGGGCCAGGCGGGCAAGCTGCTCGACAGCATGCTCGCGGCGCTGGGACTTGCGCGTGGCGCCAACGTCTACATCGCCAACGTCGTGAAATGCCGCCCGCCCGGCAACCGCACGCCGGAACCCGCCGAAGCGGCGGCCTGCCAGCCGTACCTCGACCGGCAGGTCGAGCTGATCCGGCCGCGCCTCATCGTCGCGCTGGGGAAGAGCGCCGCGACGACGCTGCTCGACGTCGACGCGACGATCGGCAGCCTGCGCGGGCGTGTGCACGACTACCGCGGCGTGCCGCTCGTGGTGACGTATCACCCCGCGTACCTGCTGCGCAATTTGCCCGACAAGGCGAAGGCGTGGGAAGATCTGCTGCTTGCGCGGCGCACCCTGGCGGGCGTTGCGTGAACGGAGACGTCGACATTCATCCCCGCGGCGCGCGATTCGTCGCATCGTCGCTTGCATAAGGGCGCCGTCGGCCCCATTGTTGCGACCGCGGGCTCCTTCCCGCG
The DNA here is from genome assembly GCA_963816925.1 of uncultured beta proteobacterium. Taxonomy (GTDB): domain Bacteria; phylum Pseudomonadota; class Gammaproteobacteria; order Burkholderiales; family Casimicrobiaceae; genus CAIWHR01. The sequence continues at coordinate 293,118 of CAWFMY010000005.1, read as the reverse complement.
ACTGCCACCATTCCGGAGGACACATGATCCGCAAGCTTGCCGCCTTACTCGCTGTTTTCGCGACGCTCGCGCTCGGCGGCTGTGGCTATAACGACCTGCAGCGGCAGGACGAAGGCATCAAGGCCGGCTGGTCCGAGGTGCTGAACCAGTACCAGCGCCGCGCCGACCTCGTCCCGAACCTCGTGAACACGGTGAAGGGCTACGCGGCGCAGGAGCAGACCGTCCTGACCGAAGTCACCAACGCGCGCGCGAACGTCGGCTCGATCAAGGCGACGCCGGAACTCGTCAACGACCCGGTCGCGTTCCAGAAATTCATCAAGGCGCAGGGCGAGCTCACCGGCGCGCTGTCGAAGCTGATGCTGGTGGTCGAGAACTACCCGCAGTTGAAGTCCGACGCGCTGTTCCGCGACCTGCAGTCGCAGCTCGAAGGCACGGAGAATCGCATCACCGTCGCGCGCAACCGTTACATCAAGTCGGTGCAGGAGTACAACACGACGGTGCGCTCGTTCCCGACCAACCTGACGGCGATGCTGTTCAAGATGGACCTCAAGCCCAACTTCACCGTCGAGAACGAAGCCGCGATCAGCGCGCCGCCGAAGGTCGATTTCAACAAGGCGCCGGCCGCGACGACCGGCGCCGGCCGCGACACCGGCGCCGCGCGCCTGCCGCCACGCCGGCGCCGGCCACCAAGGCCGAAGAGCCCAAGACGGCGTACTGAACGGCGCTTCGGCCCGCGACGTTGCCGTGGACGCGGCCGTGATCGCGTTCCCGGCAGCGCGCATAGGCCCTTCCGGTTTCCCGGCATGAAACCACCGATCGTCTCGATCCGGACTCGCGCGCGTCTATTTGCGTCGGCGATTCTCGCCGTGCTCCTCGTCGCCGCGCCGGCGTCCGCGCAGCAATGGGAAGCGGGCACGGACGGCCTCCTGCCGATCCCGCCGCTCACGGCGCACGTCACGGATCTCACGCAAACGCTGTCGACCGCGGAGAAGCAGGCGCTCGACGCGAAGCTGACCGACTGGGAGGCTCGGACCACGAATCAGCTCGCGGTGCTGGTCGTGCCGACCACGAAGCCGGAACCGATCGAATCCTATGCGCTCCGCGTCGCGGAAAAGTGGCAGATCGGGCGCAAAGGCAAGGACAATGGCGCGCTGTTCCTCGTCGCGAAGGACGACAAGAAGATGCGCATCGAGGTGGGCTACGGCCTCGAAGGCGCGCTGACCGACGCCACCGCGCGCAGGATCATCGCCGAGAATGTCGCCCCGCAGTTCCGTGACGGCAAGTTCGCCGCCGGGATCGACGCGGGCGTGGACCGGATCATCGGCGTCGTCGCTGCGGGCAAGCCGCTGCCGGAGCGGCAGGCGGGCAATGTCAACGTGCAGAAACGCGGCGGCGGTTTCGACTTTGGCACGATGCTGCTCATCCTGTTCATCGTCGTCCCGCTGGTCGGCGCGGTGCTGCGCTCGATCTTCGGGCGGCTGCTGGGATCGACGGTCGGCGCCGGCGTGGTCGGCGCGGCGGCGTGGTTCGTCGCCGGCTCGCTGCTGGTCGCCGGCATCGCGGCCGTCGTCGGCTTCATCGTGATGATCTTCGCCGGCGCGGCCTCGACGATGGCCGGGCGGCGCGGCGGCGGCATCTTCCTTCCCGGCGGCTTCGGCGGCGGGGGCGGAGGTGGCTTCGGCGGCGGCGGCGGATGGACCGGCGGCGGCGGCAGCTTTGGCGGGGGCGGCGCCTCCGGCGGATGGGATTGACGATGGCCAGACCTTTGCGCAGTCCGCACCGGTTCGTGCGCCATCTGGCGACCGACCACCACAGCGCGCGGCGCGCGTTTCCGCCTGCGGCGCTGTCGCGGATCGAGGCGGCGATCGCCGAGGGCGAGAAACGTCATCGCGGACAGGTGTGCGTCGTGGTCGAGGCGTCGCTGCCGCTCGGACGCGTGCTGAAGCGTCTATCGCCGCGCGAGCGAGCGCTGGAAGTGTTCGGCGCGATGCGCGTCTGGGACACCGAGGAGAATTGCGGCGTCCTCGTCTACCTGTTGCTCGCCGATCGCGACGTCGAGATCGTCGCCGACCGCGGGATTCACGCGAAGGTCGGCGACAGCGCGTGGGAACGTATCTGCCGCGACATGGAGGCCGCGTTTCGCGAGCGCCGCTTCGAAGAAGGCGTCGTGGCGGGCATCGCGAAGCTCAACGCATTGCTCGCGGACCACTTCCCGCGCACCGGCGGGGCCGGCGCCAACGAGCTGCCCGACCGGCCAATAATGATCTAGTCGGTGCGATCGGCCACCGGCGCCCGCCGGTCCATGCCGATGAGGTGCAGCGAGTCGCCGCGCGCCTGGTTCGAGCGGTGGCGCCACATCACGAGCACCATCGCGCCCGAAACGAACACGCCGAACAGGATGATGGCGACGTTGATGTTGACGCCCGCGCGCACCATCAGCGCGTAGATGCCGACCATGACGAGAATGCCGATGTTCTCGTTGAAGTTCTGGACCGCGATCGAATGGCCTGCGCCCATGAGCACATGGCCGCGGTGCTGGAGCAGCGCGTTCATCGGCACCACGAAGAATCCGGCGCAGGCGCCGATGATGACCATCAGCACGGCGGCGATCGGCAGCGACGTGACGGCGATCATCGAGATGACGACGAGCCCCATCGCGGCGCCGATCGGCAGCACGTCGACGGCGCGGCGCAACGACACGAAGCGCGCGGCCGCGACGGCGCCGAGCGCAATCCCGAGGGCCACCACGCCCTGAAGGTACGACGCCTTCGACAGGTCGAAGCCGAGCGCCTGGGCGGCCCACGCGAGGACGATGAACTTGAGCGTAGCGCCGGCGCCCCAGAACATCGTGGTCGTCGCGAGCGAGATCTGGCCCAGCTTGTCGCGCCACAGGAGCGCATTGCAGTGCGCGAATTCCCGGATGAGATAGAACGGGTTCCGGTTCACCATCCGGTGGTCGACGCCGGTGTCGGGAATGAATTTGTTGAATATCGCGGCGATCACGTACAGGCCCATGATCACGCTGATCGCGGCCCCGGGCGGCGTGTCGACGCCGGTGTCGATCACCGGCAGGTCGAAGCCGAGGAGCATCGTCGCGACCTTCGGCGAGACGAGGACGCCGCCCAGCAGCACGCCGAGAATGATCGAGCCGACGGTCGTGCCTTCGATCCAGCCGTTGGCGATGACGAGCTGCTGCGGCGGCAGGAGCTCGGTGAGGATGCCGTATTTCGCCGGCGAATACGCGGCCGCGCCCAGGCCCACGATCGCGTAGGCGATGAGCGGGTGGATGGTGAACATCATCATGAGGCAGCCGACCACCTTGACCGTGTTGGTGATCAGCATGACCTTGCCCTTCGGCATCGAGTCGGCGAAGGCGCCGACGAGCGGGGCCAGGATGACGTAGAACACGACGAAGGACTGCTGCAGCGACGGCTGCATCCAGTCGGGCTCCTGCATCTCCTGCAAGCAGCCGGATGGCGGCGATCAGCAGTGCGTTGTCGGCGAGCGAGCTGAAAAACTGCGCCGCCATGATCGTGTAGAAGCCGGCCTTCATCGGGCTTCCAGGCTTGTCGTACACATCAATGGACGGCGGGCATTGGGTATAATCGACACAGCGTCGCTGCGGCGAGCGCTTTATACCATGATTGGGGGTGGGCCGCAGCCGCGCGGCCGGCCGCCGCGTCATCCCCGGACGTCTTTCGCCGACAACCCGAAACACTGCCCACCACCCGCTCGCGCGCCATGGCCCGCCCGTTGTTCGCCCAGGTCAACCTAGCCGCGCTGCGCGCGAATCTCGCGCAGGTGCGCGTGCGCGCGCCGAAGACGCAAGTGCTCGCGGTGGTCAAGGCCAACGCGTATGGCCACGGTCTCACGCGGGTGCTGCCGGCGCTCTCGGACGCCGACGGACTCGCCATCGCCGAGCTCGATGCCGCGCTCGCGCTGCGCGCGGCGCACTACACGCGCCGGATCCTGCTGATCGAGGGATTCTTCACGGCCGATGAGCTGCCCGAATTCGCCGCCAAGCGCCTGGCTGCGGTGGTGCATCACGCCGAACAAGTGGCGATGCTCGAGAAGGCGCACCTGGAGCGGCCGCTCGAGGTCTTCCTCAAGATCAACACGGGAATGAACCGGCTCGGCGTACGCCCCGGCGAGGTGCCGGCGCTGGTCGAGCGGTTGACGCATTGCGATTCCGTCGCCGCGCTGCGCCTGATGACGCATCTCGCGCGCGGGGACGAGGAGGACGGCGTCAAGGAGCAGGTCGCGGCGTTCGACGCGGCGTGCAAGGGAATGCCGTACCCGCGATCGATCGCGAATTCGGCGGGCATCGTGCGCTTCGGCGAAGTCGGCGGGGACATCGTGCGTCCCGGCATCATGCTGTACGGCGCGACGCCGTTCCCGTTCGACACGGCCGAGATGATCGGCGTGCAGCCGGTGATGACGCTGCGCTCGGAGATCATCGCCGTGCAGGACCTCAAGGCCAACGACAGCGTCGGCTACGGCGCGGCGTACACGGCGTCGCGCGCGCATCGGATCGGCGTGGTGGCCTGCGGCTACGCCGACGGCTACCCGCGGCACGCGCCGAACGGCACGCCGGTGCTCGTGTGCGGGAAGAAGGTCCGCATGGCCGGACGGGTGTCGATGGACATGCTCACCGTCGATCTCACCGACGTACCCGAAGCGCGCGTCGGCAGCCCCGTCGTGCTCTGGGGCGAAGGGCTGCCCGTCGACGATGTCGCGATGGCGGCGGCGACCGTCGGCTACGAGCTGCTTTGCGCGCTCGCGCCGCGCGTACCGATCGTCACGACCAACGTCGGGCGGATCGACCTCGAGCTTTGAACCGGGCAGGATCCTGACATGTACACCGTCGTCACCGGCGCCGCCGGCTTCATCGGCGCCAACATCGTCCGCGCGCTGAACCAGCGCGGTGAGAGCGCGATCCTCGCCGTCGACAATCTTTCCAACGCCGACAAGTGCGCGAACCTTGTCGACTGCGAGATCGCCGAATACCTGGACCAGGACGAGTTCATCGCGCGTCTCGCGGAAGGCGACTTCGACGACGACGTGGCCGCCATCCTGCACCAGGGCGCCTGCTCGGACACGATGGAAACCGATGGCCGGTACATGATGCGCAACAACTACCGGTACTCCATTGCGCTGCTCGATTGGTGCCAGGACAACGACGTGCCGTTCCTCTACGCGTCGAGCGCCTCGGTCTACGGCGGCGGCAACGTGTTCCGCGAAGAGCGCGCCTGCGAGGCGCCGCTCAACGTCTACGGCTATTCGAAGTTCCTGTTCGACCAGTACGTGCGCGGCATGCTGCGGCAGCGCACGGCGCAGGTCGCCGGGTTCCGCTATTTCAATGTCTACGGACCGCGCGAGCAGCACAAGGCGCGGATGGCCTCGGTGGCGTTCCATTTCTTTCACCAGTATCGCGCCGAGGGCCGGGTCAAGCTGTTCGAGGGCTCGGGGGGTTACGCCGCGGGCGAGCAGCGCCGCGATTTCGTCTTCGTCGACGATGTCGTCAGCGTCAACCTCGATTTCCTCGATCACCCGGACCGGAGCGGCATCTTCAATCTCGGCACCGGCGCAGCCGCGACTTTCAACGACGTCGCACGCGCGACGATCAACGCCGTGCGCAAGGCCGAGGGCAAGCCGGCGCAGACGCTCCCGGAGCTGGTCGCCGCCGGCGCGATCTCGTACGTTCCGTTCCCGCCGGCGCTCGTCGGCAAGTATCAGAGCTTCACGCAGGCCGACCTCACGCGGCTGCGCGCGGCCGGCTACACGGCGCCGATGACAGGCGTTTCCGAAGGTGTCGCGCGCTACGTCGAACGGCTGATTTCGGGATCCGTTTCCTCCGCGTAACGTGGGCAGCGTGCGGCGGGGAGTCACGCACGATGCGTGCTCCCGGTGGCCGCGCAACGACCCACTCACGACGGAGAATCTCATGCAACGACTGCTTCTGGCGCTCGGGCTCGCCCTGTGCCCGGTGATCGCGCTCGCCGCGATCAACATCAACACCGCAACCAAGGACGAGCTCGTCGCGCTTCCGGGGATCGGCCCCGCCAAGGCTCAGGCGATCGTCGACTATCGCAAGGCGCATGGCCCCTTCAAGACGGTGGAGGACCTCAAGGACGTCAAGGGCATCGGCGCCAAGCGCTTCGAAAAGCTGAAGCCCGATCTCGCGGTCAGCGGGCCGTCGACGATCAAGCCGGCGGCCAAGGCGGACGCGAAGCCCGGCTCGCCGTCGCGCGCGGCGCAGGGCGAGATCACCGCCGCCGCCGGCAAACGCGAAAGCGCATCCGGCAAGCCGTAGCAATTCCCGCCGGCGCCGACGAGCGCCGGCGCCGGGGGCTTTCTTGACCCGGCCCGCGCGCGTTCTGCGTGCTCGCACGCGGTCCGTGGAGACATGTATTGCGCTGCGTTGCTCTACATCAAAGGAAATCCTTGCTCGGCATGGGGTCAACCCGTAGGATGCAGGCCGCGTTAATGGCTTCGCGCCACACGTTCAGTGGCGCCGGTGCGGCGCAACCGCTCGTTTCCCCCTACGGAGCACCCTGATGAAAAGGTTTCTGCTGTTGGTCGTCGCCCTGCTGTTTTCGGGCCTGGCGCTTGCCGCCGTCAATATCAACACCGCGTCCAAGGACGAGCTCGACGCGCTGCCTGGAATCGGCCCGGTGAAGGCGCAGGCGATCATCGACTATCGGACCGCCAACGGCCCCTTCAAGACCCCCGAGGACATCATGAAGGTCAAGGGGATCAAGGAAGGCGAATTCAGCAAGCTCAAGGGCGAGATTTCGGTGAGCGGCGCCTCGAGCGCACCGGCCAAGGCGGCCGCGCCCGCGCCTGCGCCGGCAGCAGCCCCGGCGAAGGCCGCGGCGCCCGCTCCTGCGCCTGCCCCTGCATCTGCCCCGGCACCCGCCCCTGCTGCGCCGGCCAAGGCTGCGGCGCCCGCGCCGATGGCGCCTGCCCCGGCCACCGCCGCGCCTGCGAAGGCGGAAGCCTCCAAGGCCGCTCCGGCGGCGGCGCCCGCCAAGGACGACAAGGCAACTCCGCCCGCGAAAGCAATGACGCCGAAGGAAGAGAAGGCGGCCAAGGACAAGGCGGCGAAGGAAGAGAAGGCAGCGAAGGAAAAGGCCGCCAAGGAAGAAAAGGCCGCCAAGGCGAAAGCCGCGAAGGACGAAACAGCGGCGAAGGAAAAGTCCACCGCGGATGCGAAGGCAGCCAAGGACAAGGCCGCGGCGGACGAGAAAGCGGCCAAGGACAAAGCGGCGAAGGACAAGAACGCCGCGAAGGACAAGGCCGCCGCGGATGCGAAGGCAGCCAAGGACAAGGCCGCGGCGGATGAGAAAGCGGCCAAGGACAAAGCGGCGAAGGACAAGAAGGCCGCGAAGGACGCCAAGGACGAAGCGCCGAAAAAGTAACTTGCGCGTTGGCAGCAACGGAACCCCGCCCGCGTGGCGGGGTTTTCATTTGCGGTTCCGCGCAATCGCCGCGTGTATGAACCGACGCCCGCGCGCGACGGCCGCATGGAGGCGTCGGCTACAATGATCGCGTCCGGGAAACGCACGCCATCGCATGTATCGCACGCTCGCCTCAACCGTCGGCAACACGCCGCTCGTCCGCCTGCAACGGCTGCCGGGCGCCACGTCGAACGTCATTCTCGGCAAGCTCGAGGGCAACAATCCCGCGGGCTCGGTCAAGGATCGTCCGGCGCTTTCGATGATCGAGGAAGCGCAGAAGCGGGGCGACATCAAGCCGGGCGATACGCTGATCGAGGCGACGTCCGGCAACACCGGCATTGCGCTCGCGATGGTCGCCGCGATGATGGGCTACCGGATGATCCTGGTGATGCCCGACAACCAGTCGCAGGAACGCCGGCAATCGATGAGCGCGTTCGGCGCGGAGCTCGTGCTGACGCCGAAGGCCGGCGGCATGGAAAACGCGCGCGACGTCGCCGAACGGATGCGCGACGAAGGCAAGGGCATCATCCTCGACCAGTTCGCCAACCCCGACAATCCGCTCGCCCACTACCGCGGCACCGGGCCCGAGATCTGGCGCGACACGGACGGCGCGGTGACGCACTTCGTGTCGGCGATGGGCACGACGGGCACGATCATGGGCGTCTCGCGCTACCTGAAGGAACAGAATCCGGCGATCACGATCGTCGGCGCGCAGCCGGAAGAGGGCTCGCAGATTCCCGGCATCCGCAAGTGGCCCGAAGCCTACCTGCCGAAGATATTCGACCGCGCTCGCGTCGACCGGATCGAGCTCGTGTCGCAAGCGGAGGCCGAGGCGATGACGCGCCGTCTCGCGAGCGAGGAGGGAATCTTCTGCGGGATCTCGGCGGGCGGCGCATGTGCCGTCGCGCTGCGCATTTCGCGCGAGGTCGAAAACGCGACGATCGTGTTCGTGGTCTGCGACCGCGGCGACCGCTACCTGTCGACCGGCGTCTTCCCGGGTTGACTGGGCCCGCGTCCGGCCACGCACATGACGCCGATCCTCGTCTTCGACATCGAGACCGTGCCCGACGTCGCGGGGCTGCGCCGCGCGCGACAGGTGCCGGCGGAGCTCTCCGACGCCGCGGTGCTCGACTGGTTCATGCAGCAGCGGCGGGCGCAGACCGGCGGCGATTTCGCGCCGCTCCATCTGCACAAGGTCGTCGCGATCGCCTGCGCGCTGCGCGACGGCGCCGGCTTCAAGGTCGCATCGGTCGGCACGCCGGAGGACACCGAGCCCGAGCTCATTCGCCGCTTCTTCGACCTCATCGACAAGTTCACGCCGCAGCTCGTGTCGTGGAACGGCGGCGGCTTCGACCTGCCGGTGCTGAACCAGCGCGCGCTGATCCATGGCGTGACCGCCGCGCGCTTCTGGGACTGGGGCGACGACGACCGCGAGTTCAAGTGGAACAGCTATCTTGGCCGCTATCACACGCGCCATCTCGACCTGATGGACGTGCTCGCGATGTACCAGCCGCGCGCGTCCGCGGGGCTCGACGTCATGGCGCGCCTGTGCGGCTTTCCCGGCAAGCTCGGGATGGACGGCGGCGAAGTGAACGCCGCCATCGCGGACGGACGGCTCGAGGACGTCCGCCGGTACTGCGAGACCGACGTGATGAACACGTTTCTTCTCTACCTGCGCTTCCGTCTGCTGCGCGGCGAACTGACCGCGGGCGAATACGCGAAGGAAGTGTCGCTCGCGCGCGAGAAGATCGCGGCCGTCGACGCGCCGCATTGGCGCGAATTCATCGCCGCGTGGGACGCGAACGCGGTCTGACCGGGGTTTGTACGTTCGCTAGACTGGCGCCGGGTCCCGGAATAAAATGGATCGGGTGCCACCTTCCCATCTTCGCAAGGGAGGAACCATGTTCGCGAAATCTTGCCTACCCGAACGGTATCTACGCGAACCTGGGGGGCGGTCATTGTCAGCGCGAGCGCGAACTCGGTGAGCGCGAGCGGCAACGTCGACTTCAAGTGCGACGATCCGGCAAATTCCTTTTTCAGCCACGGCAACAATGACGCGGCAATGTTTGCCAGCGTGGCGGCTGCCTTAAGACCATCGGACTGTTTTAGGGCGGCGCCCTGAGGCAACTCAGGTGCTGACGAATCCGATCGGCGCAAACCTGCCGCCCAGCGTCGCGATCGAAGGCACGTTCCACCAGCGCTCGAGCACCGTCGCATAGACGTTGCGGAAATCGAGCGCATAGCCCGTGTTGCCGTCGCCGCTGAGGCGGTCGAGCGACGGCGGCTCGCCGTAGATGCCGCCGGCGACGCGTCCGCCGAGCGCGAAATGGACGTTCGCCGTTCCGTGGTCGGTGCCGTTCGACAGGTTCTCCTTCGGACGCCGGCCGAATTCGGCATACGTCAGCACCAGCGTGTCGTCCCAGCGGCCGAGCTCGTCGAGCGCCGACTTGAGCGCAACGATGCCCTGCGCGAGCTCGCCGAGCAGCCGGGCCTGCGTCGCCGGCTGGCCGCCGTGCGTGTCGAATCCGGACAACGTGACGCGCACGACCGCCACGCCGCCGGGATTGGCGATCACCTGGCTCGCGGTCTTGATCGCGTTGCCGAAGCCGGTCGCCGGAAATTCAGTCCTGAAAGTGTAGCGCGCATCGAGATGCGCCGCGGCCTGCACGATGTCCGCCTCGACCTTGAGGATGTGCTCCAGCGCCTTGTTGCGCGACTCGCCCGCCGGAGACGCGAGCTTCGCCCGGCGCAGGAACTGCTCGGTGTTGGCAAGCGCGACTGCGCGCGTGCCGCCGCCCGCGAGCGGTCCGAGGTCGTTGGAGCCGATGATGACGCCGTCTGCGGCGAAGGCGCGCGGGACGGGCGCGAATGCAAATGTGCGCGAGAGCCAGCCATCCGCCAGATACTCGTCGGGCTTCGACGCCGTGTCCCAGATCTCGATCGAGCGGAAGTGCGACAGGTTGGGATCCGCGTAGCCCACGCCCTGCAGCACGGCCAGCTGGCGCTCTTTCCAGAGCGGCAGCAGCGGCGCGAGGGACGGATGCAATCCCGCGCGGTCGGACAGCTGGACGACGGCGTCGCGCGCGATCGCGATCTTCGGCCGCAGCGCGTAATAGTTTGCATCCGTGTACGGGACCAGCGTGTTGAGGCCGTCGTTGCCGCCCTTGAGCTCGATCAGCACCAGCAGGTTGCGGTAGTTGGCGCCGTGGTCGGCAACCGAGGGCGCGGCGGCGAAGGCGACGCTTGCGGCGGATCCGCCAAGCGCGCCGAGCGCGGCCGCGGAAAGCGTCGAGCGGAGAAACGTGCGGCGTTCCATCAGCGGCGATCCGTCATTTGAGCTGGTACGCGGCGTCGAGCACGATCGCGTGCACGAGCGTGCGCGAATCGGCGTCGTAGTCGGGCCGCTGCTGGGGCGCCGTGGCCAGGAGCAGCTGCTGCGCCGCGCGTGCGCGCTCGGCCGGCGCCGCGCCCGGAAACTGCGCCATCCAGCGCGCGCTGTCGAAATCGAGGCTCGCGAGGCCACGCTCCATCTGGCGCTGGAAGCGCTGCAGGCGCGCCTTGTCGTCATCCGCAACGCCCTGCGGCGCCAGCGCGAGCTTCGGTGCGTTGCGCTCCATGTCCGTCGACTCGCGGTTGGACGCCGCGATCATCGCGAGCGGCGGCGCTTCGCCTGCGCGGGTGATGCGATCGAGGTACTGCTTGCGTGCGAGAAGCGTGGTCGTATTGATCCACGTCTCGCCGCCGGGCCAGCCTTTCACGTTCGGCGGCGACATCAGGTTTTGCCCCATGCCGGCAGCGGCGACCGCGAACGGCAGCGTGGTGCCGGGTGCAAGATCGAGCTGGCGCAGGGTGCCCACGACGAGCTCCGTCGGCGACTTCACCAGCACGCCGCGGTTCCCGGGCGCGTAGAACGCGTCGCTCGCGAGCAGCTCCTTGAGCGCGACCTTGATGTCGTAGTTCGAATCCCGGAAGCGGCGGGCGATGCGTGCGACTTCCGCGGGGTCCGGATCCGGCGAAACGAACTCGCGCCACAGCTTCGTCGTCACGAATTCGGCGGTCTCGGGGCGCGCGAGCAGGATGTCCAGCACCGCATCGCCGTCGAACCGCCCGGTTTTGGCGAGCACGACCTTCGTTCCGTCGTCGTGCAGCCGGGGGCGGAAGACAAACGTGCCGGTCTCGCGCTCGAGGCTCCAGCCGGTGAACGCGCGCGCGGCCTCCTTCACGTCCTGCTCGGTGTAATGGCCTTCGCCGAGCGTGAAGAGCTCCATCACCTCGCGCGCGAAATTCTCGTTCGGCGCGCCTTTCCGGTTCTGCACGCTGTCGAGGTAGACGATCATCGCCGGATCCTTGGCGATCGCGTGCAGGAAGACACCGAAGTTGCCGAGCGCGTATTCGCGCAGCGTGACGTTCTGCCGGTACATGAGGCGCGCGATCCGGACCTTTGGCTGCGCCGACACGAAGTGGTTGTGCCAGAAGAGCGTCATCCGCTCGGTGAGAGGCGATGGCGTGCCGAGCATTTCCTGCACCCACCAGGCGCGGATTTCGAGGCCCTCGCGGATCTGCTGCTGCCGGAACGCCTTGCGGTCGGCTTCCGACACGTTGTCGCCGCGCGGCGCGCGCAGCGGCGACGTGTCGACTGCCGACGCGGGGGGTGGCGTGATGGCCGTCGTGCGCGTTTCGCGCAGAAGCTTCGCGACGGCGTCGGCGCGGGTCAGCGGCGCGTAGGCGCGCACCTCGGCGTCGGTCGGGCCAAAGCCGGTCCGGGCGAGCAGGTGCCGCGCGTCGTCGTAGCCCAGCACCGCGCTGGACGCCGCAAGCGCGGGCACGCTCGCCCAGGCAATGACCGCGACGAGCGTGCGGAGGGCGGCGGCGATGATCGTGCTTGACGGCATGTTGGAGGGCTTCCTGCGCTTCCGCCCACAACGCGTCAAGCTACGCCACTGTTGACGCGCCGTCTGTCGCAACTTGTAACAGGCGGTTGCGCCGCCCGCGGCCTACAGCGTCACGGTGCCGCGGCCGAGCTCGATCACCCGTCCGGACACCCGGATGCGCCGGTCGGCGCCGACTTCGAGCCCCAGCCGGCAGGGTCGTGCCACCTGATCGCCCTGGCAAATGGCGATCCGCTGCGGCAGCGGGGCATTGGTGGCCAGCAGCCAGCCGCCCAGATTGGCGCACGCGGAACCCGTGCCTGGATCCTCGACGACCGCGCCGTGCTTGGGGAAGAAGAAGCGGGCGACGACTCGCTGCGGATCGTCGTCCTCGCGTGCCCAGATATAGGCCATCGAGCGCGTGCCATTGCTCGCGTGCTTTTGCATGAGCGTCAGGGCGCGGCGCAGCGCGCCGCACGGCGTCGGTGCTGGCGAGCGGGATGACGAATTGGTCGGACCCCGTATCGACCCACAACGGCGGCTCTGCCGGATTCGGCGCGACGTCGCTCTCGTCGAGCCCGAGCGTGGCGGCAAGCTCGGCGCGGGTAGCGGCGCTGGCGCGATGCTTCGGCGCGTTCGCCGAGAGCGTCCACCGATCGCCTTCCGCAGACACCGGAATCACGCCGGCGCGCATCTCGAGCGTTACCGCGTCGCCCGTGTTGGCGAGCGAGCGGACGACATGCGCCGTGCCGAGCGTCGGGTGGCCGGCGAACGGCATTTCGAAGGTCGGCGTGAAGATGCGCACGTGCGCGGTCGCCGTCGTCGACGGCAGGACGAACGTGGTCTCCGAGAGGTTGAACTGCAGCGCCAGCGCCTGCATCGTCGCGTCGTCGAGCCCGCGCGCGTCCTCGAAGACGCACAGCGGGTTGCCGGCGAGCACGGTTTCGGCGAAGACGTTGACGATTCGGTAACGGTACGATGGCACGGGAGAACCTCCGGATTGGGACGCGGCCGTCACGCCGCGGCACGCGCGCGCGCCGCGGTATCGAGCAGCTGCGCCAGCGCGCGAAAGGCGTCGCCGTCGATGGCGGAAGGCGCGACGACCAGCGCGTCGCCGTAGCGCGGGAAATTGCGCTCGATGGCGCGGGCATAGGTCGGATCGTAATGCTGCGCGAGAAGTTCGCCGACGACGGTGTCCCAGTCGCCGGCGGCCGCGGCCGCGTTCCAGCGCTCGATGGTCTTTCGTCCATGCAGCGGGACGAGGTGCGCGAGCCGCGCGGACAGCGTCGCGGGGTCGGCGAGGTAGTGCGCGTACTCGTCCTTCAGCAACGCCACGCGCAGCGCGAGCGGCAGGTCCACGCGGATGCAGGGTGCGGCGCGCATCGCCGCGAGCAGCGCGTCGGGCACCTGGACCGTGCCGATCTTCTTGCTCTCCGATTCCACGTAGACGAGGCGCCGCGGATCGAAGCGCTCGAGCGCCACCGCCAATTCGCTGTCGAACGTCTTTTGCGTGGGTTGTCCCTCGTCCGGCAGGTCGCCCAGCAGCGAACCGCGATGTTTCGCGAGCGCTTCGAGGTCGAGCACTTGCGCGCCCACGGCGGCGAGCGCGTCGAGCAGGCGGCTCTTGCCCGATCCCGTGAGGCCGCAAATGACCGCGAACTGGAAGCGCGACGGAAGAAGGTCGAGCTGCGCGATCACGTGGCGGCGCCAGGCGCGGTAGCCGCCTTCGAGCTGCACGGCGCGCCAGCCGATTTCGTTCAGCAGGTGCGCGAGCGAGCGGCTGCGCTGTCCGCCGCGCCAGCAGTAGACGACGGGGGCCCAACCGCGCGGCTTGCCGGCAAACGGGCCCTCGAGCATCGCGGCGATGTTCCGGGCGACGAGCGCCGCGCCCGCGCGCTTGGCGGCGAAGCCCGACTCCTTTGCATACATCGTGCCGATGCGCGCCCGCTCGGCGTCATCGAGGACCGGCCGGTTTTCGGCGCCGGGGATGTGGTCTTCGGCGAATTCGGAAGGCGAGCGCACGTCGACGCGGTCAGGATACGCGGCGAGCTTGTCCACCGTGATCGTGCGATTGTCGCGAGGAGGGCCGTCCGATGCCGGCGGCGCGCCGGTTCTCATCGCGCCTTCGCGAGCAACGGCGACAGCACCGGCCACACGTTGTCGAGCAGCTTCGATTGCGCGGCCGCGGTCGGATGGATGCGGTCGGGCTGGAAAAATTCATCGCTTTCGCCGAAGCCCGCGAAAAAGAACGGGACAAGCGCTGCGCCGCTCGATTTCGCGACGTCGCCATACATGGCGTCGAATTCGCGGGTGTAGGCGGGGCCGTAATTCGGGGGCAATCGCATCCCGACGACGATCGGCCTGGCGTTCGCTTTGCGGACCGCCGCAATCATCGCATCGAGGTTGTCCTTCGTCGATTTGAGATTGCCGCCGCGCAGGCCGTCGTTGCCCCCCAGCTCGACGATGACCACGCCCGGCTTGTGCTGCGCGAGCAGCGCCGGCAGGCGGGCGCGGCCGCCTGCCGTCGTGTCGCCGGTGATGCTGGCGTTGACGACGCGCCACGGAAGGTGCTGGGCATCGATCCGCGCGGCGAGCAGGTCGACCCATCCGGCGCCCTTGGCAAGCCCGTAGCCTGCCGATATCGAATCGCCGACGACGAGCACGATCGGCGCGCTCGAATCGGCGCGCGCGGTGGACAGGATCGTCGTCGCGACGAGCGCGACAAGCGCGGTGGCGAGGCGGGCGAGGGGTGAAGGGCGGATCGGCATTGCGCGTCGTTGAGCGTGGCGGCGAGCGTGAATTGTAGTGGGACTGGGCGGCCACGGCAAAAGCGCGCGCCGACAGGACGACGGACCGGCGGGCGCCGTCATGCGTAAAATCGCGGATGCGCGAGAATTCGATGGACGCAGCCCTCCCGGCAACGAAGAGTCGTGGCGAGGCGACGGCCGCGCCGGCGTTCACGGTCGTCCTGTCGACCTACAATCGCAGCAACATCCTTCCCTTTGCGATCGAAACGGTCCGCTGGCAGACCTGCGACGACTGGGAATTGCTCGTCATCGGCGATGCCTGCACCGACGATTCCGAAGCCGTCGTCGCGCGCTTTGCCGATCCGCGGATCCGCTTCATCAACCTGCGCGAGCGCGTCGGCGACCAGTCGGGGCCCAACAACGAGGGCGTGCGCCAGGCGCGCGGGCGGCTCGTCGCGTTCCTGAATCACGACGATCTCTGGTTCCCCGACCATCTCGAGCGGATGCTGCCCGCGTTCGCCGACGACGCGGTCGACATGGCCTTCGCGATGCCGCTGGAGGTGGAGGCGGGCGGGCGCTTTCGCGTGAACATGGTCTATCCCGACGGCGAATACGATCCGCGCGGCGCGCCGCCGATCCCGAGCTGGGTCGTCCGGCGCAGCGCTTTCGACCGTTTCGGTCCGATGCGGCGGCGCGACGAATGCTGGAGCCTGCCGACGCAGGACTGGCTCTTTCGCGCGTGGAAGCGGGGCGCGCGGCTCGCACACGTCGCGGCGCCTACCGTGATCGTGATTACTTCCGCGACCCGGCGCGACACCTATCGCGACCGCCACGAGCACGAGCAGCGGCATTGGTTCGATGCCATGCGCGACGATCCGGGACTGCGCGAGCGCGCGCTCGTCGAGGCGCTGTCGCATCCGGCGCCTACGCATTTGCGCATGCTGCGATCAGGCGTTCTCTGGAAGGCCCTTGGCATGCGTGCCGTTGCGCGGATCGCGCTGGCGCTGGGGGGCGAACCGGAAGCGGTATACTTTTACTTCAACTATCCCAGGCGGTGGGGTTTCCTGCCGCGTCGCGGCGCCCTGTTTCCGGTGCTCTATCGCCGGCGCGGATTGCCGGCATGGAAAGACAAATGAATCCGCGCAGCCCCCGACGCAAGCCCGCGCGCCCGACTCCCGATTTCCTGCTCGACGGCAAGCGCGATGCGCAGAGCATCACGCGCGACTGGCAGCTCCTGCGGGAGCCGATCGCGGGTGTCGACGTGCGGGAAACGAAGAACGTCCTCAAGGACAACGGCTACCTGACCGAGATCTGGCGGGACGATTGGGGCCTCGCGCCGGCCAGCGTCGCGCAGGTGTTCCAGGCACTGCTCGAGCCGCGCGGCATTTCGGCATGGCATGTCCATGCGCATGCGACGGACCGGCTGTTCGCCAACCACGGGCGGCTCAAGATCGTGCTCTACGACGCGCGGCCCGATTCGGCGTCGACGGGCCGCGTCAACGTGTTTCACTGCGGGACCGCGCGGCCGATGCTGATCACCGTCCCGCCGGGCGTGTGGCACGGCGTGCAGAACGTGGGCGCGGCGCCCGCGCTGCTGCTGAACCTGCCCGATCGCGCCTATGCGTATGAAGCGCCGGATCATTGGCGATTGCCCCACGACACCGAGCGGATCCCTTATTCGTTCGAACATGGCGCGGGGCCGCAGCGCGGCGATCCCGGCCGGTTCTGATTCCGGTCGACGTCGCGGTCGACTTGCGGCGCGCCGGATCGTCCCCACCTGATCCGGACATGACTGCTCCGATTCTCCGCGCCGCGCGCCTCACCAAGATCGTCACCAGCGGCGAGGCCCCGCTCACGATCCTCGACGACGTGACCTTCGACGTCGATCCCGGCGCGTCCGTCGCCATCGTCGGCGCCTCGGGATCGGGCAAGACGACGCTGCTCGGGTTGCTCGCGGGTCTCGACCGCCCGAGCGATGGCGAGGTCTGGCTCGACGGCGTCGCGCTGTCCACCCAGGACGAGGATGCGCGCGCCGCGTCGCGCCAGCGCCTGCTGGGCTTCGTGTTCCAGTCGTTCCAGCTGCTGCCCGCGTTGACGGCGCAGGAGAACGTGATGCTGCCGCTCGAGCTCGCCGGCGCCGCCGACGCGACGGCCCGTGCCGCCGAATGGCTCGATCGCGTGGGCCTCGCGCGCCGGCGCACGCACTATCCCAAGCAGTTGTCGGGCGGTGAGCAGCAGCGGGTTGCGATCGCGCGCGCATTCGCCGGCGAGCCCAAGCTGCTGATGGCCGACGAGCCGACGGGCAACCTCGACAACGCGACCGGAGTCGAGGTCGCCGATCTGATGTTTCGCCTGAATCGCGAGCGCGGCACGACGCTGCTGCTCGTCACGCACGACGCGGGGCTCGCGTCGCGCTGCACCCGCCGCCTGTCGCTGGCCGCCGGCCGTCTCGTCGGCGACGAGCACGCGGCAGAGCCCGTCTGACGTCATGCAATCGCTGAAGCTCGCCTTGCGGATGCTGAAGCGCGACTGGCGCGCAGGCGAACTCACCGTGCTGATCGCCGCGGTCGTGCTCGCGGTCGGCAGCGTGGGCACCGTCGCGTTCTTCGCCGATCGGGTCAAGACCGCGCTCACGCGCCAGGCGAACCTGCTGCTGGGCGCGGATGTGCTCGTGTCAGGCGATCGCGCGCTGCCGGCCTCGCTTGCCGACGAGGCGCGCCGGCGCGGACTCGCCGCGACGCCGGCGCTCAAGTTCAACAGCATGGTGCAGCGCGCGGGCGCGGATGCCGGCGCCGGCGCGGTGCTCGCCGACGTGAAGGCCGTCGGCCCCGGCTATCCGTTGCGCGGCGCCATCCTGTTGGTCGACGGCAACGCGCCCGACGGCACGCCCGCGTCGGGCATCCCGCCGCGCGGGCAGGCGTGGCCGGATGCGCGTCTCGCCGCGCGCCTCGGCGTCGGCGTCGGCGATTCCATTGCCGTCGGCGAATCGACGCTCACGGTCGGCGCCGTCGTGCAGCAAGAGCCGGAGGTGGCGAGCGGGCTTCTCTCGATCGGCCCGCGGCTGCTCGTCAATCTCGACGACGTTCCCGCGACCAATCTCCTGCAGCCCGGCAATCGCGCGACATGGCGCCTGCTCGTCGCCGACCTCTCGAATCGCGACCGGCTCGATCCGTACCTCAAATGGCTGTCGGCGGAGCTGAAGCCGGGGCAGCGAATGGAAAACGTGCGCGACCTGCGCCCCGAAATCCGGCAGACGCTCGAGCGCGCCGACCAGTTCCTCGGGCTCTCGTCGCTCGTCGCGGTCGTGCTGGCCGCGGTGGCCGTTGCGCTCGCCGCGTCGCGCTACCTGCGCCGCCATCTCGACACGGCGGCGATGCTCCGCTGCTTCGGCGCGTCGCGCGCCCGGACGCTCGCACTGTTCGTGCTGCAGTTCGCGATTGTCGGACTCGTCGCAAGCGCGGCGGGCCTCCTGGTGGCGCTCGCCGGCCAGCAACTGCTCGTCGTCCTGCTGGGATCGATCGCCGCCGGCGACCTTCCCGCGCCCGGCGTGATGCCGGCGCTCGCGGCCTTCGCCACCGGCATCCTTCTTCTGCTGGGGTTTGCGCTGCCGCCGTTGATCGCGCTTGCCGGCGCGCCGCCGCTGCGCGTGCTGCGCCGCGACCTGCCGCGGCCGCGTCCCGGCGGCATCCTCGCGTACGCGCTCGGCGCATCGGTGATCGCGGCGCTGATCGGCTGGCAGGCGCAGGACGCGAAGACGGGCGCCATTGTCGTCGCCGGCATCGGCGGGTTGCTCGCGGCGGCGGCGCTCACCGCGTGGATCCTCGTGGTGCTGCTGAAGCGCCTGCCGCAGCGCGGGGTGACGTGGCGGTTCGGCCTCGCGAACCTGCGCCGCCGCCCGCTCGCCTCCAGCCTGCAGATCGGCGCACTCGCGCTGGGGTTGATGGCGCTGCTGCTGCTCACCGTCGTGCGCGGCGACCTCATGCGGAACTGGCGCGCAAGCCTGCCGCCCGACGCGCCGAACCATTTCCTGGTCAACGTGCTGCCGGACCAGGTGGACGGCGTGCGCGCCGCGCTGAAGGCCGTGACCGGCGCCGACACGACGCTCTTTCCGATGGTGCGCGGGCGCCTCGTCGCGGTCAACGGCACGCCGCTCGACACGACGACGTACAGCGACACGCGGGCGCGTCGCCTCGCCGAGCGCGAATTCAACCTGTCGTGGGCAAGCGAATTGTCGAAGACGAATCGCATCACCGCGGGCGCGTGGTTCGGCGCCGCGACCGGCCCCGATGCCGGCATCTCGATGGAGGAGGGGATCGCGAACCAGCTGAAGCTCAAATTGGGCGACGCGCTGACCTGGGACCTGGCGGGCGCCACGGTCACCGCGAAGATCACGAGCCTGCGCAAGGTGGAGTGGGACAGCTTCCGCCCGAATTTCTTCACGCTGTTCGCGCCGGGCGTGCTGGAGTCGATGTCGATCACCTATCTCGGCGCGGCGCGGATTCCCGAGGGACCGCAGTCGGCCGCGTGGCTGTCCTCGTTCGTGCAGCAGTTCCCGAACGTGCTCGCCATCGACGTCGGCGAGATCATCCATCAGGTGCAGGCGATCATGGAGCAGGTCGCGCGCGCGGTCGAGTTCGTGTTCCTGTTCACGCTGCTGGGCGGGCTGCTGGTGCTGCAGGCGGCCATCGCGGCCACGCAGGACGAGCGCCGCTTCGACGCCGCGATCCTGCGCACGCTCGGCGCGTCGCAGGCGCAGCTCCGCGCCGCGCAAGTCGCCGAATTCCTGGTGCTGGGCGCGCTTGCCGGACTGCTCGCCGCCGCGGGTGCGACGGCCATTGGCTACGTGCTCTCCGATCGCGTCTTCCAGATCCCGTTCGCGTGGAATCCGCTGGTATGGATCTACGGTCTCGGCGGTGGCTCCGTGGTGGTGACGCTCGCCGGCTGGCTCGGAACCCGCGGCACGGCGCGGAATCCGCCGCTCGAAGTGATTCGCCAACTCGCGTGACGACCGCATACGACGGCGCGACTGTTGCCAGCGAGCCGGTCAAGGCGATCGCGATCAAGATTCCGCCGCAGCCCGAGGACGACAGCGCTTTCCTGTCCTGAAGGCGCTGTCACTTTCCCGCGAGCGCAGATTCGCGTGCCAGCAGGCGCGCGACCAGCGCCAGCGCCATCGCCACGAGCACGAGCGGCACCACGCACGATTGCAGCAGGTCGAGCCACGGCAGCGCGTCGCCGCGCAGCGCCCGCGACAGCAGCGAATACTGGCCCGACACCGGGATCCACGTGAGCCACGGCGGATCCTTCTTCTGCAGGAACATCGGCAGGAACGGGATGATCGCGACGAAGGTGAGCAGCAGCGAGACGTTGGCCTGCGCTTCCTTGAACGTGCGGCCGCGCGCGCCGACGTAGAGCATCACCGCCGGCATCAGCAGGACGAGCGGCGCCAGCACGACCAGGAACCGGGCTAGCTCGGTGACGCTGAAGAGGAATGGAATGCCCACCGCGGGCAGCGGCGCGAATCGGAGCGTGAGGTAGAAGCCGGTGAGCGTGAGCACCACGACCGCGGCGTCCAGCGCCACGACGGCTGCCCACTTGCCGGCAGCGAGCTCAAGCGGGCGCGCAGGGGTGGTCAGCAGCGGCTCCAGCGATGCTCGCTCGCGCTCGCCTGCGGTGGCGTCGAGCGCCGCGGCGAGCCCGCCCATCAGCGCCGCGAAGAGCCCGTAATAGGCGACGAGGAACAGCACGATCGAGCCGGAACTCTGCGGCGTGGCGAGGTCGTGGACCTCGACGTCCAGCGGATTGGCGACCTCCGGCGACACGCCGCGCAGCACGAGGCGGCCGCGCCCCCATTCGCGGCTGAACGCGCGCAGCAGCGACTCCGTCTGCTCGATCGACGCGCGGGCACGATCGCGCGAGCGGTCGTAATAGAGCCGCACGATGCCAGGCTTGCCTTTGGCGACGTCGTCGGCGAACTTCGTGTCGATGTCGAGCGCCACGTCGAGGTTGCCGTCGCGCACGCGGGCTTCGAAGTCGGCGGGAGCGGGCTTGATCGCCACCTGCTGGCGGGCGAGAAAGTCGACGAGCGCCGGCGCATGCGCGGCGCCCGCGACCGGGAGCTCCAGCACGCGTGCCTTGTCCGATTGCGACGCGACGAGATGCAGTATCAGCACGAGGAAGATCGGGCCGAACAGGGCAGGCATCAGCGTCACGAGCGCCGTGCGGCGGTCGCGCAGCGTATCGACGATTTCCTTGGCGACGATCGTCGTGATGCGCCCGAAGGCGGAATCGATGCGTGCTTCGCTCATGCCGCGAGTCCCTCGCCGGATCCCAGCAGCGCGACGAAGGCATCCTCGAGCGACGACGCGCCCGATTGCGCGACGAGCTCGCCTGCGGTGCCGCTCGCCACGACCTTGCCATGGCCGAGGATGACGATCCGGTCGCAAAGCGCCGTGACTTCCTGCATCACGTGGGAGCTGAAGAGCAGGCACTTGCCGCCGGCGCGCAGCCGGCGCAGGAATTCGCGCAGCGCGCGCGTGCTCATGATGTCGAGACCGTTGGTGGGCTCGTCCAGCAGGATCGTGTGCGGATCGTGGACGAGCGCGCGGGCGATGGCGATCTTCATCCGCTCGCCCTGCGAATAACCCTGCGCGCGCCGGTCGGCGATGTCGGTCAAGCCGAGCACCGCGACGAGCTCGTCGATGCGCGCCGTGAGATCCGTTCCCGTGAGTCCATGCAGCGCGCCGTAATAGCGTATGTTCTCGCGGCCGGTCAGGCGCGGATAGAGCCCGCGCGCATCTGAAAGCACGCCGATCCGTCGCCGCACGGCGTACCGGTCGGCCACGACGTCGAGGCCGTCGATCGCCGCGTGCCCGGAATCCGGCGCCATGAGGGTGGCGAGCATTCGCAGCAGCGTCGTCTTGCCGGCGCCGTTCGGCCCGAGCAGGCCGGTGATCTCGCCGTCCGGCGCCGCGAAGGAAACGCCCGCGACGGCCTTGACCTCGGCGCGCTTGCCGAAGGACTTCTCGAGCCCGTCGATCGCGATCATCAGCGCGCGCCCAGCCGATCCGGCCACGGCAACGGGGGCGTGCTGTTCTCGAAGTGGCGCACGCAAGCCGCCGGCAACGATGCGAACGTCGGATCGTCGATGAACGCCGCGATGAGCCGCGGCGCGCAGGCATGCGACGACACGATGTGGCCGTAGCCCTTGGCGACGATGTGGCGGCTGCGCGACAACGTCTTCGCCACCAGGTCGCCCCCCGACGGCGGCGTGACCGGATCGAGGCCGCCGGAGAATATCAGCACGGGTATGTCGCTCGTGACCGGCGTCGCGGCGTCGGCGGGCGCCTTGCCGTGCGGCCACACGTCGCACACTGCCAGCACGCGCTCAGCCAGCGCCTTCGAGCGCACGCCGGCGAGCGCTTGCCGCGCGTCGGCGGTGGCGCGCGGGACATCCTCGGTGCAGGTCACGGAATAGTGCAGCGCGGCGTTCACCTGATCGGCGAGGTTGCCCGTGACGAGTTGCGCGGTGGCGAGAAGCGGGCCGAAATCGCCGGCCTGCGCGCGCGCGATGATTTCCGGCATCAGCGCGGCGAGCTCCGGCGAATACGTGAGCGGCTGCAGCGCGGCGATCACGTGCTCGAAGGTGAGGTGCACGGATCGCGTTTCGCCGGTGCGCGGATCGGTCACTTCGACGTCCTGTCCATCGGGCAGCAGGTGATAGCGGATGGCGTTGAGGGTCGACGGAAGGTCGGGATGCGCGGCGCGGCACGTCGGCACGTTGGCACAGCTTTCCAGGATGTCGGACAGCGCGCGATCGCGTGACGGCCAGATGTCGAGGCTCACGATCATCGACGGCGGCGCGACCCCGTCGAGCACGACGCTGCGCACGCGGTCGGGATGGCGGCGCACGTATTCGAGCGCGGCGCGCGTGCCGTAGGAGCCGCCCCACAGGTTGATTTTCGCGTAGCCGAGCGCGGCGCGCATCGCGTCCAGGTCCTCGACCCAGGCGGCCGTCGTGTACTGGGCAGGATCCACGCCGCGGGCGACGAGCTCCTTCGCGCAGGCCGCCGCCCTCGGCACGGGATCGAGCTCGAGGCTGCCTTCGAAACTTTCGTCGGGCGCAAACGCGGCGCAGGTGAGCGGCGACGAGCGGCCGGTCCCGCGCGGGTCGATGAGGACGATGTCGCGATCCTTGCGCACGCCGGTCATCTGCGCCGCAAACGGTGCGAGAAACGTCGCCGCCTGACCCGGTCCGCCGGGGAGAATGAATAACGGATCCGGGCGCGGGCTCAACGTGTTCGCCGGCAGTATTGCCACCGTCAGCGTGATCTGGCGCTCCTGCGGCGCCGCCCGGTTCTCCGGGACCGTGAGCGTGCCGCATTGCGCAGCGACCGCAAGCCGCGGCAGGCGGCACTCGGACAGCGCGATCGATCGCCGCGCGGCAGTCGCCGCCGTCGCTGCACGCCATGGCCGCAAGACATGCCGCGGCGAGCACGGTCAATGCGCGGATTCGGAGGAAGCCGATCATCGCGGTCGATGGTAGCAGAGCCCCTGCCGACTTCGACGGGGAGCCGTGCGACGAAGCGCTCGATCGCCGGCGCGACCTGCATGGGCGACGGCCATAGTCACTCGACTCGTTACGATGCCGCATCCGGGACATGCACCGACCCTATGGCGACGCGCGACCTCGAACCCGGCATCGTCACCGACCTGACGAACCGTCTCACGTACGCGGGCTATCTGCGCCTCGACAAGATCCTGTCCGCGCAGGCGCCGCTTTCGGGCGCGCCGGGCGTGCCCGCGCGGCACGACGAGATGTTGTTCATCATCCAGCACCAGACGTCGGAGCTGTGGATGAAGCTCGCGATCCACGAGCTCAAGGCCGCGCTCGCGTTCGTGCGGCAGGACCGGCTCGACGCCTCGTTCAAGATTCTCGCGCGCGTCAAGCTGATCCAGAAGCAGCTGTTCGAGCAATGGGCGGTGCTGGAGACGCTGACGCCGTCCGAGTTCGAGGCGTTCCGGCCGGCGCTCGGCAGCTCGTCGGGCTTTCAATCGGCGCAGTATCGCGCGCTCGAGTTCCTGCTCGGCAGCAAACAGGCGGCGATCGTCGACGTGTTCCGCTACGACGCGGACACGCACGCGGAACTGACTGCACTTCTGCACGCGCCGTCGCTCTACGACGAATACCTGCGCCACCTCGCGCGGCGCGGCCTGCCGGTTCCGGCGGCGTGCGTCGAGCGCGACTGGTCGCAACCGTACGTGCGCAATCCGGATCTCGTCGCCGTGTTCAAGACGATCTACGACGACCCGGAACGGTGGTGGGATGCCTACGAGATGGCGGAGAAGCTGGTCGACGTCGAGGAGGCGTTCCAGCTCTGGCGCTTCCGGCATCTCAAGACCGTCGAACGGACCATCGGCCACAAGTCGGGGACCGGCGGCTCGTCCGGCGTGAGCTTTCTCAAGCGCGCGCTCGAGCATCAGTTCTTCCCGGAGTTGATCGACGTGCGCACCGTCATCGGCGCGAAATGAGCGGAGCACCCGGTACGGCCGAGCGTGTCGAGGCGGCCATCGCCGGCCTCGGCGCAGGACCGTTGACCGAAGAGGGAGTCCGCGCGCACGTCGCGCCGTTGTTTTCGCGCGTGCTCGCGGCGCAGCGCGACCGCATCTACCTCGCGAATCATTCCCTCGGGCGGCCGCTCGATGCGACCGTCGATGATGTCCGCGACGGACTCGCGCTCTGGTATGCGCAGCTGGGTGACGCCTGGGACCCCTGGAATGCCGAGATCGGCGCCTGGCGCGAACGCCTCGCGGCGCTGATGGGTGCCCCGCGCCCGGATTGCGTCGTGCCGAAGGCGAGCGCGGGCCAGGGCCTGCGCGCGGTGCTCAATTCCTACGGAACGGTGCCGCGCGTGGTCGCGACGCGCGGCGAATTCGACTCGCTCGACGTGATCCTGCGCGAATATGCGCAGCGTGGGCGGATCGCGCTCTCGTTCGTCGAGGCGCGCCCCGACGGCCTGTTCAACGCCGACGACCTCCGCGCGACGTTGGGCCGCGGCGCCGACCTGGTCGTCGTGTCGCATGTCCTGTTCCAGACCGGCCAGGCGCTGCCGGAGCTTCCGTCGATCGTCGGCGCCGCGCATGCGGGCGGCGCGCGGGTCCTGCTCGACATCTATCACTCGCTCGGCGTGGTTCCCGTGGACCTCACGGACCTCAACGTCGATTTCGCGCTCGGCGGAAGCTACAAGTATCTGCGGGGAGGGCCCGGTGCGTGCTACCTGTATGTGCAGCCGCGGCACCTCGATGCGGGACTCCGCACGCTCGACACCGGCTGGTTCGCCAAGGACTCGCCGTTTCGCTACGAGCGGCCGGACCCGCCGCGCTACGCGCAGGGCGGCGATGCGTGGCTCGAATCCACGCCCGCGGTGCTGCCGTTCTACCAATCGCGCGCGGGGCAGGCCTTCACGTTGGCGATCGGCGTGTCGCGGCTGCGCGCGCATTCGCTGCTGCTGCAGCAACGGCTGGTTGCGCTGCTCCGAACGCACGGCATCGATGCGCACGGCGGCACGGCGGATCGCGGCGCCTTCGTCGTCGTCCGCCATCGCGACGTCCGCGCGTGGGCCGACGCTCTCGCCTCCCGCGGCATCGTCACGGACGCGCGGGGCGAATGGCTGCGCCTGTGTCCCGACGTGCTGACGACCGGCGCGGAGGTCGAGCGAGCCGCGCTCGTGCTCGCCGCAATCGCCGGTTCGCGCTGACGCCGGCTCGGGCAGGCAATCACTCCGCTAGTCGTCGCCGCCGATGCCGGAATACCCGTCGCTCGGCGTCTCCTCCTTGCGCGCGCGGTCGAGGTCGGCCTGCAGCCGTCCCGCGCCGGCGAAGAACGCGTCGTCGTCCTGCGGCGCCACGAGGCGGAGAAATGGCGGATACACCTTGCGCACGTAGGACTGCCGGCTTACCCAGGGGCCCGTCTCGTACTGGTATTGCGACAACGTTTGGGTGGCGACCGCCGCGGCGCCCAGCCCGAAGACGATCGCGGCCTTGAGCTTCCGGTGCGCGGGCCCGATCTCGCGCAGGTGGAAGTAGCACAGCGCGGCGAACAGCATCCACGCGCCGACGTAAGCAAAATCGGCCAGCACGCGCCAGGAAAGCGCGAAGGCGCCCAGGTCGACCAGCTCGTCGGCGATCGAGAGCGCGAGCAGCGCGGCGAGCGCGATGACGAGATGCCGCTCGAAGCGCGCATGTCCCGCGAAAATGCGGTTGAGGATTGCCCAGGCCGTCGTCCAGACGAGGACCACTCCCGCAATGGCCACGAGGGCGAGCACCTGGCGCGACGGCTTCTGCTCCGTCGTCTGGGTGAGCCACGACGAGAGCAGCTCGATCGCGAACACCGCCGTCGCCAGCGCGATCGCCCGCGGCCACATCCTTGCCCCCGGCGCCGCGGCCCGCTCCGGCGCAACCGCGTGATCCGCCTGGCGGATGCGCACCAGCGTGCGGCCGATCCGCAGCGGGCGGTCGCCGTCGACGACGACGCGCCGCTGCGCACTCCCCATCGCCGACGCGCAGGCCATTGGCGCTGCCGAGGTCCTCGGCGACCAGCGTGCCGTCGTCGCCGCGAAACACGCGCAGGTGCTGTGGGGCGACGAAAGGGTCGTCGATGACGACGTCGTTGTCGTAGCCGCGGCCGATGCGAACTTCCACGCCGTCGCAGCGATGGCGCGCGACGACGTCGTGGTGCCGGCCGAGGATCTCGACCCAGATCACTTTGCGGCCTTGCCGCCGGCATCGGGCGCCGGCCAGCCGATCGCGCCCAGGAACCTGCGGCCGAGCGCGAGCGAATTCGCGTAGGTCAGGCCCCGCATGTTGAGGCGCGAGATCAGCGCCTCGCGGTCGCGGTCCTCGGTGACGGCCGTGATGGACACGTCATAGAGGCCCTCGAATTCGCGGTACGCGCGCGCGCACCACACCACGCGCAGCACCGGAGCGTCGGCACCGCCGCCGAACTCGACGAAGTCCTCGTGGCAGCGCGGCTGCGTCATGCGCTTGCCGCCATAGCCGCCCGTCCGGGAAGGCGGCGCCATCTTCGACACGAACGCCGCGAACTGGAACGCGTTGAGGTCGACGCTGCGGGCGTGCGCAGTGCGAGAAGTCGACCTGGCCCGTCTGCAGGTCGTCCGCGACGAACAGCCAGGTCCGCGAGCTGCACTGCGTCGTGTCGAGTATCGCGCGCGGCTTCGGCGTCGCATCGGCGTTGGTCTTCGCCCAGCAGTTGAGCCACGGCACCGCGCTCTCCGGCGCGCGATACGGCCCGAACGACGCGGGCCGGAAGCCCTTGTCGGCGACGGCCTGCGCGAATCCCGCCTGCCATGCGGTCAGCTGCCGGGTGATCTCCGCCCGCGCGTCATCCGGCGTGAGCGGCGGGCTCCGCGCGGCCTTGTCGACCAGCGCCGCCGCGAAGCGCGCCGGCACGAGGAAGCTCACGAGCTCGCCGCGCGTCTGTTTCGCGACATTGATGCCTGCGATTCGTCCTGCCGCGGTCACGGTCGGCCCGCCGCTCATCCCCGGATTGAGGGCCCCCGAGAAATGGATCCGCTCGTTGTAGCTGAAGTCGACGAGGCCGTTGTAGGTGCCCTCGACGATCGTGAATCCGAGGTCGAGCGGATTTCCCATCGCGAAGAGCCGCTCGCCCTTCGGCATCGTTCCGGCGATTGCGCGCGGATCGAATTCGAAGAACGTCGCCGACGGCTTGTCCAGCCGAACCACGGCGAGGTCGTTGACGATGTCGATCGCCTGCAGCTTGAGCGGTCCGCGCGACCCGTCCGGCGCGACGTATTCGAGCCGGTAGGTCAAGGGCTCGAGCGCGTACTGCGAGACGACGTGATAGTTGGTGAGCGCGAGGCCGTCGGCGGTGACGACAAGACCCGATCCGATCGACGCCTGCCGGTCCGCGCGGTCCACCAGCGTCCGGATCTGCAGCAGGCGCGGCCGCGCCGCCGCGTAGACCGACTCGGCGGCGGACGAAATCGGCGCGGAAGCGTCGGCCTGCGGCGGCGTCTCTGCGGTTGCCGTCGCGGCAACGACGGCAAGGAGGCAGACGCCCCGCAGCATCTGCGTGCTACGCATGTCGCGTGATGAACATGACCAGCGCGACGAGGCCCAGCACGAACACGAGTCCGGACACGAGGCCGACGATGATCACGTGATGCGGCTTGATCGTCCCCATGTCCTGCTGCATGTCATTGTTCTTGCGGACGCCGAAGAAGCTCCAGAACACGGCGCCGGCGACCCGCAGCAGCGTCGCCGGCGGTTTCGCGGGCGGCGGTTCGACGGGGGAAGCTTCGGGCATTGTCATGACGGGACCGGGTGCGGATACGGGCACCGTTTTGTGCGGCGCGCACCGTCGATGGTATCACCGCGATCCCTGAGGACTGCCGCGCATGCCGAATGCATCCGAAACGGTTCCGGGGGCGTGTTGCCTCCGGAATCGAGGTCATTCGGATGCGTCCGTGTCCCCGCCGAAGCGCTCGCCGATCCTGGACTCGTCGAGTTCTCCGAAACTGTAGGAGGCCTCGAGCCACATCACGTTGATGATGCCGAAGAAAAGCGCCGCGCCGAGGCCGAGGATCCAGGTGAAGTACCACATCGTGAAATCTCCTGTCAGTACAGGGAGGATCCGCCCTCGCGGATGTGCGCCTCGGTGACCTTGCCGCGCATGACGCGGAACACCCACGCGGTATAGGCAAGGACGATCGGCAGGAAGATCAGCACGCCCCAGAACATGATCTGCAGCGTGCGATGGCTCGACACCGAGTCCCAGATGGTCAGGCTCGACCGCAGGTCCTGCGACGACGGCATGATGAACGGAAACAGCGCGAACCCGGCCGTGAAGAGGACGCTGGCGACGGAAATTGCGGAAAGCGTGTACGCGAGCCCCAGCCGCCGCCGTGCCGAGGCGGCGAGGGCGAGCAGCGCGCCGCCAAACGCGGCAACGGGCGCCGCCAGTGTCCATGGATGCAGCGAATAGTTGGCGAGCCATCCGCCCATTACCCGCTCGACCGTCTTGGCGGGAGGCATGAACGCCGTGTCTGCCGGCGGCATCGACACGATTCGGTAGCCGTCGATGCCTGTCGCAATCCACACGCCGGCCAGCGCGAACGCGACGACGAATACCAGCGTCGCGATCCGCATCGCGCGCAGCGACCGCGCCTGGACGTTGCCTTCGGTGCGCAGCACGAGGTTATGCGCGCCGTGCATCACGAGCATCGACAGCGACACCACGCCGACCAGCAGGGCGAACGGCGTCAGCAGGCCGAGAAACGTGCCGGTGTAGAACGACCGCATGTCCTCGTCGAAGTGGAACGGCGCGCCGAGAAACAGGTTGCCGAACGCGACGCCGAAGACCAGCGACGGCACCGTTCCGTTGACGAAGATGCCCCAATCCCACGCCGAGCGCCAGCGCGGGTCGCTCACCTTGCTGCGATAGTCGAATCCCACGGGGCGCATGAACAACGCGAAAAGCACGAGGATCAGTGCGACGTAGAACCCGGAAAACGCGGTGGCGTAAACCAGCGGCCAGGCCGCGAACGTCGCGCCGCCCGCGGTGATGAACCACACCTGGTTGCCTTCCCATGTCGGCCCGACGGTGTTCAGCACGACGCGACGCTCGTCGTCGGTTCGCGCGACGATCGGAAGCAGCGTGCCGATGCCAAGATCCATGCCATCGAGGATCGCGAATCCGATGAGCAGCAGCCCCACCAGCAGCCACCAGATCACCTTCAGCGTCGCATAGTCGAAGACGTAGATCATGGTGCGGCCTTCCCTTTCTCGAGGCGATAGCGCCCCGTGTGGAGGGACGACGGCCCGAGGCGCGCGTACTTCAGCATCAGGTAGAGCTCGATCACGAGGAGCGCCGTGTAGAAGATCAGGAAGCCGGACAGGCTGAACCACAGGTGCCCGGTGGTCACCGACGACACCCCGAGGTGGGTCGGCAGCACTTCACTGATCGACCACGGTTGGCGGCCATACTCGGCGACGATCCATCCGAGCTCGATCGCGACCCACGGCAGCGGAATGCTCCAGAGCGCGACATGCATCAGCCAGCGGTTTTCGGCGAGGCGCCGTCGGGCGAGCACGTAGAATGCGGCGCCGAACACGAACAGGAACCAGAGGCCGAGACCCACCATGGTCCGGAACGACCAGAACATCGTCGCCACGTTGGGGATCGTGTCGTCGACCGCGGCGCGGATCTGCGCCGGCGTGGCATCGACGACCGCGGGCGTGTATTTGCGCAGCAGGAGGCCGTAGCCAAGGTCGCCCTTCACGCGGTCGAAGGCCGCCATCGCCTCGGGCGAGCGGTCACCTGCCCGGATCTTCTGCAGCGCCGCCCACGCTTCCATGCCGGTGTGGATGCGCGCCTCGTGTTCTTTTTTCAAATCCTTGATGCCGATGACCTTGGTGTCGACCGAGCGCGTCGCGATCAACCCCAGAAGCCAGGGGATCTTGATGGCGAAATGCGTCTTCTGCGCTTCCTGATCCGGGAAGCCGAACGCCGTGAACGACGCCGGGGGCGTCTCGGTCTCCCATTCGGCCTCGATCGCGGCGATCTTCACCCGCTGCGTTTCGCCGGCGGTATATCCCGATTCGTCACCCAACACGATCACCGACAGCGCCGATGCGAGGCCGAACGCGGCGGCCACCGCGAACGAGCGGACGGCGAACGACGGGTCGCGTCCGCGCAGCAGGTACCACGACGAGATGCCGAGGACGAACATCGACGCGGCGACGTACCCTGCAGCAACGGTGTGCACGAACTTGACGCCGGCGACCGGATTGAAGATGAGGTCGGCAAAGCTCGTGAGCTCCATCCGCATCGTGTCGGGATTGAACGCGGCGCCGACCGGGTTCTGCATCCAGGCGTTGGCGATCAGGATCCACACCGCCGAAAGGTTCGTGCCGAGCGCGACCAGGAACGTGACCGCGAGGTGTCCGACCTTGGAGAGCCGGTTCCAGCCGAAGAAGAACATCCCGACGAACGTCGATTCGAGGAAGAACGCCATCAGGCCCTCGAGCGCCAGCGGCGCGCCGAAGATGTCGCCGACGTAATGCGAGTAGTACGCCCAGTTGGTGCCGAACTGGAACTCCATCGTGATGCCGGTGGTGACGCCCATCGCGAAGTTGATGCCGAAGAGCTTGCCCCAGAACTTCGTCATGTCCCGGTAGATCTCCTTGCCCGTCATCACGTACACCGACTCCATGATGACGAGGATCCACGACAGGCCGAGCGTCAGCGGGACGAACAGGAAGTGGTAGAGCGCGGTTGCGGCGAACTGCAGCCGCGACAGCTCGACGACGTCAACGGAGGGCATTGGCGGGTTCCGGCGATGGGGTCGGGGGGGCGAGCAGGCGTTCGGCGACCCGGTCCGGCGCGACGCTCATGTGGCGGGCGAGGGGCGCGCTGAAGAAGAGCGCCCAGAGGATGCCGAGCGCCGTCACCTTGAGCGCGAGGACGAACGTCACGTCGCGCGTCAGTGACGACAGGCGCCTCCAGCGGGCGCGGCAGACGGCCAAAAGGGTTCGCATTGGCGGCGGCGATTTCTCGGCGCAGCATAATGCGGGCGGCCGAGGTTCGGCAACCCAATTGCGCGCCGGGCCTTGAATTTCGCTTCGAAAACCGCATCTGCGTAGGTGTCTTTCAGGCGGGGTGATTCATGCGTTTCGACAAGCTCACGACCAAATTCCAGCAGGCCCTGGCCGATGCCCAGAGCATGGCGCTCGGCAACGACAACGGCTTCATCGAGCCGCAGCACTTGCTGTCCGCCCTTCTCAACCAGGAGGACGGCGGAACCGCGTCGCTGCTGGCCCGGGCCGGGGTCGCCGTGCCCAAAGTCCGGTCGGGGCTCGCCAGGCTGATCGAGCGGCTGCCCAAGGTCGAAGGCCAGGGCGGCGAAATCGGTGCGTCCCGCGAGCTCACGAGCCTCCTCAATCTCACCGACAAGGAGGCCACCAAGCGCGGCGACTCGTTCATCGCTTCCGAGCTCTTCCTGCTCGCCCTGACCGACGACAAAGGCGAGACCGGCCGGCTGCTCAAGGAAAACGGCTTGACCCGGAAGGCGCTCGAAACCGCGATCCAGGCCGTGCGCGGCGATGCCGGGGTCGACTCGCAGGAAGCGGAGGGCCAGCGCGAGGCGCTCAAGAAGTACACGATCGACCTTACCGAGCGTGCGCGCAATGGCAAGCTCGATCCGGTGATCGGCCGCGACGACGAGATTCGCCGCACGATCCAGATCCTGCAGCGACGCACCAAGAACAACCCGGTGCTGATCGGCGAGCCGGGGGTCGGCAAGACCGCGATCGTCGAGGGTCTCGCCCAGCGCATCGTCAACGGCGAAGTCCCGGAAACGCTCAAGAACAAACGCGTGCTCTCGCTCGACATGGCGGCGCTGATCGCCGGCGCGAAGTATCGGGGCGAGTTCGAGGAGCGCCTCAAGGCCGTGCTGAAGGACCTTGCCACCGACGAAGGCCAGACGATCGTCTTCATCGACGAGCTGCACACGATGGTCGGCGCGGGCAAGGCCGAAGGCGCCATGGACGCCGGCAACATGCTGAAGCCGGCGCTCGCCCGCGGCGAGCTCCATTGCGTCGGGGCGACCACGCTCGACGAGTACCGCAAGTACGTCGAGAAGGACGCCGCGCTCGAGCGCCGCTTCCAGAAGGTCCTGGTCGACGAGCCCTCCGTCGAATCGACGATCGCGATCCTGCGCGGCCTGCAGGAGCGCTACGAGATCCATCACGGCGTCGACATCACCGACCCCGCGATCGTCGCCGCGGCGGAGCTTTCGCATCGCTACATCACCGACCGCTTCCTGCCGGACAAGGCGATCGACCTCATCGACGAGGCCGCCGCGAAGATCAAGATGGAGATCGACTCGAAGCCCGAGGCGATGGACAAGCTCGACCGCCGGATCATCCAGCTCAAGATCGAGCGCGAGGCCGTGAAGAAGGAAAAGGACGAGTCGTCCAAGAAGCGGCTCGCGGCGATCGAGGACGAGATCAAGCGGCTCGAGCGCGAGTACGCCGATCTCGACGAGGTGTGGCAGTCGGAGAAGGCGGTGGTGGCGGGCACGCAGCACATCAAGGAGGAGATCGACAAGATCAAGCTGCAGATGGAAGAGGCGCGCCGCAAGGGCGACTGGCAGAAGATGAGCGAGCTCCAGTACGGCAAGCTGCCGCAGCTCGAGGCGCAGCTCAAGAAGGCGGACAAGAAGGAAGCGGCCGAGCAGAAAGGCAAGCCGCGGCTGCTGCGCACGCAGGTCGGCGCCGAGGAGATCGCCGAGGTCGTGTCGCGCGCGACCGGCATCCCGGTGTCGAAGATGATGCAGGGCGAGCGCGACAAGCTCATGCACATGGAAACGGCGCTGCACAAGCGCGTCGTCGGCCAGGACGAAGCGGTGCGGTTGGTATCGGATGCGATCCGGCGGTCGCGCTCGGGGCTCGCGGATCCGAATCGTCCCTACGGATCGTTCCTGTTCCTCGGGCCGACCGGTGTCGGCAAGACCGAGCTGTGCAAGGCGCTCGCCGAATTCCTGTTCGATTCGGAGCAGCATCTCATCCGCATCGACATGTCGGAGTTCCAGGAGCGGCACTCGGTCGCGCGGCTGATCGGCGCGCCGCCGGGCTACGTCGGCTACGAGGAAGGCGGCTACCTGACCGAGCTCGTCCGCCGCAAGCCGTACAGCGTGATCCTGCTGGACGAAGTCGAGAAGGCGCATCCGGACGTGTTCAACGTGCTGCTGCAGGTGCTGGACGACGGCCGCATGACCGACGGCCAGGGCCGCACCGTGGATTTCAAGAACACGGTGATCGTGATGACGTCGAACCTGGGCTCGCACAAGATCCAGCAGATGACCGACGAGGGCTCCGAGCAGGCGCTGATCAAGATCGCGGTGATGGCCGAGGTCAAGGGCCATTTCCGGCCCGAGTTCGTCAACCGGATCGACGAGATCGTCGTCTTCCAGCCGCTCGGCGAAGCGCAGATCGCGGACATCGCGAAGATCCAGCTGAAGGCGCTGGAGGCGCGGCTCGCGAAGCTCGAGATCAAGCTGACGATCTCGGACGGCGCCCTCAAGGTCGTGGCCGCGGCGGGATTCGATCCGGTCTACGGCGCGCGCCCGTTGAAGCGTGCGATCCAGCAGCAGATCGAGAATCCGCTGGCGAAGGAGATCCTCTCGGGCAAGTTCGAGCCGGGCGCAAGCGTGAAGATCGGCGCTTCCGGCGGCGAGATCACGTTCGCGAAGAGCTGACCGCTGCGACGGGCGCCGTCAAGGTTGCGGCGGGCGGTCCGTCGTCGCAGCGGCGGCGGCATCTCGCGCCAGGTTGAGCCGGGTCGCCTGCGCCATGAGGTTGAGCAGGACGCCCGTGGTCCACCCGAACGCGAACAGGCCGGAGATCGCGATCATCGGCGCGAGCAGGCGCCACGCCTTGGGCAGCGTGCCGTCGCCATAGCCCAGCGTCGTGTAGGTCGTGGCGACGTAATAGAACGCGTCCCGGAATACCGCAATCGCCTCGATCGCGACGAGGGCCGCCGACCACACGAAGATCTCGACGAGGTGCGTGGTCAGCATCACCACGATCATCCCGGCCAGGAACAGCTGCTCGTGCTTCCCCGACGTGAAGACGCGCACGCCGCGCGTCCTGAACGTCTGTTGCACGAGGAACATCCCGATGCCGTGGATCAGCAGCGACGCAATGAGCGGCAGCGTGCCGAGCCCGATCTCGACCAGCGGCGTGACCTGATCCATCGCGTTCCCTCTCGCGGCGTCGGCCGCTCCGGGAAAATTCTGCCACAGGCGCGATGGAATGTACGACGGTCATGCCGTGTTCGCCTCGCCGGGGAGTGTCCGTCATCCATCGACACACAGGCGAGGCGACCATGCGCAACACAGAAGCGACGGCCCGGACGCGCGGGGCGGCGATCCTTTTCGCCATGGCGGCGCTCGCAGGCGGGAGCGGATGCGCCGAGGCATCGTTTCACACGTTCGTGATCGACGAGCTCTACTCGAGCCCCGACGGCATGGTGCAATTCGTCGAGCTGCACGAAGCGTTCGGATTCCCCGGCCAGAATTTCCTGCTGGGGCACGCGCTGACGAGCACGCAAGGCGCAACGACGCGAACCTATCCTTTCCCAGCCAACCTGCCCAACTCGGCGACCGGCGGCAAGCGCGTGCTGATCGCCACGCCCGCCTTCGCAAGTCTCAACATCGTCACGCCGGATTACATCGTGCCGGCTCCGTTCCTGTTTCCGAACGGCGGCAGGCTCGATTACGCGGGCGTCGACGTCTTCACCTATCCCCCGCTGCCCGCGGATGGCGTGAGTTCCCTGGTGCGCACGGGAGCGGTCGGGACCAACTCCCCGACCAATTACGCCGGGCAGACGGGCTCGATTCGGCCGCCAGCGGGGCCCACGGTCGTCACCCCCATTCCGGTGCTCGACCGTGGGGCGCTTGCGACGCTTGCGGCGCTGCTCGTCGTCTGCACGCTGCTGATCCGGCGCTTTCGTTAGCCGAGTTTCAGTAGTAAGGCGCGGACCGGCGCTCGAAATCGGCGGTGCCGAAGGAGGTCGCCCACGCGGCGATCCGTGCGGCGAGACCCGGGCGGCCCGCGCCGCGGCGCACGTCGACGGCATGCATCGCCATGACGCACACCGTGGCCATGTCTTGCGCCTCCACCAGCGTCAGCCCGTCGCGGTCGATCGTGAACGTGTCGCCGGCGGCGAGGATGACGTCGCGCACATCGTCCTGCAGCGTGATCCACAGCACGCCGCGCGTCACGCGCAGCGCCGTTCCACGCGCCCCGTCGAGCTGCACGAGTTCGCCAGGGGCCAGGTCCCACACCCTTTCGTATCCATTGCAGGCCATTGCGGTCTCCTTGTAATGCGTATAATGCATGCGAAGGGCGATGCCCGGAGGCGATGCCGCTTCGCTGGCGCCACCCCGTTTTGCTGGGTGACAGGTCAAAGTGTGAGCTTTCGGCCCATGCGGCTCAAACGGTGAATGGGAATGATTCGCATGACTTGCACGCATGCATAAGGCGCTGCGGTCCCTGCCGTCGCTCGATTTCCTCAAGGGATTCGAGGCGGCGGGACGCCTGCTTTCGTTCACGCGCGCGGCGGAAGAGCTCTTCGTGACGCAGTCGGCGCTGTCGCGGCAGGTTCAGGCGCTCGAGGAGGCGCTCGGCGTCGAATTGTTCGTGCGCGGTCACCGGACACTGGCGCTCACGCCGGCGGGCGCGGCGTTCCATCGCGATGTCGTCGCCGCGCTGAATGCGCTCGCCACGGCCGCCGACGCCGCGCGCGGCGCCGTGCGCGCGCCGGGACTCACGCTGTCGACGACCGTCTCGTTCGCGTCGCTGTGGATCATTCCGCGACTTGCGGAATTCCGCAGCCGGCATCCGGCGATCGAGGTCTACATTTCGGCCAACGATCGCCTCGTCGACCTGGGCCGCGGCGACGTCGACGTCGCGGTGCGCTACCTGCCCGACGCGAAGACGCCGGAAGGTGCCGTGCGCCTGTTCGGCGAACGGATGATGCCCGTCGTGAGCCCGCAGCTCGTCCGGCGCGGCGGCACGCCGCTCGCGAGCCCCGCCGATCTCGCGCGGCACGTGCTGCTGCATCTCGACGATCCCGAGGGACGCACGCCGTGGCTCGACTGGAGCGTCTGGCTCGCCGCGAACGGGCAGCCCGGCTTGAAGCCTGCCGGATCGTTGCGCTTCACGCTCTACGACCAGGTGATCCAGGCCGCCGTCGCGGGGCAGGGCGTTGCGCTCGGCCGCGTGCCGCTCATCGCCGGGCACCTGCGGGACGGCCGCCTGGTGGCGCCGTTTCCGAAGCGCTACGAATCGGCGCGTGGCTACTATGCCGTGGTCGCCCCGCACGCGATCGAACGCGCCGATGTCAGGGCGTTCGTCGCGTGGTTGCACGACGAGGCCGTGCGCGAGCTCGCGCAGGTCGAGGTGCCGGCGTCTCCGCGCGCGAAATCACGATGAGCGCGCCGATGCCCGGACATCCGACGCCGGTGCCGCCACTGCCTCCATCGCCGTGGATCGTCCGCCACGCGTCCCTCGTGCCTCCGGGAGCGCGGGTGCTGGATCTCGCCTGCGGGCAAGGCCGGCATGCGCGCTGGTTCGGCGAGCGCGGTCGCCGCGTGCTTGCCGTGGACCGCGACGCCGGGGCGCTCGCCGCGCTCGCCGGCGTGCCGGGTGTGGAGACCGCCGCCGTCGATCTGGAGTCGGGCGCCTGGCCGCTTGCGGGCGCCCGCTTCGACGCGATCGTGGTCACGAATTACCTGCACCGGCCGCTCTTTCGCGATCTCCTTGCCGCGCTGGCGGACGACGGCGTGCTCCTCTACGAGACGTTTGCGCGCGGCAACGAGGCGTTCGGCCGGCCCTCGAATCCGGCGTTTCTTCTCGAGCCCGGGGAACTGCTGCGAATCGTCGCGGGTCGCCTCGAGGTTGTCGCCTACGAAGAAGGCCGCATCGCCGGCGAAGGCCGGGATTCGGTCGTGCAGCGCATCGCCGCCGTCGGTCTCCGGCGGGCGTGGCCCCCGGTGCTCCCGTCCGCCTGTCCTTCCGACTGAACCAGCGCGGGCACCCGCCGGTCGAATGCGGTAAAATCGCGTCTTTTCCGGGCATTTCTCCATGTTGACCGGCAGCATCGTCGCAATCGCGACGCCGATGGTCGAAGGCGGCGCGCTCGACCTTCCCGCACTCGGCAAGCTGATCGATTTTCACGCCGCGAACGGCACCGCGGGGATCGTGATCGTCGGCACGACGGGCGAATCGCCGACGGTCGACGTCGACGAGCATTGCCTGCTGATCGAGTCCGCCGTCAAATTCGCGCGCGGACGCATCCCGGTCATCGCCGGCACCGGCGCCAATTCCACGAGCGAAGCCATCGCGCTCACCGCCTACGCGAAGAGCGCGGGTGTCGCGAGCTGCCTTTCGGTTGTCCCGTACTACAACAAGCCTACGCAGGAAGGCCTCTACCGCCATTTCCGGACCATCGCGGAAAAGGTGGACCTGCCGATGATTCTCTACAACGTGCCGGGCCGCACGGTTGCCGATCTCGCGAACGAGACGGTGCTGCGCCTTGCGCAAGTGCCGGGTATCGTGGGTCTCAAGGACGCGACGGCGGACCTCGGCCGCTGCAGCGAGCTCCTGCGCGGGCTCGGTGCCGCCGGCAAGCGCGACTTCGCGATCTACAGCGGCGACGACCTCGCGGCGCTGCCGCTCATGCTGCTGGGCGGGCACGGGGTGATCTCGGTCACCGCGAACGTTGCCCCGAAACTGATGTCGGAGATGTGCGCGGCGGCGCTCGCGGGCGATCTGGTTCGAGCACGGGCATGCAACGACCGCCTGCTACCTCTTCATCGCCGCCTCTTTGTCGAAGCCAACCCGATTCCCGTGAAATGGGCGCTTGCCGAGATGGGCCTCATCCACAACGTGCTGCGACTCCCGCTCGTTCCGTTGTCGCCGCAGTTTCACGAGTCCGTCCGCGGCGCGCTCCGCGACGCCGGCGTGCTCGCCCCTTCGAAGGTTCCCGCATGAAGCCATTGGCACCCATCCTCGCCGTCGCGCTGACGGTCGTAGCACTTGCAGGATGCGAGACGACGACCTCGATCGGCAAGAAGATCGACTACAAGTCGGTCAGCACCACGCCGGCGCTCGAGATTCCGCCGGACCTCCGGTCGCCGGCCTACGACGACCGCTACAACGTGTCGACGGCCTCGGGACTCGCCGCGCGCGACGCGACCAAGCCAAAAGGCCCGGACCAGATTGCGCCCAACCAGATCGCCGACGCGAAAATCGTCAAGGAGGGCAACGAGCGCTGGCTGCATGTGAAATCCACGCCCGAGCAGGCATGGAACATCACGCGCCAGTTCTGGCTCGACAACGGCTTCGTGCTGGCCAAAGAACTTCCGGGCTCCGGCATCATGGAAACGGACTGGGCCGAAAACCGCGCCGAGCTCCCGCCCGACGCGCTCCGCAGCACGATCGGCAAGTACGCGGATCTGTTCTATACAACTTACAAGCGCGAGAAATTCCACACCCGCGTCGAACGCGGAAACGATCCGGGATCCGTCGACATCTACGTGTCGAGCCGGGTCATGGAGCAGGTGCCGACCGCCAAGATCGACAACTCGTCGCCCACGGCGTTCGCCTGGGCCGTGCTGCCGCCCAATCCGGGCCTCGATGCCGAATGGCTCGGCCGGCTGATGGTCCGCTTCGGTGTGCCGGAAACCCAGGCCAACGAATCGCTGCGTGCGACCGCCCCCGGCGGCACCGCGACACCCGACCGTGCGCTGCTGCAGAAGGCGCCGGACGGCGTCAACCAGCTCGTGCTGGACGACAGCTTCGACCGCGCCTGGCGCCGCGTGGGCCTCGCGCTCGACCGGATCGGCTTCACGGTCGTCGACCGCGACCGCTCGAAGGGCCAGTACTTCGTCCGCTATTCCAATCCGGAGACCGCGGCGAAAGAGGAAGGGATCCTGAACAAGCTCATGTTCTGGAAATCCAAGGACGAGAAGCCCGAGCAATACCGGATCACGATCGCGCAGTCGGACCCGCGCAGCGTCGTGACGGTGCAGGATCCGGGCGGTGCGCCGGACAAGAGCGTGACCGGTGAAAAGATACTGACGCTCCTCAAGGATCAGTTGAAGTAGCACCGGGAAGGTTCCCAGTGCGTTTTGCGTCCCTGGGCAGCGGCAGCGAGGGCAACGGGCTCGTCGTCGAAGCGGGCGCCACGCGCGTGCTGGTCGACTGCGGCTTCGGCATTCGCGATGCCGGCGCGCGGCTTGCCCGTCTCGGGCTCCTGCCCGGCGACCTCACCGCGATCCTCGTCACCCACGAGCATTCGGACCACATCGGCGGCGTGCCGGCGTTCGCCGCCAAGCATGGAACTCCCGTGTGGGCGACGTTCGGGACGCTCACCGCGGTCGCCGACCGGTTCGAGGGGATGACGCGCGTGTACGGCTTCGACAGCCACGAGCGCTTCGCCATCGGTGCGCTCGAGATCGTTCCGATCCCGGTGCCGCACGATGCGCGCGAGCCGGTGCAGTACGTGATCGGCGACGGCGCGCGCCGCGTCGGCATCCTCACCGACCTCGGCGTCTCGACGCCGCACGTCGAAGACTGCCTCACCGGCTGCGAGGCGTTGGTGCTCGAGTGCAACCACGACCTCGACATGCTCGAGAACGGCAGCTACCCATGGCCGCTCAAGAAGCGGATCGCCTCCCGGCTCGGGCACCTCGACAACGGGACCGCCGCGGCGCTTCTCGCGCGTCTCGACAACTCGAAGCTCGTCCACATCCTTGCCGCGCACCTGTCGCGCGAGAACAACACGCGGGAACTCGCGCGCGCCGCGCTGGCCGGCGCGCTCGGCTGCGCGCATGACTGGATCGGAATCGCCGAGCAGGATGCCGGATTCGGCTGGCGTGAACTTTGACGGGGATGACCATGGAGAAGCGTGCGGAACTCTACAAGGGCAAGGCGAAGACGGTCTACGCGACCGACGATCCGCGCCATCTCGTGATGCACTACCGCGACGACGTGTCGGCCTTTGACGGCGTGAAGCTCGCGAAGCTCGAGTTGAAGGGCGAAACGAACAACAAGATCAATGCGTTCGTGATGGGCAAGCTCGCCGCCGCCGGCGTGCGGACGCATTTCGTCCGGGTGCTGAACGAACGCGAATCGCTGGTCCGCGCGATGAAGATGCTGCCCATCGAGTGCGTCGTGCGCAACGTCTGCGCGGGCTCGATGGCCAAGCGCTACGGGATCGAGGAGGGGACAAGGCTGGCCGAGCCGATCTTCGAATTCTTCCTCAAGAGCGACGCGCTGCACGACCCGCTCGTCAACGACGATCACATCCGCGTGCTCGGCTGGGCGAGCGAGGGCGAAATCGCCGAAATGAAGGCGCTGACGCACCAGGTGAATGGCGTGCTGAAGCCGCTATTCGCCGATGCCGGCATCGACCTCGTCGACTACAAGCTCGAATTCGGGCACCCGACCGACGAGCTTTCCGGGCCGCTCGTTCTCGGCGACGAGTTCACGCCCGATGGCTGCCGCCTCTGGGATGCGAAGACCGGCGAGAAGCTCGACAAGGATCGCTTCCGGCGCGACCTCGGGACCGTCATCGAGCACTACCGCGAAGTGGCGCGCCGCATCGGGGCGCCGTTGTGAAGGTGCCGGGGCGCGCGCGAGGAAGCGTAGCGTTCGCATGACCTCCGGCGCGCCGCGCCTCCTGATCCTCGGCTGCGGAACATTCGCCGTGCAGGCCCTCGAGATCGCCGAGGAGGCGGGCGGGTTTGCGCCGGCGGGCTTCATCAGCAGCTTCGATGTGCCTGCCGCCGGCACGGCGCTCGAGGGGCTTCCCGTGTTCGGGATCGACGCGCTGCCGTTCGGACCGCGCGATGCGCTCGTGGTGTCCGGCGCGGTCAGCAATCGTCGGCGCGCGGCCATCGAGGTGCTCGCGCGCCGCGGTTACGGATTTGCAACCCTGGTTCATCCGACGGCGTATGTCTCGCGCCGCGCGTCGCTGCGCGCGGGGGCAGTGGTCAATTCCGGCGTGCAGCTGTCCATCTACGTGGAGCTCGGCGAACACGCGATCGTCAATCGCGGGGCGACGATCGGCCACCACACGAAGGTCGGGGCATTTGCGACGATCGGGCCAGGCGTGGCGATCGCCGGCGGCGTGGAAATCGGCGAAGGCGCCTACATCGGCATCGGCAGCATCGTGCGCGAGCATTCGAGCATCGGCGCGGGCGCGGTCGTCGGTGCCGGCGCGGTCGTTGTCGCACCGGTGGCGGCCCACACGCTCGTGACCGGCGTGCCGGCGAAGGTCGTCAGGACCGGCGTCGATGGACTGTGACGCGTGGGTCTTGCGTGAGACGCGCGGCCCCGCATCCCGCATCCTGATCGCGTAATGGCGCTGTCGATTCTCATCGCCGGGCCGGGCTTCGCGCGCCGGGCGGGCGGGCTCGAGCGCGCGCTTGCCGACGTCGCCGACGGTTTGCGCGCACTGGGCTTCGACGTCGACGACGCCACGGGCGCCTCGGTCGTCCCGGAAGCGGGCGCCGTCGATCCCCGGCCCCACGGCACGTGGCTGACGAAATTCAACCGGTCGGAGACGGCCGTGAACCTGTGGTCGACGCTTTCGCCGCGGCGGCGGCGTGCCTTGCGCGACCTCTTTGCATCCAGGGCGGAAATGCGGTCCGGGGCCGCCGCGCTGACCGATCTTGAACGGCGGCTCGCGTCGCGGCATTACGACGCCGTCCTGTATTGCGTCGAGGAAGCGCCTGCCGGCGGCCTCGCGCTGGCGCTCGATCGTCATTCGTGCGTGGTGCCGGTGGCGATCGAGGGACTCGCGGCGGAATTCGTAGGGGGCACGCTCACCGGACGGATCCTGCGCGCGCGTGGTCGTCATTCGTGGCTCGGCCGGCGCGCGGATCCACGCGCGATTCGCTGCGCGATATTCTCGAGCCGCTCGTGGGCCGCGGCGACGGTGCGCGCCGGTCTCCCCGCGAACGCCGCGCACGCGATCTATTTCGGCGTGCCCGTGCCTGCGGCAACGCGGCCGGCGCGGCCGTTCGCGGGGCGCCTCCTCTACGTCGGGCGCCTGGTCAAGGAAAAAGGCGCGCACCTGCTGCTCGAAGGCCTGGCGCGCGCGCGCGAACGCGATGCGCGGCTTACCCTGACGCTGATCCTCGGCGAAGGCCCGTCGGCCTACCGCTCGCTGGTGGAACGGCGAAGCGCCGACCTGGGGCTTTCGGAGGCCATCGATTGGCGCGCGCCGGTGCCGCGCGCGGCGCTGCCCGCGCTCTTCGCGGAACACGACGCGTTGCTGTTCTGGTCGTCGGTTCCCGAGCCCGCTCCGCTGGTCGCGATGGAGGCAATGGCCGCGCGCCTGCCGGTCATCGTGCCGGCGCCGC
The DNA here is from genome assembly GCA_963816925.1 of uncultured beta proteobacterium. Taxonomy (GTDB): domain Bacteria; phylum Pseudomonadota; class Gammaproteobacteria; order Burkholderiales; family Casimicrobiaceae; genus CAIWHR01. The sequence goes on along the minus strand of CAWFMY010000005.1, from coordinate 250,066 downwards.
TGACGCCGTCGCCGATCTACGACGACGGCGTGACTTGCGTGACGTACGAAAGGCGCGATCCGGCGTCCGTGGCAGCGGCGATTGCGCGTCTCGCCGGCGATCCGGCGCTGTTCGCGAAAATCGCGGCAGGCGGCGCCGCGCGCATCCGCGATTCCTTCACTCCGGCGCACACGGCGCGCCAGTATGCAGCGCTGCTGACCGCGGCCATTGCGACTAAACGTTAAATGCCGAGCACAGTGCCGCTGAGGCCTGCCTCTCCGGTCGCCCAGATTTCCTCGAAGCGGTTGACGAGCGGTCCGGCCAGTTGCGGCGACTCGATCGCGAGCGACGCGCGAGGTTGGTCGACGTGGAAGCGATGGAGGAAGTGGCGCCCGTCGACCAGCACCAGCGGGTCCGATGCGCCGCGCGCCTCGGGTCCGGTGACATAGATCGTCATCCGGTCGCCAAAGGATCGCAGCAACGCCATGAGGCGCGGGCACGAAGATTCGATCCAGCGCGTTTCGTGCACGATGATCTCGATCTTCGACGTCCGCGCGCGGCGCAGGAACGCGGACAGGCGCTCGGCGCGCGCCTGGCTGTTCCACCCCATGTCGGACATGTCGTAGTCGAATATGCGGATCGAGTGCTGCGCGAGGCCGATGATTTCGTCGAGCGCCGCGACCTGCTCGCTCACCGTGACCAGCGTGTCCTGGCGCGGCTGCGGCGAGGGTACGGCGTCAGGCGGCGTCGGGATGGAGGTAGCCATGACGGTACCAATCGTACAACAAGACGAATGCCGCGGGTGTGGCGGCCGCGATCGCGGTTCGCGATAGCGCGCGTTCGTTGGCGAGACGCCGCAGCAGGGGCGCACCCGACGCCGGCCAGCGCTGCGCGTCGCCGTTGATGTACAGCTTCTGGTCGTCGTAGAGCAGCTGCGATCGCCGGTCGAGCCGCACGCCGCGCCGGCGGGCCGCGGCCCGGAACGATGCAAGCGAAAACACCGGCGCGGGCGGGATGAAAAAAACGGACGGCTTCGGCTCCGACAGGAACGCGCCGACGAAGCGGTCCACGGCGTCGCGGTCCCAGCGTATCGCGGCGAGCATTTTCGCGCAGCGGCGCTGCATCGTTTTGCCGATACGTGCGGGCTCGCCGGTGGCGTCGAGGTCGGGATCCGCATAGCGCCCGGGCAGCTCGAGGCCGTCGCGCAGCCAATCGAGAAACGCAACGGCGAGCTCGTTGGCCGCGGGCGCGCGAAAGCCGATCGAACAAGTCATGCAGGCGTCGATCGCCGTGCCGTCGTGCGCGAACGACGGCGGAAGGTAGAGCATGTCGCCCGGACCCAGCACGTCGTCGTGCCGCGGCTCGAATCGCCGCAGGATCTTGAGCGGAACGCGGGGCCGCAGCGTGAGGTCCGCCTGGCGGCCATAGCGCCAGCGCCGCCGTCCCTCGCCCTGCAGCAGGAAGACGTCGTAGGAGTCGACGTGCGGCCCGACGCCGCCGCCGGGTGCAGCGAGGCTCACCATGACATCGTCCAACCGCGCGAACGGCAGGAACGAGAACCGGCGCAGCAGCGCGTCGGCCGCCGCGGAATGCAGGTTCACGCCCTGCACCAGCAGCGTCCAGTTGCGTTCGGGCAGCGCGTCGAAGTCGGCGCGCCGGAACGGGCCGTGCGCGAGGGACCAGCGCGCCCCGTCGCGGACGACGAGCCGCGACTCGACGTCGTCGCGCAGCGCAAGTGCGGCGAGCTGCCGCGCGGTCATGACGCCGCGAAATCCCGGCAGCGCGGATCGCACGAGAAGAGCGTCCTTTTGCCAGAACCGGCGCAGGAAATCCGGAGTGCTGCGGCCGCCAAGAAGCCGGGGACGCGGGACCTCCTTCGTTGCGGCGGGCATCCGCCAATTATAGCGGTGCGGTCAGTTACAATAGCGCCCGGCCGCGGCACGCATGCGCGGCCGCACGCGCGCAGGCGGCGGCGCGCCGGTTACCCCATCCCTCGGAGTCCTGATGAACATTTTCGCCAACACCGTCGTGACGATGACCTTCGAGCTCTTCGACAGCGACGGCGCGCTGCTCGAATCGACGGCCGAGCCCATCACCTATCTGCACGGCGGCCACTCCGGCATGCTGCCGAAGGTCGAGGAAGCGCTCAACCTCAAGAAGATCGGCGATGCGATCTCGATCGACGTCGAGCCGGCGGATGCCTTCGGCGATTACGACCCGGAGCTCGTCAAGATCGAGGCGGCGGAAAGCCTGCCGCCGGAAGTTGAAGTCGGCATGCAGTTCGAGGCGTTCGCGAACAAGGACGACGAGCCGGGGAGCGGCATCGTCTTCACCGTCACCGACATCGCCGAGGGCAAGGTCGTGCTCGACGGCAACCATCCGTGGGCCGGCAAGCGGCTGCGGTTCGACTGCCGAATCCTCGACGTGCGCGCGGCGACGGCGGAGGAAGTCGAGCACGGGCATGTGCATGGCGATCACGGGCATCACCACTGATCGCTACTGAGCTCGACGCAGGAGGGATTCCGAAATGGCGCAGATCCTGTTCAAGAATGCCGGTCTGCTCGATCCCCGCGCCGACGCGATTGAGCGCGGCGTTTCGGTGCTCGTCGAAGGCGACACCATCCGCGAGGTCTCCGCGAAGCGATCAAGGCGCCAATGCCGACGTGATCGATTGCCGGGGCCGCACGCTGATGCCCGGCCTCATCGATTGCCACGTTCACGCCATGCTGTCGGAGGTCAACATCCGGCAGCTCGAAGCCATTCCGCTCACGATGATGACGGTTCGCGCCGCGAGCCTCGTGCGCGCAATGATCGATCGCGGATTCACGACCGTGCGCGATACGGGCGGCGCCGATTGGGGCCTGCGCGACGGTATCGCGCAGGGCCACCTGCCGGGCCCGCGCATGTTCATCGCGGGGCGCGCCATCGGCCCCACCGGCGGGCACTCCGACGCGCGCCGCCGCACCGACACCGGCACGGGTGCCTGCAAGTGCTGCAATGCGATGACCTTCTGCCTCGAGATCGCGGACGGCGCCGACGCCGTTCGCGCGGCGGTGCGCGAGCAGTTGCGGCAAGGCGCCGACCAGATCAAGATCATGGTCTCGGGCGGCGTCGCGAGTCCCTACGATCCGCTGGACAGCCGCCAGTTCACGCTGGAGGAAATCGGCGCGGCCGTCGAGGAAGCCTCCGCGTTCGGCCGCTACACGCAGGCCCACGCCTACACACCCGAGGCGATCACGCGCGCCGTCAGCCAGGGCGTGCGCACCGTCGAGCACGGCAATCTCATCGACGAGCCGTCGGCCAAGCTGATGAAGAAGAACGGCGCCTTTCTCGTGGCGAATCTCGTCGCCTACTACGCGATGCGGGAGCGCGCCAAGGAATTCGGCATGACGTCCGACATGCTCGCGAAGAACGATCTCGTGATCGACGGCGGCCTGAAGTCGCTGGAGATCTGCAAGCGCGCCGGCGTGCCGGTCGGCTACGGCAGTGACCTTCTCGGCCAGCTGCAGGTCGACCAGAGCCGCGAGTTCATGCTGCGCCGCGAAGTCCTGTCGCCGATCGAAATCATCCGGCAGGCGACGCTCGTCGGAGCGGAAATCGTCCGGATGCCGGGCAAGCTCGGCGTCGTGGCGCCGGGCGCGTTCGCCGATATCCTCGTGGTCGACGGCGACCCGATCAAGAAGCTCGAATTGCTGACCGGCCAGGGCGAACACCTGTCCGTCATCATGAAGGCCGGCCGCTTCCACAAGAACCGCCTGGCGGCGTGAATGGCTCGCGGCGGGCGCTTGCGGCCGGCGCACTCGACGCGGTTGCGTGCGCCGTCGTCGATTCGCGGCGGTGTCGGTCGCATCGCGCTGCTCGCGGCGCGCCGCGATCGGCTACGGCGTGATCCTGACGCCGCTCCTGTTCGTCTGCTGGCTCAGCTTCTTCAGCAACGAGATCGTGACGTTCCCGCCGCAGGGATATACGCTGCGATGGTTCGCGCACATCTTCGACCAGAACAATTTCGTCAGCGGCTTCATCACGAGCCTGCAGGTCGGCGTCGTGGCGATGATCGGCGGGCTCCTCCTCGGCGTGCCCGCGAGCCTGGTGCTCGCGCGACGCCGCTTCCCGGGTCGCGAGGCGGTGAATACGCTCCTCGTGCTGCCGCTGGTCGTTCCCGGCATCGTCGCCGGCACCGCCATCTACGTGTTCCAGATCGAAATCGAACTCGCGACGGAATTGCCGCTCCTGGGTTCGCGCGCCGGGCTCGTGCTCGCGCACATCATGATCACGATTCCGTGGACGGTGCGCCTGCTGACCGCCAGTCTTGCCGGCTTCGATCGTTCCATCGAAGAGGCCGCGCTCAATCTCGGCGCCTCGCCGATCCGGGCGTTCCTGAAGGTCACGCTTCCCGTCATCAAGCCTGGCGTGGTGGCGGCGGCCGCTGTTCGGTTTCATCATTTCCTTCGGCAACCTGGAGATGACGCTGTTCCTCGTCGCACCGGGGCAAACGACGCTGCCCATCGCGATCCTGCAATACCTGCAGTGGCGCATCGACCCGACCATTGCCGCCGTTTCGTTCCTGCAGATCGTCCTGATCGGCGCGGGCATGCTGATCACCGACCGCTACGTCAAGCTCACGCGCGTTCTCTAGGACCCTCATGGCGCGCCTCGAGCTCACGGCACTTACCAAATCCTACGGCGATGTTCGCGCCGTCGCCGGCGTCGACCTCGACATCCGGCAGGGCGAGCTCGTGGTACTGCTCGGGCCGTCGGGCTGCGGCAAGACCACGACGCTGCGCATGATCGCCGGATTCGTGGCCCCCACGCTCCGGCGAGATCCGCCTCGGCGGCCGCGACATCACCCGGCAGCCGCCGTGGAAACGCAACACGGGCCTCGTGTTCCAGAGCTATGCGCTCTTTCCGCATCTCAGCGTGGCGGACAACATCGCGTTCGGGCTGCGGATGCGCAGGTTGCCGCAACCGGAGGTCGCTGCCAAAGTGGCGGAGGTGCTGCGCCTCGTGCGACTCGAAGGTCTCGCCGACCGCCTGCCGCGCGAGTTGTCGGGCGGCCAGCAGCAGCGCGTGGCGCTGGCGCGCGCGCTCGTGATCGAGCCCGACATCCTCCTGCTCGACGAGCCGCTGTCCAATCTCGACGCGAAGCTGCGCCAGGAAGTGCGCGTCGAGATCCGCGAGCTGCAGAAAAAGCTCGGGCTGACCACGGTGATGGTCACGCACGACCAGGAGGAGGCGCTCACCATGGCCGACCGGCTGGTGGTCATGTCCGAACGGCGAAGTGCAGCAGGTCGGCTCGCAGCGCGACCTCTACGAGATCCCGGCCAATGCCTTCGTCGCGGGATTCGTCGGCCGCACGAACTTGCTCCACGGCCGCGTCGAGGCCCCGGGCGTGTTTCGCAGCACAAGCGGCCTTGCGCATCCGCTGCCGCGACGACGCTGCACCCGGCGGCCGAACGCTGGCCCTGCGGCCCGAGCGCCTGTCGCTCGCCGGCGCGCCGGTCGCCGGAACCGACAACTGCTTTCCCGGGACCGTCGAGTTCGCGTCGTATCTCGGCGGCATCCTGGAATACTATGTGCGCTTGACGCCGCAGGACCGGTTGCTGGTGCAGGCGCCGAACACGTTCGCCGGTCCCGCGTACGCCGCCGGCGATCGCATCCATTTGCACTGGCCGGCCGCACGCCAGCCTCGTGCTCGCCGACGATGGCGGCAGCGCGGGCTGATCCATGATACGCCATCGCGAGATCGGGGGTTATCCGTATGGAAAAGCATCAGTTCGGACATCAAGCGGCGCCGGTTGCTGCAGGCGGCCGGCGCGCTCGCCGGCATCGCCGCGGTCGGCGGCCTGGGCGCCCGCGCGGGCGCAGGCCGGCGGCCGCGTCGTCGTCGGCACCTGGGGCGGCGACTATTCGAAGCTGCTCGTCGAAGAACATCGACACGCCGCTGATGGTGCCCAGGAAATACGAAGTCGTGCACGACATCGGCGGCGATCCGGAGCGTCGCGCCAAGATGCGCGCCGAAGCGCGGCTGCCGCGCGGCACCAGCGACCTGCAGGGGCTTTCGCGCCGCGCAGATGTACGAGATGAACGACGCCGGCCTGTGCCTGCCCGATCGACTACGCGAAGATCCCCAACGCGCAGTACCTGCTGCCGCAGATGAAATATCCGTACGGCGTCGGGCACATCTACTCGGGCAAGGTGATCCTCTACAACCCGAAGCTCATCACCACGCCGCCGACGAGCTTCGCCGACGCGCTCGACCCGAAGCACGGCAACAAGCTCGGCATCATCGACATCCAGTACCAGTTCACGATGATGGCCGCGGCGCTCGCCTCGGGCGGCTCGATGACCAACTACGAGCCGGGCAAGGAGCGCCTGATGGCGTGCCGCAAGGCGGGCGCGAAGATCCTGCCGACCAACGAGGCGATGGCGCAGGCGCTGCAAAACGAGGAAGTCGGCATCTGCATCATGTGGAAGGCGCGCGCCGTCCAATGGCAGAAGGCCGGCGCGAAGGTGGAAACCGTCGCGCCGAAGGAAGGCGTTCCGCTCTACATCTCCGGCTTCGTCATCCCGAAGAACGCGCCGAACAAGGACGCCTCGCACGTCTGGCTGAACGAGATGCTCGAGCCGTCGGCGCAGGAAGCCTTCGCCGAGGACATGGGCTACAACGCGACCGTCACCAACGCGAAGATTCCGCCGGACACCGAAAAGCGCATCGGCTTCAACGCCGAGGAGCGCAAGCGCCTGATCGATCTCGACTACAGCTACCTCGCGAAGAACGACGCCGCCCTGAAGGAGTGGTGGGACAAGACGTTCAAGGGCTGACGCCCCGCGGACCGGGCGGGCTGACGCGAGTCGATGGCCGCGGTAGCCGCGCCGGCCGTGCGCACCGGTCGCGCCCGGGTGGACGGCCGCCGCGATGATCGCGCCGGCGTCCATCGTCGTGACGATCGGCATCGTGGTGCCGATCGTCATCCTGTTTCGCTACAGCCTCAACCAGTACACGCCGGCCAAGATGATGGTCGACGCGTTCACGCTCGAGAACTACGCCAAGTTCTTCACCGATCCGTTCTACGTGCGGTCCTGCTGCGCACGATCCGGGTCGCGGCGCTGTGCACGGCGATCTGCGTCGTGCTCGCGTTTCCGATGGCCTATTGCCTTGCGCGCACGCGATCGCGCTTCAAGAACCTGCTGCTGATGGCCGTGATCCTGCCGCTCTTCGTCGGCAACGCCGTGCGCGCCGCCGGGTGGATGGTCCTGTTCGGCAACGCGGGCTTCGTCAACGCGGTGCTGATCGGACTCGGCGTCACCCGCGAGCCGCTGCAGATCATGTACACCGAGTTCGCCGTCGTCGTCGGCGTCATCGCCGTCAATCTGCCGTTCGTCGTGCTGACGCTGCAGGCCGTGCTCGAAGGCATCGACCGCGCGATCGAGGAGGCGGCGCTGGGCCTCGGGGCCGGTCCGTGGCGCACGTTTCGCCACGTCATCCTGCCGCTCGCGATGCCGGGCGTGATCGCCGGCACGATCCTGTCGTTCATCCTGGCGATGAACGCCTACGCGACGCCGGTGCTGCTCGGCGGGCCGACGTTCCAGATGATGGGGCCGACCGTCTACAACCAGTTCGCGGGCCTGTCCAACTGGCCGTTCGGCGCCGCGCTGTCCTTCGTGCTGATGACGGCCACGCTGCTGCTGACCGTCACGTCCAACTGGGTGGCCCACCGTCGTTACCGATTCTGATGACTTCGCTCGGCGTGGTCGTCGGGCTCAACACCGACCTGACCGGCGTCACCCAGGAACTCAATGTCCGCACGTTCCGCACGTTCGAGTTCTTCGCGATTGCTGCCGTCATCTACTACGTCCTCACGAAGATCGTGACGCTGTCGGCGCGACTCGTCGCATCGCGCCTTTTCCGGTATTGAGCGCCGCCATGGGCCCGACCGATTTCACCTCGACCGATCTGCTGTTCATGCTTCATGGAGCCGGCGTAACGCTGGCGCTGACGTTCTGGGCGGTGCTGGGGGGCACGCTCCTCGGCCTCGTGCTGGGCGTGGTGCGCGCGACCGCGCCGCGCTGGATCAACGCGGCCCTTGGCGCCGTGCTCGACGTCTTCCGGTCGATCCCGTTGCTGATTCAGTTCATCCTCGCCAATTCGTTCAAGTCCATCATCGGCCTCGACGTGTCGGCGTTCACGGTCGCGTGCGTGATGCTGGCGTTCTACACGGCGGCGTATTGCACCGAAATCGTCCGCGGCGGCATGCTTGCAGTACCCGCGACTACGCGTCGGGCGGCACGCTCGCTGGGCCTGACGTGGTGGCAGGACCTGCGCCACATTGTTTTCCCGATCGCACTTCGGGTCGGCCTCCCGTCGTGGACCGGGCTTACCCTGGGCGTCATGAAGGACACGGCACTTGTGCTGTGGATCGGCATCGTGGAGCTCCTGCGCTCGTCGCAGGTGATCGTGACGCGTATTCAGGAGCCGCTGCTGGTCCTCACGATTTGCGGAATAATCTATTTCGCAATGAGCTTTCCGATTTCGCGCCTGGGCGCGCATCTCGAGACGAAGTGGCGCGAAGATGATTGAAATTCAGGATGTGCACAAATCCTTTGGCCCGCTGGAAGTCCTGAAAGGCGTGTCGATGACGGTGGACAAGGGGGAAGTCGTGTCGGTGATCGGCGGCTCGGGCTCGGGGAAATCGACGCTGCTGATGTGCATCAACGGCCTCGAGCAGATTCAAGGGGGTCGGATCACCGTCGACGGCGTCGATGTTCACGCACGCGGCACCGACCTCAACCGATTGCGGCAACGGATCGGCATCGTGTTCCAGCAATGGAACGCGTTCCCCCACCTCACAGTACGCGAGAACGTGATGCTCGCGCCGCGCAAGGTATTGGGCAAGGGTGTGGACGAGGCGGACCAGATCGCGACGACGCAGTTGCGCAAGGTCGGCCTCGGAGACAAGCTCGACGTCTTTCCGGCCAAGCTCTCTGGCGGGCAGCAACAGCGAATGGCGATTGCCCGAGCGCTCGCGATGTCGCCTGCCTACATGCTGTTCGACGAGGTCACCTCGGCACTCGATCCTCAGCTCGTGGGTGAAGTGCTCGACACCATGCGGATGTTGTCGAGTGAGGGAATGACAATGATAGTTGTAACGCACGAGATTGGATTCGCGCGCGAAGTTTCGCACCGCGTCGCGTTTTTCAAATCCGGGCGCATTCACGAGATTGGCCCCCCCGAGCAGGTGATTGGCGCGCCGCGCGAGCCGGACACGGTCCAGTTTCTGAAATCGGTTCTCTGACGCCGAAATCGGCCGCCGCCGGAACATTGGGAGAACAGCAGCCGATGAAAATCACGAACCTCAACGTGTATCAGGTGGACCTGCCGCTGAAGGAGGGCCGCTACAACTGGTCGAATGACAACAGCGTGGCGGTGTTCGACGCGACGATCGTCGAAATCGAAACCGACGCTGGCATCTGCGGCTATGGCGAAAGCACCCCGCTCGGCTCCGCGTACCTGCCCGCTTATGCCGGCGGCGTGCGCGCCGGGTTGCGGGAGATCGCACCAAAGCTGATCGGCCGCGATCCGACCGAGCTCGGCGTGCTGAACCGCGCGATGGACGCCTTGTTGCGCGGGCATCCGTATGTCAAGGCCGCGGTCGACAACGCGTGCTGGGACATTCTGGGCCGGTCGGCGGGCATGCCCGTCTGGAGGCTGCTCGGGGGCCGGCAGCAGCGGGACCTCAAGCTCTATCGGGCGATCTCGCAGGAGGCGCCCGAGATCATGGCGCAGAAGATCGACGGTTATCGCAAGGAAGGCTACACGAAATTCCAGTTGAAGGTCGGCGGCAATCCCGACCAGGACATCTTGCGTATCCGCCAATGCCGCGAAATCCTCGCGCCCGGTGAAGTGTTGATTGCCGATGCGAACACGGGCTGGACGATGCACGAAGCGGCACGCGTTGTCGCCGCGGTTCGCGACCTCGACGTCTACATCGAGCAGCCGTGCCCGACCTACGAGGAATGCCTGACGATACGGAGGCGGACCGCACTGCCGTTTGTCCTCGACGAGAACATCGACGGTATGCAGACGCTGCTGCGCGGCATCGAGGACCACGCGTTCGACGCGATCAATCTCAAGATCTCCAAGGTCGGTGGCCTCACGCGCGCGCGCCAGATGCGCGATCTCTGCATTGCCGCGGGGGTGGTGATGACGATCGAGGACACGTGGGGCGGCGACTTCGTCACGGCAGCCATCGCGCATCTGGCGCAGTCGACTCCGGAGGAATTCCTGCTGTCCACTACCGACTTCAACAGCTACGGCACGCGGGAAATCGCGACGGGCGCACCGAAGCGCATCAATGGCGTCATGAATGCGAGCGACGCGCCGGGGCTTGGCTGCGAGCCCATTCGCGACGCGCTCGGCGCGCCGGTGGCGACGTACCGTTGAACCTCTGGCGGTAACGCGGTGTCTCGCGTCGAACTCAGCAAAGGTCCGAGGCCGTGCAAGCGAAGCGCATGATATCCGTTGTCGGCTGCCATGCCGAAGGCGAGGTCGGCGATGTGATCGTCGGCGGCGTGCTGCCGCCGCCAGGACGCACGATGTTCGAGCGGATGACGGCGATGCAGCGCGACCAGGATGACCTGCGGCGGATGCTTCTTTGCGAGCCGCGCGGATCCGTCGCACGGCACGTCAACCTCATCACACCTCCGACCCGTGCTGACTGCGCCATCGGACTCATCACGATGGAGCCGACGGAATTCGTGCCGATGTCCGGATCCAATCTGATCTGCACGGTGACCGTCGCCCTGGAAACCGGGATCATTGCGATGCGCGAGCCGGAGACGATCGTCATGGTCGATACCGCTGCCGGACCCGTCCGGGCGCGGGCGACCTGCCGCGACGGAAAATGTCTTGCGGTGGAATTTGCCAACGTGCCGAGCTTCGTCGACCGACTCGATGCGACGCTGGAAATCGAAGGGCAAGGTGCCGTCGGCGTCGACATCGCCTACGGCGGAATGTGGTACGCGATCGTCGATGCGACACGTCTCGGTTTTTCGATCGAACCCACGGAGGCGCGTGACCTTGCCGTCCTCGGTGAAAAGATACGTCTTGCCGCGCGCGCGCAGCTCGATGTCGTCCATCCCGAGAATCCGGAAATTGCCGGTGTCAGCATCGTGCAGTTCGACCGGCCATTCGCCGGTGTCGGCAAGGCCACGCGCAATACCTGCATCGTCGCCCCAGGGCGGTCCGACCGCAGCCCCACAGGAACCGGTACGTGTGCCCGCATGTCGGTGCTGCACGCCCGTGGCGCAATGCGCGTCGGTGACTCGATGATCCACGAGTCGATCATCGGCTCGCGCTTCAAGGGCACGATACTTGGTGAGACCACGGTTGCGGGCAAGTCGGCAATCCTGCCGGCCATCGAAGGTCGTGCGTGGATCACCGGTTTCTCCAACTACCTGGTCGATCCCACCGACCCGTATCCGTCGGGATACGTGCTCGCGGACACGTGGGGAGTCACCGGCACCACGGAGCAATGAGCGGTGCCGGAATTCGACGTCGTCATCGTCGGAGCAGCTTTCGCAACTCGTAGAGCGCTGCGTGCGCGTCGCGCGGTGTCATCGCATCCGGATCGAGATCGGCAAGCCTCGCGGCAACCGCGGCGGCTTCGGGTGAGTTGATCGTCGATGGTTCGTCGATCTGTGACGCGACACCCGGCGGCGCGAAGAGATCGGCCTGTGTCGTGCCAGCGGCGCTGAATTTGTCGAGCCGCGCAAGGTAGCCCTTGGCGCGGCGAATGGCATCCGCGGGCACGCCCGCGAGCTTCGCCACCTGCAAGCCGTAGCTGCGGTTCGCGGGGCCGTCTTCCGCCGCATGCAGGAACACGATCCCGTCGGCGTGCTCGACCGCGTCGAAGTGCAGGTTGGCGCAGCCCTCGATTTCCGCGGGCAGCGCGGTCAGCTCGAAATAGTGCGTTGCGAACAGCGCGAGGCAGCGGTTTTTCTCGGCGAGCTGATGCGCGATCGCCCACGCGAGCGAGAGGCCGTCGAACGTCGACGTTCCGCGCCCGATTTCGTCGATGAGGACGAGGCTTTGCGGCGTCGCGCGATGCAGGATCGCCGCGGCTTCGGTCATCTCGACCATGAACGTCGAACGGCCGCCCGCGAGATCGTCGGCGGCGCCGATGCGCGTGTGGATCGCGTCGAGCGGGCCGATGCGCGCGGTGGTCGCCGGCACGAACGACCCGCAGTAGGCGAGCAGCGCGATCACCGCGGCTTGCCGCATGTAGGTCGACTTGCCGCCCATGTTCGGGCCGGTGACGATCAGGAGGCGCCGATCGGGCGCGAGGTCGAGGTCGTTGGCGATGAACGCGTCGACCTGGTGCTCGACCACGGGATGCCGCCCGCCGCGGATCGCGAGGCCGGGCACATCGACGAATTCCGGACGGACGAGGTTCAGCGCTTCGGCACGTTCGGCCAGTGTCGTGAGCACGTCGAGCGCGGAAAGCGCCGCCGCCGCGCCCTGCAACGCGGGAATGGCGGGGCCGAGTGCCGCGAGGAGCTCGTCGTAAAGGCGCTTCTCGCGGGCGAGCGCGCGATCCTGGGCGGAAAGCGCCTTGTCCTCGAACGTCTTGAGTTCGGGCGTGATGTAGCGCTCGGCGTTCTTGAGCGTCTGGCGGCGGCGGTAATCGTCGGGGACCTTTTGCGTGTGCACATTCGTGACTTCGATGTAGAAGCCGTGGACGCGGTTGTATTCCACCTTGAGGTTCGCGATGCCGGTGCGCTCGCGCTCGCGGGATTCGAGCGCCACCAGGAACTCGCCGCAGGTGTCGTCGATCGCGCGCAATTCATCCAGCTCGGCGTCGAAGCCCTTGGCGATCACGCCGCCGTCGCGGACGAGTGCCGCAGGTTCCGTCGCAACAGCGCGGGTCAGCAGTCCCGCCCATTGCGGATCGACGGCCAGCCCCGCCGCCAGCTCGCGCACCAAGGGCGCCTCGTTGCCGGCGAGCATCGCGTCGATGGCCGGCAGCCGCGCAAGCGTGTCGCGCAGGCCGGCGAGTTCGCGCGGTCGCGCCGACGCGAGCGCGATGCGGGCCGCGATCCGCTCGATGTCGACGGTTTGCGCAAGTTCCGCGGTCAGCGCGCGACGCGCGCGGGCGTCGTCGTTCCACGTGACGATGGCGCCATGCCGCGCCGCCGCCGCGCCCTGCGCCCGTAGCGGGTGCGTGAGCCAATGCCGCAGCAGGCGGCTCCCTGCGGTCGTCGCGCACGTGTCAAAGAGGGAAAGCAGCGTCGGCGCGGGCTCGCCGCGCAGCGTTTCGGTGATCTCGAGATTACGGCGCGTCGCGGCGTCGAGCGACAGGAATTCGCTCGCCGATTCGACGCCGAGCGCGCGGATGTGCGCAAGCGACGACTGCTGCGTTGCCGCCGCGTAGCCGAACAGCGCGCCTGCCGCGCCCAGGCCGAGGTCGCGATCCTCGATACCGAACGCGGCGAGATCCTGCATCCCGAAGTGCTTCGCGAGAGACCGCGTTGCGGCGGCGGCGTCGAACTGCCAGGCCGGCAGCGCTCGGATGGGGACGGCGCTGCCGTTTGCCAGGGGCGGCGCGCCGTCGGGCACGAGCAGCTCGGCCACGTCGAGGCGTTCCAGGAGCGACGCGGCCTCGGCGACCACCACTTCGGTCAGCGTGAAATGCCCGGAGGCGAGATTGAGCCACGCGATGCCCGTTCGATGCCTGCCCGCGTTGACCGCGACGAGCAGGCTGTCGCGCTTCGCGTCGAGCAGGTTCGCATCGGTCACGGTCCCCGGCGTCACGACGCGCAGCACCTTGCGCTCGACGGGACCTTTGCTCGTCGCCGGATCGCCGACCTGCTCGCAGATGGCGACCGACTCGCCCAGCTTCATCAATCGGGCGAGGTAGCCTTCGACCGAGTGGAACGGCACCCCGGCCATGGGGATCGGCGCACCGGCCGAGGCGCCGCGTGCGGTGAGCGTGATGTCGAGGAGCTTGGCCGCGCGCTGCGCGTCGTCGTAGAAAAGCTCGTAGAAATCGCCCATCCGGTAGAGGAGGAGCTTGTCCGGATGCTCCGCCTTCGCGCGCAGATACTGCTGCATCATCGGCGTGTGCGCCGACAGCGGGGCATTCGTACTGGCGGCGGGCGTGGACATCGGAACTATTATAAGGCCGGCATGGCAACGCGCATGGCGGTCGAGGTGCGACCCGGGGCAGAATGCGATGATCGCTTCTGGCGCGGGCACCATTGGGGATCCCGCCGTGCCGGACCAACGCCGCAATCAAGAAATGACCAGGCAATTCCTCCTCTTCCTCGTCGTCGGCGGGATTCAGATTGCTGTCGACACGCTGCTATTCGCCTTCATTTTCGTGCTGACTGGAGAACCCCTGTTCAGCAATGTCGTGTCCCGGGGAAGCGCCGCCATCATCGGCTTCATGCTGAATCGGCGATACACCTTCAACGCATGGAGGGCGGGAGAGGCCGGCGGACAGGGGCTGCGTTATATTCTGTTGTGGGTGGTGCTGACCGCCTTCAGTACGTCGCTGATCGCGGCGGCCAACGCCTTCCTGGCGGGCGGCGGCCATAAGAGGGAATGGATGGTCGGCTTCAAGATCCTGATCGAGGCCGGATTGGCGCTGCTCAGCTTCCTGGGCATGCGTTATGGCGTCTTCTGGAGACACGAAAAGTGATAGACGGACGCAAGATTGGTGTGGTGATTCCATGCTTTCGCGTGCGTGGCCGGATACTCGGCGTGCTGGAGAAAATGGGTCCGGAGGTCGACGCCATTTATGTCGTCGACGATGGCTGTCCCGATGAATCAGGACAGCACGTACTCGATAATTGCCGCGATCCGCGCGTCCGGGTCATTCGCCACGAACAGAACCAGGGCGTCGGGGGCGCGACGATGACCGGTTACCTGGCTGCCGTGCAGGGTGGAATGGACATCGCCGTCAAGATCGATGGCGACGGCCAGATGGACCCCGGCCTCATTGGCGCATTCGTCGAGCCGATCCTCGACGGTCGCGCGGATTACACCAAGGGCAACCGCTTTTACGACCCGGAGGACCTGAAGGGCATGCCCGCGGGCCGTTTGTTGGGAAACGCGGTGCTGTCGTTCATGAGCAAGGCTTCGTCGGGATACTGGAACATCTTCGACCCGACGAACGGCTACACGGCAATCCGCGCCTCGGTCATCGAGTATCTGCCGCTGGACAAGATCAGCCGTCGCTACTTCGTCGAAACGGACTTGCTGTTTCGCCTGAACCTGCTGCGCTGCCGCGTCGTCGACATCCCGATGGCCGCGGTATACGAAGGCGAGGAATCGAATCTGCGGATAATGAAGGTCATCCTGCCGTTTCTGGCCGGGCATCTGCGCAACTTCGGCAAGCGCATTTCATACAATTATTTTCTGCGCGACTTTTCGGTCGCGTCCCTTGAAATGGTGGTCGGCCTGATCGCAACGGTATTCGGTGCGATTTTCGGCGGCTACCACTGGATTCTTTCCAATGAGACGGACGTGCCGGCCACCTGCGGCACGGTGATGATCAGCGGTTTGACGCTCATCATCGGCATCGTGCTGCTGCTCTCGTGGATCAATTTCGATGTGAATTCGGTGCCGAGAGAAGCGTTCCGCCCTTTCGCCCGCAAGGGCGCAAAGGGCACGCATTGACTTCGTCACGGGTGCACGTGCCGGCGGCGACGACGGGTCTGACGTGGAGGATTGCGGGCGTCGCTTTCGTCACCCTCGTGTTGTGGGCGCTGATGACGGTGCATGCGCCCGGACACATGTCCTATGACTCCCTCGTTCAGCTGGACGAGGGCTTCAGCCGAAAATATCAGTCCTGGAACCCGCCGAGTTTCTCGCTCTTCCTGGGCGGAACCTACGCCCTTTTCGGTTCCACGGTCGTCGCGCTCCTGGTCAGCCAGGCCCTGCTTCTGTTTGCGACGTACATCATGGTGGCCGCGCCATCGGCGCCCGTTGCGCTGCGACTCGCCGCGTTCGTGTCGGTGGTTGCCATTCCAATCGTTTACCTCTACGCCGGCATCCTTTGGAAGGACGTCTTTTTCGCGCATCTTGCCCTCATGGGTTTCGCGCTGCTGAATGGCGAAAGCGTGGGACGCCGACACGTCCTGGCGGCGGCGTTGCTGCTCGGCGCCGCGGCAACCATACGCCAGCAGGGGATGGTTCTGGTCGCGCCGCTTCTCGGTTACGCGCTATGGCTTGCGGGAAATGGCGGTGGCAGCCGGACCCGCGCGCGCTTCACGCTGGTCCTCGTTGCGGTGTCGGGATTTTTTGGCGGGTACGCACTGGTCAATGCCATCGTGAAAGGCACGGCGGTCGAATTGCCCGGCAAGCCGTACGAAACCGGGATGCGTCTGATCCAGTTCTACGACATCGCCGGCATCGTGTACCGGGATCCGAACGCACCGCTCGACGAGTTCTCCACCTGGACCGGCTTCGAGCGCAGCAGCTTCCTGAAACTCGTGATGCAAGGCTACCGTCCGGAGCGCATCGACTACATGGAATCAGGCGACAAGGACGTCTCCAACCAGATCGACTTCTCCGACCGAGGCAACCGGGTGGTAAGTCGCCAATGGCGCGCGCTGGTGATGGCCAGAGCTCCGACCTATCTGGCGCACAGAGCGGACGTTTTCGGCTGGATGCTCGGCGCCCACGACCCGCTCAGGTGCGCGCCCTTCATCGATATCGTTTCATCCGAACCGCCCGGCGTTGCCGAGCGATTCGGACTTACCCCCGGGGCCAATCCCGACGTGCGTCGCCTCACCCTTCAGGTATCGCTCGAAGTGTTTCGTCCCTACTTGTTCCTGGCGGGGGGCGCGATTGCGGTGCTCGTGTTGGCGCTCGCGCGTTCCACATGGCCTCGGGCGGGCGTCGGCCCGGAATCCCATGCGACATCGGGAGCCGTGATCGCAACGCTCTACGTGGCCGGCCTGCTGTATGCCCTCGTCCATTTCGTCGTCGGCATCGCCTGCGATTTTCGCTATCTGTACTTCCCGGTGCTGGCGTCTATCGTGACGATGGCACACATCTTCTGGGGAGGATTTGCGAACGTGTTCGACGCGACCAGAGGGCGGCGCGGCGACCGATGATCCCGCGTGCGAACCGGGCGCATTCTGGGGCACAATGCGGCGTTCGGCCGGCCGATTGAAAATTCCATGCCCAAGTTGAACCTCCACCCCGGCACGCTCGCCCTCGCCGAACTGCGCCGCCTCTGGGCCGCGCCACTTGAATGGTCGGTCGACGCCGCGGCCAAATCCGCCGTCGATGCCGCCGCGGCAACCGTGCAGCGCATCGTCGCCGCGGGCAAGACCGTCTATGGGGTCAACACCGGCTTCGGCCTGCTCGCGCGCACGAAGATCGACGACGCGCGTCTTGCGGAACTGCAGCGGGCGCTCGTGCTGTCGCATTCGGCTGGCACAGGGGCGCTGCTCGACGAAGCCGTCGTGCGTCTCGTACTCGCGTTGAAGGCCGCCTCGCTGGCGCGCGGACATTCGGGCATTCGTTGGAGCGTGATCGAGGCGCTGGCCGCGCTGTCGAACGCCGGCGTCGTTCCGTGCATCCCGGCGCAAGGCTCGGTCGGCGCATCGGGCGATCTCGCGCCGCTGGCGCATCTCTCGTCGGTGCTGATCGGCGAGGGTGACGCGATGGTCAACGGCCGATCGATGCCCGCCCGGGACGCGTTGCGGCAAGCGGGGTTGCAACCTGTCGTGCTCGGACCGAAGGAAGGTCTGGCGCTCCTCAACGGAACGCAAGTGTCGACCGCGCTCGCGCTCGCAGGGCTGTTCGCCGCGGAACGCGCAATGGCGGCTGCGTTTGTGGCGGGCGCGCTGTCGGTGGATGCGTGTCTCGGCAGCGACACGCCGTTCGACGAGCGGATTCACGCCGTCCGCGGCCATCGCGGGCAAGCGGACGCTGCCGCCATCTATCGCGGCCTGCTCGCCGGCAGCGCGATCCGGGATTCGCACAAGGATTGTCCACGCGTGCAGGATCCCTATAGCCTGCGCTGCCAGCCGCAGGTGATGGGCGCGTGCCTCGACCAGATGCGGCACGCGGCCGGCGTGCTGCTCACCGAGGCGAACGCGGTGTCCGACAATCCGCTGGTCTTCGCGGACGCGGATGAGATTCTCTCGGGCGGCAATTTCCACGCCGAGCCCGTCGCGTTCGCGGCGGACAACATTGCCCTCGCGATTGCCGAAATCGGCGCACTTTCCGAGCGGCGCACCGCTTTGTTGATGGACACGAATCTATCGGGCCTGCCGCCGTTCCTCGTCGAAGACGGCGGCGTCAATTCCGGGTTCATGATCGCGCAGGTGACCGCCGCGGCGCTCGCGTCGGAGAACAAGTCACTCGCGCATCCGGCCTCCGTCGACTCGTTGCCGACGTCGGCGAACCAGGAGGACCACGTCAGCATGGCGACGTTTGCCGCCCGCAGGCTGACGCCGATGGCCGAGAATACCGCGCGCATTGTCGCCATCGAGCTGCTCGCCGCGGCGCAGGGCGTGGATTTGCGACGCCCCCTGAAAACTTCGCCCACGCTTGCGCAGGCGATCGCATTGGTCCGGTCCGACGTCGCGTTCTGGGATCGCGACCGTGCGTTCGCGCCCGACCTCGAGGCGATCCGCCGCCGGGTCGAAGGAGGCGAATTCACTTCGTATGTTGGGGACACGACATGAAACGTGACAATCCTGACCCGCTGGCGAGCCCGGCGCGCGGCACCCGCTTCGCCGACCGCGTGATTCGCGCGCCCCGAGGCACCACGCGCACCGCGAAATCCTGGCTCACCGAAGCGGCGCTGCGGATGATCCAGAACAACCTCGATCCGGAGGTCGCCGAGAATCCGAAAGAGCTCGTGGTCTACGGCGGCATCGGCCGCGCGGCGCGCAATTGGGAATGCTTCGACGCAATCGTCACCGCATTGCGCGCGCTCGAAGACGACGAGTCGTTGCTGATCCAGTCCGGCAAGCCGGTCGGCGTGTTCAAGACGCATGTCGATGCGCCCCGCGTGCTGATCGCGAACTCGAATCTCGTGCCGAAGTGGGCGACGTGGGACCACTTCAACGAGCTCGACCGCAAGGGCCTCATGATGTTCGGGCAGATGACGGCGGGCTCGTGGATCTATATCGGCAGCCAGGGCATCGTGCAGGGCACGTACGAGTCGTTCGCCGAGGCGGGACGCCAGCACTGCGGCGGGCAGCTCGCCGACAAATGGATCCTGACCGCAGGCCTCGGCGGCATGGGCGGCGCGCAGCCGCTCGCGGCGACGATGGCGGGCGCGTCGATGCTGGCCATCGAATGCCAGCAAAGCCGCATCGACATGCGCCTCGCGACGCGTTACCTCGATCGGCAGGCGAAAGATCTCGACGACGCGCTGGCGATCCTGCGCGACGCCTGCGCGCGCAAGTCGCCGGTGTCGGTCGGCCTCCTCGGCAACGCGGCGGAGATCCTGCCGGAACTCGTGCGGCGGCAGGTGCGGCCGGACATGGTGACCGACCAGACATCTGCGCACGATCTCGTCTACGGCTATCTGCCCGCAGGCTGGAGCGTGGAACAATGGAAAGCGGCGCAGGAGGATCCGCGCCAGCATGCGGGACTCGTGGTGGCGGCGAAGCAATCGATCGTCGCTCACGTCAATGCGATGCTCGCGTTCCACAAGAGCGGCGTCGCGACGTTCGACTACGGCAACAACATCCGGCAGGTCGCGTTCGACGAAGGCGTCGCGGACGCGTTCGCATTTCCCGGCTTCGTTCCCGCCTACATCCGCCCGCTGTTCTGCGAAGGCAAGGGGCCGTTCCGCTGGGTTGCGCTGTCGGGCGACCCGGAGGACATCTACAGGACCGACCGCAAGGTCAAGGAACTCTTTCCCGCCGACGCGCATTTGCATCGCTGGCTCGACATGGCGCGCGAGCGGATCGCCTTCCAGGGCTTGCCGGCGCGCATCTGCTGGCTGGGGCTGGGCGAGCGCCACCTCGCCGGCCTCGCGTTCAACGAAATGGTGAAGACAGGCGAGCTCAAGGCGCCGATCGTCATCGGCCGCGACCATCTCGACACCGGCAGCGTCGCGTCGCCCAACCGCGAAACGGAAGCGATGGCCGACGGTTCCGACGCGGTCTCCGACTGGCCGCTCCTCAACGCTTTGCTCAACACGGCCGGCGGCGCGACCTGGGTATCGTTCCACCATGGCGGCGGCGTCGGGATGGGCTATTCGCAGCATGCGGGAGTCGTGATCGTCTGCGACGGCACCGAGGCCGCGGCGAGACGGATCGCACGCGTGCTGTGGAACGATCCCGCGGTGGGCGTGATGCGTCACGCGGACGCGGGCTACGCGATCGCGATCGGCGTCGCGAAGGCGAAAAAACTCAACCTGCCGATGCTGGGGTGATGCGGATGAAAAGCAGGGCGCTGCTGCTCGCCGTTTTCGCGTTCGCGGCCGCGACGGCGCGTGCCGCCGACATCCACGTGCTGAGTGCGGCCGCGGCCAAAGGCCCGCTCGCGGCAACGGCCGCAGCTTTCGAGCGCGAATCGAAACATCGCGTCTTCCTCGAATACGCGACGGCAGGGCAGGTCGAAGCGAGAATCCTCGCCGGTGACCGCCCCGACCTCGTGGTCAACACGCGTGCGCGACTCGACGCGTGGGTCGCGAAAGGCGTCCAGCCCGGGACGGTGCAGGATCTCGGCACGGTGCGCATTGGCGTCGCCGTTCGCAAGGGTTCGGCCAAGCCCGACATTTCCACGGTCGACGGGTTTCGCGCCGCGATCCTCGCCGCGACGTCCGTCGCCTACACCAATCCCGCTGCCGGCGGCACCGCGGGCAGCCATTTCGCGGCGGTGATCGAAAAGCTCGGATTGACCGACGCGCTGGCCGGCAAGCGCCTTCTTGCCGCCGACGGGCTCGACGTGATGCGCAAGATCCAGAAGGGCGAGGCGGAGCTCGGAATCACGCAGGTGAGCGAGATTCTGCTCGTCGACCGTGCGACGTATGCGGGGCTGCTGCCGGAATCGTTGCAGGCGCCGACGATCTATTCGGTGTTCATTCCCGCGACGGCCGATCCCGTCGACCGCGCATTCGCGAAAGCGCTCACCAGTCCCGCCGGCCGGGCGCAATTCGACGCCGCAGGCTTCGAGTGAGCCAGGAAATGGCGCGCGAATGACGGATAACTGCCGATACCGGTCAACGAGCGTCCCAACCTCCTCGCCGAAGAGCTGCCGGTCGCGGGGGCGACATAACGACACACGAGCAACGAGCATTCGCCACGGCCTTGCGCTGCAAGAGCGGCTATAAAACGCGCTACTATCGACGCCCCTTACCGTTATCGACCCAGCGGCCCAAATTTACCGTTCACGCGAGTGCGGGCTGCCCTTGACGAGCTTTTGGGTCGAGATTTGTCACCCCATGGACCACGCTTTCGGCGCGACGTTTGCGCCACCATCCGTTACCGATGAGCAAAATGGCTAAGGCAGTCTTTCTCAGTTACGCCTCCCAAGACTCCGATGCGGCACGGCGCATCTGCGATGCGCTGCGCGCTGCGGGACTCGAGGTGTGGTTTGATCAGAGTGAGCTGCGCGGCGGCGATGCGTGGGACGCTTCAATTCGAAGAAAGATCAAGGATTGCGCTTTGTTCGTGCCGCTCATTTCGGCGAATACCAACGCGCGCAGCGAAGGCTATTTTCGGTTGGAATGGAAACTTGCGGTCGATCGCTCACACCTGATTGCGGACGACAAGGCATTCCTGCTTCCAGTCGTCATCGACCCAATGCTTAACGCGAATGCCCGTGTTCCGGACAGATTCCGCGACGTGCAATGGACAAACGTGCCGGCTGGGCAGGTCCAGGCCAATTTCGTCGAGCAGGTAACGCGCATTTTGTCACCGGATGATCGCACCTTGCCCACAGCGGATGCGCGGGCCCCGCGAACAATCGCCCCAGCAGTGCCGACGCGGCGCGGTCCGCGTCGACGCGTCCTGCTCGGCGTCGCTGCGCTCGTGGCTCTGCTTGCCGTGGGCGCAGTGGTGACTTATCAGAGGACCAATCGGAGTTCCGCGATCGGTCTGGTCGCTGTACTGCCGTTCGAGAATGCGACCGGCGACCCGGCGATCGAGTATCTTAGCGACGGAATCTCGGAGAGCCTCATCAACAAGCTCTCGAGCCTCAACGGGTTACATGTCATCTCGCGAACGTCCGCCTTCGCTTTTAAGGGCACGAAGATGAGCCCGACGGAGGTCGGCCGAAAACTTGGCGCCGACGTCCTAGTCCTCGGCAGCCTCGCGCAGCGGGGCCCGAACCTGGCGATCACCGCGGAGCTCGTGAGCGTCCGCGACGCTACGCAATTGTGGGGCGAGAAGTACGCGCGCCGCGCGGACGACATGATGCAGGTCGAGGGCGAGATCGCGGCCACCATTGCGCAGACGCTGCGCCGGCAGTTGAGCCGGGAAGAGAAGGACAAGCTCACGCGCACCGAAACGTCCGACCCGGACGCCTATCGCCTGTACCTCAAGGGGCGCGACTTTCTCGTGGGCAACCAGCAGGAGATGGACAAGAGCGTCGACTACTTCCAGCAGGCCGTGGCCCGGGCGCCCGACTACGCCATGGCCCACGCGGGGCTCGCCGAGGCTTACACGGTCCAGGCGTTTCTCCGCGCGGCCGATCGCACCGAGGCCGTGGGCAAGGCGCGGACCGCCGTGAACCGTGCACTCGAGCTCGATCCGAACCTAGCCGAGGCCCACACCGCGCTGGGCCTCGTCCGCTTCTACTTCGAGTGGGACTGGGCGGGCGCGGAGGCCGAATTTCGGCGGGCGCTGGAGCTCAACCCCGGCAGTCGCTCCGTGCACGAAGAGTACGGCGGCTTCCTTACCGCGATGGGCCGCCTCGACGAGGGTCTTGCTCAGAGCCGCGAGGCGGCCCGACTCGATCCGCTATCGGTCAGCCCGGTCCACGACATCGCGCTCAACGCGCTGATTCGCGGCGACTACGAGCAGGCGGCCGCGGGCTTTCGCCAGACGATCGACATCGACCCCAACTGGACTTGGGGTTACATCAAGCTTGCCCGGACACTGGCCCTCCAGAAAAAGTGTCCGGAGGCGCTGGCCGAGGCCGAGGTCGCCGAAAGGCGAATCGCCGGCGGCGCGGCCCCGCTGTCGCGCTCGTGGCTTGGAGTCACCTACGCAACGTGCGGCGAGACCGCGCGTGCTCAGCAGAAGCTCGGCGAGCTCCATGCTCTGGAAAAGAAACAGTACGTCGATCCGACGGCCTTCGCCGCGATCCACAGCGCCCTCGGCGAAATGGACGAGGCGCTGCGCTGGTATGGGAAGGCCTTCGAGGACCGGACCCCGAGCATGGTCTATGCGGCTATCGATCCCCGCGTCAGTCGCGAGCTTGTCGGCAACCAGCGTTACAAAGCGATCGTTGACCGCATGGGCTTTCCGCAGCCGGCCAGGTAGTGCCGATGCGCTGGGTTTAGTCTCGCCGATGACATTCCTGTACTTCGCGGCGCTGTTCCAAGTGATCGCGATCGATCATTTGTGACATGGGCACGCCGCCAATCGCATGGACAGCCCTGTCAGGTCGAGACAACGCGCGCACCCCGCGGCGGTCCGATCGTATCGAACACTTCGAAAGTGTCGGTGACCCATGTCTCAAAACTTGGCCCCAGTTCCCGTTGTCAAAGTGGGGCAAGCGGCTCCTATGGTCAGGAAATTATCGCCGAGAGATCGAGCGTCCACAGTGCCGTAGCATTCGAGCCTACCTGCCCCCGTGTTGCCGCTAAGCAACACTTTGCTGTTGCCGTCACCCGTCAAATAAATGCTGTAGTCCTGTATGACATTCTCGGATACGGAACCCCGTACGACACCTGGCGGGACGGCATAAAGGAGAATGGCTCGGAGCCCATTGTTAGAAAAGTTGTTTCTGTTCAGCGTCGCCTCCGCGATTGCGCCTGCGGCTCCAATGGTTGCGCGGAACCCCTCCTGACCGTTTTCCGACATCGTCGCTCGCTCGACCTGGATATGCGTTGTCGCACCGCCAACGGTATCTGTCCAGATTCCGGCGATGCCGTTGTAGGCGAAGACGCTTTCCGTGATCGTGGCATTGGCATATGTGGACGGCACAACGGGTGCGATGTAGAACCCAGTGTTCACGTTGTGTTCGCTGCGCACGTGATCCATCAGGATTGACGCGTTCTGCGCAACCAAGGTCAAACCGCTATCCCCATTGTCGCGGGTGATCGTGTCGAGCACGATCAACTCGGCGTTGTCTGCCTGGTGATAGATTCCCTGAGCGCCCATGTTGAAGATGACACAACTCTCCACGCGCAGTCGCTGCGCCGCCTGGAAAAGGATGCCGTTTGCGCCACCCTGACCGCTTATCGACAGGCCGCGCAGCACGACGATGCCACCCGGCGCGTTCACGGTCACGCCATTGCCCGAGAAGACGCTGACCCCGGCGTAGATGCCAGGGGCGGCGATGAGCGACACCGACTTCGTAACGGTCACGGCGCCATAGCCGGCTGAATCGAGGACGATGACTTCGCCCCCCCCGTTGGTGACGCCGATGGCCTCACTGAATGCGCGGCAGGGCTTCGCGATGGAACAGTTGAACGCGGTGTTGGCGGCTAGACCATACGACGCAACGAACGTGCGCTGTGCGGCGGCTTCTGCAACAATCGGTGTTCCGGCGGCTAACAGTAGAAAGACGTTCAACGCGACTACGTGTTTGCTATGCATAGCGGCCCCTTGCGTCACGAGATCGATGCGGTGGAAGCGGTAGTAGCCGCAGATGGTGGGAATTTCGGCTACAGCACGGCGTTCTTATCCGCGCTGTATCCGGTCACCCGTGGCCTTCAACAAGTGGTCGCCGAACGGTCCGGCCTCGGCACCTTTCTCGTGTCTCTCGCACGCTGCGGTCTCGAATACAACATCTCGCGGATTTATACCCTTCCCTCGCTGGGACGCGTATTGGGGTGAATTCTAGCGCCGCTACCATCGAAAGAGGAGTGGGCGAACGGGTGGGGCGGCGGCTGTCCAGGGAGAACGGTTCTCCCGTGGGGGCCATCCCGGTACGGACGGGTCGCGCGTGCCGGCCGTCACGCCGGTGTTCGCTGGAGCGCCGCCAGCCAGGCGCTCCGGACGGGCTGAGCAATGGCAGGCGGGAAAGCTGGTCGGGGTGAGAGGATTTGAACCTCCGGCCTCTACGTCCCGAACGTAGCGCTCTACCAGGCTAAGCTACACCCCGAATGTCCTGCGTCGTGCATAGCCGCGGCGGGAAGTTGCAACTACGCGGCGCTCGCGCCCCGGCCGGCACGCATTTCAGTACGTGCGATGGGCCGCGAAAGCCGCCAATTCTAGCAGATTCCGGCGATCCGGCGTGTCCGGGAGCCCCGCCACGCAGGCTGCGGCGGCCTCGCTTTCGCGCTCGGCGCTCTGGCGGGCGTAGTCGAGCGCGCCGGTGCGATTGAGCACGTCCACCACGGGCTGGAATTCGGTCAGCCGCCCGCGTGTGATCGCATCGCGGATGAGCGCGGCATCGGCGGCATTTCCGGTCGCGATGGCGCGGATCAGCGGCAGCGTCATCTTGCCTTCCGCGAGATCGTCGCCGAGGTTCTTGCCGATCGCTCCGATCTCGCCCGAATAGTCGAGCACGTCGTCGACCAGCTGGAACGCGGTGCCGAGGTGCATGCCGTAGTGCGCAAGGGACTGCACGTGCTCGGTCGATGCGCCCCCGAGGACGGCGCCGAGTTCCGCCGCGGCCTCGAAGAGCTTCGCGGTCTTGCGCCGGATGACGTCGAGGTAGGTGGATTCGTCGAGCGTCGGGTCGCCCGAATTCATGAGCTGGAGCACCTCGCCTTCGGCGATCACGTTGGTGGCGTTCGACAGGATGTCCAGCACGCGCATCGAACCGACCCCGACCATCAGCTGGAAGGCGCGGGAATAGAGAAAGTCGCCGACCAGCACCGACGCGGCGTTGCCGAACATCGCATTGGCGGTTGCGATTCCCCGGCGCAGCTTGGACTCGTCGACGACGTCGTCGTGCAGCAGCGTGGCCGTGTGGATCATCTCGACGACGGCCGCCAGCGTGTAATGCGCGCGTCCTTCATATCCGCAGGCGCGCGCGGCCATGACGACCAGCGCCGGGCGCAGTCGCTTGCCGCCGCTGTTGATGATGTACTCGGCGACCTGCCGGATCAGCACGACTTCCGAATCGAGGCTCGCACGCAAGACGCCGTCGACCTCCGCGCGATCGGTCGCGAGGACGGCGTCGAGCGCGTCCTTCGGGGCGGGCGTCCGGGGGGAATGCGTTGCGCTTGGCCCGGCAAGACCGGCGGGGGAAGCGGCTGACATGGGAAGGGCTCTCCGCTTTCGCGCGAAAATGACGGCGTTCGGCGGGATTGTAACCGAAGGGTCCGGGCCGCCTTTTCGGGGCGCCGGGGTGCGGCTCGACGGTGGTTTGACCCCCGCAGGGCACGGCCGGATCGGTGGTTTGACGCGATTGGCGTTAATCAGTTATAATTCAAAGCTTTCCGCCAGCGTCTGCAAACCGCAGCGCGGGCAAACAACAGTGAGCGGAGTCCTTCCATGTACGCGGTCATAAAAACCGGCGGCAAGCAATACAAGGTTGCCCCCGGCGAAAAACTCAAAATAGAACAGATACCGGCGGACGTGGGCGCGGAAGTCGTGCTCGATCAGGTGTTGATGATCGGGGAAGGCGAAAGCGTCCGTCTGGGTCAGCCCACCGTCGCGGGTGCGACGGTCAAGGCCATCGTCGTCGCGCACGGCCGCGGCGACAAGGTCACGATTTTCAAGATGCGGCGGCGCAAGCATTACCAGAAGCACCAGGGCCACCGCCAGAACTACACCGAGCTCAAGATCGACAGCATCGTCGGCTGACGGAGAGACCACCATGGCACATAAAAAGGCGGGCGGCAGCTCGCGCAACGGCCGCGATTCGGAGTCGAAGCGCCTCGGCGTGAAGGCTTACGGCGGCGAAACGATTACCGCCGGCAGCATCATCATCCGCCAGCGCGGCACGGTCATCCATCCGGGCGTCAACGTCGGAATGGGCAAGGATCACACGCTCTTCGCGCTGGTCCCCGGCAAGGTCGAATTCAAGACCAAGGGCAAGGAAAAGCGGAAGTTCGCGAGCGTCGTGCCGGCGACGGCCTGACCCGGCGCGCAATACGCGGTCGTCGCGCCGCGACAGAAAAATCCCGGTCACGTGCCGGGATTTTTTTGTTCTTCGGCGTCGCCGTTGTTCGCATTCACTTCCAGGAGTTCGTCCTCGACGTCATCCCTTTCCGCCTCCCACGAATACTGCCGGCGCGGCGGAATATCGAGATGGCGCAGCAGGAGCCCCAGCGCGGCGCCGATCAGCGCGGCCGCGAGATGCGTTTCCCACGAAAGCCGGGGCTGGATCGGCAATACGCCCCAGACGAGCGTTCCATAGAGAAAGCACACGAGCAGCGTAGCGGCGATCGCGCGCCGGTCGCGGCGCAGCAGCCCGGCCACGAAAATGTAGCTGACGAGGCCATACACCAGCCCGCTCGCGCCAATGTGGCTCGATCCGCGCGCGAACAGCCACACGGCGATGCCGGTGCCGAAATAGACCGCCGGCAGAACCCGCAGCGCCGAACGCGGGTAGAGGTACAGCATCGTCGTGCCGAGGATCAGCAACGGCAGCGAATTGGCGAGGAGATGGCCGAAATCTCCATGCACGAGAGGCGCCACGAGAATCCCGAACAGTCCCTCGACCTGCCGCGGGCGGACGCCGAAATCGCCGGGCCCGAGGTCCAGCCCCCAGTTCACGATCTGGATGAGCCAGAGCAGGGCGACGAACACCAGCGACAGCTTGACCGCGAGCCGGAAGTTGGCGCGGGA
This sequence comes from uncultured beta proteobacterium, assembly GCA_963816925.1. Classification (GTDB taxonomy): domain Bacteria; phylum Pseudomonadota; class Gammaproteobacteria; order Burkholderiales; family Casimicrobiaceae; genus CAIWHR01. The sequence goes on along the minus strand of CAWFMY010000005.1, from coordinate 222,193 downwards.
GCGCTCGGAATCGGTATAGGCGGGGTCGGGGACGTGAATCTGCATGGCGGTGGGGAAGACCCGACGGATTGCCCTGACCCGAAGTCTCAGGTCCGGATCAGGTTCGCTGTCGGTCCAGTGCCATGTGGGATCGATCCCGACGGGTCTCAATACCCGCGGCCCGCCAGCGCGGAATGCCGTCGATCCGGGGTGGCATCGTCAGAAATCCGTTTTGGAGAAGCGCGCGACGCCCTGGTTCACGCCCGGAGGGTCGAGCGTCGTCAGATCGAGGTCGAGTGGCTTGCCGATCCACCGGGCAAGCGTCGTGTGGTCGGCGAGGTCATCGTCGGTGAGCGGGTGCACCAGCGCCGTCAGCCCTGAAGCCTCGATGAGCGGGACGATGACGGGCAGGACTTCCTTCGTGTAGTGAATCTCGAATTGGGGAATGGGATGCGGGCCGACTTTACGATCCCGCAATTCGCCGACGAAGAGCAGCTGGGGAATGGCGGCGGACGCTTTCATTTCACGCAAGTGAAGACGCAATGCCACGGCCACGGCGCGCTGTTCCGGCGCGTAGTAGATGTGCGCGTGATAAGGGGCGTTGTCGTCGTTCATGGCGGCCTTTACCGCCGCTCGAGCCACCAGAGCAGCGAGCTCGCGGCGACGATGAACATGACCAACGGAAACGTCGCCGAGAACAACGGCGGCCAGTCGTTCAGCACGCCGAGGTTGGTGAACAGGCGACCGAGGAGGAAGAATGCGAGGCCCAGCATCGTGCCGGCGAAGATGCGGAAGCCCACGCCGCCCGAGCGGCGCTGGAAGTACGCGAAGGGCAGCGCGAGGATCATCATCACGACGACCGCGGCGGGGTAGAACACCTTGTTCCAGAACGCGATCTCGAAGCGCGACGTCTTCTGGTTCTTGAGCACGCGGATGTTGTCGTAGAGCGTGTTGAGCTCGAGGCGCTCGGGGGCGACCTGGTAGACCGTCAGCAGCGAAGGCTTCAGCACCGTGTCCCACGCCCAGGTGTCGGCGACCTCGAGCGTCGCGCGATCCTCGGCGAGCCGCGTGGTGCGCACCTTCGCGAGCTGCCACTGGCCGTTGCCGCCGAAGCTTCCGGTCTCCGCGGTCCGGATCGTCTTGAGGCGCAATTCCTTGTCGAACTCGTAGATGCGCACGCCGACGATCGTCATGTCGGCGAGCACGCTGCGGATGTTGGCGAAGGTCAGGTCCTGCTTGAACCAGAATCCCGACTGGAACTGCTGCGCGACGATGCGCGCCTCGCCACGGGACGGCGCGCGAATCTGCTGCGCGAGGCGCTCGGCAGGCGGCGCGACGAACTCGCCGGCGAGGAACGTGGCGACCGCGAGCGGAATGCCGACGCGCAGGAGCGCCCAGGTGACCTGCAGCAGCGACGCGCCCGACGCGCGCATCACGGTGTATTCCGAGCTTGCAACGAGCTGCGACATCGCGAACAGCGTGCCGATCAGCGCCGCGACCGGAAAGAGCTCGTACATCCGCGACGGCAACTGCAGCCCGACGAAGAGGAGCGCGCTCGACAGCGTGTAGCCGCCGCGCCCGACGTCGCCGAGCTCGTGGATCAGGTCGAAGAAGGCGAAGAGCATCACGAGCGCGCTGAAGATCAGCAGAATCGCGGCCATGAGCTCGCGGCCGATGTAGCGGGTGAGCGTCTTCACGCGGGCGTCCCGTTGCGCAGCGGCGGGCGCAGACGCGCGAACCAGCCGAGCCTCTGCCCGAACAGCAGCAGCACGACCACGATCGCCACCACGTGCGGAAGCGCAAGCCCCGCCCAGAACCCGATCTTTCCCTGGGCGATGAAGCTCTGCACGATGTTGAGGCAGTTGCTGTAGAGCATGTACATGAACGCGGCCGTGATCAGGTTGAACGAGCGGCCCATGCGCGGGTTCACGTACGAAAGCGGGATGGCGAGCAGCGTCAGCACCAGCGCCGAAATCGGCACCGACAGCCGCCAGAAGAGTTCGGCGCGCTCCACGCGGCCATCCACGGCAACCAGGATCGGCGTCGGGATCGCCTTGGTCGAGACGGGCAGGTTGCGCAGTTCGGCCGGCTCGATCCGGCGACCGAGCTTCTCGAATTCGACGACCCGGTATTCCGCCGTGCCCGGCTTGCCCTCGTAGCGGCGGCCGTCGGTGAGGACGATGAAGCGGTCGCCGTTGGGCGCCTCCTCGAGCCGCCCCTGGCGGGCCACGGTGGTCACATCCTTGCCTTCCTCGATCGAGTGCAGGAAAACGTTGCGGATATGGCCGTCGAAGGTATTGATGCTGTCGACGTAGACAACGAGGTTGGCCCGGCGAAATTCGCGAAAAAGGCCCGGCATGATGAGGGCGAGCTCGTCCTTGGACTCCAGCTGGCGCTCGTATTCGGTCCGCCGCTGCTCGGCCCACGGCGACAGGAAAAGAGACAGGACGACGATGGCGACGAAAAAAGGTGCCGCGAACCACAGCACCGGCCGGATCACGTTGGTCAGGCCCTGGCCGGACGTAAACCAGACGATCATCTCGCTGTCCCGGTACCAGCGCGAAAGGGTCAGGAGCACCGTGAGGAACACGGTGACCGACAGCAAAATATTGAAATAAAACATGGCGCCGAAGCCCAGGAGCGCCAGGATGCCCTCGGGCGCGACGGCGCCACCGGCGGCCCGGGCCAGCAATTTCAGCACCAAATTGGTGAAAAGGATCCCCAGCAGGACCACGAAAAGCCCGACGGCCGTGGCCGTCATTTCCCGCACCAGGCTCCGCCTATAAATCATGACAGCTGGAGATTTTTGACTTTTTCGAGCCGTTTTGCCAATAATGCCGCCGAGGCCGTGCTACGGCAAAGAAACGGACCGGCGGAGGCAGGGAAGGGCGATGGAATTTACCATAAAAAGTGGGAGCCCCGAGAAGCAGCGGAGCGCATGCGTGGTGGTCGGCGTGTTCGACAACCGCAAGCTTTCGTTGTCGGCGGAGCTGATCGACCGTGCGTCGAACGGTTATGTCAGCGAAATCATCCGTCGCGGCGACATGGAGGGCAAGCTCGGCGCGACGCTTCTCCTGCACAACGTGCGCGGCACGCTGGCGGACCGCGTGCTGCTGGTCGGGCTCGGCAAGGAGCGCGACTTTCGCGACCGGGAATTCCGGTCCGCGGTCAAGTCCGCGGTCAAGCTGCTGAACGAGACCGGCTCGTACGAGGCCGTGATCTACCTGACCGAGGAAAAGGTCAAGCGGCGCGAGGTGGCGTGGCGGGTCGAGCACGCCGTGGTCGTCGCCATGGAAGCCGTCTACCGGTTCGACCGGATGAAGAGCGAAAAGGCCGAAGTGCGCCGTCCGCTGCGCAAGCTCACGCTGTCGGTGCCGCAGCGCTCGGACCTGACCGACGGCGAAGCCGCCGCGGCGCGGGGGCTCGCGATCGCGCACGGCATGGATTTCGCGCGCGACCTCGGCAACCTGCCGGGCAACGTCTGCACGCCGACCTACCTCGGCCAGCAGGCCCTCGAGCTCGCAAAGGAGTTTCCGGACGTCAAGGTGACCGTGCTCGAGCGCCAGGCGATCGAGGAGCTCAAGATGGGCTCGTTCCTGTCGGTGACCGCCGGCAGCGACGAGCCGCCGCGCTTCATCGCGATGGAATACCGCGGCAACCCGAAGAAGCAGCGGCCGATGGTGCTGGTCGGCAAGGGGATCACGTTCGACACCGGCGGCATCTCGCTCAAGCCGGGTCTCGACATGGACCAGATGAAGTTCGACATGTGCGGCGCCGCCTCGGTATTCGGCGTCCTGCGCGCGATCGCGCAGTTGAAGGCCGAGGTCAACGTGATCGGGCTCGTCGCCGCGTGCGAAAACATGCCGTCGGGACGCGCCACCAAGCCCGGTGACGTCGTGACCAGCATGTCGGGGCAGACGATCGAGATCCTCAACACCGACGCCGAAGGCCGCCTGATCCTCGCCGACGCGCTGACCTACGCCGAACGCTACGAGCCGGAAGCGGTGGTCGACATCGCGACCTTGACCGGCGCAATGGTGATCGCGCTGGGGCACGTCGCGTGCGGCATCTTCAGCAACAGCGACACGCTTGCCCGGGCGCTCGTGGCGGCGGGCGACGAGGCGTTCGACCGCGGCTGGCAGCTGCCGTTGTGGGACGATTACCAGGAAGGCCTCGCCAGCAATTTCGCCGATTTCGCGAACATCGCGGGTCGCGCCGGCGGCAGCATCACCGCGGCGTGCTTCTTGTCGCGCTTCGCGCGGAAATTCGACTGGGCGCACCTCGACATCGCCGGAGTCGCGTGGAAGGAAGGCAAGGAAAAGGGCGCGACCGGCCGGCCGGTCGCGCTGCTCACCACCTGGCTCTTGGGACAGGAGACCTCCGCCGCGCCCTGATCCCCGCAATGACGACCATCGACTTCTATACCCACTGTCCCGACCGCTTCGAGATCGCCGCGAAGCTCGTGGCGAAAGCGTGGGCCCAGCACGGCAGCGCGCGCGTGCTGACGCGGGATCCCGAAGCGACGGACCGCTTCGACCGTTTCCTGTGGCAGTGGCCCGCGCTCGGGTTTGTTCCACATTGCCGGCTCGACAGCGCGGTGGCCGCCGAGACGCCCGTGCTGGTGGATCACGCTCTAACGCACGACGGCCCCTCCGCGGTGCTGGTGAACCTGCACCCGTCGCCGCCACCGTTTTTTTCCCGCTTCGAGCGGCTGGTCGAGGTGATCGGCATCGAGGAAGACGACGCCACGGCGGGCCGCGACCGCTGGAAGTTCTACAAGGCGCGCGGCTATGAAGTGCGCTCGTACAACGTCGCGGAGCACGCCTCCCGCGCATAACGATGCCGACTGCACGCGAACTGCTGGAGCAAGCCGACGCGCTGATGACGCGCAACCGCGCGCGGGAGCAGGAACCGGACATTCCGGAATTGACCGACGAGGTGGCCGTCGCCGTCCCCGCTGCCGGCGCGCGAGTCCTCCAAGCCATCGCACTCGGCACCGCGTCCGCGCCAGGTGCGCGCCGACGACTTGCCCGAGCTGCACGACGCCGTCGAGGAATTGTCGATCCAGCCGCTGCCGGATGACGAAGGCGAAATCTCCCGCTGGCTCGAGGGCGATCTCGGTGAAGTCAGCATCACCGGTCCCGCGCCTGATTCGATCGCGGTGGTCCCGCCCTCCACGCTGCGCGTCCGGCCGCCGGTACCCAAGGTCGAAATGCCGCCGCAACCCGCTGCGGAACAGCGCGAGCCTCCGGCGCCGGCACCGGTGCTGCCGCCAACGGCAGCGGCGTCGCTTGTCGCCGCGAACGTCGCGGGCACGTTGACCGGCAAGCCGGCGGAGCCGCCGCCGCCAAGCGATCCGGCCTTCGAGGCGATGCTCGGCGCGCCGCCCGTGGAGACAGCGTTCGAGTGGGATCCCGCGCCGCCACCGGGTGCCGCGCCCCCTCCGGAGCCCGTCACACTCCGCGGCTGCCGAGTTTGCGCCGCTGGCAGTGCCGGAACCGGAAATGCCGCCTGCGGCGCCGGCCACGGATTTCCTGGACGCGCAACGGTTGGAGGGCCTGGCGGAAGAGATCCGAATGCAGGTGCTGCAGCGGATCGACATCTTCACCGACACGGGATTGCACGGCGAGCTGTCGGCGCGGCTGCAGCCGATCGTCGATCGCGCGAGCGCCGATCTGGTGACGACGATCAACCGGGAAGTGGGCCAGATCCTGCGCGCCTACGTCGCCGAGGCGATCGAGCGCGAAATCGAGAAATGGCGGGAGGCGAATCCGTGATCGGCGCCCGGATTGTGCGCGCACCGGATTGCCGCTAGACTGAGCCCATGCTGCAGCTTCGGCCCTTGTCGAGTCGTCCATGAACCGCCGGTCGCGGTCGGTCGGCTATGCGTTTTATTTTTGGGCATCGACCCCGGGCCGCGTTCGCGCTTAGCAGCAGCAATCATTCACCAAGCGTCGGGCGGCCCCCAAAAGGCCGCCCGATTTTTTTGCGATCGGAGAGGACACCATGATCATCGTGATGCAACCTGACGCGGACGACGCGGCCATCGCCGCCGTCGAGGCGAAGATCCGCGCGCATGGGCTCGACGTGCACATATCGCGCGGCACGGAGCGGACGCTGATCGGCGCGGTCGGCGACGAGCGCAAGCTCGATCCCGAGATGTTCGATCCGATGCAGGGCGTCGAGAAATCGATGCACATCGTGAAGCCGTACAAGCTCGTCGCGCGCGAGTGGCATAAGTCGAACACGATCGTCACGGCCGGCGGCATGCCGTTCGGGGGCGCGACGATCCAGGTCATCGCCGGTCCGTGCTCGGTCGAAACGGAAGACCAGATGGCGGCGGCGGCCGCCGGCGCGGCGGCGGGCGGCGCGCGGCTCATGCGCGGCGGCGCGTTCAAGCCGCGGACCTCGCCCTACGCATTCCAGGGCAAAGGGGTGGATGGCCTGAAGCTCCTGAAGGATGCCGCGGCCACGCGCGCGCTGCCGGTGGTGACCGAGCTCATGGACGTGCGGATGCTGGACACGTTCCTCGAGCACCACGTGGACGTGATCCAGATCGGCACGCGCAACATGCAGAACTTCGATCTGCTGAAGGCGGTCGGGCAGGTCACGACGCCGGTGATCCTGAAGCGCGGGATGAGCGCGACGATCGCCGAGTGGCTGATGGCGGGCGAGTACATCGCCGCCGGGGGCAATCACAACATCATCTTCTGTGAACGCGGCATCCGCACGTTCGAGACGGCGTATCGCAACGTGCTCGACGTCACCGCGATTGCCGTGATGAAGCGCGAGACGCACCTGCCCGTCATCGTCGATCCGTCGCACGCCGGCGGCAAGGCGTGGATGGTCGCGGCGTTGTCGAAGGCCGCCGTGGCCGCGGGCGCAGATGGGCTGCTGATCGAAATTCACCCGAACCCGAGGGACGCATGGTGCGATGCCGACCAGGCGCTCACGCCCGACGAATTCGCGACACTGATGGGCGAGCTGCGCGCGGTGGCGCGCGCGATCGGGCGCGACATGTGAAGGATCAGCGCCCCCGGTGCTCCTGCAACGGCGCGCCGTGCGGCGCCAGCGCGTAACAGGCGAGCGCGAGCACGACCAGCACCCAGACGATGGCCGGACCGCTTGGCAGGTCGAATGCGGTCGACAGCACGAGCCCCAGTGCGTAGCCCGCGGCGCCCAGCGCCCAGGCGGCACCAAGCCGCCCGTGCGTCATGCGGCGCGTCGCGAGCGGCGGGACGATCAGCGTTGCAAAGACGAGATAGAGACCCACGAGCTGCACCGACACCGTCACCGCCAGCGCGAACAGCACGTAGAAACCGGTGCGCCCGAGCCGCTCTCCCGCACCGAACCACAGCGCGAGGATGACCGCGTAGACGATCGCCGCCCAGATGAGCCGCGTCGGCTGCGCCCACAGGATCTGTCCGACCAGCAGATCGCGCAGGTGCTCGCTGCCGTGGACGTTGCTCGCGAGCAGCAGCACGCTTCCGGTCGCGCCGAGCACGAACACGACGCCGATCACTGCTTCCTGCACATCGGGCCAGATCCGCTCGGTCCACGTGAGAAGCAGCGCGCCGCCCAGGGCCGCGGCGAGCGCCGCGATCTGCACGGCGATGCCTTCCGCCTCGAAGCCCAGCTGGTCGGCGAGGAGCACGCCACAGCCCGCCACCTGCGCGATCGCGAGATCGATGAACACGATCCCGCGCGCGAGCACCTGCATCCCGAGCGGCACGTGCGTCGCGGTCACCAGAATGCCTGCCGCGAACGCCGGCAGCAGGATCGACAAGCTCGACGGCCCCGAGATTCATTGTGCCCCCTTGAGGAGACGCGCAATCGTGTCGTCGAAGAGGCCGTAGAGATCCTTCGCCGCGTCGTCGCCGCCGACCGTGGACGGCAACACGACCACGTTGATCTTCGCGCGCTCGGCGATCCATTGCGACGGTCGATCGTTCAGGTACGCCGCGCGCACCACCATCTTCGCCGGCTGGCGCTGCAGGAGCTCAAGCACTTCCGACAGGTGCGCGGTGGTCGGTTCGACCCCCGGCTTGGGCTCGAGCGCCGCGATCACGTCGAGCCCGAGCCAGGCCTGCAGGTAGGTGAATCCCTTGTGCTGGACGACGATCTTCACGCCCTTTAATGGCGCTCGCCTGCTTCTCCCATTTCGCGATCGCGGCGTTCCAGCGCTCGGAAAAGGCCTTGTAGCGCGCTGGTACCACGCCGCATTCGCGCGGATCGAGCTCGGCCAGCCGCAGCCGCGAGCGGCGTGGCGACCTTCGCGATGTTGCGCGGATCGGTCTGGATGTGCGGATCGCCACCGGGGTGCACGTCGCCTTCGGCGCGATCGAGGCGTGTCGGCTTGTCCAGCAGATTCACGTACGGCGCTGCTTCGAAATAACCGGGCTTGCCCGGCTTGATCGCGGGATTGCCGGACTGCTGCAGCACGAGCGGCAACCAGCCGATCTCGAGTTCCGCGCCGGTGGCGACGACGAGGTCGGCCGAGCGCGCGCGCGCGATGAGGCTCGGCTTCGCCTCGATGTGATGCGGATCCTGCAAGCGCGTTGGTGGCGACGTAGACCTTGACCTTGTCGCCGCCCAGCTCGTCGACGAGCGCGCCCCACTCGGGGACGGTCGCAAACACGTTGAGCACCGCAAGCGCCGGTGCGGCCGTTGCCGCGAGAAACATGCCGAGCAAGATGCGAATTCGGGATGCCATGGTGCGTGTCCTTTCAGAACTTGTGCGCGCCGTGCGCGCCGAGCGTCAGGATGTACTGGACGAAAATCTCGTTGTCGGTGAGGTCGGGTTTCAAGTTTCGCCTGCTGGAACTGGACGCGGAAGCGGCTGAACTCGGAGGGCGTCCAGTCGAGCATCACCGCCGCGCGTTGCGGATTGAACGAGCCGTCGGCGAGGTAGAGGCCGTTCGCGCCATAGTCGACGCTTCCCGGGTTGAGCCAGTCGTAGCGGGCGCCGACGCGCCACGTCGGCATGAACTGCCAGACGCCTTGCGCGTAGAACCCGCGCTGATCCGAGCGGTAGTTGCCGGTCTGCGTGACGCCGGCGGCGTCGGTCGTCGCGTAGGTGAGGTCGCCGCTTTCGCGCCGCCAGAAGTACTCGCCCTGCAGCTTGAAATTCGTGTCCTGCGCGTTGCCGTTGGGCGCCCACTTCCAGACGAAATCGGCAATGGCGATCCTGGAGCGCCCGGTAAACGCAAGGGCTGCATCGTTGCCGGCGAGGTCGGTCTGCGTCCAGGTGCGGTCCTTCGCCGCCGTCTGCAGGTACGACGCGCCGGCGCGCCAGCTGCTGCTCGACCCGACGTCGCCGCCGACATGGACGTAGGCGTTCCCGTTGCCGACGCCGTTCTTGTTGCGATCGTTGCCGGGAAAGCTTTCGCCATTGCCGACCTCGCCGCCGAATTCGAGGAAGACGTCGGTCGGCGCGACCCACTTCACCTGCAGCCCGTTGTTCTGGATACTGGCCGCCGAGGAACGCCTGGTAGACGAGCGGCGCGTCGTAGAAATCCCACGCGTGCTGGTGCTGGTCGTTCATGTAGCCGATGCCGGACAGGAAGCGCCCGAATTTGGGCGCCAGGCCGTAAGGCGCTGCGGTGTACAGGCCATACGCCTCCTCGACCTCGACGGTGTTCTCCGGCGAAAGCGAGAACGTGAGATTGCCGTAGAACTTGTCATCGACGTTGGCGGTCAGCGTGAGCTCCGATTCGGCAATGCTGAAGCCGCGCTTCGCGGGAACGATGTCGCCGCTCGGCGCGAATCCCGCGATCGCGTACCGGTTCGGGTCCTGCGACATGTTGGCGTACACGCCCTGCAGCACCGCCGAAAGGGCCGGATTGAACGCCGCGATTCCCGAGGCGGGCGTGGACGATGCAACGGGTGCAGGCGCGGTCACCGGTTCTGCCGCCGGTGGCGCTGCCGCCGATTTCGTTTCGGCCGCCTGCAGCCGCTGCTCGAGCGCCTGAATGCGCGCCTCGTAGCTTTCCTTCAATTGCTTTATCTGCTCGCGGATTTCGGCGAGATCGGCGTCGCCCGCGGCAAGCGCGGGAGAAACGACGAGCGCCAGCGCGAACGCGCACGGCGCAAGCACAAACCTGGACATGGTGCGACCCTCCGTTCGTGAACGAATGCCGTCATCGCGCGACGCGACGACGGTCCGGCACAATCAGAGGGTCGAGGGCGGGGCGCGGCCTTGGTACGGCGGGAGGGAGGCGACCGCGACCCGCGCATTCGTGCGCGGGGGCGGGGTGAAGTCTTCCGTCTGCGTGGATGGGGCGACGACATCGGCCGCGGCCGCATCCGCGCCGCCGGCGAAGAGTGCGCACATCGCGCAGGCGACATCGCTGACCGGCGCCTGCAGCCCGGTGTCGTGCGGCTCCTGCATCCGCTGGCTGTCGTGCTCGAGCGCGTGCAGCTGCGCGCCTTGCTGCATCAGCACGAGCAGCAACGCGAGCAGGACGGCGACGATCGGGCGGTAGCGGCGTGTCACGAGATGGAATCGGGTGGTCGGCACGGACGGGCGGATTGTAGCGCAGGCGCCGCCGGCGCCCGTTCGTCCTCATGGCCGAGGGACGGCGCCGGCGTCACACCGGATTCCGCCGGCGGTTCCTGACCGAACCTTGTCCGGGATCAAAGTGGACCGGCGCGGCTTGCGGAAAATGCGAATCATTCTCGATTGAGTTGACGATGATCCCGCTCCTCCAGCTTGCGACCGGCGCCGATGCCACCCTCAGCGCCATCCACGCCGACGCCGCGCTGCGCCTGCGCCTCGCGGCGATGGGTTTTCGCATCGGCCAGCGGATCAGGATGATCCGCAAGGGGGTGCTCGCCGGGCCGCTGCACGTGCGCCTTGGCACCACCGACGTCATCCTCCGGCGGAGCCAGGCCCGGCAGATCGTCGTCGTCCGCTGACGGCCGTGAAGCGCATCGCGCTCGTCGGCATGCCGAACACCGGCAAGTCGACGTTCTTCAATCGCGTCACCGGCGCGTCGGCGCGCGTGGGCAATTGGCCCGGGATCACCGTCGATCTCTTCGCGAGCAAGGTGCTGCTCGGCGCCGACATGGTCGAGATCGTCGACCTCCCGGGTATCTACGATCTCCACGGGTTCTCCGACGACGAGCGGATCGTCCGCCATTTTCTCGAGGATGCGGCGGTGGACCTCGTCGCCGTCGTCATCAACGCCGGCCAGATCGACCGCCAGCTCGGCCTTGCGCTGCAGCTTCGCCACGTCGGATTGCCGACGGCGCTGCTGCTCAACATGGCGGACGAGGCAAAGCAGCGCGGCATTCGCATCGACACCGGCACGCTCGCGCGGGAGCTTGGCGCGCCGGTCGCGTTGTTGTCGGCGAAGCACGGTCACGGACAGCGGGAGGCGATGGCGATGCTGGCGCACGCGCTGTCGTCGGTGCCGCGCGTTCCGATCGGCGCGGTGCGCGCGCAACTCGCCGCCGACGACCGGATCGACGTCGACACGGCGGCGGCGCTCAAAGCCGCCGTCGACATCCCCGAGCGAATGTCGGAGCAGCTCACCGACCGCATCGACCGTGTGCTCCTGCATCCGTTGCTTGGTCTGCCGCTTTTCTTCCTGCTGATGCTGCTGGTGTTCGAGGGCGTGTTCGCGCTGGGCGAGCCGCTGCAGCGCGCGTTGCAGTGGGCGTTCGACGGCGTGCGCACCGCGGCCCTCGACCCGTTGTTCGCGCATGCGCCGGCGATGGTCCGGGGCTTCCTGCTGGACGGCGTCTGGTCCGGCGTCGTCACGGTCGCGGCGTTCGTGCCGCTGATCGTCCTCTTCTTCCTGTTCATGGCCGTGGTGGAGGACTCGGGCTACCTGTCGCGCGCGGCGTTTCTCACCGACGCGCTGATGGCGAAGCTCGGGCTCGACGGACGCAGCTTCGTGATGATGCTGATGGGCTTCGGCTGCAACGTCCCGGCGGCGATGGGCACGCGGATCATGCGCTCGCGCGGACTGCGCCTGCTGACGATGATGATCATCCCGGTGTCGCTGTGCTCGGCGCGGCTGCAGGTGTTCCTGTTCCTCACCGCGGCGATCTTCGCGCCGGCCCAGGCGCCGCTCGTCATCTTCTCGCTCTACGTGATGAGCTTCGTCGCGGCGATCGTGACGGCCGTCGTATTCAAGGGCCGCTTCCGCAGCGACGAGCCGTTCGTGCTCGAGCTGCCGCCGTACCGGTGGCCGACGCTGCGCCAGATCGTGCTTCGCGCCTGGCACGAAGTTCGGCATTTCCTGCGCCGCGCGACCAAGTTCATCGTGGGCGGCGTGGTCCTCATCTGGCTGCTTACGAACCTGCCCGCCGGCGCGGTTCCGGGATCGACCGACACGCTTGCCGGCATGCTCGGCCGCCTGTTCCAGCCGGTGCTGGCGCCGCTCGGCATCGACGAGCGGTTGACCGTCGCGCTGATCTTCGGCTTCGTCGCCAAGGAAGTGGTGATCGGCGCGTTCGCCGTGATCTTCGGCTTCGAGGGCCAGGCGCTCGCCAGCAATCTCGCCGCCCGGATGGATTGGGTGCAGGCGTACAGCTTCATGCTGTTCACGCTGATCTACACGCCGTGCCTGTCCACCGTCGCCGCGCTGCGCGCCGAAGCGAGGAGCAGCGGCTTTGCGCTGATGTCGGTGACCTGGTCGATCCTGCTTGCCTGGGCGGTCAGCTTCGCGTTCTACCAGCTCGCGCGGCACTTCGGATATTGATCGTCGCCGCGTTCGGGCGAGTACGGCGCCCCCGTCGGCGTGATCTAATGACGGCCAAACCTGTGGAGGAAAGGATGTTCGCCATCTCGCGCAAGCGAATGCGGGTCTTGTGGACGATCGGGGCTTGTCTGCTTGCCGCGGTCGTCGCTTCGGCGGCGAATGCGCAGGCCTATCCGAGCAAGCCGATCCGCATCATCGTGCCGTACGCGGCGGGTGGCGCCGTCGACATCGTCGCCAGAATCATCGGGCAACCCTTGTCCGAGCAAATGAAGCAGCCGGTGATCGTCGACAACCGCCCGGGCGCAAGTGCGAACATCGGCATGGAGATGGCGGCGAAGGCGGCGCCGGATGGCCACGTGCTGCTGATGGCGTCGAACGGGATCGCGACGAACATGGCGCTTTTCCCGAATCTCACCTTCGACGGCCGTCGCGACTTCGCGCCCGTCGCGCGGATCGGATTCGCGCCGCTCGTGATCGTCGTTCCCGCCGCCTCTCCCGCCAAGTCGTTGAAGGACCTCATCGCGATGGCGAAGGCCGAGCCCGGGAAGCTCACCTACGCATCGGCCGGCAACGGCAGCTCCGGCCATCTGGCGGGCGAACTGCTGAAATCGTCGGCGAAGATCGACGTCCTCCACGTTCCGTACAAAGGGGGCGCACCGGCCATCACCGATCTTCTCGGCGAACGGATTTCGTTCATGCCGATCAATCCGGTCGAGGTGATCGCGCATATCCGTTCCGGACGCCTGCGCGCACTCGCGGTGACCAGCGACAAGCGCGTACCGCTGCTTCCCGACGTGCCGACTGCCGCCGAGGCCGGCCTGGCAGGATTTGACGCAACCGTCTGGTGGGGGCTGGTCGCACCGGCCGGCACGCCGCGGGAAGTCGTAACGAAACTGAATGGCGAGACGAACCGGGCGCTCGCGGATCCCGCCACCGTCAACAAGCTCGCGGAGCTGGGCGTGGTGGTCGTCACGGGCACGCCGGAACAGTTCGCCCGCTTCATCCAGGCGCAGACCGAACTCTGGTCCGGCGTGATCAAGGCGGCAGGCATCACGCCGGATTGATCCGCGCGCCGTGGGGCGCGCATCACGGCGCGCATCGCCGCGGCCGATGGATTTCCCATAGTATAATTTCGCGTTTTTCGACGTCCTCGCGGCCGCAACGGCCGCAAACTCCGACATGGAACTCGCCAAAAGCTTCGAGCCGCACGCGATCGAGGAAAAGTGGTACCCGATCTGGGAAGCGCGCGGCGATTTCAAGCCGCGCTTCCAGCCGGGCGCGCCTGCGTATTGCATCCAGCTCCCGCCGCCGAACGTCACCGGCACGCTGCACATGGGTCACGCGTTCCAGCACACGATCATGGACGTGCTGATCCGCTATCACCGGATGCGCGGCTTCAACACGCTGTGGCAGGTCGGCACCGACCACGCCGGCATCGCGACGCAGATCGTCGTCGAGCAGCAGCTGAAGGCCGAAGGAACGTCGCGCCGCGACCTCGGCCGCGAAAAATTCGTCGAGCGCGTGTGGGCCTGGAAGGACGAATCCGGCTCGGCGATCACGAGGCAGATGCGTCGCCTCGGCGCGTCGGGAGACTGGTCGCGCGAGCGCTTCACGATGGACGAGGGCATGTCGGCGGCGGTGCTCGAGACGTTCGTGCGCCTGCACGAGGATGGGCTCATCTACCGGGGCAAGCGCCTCGTCAACTGGGACCCGAAGCTCGGCACCGCGGTGTCCGACCTCGAGGTCGAGAGCGAGGAAGAGCAGGGCAAGCTGTGGGAAATCCGCTACCCGCTCGCGGATGCGGGTGACGGAATCGAGGGGTCGCTGGTCGTCGCGACGACGCGACCCGAGACGATGCTGGGCGACACGGCGGTCGCCGTGAATCCCGATGACGAGCGTTACCGCAGCTTCGTCGGCAAGCACGTCACGCTGCCGCTCTCCGGACGCACGATACCGGTGGTCGCGGACGCCTTCGTCGACAAGGAATTCGGCACCGGCGCGGTCAAGGTGACGCCGGCGCACGACCTCAACGACTGGCAGATCGGTCAGCGTCACGGGCTTCCGGTGATCGCGATCCTCGATCTCGACGCGAAGGTCAATGCCAACGCTCCGGAAAAATATCGCGGCATGGACCGCTACGTCGCGCGCAAGGCCGTGCTCGCCGACCTGACGGCCGCGGGCCTGCTCGTGTCCGAAAAGCCGCACAAGATGGTCGTGCCTCGATGCGGCCGCACGGGCGAAGTCGTCGAGCCGATGCTGACCGACCAGTGGTTCGTCGCGATGACGAAGCCAGCGCCTGCCACGCATCCGCTGTGGCCGGGCAAGTCGATCCAGGATCTCTGCCTCGCCGCCGTCGGTGCCGGCTTGAAGAGCCCGCGCAGCGGCGAGACCGGGACGGTCGAGTTCGTGCCGAAGGAGTGGATCAAGACGTACCTCGAGTGGATCAACAACATCCAGGACTGGTGCATCTCGCGGCAGCTCTGGTGGGGGCATCAGATTCCGGCCTGGTACGACGAGGCGGGCAACGTGTACGTGGCGCGTGACGAAGCCGCGGCACGCGTGCAGGCGCGCGCGAAGCTCGGCCGCGAACCGGCGTCGTTCGTCCGCGACGAGGACGTGCTCGACACGTGGTTCTCCTCGGCGCTGTGGTGCCACTCGACGCTCGGCTGGCCGGCGGACACGAAGGAGCTCCGCACGTTCCTTCCGTCGTCGGTGCTCGTCACCGGCTTCGACATCATCTTCTTCTGGGTCGCGCGGATGATCATGACGACCGCGTATTTCACGGGCGAGGTCCCGTTCCGCACGGTCTACATCAACGCGATCGTCCGCGACGAGGCGGGCCAGAAGATGTCGAAGTCGAAAGGAAACGTGCTCGACCCGCTCGACCTCATCGACGGCACCACGCAGGAGGCGCTGGTCGGCAAGCTCACCAGCAACCTGATGGACCCGCGGCAGGCGGAGTCGATCGCCAAGCGCACGCGGCGCCAGTACCCGAACGGGATACCGGCGTTCGGCGCCGATGCGCTGCGCTTCACCTTCGCGAGCCTCGCGACGTTCGGCCGCACGCTCAATTTCGACCTCAACCGCTGCGAGGGCTACCGCAATTTCTGCAACAAGCTCTGGAACGCGACGCGCTTCGTGCTGATGAACGTCGGGGGCAAGGACGTGGGCCTCGACGAAGCGCAGCCGAAGACGCTGACCTTCGTCGACCGCTGGCTGCTCGGCCGGCTGCAGCGCGCGAAGCACGACATCGCGACCCATCTCGACGCGTATCGCTTCGACCTCGCGGCGCGGGCGCTCTACGAATTCGTGTGGGACGAATACTGCGACTGGTACGTCGAGTTGGCCAAGGTGCAGCTCGCCCGCGCGGAGGCCGCGGGCGACGACGCGTCGGGACGCGGCACGCGATCGGTGCTGGTGCGCGAACTCGAGGCGACGCTGCGGCTCGCGCATCCGTTCATCCCGTTCATCAGCGAGGAGCTGTGGCAGAGCGTCGCGCCTCTCGCCGGCAAGCGCGGCGAGTCGATCCAGCTGCAGCCGTTCCCGAAGGCGAATTTCGAGCGCGTCGATGCGGCCGCCGACGCGAAGATGGCGCAATTCAAGGACATCGTGAATGCCTGCCGCACGCTGCGCAGCGAAATGAGCCTGTCGCCGGCGCAGAAGGTGCCGCTGGTGGCGACGGGCGATGCCGCGGCGCTCGCCGAGTTCGCGCCGTACCTCGCGGCGCTGGCGCGGCTCTCGGAGGTCAGGATCGTGGACACGCTGCCGTCGACGGACGCGCCGGTGCAGGTCGTCGGCGCCACGCGCCTCATGCTCGAAATCGCCGTGGATCCTGCCGCCGAACGCGAGCGGATCGCGAAGGAGATCGCGCGAATCGAGGGCGAAATCGCCAGCGCCAACGCGAAGCTCGCCAACGAAGGATTCGTCGCGCGGGCGCCGGCGGCCGTCGTCGAGCAGGAGCGCGCGCGTCTCGCCGGGCGCATCGCGACCCTCGATCAATTGCAGCAGCAACTGCGCAAGTTCTGATCGCGACGGCGCGCGCGCTCCCGCGCCTGAAAATGCCTTCGCTCGCGCACACCTTCCGCGCGCTGCGGCACGCCAACTTCCGGCGATTTTTCATCGGCCAGGGCCTGTCGCTGGTCGGCACGTGGCTGCAGCAGATCGCCATGGGTTGGGTGACGTGGCGCCTGACCGGATCGGCGTTGCTTCTTGGCGTGGTCGCGTTCTGCTCGAACGTCGGCATCCTCGCGCTGGGGCCGTTCGCCGGCGTGCTCGCCGACCACGTCAACCGGCGCCGGGCGCTGTACGTGACGCAGTCGCTGCTGCTCCTGCAGGCCGTCGCGCTGGCGCTGCTCACGGCACTCGGCCAACTCGAGGTCTGGCATCTCGTCGCCTGTGCGCTGTGGCTCGGGACCGTTTCCGCGTTCGATATTCCATTGCGGCAGGCGCTGTACGTGCATCTCGTCGACGACCGCGTCGACCTTCCGAACGCGATCGCGCTCAACTCCCTGCTGGTCAACATGGCGCGGGTCGTCGGTCCGGCACTCGCGGGGCTGTTGCTCGCAGCGGCCGGTGAAGCCGTCTGCTTCGCGTTGAACGCGCTGTCGTTCGTCGCGGTGATCATCGCGATTTCACGCCTGCATTGGCCGCGCGAGACCAAACCAAAAACGCCGCGCGGTGGATTCTGGGCGAGCTGGAAGGAGGGCGCGCGCTATGCGCTCGGATTCAAGCCGGTGCGCGCACTGCTGATGATGGTCGCGATCGCCGGCTGGACGATCACGCCGTACTCGTCGCTGATGCCGATCTACGCGGGAAAGATCTACGGCGGCGGCGCGCACACGCTCGGCTTCCTGCTCGCGGCAGCGGGCGTCGGCGCGCTCGCAACCACGGCCTATCTCGCCGGCCGGCATTCGATCCGCGGGCTGGGGCGCGTGATTGCCGGCGCCGCGGCCGTCGCCGGACTTGCGCTCGCGTCGTTCGCCTGGCTCACCGTGTTTCCGCTGGCGCTGGTGCTGCTCGCGTTGGTCGGCGGCGGCGTGATCCTCGCCGCGGCATCCGCGAACACGATCATCCAGACGATCGTCGACGATCGTCTGCGCGGGCGCGTTGCGGGGTTCTACACGATGGCGTTCCTGGGCATCGCGCCGCTCGGCAACCTCGCCGCGGGCGCGTTGGCCAAGGCGATCGGCGTGCAGGCGACCTTCGCATTGAACGGGATGATCTGCGCCATCGCCGCGTTCTGGTTCTGGCGCGCGCTCCCCTCGCTCGCGGCGCAATTGCGGCCGACCTACGTGCGGCTCGGCATCATCACCGAGAGCGCCTGAATACGGGGACCAGGCTCAGGTCTTGTCGTAGCCGAAGCGCTCGATCCACGGCTGCAGGATTGGCAGGACCGGCTCGAGATGGCGGGCATACGGCTTCCACTGTCCCGCGCCGCTGTAGAGCCCGCGCGCGAGTTGCTTGCCGCTCGGCGTCCGCACGGTGCGTCCCTGTGCCGTCTCGGCAAAGGCGCGCATCTTTTCGTCCCACTCGAGGTCCAGGAAATGCGCGATCTCGCCGGCGCGCGCCGCGAAATCCTCCACCAGCGCTTCATAGCGGACTTCCATGAGGTCGAGCGACAGGCGCTCGCGGAAGAGCACGCCGAGCCGCATCACCGCGTCGTAGAGGCGGGCGGCATCCTCCAGGGCGGTGAGCTGAAACGTCGCGGAGTTGATCTGGAAGCCACGCCGGAAACAGCTCAGCACCACATCGCGCGGATCGCGCACCGCGAACAGGATCTTGGCGCGCGGGAACAGCGCGTTGATCAGCGCGAGGTGGGACGTGTAGATCGGCATCTTGTCGACAAAGACCTTGCCGGCGGGATCGACGCCGAATTCGCGAACCCGACGCCAGTACGCTTCCCGTTGCGCATCGGCAAGTTCCGGAGTGAGCGCGGCCAGGCGATTCAGCCCGGCGTCGTCGGCCAGGAATTCCGCCATCGCCGAACGCAGGGTGTCGCGCTCGTCGAGCGCCACGACGTCCGGATGCCCGGCGAGCACGTTTTCGAGCAGCGTCGTACCCGACCGGAAAAAGCCGAGCAGGAACACGTGCGCGCGCGCCGGACCCTCGCTTGCACCTTGCGGGCGCCATTCGCTTGCCGGAAGCTTCTCGAACCAGCCCCCGAGGCGCCGCGCGAAGTCGACGTAGCTCTCCACGCCGGGACCTTCGTACTGGCTCGCGTGGACGCGGCGGAAGTCGGCGTTGCCGCGGACATAGGCGTCGAACGCCTCATCGATGCGGGCCTGACCGTCGAGGGCGTCGCCGAGCATGATCTCGCATAGCGCGCGATCCAGCGGGTCGATCGAAGGATTGGCGATCAGCGCGCGCAAGGCGGCCTCCGCGCCCGCGAAATCCCGTTCCCCAAGCATGAGCCCGGCCATGACGACCCGCGCGTTGACCTGGCTGGGGTCGATGGCCAGCGCCCTGGTCGCCAGTGCGCGTGCGTTTTCGGTATCGCCGGCGCGAGCGGCCAGGCTGGCGAGCGAACCAATCGGGTCCGCGTAGCCAGGCATCAGATGCATCGCCGTCCCATGGTGACGGCGCGCGCCGTCGAGGTCGCCGAGACGCTCCAGCGCCGCGCCCTTGCCATGGTGCGCCGGCGCGAAATCCGGGCGCGCGGACAGCACGGCGTCGAACGCCGCCTGCGCCTGCGGGGCACGGCCCAGCTTGTTCTGGCACAGGCCGAGCGCGGTGAGCATGTCGACGTCGTCCGGCGCCAGCGCCAAGCCGTTTTCGAGCAACCTGATGGCCCCGTCGTAGTCGTGGCGGAGCTCGAGACCGTGGGCGGCGAGGTTGAAAAGCAACGGGTGGCGGAGCCCGTCGGTCACGGCGCGTTGCGCCAGGTCGATTGCGCGCGGAAGCTCGTTGGCCTGCAGTGCGCGATTGACGTCTTCGACGACGATTTCTTGATCCATGAGCCTATTTTAACGGTACCTGGCTTTCTGGTCCGGATTCAACCGGTCCGCGCGCAGTATCCGCTGATTTCCTCGCGGTCGTGATAGAGCTGGCGCAATGCCAGCGTATGCTTCACGTGCGCACGATCCAGCGCGTCGCGGATGATCGTCTCGCAGCGGCGAACTTCGTCGTAGCGTTTTTTCATCGGCAGCTTGAGGTTGAAGATCGCGCGCCGCGCATGGCCTTCGCCGATCCAGCGCGCGACCAGGGTGGCAATGCGCGACGGCTGTTCGACGATGTCGCAGACCATCCAGTCGACCGGCTTGCGCGGCAGGTAGGACAATCCATCGACACGCAGATGGGTGACCAGCGGATCCTCGGCGATCTCGCGCTTCAGCGGGCCGTTGTCGACCGCGGTGACCTTCAGCCCGCGGTGCGAAAGCTGCCAGGTCCAGCCGCCCGGCGCCGCGCCGAGGTCGACCGCGCGCATGCCGGCGTGCAGAAGGTCGAGCTCGCGCGGCGCCGAGAAACGTGATGCAGGGCCTCGACCAGCTTCAGCGTCGAGCGCGAGGGCGCCCCGGCCGGCATGCGCAAGCGCGGAATCCCCATGGTCCACGGGCTACCCCATGGGCGCGAGGCTCGCGCCGACGAAAACGTTCGCGCCGTCGATGAAGAGAACGTGCAGCGCGGGGAGACCCGGCGGCGTTGGCGGCAACGAATGCGCACGGTCGTCGCGCAACCGCGTCCGTCAGCGGTTTCGCGATCGCCTTGCAGACGCCCGACAGCTCCTTGCCGTCGTTGGTGTCGGGCGTCTCGAGATGCAGCGTTCCGAAGACCAGATGTCCGCGCGACGCGTGCGACGCTCCGGGCAGGGAGAACCCCGCGCGGAACGCCTCGATCAGGGTCGCCAGTGGCGTCACTCGATCGGGGCGCCCCTTCTTTCGCCCGGAATCGAACAGCGCGTGCGGGCCCGTGCCGAAGAACAGCGAGCGAATGAAGACCGGCGGTGCTTCCACCAGCGCGCGCGGCCAGCGCTGCGAGTCGAAGGTGCGCGGCGTGGCGACCACGAAGCCGCGGCCGGTTGGCGCGTCGACCTCGACTTCAGCCGCGGCGGCTGCGGCAGCGCGTCGCAGGTCTGCCGCGGCCTCGGCCTCGAAGCCGGCGCGACAATACGCGACGATGCGAGGGATGCCCGACTCGCTCATCGACGGTCGATTTTCGGATCCAGCGCGTCGCGCAGGCCGTCACCCAGCAGGTTGAACGCAAGCACCGTGACGAAGATCGCGATCGCCGGGAAGAGCGCCACGTGCGGGGCCAGCATCATGTCCGAGCGTGCGGCATCGAGCATCGCGCCCCATTCCGGCGTCGGCGGCTGCGCGCCCATGCCGAGGAACGAGAGGCTCGCGGCGGTGATGATCGACGTTCCGATCCGCAGCGAAAAGTAGACGACGACCGCCGAGATCGTCCCCGGGAAGATGTGGCGGGCGATGATGGTCCGGTCGGATGCGCCGATGCTCCGCGCCGCCTCGATGTACGTCAGGTGCTTGAGCGCGAGCGTGTTGCCGCGCACGAGACGGGCGAACGTCGGGATGCTGAAGATCGCCACGGCGATGATGACGTTCGCCATTCCGCCGCCGAGGATCGCGACGATGCCGATGGCGAGCAGGATGCCCGGGAACGCGAACAGCACGTCGCACAAGCGCATGATCGCGCGGTCGGTCCAGCCTTCGTAATAGCCCGCGGCGAGTCCCAGCAGGGTGCCGACGACCGCGCCGATGGCGACGGAGATGAAGCCCGCCGCGAGCGAGATGCGCGCGCCCATCAGGATGCGGCTGAAAATGTCGCGCCCGAGCGAATCCACGCCGAAGAGATGCTGCCACGACGGCGGCGCGTTGAGCTTGTCGTAGTCGAAATACGTCTCGGCGTCGTAGGGGACGATCCACGGCGCCACGATGGCCACGATGACGAGCGCGATCACGAAACCGCCGGCGATCGAGCGCGACGGGCTGCTTGCGAAACTTGCGCCAGAACTCCGACCACGGTGTCCGGACGGTGTCCGACGAGGCCGTTGCGGAGGGATCGATGATGGTCGTGGCGCCGCTCATCATCGATACCGGATGGTCGGGTTGATCAATCCGTAAAGCACGTCGACGATCAGGTTGATCAGGATGAATTCGAGCGAGAACAGCAGCACCAGCGCCTGGATCACCGGATAGTCGCGCATGTCGACCGCGTCGATCAGCAGGCGGCCGAGGCCGGGCCAGTTGAAGACCTTCTCGACGACGATCGAGCCGCCGAGCAGGAAGCCGAATTGCAGTCCCATCATCGTGACGACGGGGATCAGCGCGTTGCGCATGCCGTGCTTGATCACGACCGGGCCTTCGCCGAGACCTTTGGCGCGCGCGGTCCGGATGTAGTCCTCGCCCAGGATGTCGACGAACGACGAGCGGGTGAAGCGCGCCATGATCGCCGCGACGGCGGCGCCGAGCGTGATCGACGGCAGGATGTAGTGGCGCCACGTGTCGTCGCCCACGGTCGGCAGCCAGCCCAGCTGCACCGAAAACACCTGCATCAGCACCATCCCCAGCGCAAATGCCGGAAACGAAATGCCGGAGACCGCGAGCGTCATTCCGAGGCGATCCGGCCAGCGATTGCGCCAGACCGCGGACAGGATGCCGATGGCCATGCCGAAGAGCACCGACCAGCCCATGCTCCACACGGTGAGCCAGAACGTCGGCATGAAACGGTCGGCAATTTCGGTGCGCACCGAGCGCTTGGTGCGCAGCGACTTGCCGAAATCCCAGTGCAGGACGCCGTTGACGAAGCGCACGAATTGCTGCGGCAACGGGCGGTCGAGGCCCAGGTCCTGGCGCACCAGCTCGACGGTCTCCGGGTTCGCGTCCGGACCGGCGGCGAGGCGCGCCGGATCGCCGGGCAGCAGGTGGACGAACAGGAAGACCAGCGCGCCGACGATGACGAGCGTCGGCGCAAGCCCGAGCAGGCGTTTGGCGATGTACTGCAGCATCGTGCGCCGCTCGGCGTGCGCGGGCCTCCCGCGCTACTTGAGGTCGATGTCGGTGAAATTGAACGACGCGTCCGGAATGACGTAGACGCCGGACAGCTTCTTGCTGTTGGCGGACAGCAGTCGCTCGGTGACGAGCGGCGCCCACGGCGCGTCGTTCCAGATCTGCTTTTGCGCATCCTCGTAGAGCTTCGCCTTTTCCGCGCTGTTCGTCGTCAGCTGCGCGCCCTTGATGTCGGCGTCGACCTTGGCGTTCTTGTAGTAGGCCGTGTTGAAGAGCTTGGGCGGGAACGATTCACCGTACAGCAGCGGACGCAGCGCCCAGTCCGCTTCACCGGTGGAGGTCGACCAGCCCACGTAGTAGAGGCGCACGGGGGCGGTCGCCGGATCCTGCCAGCTCTCGACCTTTTCCACGCGCTGGCCGGCCTCGAGCAGCGTGATCTTCGTCTTGATGCCGATCTGCTGGAGCTGCTGCTGGAGGAACTGCGTCACCTTCTGCGCGGTCGTGTGGTTGTACGCGGACCAGAGCTCGGTCTCGAAGCCGTTCGGATAGCCGGCCTCGGTCAACAGCTGCTTCGCCTTCGCCACGTCGTAGGGCCACGGGCCCTGCTTGTACGCGTACTCGACACCGGCCGGGACCACGCCCTCGGCGGGCGCCGCGTAACCGTTGAAGGCGACCTTCGCGAGCGCTTCCTTGTTGATCGCGTACGCAATCGCCTGGCGCACCTTCGGATTGTCGAACGGCTTTTGCTGCGTGTTCATCGACAGGTAGCGCAGCACGATCGACGGCGCCGCGACGACGTCGAGCTCGGGCTTGGTCTTGAGGATCTCGGCCGTCTCGTACGGGACGGGGAACGTGAAGTGCGCTTCGCCGGTCTGCATCATCGCGGCGCGTGAATTGTTGTCGACCACGGGCTTCCAGGTGATCGTGTCGACCTTCGGATAGCCCTTCTTCCAGTAGCCGTCGAATTTCGCGACCTTGAGGTAATCGGTGGCCTTCCATTCGACGAACTTGAAGGGTCCCGTGCCCACCGGGTTGAACGCGATGTCCTTGTTGCCGTACTTGGCGAGCGCCGCCGGGCTGATCATCACGGTGGACGGGTGCGCGAGCTGGGCGATGAACGGCGAGAACGGCGTCTTCAGCGTGATGCGTGCCGTGTAATCGTCGACGACCTCGGTCTTCGCGATGTTGTTGTTGTAGAGGCCGTAACGCTTGAGCTTGTTGTCGGGATTGGTCACGCGGTCGAGATTCGTCTTGACTGCATCGGCCTTGAAATCGGTGCCGTCGTGGAACTTGACGCCCTTCCTGAGCTTGATCGTGTAGACGAGGCCATCCTTGCTGACGTCGTAGCTCTCGGCGAGCACCGGAATCAGCTTCATGTCCTTGTCGAAGCCGAAGAGTCCTTCGTAGAACGACTTGGCCATCGCCTGCGACAGCGTGTCGTTGGCGTCGTAGGGGTCGGTCGTCGTGAACGTCGACGCGACGGCGAACACGACGTCCTTGGCGGCATGTGCTTGCGGCGCCGCGAACGCGGCGGCTGCCGCGGCAATCGCGGTCAGGGAACGAAACAGGGTCTTCATGGTGAATCCTCCGTGCGGAATGAATGGGGACTTCGTGTCGGGGCGGTCAATAGGGTCCGGCGATCCGGTGGGTGGCCACGAAATGGCCGGGCGCCACTTCCTGCAAAGCCGCGACGACCGGCTCGTCGCCGACGGCGCGGATCGGGCTCGGTATTTCGTCCGATGATAACTCGGTTCGGGGGCGCCGTTTCGAGGGGTCGGCCACGGGCACCGCAGCCATCAACTTGCGCGTGTACGGATGGCGCGGGTCCTCGAACACGGCGCGGCGCGGCCCGATCTCGACGATCTGCCCAAGAAACATGACCGCGACGCGATGGCTCACCCGCTCGACGATCGCCATGTCGTGCGAAATGAACAGATACGACAAGCCGAACTCCGCCTGCAGGTCGAGCAGCAGATTGACGATCTGCGCCTGGATCGATACATCGAGCGCCGAAACGGCCTCGTCGGCGATGATGATCTTCGGATTGAGCGCGAGCGCGCGCGCGACGGCGATTCGCTGCCGCTGGCCGCCGGAGAACTCGTGCGGATAGCGTTGCGCGTGATCCGGCGAGAGCCCGACGTGCTCCAGCAGCCAGGCCACGCGCTCCTGCGCTTCCCGCCCCTTGGCGACGCCATGGACGTAGAGCGGCTCGGCGATCGAGAAACCGATCGTGAGCCGCGGGTCGAGCGAAGCGAACGGGTCCTGGAAAATCATCTGGATGTCGCGCCGGATCGGCCGTACCTCGGCGGAGGGGAGGCGTGCGATGTCGCGGCCTTCGAACTCGATGCTGCCGCTCGTCACATCGACGAGTCGCAGGAGCGAGCGGCCGGTCGTGGACTTGCCGCAGCCCGATTCGCCGACCAGCGCGAGCGTCTCGCCCGCGGCGAGATCGAAGCTCACCTTTTCGACGGCGTGCACGCGGCGCGCCACGCGCCCGAAGAATCCCGCCTTGACGTCGAAGCGTGTGGTGAGGTCCCGGACCTTGAGCAACGCGTCGCCGGTTTGCGGGTGCTTTGCCGGCGCGCGGGGCGCCGTGTCCTGCGCGCCACCCAGCACGAGGTGAAACTTCTCCGGCTCGTCCGTGCCGCGCATCGAGCCGAGGCGCGGCACGGCCGCAAGCAGCGCGCGCGTGTACGTCTCGCGCGGCGCGTGAAAGATCTGCTCCGCGGCGCCGTCCTCGACCTTCTGCCCGTCCTTCATCACGACGACGCGGTCGGCGATCTCGGCGACCACGCCCATGTCGTGCGTGATGAAGACGACCGCCATCCGCATCTCCTCCTGCAGGATCCGGATCAACGCGAGGATCTGCGCCTGCACGGTCACGTCGAGCGCGGTCGTCGGCTCGTCGGCGATGAGGAGGTTCGGGCGGCACGACAGCGCCATCGCGATCATCACGCGCTGGCGCATGCCGCCGGAGAGCTGGTGCGGGTAGCGCGTCATCACCTGCGCCGCCTCGGGAATGCGCACGAGCTCCAGCATGCGCAGCGTTTCGGCGTTCGCGGCGCCGCGATCCTTGCCCTGGTGCAGCCGGATCGACTCGCCGATCTGGTCGCCGACCGTGAAGACCGGATTGAGCGAGGTCATCGGCTCCTGGAAGATCATCGCGATCTCGGCGCCGCGGATGTCGCGCATCGTGGCGCCGTCGGCGTGCGCGAGGTCGATCCGCGTGCCGTCGCGCCGCGCGAAATCGAGCTTGCCCGACACGATGCGGCCGCCGCCATGTTCGACGAGGCGCATCACCGACAGCGCGGTGACGGACTTGCCGGAACCGGATTCGCCGACGATGGCGACGGTTTCGCCGAGGCCGACTTCGAACGACACGTTGCGCACCGCGTGCACCGTCCGCTCGGTCGACACGAACGAGACGGAAAGATCGGTGACGGCGAGAGCAGGCAACTTGGAGGCGTCGGTCATTGGTATCGGCCTGTACGGCGTCCCATGATGCCCGCGCCATGACCGTTCGCCATTATCGGCGAAAAGTCGTGCATCCCGCAGCGGCTCGCCCGGGTGGGCGAGGGCGGTGCCCGACTACTTGACGCCGGCCGGGGGGAGTAACGGGTCGCCGTCGGTGCCGTTGTCGGCGAAGAAGTTGGTGCCGGACGTGTGGACTGGATACGTCGGGGCGTACACGGCAGTGTTGTTGTGGGTCAAGCGCGAGCCGCTGAGGGACACGTAGCCGCCCAGGTTGGTTGTGACGCCGATGTCGTTTTGCGAGATGTCCGAGTCGACGACGATCACGCTGTTGGCCACTGGCCCGCTCGATGCATAAATGCCCCAGGCGAAGCGCTGGATCGTCGTTCGCGTGAAACGGATTCGCGAGACCGGCGCAACACCGGCCGTTGCGAACAGGCCGGCACCACTGAGCGTGGTCGTACCTGAAATTGTCGAGTCGGTCACCGTCAGGTCCGTGCTGTCGGCAACGTCGATTCCGGTTAGATTCGCGGCAAAGGTCGAATGCTCGATCGAGCCCTCGTGATGCGCGGCCGAGTACCCGATCATCAAGGCGGCCGTGTTTCGGGTGAACAGCGAATCGCGCACGAGGAAGCGGCCCGGTCCCTCGACGTGAAGCGCCGCCGCGATCGGCGGCGGGGGCTTCGGCCCGGGTGTCGAGAAGCCCGGAAAGGCAAATCCTCGAATCGTGCAATGATCGAGCACGAGCGTCCCGGCGCTCGTCAGCTTGACGCCCACGCCACCCTGCTGACCCGTGATGGTCAATCCCTGCAGCAGAACGTCGTCGGTGCCGGCCGCCGTCACGAGAACACCGGTCCCGCCGGCAGGAACCGTGATTCCGGCATAAACGCCTGCGGGCACAGTGATCGCGACGGCCTTGTCGATGACGACCGTGCCGTAGCCGGCGGAATCGAGCACGACAATCTCGCCGCCGGCGGCGGTTTGCGCGAGCGCGGCGCTGAAGGACCGGCAGGGCGAGACGAGCGAGCAGATGTTGGCATCGCTGCCACCCGCTGCGACGAACGTCCTCGACGAGGCGGCTGCGACCGGCATTGCGAGGCCCGCCACCAACATCGCGAGGAACGCAGGGGCCGCGATCATTGCGTGACGCGTGCGACCGGATTGCATGACGAATCCGGCGGCGATCAGACCTTTTCCGGCTCGCTGCTCTTGCGCTTCATCAGCAATGCCGGAACCTGCTTGCCGTGGCCGTGCGGCCTGCGATGCGCCGCGTCGCCGGCGGAAGCGGCAGGCTCGCTCGGGCGCGCCGTCGCCGGCTGGTCGGGATTGAGGGCATACGCGCGTTCGCGTTCCTCGCGGCGCGTCTCGCCGCGGGCCGGCGCGTGCGGCGCATCGCCGATCGTACGTTCGCGGTGGCGCGCGACGCCTTCCACGCTCCCGGGAACCGCCTTCGGCGCGGGCGATCCGCGGGGCGCACGCGCCGGGCGCTCGCCCGGCTTGCCGCGCACGGTGCGCTCCGGCTTGTCGAAGCGTGCCGTCGCGAGATCGAATCCCTCGGAGGTCACGATGTCGACCTTCTTCTTCAGCAGTCGCTCGATGTCGGCGAGATAGCGTTCCTCGTCCGGCGCGACCAGCGAGATCGCCTCACCCGATGCGCCGGCGCGACCGGTGCGGCCGATGCGGTGAATGTAATCCTCGGGAACGTGCGGCAACTCGTAATTGACGACGATCGGAAGGTCGTCGATGTCGAGTCCGCGCGCGGCGACGTCGGTCGCGACCAGCACCTGCAGCTTGCCTTCCTTGAACGCATCGAGCGCTTCCATGCGCGCCTGCTGCGTCTTGTCGCCGTGGATCGCGTCGGT
Source organism: uncultured beta proteobacterium (assembly GCA_963816925.1). Classification (GTDB taxonomy): domain Bacteria; phylum Pseudomonadota; class Gammaproteobacteria; order Burkholderiales; family Casimicrobiaceae; genus CAIWHR01. Next base: position 194,212 of record CAWFMY010000005.1, on the reverse strand, counting down.
GCTGAAGCCGTCTTTTTCGAGCTGGCGCGCGAGCCGCGCCGTGCCGTGCTTGGTGCGCACGAAGCACAGCACCTGCGTGAGGTTGCGCGAGCGCACGAGATGCTCGAGCAGCGCGCGCTTCGCTTCCGCGGGCACCTTGTACGCGAATTGCGATACGGTTTCCGCCGCCGTGTTGCGCTTCGCGACTTCGATCAACTGCGGCGCATTGAGCAGCTGATCGGCGAGCTTCTTGATTTCGCCCGAGAAGGTCGCCGAGAACAGCAGGTTCTGGCGCTTCTCGCGCGCCGGCAGCAGCGCCATGATCCGCTTGATGTCCGGGATGAAGCCCATGTCGAGCATCCGGTCGGCCTCGTCGAGGACGAAGACCTCGACCTGTCCGAGATAGACGCTCTTCTGCTCGATGTGGTCGAGCAGCCGGCCCGGCGTGGCGACGAGGATCTCGATGCCGCCGCGCACGATGGGGAGCTGCTGCTTGATGTCGACGCCGCCGAACACGACCGTCGAGCGCAGGTTCGTGTGCTTGCCGTAGGTGCGGAACGATTCCTCGACCTGCACCGCCAGTTCGCGCGTCGGCGTGAGGATCAGCGCGCGCACCGGATGCCGCGCCGGCGAGGGGCTCGCGTTTGCGAGGGGCAGGAACTTCTGCAGGATCGGCAGCGCGAAGCCGGCGGTCTTGCCGGTTCCGGTCTGGGCGCCGCCCATGACATCTTTGCCCGCCAGGATGACGGGAATTGCCTGCGCCTGGATCGGCGTGGGCGTCGTATAGCCGGCTTCTTCCACGGCCCGAAGGAGTTCGGGTCGCAGTCCGAGCTCGGCAAAGCTCGTAACACTACTCATGGAGGCTCCTGGAAGCGGCCCATCCCTCTCGGGATTTCCGGTCCAGGCAGCAAAGGGTTCAAATCGTGGGCTGCGCGCGACGCCAGTCGCGCAATCGCAGCCCACGGTCCATCGGACGTTTTCCGAGGCGGTGACCGGAACGGCCGCCCGACCCTGATTATAGGCTAAGTTTCGGATTTTGCGAAATATTTCTGGCCGGGAACTGCCAAAACAGGCTATAATTGAGAATTTACCGCAGCGTCCGTCGCCGAAGCAGCGCGCGCAGTGCACTGCAAAAGACCCTGAAACGATCATGTCCACGCCCCCCACGTCCCTGCGCAACATCGCGATCATCGCCCACGTCGACCACGGCAAGACGACGCTCGTCGACAAGCTGCTGGTCCAGGCGGGCACGTTCGCCAAGCACGTCCACGTCGGCGAGCGGATGATGGATTCGAACGACCTCGAGCGCGAGCGCGGGATCACGATCCTCGCCAAGAACTGCTCGATCCGCTACCACGACACCCAGATCAACATCGTCGACACCCCCGGCCACGCCGATTTCGGCGGCGAGGTCGAGCGCGTGCTCGGCATGGTCGACGGCGTGCTGCTGCTGGTCGACGCGGTCGAAGGCCCGATGCCGCAGACCCGGTTCGTCACGCTGAAGGCGCTGAAGCTCGGGCTTGCCCCGATTGTCGTCGTCAACAAGGTGGACCGGCCGGGCGCGCGCCCGGAATGGGTCGTCAACCAGACGTTCGAGCTATTCGACAAGCTGGGCGCGACCGAGGAGCAGCTCGACTTCCCCGTCGTCTATGCGTCGGCGCTGAACGGCTGGGCGACGATGGACGTCAACGTCGCCAAGGCCCACGCCGCACCGCCGGACGCGTCGATGAAGGCGCTGTTCGAAACGATCCTGTCGCGTGTGCCGAAGCCGGTCGGCGATCCCGACGGCCCGCTGCAGTTCCAGGTGAGCGCGCTCGACTACTCGAGCTACGTCGGCCGCCTCGGCATCGGGCGCATCCGCCGCGGCCGCATCGTGCCGGGGCAGGAAGTCGCGATTCTCAACGGTCCGCCGGCTGAAGGCGTCGTTCCGCCGAAGGCCAAGATCGGCCAGGTGTTCGCGTTCTCCGGCATGGAGCGCGTGCCGGTGGAGTCCGCAGAGGCCGGCGACATCGTGCTCGTCACCGGTGTGGACGATCTCGCCATCGGCACGACGCTCGCGTCGATCGAAGCGCCGGAAGCGCTGCCGCCGATCAACGTCGACCTGCCCACGCTGTCGATGTACTTCCAGGTCAACACGTCGCCGCTCGCCGGCCGCGAAGGCAAGTACGTCACGTCGCGCAATTTGCGCGATCGCCTGACGAAGGAAGTGCTGACCAACGTCGCGCTGCGCGTCGAGGAAACCGGCGACACCGATTCGTTCCTCGTGTCCGGTCGAGGCGAGCTGCATCTCACGATCCTGATCGAGAACATGCGGCGCGAGGGCTACGAGCTCGCCGTGTCGCGTCCGCGCGTCGTGCTGCGCGAGATCGACGGCGTCACCTGCGAGCCGTTCGAGGCGCTGACGGTCGACGTCGAGGAGCAGAACCAGGGCGCGGTGATGGAGGCGCTCGGCCCCCGTCGCGGCGACCTCACGAACATGGAATCGGACAGCCGCGGCCGTGCGCGCCTCGAGTACCGCATTCCGGCGCGCGGGCTGATCGGCTTCCAGGGCGAATTCATGAACCTGACGCGCGGCACCGGGCTCATGAGCCACGTGTTCGACGGCTATGCGCCGCTGAAGGGCGAAATTCCCGATCGCCGCAACGGCGTGCTGATCTCGCAGGAAGATGGAGACGCCGTCGCCTACGCGTTATGGAAGCTGCAGGACCGCGGCAAGATGTTCGTCTCCCCGGGGGAGAAACTCTACGAAGGCATGGTCATCGGCATCCACAGCCGCGACAACGATCTCGTCGTCAATCCGATCAAGGGCAAGCAGCTGACCAACGTGCGCGCGTCGGGCACCGACGAAGCCGTGCGCCTCGTGCCGCCGATCCAGCTCAACCTCGAATACGCGGTGGAGTTCATCGCCGACGACGAGCTCGTTGAAGTGACGCCGCAGTCGATCCGCATCCGCAAGCGGTTCCTGAAAGAGCACGAGCGGAAGAAGGCGTCGCGCGAAGCTGCCTGACCGGGCATGAGCCTGCCGTCGCTCGACGCAGCCGCCGCCGCGCGCTTCGCCGAAACCGCTCTCGCGAACGTCGTTCGCGAATACCCCGGCAAGCAGGACCACGTGCTTGGCGACGATGCCGATCTCGCGCCGCCGCGCGTGCTGCATCCCGCGTTCTACGGCAGCTACGACTGGCATTCCTGCGTGCACATGCACTGGCTGCTGGTGCACGTGCGCCGATTGCATCCGGCACTGCCGCGCCGCGCGGCGATCGACGCACTCCTCGATCGTCATCTCGCGCCGGCCAACATCGCCGCCGAATGCGCCTATCTGCGGCGACCTCATGCGCAATCCTTCGAGCGGCCCTATGGCTGGACGTGGCTGCTGAAGCTCGCCGACGAGCTTGCGCAGTCCGCGGATGACGACGCGCGCCGCTGGTCCGCGCAACTCGCGCCGCTCGCGCGCGCGATTGTCGATCGCTATCTCGCCTGGCTGCCGAAGGCGGATTACCCGATTCGCTACGGCATGCACTCGAACAGCGCGTTCGGATTGTTGTTCGCGCTCGACTACGCAAGGCGCGCGGGCGAAACCGTGCTCGCCAACCTTTGCGGCGATTCGGCGCGCGCATGGTACGGGACCGATCGTGACATTCCGGCAGCGTGGGAGCCGTCGTCCTTCGATTTCCTGTCGCCCGCGCTCGTCGAAGCGGCGCTGATGCGGCGCGTCCTTGCGCCGGCCGAGTTCGCGCAATGGCTGTCCGCGTTCCTCCCCGCGATGGAAAAGCGGCATCCGGCGCAGTTGTTCACTCCCGTCATCGTGAGCGACCGCCGCGATCCGCACATCGTGCATCTCGACGGGCTCAACCTGTCACGCGCATGGTGCTTTCGCGGCATCGCGGAAGCGCTTCCGGAACACGATCCGCGCGGGTCGGTGGCGCGGGAAGCGGCAGCGGTTCATCTCGCCGCCGGGCTTGCCGGTCTCGACGGCGCCGATTACCTGGGCGGCCACTGGCTCGCATCGTTCGCCGCACTCGCGCTCGGTGGGTGATTCCAGCGTAGTAAACTCGCGCTCGCATGCAGGAAATCTGGACCTATGCAATTCTCGCGGCGCTCGGAGTCGTCGTCGTGCTCGTGGCGCTTGCGCTCGGCAAGCTCGCGGTGCTGGGGGCGAAAAGCGACGATTTCGAGCGCGACCTGAAGCTGGACCTCGCGAATGCGCGTAGCGAGCAGGCAATGGCGGCGAAGAACGCGCGCGAGGAACTGGGCGGCACGCTCGGCCGGCAGGCGCAGGCGACCCAGCAGCAGCTCACCGGCATGGCCGGCACGCAGAACGACCAGCTGAAGCATTTCGGCGAGCGGCTCGCCGAGCTCACGAAATCGAACGAGGCGCGCCTCGAGGCGGTCCGGGCGACGGTCGAGCAGAAGCTTGACGCGTTGCGCACCGAAAACGCGCAGAAGCTGGAGCAAATGCGCGCGACGGTCGACGAGAAGCTGCAGACCACGCTCGACCAGCGGCTGGGCGCGTCGTTCAAGCAGGTGTCCGACCGCCTCGAGCAGGTGCACAAGGGGCTGGGCGAGATGCAGACGCTGGCGGTCGGCGTCGGCGACTTGAAACGCGTGCTGACCAACGTCAAGACGCGCGGCACCTGGGGCGAGGTCCAGCTCGCGGCGCTGCTGTCGGAGGTGCTGACGCCGCAGCAATACGATACGAACGTCGAAACCGTGCCGGGAACGGGCAAGCGCGTCGAGTTCGCCATTCGCCTGCCGGGTCGGGGCGACGACGGCAAGTCGTGCTGGCTGCCGGTCGACGCCAAGTTTCCGCTCGACGACTGGCAGCGCCTGCAGGACGCGCTGGAGCGGGCGGACGCGCCGTCCGCCGACCTGGCACGAAAGTCGCTTGCCGACTTTCTTCGATTGCAGGCAAAGACGATCCATGAGCTCTACGTGGCCCCGCCCCATACAACCGATTTCGCGATCCTGTTCGTGCCGACCGAAGGCCTCTACGCCGAGATGATGTCGCGCGCAGGCTTTGCCGAGGCGCTGCAGCGCGACTATCGCGTGACGCTCGTCGGCCCCACCAATTTCATGGCGCTGCTGAACAGCCTGCAGATGGGATTCCGTACCCTCGCGATCGAGCAGCGATCGAGCGAGGTGTGGAAAGTCCTGGGCGCGGTCAAGAACGAATTCGGCAAGTTCGGGGATGTGCTCGCGAAGACCAAGGAGCGCATCGACAAGGCCGGCGAGGAGCTGGAACGGGCAGGCGTGCGCAGCCGCGCGATCGCGCGCGAATTGCGCAACGTCGAGACGTTGCCGGCGCCCGAGGCGGCCCGCCTGATCGGCGCCGCGCTCGATGCGGACATCGTCGATCCGGGTGATGCGGGCGAAGCATCGGCGACACGAGAATCGCGCGACGACGGCTGACACCTCCATGCTCGCCGGCCTTCGCAAGTGGCGCCAGCAGCGCGTGCTCCGCAGCTCGGCGATTCCGGATGCGCTGTGGCGCGAGGCGCTCGAGTCGCTGCCGTTCGTCGCGATCTACACCGACGAAGAGCTCGCGCGATTGCGCGCGAAGGTCATCCTGTTCCTGTCCGCGAAGTCGATCGTCGGGGCGCGCGGCCATGAGGTCACGCCGCTGCAGCGCGTGATCATCGCGATCCAGGCGTGCGTGCTGGTGCTCAATCTCGAGATGGCCTACTACGACGGCTGGGAAAACGTCATCGTCTACCCCGACGAGTTCATTCCCGGGTGGGAGTTCGAGGATGACGCCGGGGTCGTGCACGTCAACGACGGGCCCCTCGCCGGCGAGGCGATGCCGGGCGGGCCGGTCGTGCTGTCCTGGCCCGACGTCGAGGCGTCGTCCGACTGGGACGAAGCCGGCATGAACCTCGTGATCCACGAATTCGCGCACAAGCTCGACATGCGCAACGGCGAGGCGAACGGCTGCCCGCCGCTGCCCGCGACGATGCCGCCGCACATCTGGAAGAAATCGCTGACCGCCGCGTACGACGACTTCCGCGCGCGGGTCGAGCGCGGCGAGAACACGGCGATCGACCCGTATGCGGCCGAGTCGCCGGCGGAATTCTTCGCCGTGCTGTCCGAGGTGTTTTTCGCGGACCCGACGCTGTTGTTGCACGAGTACGTGAAGGTCTACAAGCAGTTCATGTGGTTCTACAAGCAGGACCCGGCCTCGCGGACGGAACTGCTGCTGGACGACTGATCTCCCGCAGCCAGTTCTATCGGCTGCCCCCGACCGCTTGAAGACCGGCGTTTCCTGCGCTTGACGATTGCCGTCGCAGGCCGTGCATTGGCCGGATGGGGAACTCTTCGTGCCGGCCGCAACTCCAATCGAGCATCGATTGGATGACGACGATCACTGTGCCTACCAACGTGCTCGATCCTGATCCTGAATTTGTGCTGGGCGACCCGGTTGCGGAAGCTCCGGCGTCCGTCGGCCATGCAAGAGCGAGAAAGCGATCGGCGGCGCCGATCGTCGCGCTCGTGGTCCTTGCCGTGATCGCCGGTGGCGCGGCCTTCTATTTCCTGCGATCGGGCGTCAATGCGCCGGCGCCGGCTCCCGCACCGCCCGTCGCCCGGACACCCGCGGTCGAGCAACCCGAACCGGGGATCCGCCATCCCGTCGAGAACATCACGGGGGTGTCGGACGCGGCGCCGCCCCAGCCGCAACTGCCGCCGCTGGACGATAGCGATGCGCTGGCGAAGAACGCGATCGCGACGATCCTGAACGGCGACACCTGGCTCCCGCTGCTGATTCCCGACGGGTTCATTCGTCATATCGTCGCGACGGTCGACGGGCTGCCCCACGAGACGATCGCCGTCCAGGTACTGCCGACCCGGCGTGTCGCGGGGTTGCTGGCGACGACCACCGGCGCGCGCGGGACGGCCATTGCGGCCGACAACGGCGCCCGCTATTCCGCGTACGTGAGCGCCGTGGAGGCGATCGACACCGCGCGGATGGCGGGATTCTACGTGCGCCTGTATCCGCTGCTTCAGCAGGCGTACGTCGAATTGGGTTACCCGAAGGGTTATTTCAACGACCGGGTGATCGCGGTGATCGACCATCTGCTGGCGGCTCCCGAGCCGCCGCCGCCGCTCTACCTCACCCAGACCAAGGTCCTGTACGAATTTGCCGACCCCGACCTCGAAGGCCGGAGCGCCGGACAGAAGATGATGGTGCGGATCGGCCTCGACAACGAGCGCCGCGTCAAGGCAAAGCTCCGCGATATCCGGAAAGCGCTGGCGACGGAGTCGCCGCCTCGATAGAACGCTCGATCGCGTCGTGGACGCGAAAGGTCGGGGGTCAGTCCGGCAACGCGCGGGCGACGATCGGAGCGGCGTCGCCGCCTCGCAACGGCGTCGCACCGAACGCGCCGCCGCCGAACGCAACCGGCGCAAGGCGCGTCGCGCAGTACGCGTCGGCCACAGGCGCCGGCGCGTTGCGCAGCAGCAGCGACGCCGCGACCGCCGTGGCAATACCTTGCGCAATTCGCCGCGCGACGGCGGTTTCGTCGGCCAGCGCCGCGAGTTCGCGCAGCAGCGCGGCGACGAATGCATCGTAAACGGAGTTCACGTTGCGTGCTTCGTCGAGCAGGGCGGCGAGCGCCGCGACGCCGTCCGGCTCGCGCCGCGCCGCGCGGACCACGTCGAGGCACATGACGTTGCCCGAGCCTTCCCAGATCGAGTTGACCGGCATCTCGCGGTAGAGGCGCGGCAAGCCGGATTCCTCGACATAGCCGTTGCCACCCAGCGCTTCCATCGCCTCGGCAGCCAGCGCCGGGCCGCGCTTGCAGACCCAGTATTTCGCGGCCGGCGTGACGAGCCGCGCGAGGGCGCGCTCCGGATGCCCTTCGGGCGCGTCGTAGGCGCGCGCGAGGCGCAATGCCAGGGCCGTGGCGGCTTCGCTTTCGAGTGCGATGTCCGCCAGCACTTCCTGCATCAGCGGCTGCGTCGCGAGCGTCCGGCCAAAAGCGACCCGATGCCGCGCGTGGTGAATTGCGCGAGCAAGCGCCGCGCGCATCATGCCCGCCGTCGCCAGCACGCAATCGAGCCGCGTGTGCTGCACCATTTCGAGAATCGTCGCTATACCGCGTCCGCCTTCGCCGATCGGCCACGCGAGCGCCGCATCGAATTCGACTTCCGCCGAGGCGTTCGACCGATTGCCGAGCTTGTCCTTCAGGCGATTGATCCGGATCGTGTTCTTCCCACCGTCCGGCAGCACGCGCGGCAGCAGGAAGCATCCGAGCCCGACGTCGTCCTGCGCAAGCACAAGGTGCGCGTCGCACTGCGGCGCCGAGAAGAACCATTTGTGGCCGGTGAGCCGAACGGCGCCGTCTTCGGCGGGCACGGCGCGCGTGCGATTGCTGCGGACGTCGGAGCCTCCCTGCCGCTCGGTCATGCCCATGCCGATCAGCGCGGAACGTTTGGCGGCGACCGGCACGGCGCGCGTGTCATAGTCGCGCGCCAGGATTTTCGGCAGCCAATCGCGCTCGAGTTGCGGTAACGCCGCCGCGGCGCGGCGCAACGCGGGCACGCTCGCGTACGTCATCGTCAGCGGGCATTGCGTGCCGTTTTCGACCTGCGCGTGCAGATGCACCATCGCGCCGCGGGCGACCTGCGCGCCGGGTCGGGCATCGTTCCACGGCAGGCAATGGACACCCGCAGTGGTCGCAAGGCGCATCAGCTCGTGCCATGCCGGATGGAACCTGACTTCGTCGATGCGTTCGCCGCGCGCGTCGTGCGTCGCGAGTTCGGGCGGATGCCGATTCGCCGTGTCGCCGTGTGCAAGCACGGCCGCGGTTCCGAGCGTCGCGCCCCATTCGGCAACCGCGTCTTCCGCCCACGCGCCGCCTTCGCGCACGAGCGCATCCTTCAATGCGACGTCGTCCGTGTAGAGATTGCGGTCCGCGTAGGGTGGCGGCTGGTTCGGAAACGGGGTTTCGGCGGCGGTGCCCATGCAGCCATGCTACGCCGACCGGGAACGCGCCAGCAGCACCACGGCGGCGAGGATCAGCGCGCCGCCCGCCATCTGCACCGGCGCGATGCGCTCGCCGAGCACGAGCGCCGCGAGCGTTACGGTGACGAGCGGCTCGAGCGTGGACAAGGTGGAAGCGCGCGTCGGCCCGATCAGCTTGAGGCCGGCGAAATAGAGCGTGACGGCGGCGACCGTGGACAGAAGCGCGATCGCAACCACGGCGACCCAGCCTTCGGGCGTCTGCGGCCACTGCGGCCCGCGAACGAGCGCCGCGGCGATGAACAGCACGGCGGCGCTCGCGATGACCACCGTGCTCACCGGGAACGCGTCGACGCGACGACCGAGCCAGGCGCCCGCGATGATGTAGAGCGAATAGAAGACCGCCGCCGCGATGGCGAATCCGATGCCCGCCACGACGCCGGTGCCCGCCGGCACGCTCTCCGGCGTCGTGAGCGCCGGCGCGATCGTCAGTACCATCCCGGCGAGCGCGATCGCGAGCGCGACGAGTTTGACGGGCGTCAGCCGCTCGTGGAGCAACGCCGCGGCCAGCAGCGCGACGAGTGCCGGGTGCAGGTAGAGCAGCAGCGCGACCAGGCCGGCGGGCGCCAGCGTCAGCGCGGTGAAGAACGAGAACGCCTGCCCGCCGTAGCCGATCGCGCCGAGCAGCACGAGCGCCCCGAGCGTCGACCCTGACGGCAACGGGACCTTGCGGAGCGACGCCAGCGCCAGCATCGCAATGGCGGCGATCCCGAAGCGCAACGCAAGCAGGGTCGGCGTGTCGACGCCGCTCGCGAACGCGATCCGCGCGAGGATCGCCATCGCGCCGAACGCCACCGCGGACGCGACGACGCATGCCGTGCCGGTCGCCGCCGGGTGTGCGGACGTCACGCGGTCACTTGACCCTGATGGCCGACTTCGGTCGGAACGCCTTGCAGACGTCCTCGTGCGTTTCGATGTAGGGGCCGCCGATGAGGTCGATGCAATAGGGCACCGCCGGGAACACGCCGTCGAGCGTCTCCTTGATCGCCTTCGGCTGACCTGGCAGATTGAGGATCAGCGCGCGCCCGCGCACGACGCCGACCTGCCGCGACAGGATCGCCGTCGGCACGTACTTCAAGCTGACCTGCCGCATTTGCTCGCCGAAGCCGGGGAGAACCTTGTGCGCGACCGCGAGCGTCGCCTCGGGGGTCACGTCGCGCGGCGCGGGGCCGGTGCCGCCCGTCGTGAGCACCAGGTGGCACCCCACCGTATCGACCAGCTCGATCAGCGTGCGCTCGATCACCGGCGCTTCGTCGGGGATGAGGCGCTTTTCCATCCGCCACGGCGAAGCAAGCGCGGCCGTGAACCATTCGGTGAGGCCCGGAAGTCCCTTGTCCTCGTAAACACCGGCCGATGCGCGGTCGGAAATCGAGACGAGGCCGATCAGCAGCGTGTCGTCCAACCCCGTCATGGCACGCCTCCATCCAGCGTCTTCAGCGCGCGGAAGAGCTCGCGAAACGCGTGCGGCGGCAACCCCCGGCTGCGCTCTTCGAGGGCGCGAGCGACGAGCGAGCGCATGCGCGGCCGATCGAGCCCGGGGTAGGACGCGGCGAGGTCGTCGAGCGCGTCGGGTTCCGCCAGCAACCGCTCGCGCCAGCGCTCGAGCGCATGCTGCCGCGCGGTGTCGATGTCGTGACCCTGCGCCCACAGGTCGAGGCGCCGGCGGATAGGTCCGGGATCCTGGTCGCGCATCAGCTTGCCGATGTACTGCAGCTGCCGCTTGCGACCGCCCCACGCGGTGATCCCGCGGGCCGCGGCGATGGCTTCGACCAGCCGCTCGGGCAGGTCGAGCTCCGCGGCGAGCTCGGCGAAGCGCTTCGCGTCGAGCGCGACCAGCGTTTCGCCGAGGTCCTGCAGGGCGTGCATGTCGCGCTTTTGCTGCGACTTGGAAGGCCCCCGCGTATCGTCGAACGCGGGGTCCGGATCGGTGCCGGGGCGGCGGTGCTGCATTTCGTCGGGCCGGGGCATCGTTTTGGCGGAACTTCGGGAGGCAATCGGGCAAGAATCGGCAATCGGGCCCCGAATGGGGTCGGGTGCTTTGCTATGATAGCCGACGCCTTGCCGACCGCAGGGCACGAATGCTGGCGGGCGCGGCCCTTCCGGCGCCGACCGGAGTTTTTCCACCTGCCGCGTACTCGTCCTCCGATGACCGCCTCCCTCTCAACTGCCGCCACACGCCCCGGGTTGCCGCGCCCGGGAACGCCTCCCGATGCCGGGGGCGAACGCTTTCCGCTGCCGACCTCCGAGCTCGAGCGCATGGCCGAGGCCATGCTCGCGGCGGCGCGCGCCGGCGGTGCGACCGCCGCCGAGACCGAGGTTTCGCAGGCCGTCGGCCAGAGCGTCACCGTCCGGAACGGCGAAGTCGAGACCATCAGCTACAACCGCGACAAGGGCATCGGCGTCACGGTGTTCATCGGCCAGCGGCGCGGCCACGCGAGTACCGCCGATTTCGCGGCAGACGCGATCGACGCGACGGTTGCCAAGGCGCTGGCCATTGCCCGCTACACGGCCCAGGATCCCGCGGCGGGCCTCGCCGATCCGGACCGCCTCGCGCGCACGTTTCCCGACCTCGATCTGTACCACCCGTGGGACTTGTCCGTCGAAGGCGCGATCGCCATGGGCCGCGAGGCGGAAGCGGCGGCGCTCGCGATCGACCGCCGCCTCGTCAACACCGAAGGCTCGAGCGTGGCGCGCGGCGAATCGGAATTCGTCTACGCGAACTCGAACGGCTTTTGCGCGGGGTACCGCAGCTCGCGCCATCACATCGACTGCTCGGTCATCGGCGACCCCGGGGACGGCGCCATGCAGCGTGACTATTGGTACACGGCGGCGCGAGCCGCGTCCGATCTCGAGCCCGCTGCCACGGTAGGACGCGTCGCCGGACAGCGCACCGCGCGCCGGCTGGGCGCGCGCCAGGTGCCCGACGCAGGAGTGCCCGGTCCTGTTCGAGGCTCCGGAGGCGGCGGACCTCATCGGCTGTTTCGTCGGTGCGGTCTCCGGCGGCGCCCTGTACCGCAAGTCGTCGTTTCTCCCGGATTCGCTCGGCACGCAGGTGTTCGCGCCGCAGGTGTCGATCCGCGAGGAGCCGCACCTGCCGCGCGGCCGCGGCAGCGCGCCCTTCGACAACGAAGGGGTCGCGACATTGCCCCGCGACGTCGTGCGCGACGGCATCGTCCGCGGCTACTTTCTGGGCAGCTATTCCGCGCGCAAGCTCGGGCTCGCGACGACCGGCAACGCGGGCGGCAACCACAATCTCGTCCTGAGCCACGGCGACGACGACCTCCCGGCATTGTTTCGACGGATGGGCCGCGGCCTGTTCGTGACCGAGCAACTGGGGCAGGGCGTCAATCCGGTGACCGGCGACTTCTCGCGCGGCGCGGCCGGATTCTGGATCGAGGGCGGCGAGATCGCGTTCCCGGTCGAGGAAATCACCATCGCGGGCAACCTGAAGCAGATGTTTCGCGACATCGTCGCCGTCGGCTCCGACGTCGACCGGCGGTCCGCGCGGCACACCGGTTCGATCCTGGTCGGCCGGATGACCCTCGCCGGCGCATGAACCACGCCCCCGCGCGCCGCTAGCCGTCCCCGATGCTGGCCCCCGTCTACAACTGGTTCCGGACGCTCAACGACCCATTCCGCAACGCCCACACGGCGTCGCGGTGGATTGCGTCAATTCCGGCGATCGACGCGTTGTCGATCCAGAAGGAGGCGCAGGATCTCGTCGCCGAATTTCCCGGCGCGCGCCGCGACGTCGGGCCCGGACAGGTCGAGGCGCTGCTCAAGATCGACGCGCGCCTCGAGCCCATCATTGCGCAGCTCACGCAACAGTACACGGCCAATTACCAGAAGAGCACGAGCGTCGAGTCGCGCCTGTGGCACGCGGTGTTCGACCTCGTGAAGGCGTTCACCGCGGCCTATCAGCTCGCGCTGAAGGCGGGTTATCCGCGCGCCGACAACAAACGTTGGCGTGCCGTGCTGCCGTGGGTGCTGGTCCGCCTTGCGCACTTCAAGGGGATCGACGGAAAGTTCCGCCTGTTTCGCTACGGGCACTGGATTCCCGCGCAATGGCGCGAGTTTCACGAGCTCTACGAATTCGCGCGCATGCGCGGCTGGCAGCGCGAGCAGCTCGTCTTTGGCGCCGGCACGTTTTCGCGCCCGGGCGTCTACCTCGAGCAGGAATACCTCAAGACCCTGCTCCTGATGCGTCTCGACTCCGGCAACTTCACCCCCGACCAGGTCGAATGGGTGGCGCGGCAGCTCGAAGACTGGGCGCCCTCGCTTTCGCTGGTGCCGCCGCCAGGTGCGGACGCGACGTTTCGCGTCGACCTCACGGGCACCCAGGGACTGCGGCGGGTCGATCGTCCGCACACCGGCGGGCGCGTGCTGTTCCTCGACGCGAGCCCGGCGTATTCGCGCATCGTCGAGCGGATGCGCTGGCTGCCGGAGCAGGACGACGACAAGAAGCCCGGCGACCTTCCCGCGCGCGAGCAGCGGCTGCTGCTGATGCGACTCGCGTCGTTGTTCGGTCCCGAGGCGATCGCCCACGCACCGCGCTCGCCGCGCTACCAGACCGAAGGCGACGTGCGCGTCGTGATCGGGCTGCAGGCGCTGACCCGGGCCGTCGCCGAAATCGAGCGGCTGCCCGACGCCGCGCGCACGCCCGCGGTCGCCGCGAGCTACGACGAAGTCACGCAGATGGTCAACCCGTCGATGAACCCCGAGTCCGTGGCGCGGCGCGTGCACGGTACGACATGGCGGATGGCCGATCGCAGCGACAGCGGCTGCCGCCTCGTGGCGTCGGTGAAGGACGCGCCCTCCAAGCTGGGCGAGATCGTCGCCATCCGCGACGTCGACGGCTGGTCGCTCGCGGTCGTGCGCCGGATGCAGCGGCAGCAGGTCGACGAAGTGACGGTCGGGGCCGAGATCATCGCCCGCCGGCTGGTGCGCGTGCTGCTGCGGACGTGGGTGTCACCGACGATGTCCGGCCGGAGCCCGACGCCGAGCGGCCGTTCTTCGGCATCTACCTGCCGGCCCACCAGGACAACCGGCAGGCGTCGCAGCGAAGCCTGATCGGCCCCGACGACAAGTTCATCCCTGGCGGAATGGTCGAACTCGACACGGGAAGCGCGCGCTATCTCATCCGCTTCACCCAGACACTCGAGCGCCAGGCAGGCTGGGCCTGGGCGCTGTTCACCGCCGTACGGAAGCTCAGCCCTTGAGGCTGGCCGAATTCAGTTAGAATCGGCGCCGGAAACGCTGGGCGCGCATGACCTTCCGCCGGACGGCACAAAGGAACGGGATGCATGCGTTGCTCCGTGCACCTTCTTTCATGCCGGTCGGCCCTGCCGACATCCTTTGGAGAGGAGACTTTGATGAAACGTCGTTCGTTCCTTAGAAACACCGGACTGGCGGGCATCCTGGCCGCGGGTTCCGCGCCTGCGTTCGCGCAGGCACAACCGGAAGTGAAATGGCGCCTGGCGTCGAGCTTTCCGAAGAGCCTCGACACGATCTACGGCGGCGCGGTGACGATCAGCGAGGCGGTTGCCGCGGCGACGAACAACAAGTTCCAGATCCAGGTCTTCGCCGCCGGCGAGATCGTTCCCGCGTTCGGCGTCGTCGACGCCGTGCAGAACGCCACGGTCCAATGCTGCCACACGGCGCCGTACTACTTCTTCGGCAAGGACCCGACGTTTGCCTTCGGCTGCGCCATTCCGTTCGGGATGAACGCGCGGCAACAAAACGCCTGGCGCTATCACGGCGGCGGCATGCAGCTCTACAACGACTTCCTGAAGGACTACAACATCGTCGGCTTCCCCGCCGGCAACACCGGTGCGCAGATGGGCGGCTGGTTCCGCAAGGAGATCAAGACGGTCGCCGACCTCAAGGGCCTCAAGATGCGGATCGGCGGCACGGGCGGACTGCCGCTGACCAAGCTTGGCGTCGTGCCCCAGCAAATTCCGGGCGGCGACATCTATCCCGCGCTGGAGAAGGGCACGATCGACGCGGCGGAATGGGTCGGACCCTACGACGACGAGAAACTCGGCTTCTACAAGGTCGCCAAGTACTACTACTACCCGGGCTGGTGGGAAGGCGGGCCGGAGCTGTCGCTGTTCGTCAACAACAAGGCATTCGCCGATCTGCCGAAGGACTACCAGTCGATCCTCGAGACCGCGACCTACAGGGCCAACTGCGACATGCTGGCGAAGTACGACGCGGTCAATCCGCCCGCGCTGAAGCGCCTGCTCGCGCAACGGCGTCAAGCTGCAGCCGTTCTCCAATGAGATCATGGCGGCCTGCTACAAGGCGACGCAGGAGACGTACGACGAGATCGCGTCCAAGAACGAGAAGTTCAACAAGATCTACGTGCCGTGGAAGAAGTTCCTCAGCGAGGAAGTCGAGTGGTTCGCGGTCGCCGAAAACCGCTTCGACAACTTCATGATCGCCGCGCAGCGGATGAAGAAGTAGACGGCTGCGCTCCGCATTCGGGCGGCAGGGGTCGCGGCGCGACCGGCGGGGCATCGCCGGCGCGCCGTTTCCTTTTGCGACGATCGCGGGCAATCGCGGCCGCGCCGAAGCCCGGTCGCCCGTGGGCGCTATTTCGGTGCGGCGTCCTTGCCGTCAGCCGGAGCGGCGGGCGCCGGAGTTGCCTTTGGGGCTTCCTTGCCCCCGCCCATCGCCTTCTCCAACGCTTTCTCGGCGTCCTCCTGCTCGCCGGCACCGGCGGGCGAGCTCGCATCGGCCGGTGCCGAGGCGTCCGCTGGCGTCTCGATCCGGATGTTCTCGATGTTGACCTTTTCCTTCGTCGCGAGGCCGCCCGATACGATGTTCGGGAACGCGATGATGAGTCCGACCATGAGGACCTGGATCAGCACGAACGGCACCGCGCCCCAGTAGATCTGGCCGGTGGTGACCGGCGCGGTCCTGCGGCCGGTGAGCCGGTCGAGGAATTCCTTGGCTGGCGCGACGCTGCGCAAATAGAACAGCGCGAACCCGAACGGCGGATGCATGAACGACGTCTGCATGTTGACGGCGAGCAGGACGCCGAACCAGACCAGGTCGACGCCGAGCTTTTCCGCCACCGGCCCGATCAGCGGAATGATGATGAACGACAGCTCGAAGAAGTCGAGGAAGAACGCCAGCACGAAGATCAGGATGTTGACGACGATGAGGAAGCCCAGCTGCCCGCCGGGCAGCGCCGTCAGCAGGTGCTCGACCCAGACGTGGCCGTTGACGCCGTAGAAAGTGAGGCTGAACACGCGCGCGCCGACCAGGATGAACACGACGAACGTCGACAGCTTGGCCGTGGTGTTCATCGCCTGCTTGAGCAGGGGAAGCGACAGCCGCTTGCGCGCGAGGGCCATGATCAGCGCGCCGGTGGCACCCATTGCGCCGCCCTCCGTCGGCGTCGCCACGCCCAGGAAGATCGTACCCAGCACGAGGAAGATGAGGCCGAGCGGCGGAATCAGCACGAAGGTCACGCGCTCCGCGATTTTCGACAGCAACCCGAGGCGCAGCAGCTTGTTGATGACGGCGGCGAAGAACGCGACGCCGACGCCGACCGACATCGTGATGACGATGCGCTCGTCGGTCGCGACATCCGGGTTGTACTTGTCGTAATAGATGAACCAGAAGGCCGCCGCGGTCGCCGCCGAGAGAATCGTCAGCACGAGCAGCGAGCGATTGCCGGACGAGCCGTCGGGCTCGCGCAGCGTGCGCGCCGCCAGCGGGAGCGCCGGCGCCCAATGCGGCTTGACGATCGAGGTGCCGATCACATACAACGCATAGAACGACGCAAGCGTGAGGCCCGGGATGAACGCGCCCGCATAAAGGTCGCCCACCGATTTGCCGAGCTGGTCGGCCATGATGATGAGGACGAGCGACGGCGGGATGATCTGGGCCAGGGTGCCCGACGCCGCGATGACGCCGGAGGCGAGCCGGCGGTCGTAGCCATAGCGAAGCATGATCGGCAGCGAGATGAGACCCATCGAGATCACCGACGCGGCGACGACGCCCGTGGTCGCGGCGAGCAGGGCGCCGACGAAGATCACCGCGTAGGCGAGGCCGCCGCGAATGGGTCCGAACAGCTGGCCGATCGTGTCGAGGAGGTCCTCGGCCATTCCGCTGCGTTCGAGGATCAGTCCCATGAACGTGAAAAACGGCACGGCGAGCAGCGTGTCGTTGGACATCACGCCCCAGATCCGCTCCGGCAGCGCCTGGAGAAGGGTCGGCTGCAACAGGCCCAGCTCTATGCCGAGGAGGCCGAAGGCGATGCCGACCGCGCCCAGCGAGAACGCCACCGGGTAGCCGATCAGCAGCACGATCACCAGCGCCGCGAACATCAGCGGCGCGATATTGGCAATCAGGAAATTGCTCATGGCTTCTCCACCCTTCCGACGCCGATGCCTTCGATCTCCTGGGCGATCGCGAGGTCACCCCTCGACCGGAGTATTTCCTCGGCCAGTTCCTCCTCCGCGGTCTTCGTGACGATCTTTTCGCTCGGGTCGGGGATCAATCCCTTGAGGAAGGCGATGCGCTTGATGAGCTCCGACAGGGCCTGGACGATCAGCAGGAAAAAGCCGACCGGCACCATGAGGCGGGCCGGCCAGACGGTGAGGCCGCCGGCATTCGTGGACACCTCGTTGCGGGTCCACGCATCGACGAACACGGGCCATGACAGGTACATGATCAGGAACGCCATCGGCAGCAGGAAGACCAGCGTGCCGAAGATGTCGATCATGGCCCGGCCGCGCGCCGACAGCCGGCCGGAAATGATGTCGATCCGCACGTGCTCGTTATGCTTGAGCGTGTAGCCGGCGCAGAAGAGGAAGATCAGCGAGAACAGGTACCACTGGATCTCGAGGAACGAATTCGAGCTGTAGTTGAAGATCTTGCGCACGGTGGCGTTCGCGGCGCTGATCAGCACGGCCACCAGCACCAGCCAGTACACGGTTCGCCCGATGTGTTCGGTCGCGTTGTCGATCCATCGCGACAGGGTCAGCAGGAGCTTCAAGGCGCCTCCTCGTAGGTCCGTTGCGGCATGGGATGCCGTCGTCGTGTCGCGGGCCGCCACGGAGACCTGAAGGTCGCGCGCGGGCTTGGCCGGCGGATTATAAGCGTTTTCCGCTGCGCGGTAGGCGTCCGGCCGGCCGCACCGGCATGGCGCGAGCGGGACCCCGGCGGCGGGCGGGCGGATGCTAAAATACGAATCCCCCTGACCGCCCACCGGATAGACCGTGCCACGCCATTCCCTGCATCTCGACAAGGCCGATCCCGAAGTGTGGGCCGCCATCGTTGCCGAGAACGGGCGGCAGGAATCGCATGTCGAGCTCATTGCCTCGGAGAACTACGTGAGCCGGGCGGTGCTGGAAGCGCAGGGCTCCCAACTCACCAACAAGTACGCGGAAGGCTACCCGGGCAAGCGGTACTACGGCGGCTGCGAATTCGTCGACGTCGTGGAGCAGCTGGCGATCGACCGGGTGAAGGAGCTGTTCGGCGCCCAAGCCGCCAATGTCCAGCCGCATTCCGGCGCCCAGGCCAACCAGGTCGTGTTCTTCGCGGCGTTGAAGCCCGGCGACACGATTCTCGGCATGTCGCTCCCCCACGGCGGGCACCTGACGCACGGCTCGCCGGTCAACGTCAGCGGCAAGTGGTTCAACGTCATTCCCTACGGACTCGACGCCGAGACCGAGCTCATCGATTACGACGAGGTCGAGCGGCTCGCGCACGAGCACAAGCCGAAACTCGTCATCGCGGGCGCGTCCGCCTATTCGCGCGTGATCGACTGGAAGCGGTTCCGCGCGATTGCCGACGGCGTCGGCGCGCCGCTGATGGTCGACATGGCGCATTACGCGGGACTCATCGCCGCCGATGTCTATCCTTCGCCGGTCGGCATCGCCCAGTACGTCACCAGCACGACGCACAAGACGCTGCGGGGCCCGCGCGGCGGCTTCGTGCTCATGGGCGCGGAAAACGAAAAGGCGGTGAATTCGGCGGTCTTTCCCGGCTTGCAGGGCGGGCCGCTGATGCATGTGATCGCGGCGAAGGCCGTTGCCTTCGGCGAGGCGCTCGGCCGCGAATTCAGCCGCTACCAGGAGCAGGTGCTGGAGAACGCCCGCGTGCTCGCCAAGGTGATGCAGGAGCGGGGGCTGCGCATCGTCTCCGGCGGCACCGATTGCCACATGTTCTTGGTCGACCTCCGGGCGAAGAAGATCACCGGCAAGGACGCCGAGGCGGCGCTTGCGAAGGCCTCCATCACCGTCAACAAGAACGCGATCCCGCACGATCCGGAAAAGCCGTTCGTGACCTCGGGGATCCGCATCGGCAGCCCTGCGATCACGACGCGCGGATACACCGAGATCGAAAGCGAGGAGCTGGGCCATCTCGTCGCCGACGTGCTCGACGCGCCGCACGACGATGCGACGCTCGCCCGCGTATCGGCCGACGTCGCTGCGCTCAACCGCAAGTTCCCGGTCTACACCTGACGGTATCCCCGTGCCGCGGCCATGAAGTGTCCGTTCTGCGGCAGCGCCGACACGCAGGTGATCGATTCGCGCGTGTCCGAGCCGGGGGACTCGATTCGCCGCCGCCGCCGCTGCGCGGCCTGCCAGAAGCGCTTCACCACCTACGAGACGGTCGAGCTGCGGCTGCCGCAGGTCGTGAAGACCAACGGCACGCGCTCCGATTTCGACATCGGCAAGCTGCGCAACGGTTTCCAGAGGGCGCTGCACAAGCGCCCGGTCCCGACGGAGTTCGTCGACCAGGCCGTCGACCGGATCGTCGGCCAGGTGCTCGCGCTGGGCGAACGCGAGATTGCGTCGCGCCAGGTCGGCGAGATGGTGATGCAGGAGCTCTACAAGCTCGACAAGGTCGCCTACATCCGCTTCGCGTCCGTCTACCGCAGCTTCCAGGACGTCGAAGATTTCCGTGAAGCGGTGCGCAAGATAAAGAAACGCTAGCGGCGAGTCGTAACGGTTCGCCGCGGTTCGCCATGGCCGAATATACCGACGCCGATCGCGCGTTCATGACGCATGCGCTGGCACTTGCCGAGCGCGGTCTTCACACGGTGACGCCCAATCCGCGCGTCGGCTGCGTGCTCGTGCGGGACGGCGCGATGATCGGCGAAGGTTTTCATGCGCGCGCCGGAGACGCCCATGCCGAGATCAACGCGCTCATCGACGCCAAGTCGCAGGGCAACGATCCGCGGGGCTCGACGGCCTACGTGACGCTCGAGCCGTGCAACCACACGGGTCGCACGCCGCCCTGCACCGGGGCGCTGATCACCGCCGGGGTCGTTCGCGTCGTCGCCGCAATGGCCGATCCGAATCCCCACGCCGCGCACGGCGCTGCACGGCTGCGCGAAGCCGGGATGGCCGTCGACATCGGTCTCATGGAGCAGGAGGCGCGCGCGCTCAATCGCGGATTCGTTTCACGCATGACGCGCGGGCGGCCGTGGGTGCGGATGAAGATCGCGTCGAGCCTCGACGGGCGCACGGCGCTCGGCAGCGGCGAGAGCCAATGGATCACCGGCGAGGAAGCGCGTCTGGACGGACACCGCTTTCGCGCGCGGGCGTGCGCCGTGCTGACGGGCATCGGCACCGTGAGGGTGGACGACCCGCAACTCACCGTGCGCGGCATCGAGACGACCCGCCAGCCGCTCATCGTCATCGTCGACCGTCATGGCGAGACGCCGCCGACGGCGCGCGCGCTCGCCTCCGGGAATGCGCTGGTCGTGACGGCGGGCGGCACCAACGCCGCGTGGCCGAAGGGTGTAGCGACGATCGCATTGCCCGACGCCGAGGGCCGCGTCGACCTTGTCGCCACGATGCACGAACTCGGCACGCGCGGAATCAACGAGCTGCACGTCGAGGCGGGCGCCGGTCTCAACGGCGCGCTGCTTGCCGCGGGCATGGTCGACGAGCTGCTCGTCTATCTTGCGCCCTGCGTGATCGGCGATCCCGCGCGCGGGGTGGCGGCGTTCCCGGGCGGCCTTGCGCATCTCGCCGATCGCGTGCCGCTCGTCGTCGACGACATTGCGCGCGTCGGCGACGACCTGCGGATTCAGGCGCGCGTTGCGCGCAGGGAGGATTGATGTTCACCGGAATCGTCGCCGCGATCGGCAAGATCGCAGCGGTCGCACCCAAGGGCGACGGCCTGCGCCTCGTGGTCGCGCCCGGCACGCTCGACATCGATGACGTCGCAATCGGGGACAGCGTCGCCGTCAATGGCTGCTGCCTCACGGTGGCCGCCAAGAGCGGCGCGACGCTCGGCTTCGACGTGTCCGCCGAAACGCTGGCGTGCACCGCGGGACTGGACGGCGCGGCCGACGTCAACCTGGAAAAGTCGCTGCGCCTGTCCGACCGGCTCGGCGGTCATCTCGTCTCCGGGCACGTCGACGGCGTCGGGACCGTCGTTGCGCTCGAGCGGGTGGAGGAGGTCGCCTCCGGCGTCGGCAGCTGGCGACTCGAAGTCGACGTGCCCCCGTCGCTCGCGCGGTTCATCGCGGTCAAGGGCTCGATCGCCGTGCATGGCGTGAGCCTCACCGTCAACGGCGTCGACGGCACGCGCTTCAACGTCAACCTGATTCCGCATACCCTCGGTGTCACGACGCTCAAGGCGGTCAGGCCGGGCGCGAAAGTGAACCTCGAAGTGGACCTGGTCGCGCGCTACGTCGAGCGGCTCGCCGAATTCGGGCGGAAATGACGACGGCGCAGCGCTAGAGCACCTGCTCGGGCACTAACGTACCGAACAGCATGGTCTGCAGGCGCAGCAGGAACGTGGTATCGGGTTCGGCGTAAAGGATCACCTCTCCGTTGTCGTCCGTGGTCAGCCATTCGAGGCTGTGGCCGTCGGGCCCGAACTGCAAACGGTACGCGCTCTGCAGCTTGCTGATGCTGATGACGCGCAGCACCTCCCGCGCGAATTCGGGGCTCCGGATGATGACCCCGAGTTCCGTGTTCGTGCTGTCCGACCGTGGATCGAGGTTCATCGACCCGATGAACACGATGGAGCGGTCGATGACCGCGGTCTTGGCATGCAGCCGGCCCACCGAGGCGCCGGGTATGGCGAGGTCCAGCCGCTTGTTCTTGAGCACGCGCGTCGGGCTCAACTCGTAGAGATCGACGCCGATGCGGAGGAGCTCCGGCCGGTAGCGCGCGTAACCCGAGTGCACGAGGGGCTCGTCGTTGGACGCCAGGGAGTTGGTGAGGATCGACACCTTGACGTCGCGCTTGCGCAGATCGGTGAATGCCTGGACACCCATCGTGCCTGGAATGAAATACGGCGAGCACAGCATGACCTCGCTTCGTGCCGCTCTCACCAGGTCGAAGACATTCATCGTGACGCTCATGCTGCGTGCCGCCTCGGGGGTCATCGCCATGACCTTGTCGGGCGAATCGGCGAAGGCGGTCGCCATGCCCCACTCCAGTCCGAGGCGCCCCGCGTCGAGGTCGTCGGTGATCGGACCGTAGCCGAGTATGTCGGTCGGCGGCATCGTGACCGCCATCATCTGGTCGCCTTCGTCGACGAGCCTGTTGAAGTCCTCCTGCAGCTGCTCGCGGTCGCGGTCGGTGGCGATGATCTGCGCGGCCGGATAGGACTGCGCGCTGTTCCAATACGCATCGAAGATCGTCGCGAGCTTCGGGACGACCGCGCCGACGATGAATGCGTCCATGTCGACGAAATTGCCCGACATGCTGCGCGCGAAGTATTCGTCGGCGATGTTGCGGCCGCCGGCGATCACCATCGCGCTGTCGGCGATAAAGAGCTTGTTGTGCATCCGATGGTTGACCCGCCGGAAATCGAGCAGGGAAGCGGTGTACTTGGACAGCAGGCCCTCCCGGCCGCAGCAGAACGGGTTGAACAGGCGAACCTCGACGTTCGGGAACGCGGAAAGGCCGATGAACATCGGATCGCCGCCGAACGTGTAGAGGTCGTCGACCAGCAGGCGCACGCGCACGCCGCGCCTGGCTGCATCGCGCACGTTGCGCAGAAGCAGGCGGCCGGTGCGATCGTTCGCGATGAGGTAATACTGGATGTCCAGCGAATATTTCGCCCGGCGCGTAAGCTCGATCCGTGCGTCCAGCGAATAGGCGGCGAGCGGCATCAGCCGGAAGCCGGAGAGCTCCGGCGAAGGCATGGACGCTTCAACCATCCTCGCCAGCGGGCTCCCGGGCGACGGCATGGCCGCGGTCGACGGCGGGGAATCCGTCCGCGGCGGCAGCGTGCCGCAGCCGGCCAGCAGGCATACCGCGAGCGCTGTTGCAATGCCGACGGCGGCAAGCCGGATTAGAATGTGTCGCAACGGCATGGAGGTCGTCATGATCCGCCTGATCGCCTGCACTTTCGCCTTGCTTGCGCTGCCCTGGCCCGCGCGCGCCGCGCTCGACATCGGCGAGCGCGCGCCGGACTTCACGACCCCGGCTGCAATGGCCGGTTCAGTCTACAGCTACGCGCTGGCGGACTCGCTGAAGAAAGGCCCGGTCGTGCTTTACTTTTTCCCGGCCGCCTATTCCGAGGGCTGCTCGATCGAGGCGCACGATTTCGCGGAGGCGATGCCGCAATTCGAGGCGCTGGGGGCTACCGTAATCGGGGTGTCGGGCGACGATATCGAAACGCTCACCAAGTTTTCCGTCCAGGCGTGCCAAAGTCGATTTCCGGTCGCTTCCGACGAAAAGCAGTCGGTCATCAAATCCTACGACGCGGTGATGAAGACGCGGCCGGAATACGCGAACCGGATCTCCTATGTCGTCGCGCCGAACGGCACCGTCGTCTTCCAGTACATGAGCTTGAATCCGACGAAGCACGTCGAGAAGACGCTCGACGCGCTGAAAAGCTGGTCGGCGACGAAGAAATAAGGAGTCCGTGGCGCAGGCAGGATCGCTGTGCCTCGCACACGGAGGATCTAAAGAGCGTCAACGTCGACGACGGCCTGCGCAAAGGCCTGGGGGGCCTCCTGCGGCAGGTTGTGCCCGATGCCTCCCGTGACGAGGCGGTGCGCGTAGGCGCCCGAGAATTTTCCTGCGTAGGTCGCGGGTTCCGGATGGGGTGCCCCATTGGCATCGCCTTCCAGCGTGATCGTGGGTACGCTGATGACCGGGGCGGCGGCAAGCTGCTTTTCCAGACCGTCATACTTCGCCTCGCCTTCCGCCAGCCCGAGTCGCCAGCGATAGTTGTGAATGACGATGGCGACATGGTCCGGGTTGTTGAACGACGCCGCAGAGCGATCGAACATGGCGTCGTCGAAGCTCCACTTCGGCGAGGCGAGCTGCCAGATGAGTTTCGAGAAATCGCGCCGGTATTTGTCGTACCCCGTGCGGCCGCGCTCCGTCGCAAAATAGAATTGATACCACCAGGCGAGTTCGGCCGCTGGCGGCAACGGCGTCTTGTTCGCTTCCTGGCTTCCGATCAGGTAGCCGCTCACGGACACCATCGCCTTGCAGCGCGCGGGCCACAGCGCCGCAACGATGTTGGCCGTGCGCGCACCCCAGTCAAAGCCGGCGACGATGGCCCGGTCGATCCCGAGCGCATCCATGAGGGCTATGGCATCCACGGCAACGACGGCTTGCTGGCCGTTTCGCATCGATTCGCTCGAAAGAAAGCGCGTCGTGCCGTAGCCGCGCAGATACGGGACGATCACCCGGTAGCCCGCCGCCGCCAGCAGAGGAGCCACATCGACGAAGCTGTGAATGTCGTAGGGCCAGCCGTGGAGAAGAACGACCGGGCGGCCGTTGGCAGGACCCGCCTCGGCGTATCCGATGCGGAGCGTGCCGGCATCGATCTGTTTCAGTGAAGCGAACGACGTGTTCGTTCCCGGCTTGATCGCGGGCAAATTTGCCTGCGTTACCTGGTCGGATTGCGCATTCGCGGAACGGACCATGTCGAGTTGGACAGCGGCAAGCGCCATCGCCGCGGAACCCAGAAGGCGGCGTCGAGGACGGTTGATTTCCCCGCGGTCAATTTCTTCGGGCGTTCGACGGTTGCTCATGGGTGAGTTACCTTGACTCGAGGTGGGGTCGGGCCCGCGTGTCGAATGGAAGTGTCGGTGATGAACAGACGAGCGGCAACTGGCTCGTCGCTTCGCTCACCTAAGCACGCTGACGGGCGCATCGAAATAGTAGCCGACACCTCGCTCGGTCCGGATGAATCGGGGATGAGCAGGATCGGCTTCCATCTTGCGGCGAAGGCGTAGGATCTGCACGTCGATCGAGCGGTCAAAGACCTCGGAGGTGTTCATGCGCGTGAGGTCGAGAAGCTGCTCGCGCGTCAGGATCCGTTGGGGCGACGAGAGAAATGCGCGTAGCAGATTGAACTCTCCGCGCGAGACCTCGACACGGCCGCCGTCGGGTGACTTCAGGCGGGACAGGCGCACATTGAGCTCCCAGCCTGCAAAGCGATAAGCGCGCAACGTGTCGTCCCGTCCGGGTCCGACGAACTCGACCTTGCACCGGCGAAGGACCGCTCGAATGCGCGCCAGAACCTCGCGCGCCGAAAATGGTTTTGCAATGTAGTCGTCGGCACCGAGTTCGAGCCCCATGACACGATCGGCCACTTCGTCATGGTGCGACAGGACGACGATCGGCGTGGTCGACGATTCGCGTGCGGCTCGCGTAATCTGCAAGCCATCTTCGCCGCGCAGGCGGGGCTCGAGCAGCAGCAGGTCGACGACCTCACGCGCCAGGTAGTCGAGCATCTGCTTGCCCGTATTGACCGCGGTCACCCGGAAGTCGTTCTTGCCAAGGTAGTCTCCGAGCTGCCTGCAGATATCCATGTCGTCATCGACCATAAGTACATGCGAACTTGTCATGTCCGTGTCCTATCCTCGCGCGACCGGAAGTTCCGGCCGTCGATGTTCGCCATCGGGGTCATTCCAGGAAACCCACGTCGACGTCATGGCGTTTCCCGGCTGGAAATCGTACAACTCGTCGAAGGTCGATCGGTATCGCACACGACTTCAGCATAGTAGCTAGTGCGGTCGCCGCCTATCATGTCTTTCTGTTAACGCGACATCCCATCCGCGGGTTCTGAGCGACCGGCGGAATCTCTCTCGTCAACGACAGCACCCGCGCGTTCCGCTCCAGCCGGCCGCACCGGCGTGGACGGACTAATGTAAAGACGCTATTGGCGATGCCGACTTTGGTGGCTACGCTTCATCCGTGCGGCAACCCGCCCCCGCGTTCGGAGTGGCCCCCCGTATCCTCGAGCCTGCTGCGGCATCCCCAATCTCGACAACCTTGCTCATGGACGTTACATTCAACACTGCACTTCTCACAGACACGGGATGCGTCTGCGTGAAACCACAGGAGCCGATTGTTTTCGTTGTGGATGACGATCGCCGGGTACGCGAGTCGTTGAGCGACCTGCTTTCGAGCTTCGACATGCGCGCCGTCGCATTCGGATCCGCGGCCGAGTACATTGCCTATCCGAAGCCCGATGCGCCGGCTTGCCTGATTCTTGATGTGGAACTGCCGGATATCAACGGACTGGATCTCCAGCGTCAGATCGAGGACGGGGATCACCCCCGGATCGTGTTCATCACAGGGCACGGCGACATTCCGAGCTCGGTGCGCGCGATCAAGGCGGGCGCCATCGACTTCCTGACTAAACCGTTCAGCGAGACTGACTTGTTGCGCGCGATCCATGCCGCCATCGCCGAGGACCGCGACGCCAGGCGGGCGAGGGCCGACCTGGCTGGTTTGCGTCAGCGCCTATCGAGCCTGACGCCACGTGAACGGGAGGTGCTGCCTCTAGTCGTCAGCGGCCTGCTGAACAAGCAAGCCGCCGCCGAGCTCGGCATCAGCGAGATCACGGTCCAGATTCACCGCAGCAAGATCATGCAAAAGATGGAAGCCGGATCGCTTGCCGAACTCGTAAGAATGGCGGGTTCGCTCGAGATACCGGTAACCCACTCCCGACGTCCCCAAAATTAGTCGATCCGCTTGTCAGCGGGCCTGCGGAAATCGTTGGTGGGGAGACACCCTGAGATGGCGGATTCCGGAAAACAGGTCGTGGCGGTGGTCGATGACGATCATCGTGTTCTGGAATCGCTGAAAGATCTGCTGGAATCCGCAGGATATGAAGTGCGCTCATATCCCTCTGCGGCAAGCCTTCTGGAAGCCGACGGTGGCCTGGCAGAACTGGATTGCCTCGTTACCGACATCGGAATGCCTGTCATGGATGGACTGGAACTTCGACGGGCGGCCAAGACCGCGCGGCCGGGGTTGCCGGTTATCCTCATCACCGGCCGATACGAGCTTTCGAACCTGCCGCGGATCGACAGCGATCGCGGGGATGATTTCTTTGCGAAACCGATCAACAGCTCGAATCTGCTTTCGGCAATCAGCAAGGCGCTGCAGACTTCACCTCGAGGCAATTGAAAGGGGGAACGCGCGCCGAATCGTTGAACCATCGTCGATGACGAAGGCGTGCGGTTACCTGAGGTCATTTGCCATCGAATTTTCCGGGGCGTATCGTTTCGCAGATGGAAGCGCGGAAGAGCAGGCCCGCGCCGCCCTTGCCGCCCCCGCCGAGATTCCCGCCGATGCTGAAACCCGCCGCTTTGGTTCCGGAATCGGAATATTTCCTCCTCTCGAGCCTGTCGCCGGGTCCGGCGCAAAAACGGCTGGCTGTCGCGATCGTGCTCGGCCTGTTGG
Organism: uncultured beta proteobacterium; assembly: GCA_963816925.1. Classification (GTDB taxonomy): domain Bacteria; phylum Pseudomonadota; class Gammaproteobacteria; order Burkholderiales; family Casimicrobiaceae; genus CAIWHR01. Next base: position 166,573 of record CAWFMY010000005.1, on the reverse strand, counting down.
TCGTTCTTTACCTCGTCACCGGGCCTCTATCGGGCATCGAGCTGGCCGAGATCAATGCCTTCGTCGCGTCCTATGCGGCGGCGATGTTCACGATCGATTCAATCACCGCGATTCTCCTGTTTGCGCAGTTCTCGATTTTGCGCTCGCGTGCCGTCCTGATAATCGCGAATGGCTACGTGTTCACGGCGCTTGTCGTTGGCGCATGGATTCTGGCGTTTCCAGGCGTTTTGGCGCCAAAGGGCCTGATCGGCGGATTGCAGACTACGGCATGGCTCTATGTAGTGTGGCACTGTGGATTTCCCTTGTACGTAATCGGCTATGCGTTGCTAAAGGATGCGGATCCTGGCGAACGAATCTGGCAGGGCACGGTACGGGGTGCGATTGCCTTCAGTGTCACCGTAACTGCGACCATAGCTGGTTTGGCAGTCCTGGTTTGCGTCGCCGGCGAAGCATCATTGCCCCACCTCATGTTGGATCCGTCCCGCTTTAGCTCGCGGTGGCCTTATCTCGTTGGAGCGCCCATTGCGCTCGCATGTATTACTGCCCTCATCGTGCTCTGGATCCGACGACGGTCGATACTCGATCTTTGGCTGACGGTAGTGATGTTCCTTTACTTGATAGAGATTCCGCTGAGCTACTATCCGGTTCCGGTTCGATTCAGCATCGGCTGGTATACCGTCCGGATCACCGCGCTCTTTTCGAGCGGTATCATCCTCACGGTCCTTCTGTACGAGATCACGACGCTCTATGGAAGGCTGCTGGGCGCGGTCCTTGCTCAACGTCGCGAGCGCGAGGCGCGGCTGATCACCGGCGACGCGGTCGCGGCCTCGATTGCGCACGAGGTCAGGCAGCCCCTGACGGCAATGATAGTGAGTGCCGGTGCAGGCGCGCGCTTTCTCGACCGTTCGATCCCCAATCTGGATCGCGCCAAAGAGGCTTTCAAACGAATTGCCGAGGATGGCCATCGTGCGGGCGAGGTGATCGAAGGCATCCGCGCGACTTTCAGGAACGATGCGCGCAACAGGGCTCCGCTCGATGTCAACGCACTTATCCGGGAAGCACTCGCACTGGAGCGGAGCGCACTTCAGAAACACCAGATACTGGTCCAGGCCGAGCCGACGTTCCAACTGCCGGAGGTACGCGGCGACCGCGTCCAGCTCAAACAGGTGCTCTTGAATTTGATCACCAACGCCATTGACGCAATGGCCAATAGCGATGCGCCACGGGTCCTGAGCGTGAAATCCGAGGCGCACGAACGCGACGGCATCATGGTGTCGGTTGCGGATACAGGCACAGGCATCGACCCGCAAGACATCGAGCGGATATTCAACCCGCTGTTCACGACCAAATCCGACGGCATGGGGATGGGCCTCTTGATCTGCCGGTCGATTGTCGAATCCCATCAGGGCCGACTATGGGCTACGCGAAACGAAGGTCTCGGCGTGACATTCAAGTTCAGCTTGCCCGTCCGTTCGAACTCGTTGTCATGAGATGACGGGTCGTGTCGTGCGCGCGTGTGTGCTCGCATGAGCCCTGATTCCGTTCAGAGACCGAACGTGAACGAGTATGCCCGGAACCCGGGTTCACTCGCGATGAGCGTGAGAACATGCTTTTTCTGCGGCGCGCCGGCGACCAGGCAAATCATTCCTGACCGATCGAATCGTGCCACGCCATCGGGGCCGACGTCGGCGCCGCGCGCTTCGCCGACCGGATTTCCATCGAGCAGCACCGTGACGGCCGCCTTTCCGGAGATCCCCGGTTGCACGACCAGATTCACCTCGCCGGCGGTGAAAGGAAGGACGATCTTGCCGGAGCCATTCCGGAGTTCGACGAATTGGCGTTCACTTCGCCAATTGCCCTCCAGCTTGAACGCGCCGCGCTCGCGTCGCTCGGGACCCAGGTACGTCTCCTGCGTGATCCCGGCATAGGAGGCTGCGCCAGTCTTCGCAAACGCCGTGGCCTCGGGGCTCACCGGTGGCAGCTTGATCCCGGGATTGGCCGCAACCAAAAGGCGCCGGACCTCCGCCTCGACTTCGTCGTAACTTCCTTCACCCACCCATTGCTTCACCAGCATTCCCTGCGCGTCGAAAAGATATCTGGTCGGCCACGCGTCGTTGCCCAGCGCCCGCCAAATCAGGAAATCGTTGTCGAGCGCGATCGGATAGGTGAGCCCGTGGTCGCGAATCCCGCGGTCGATGTTCTCGGCGCGCTTGCCGAACTCGAACTCGGGCGCATGCACGCCGATCACAACCAATCCGAGATTGGCGTAATCGCGATTCAACGCCTTGACGTACGGTGAGGTCCGGATCCAGTTGATGCAGGTGTATTCCCATATGTCGACCAGAACGATCTTGCCGCGCAACGCTCCGGGCGTGAGCGGCGTCGAATTCACCCAGCGTTCGGCGTTTAGTTCGGGCATGTGACTGGCAGCACGGGCAAGGCCGGCGCCGGCGGCCACACCGAGCACGAGCAACGGCAGGATGCCTCGCATAAAGCAGTCCTTCATGTTGTCTCCTCTCTTTCGGACAGAAGCCGCGGCGGGACAGCACCAGCACGAGCGGATCGCCTTGCTGCAGCTCGGAGAGCGTCCGGCGCTTGCCGCGATGGTAGGCAAGCTCGTAATCGGGGAAGACGGCCCCTTGAACGATGTCGGCCCTCATCAGCGGGCAGCTCGCATGTGAAGCGCGGCGTCTTTGGCCGTTTGCTCGGCCGCCATGCCGCGCTCGCGTGCGACGATGTAGGCGGCGTACCACCCGGACCAGTGGTGCTTCGGAGCGGTCGATTCATACTTGCCATGGTGCTCCTCGGCCTCGCGCAGAAGGTCGGTCAGGCTGGCGACGTCCATACTGAGGCCTCTTCCGGGAAGCCGCGTCCTGACCTCCTGGAGCAGCCAGCCGTTGCCGTCCGGGTCGCTAAAGGTGGCGAACGAGCTGTAACTGCGCCGATTCGGATCCGGGCCATTCTGAGTGGCATTCTCGGGTTTGGAGAGATGCGATCGAGTTCACCGCTTCCCGTAGTCCGTGAAAACGTAATCTCTCGACTTCACTACTGTGTGGCAAGCGAATCCGCACTTGGCGTCGTTCCCCTGCGGCGGATTGCCAGCCAAGGTGCCGGGCGTGAACGTATCGGACTTGGCGTCATAGTCGAACACGGCGTATCCCCATCCGCCGCTGTCCGCGAACCTCTTGCTGTCTTTCACCATGAAGTCGACGTCGTGCAGCGTGCCCGGCACCGTCGCTGCGGGGAATGTCTCCAGCTTTTTCGGGTTGTAATGAATCTTCGCCATCTTGGCGCCCTCGGGGAATGGCTTGCCGTTGCCGGGAACGCCGGCGCGGTAGGCGTCGATCATCGCGGGATTGGCGACGATCGCCGCAAGCATGCCTCCATCATCACTGACGGAGACAATCTGCCAGTTTTCGTATCCCCTGAACTCGGAAAACGCGAGCCCACCCGGAACTTTCACGGCGTATTTGTCCTGCGCGGCGATGGCCCAACTGCCCATGAGCGCGAGCACTCCCGTGGCAATCCCGATCGTCAACATGCTTTTGCGATTCATTGCAGCACCTCCTTTATCCAAGTGTGAGGACGGACGAATCCAAGAGAGGGACTCACTGAGCCAGCACGACAAGCGGCTTACCTTTTTCGACGAAATAGGTGCCGAGCTCCGCTCCGTTGACGGCACCGACATTCTTTGCCGAGTGGATCGCGCCGGCCGGGATGAACAGGACTTCGCCAGCCTTAAGCGTTACCGGCGGCTGGCCTTCGACCTCGTACTGCACCAAGCCTTCGATGACGTAAACGATCTCTTCGCCCGGATGCGAGTGCCTCGGAAACGCGACGCCCGGAGCAAAATCGACGCGCGTCTGGACGACTTCGCGTCCGGGAGCGCTGAGGTCATGCCGCTGGAGATCGGTGCGTTTGATTCCCGGTTGCTGCGCCAGCGCCATGTGCAGGGCCAATCCGGCGCCGACGATCAACGCAACAGCGCACATTCGATTCGTTCTCACGGGAGTTCCTTTCGGTTTTTACTGTGTCGATCGAAAGGGTCTGAAGGCGGCACGAAGTTCGGCCGCAAAGAGCTCGGGCTGCTCCCACGCGGCGAAGTGGCCGCCCTTGTCGACTTCGTGGAAGTACGTGAGGTTGCGATAGGCGCGCCGTGCCCAGGTCTCGGGGGGACGATAGACATCGTCGGGAAATACCGTGATTGCGACCGGGAGCGAAATCTCGGCGGTCTTCTGCGCGGCCGCGACAATGACGCTGCCTCGCGCTCCATTCTCCCAATACAGACGCGCTGACGAGGTTGCGGTGTTGGTCAACCAGTAGAGCGTGATGTCGTCCAGCACGTCGTCTCGGGTCGGCGAGCTCTGCGGATCGGCGCCATAGTCCCACTGCGCAAATCCGGGGTGCACGAGGATCCACGCGGCGAGTCCGGCCGGCGAGTCCGTGGCACCATAGCCGACGGTCTGCGGCCGCGCGTTCATGATCGTGAAATAGGCCGCGTTCCCCTGCTTGGCGTACGTCATGAGCGATTCGATCACGGCGCGTTCCTTTTCCGAGAGTCCGGCCGGTGCAGGATTTCCGGCGAGCGCCGCGGCCACCTCGGGCGGTACCGTCGCCGGCAAATTGACGTGGATGCCGAGCAAGCCAGGCGACGCCTGGCGCGCCATTGCACTGGTGATGGGTGCGCCCCAGTCGCCGCCTTGCGCGACGAAGCGCGCATATCCGAGACGCGTCATCAGCACCGCCCATGCGCGCCCGATACGTTCGGTATCCCATCCAAGACTCGTCGGCTTGCCGGAGAAGCCGTAGCCCGGTATGGACGGAATCACGACATCGAAGGCGTCCGCGGCGCTGCCTCCGTGCGCCGTTGGGTCCGTGAGCGGACCGATGACCTTCAGCAATTCGATGACCGAACCCGGCCACCCGTGCGTGATGATCACCGGCATCGCGTTCGGATGGCGCGAGCGCACGTGGATGAAGTGAATGTCGACGCCATCGATCGTTGTGACGAATTGCGGAAGGCGGTTGAGCTTCGCTTCCACCTTGCGCCAGTCGTAGGTCGTGCCCCAGTAGCGGAGGAGTGCCTGGAGCTGCGCCAGCTGCGCGCCCTGCGAACGATCGGGGACGGTCTCCTTGTCGGGCCACCGCGTCCCCTGTACGCGCCGCCGCAAATCGTCGAGCGCCGCTTGCGGAATGTTGACGTGGAACTGACGGATCGTGCTCTCGTCGGCTGCCGCGGCCGTTTGCGCTGCTGTCATGCCGCCGCTCGCAGCGGCTGTAAGCGCAAGCGTGGCCGACAAGATGCAATTCAGAATCGGCGATGTCGTTGATTCAAACATTTTCACTCTCCGTCATCGCGGCACCGCATTTGGGCTCTTCGAGGGATCCGATATGAAGACCATGTGCGGAGGCGATGCGCACGAATAGCGCGCGCGTCGCCTCGCAATCCCACTAACGCAGCAAGCGGAACGCGGCGCGGATCTCTTCGCTGAAGAGCTGTGGCTGTTCCCAGGCCGCGAAGTGTCCGCCTTTGTCGAGCTTGTTGTAATAGAAAAGGTTGGGATACGCCCGCTCCGCCCAGCTGCGCGGGCACAGATCGATCTCGTCCGGAAAGGCGCTTACGGCAACCGGGATGGAAACGCCTTTGACATTGAAATACCCAAGCTTGTTTTCCCAATAGAGACGGGCTCCGGACAGCGCAGTGTTCGTCAACCACGCGATCGTGACGTTGTCGAGAACATCGTCCCGGGTAAGGCCTTCGGATTGTCCGGCAAAAACGCGTGAGATTAACGCATAGCTCCATGCATCGTGGTCGAGGAAATACGCTGCCAGGCCGACGGGAGAGTCCGCAATTCCGTATAACGTCTGCGGGCGCAACCCCATCTGATAGCCGTAGGCGACGCCCTTGCTGTAGACGAATTGCAGGCGCTCGAATGCGAGTTTCTCTTCGAGAGAGAGGCCGTGTGGCATTTGCGCACCGGTGGATGCCGCCTTGTCAACGTCCGCCGGAACCGCGCCAGGCATGTTTACGTGAATGCCGAGCAGTTCGGGAGCCGCCTGCACGCCCATTTGTTCGGTGATGACCGCGCCCCAATCACCGCCTTGCGCCACAAATTTCGTGTATCCCAGACGCTTCATCAGCACGACCCAGGCACGCGCGATGTGGGGGGCGTCCCAACCGGTGGTGGTCGGCTTGCCCGAATACCCGTAGCCCGGAATCGACGGAATCACCAGATGGAACGCGTCCGATGCGCTTCCCCCATGCGCCGTGGGATTGGTCAGCGGATCGATGATCTTCATCTGTTCAATGATCGAGCCGGGCCATCCGTGCGTGACGATAAGTGGCAACGCATTCTCATGCTTCGAACGAACGTGGATGAAATGTATGTCCAGCCCGTCAATCTCGGTGATGAACTGCGGCAGAGCGTTCATCTTCGCCTCGATCTTGCGCCAGTCGTAGTGCGTCGCCCAATAGTCCGCGACTGCCTGGACCGTCGCAAGCTGCACGCCTTGCGATGCATCCGTGACCGTTTCCCGCTCAGGCCATTTTGTCGCGGAGATGCGTCGACGGAGGTCGACGAGGTCCGCTTCCGGTACGCTGACGCGGAAGGGGCGGATTGCCTGGTCTGCGGCGGCCGCGGTCGATCGCCTGCTGCTGGATTCGGCATCAGCGATATCGGACATGTCGACGGGAGGCGCGGTCTTCACCACGCTGCCTTTCATCAAAGAGGGCTTTTCCATGATGGGTCCTTTGGTCAAGGTTGAAAATTGCCAGGCCCGCGATCATCGACGGATGACCGCGCTGGCGCCTCCGACCATTGGATCGCCAGGCGGTTGCCGCTTCATGTCGAACTGGCCCCGCAATGTTGCAACTGCAATCAATGGACGTCGGGCCGTATTTCCCAAGGGAATCGGCTTGGGCGATAATCGTGCAACCGGAGCGCCACGGGCCCAGCGCATCGATGGGTAGCGCTCGACGCAAGACTTTGAATCGCCGGAAGGAGCCCCGATGGACCTGACCACCCTTGAACGCCTGCCGCTGTGGATCGGCGGCCGCGCGGTGCCCGCGCTGACCCAGCGCTACGGCGAGGTGACGAATCCGGCGACCGGCGAAGTGATCCGCCACGTGCCGCTCGGCAATGCGGCGGATGTCGACGCTGCGGCGAAGGCCGCCGCGGCCGCGCTGCCCGCATGGCGCGCGTCGCCACCGCTGCGCCGCGCGCGGATCCTGATGCGCTTTCGCGAGCTGATGGAGGCAAACAAGAAGTCGCTTGCGGCGATCGTCACGCAGGAGCACGGCAAGACCCTCGCCGACGCGGAGGGCTCGATCACGCGCGGCATCGAGGTCATCGAGTTCGCGACCGGGATTCCGCACCTGCTGAAAGGCGAGTTCAGCGAAAACGTCGGCACCGATGTCGACAGCTGGTCGTTGCGCCAGCCGGTGGGCGTGTGCGCCGGCATCACGCCGTTCAATTTTCCGGCGATGGTGCCGATGTGGATGTTCCCGGTCGCGCTCGCCTGCGGCAACACGTTCATCCTGAAGCCCTCGGAACGCGATCCCACGTTGTCGCTGCGCATGGCCGAACTGCTGACGGAAGCCGGCTTGCCCGACGGCGTGTTCAACGTCGTGCACGGCGACAAGGAAGCGGTGGACGCGATCCTCGCGCATCCGGACATCCGCGCCATATCGTTCGTCGGCTCGACGCCGATCGCGCGCTACATCTACGAGACGGGCGCCGCGCACGGCAAGCGCGTGCAGGCATTGGGCGGCGCCAAGAACCACGCGGTGGTGATGCCGGATGCGGACATCGCCTTTGCCGCCGATGCGATCATCGGCGCCGGCTACGGTTCCGCCGGCGAACGCTGCATGGCGATCTCCGCGGTGGTCGCGGTCGGCGATGCCGGCGACGCGCTGGTCGCCGAACTCGCCGCGCGAGCGAAATCGGTCAAGGTCGGCCCGGGCGACGCGGCGGGCACCGAAATGGGGCCGGTGGTGACCTGCGCGGCGCGCGACCGGATCGTCGGCTACATCGACAGCGGCGTCACCGACGGTGCGACGCTCGTCGTCGACGGCCGCGGGCCGCGGGTGCCGGGACATGAAAACGGATTCTTCGTCGGGCCGACCTTGTTCGACGCGGTGACGCCGGCAATGGCGATCTACCGCGACGAGATATTCGGGCCGGTGCTCTCGGTTGTCCGCGTCGCATCGCTCACCGAGGCGATCGAGCTCGTCAACCGGAATCCCTACGCGAACGGCGCGGCGCTTTTCACGCGCTCGGGCCACGCCGCGCGGCGGTTCCAGGAGGACGTCGACGTCGGGATGCTCGGCATCAACGTGCCCATTCCCGTGCCGATGGCGTTCTATTCGTTCGGCGGGTGGAAGAATTCCCTTTTCGGCGACCTGCACGTGCACGGCATGGACGGCGTGCGTTTCTACACTCGCGGCAAGGCGGTCACCGCGCGCTGGCCGGACGATGGCAGCGCCGCGCCGGGCTTTCACATGCCGCTGATGGGTTAGCGCGCCGTCGCCGCCTTGTCCACGGCGACTGACCCGCCGGCGTCGATGCGGAAGTCGATCGCAAGCATCACGTAAAAGCGGATGTTCGTCCCCTTGTTGCGCGCAGGGATGAACGCGGTCCGCGCCAGGGCCGATTCGACGGCGTCGGCGAATTCGGGCGGGCCGTCGACGACATGCGTCGATTCGACCGCGCCGTTTTCGTCGATGACCGCCCAGGCGACGACCGTCGCCTCCTGGCCCGTCGCGAGCGCCCCGGGCGGATAGGGAATCTCGATCCGGTCGGGAATGCCGACCGCCGCATCGACCTCGCCGGGAAATTCGTCGAGCGCGCCGTTGTCGAAGGTGCCGCCGAATCGCGTGCGCGGGACGCTTGCATCGAGCACGATGCGCGGCGATCGCATCGCTGCGAGGTCGCGCTCGCTCGCACCGACGGTGGGCGTCGGGCGCGCCGCATTGGCCACGGCAGGCGTCGGATCCATGTGCGTGGCGGGCGGGGCCGACGCGATGTCCGCCGCCGGTTTGGGAATGGCGTCGATCGGCAGTTGTCCGGATTCTGCGCGCGCGGTTCCGGGTGCGTCGCCGCCGCGATCCGCGACGGGCAGCGTGACCAGCCGGGCTTCGAGCACCGGCGCAACGGTACTGGGTACGCGCGACCCGGGAGGCAGATCGCCTTCGATGCGCCCAAGGGCCGCGAACACCGCAACGTGCGCGACCGTCGACACGGCCAGCGCAATCGCCAGCGTCGCGTCGCGCAGCGGAAAAGAGGCGCTGTCGTTCATTTGGAAGGCGGATTATCCGTCGGCCCGTGCGGGGGGTCCACACGCAGCGGCGATTTGCGGTGCGCCAAAATGGAAGCGGCGAGCATTCCCGCCCGCCGCCTCGTCACCTGCGGGCCCCTTCGGCCCCGGTGTCCTTACGCCGCGCGTCCTCGCCTCCGATCACTCACCCCCCAGCAGGCGCCACGAGAACCGGTTCTTGCCCAACGCCGACGGATTCGCGAACGGCACCGGCACCGCGCCCGGGATTTCGTGCGAGAGGATCGCGCCCAGCGTGTACCCGGTGACGTTCCCCGACGAATCGTATTGCGGCATGCCGACGATCTGCAGCCCGACGCCGCCCGAATCGTCGTGGACCCACGGGTTGCCGCCGCCGTCGGTGATCAGCGTCTTGCCGCTCGCGAACTCGCGGCCATAGACGTTGACCGGCAGCGCGATCGTGCACGGGTCCGTCGCAACCTGCGTCCCGATGTAGATGACCGCGCTCACGTCGGCCTCGGAGTCGATGACGATCCTCTCGGCCGGCGCCGCGCCGGAGCCGTCCGGCAGATCGTGGTGCCAACCGTCGGGCGCGCCGCCCGCGATTCCGGCGCCGGTCACGGTGTTGACCGGCTTCGTGATCGTGCGCGCATCGAGCGGCAGGGCCGGCGGACCCGCCGGCGTCCGGATCTTCGAGACCGTGCCGTCGCGGATCGCCCACATCGTCTGCGGCTGCGGTGTCGCCGGCGTCGTCAGGTCGGTGCCGTCCAGCAGTTGGCCCGTGCCGATGAACACGTAGCGATCGGAGCCGTTCTTGTAGTCGACCTCGATCTGCGGGGCCGTGGTCACGGGCTGGCCCGTGCCTGTCTTCGGGTCCGTGAGATGCGCGAAATTGTCGACCGTCCAATTCGAGTCGTTCGGATCCGACAGGTCGAACCGCCACAGGTTTCCGCACAGGTCGCCGCCGTAGATCTGCTCGACGAACTGGTTGTGGAAGTCCTTCGTGAACCCGTTGATCTGCGCCATGCCCGTCGTTTCCTGCAGCACGCCATCCGGGCCGGTGCAGGTGATCTTCGGTGTGCGCAGGAATTTCCGGCCGACCTGCGCGCCCGTCTTCGGATCGAGGAAGTAGATCCGGCCCTCGCCCGACACGTTGTTGTAGCCGGAGGTGACGATGACGACCCAGCCGTACGCGTAGGTCTTGACGATGATCGGCCGCCCGTACGTGTACTTCCAGTCGCCGTCGGTCACTTCCCACAGGACCTTGGCGCCCGCGGTCTTCTCGTCGGGCGTTGCCGGGTCGGTGAGGTCCAGCGCGTAGTACGAGTTGCCGCCCTTGCCGAGGCCGCCGACGACGATCGTGTGCCAATCCGACGCGCCGCCCTTGACGCCCGCGCTGTTGAAGTCGACGTCCGAGGTGCGCGGCGACGAGTCGACGTAGAAGTGATGCTTGTAGATCGACGGCGGGCCGTCCTGGTACGTCAGCGCCTGGAGCCCGTTCGGCTTGCACGCCTCGTCGACACCGGCTTGCGTGCACGGCGGCGTCAGCGGCGGCGCCGGCGGCGAGCGGAAGAGGGCGCCGGGGACGAAGGCGAAGATTTCGTGTCCGTCGCCGGAGTCGATCACGTGCACCATGCCGTCGTTCGCGGCGGCGACGATCTGGTCGGCGCGCCCGGCGTTCAACGTGGCGAATGCGCTTGTATCCGGGATCGGCGACCGGGTTGTTGAAGATCACCGGATTGATCTCCGGCGCGGACACGACCAGCGGCTGCGCATGCGAGATGTCGCCGAGCTTGCCGGAGCGCTCCCGGTACTGTCCGACGTCCGAGCCTTCGATCGAGTAACCGACCGATGGAGCATAGGGCGGATTGACCGTGGAGCCGCCGCGCAGGTACGACACCATCCGGTATTGGAGGATCGGGTCGGTGCTCAGCGTCTTGAGTTGCGTGTTCGACAGGATGCTGGCGAGGCTGCCACCCGGAATGGCGCGGAACGCGACCGCCTTGCCGGCCGCCGGGTCCCAGCTCACGATGCGGCGCTTCGTTTCGTTCAGCCAGGGCTCGTCGCCGACAAACGCCGGAGCGACCTGTCCCGAGGGTGCGATCGGCGGAATTGCCGAGGGATTGCCGGGGTCATACAGTTGGAGCGACGCCGACCACAACTGCCCGAGTTCCACGCCCGTCGTAGGATTGATCTTTACCTTGAGCAGGTCGCCCGACCAACCGGGCTCGACCGTCGGCTCGTAGATGATGTCGTTGGTGGCGCTCAGAATCTGCCCGGAGAATCCGGCGCCGGTTGCCGACTTCCGGTTGTTCGCAATGCGGCCGAGGATGCGTCCGAGTCCAAGCTGAACTTCGAGCGGCGACTTGGCGTACACGAAGATGCCGCGCGCGTTGACCGCGGCGTGCCACAGATCGTCCACCGCGACCGCGCCCTTGTTGCCGGCCGGCAGCGGCGGATTGTTCGGCGCCGTGAGGTCGGGCCATTGCTGCGTGCCGGCCGCAAGCGCGGCTTCAGTCGCCTTTTGCGCGCCGGAGCTGCTGGCGTCGAGCGTGCCGGATGCGCCGAACGAGATGGCCGAGAACTGGACATGCTGCCACCACGCGGGGTCTTTCAGCGGTTCGATGTCGTGGGGCGCCTTGCCGGAATCGGACGGCACGTTGTCCTTGAGGCCGGGCCGGAGGTCGCGCGCCCAATAGGCCGCTGATATGTCGGCCAGTGTGTTGGGCACCGCTTTCGTGCCCCAGCGGAAGGGCCTCGGCCAGTTGCCGCCGGCCGGCATGTCCGGCAACACGTTGTCGGGATTGACTGCGCCGCCAGGCAACAGGCCCGGGGCGGGCCACGACGCCGGCATCGTGTCGTCCTTTTCGCCGACGATTGCCGGCAGATAGACCTGGTTGTCGAAGCCGTCGGTGAACAGGATGTGAAAGTTGCTTTGGCACGTGATCACATTGTTGTTGGTGTCCTTCTGGTTGAGCGGATCCTTCGCGCCCGCGGGAAGCGGGTTGATATCCGACGGCAGCCCGCCACTGTTGCCATTTTCGATCAGGCTGCCGATGCGGATCGATGCGGAAAGGATCGGTGTCTTCCATACCGTCGCCGTCGGGACGCCGAACAGCGCGGTCCAGAAGTCGAATCTCGTCGTCCCCGCAGTCGTGCCCTTGAAGTCGCCGACGTCGACCCACGTGATCGCCGGCGGGCTGGTGCCCCCGGACGGCTTGCCTTCGGCGCCCAGCGTTTCGAAGCCGACGCGGTAGGTGTCGTCGAGCAGGCTGAAGGCGAGCGACGACGTGGCCTTCGCGGCGTGCGCGCGGAGACGGTAGTACGCGAACCAGTTCGCGTAATTCTGGAACTCCTGGACGTCGGTGCGCGACGCCGGAAGGCCCGTGAACTGGTCCGTGTACGGGAATGACCGGCCGGCGATCAGGTTCACGCGGTGGAACTGGCCATACTTGACGATCTGGTGCGAGCTGAGGTCGTTGGTCGCCTGGCAGGCGCCGATGCCGAACCCTTTCCACTGCGAGTTCGCGGTGGTGTCGATCGTGTCGCAGAACTGGACCGAGGCGATCTGGTAGTAGTGGCGCGGAATGGTGATCGTGGTACCGATCGTCGGGCAACCCGACGTGACCGCGCCGCCGGACGTGAACGCTCCCTTTTGCGTGTAGGGGGCAATGCCCGTGTTGTTGGCCGCGTATACGTCGGCAGCCGTGTTGGCGGCGCGCGGGTAAGTGAACGGTGTCCCATTGGGGGCGCCGCTGACGGCGTAGGTCTGGTTGTTGTGGCGGCAGGCATAGCCTTGCGCCAGAGCGTCCTGCTGAACCGTCGTGGCCGACACCGTGTTCGTAGCGGGGTTCCACAGGAAGTTCGACGTGGTCGTCCCGTTGCCTCCGCTGCACACCGCGGTCGCGAGCGGTAGATGGGCACGCCGCCGACGGCCGCAACCCGTGATGACGCCGGGAGTGCCTGGCTGGTCGGGACAATTGACCGTATCGCAACTGGCGGTGCCGCAGGCGGTCGGGCAGGAAGCCCCCGTACGGCTGCACTTGTTGAGCGGGAGAGGCTGGTAGTCCGACTTGCACTGGCACGGCAGGCACTCGGGCGGCAAGCCGGTGCCGATCGAATTGCCATCGGAGGCGACGGGCGTCCCCTGGTTGGGCAGGCAATAGAGCGCCGAGTTGGTGCACACGTCCGGCAGCACGGGTTTGTTCCAGTTGCGCAGGGCGACGGTCGGGTTGCACGTCTTCGGATTGACATTGCACGTCTGCGTCAGCGGCGGCCCGGCCGGGCCCGTGACCGGCACGCCGACCAGGCAACCAGTGATGACGTTCGGGTTGCGCGGGTAATAGGGCGACGTGTTGTCGCAGTAGAGGACCTTGTTGCCGAGGCTCCGATAGAAATACTGCGTTCCGGTTGCGCCGGTCGAAGACTGGTAGGGGTAGTTGTAGTCCTCGAGCACCGCCGGCGCGCCGGATGCCGCCGAAAGGTCGTACGCCGTGCCGTTGATCCGGCACCACGCGCCCGTGCCCGCCTTGTATTCGCCGTTGGGGTCGCCGACGTCGCCGATCGCGAGGCTGCTGTTCGCGCCGCCCACCGTGAGCGGCCAGTCGGTGTTGCAGTAGAGCGGAACGGCGACCTTGCCCGTCAGGTTGACGTGCGTGGTGAGCGACGCGTCGCCCGGGTAGGGGTACGTCTGCGCGTTGGAGTAAAGCTGGTCGCCCGTCACCATGTTGGTGTCGGTGGCCAGATGCGTGAGCGGCGTGCCGTCGGCCTTTACCGGCGGCGTGTACGTGACATCAGGATTGTAGGCGAGCGTGTTGAACTCGGCCGCATAGAAAGGCGGCGACTGGAACGTGCCGCCGTAGGTCGCGTTGTTCGCCGTGCACGCGGTCGTGTTGCTGCCGCTGCGGCAATAGCCGACGCCGAGCGTATATTGGGGCGCGCCGGTCGCCGGCGTCGCGGGTGCGCCGACAACCTGAAACGTGAACTTCGGGGAGGCCGGAGGGTTGAGGGTGATCTGGAACGTGCCGTTGTATTCCGGCTGTGTGGCACCGAAGATCGTGATGTATTGGCCGTTGGTCAGGGTCGCCCATGCGGCGGCCGAGACGGTCGCCGTTGCCGTGGTGCCGACACGCGTAATGCTCGTGATGTTGACGGCGGCCACGCCGGCGGTAATGACCCAGTCCGGCAGGTAGGAAAACTGCATGCTTCCCGAGTCGTCCAGCGTGTAGATGATGTTGGGCTTCGCCTGGACCTTGGACGCGATCGGAATGTCCCCGAGCTTCGTCTGCGCAAGGGCGTCGCCGAGGGGGCCGAGCACCAGTCCCAGGCTTACAAGGGCGACGAGCGCCTTGCGGAATGCATGTCGGAGGTTTTTCGCGTTCATGTCTGTTTTCCCTGGGAGTTGCTCGCCATCAACGCAGCATGGCCTGGGCATACGTGGTCGTGTTGGTGCCGGGCACGTCGACGCGCACCGTCACCCGGTAGAGCGGGATCGGCGGCAGCGTGGGTCCCTTGAGCTTCATCGATGTCTTGGCGACCGAAACCTTCGGCGGCAACTGGTCGCAGTACTGCACCTTCTGGATGAACGTCATCGGAAGCGCAATGCCCGGAGCGCACACGCGCTCGATGACGGACCGGACTTCGATCTTGGTGGAGGGATAGACGTCGGCGGCGCCGAACGGGTACGTCCCCTTCATCGTCGTGTACGTCCCGGAAAGCACCGCGGGGATGCCGTTGGGCTTTTCCCCCGCCTGAAGCTGGGCGTAGTAGTGGAAGCCGGGGTTGTTGACTTCGACGTTGAACGGCGCAACGAACACCCAGTTGACCGCCTGCTCCACGGCGAGGTTGACCGCCGTCGTGGACGCCTCGCGGAACGCGATGTTCCCGGCGACCGAGCCCGCGGTGTCGACGGAGCGGATCAGCGCGACGCCCGCGAGGCTCAGCACGACCATCGCGATCAATGCGATGAAGAGGACGACGCCCCGTTGGCGGCGGGCAATGCCCGGACGCCGGGCGGAAGGAAGTTTTGGGTCTCATGTTCCGTCGTTGAAGATGGCGTTGCGCATGGGAACTACGGTCTCGTAGATCCGGTAACGGTAGTTGTCGGTCAGGATCGCGTTGGTGAGGTTGATGCTGCCCGGGCACGCGCCCGTCGAGCAGTTGAACAGCGTCGCCGTCTGGCCGACGAGTGCCCGGGTCCTTGAGATCGGGCTCGTCGCTGCGGACGACGATCGCGATGCGCACGGCGCGGATCGTCGCAAGGCGCGCGGCCGTCAAAAATCGCCGGATTCGCGAGGTTGTCAGGTGTGTAATTGCGTCCACAGGCATTGCCACTCGCCGACGTCCAGACGATGACGCCGCTCGGGACGAAGGGGGGAAGGGGCGGGACGCCGCAGTCGACGCCGTATTGCGCCTTGATCAGCACCACGTTTTGCGAAATGGGATTGGCCGTCGCGCCCGCCGTGAACAGATCGGTGGTGCGGAGCTGACCGTTGACGACATCGAACAGCGTGCGCGTGGCCTCGGGGAGCTGCCCGGGAACGGGGCCGCGCCCGAGATTGAAGACATTCGGTCCGTCCGTCGTGCCGCTCGTCTTGTAGGCCTTCGTCACGGGCGTATGCGCCAGCTTGACGTAGCCGGTCGTGAGGTCGCCCGCCGAGCTGCCCGGCGTGACGGCCGTCACCCGCGACAACTCGCAGTTTCCCGACATGTCGTTGAGGACGATCAAGTCGTCGACGTGATACCCATTGGGGCTTTGCACGTAGACGGGATCCGTGCCGACCGCCATCGGGGTGTCGACCAAGCAGCTCCGGCGAGATGACGTGCGGCGCCGTGCTGTAGGTGATGATCATGCTGTCGGGCAGATCGGGGTTGCCGCTGTCGAGAATCACGACGGGAAGCGGACGGATCGCCTTGTTGCCGGCGAAGAATCCGGCGGGCGAGGGCCAGTTCGGATCGACGAGCGTGCACGTGCCCAACTGCGCCGCCGCCCCGGAAATGCCGTTCCCGGCGTTGGCGATTTCGCGGTTCAGGACGAACTGCGTGAAAAGCCCCGTGGTTTGGGCGTCGGCCGCGCCCACGGTCGTGCGCTTGTAGCCTTCGGCCACGGCAAAGACGTTGTAGATCGCGATCAGCACGACCATGCCGATCAGGATGCCGACCATCGTCTCGACGATGCCCATGCCGCGCTGGCGGAAGGCGGAACCGCGGTGCGTGGCCATCAGTTCGCTCCCACCGTGGCGTCGATTTCGTATTTGTGCTTGGGCGTGCCTGCCGGCTCGCCGGGGGCCTGCCAGAACACCTGGATCAGCACGTTATGGCTGGTGGCGGTGAGGGGCGCGGGGTTCGCGCCACCATCGATCGTCACCTGCGGCGCGTTTGCCGGGATGCTGGCGCCGGGCAACCGTTGCCCGACCCAATTCTTGAATTCCGTATACGGGGCGCCGCCGCCCGTCGAGAAGTCGGCCTGGAGCTGCTTCGGGTCGTAGACCCACATCTGGCCGAGCAGCGAATTGGCGAGGAACGCGGCCTCCGCGCGATACTGCGCGTCATCGACGTTCTGGATGGCGCGCGCCTGCAATCCGATGAGGCCGAGGACGCCGAACGCGACGATCAGAACCGCGATCAGCGCTTCGAGCAGGAACCCGCCACGCTGCCCGAGGCGGCGTGGCTTGGGCATTCGTCGGCAGCCGGCGTTCGATCTTCATTTTGGCAAGGGCAAGCATCTCATCCAATCCAGGGCGGTCAGGTCGGGCACGCCTTCGGGTCGTTGTTTCCAAACTTGATGTTGGCCTGCGGGTCGCAGATCTTGATGCCGGTGCGGCTTCCCTGCCCGGCGACGGCACTCGCGCCGCCACCGACCAGCACGTTCAATTTGCGCGCGCCGGCCGATCCCGTGGATGTGTCAAGGCGGACCTCCGTCATCGTGGCGCCCAGCGCGTTCGGGCCAATCTGGCCCAGGCCGGTAAACGTGACGGTCGTCGACGCCGCTGGAATCGGAGCGAATGTCACCATGTTGGCGCCCTCCCTGAAGGTGCCGGTCTGCAACGTCGATCCGTCGATCACGAGCGTCGCGGTCCAGCCGCCGGTTCCCGTGGTCGGGTCGATGGTGAACGCGACCTGGCTGTCGCGCTTGATGGCCTCCGTCTGCGCGTAGCGCAGGCCGCTGGCAATCGATTCCGCGGCGTTTCGTATCTGGGCATCGGCGATCCACAACGTGTAGCTCGGCATCGCGAGCACGAGGAGCAGCCCCGCAATGGAGAGGCCGATCATCAACTCGATGATGGTGAACCCGGCGATGCGCGCTTTCGTCATCAGCAGGATCCGTCTTTGCGAAGCACCCAGCAGGCGGATCCCGCGCCGGCCCAGCCTCCGGGAAGAGCGACCGTGGTTTTGACGTTCGCCTCGTTGATCGTGTACGTGAAGCCGCCCATGCCCTTGGCGGCCTTGCCGTCGGCCTGAATCGTGTACGTCGTCGCGGTCGGCGCGGGGCAGCTCAACGTGAAATTGCTCGACGCATCGGCGTTGTACGACACGATGGACGGTGCGGCGCCGCATGCGGCGCCGGCGAGGTACGACCGGTTGTCCATGAAATACTTCTCCATCTGGGTGCGAACGTCCCCCAGTTGGGTGGTGCCGCCGATGATCTTGCTGCGCATCACCGAATCGCCATACATCGGAATGGCGATCGCGGCCAGGATCCCGATGATCGCGACGGTCGATCATCAATTCGATCAACGTGAAGCCGGCGCGGGACGACGGTGTTGCAAGTCTGATGCTGGACATGAAAATCCCCTTTTCGATGTCGGTATCCTAGGAGCAGCGCAGGGGCCGCGCAAACGATCCCGACCAATGGGCGCCCTGCGGGAACGGACGGCGCCCGGCGCGGTGGGCCGCATGGTCCGGTCATGCGCGCGCCGTGACGGCGCCCGCACCGCCGCCGGCGCGCCGCGGCGCTACGGACAGGTCACCGCGGTCTTCTGCAGGCGGGCGCGTCCGCTATTGGCGAGAACCACGTCGATGGCGGGGCGCCCGCTCTTGCACACCGTGAACGTCCCCATTTGCAGACCACCATTCAGCAAGCGCGCCGAGCCGAGACTTGTGTACGACACGTAGTCGGCGACCGGGCGGTTGCCGCGGATCGTGATGCCGGGGGTCGCGGGCTGCTGCACGCGCAGCGCCGCTTCGCCGGCGTCGATGTCGCCGTCGCGATCCGCGTCGACATGAACCACATAGCCGACTTCCCAGCCTCCCGCCGTCGCGCATTGCCGCCCGTCCGCGGACTTGCACAGATTGACGCGTCGTCCGCGCTTGATCGCCTCGGCCCGCGCAATGTTCATCGTGCCCGCGAGTAGTTCCGCGTTGTTGCGCACCTGATAGTCGGCGATCCATTCCCCGTAGAAGGGCAACGCGATTGCGCAGAGGAGCGCCGCAAGCGTCAAGCGCGATCAGAAGTTCGACCAGGGTGAAGCCGCCCCGGACGGCGGGAATGGCCAGGTGGGATGGATGCGGGCGGCGGGAAGCGGATTCGGGACTGGGCGGCGCGCGAAAGCGGTCATCGTGGTCTCCGGGTTGCCGGACGGGACGGCGACGCCACCGCCCATCCGGCCTCGATCGTCGTGGATGAGACCGCCCGCGGGAATCGACCGGATGGCCTAGCGATGGACGGGACCGCGAGCGGTCGGCACGATGGGCTTGACAGCATAATTGAGGTTTAATATATTTAGATATAAATGTTCCGCCGGTCCCTCGGCGGCATCGATCGCAGGCATCCCACAGGAAAGCGATGCGCGTCCTTTGCGTAGGCGGTGGTCCCGCGGGCCTCTATCTCGCCCTCCTGCTCAAGAAGGCGGATCCGCGGCACGCGATTCGCGTCGTCGAGCGCAACCGTCCGTACGACACGTTCGGCTGGGGCGTGGTGTTTTCCGACAACACGATGGGCAACCTCGAAGCGGCCGATCCTGCGACCGCCCGCGAAATTGCCGGCGCGTTCAACCACTGGGACGACATCGACGTCCATTTCCGCGGCACGACGATCACGTCCGGCGGCCACGGTTTCTGCGGCATCGGGCGCAAGCGCCTGCTCAACATCCTGCAAAAACGCTGCGAGGCGCTCGGCGTCGAGCTCGTGTTCGACACCGACGTCACCGACGACATCGCCGCGGCGCGCGAATTCGGGGCGGACGTCGTCATCGCGTCCGACGGCATCAACAGCCGGATCCGCACGCGCTATCTCGACGCCTTCGCGCCCGATGTCGACGTGCGGCGCTGCCGCTTCGTCTGGCTCGGAACGAAGAAGAAGTTCGACGCCTTCACGTTCGCGTTCGTCGAAACCGAGCACGGCTGGTTCCAGGCGCATGCGTACCAATACGACGGCGACACGTCGACGTTCATCGTCGAGACGCCCGAGGAGGTCTGGCAGAAGTCCGGCCTCGAGCGCATGTCGCAGGAGGAAGGGATCGCGTACTGCGAGCGGCTCTTCGCGCCGTGGCTCGACGGGGAGCGGCTGCTGTCCAATGCCACGCACCTCCGCGGCTCGGCGATCTGGATCAAGTTTCCGCGCATCGTCTGTGGGTCCTGGGTGCATTGGACCGACGTCGACGGCCGCAATGTGCCGATCGTGCTGATGGGCGATGCCGCGCACACCGCGCATTTTTCGATCGGCTCGGGGACGAAGCTCGCCCTCGAGGATGGGATCGCGCTGGCGCGCCAGATCGGCGCCGACGCGGACCTGCCGATGGCGCTCGCCGCGTACGAGGCGCAGCGCTCGGTCGAGGTCCTCAAGATCCAGAACGCGGCGCGCAATTCCACCGAATGGTTCGAGAACGTGGCGCGCTACACCGCGCTCGAAGCGCCGCAGTTCGCCTACAGCCTGTTGACGCGCAGCCAGCGGATCTCGCACGAGAACCTGCGGCTGCGCGATCCGCGCTTCGTGGACGAGATGGAGGCATGGTTTGCGGCCGGAACGCAGCGGAGCGCACAACCCGTTGCGCAGGCGAGACCGCCGATGTTCACGCCATTCGCGCTGCGCGGCGTCACGCTGGCGAACCGGGTCGTCGTGTCGCCGATGGCGCAATACTCCTGCGTCGACGGCACGCCGGACGACTACTACCTCGTGCATCTCGGCAGCCGCGCGCATGGCGGGGCCGGTATGGTGTTCACCGAAATGGTCTGCCCGTCGGCCGACGCGCGCATCAGCCCGGGGTGCGCCGGCATGTACACGCCGGAGCATCGCGACGCATGGAAGCGCATCGTCGACTATGTGCACGCGCGCACGCCGGCGAAGATCGCGCTGCAGCTCGGCCACGCCGGACCGAAGGGTTCGACGCAGCGGGGCTGGGAGGAGGCCGACGAGCCATTGTCGGCACGGAACTGGCCGCTGATCGGGCCATCGCCGATTCGCGTACGGTCCGCGCAATCAGGTTCCGCGCGAAATGACGGCGGACGACATGGCGCGCGTCAAGGCCGATTTCGTGCGCGCCGCGGAGTGGGGCGCCGAAGCCGGGTTCGACTGGCTCGAGCTGCATTGCGCGCACGGCTACCTGCTGTCGGCCTTCATCTCGCCGCTCACCAATGTCCGCGACGACGAGCTACGGCGGATCGCTCGAGAACCGCTGCCGGTTTCCGCTGGAGGTTTTCCGTGCGCTGCGCGCCGTATGGCCCGCGGACAAGCCGATGTCGGTGCGCATTTCCGCGCACGATTGGGTGCCCGGCGGCAACACGCCGGACGACGCCGTCGACATCGCCCGCCTGTTCAAGGCCGCGGGCGCCGACCTGATCGACGTCTCGTCCGGCCAGACGACGCGCGACGCGAAGCCCGTTTACGGCCGCATGTACCAGACGCCGTTCGCCGACCGCATCCGCAATGAAGTCGACATCGCGACGATGGCGGTCGGCGCGATCTTCGAGCCCGACCACGTCAACAGCATCCTGATGGCGGGACGCGCCGACCTGTGCGCGCTGGCCCGACCGCATCTCGCCGATCCGTATTGGACGCTGCACGCGGCCGCGCAACTCGGGTACCACGACATGACCTGGCCCCCGCAGTACCTGTCCGGCAAGGCGCAGCTCGAGCGCAACCTCGCGCGCGCTGCGGAGATGGCGGCAGAGGACAAGGAGACTCACGGATGAGCGAGGCGGGCGTCAGCCAAGGCCCGAAGGGCGCGTCGCCGAGCGATTCCGGTGGCCGACTGAACGGGCGTACGAATCCATTGCGGCGGAGCGGAGGACACGGATGAACAACCTGGCTGAGTCCGCGGCACTCGCTCCCGATCGCGAGACGCACCTCCACGACGATCATCACGACGCGCTGCGGCTGTGGCTGCGGCTTCTGACGTGCACGATCCTGATCGAAGGCCGGATCCGCGCGCGGCTGCGCGAGCGTTTCGACACGACGTTGCCGCGCTTCGACCTGATGGCGCAGCTCGAGCGCAATCCCGAAGGGCTGCGGATGGGCGAGCTGTCGCGGCGGCTGATGGTGACCGGCGGCAACGTCACCGGCATCACCGCCGCGCTGGTCGCGGAAGGGCTGGTCGAGCGGCGCGCCATCGCGGGTGACCGGCGCGCCCACCTGGTTCGCCTGACGCCGGCGGGCAAGCGGGCGTTCGACGCGATGGCCACCGCGCACGAGGCCTGGGTCGACGAGATAATCGGGGGGCTCGCCGCGGCCGATCGCGAACGGCTGCAAGCGCTTCTCGGCAAGCTCAAGACGACGATTTCCGCGCCGGCGGACCAAAGTGCGGCGAAGGGGGGACAGCGATGAGCATGACGCACCACACGCGGCCGTTTCGCGACTACGCGGCGACGCATTTCCGCTGGCAGGCGGATGCCGACGGCAAGGTGGCGACGATCACGCTCGACCGGCCCGCGAAGAAGAATCCGCTCACGTTCGACTCGTATGCCGAGCTGCGCGATCTGTTCCGCGGGCTCGTGTACGCCAGCGACGTCAGGACCGTCGTCGTCACGGGCGCCGGCGGCAATTTCTGCTCGGGCGGGGACGTGCACGAGATCATCGGACCGCTCACCCGGATGACGATGCCGGAGCTGCTCGCCTTTACGCGGATGACCGGCGACCTCGTCAAGGCGATGCGCGCCTGTCCGCAGCCGATCGTCGCGGCGGTCGACGGCATTTGCGCGGGCGCGGGCGCGATGGTCGCGCTCGCGTCCGACTTTCGCATCGGAACGCCGGCGGCGAAGACCGCGTTCCTGTTCGCCAAGGTCGGGCTCGCCGGCTGCGACATGGGCGCGTGCACGCTGCTGCCGCGGATGATCGGCCAGGGCCGTGCGTCCGAGCTTCTCTACACCGGCCGCGCGATGACGGCCGACGAAGGCGTTGCCTGGGGGTTCTTCAATCGGCTGGTCGCGACCGACATGCTTCTTTCCGACGCGCACGGTCTCGCGCGCTCGCTTGCCGACGGTCCGACGTTCGCGCATGGGATGACCAAGAAGCTGCTGCATCAGGAATGGGCGATGGACCTCGACGCGGCGATCGAAGCCGAAGCGGAAGCGCAGGCGATCTGCATGCAGACGCAGGATTTCCACCGCGCGTTCGAGGCGTTCGCGGCGAAGCGGAAACCGACGTTCGAGGGCAACTGACGGAGCGCCGCATGAATTCCGACCATCTCGACTGGCCGTTCTTCGACGACGGGCATCAACGGCTCGCCACCGGGCTCGGCATCTGGTCCGCAGCCGAGTTGTCGCCGCAGGCGCATGACGATGTCGATGCTGCCTGTCGCGACCTGGTCCGGCGCCTCGGCGACGCCGGCTGGCTCCGCTACTGCGTGCCGGCCGCGCACGGCGGCGAATTGCCCGCGCTCGACTCGCGCGCCCTGTGCGTCGCGCGCGAGACGCTCGCCTACGCCGACGGTCTCGCCGACTTCGTATTTGCGATGCAGGGACTGGGCAGCGGCCCGATCACGCTGGCGGGCAGCGCCGCGCAGAAGGCGCGCTGGCTCCCGGCGGTCGCGAAAGGCAAGGTGATCGCGGCATTCGCGCTGTCGGAACCCGATGCCGGATCGGACGTCGGCGCGATGACGACCATCGCGCGCCGCGATGGCGACTCCTGGATCATCAACGGCAGCAAGACGTGGATATCGAACGGTGGAATCGCCGATTTCTATTGCGTGTTCGCGCGCGCCGCCGGGACCACGGGCACGCGCGGCATTTCGGCGTTCCTCGTGCCGGCCAACGCGCCGGGCCTCGTCATCGCGGAACGCATCCGTGTGATCGCGCCGCATCCGCTTGCCCGACTCGCATTCGATGGCTGCCGCGTGCCGGCGGACGCGCTGATCGGCGGGGAAGGAGAAGGCTTCAAGCTCGCGATGCGCACGCTGGACGTCTTTCGCGCGTCGGTGGCGGCGGCGGCGCTGGGCTTTGCGCGGCGCGCGCTCGACGAATCGCTTCGCCACGTCGGCGAACGCAGGATGTTCGGCACGACGCTGGGCGAACTGCAATTGACGCAGGCAACGCTCGGCGAAATGGCGACGGAAATCGATGCGGCCGCGCTGCTCACCTACCGTGCCGCCTGGCGGCGGGATATCCATGGCGCCAGCGCGACGCGCGAAGCCGCGATGGCGAAGATGGCGGCAACGGAGACGGCGCAGCGGGTGATCGACGCGGCCGTCCAGTTGTTCGGGGCGCGCGGCGTCACCCGTGGCGAAGTGGTCGAGCGCCTGTACCGCGAAATCCGCGCGCTGCGCATCTACGAAGGCGCGACCGAGGTGCAGAAGCTCATCGTCGCACGGGAGTTGCTGAAGGACTTCGAGAGGGCCACGACATGACCTACACCGCCCACGTCGACACGTTCGCCCGCGAGCATCTGCCGCCGCGCGACGAATGGCCGGAATTCATCTTCGAGTTGCCGGAGCTGCAGCTGCCGGCGCGGCTCAATGCCGCCACCGAGCTGATCGACCGCGCCATCGATCGCGGCTGGGGCGAGCGCCAGGCGATCCTCGCCCCCGGTGGCTTGCGGTGGACATTCCGCGACTTGCAGGCGCAGGCGAACCGGATCGCGCGCGTCCTGGTCGAGGACCTCGGCCTCGTTCCCGGCAATCGGGTGCTGCTGCGCGCCCCGAACAACCCGATGTACGCCGCGTGCTTCTTCGGCGTGCTCAAGGCGGGCGGCATTGCCGTCGGCACGATGCCGCTCCTGCGGGCAAAGGAGCTGACCGACATCATCACCAAGGCGGAGATCTCGCACGCGCTGTGCGACGCGCGGCTCGCCGAGGATCTCGAGGCGGCGCGGTCGGATTGCACTACGCTCGAGACGGTGGTCCTCTTCGGCGGCACCGGCGCGTCCGATCTCGAGACGAGGATGGCCGGCAAGCCGGCGACGTTTGCCGACGTCGACACCGCCGCCGACGACACGGGCCTGATCGCATTCACCTCCGGCACGACCGGCAAGCCCAAAGGGACCATGCATTTCCATCGCGACCTGATCGCCGCGTGCCGCTGCTGGCCCGCGCGCACGCTGCAGGCGTCGCCTGACGACCTTTTCGTCGGCAGCCCCCCGCTCGCGTTCACGTTCGGGCTGGGCGGGCTGCTGCTGTTTCCGCTGTCGATCGGCGCCTCGACGCTGCTGGTCGAGCGTCCGGCGCCGGACGCGCTGCTCGCCGTCGTCACGCAGCATCGGCCGACGGTGCTCGTCACCGCGCCGACGTCGTATCGCGCGATGGCGGCGAAAGCGAAAGACCACGACCTGTCGTCGCTTCGAAAGTGCGTGTCGGCGGGCGAGGCGCTCCCCGCTGTAACGCGCAAGCTGTGGAAGGACGCGACCGGCATCGAGATCGTCGACGGCATCGGCTCGACCGAGATGTTCCACATGTTCATCTCGAGCGACGAGACGCACGTCAAACCGGGCGCGATCGGTCCGGTGGTCCCGGGCTATCGCGCCGCGATCATGGATGCCAATGGCAAGCCCGTGCCGCCGGGGCAGGCCGGGCGGCTTGCCGTCAAGGGGCCGACCGGATGCCGCTATCTCGCCGACGACCGGCAGCGCACGTACGTGCAGGAAGGCTGGAACTACACCGGCGACGCATTTCTCGTCGATGCGGACGGCTTCTACGTGTACCAGGGGCGTACCGACGACATGATCATCAGCGCGGGCTATAACATCGGCAGCCCCGAGGTCGAGGGCGCGCTGCTCATGCACCCGGCCGTGGCGGAGTGCGGCGTGATCGGCGCGCCGGACGACGAGCGCGGGCAGATCGTCAAGGCATTCGTCGTCGTCAAGCCCGGATTCGATCCCGCGCCCGCGCTGGCCGCCGAACTGCAGAACTTCGTCAAGCAAACGATCGCGCCGTATAAGTATCCGCGCGCGATCGAGTTCATCGATGCGCTGCCGCGGACGGAGACCGGGAAGGTGCAGCGATCGCGCCTGCGGCTGCGGGAGCTCGAACGGCAGGAGGCTTTGAAATGAGCGCGACGTCGCGCGTCCTGCATCCTTCGGGCTGGGCGAAGGCGAAGGGCTACGCCAACGGCATCGCGGCCGAAGGACGGCTCGTCTTCGTCGGCGGCATGATCGGCTGGAATGCGGAGCAGAAATTCGAAAGCGCCGACTTCGTCTTCCAGGCGCGGCAGGCGCTCGCCAACATCGTCGCCGTCCTCGCCGAAGCCGGTGGCCGCCCCGAGCATGTGGTGCGAATGACGTGGTATGTCGTCGACAAGCGCGAATACCTGGCATGCGGCAAGGCGCTCGGCGCCGCGTATCGCGAGATCATGGGCCGCCACTATCCCGCGATGACCGCCGTCGAGGTGGTGTCGCTCATGGAGGATGCGGCGCGGGTGGAAATCGAGGCCACGGCCGTGATTCCCGATTTGATGTAAATTGCGATGCGTGGAGACATGACATGAACGCCCCGGATTCGATTGCCGCCAAGGCCAAGGCCCGGTTCAGCTGGGACGATCCGTTGCTCCTTTCGGACCAGCTGACCGAAGAGGAGCGAATGGTGCGCGACGCCGCGCAGGCGTATGCGCACGACAAGCTGCTGCCGCGCGTCACCGAAGCGTTCCGGCACGAGAAATCCGACCCGGCGATCTTCCGCGAAATGGGCGAGCTGGGGCTGCTCGGCGCGACGCTGCCGTCCGAATACGGCGGCGCCGGCCTCAACTACGTCTGTTATGGCCTCATCGCGCGCGAAATCGAGCGCGTGGACTCGGGCTACCGGTCGATGATGAGCGTGCAAAGCTCGCTCGTCATGTTTCCGATCTTCACCTACGGCACCGAAGCGCAGCGCCGCAAATATCTGCCGAAGCTCGCGACCGGAGAGTGGATCGGCTGCTTCGGCCTGACGGAACCGAACCACGGGTCGGATCCCGGCAGCATGGTGACGCGGGCGCGCGCCGCGCCCGGCGGGTTCAAGCTCTCGGGCGCCAAGATGTGGATCTCGAATTCGCCGATCGCCGACGTGTTCGTCGTCTGGGCGAAGACCGACGACGACGTGATCCGCGGCTTCGTGCTCGAAAAGGGAATGAAGGGACTGTCCGCGCCGAAGATCGAGGGCAAGTTCAGCCTGCGCACGTCGATCACCGGCGAAATCGTGATGGACGAGGTGTTCGTCCCGCAGGAGAACCTGCTGCCGAACGTCGAGGGCCTCAAGGGGCCGTTCGGGTGTCTCAACGCCGCCCGCTACGGCATCGCCTGGGGCGCGCTCGGCGCGGCGGAGTTCTGCTGGCATGCGGCACGCCAGTACACGATGGACCGCACGCAGTTCGGCAAGCCGCTCGCCGCCAACCAGCTGATCCAGAAAAAGCTCGCCGACATGATGACCGAGATCACGCTCGGCCTGCAGGGCTGCCTGCGCCTCGGGCGGATGAAGGACGAAGGCATCGCCGCGCCGGAAATCACGTCGATCATGAAGCGCAATTCGTGCGGCAAGGCGCTCGAGATCGCGCGCATGGCCCGCGACATGCACGGCGGCAACGGCATCGTCGACGAATTTCACGTCATCCGCCACGTGCTGAACCTCGAGACCGTCAACACCTACGAGGGGACGCACGACGTGCACGCGCTGATCCTCGGCCGCGCGCAGACCGGCATCTCGGCGTTCTAGGGCCCGATGAAACTGTACGACTATTTCCGTTCGTCGGCCGCCTACCGCGTCCGGATCGCGCTCAACCTGAAGGGCCTCGCGCCCGAGCGCGCCTTCGTCCACCTGCGTCGCGGCGACCACCGCGAGGAGAACTACCTCGCGCTCAATCCGCAGGGCCTCGTGCCGTCGCTCGTCACCGACGACGGCGCAGTGCTCACGCAATCGCTTGCAATTCTCGAATGGCTCGACGAAACGCATTCGCGCTCGCCGCTGTTGCCGGCCGACCCGGGCGGCCGCGCGCGCGTGCGCTCGATTGCCCTCACGATCGCGTGCGACATCCATCCGCTCAACAACCTGCGTGTTCAGAACTACCTGACCGG
The DNA here is from genome assembly GCA_963816925.1 of uncultured beta proteobacterium. Taxonomy (GTDB): domain Bacteria; phylum Pseudomonadota; class Gammaproteobacteria; order Burkholderiales; family Casimicrobiaceae; genus CAIWHR01. Next base: position 138,894 of record CAWFMY010000005.1, on the reverse strand, counting down.
GACGCTCGGCGTGACCGACGCGCAGAAGGACGGCTGGGTCCGGTACTGGATCGACACGGGTTTCGAGGCGCTCGAGACGAGGCTCGCGGGCGACGCGGCGACCGGCCGCTTCTGCCATGGCGACGCGCCGACGCTGGCCGACGTCTGCCTCGTGCCGCAGATGGCGAACGCGCGCCGCATGGACTTCGACTTCACGCCCTATCCGACGCTACTTCGCATCGAAGCTGCCTGCGCGGCATTGCCGGCGTTTGCCAACGCCGCGCCGGCGAAGCAGCCGGATGCGGAGAAGTGACCCTCGAAATCGATCTTTTCCGGAACCGACCAATGTCCTCCGCCATCGAGTCGTGGGAAATTCCCACCGTCCCTATCCATGGCAGCGCCGACCGCTTTCCGGTGCGCCACGTCTATTGCGTCGGCAGGAATTACGCCGAGCACGCCAAGGAGATGGGCGGCGACGCAACGAAGGAACCGCCGTTCTTCTTCACCAAGGCCGCCGATTCGGTCGTGCCGGTGGTCCCGCCGGCGGTCGGCAGCATCGCGTATCCGCTCGCCACGAAGAATTTTCATCATGAGATCGAGCTCGTCGTCGCCATCGGCGGCCGCGGCGCGAAGCTCTCGCCCGCGCGCGCGCTGGACGTCGTCTACGGCTATGCGGTCGGGCTCGACATGACGCGGCGCGACCTGCAGGGGGACATGCGCGAAAAGAAGCGTCCCTGGGACATCGGCAAGTCGTTCGCGGGCGCGGCGCCCATCGCGCCGATCTATCCTGCGGCCAAGGTCGGCCACCTTTCGCGCGGCGCGATCTGGGTCGACGTGAACGGCGCCCGGCGGCAGACGGGCGACCTGGCCGACCTCATCTGGGATGTGCCGCACACGCTCGCGTTCCTGTCGCAGTTCTACGAGCTCATGCCCGGCGATCTCGTGTACACCGGGACGCCGGCGGGAGTCGGCCCCGTCGTCGCCGGCGATCGCATGGACGGCGGCATCGACAAGCTCGGCACGCTGGCGGTCACCGTTACGCCGCCCATCCTCTAGCGTCGATGTCCGAAGTCGCTCTTCACACCGGAGTTCGTGGAGCGGGGCTACAACAACCGCGCCGCGGTGCCGGAGCATCCGCAATGGTTCGCGCACTACGCCGCGGCGTCGGCCGACGCGCGGGCGAAATTCGCGTCCCGGCTGGATGTCCGCTACGGCTCCGGACCGAAGGAAACGCTCGACCTTTTCCTTCCGGCGGGGCCGGCGCACGCGACGTTCGTTTTTTTCCACGGCGGCTACTGGCGCGCACTCGACAAGAGCGACTTCTCGTTCGTCGCGGCGCCGTTTCTCGCGCAGGGCATCGCGGTGGCGGTGGTCAACTATGACCTCTGCCCCGACGTCAGCATCGCCACGATCGTCGACGAATGCCGGCACGCGATCGTCTGGCTGGTCCGCGAGGGAGGGGCGCACGGTGCCAACGGCGAGCGCCTCGTCGTCGGCGGCAATTCGGCGGGCGGACACCTGGTCGCGATGCTCTATGCGACCGATTGGACGGCGGCGGGGCTGGCGCGCGTGCCCTTCGCCGGCGGAATCTCGATTTCCGGCGTCCACGACCTGACGCCACTGGTGCTGTTTTCGTTCAACAGCGATTTGAAGCTCGACGACGCGGAAGCGGCGCGGATGTCGCCCGCGCTGATGCGCCCGCTGGCGCGCGTGCCGCTGCTGCTCGCCGTCGGCGCCGACGAGACGTCCGAGTTCCTGCGCCAGACGCAAATCCTTTGGACCGCCTGGCCCGCGAATCGCCCCGCGGGCGAGGCCGGCCCGTTTGTCCTCCCCAAGCGCAACCACTTCACCATCGTCGTCGACTACGGCGACCCGGACAGCGAGCTCGTCCGCCGGACGCTCGCGCTGTTCTGACGCTTCGCGGCGCCGAATCACCCCGCGGGCGGCCTCGGGGCGGCGCCTCCTCGCCTATTGACAACTGACCGTCGGTCACTTAAGATGACGGTTAATTGACCCAAGGTCATTTATCGGTCGCCCGATCCGAAAGTCACGATATGGTCATTCGCCAGCGTGCCATCCAGGCCGAAGACAAGCGGGAACGCCACGATGCGATTCTCGATGCGGCCGAGCGCGTGCTTCTCCACTCGCCGGAACGCGTCGCAAGCGTCGCCGAAGTCGCGGACGACGCCGGACTCGCGAAGGGCACCGTCTACCTGTATTTCCCGAGCAAGGAAGAACTGCTGCTCGCCGTGCACGAGCGGCGGATCGACGTATTCTTCCGCGACGTGATCGAGCTGGTCGAAGCCGAGACGTCCGTCTCGATCGACGCAATGCTCGTGCTGACACGCCGACATCTGGTCGAGCCGCCGCTGTTTCTGCCGCTCGCGTCGCGCTGCTTCGGAATGATGGCGCATAGCCTTCCGGTCGACGCGGCGATGGCCTTCAAGCAGCGGATGGCAGGGCGGCTGGAGCGCGCGGGCGCGGGTCTCGAGCGGCACTTCGCCAGGCTGCCGCCCGGCGGCGGCGTGGCGCTGTTGCGTCGCAGTTACGCCCTCATCCTGGGCCTCTGGCAAATGTCCGTGACCGCGAGCGGCGAGTCGGCGACGTGCGCGTTGGCCGGGCCCGGCGCGTCGCCGGTCTTTGCGTGGAGTTACGCCGCCGAGCTCGACGTCGCGCTGCGCGCACTGTGGCAGGGAATGATCGGCGCAGCCTTGGAGAACCCGCAATGAATCCTACGATCCGCACTCTCATCGTGATGGCGGCGCTCGCCGCCGTGGCGGGCTGCGCCAAACAGGAAACCGTCGCCGATCCCGCGCGACCTGTCGTGCTCGCGCGGGTCGTGGCGGGCAGCGGCGGCGACACCGCGGTGTTCGCGGGCGAGGTGAAGCCGCGCTACGAATCCGATCTCGCGTTTCGTATCGGCGGCAAGATCGTCGAGCGCCTGGTCGACGCAGGCGCGCGCGTGCGCAAGGGACAGGTGCTGGCCCGGCTCGACCCGGCCGATGTCGGCTTGCAGGCGGAAGCGGCGAAGCAGCAGGTCGCCGCCGCGCAAAACGAGTACGACTTCGCGAAAGCCGAATTCGAGCGTTATCAAAACCTCCTCGAGCAGAAATTCGTCAGCGCCTCGGCGCTCGACGGCAAGCGCAACGCGATGAACACCAACCGCGCGAAGCTGGAGCAGGCCAAGGCGAACCTCAGCGTGACGCAAAACCAGGCGGCCTATGCGACCCTGATCGCGCCGGACGACGGTGTCATCACGGCCGTTACCGCCGAGTCCGGCCAGGTCGTCGCGCCAGCGCAGGTCGTGATGCGGCATGCGCGCGAGACCGAGCGCGAAGTCGCGATCGCCGTCCCGGAAGCGCGCATCAACGAGCTAGCGCGCGCCAGCGAGATGGCGGTGATTCTCGTCGCCGAGCCCGGCAAGCCGTATCGCGCCCAGGTGCGCGAGATCTCGCCCGTCGTCGATCCGGTCACGCGCACGTTCGCCGTGCGCGTCAAGGTCGCCGATCCCGCACCGGCGCTGCAATGGGGCATGACGGCCAATGTGATCGTCGCTGCCGCCGGTGCGTCTTCGGCGAGCCTGCTGCCGGCGACGTCGATCTACCAGACGGTCGACGGAAAGCCCGCGGTGTGGGTCTTCGATCCCGCTGCCGGCAAGGTCGCGCTGCGCCCTGTGGTGATCGCCCAGTATCGCGAGGATGGCGTGGTGATCGGCTCCGGTCTGTCCGCCGGCGAGTGGATCGTGGCGACCGGCGCCAACAAGCTGCACGAAGGCCAACACGTGCGGCCGTACGAAGGTGTGGGCCGCGAGACGCCGTCGTCGGTGGCGACGTCGCGCAACGGCTGAACCGCAGCGATCCTCGATGATTCCGCCCGAGCCCGCCGGCGGCGCGACCGGTGCGCGCTTCAACCTGTCCGAGTGGGCGCTCCACCACCGCCTGCTGGTCTTCTACCTGATCGTCGTGTTCGCTCTGGCCGGCGTGTTCTCCTACCAGCAGCTCGGCCAGTCGGAAGATCCGCCGTTCACGTTCAAGGTCATGGTCGTCAAGACGAACTGGCCCGGGGCGTCGGCGCGCGACGTCGAGCAGCAGGTCACCGATCACATCGAGCGCAAGCTGCAGGAAATGCCGCTCGAGTGGGTGCGAAGCTACTCGAAGCCGGGCGAATCGCTCGTCTTCGTGTCGTTCAAGGACACGCTGCCATCCACGTCGATTCCCGACCTCCAGTATCAGGTCCGGAAAAAGATCGGCGACATCAGGAACACGCTGCCCACCGGCATCCAGGGCCCGTTCTTCAACGACGAGTTCGGCGACACCTATACGAACATCTACGCGATCACCGGCGAGGGCTTCGCGTACAAGGACTTGAAGGAGTTCGGCGACCGGGTCCGCGCGGAGCTGCTCCGCGTGCCCGGCGTGGCGAAGGTCGACTTCATCGGCGAGCAGGACGAGAAGATCTACGTCGAGATGTCGAACGCGCGCCTGGCGCTGCTCGGCGTCGAGCCCGCGCAGATCGTGCAGACGCTGGCCGCGCAGAACGCGATCGCCGCCGCCGGCGCCTTCGAAACCGCCACCGACCGCATCTACCTCCGTCCGACCGGCGCGTTCGATTCGCTGGACGCCGTGCGCGACATTGCGATCCGCGCCAACAACCGCGTCTTCCGCCTGGGCGACATCGCCGACATCTCGCGCGGCTACGTCGATCCGCCGCAGCAGAAGATGCGCTGGCACGGCCGCGAGGCCCTTGGCATCGGCGTCACGATGGTGAAGGGCGGCGACGTGATCGACCTCGGGCGCGCGCTCGATGCGAAGCTCGTGACGGTTGAAGCGGGGCTGCCCGCCGGGGTGGAGATCGGGCACGTGGCCAGCATGCCGCGCGCCGTCTCGCGATCGGTCCGCGAGTTCCTGCGCTCGCTCGCGGAAGCGGTCGCGATCGTGTTGGCCGTGTCGCTCGTGAGCCTGGGCCTGCGCACCGGGCTCGTGGTCGCCGTCTCGATCCCGCTGGTCCTCGCGATGACGTTCGTCTTCATGAACATCTTCGACATCGGTCTCCACAAGATCTCGCTCGGGGCGCTGATCCTGTCGCTCGGACTCCTCGTCGACGACGCGATCATCGCCGTCGAGATGATGGCGATCAAGCTGGAGCAGGGCTTCGACCGTTTCCGCGCGGCGAGCTTCGCGTACACCAGCACCGCATTTCCGATGCTGACCGGCACGCTCGTGACCGTCGCCGGGTTCCTCCCGATCGCGACCGCGAAGAGCGGCACCGGCGAGTACACGCGCTCGCTGTTCGAGGTGTCGGCGATCGCGCTGATCGCGTCGTGGTTCGTCGCGGTGATCGCGATCCCGTATCTCGGCTATCGGATGCTGCCCGATTTCACGAAGGCGCGGCGCGCATCGTGGACGGCCCGAATGCTTGCCAGGATGCGCGGCCTGCCGGAACCCGTGCCGCGTGACGCCGCGCATGGCGAACCCGATCGCGTCTACGACACGCCGTTCTACCGGCGCTTCCGGGCGCTCGTTGATTGGAGCGTCGCGCACCGCTTCGTGGTGATCGGCGGCACGCTCGCGGTGTTCGCGGCGGCGATGGTCGCGTTCCGCTTCGTCCCGCAGCAATTCTTCCCCTCGTCGTCGCGGCCCGAACTCATCGTCGACCTGCGGTTGCCCGAGGGAAGCTCATTCGCGGCGACTCTCGGCGAGGCGAAGAAGATGGAGAAGATTCTCGATGCCGAAACGGGGGTCGAGAGCTATGTCGCCTACGTCGGGGTGGGCAGCCCGCGCTTCTACCTGCCGCTCGACCAGCAACTGCAAAGCTCGAACTTCGCCCAGTTCGTGCTGGTCGCGAAGAGCAACGACGAGCGCGAGCGGTTGCGCGCCCGGCTCGTGCAGCTCTTCGACGACGATTTTCCGGCGCTGCGCGGCCGCGTGTCGCGCCTGGAGAACGGGCCGCCCGTCGGATTCCCGGTGCAGTTCCGGGTGTCCGGCGAAGACCTCGCGCGGGTGCGCTCGATCGCGCAGAAAGTGATGGCGGTCGTGCGCGCCGATCCCGCGGTGGCCAATGCGCAATTCGACTCCGACGAGCCGACCAAGGTGATTCGCCTCGTCGTCGATCAGAACAAGGCGCGGGTGCTGGGATTCTCGTCTCAGGATCTCGCCGCGTTCCTCAACAATTCGGTGTCCGGGCTTTCGGTGACCTATGTGCGCGAGCGCGACAAGCAGATCGAAGTCCTGCTGCGCGGCGCGCCCGACGAGCGCGCGAAGCTCTCGTTCCTCAAGGACCTCGCGCTGCCCTCGCGCAGCGGCAAGGCGGTGTCGATCACCCAGATCGCCGATATCCGCTACGAGCAGGAGGACGGCATCATCTGGCGGCGCGACCGCCTGCCGACGGTCACCGTCCGCGGCGACGTGCTGGGTGACGCGCAGGGGCCGGACGTCACGAAGCGGATCGACCCGCGGCTCGAAGCGCTGCGCGCGGAGCTGCCGCTCGGCTATCGCATCGAAATCGGCGGCGCCATCGAGGATTCGGCCCGCGGACAGAAATCGATCGTCGCCGGCGTCCCGCTGATGCTGCTGACGATCGTCACGCTGCTCGTGATCCAGTTGCGGAGCTTCTCGCGCACGCTGATGGTGCTCCTGACCGCGCCGCTGGGATTGATCGGCGTCACGGCGGGACTCCTCGTGTCGGGACTGCCGTTCGGATTCGTCGCCATGCTGGGGACGATTGCGCTCTCCGGCATCATCATGCGCAACTCGATCATCCTCGTCGACCAGATCGAGCAGGACGTCACCGCCGGCCACGCGCCATGGGAGGCAATCGTGGGCGCGACGACGCGCCGCTTCCGGCCGATCGTGCTGACCGCGGCCGCCGCCGTGCTGGGGATGATTCCGCTGGTCCGCAGCGCCTTTTTCGGGCCGATGGCGGTCGCGATGATGGGCGGAATTCTCGTCGCGACGGTGCTGACGCTCGTCTTCCTGCCGGCGCTCTATGCCGCGTGGTTCCGCGTGCGGCGGTCCGCGGAGTAAAATGATCGTTTTTCCGCCCGTCTCGCCCTCATGACGCTCAGCACCACCGCCGAAATCATCGCCGACCTCAAGGCCGGCCGCATGATCGTCCTGGTCGACGAGGAGGACCGCGAGAACGAGGGCGACCTCGTGTTCGCCGCCGACTTCGTCACGCCCGAAAAGATCAACTTCCTGGCGAAGCACGGCCGCGGCCTGATCTGCATGCCGATCACCGCCGAGCATGCGGAGCGCTTGCGCCTGCCGCCGATGACGTCGCACAACCGCTCGGTGCATGGCACGAACTTCACGGTGTCGATCGAGGCCGCCGAGGGCATCAGCACCGGCATTTCCGCCGCCGACCGGGCGCACACGGTCGAGGTCGCGGCGCGTCCGGACGCCCGGCCCGAGGACATCGTGCAGCCGGGGCACGTGTTCCCGCTGATTGCGCAGCCGGGCGGCGTGCTGTCCCGCGCCGGCCATACGGAGGCCTGCTGCGACCTGACGCGGCTCGCCGGGCTCAATCCGTCGGCGGTGCTGTGCGAGATCATGAACGACGACGGCACGATGGCGCGGCTGCCCGACCTGATCCCGTTCGCGCAGGCGCATGGCCTCAAGATCGGCACGATTGCCGACCTGATCCACCATCGCAGCCGCACCGAGCGACTGGTCGAGCGGATCGCCGAGCGCCCGCTGACGACGGAGCACGGCGCGTTCCGCCTCGTCGTCTACCGCGACAAATTGACCGACGCGACGCACCTGGCGCTCGTGCGCGGGCCGCTGTCGCCGGATACCGAGACGCTCGTGCGCGTGCACGAGCCGCTGTCGGTCATGGACCTTCTCGACACCGACAGCACGTCGCATTCGTGGACGATCCCGGCCGCGCTCGCCGCCGTCGCCGAAGCCGGCCGCGGCGTGGTCGTGCTGCTGCACCGGCCGGAAAGCGCGCAGGAGCTGCGCCGCCGCGCCGTGGCCGCCGACGCCGCGGTCTCGCCGAAAATGGACCTGCGCAACTACGGGATCGGCGCGCAGATCCTGCGCGATCTCAATGTCGGCCGGATGCGCCTCATGGCGAAGCCGCGCAAGATGCCGAGCATGGCCGGCTTCGACCTCGAAGTGACGGGATACATCGAGCAACCCGCCCAGCGCAAGGCGTCGTGACGGCCATGTCCGACGTGATGCGCATTCCATCGAACACATCCGGCGACGGCCGCCGCGTCGGCGTCGTCGTGTCGCGCTTCAACGGCGCCATCGGCGACAAGCTGCTCGCGGGGGCGCTGCGCGCGCTGGCCGAAGCCGGCGTCGCGGAGCGCGACACGGTGGTCGTGTCGGTGCCGGGCGCGCTGGAATCGCCGCTCGCGCTGCAGCGGCTCGCGCAAGCGGGGGACTTCGATGCGCTGGTGGCGCTCGGCGCCGTGATTCGCGGCGAGACCTATCATTTCGAGATCGTCGCCAACGAATCGGCGGCGGGTGTGGCCGGCGTGCAGCTCGAGTTCGGCATCCCGATCGGCAACGGCATCCTGACGACGGACACAGAGGCACAGGCGCTCGAGCGTGCCGACACGAAGGGTTTCGAGGCGGCGCAGGCGGCGCTCGAGCTCGCGAACCTGCTGGACGCGATCGATGATCTCTAGCCGCCCCGGCAGGCAGCGATGAGGACCAATCCGCGCCGTCGTGCCCGCGAGTTCGCGCTGCAGGGCCTCTACCAGCGGCAACTGTCGGGCAATGCGGTCCCGGCGATCCGCGCGCAGCTCGCCGACGCGAGCGGCTTCGCGCTGGCCGACCACGTGTACTTCGACGAGCTGTGGGCGGGCGTCACCGGCGACGAGCCGGCGCTGGTGGAGCGCATGGCGCCATGGCTCAACCGCGCGGCCGACGGGCTCTCGCCCATCGAGCGCGCGATCCTCGTCATCGGCACCTGGGAATTGCAGCACCGCCTCGAGATTCCGTATCGCGTGGTGATCAACGAGGCGGTCGAGCTCGCGAAATCCTACGGCGGGACCGACGGTCACAAGTTCGTCAACGGCGTGCTGGACAAGGTCGCCGCCGACCTGCGCGCCGACGAGATCCGCGCGCTCGCCGCCGAGCGCGCCGCCGGCGCCGGCTGATCCCGCGATGTTTCGCCTGATGCGGCGGTCCGCGGGCGGGACGCTCGTCGCGCTCGTGCTGCTTGCCATGCTGGTTGCCGCGCCGCTGCCGGTGCAAGCCGGACCCCTCGTCGTCTACTGCACGCACGACCCGGATGCGTGCGAGCTCGCCGCGCAGGCGTTCACGCGCGAGACCGGCACCGTCGTTGCGATGACGCGCAAGGCCACTGGCGAAGTCTATGCGCAGCTCCGCGCGGAGCGCGACAATCCGAAGGCCGATCTCTGGTACGGCGGCACGTTCGATTCGTTCCTGCAGGGCGTCGCCGAAGGCCTGTTCGCCCCGTATCGCTCGCCGAAGCTCGTCGACCTCTATCCGTGGGCGCAGCGTCAGGCGGACGCGACCGGCGACCGCGCCGTCGCGATCTACCGCATCATCATCGGCTTCGGCACGAACCCCGGATTGCTGGCGAAGCGCGGCTTGAGCACGCCGCGCTGCTGGGCGGACCTCGCGAAGCCCGAATTTCGCAAGGAGATCGAGCTCTCCAATCCGGTGACGAGCGGTACCGGCTACACGATACTCGCGACGCTGGTCGCGCTCCACGGCGAGGACGCCGCATTCGACTACCTGAAGCGCCTCGACGCCAACGTGATCCGGTACACGCAATCGGGAACGGCGCAAGGACCCTCCGTCGCGCGCGGCGAAGTCGCGGTCGGGGTGACCTTCGTCCACGAGTTCGTGACGCAGCAGCTGGCGGGCTTTCCGGTGGATGTGACGATTCCCTGCGAGGGCACGGGTGACGCGCTCGGCGGCATGGCGATCGTCGCGGGCGGGCCGAATCCCGCCGACGCGCGCGCTTTCTACGACTGGGCGCTGACCCGCAACGCGCAGGAGCTCGCCAATCGAACGCGCAATCTCATCCTGCCGGCCAACCGTTTCGCCGAGGTGCGGCCGGAAGCAGCGCGGTACGCGAACGCTCGCGTCATCGACGTCGACCCCGCCCGATTCGGCGTGCCGGCCGAGAAAAAGCGGCTCCTCGCGCGCTGGCAGCGCGAGATCGGCGACGCGCCGCGCTGACGAAACCGCGCTCGTTTCGCTCTACAATCCCCGCGTGGACGAATTCGAGCTGATCGAACGCTTCTTTTCGCGGCCGCCGCGATCGCGGTCGGTCGTGCTCGGGGTCGGCGACGATGCGGCGCTGCTCGTGCCCACGCCCGGCTGCGAGCTCGCGGTCTCGGTCGACATGCTGGTCGAGGGCCGGCATTTTTTCCCTGGCGCGGATCCCGAACGGCTCGGGCACAAGGCGCTGGCGGTGAATCTCTCCGACATGGCGGCGATGGGCGCGACGCCGCGCTGGGCGCTTTTGGCGGGCGCGCTGCCGGACAGCGATCCGGCGTGGCTCGAGGCGTTCGCGCGCGGCTTTCACGCGCTTGCCGATGCGCATGCCGTCGATCTCGTCGGCGGCGACACGACGCGCGGGCCGCGCAACCTGTGCGTCACGATCCTCGGCGAAACACCGTCCGGGCAGGCGCTGCGGCGCGACGGGGCGCGGACGGGCGACGACATCTACGCGTCGGGAGCGTTGGGCGATGCCGCGCTCGCGGTCGCGGTCCTGGGCGGCCGCGGCTTTCTCGCCGCCGATGCGCTCGCCGCGGTCCGCCTGCGTCTCGACATGCCGCAGCCGCGCATTGCGCTCGGCATTGCGCTGCGCGGCGTGGCCTCCGCGGCGATCGACGTGTCGGACGGTCTCACCGGCGATCTCGGCCACATCCTCGAACGCTCGCAGGTCGGCGCCGTCGTCGAAATGGGTGCGCTCCCGCGCTCGAAAGCGCTCGGGGCGATGCTCGCGGGGGGCGAACGCGATCTTGCGCTCGCATGCCTGCTCGCCGGCGGCGACGATTACGAGCTGGTGTTCACCGCCGCGCCGTCCGATGCGCGGCGCATCGCCGAAATCGCGGCGAAACTCGCGCTGCCGCTGACGCGCATTGGTTCGATCGTGGAACCGCCGGGGCTCGTGGTGATCGACGAGCGCGGCGTCCCGCTGCCGACGCTGCCGCGCGCGTACAACCATTTCACGAACGCGGAATCATGAAGGCGAAGGCGCCACCGCTGCACTTCCTGGTGAGCCATCCAGCGCATTTCATCGCGCTCGGATTCGGCGCCGGCCTCGCGCCCGTGGCCCCGGGAACGTTCGGCACGCTGCTCGCGATTCCGATCGCCATGGCGCTCCGCGCGACCCTGCCGGATCCGTTCCTGTTCGTCGCGATCGTCGCGTTCGCGCTGATCGGCATCTGGGTGTGCGGCATCACCGGGCGCAACCTCGGCGTCCCCGATCACGGCGCGATCGTCTGGGACGAGGTCGTCGCGTTCCTGCTCGTGCTCTATTTCGTCGGCGACGACGCGCTCCGGGTCGCGATCGCCTTCCTGCTCTTTCGCCTGTTCGACATTTTCAAGCCGCCGCCGATCCGGCAGCTCGACCGCGCGATGAAGAACGGCACCGGCGTGATGCTGGACGACCTGCTCGCGGCCGGCTATACGCTGCTCGTGTTCGCGCTTTGGCAGCGTCTTTTCGGATGACCGGCGCCTGCACCGAATCGGCGCGCCTCGATCCGCGGCGGATCGAGGAGGCGGGCCTCAACGCGATGCAGACGCAGCGGCAGCTCTTCTACGACGGCTGGCTGCTGAAGCTGTCGGCCGGAAAGGCGAAGCGCGGGCGAAGCGTCAATGCGTTTTTCGGCTCGACGCTGCCGCTGCCGCGCAAGATCGAGCATTGCGAAAGGATCTACGCACAGCACGGGCTGGCGCCGCTCTTCCGGATGACGCCGTTCAATTGTCCCGCCGATCTCGAAGACGTTCTCGCCGCGCGCGGCTACCTGGCCTTCGACGAAACGCTGGTGCAGGCGATGGAGCTCTGCGAGGCCCCGGCGATTCCCGATGCGCAGGAAGACGTCGAGATCGCGGCGCTGGGGGCAGCGGCGTTCGTCGAGGCCGTCGGCGAGCTGCGCAGTTCCACGGTCGGGCAGCGCGAGGCCCATCGCGAGCGCCTCGAGAATTCGCCGCTCGACAAGCGATGTGTTGCGATCAGCGCGGCCGGCCGCGTCGTCTGCACCGCGCAGGTGGCGGTCGAAGGCGAGCTCGTCGGCGTGTACGACGTGGTCACCGCGGAAGATGCGCGCGGGAAGGGGTACGCGACGCTCGCATGCGCGTCGCTGCTGTCGTGGGCGTGGCAGCATGGCGCGAACGTGGCCTACCTGCAGGTCAGCGCCGACAACGCGCCGGCGATCGCGATCTACCGCAAGTTCGGATTCGCGACGATCTACAGCTATCACTATCGTGGTCCGCCGGGGCGTTGCGAGTGATGCCCTACGATTCGTGAACGATCGATGGCGGTCGGTGCGGCGCTGACCACCCGCGCCTGGACCGCCGCGACCGCGGAGTCCTGCACTGGCGGACTCGTCGCCGGCGCGATCACCGACATCGCCGGCAGCTCGGGCTGGTTCGACCGCGGTTTTGTCACCTATTCGAACGAGGCGAAGATCGAGTTGCTGGGCGTTCGACCGGAAACGCTGGACCGATTCGGCGCGGTCAGCGAGCCAACCGCGCGCGAGATGGTCTCCGGCGCGCTGGAACGCAGTCGCGCGGACATCGCGGTGGCCGTCACCGGCGTCGCGGGTCCGGCGGGCGGAACGGCGGACAAGCCCGTCGGGCTGGTCTGGTTCGCCTGGGGTGTCCGCGGCGGCGCGGTGGAGGCGGTTTCGCACCACTTTCCCGGGGATCGCGCGGCGGTCCGCGAGGCGTCCGTCGCCGTCGCCCTGGACGGCATCCTGGATCGCGCGGCGTCCCGCTGAGTGGAGGCTGGGTTAGGCCATTTAGGGGGTTGCATCGAACGATCGTTCTATGCCATGATGCCCCCGCGTAAAGCCCGCCTTCCCGGTCGCCAGGCCGCCGGGCGATACTCCGGAGATTACTGACATGCCCCTCGACTCCCCCATGGACGACCAGAAAAACAAGGCGCTCGCCGCCGCCCTCGCGCAGATCGAAAAGCAGTTCGGCAAGGGCTCGATCATGAAAATGGGCGACGCCCAGATCCAGAACGACCTGCAGGTCGTGTCCACCGGCTCGCTCGGGCTCGACATCGCGCTCGGCGTCGGCGGCCTGCCGCGGGGGCGGGTCGTGGAGATCTACGGTCCCGAATCCTCCGGCAAGACGACGCTGTCGCTGCAGGTCGTCGCGCAGGTGCAGAAAGCCGGTGGCACCGCCGCCTACATCGACGCCGAAAACGCGCTCGACCCGGTCTACGCGGGCAAGCTCGGCGTCAACGTCGGCGACCTCCTGATCTCGCAGCCGGATACCGGCGAGCAGGGGCTCGAAATCGCCGACATGCTGGTGCGCTCGGGCGGCGTGGACGTCATCGTGATCGACTCGGTCGCGGCGCTCGTGCCCAAGGCCGAAATCGAAGGCGAGATGGGCGACCAGCTCCCCGGCCTGCAGGCGCGGCTCATGAGCCAGGCACTGCGCAAGCTCACCGCCAACATCAAGCGCGCGAATACGCTCGTCATCTTCATCAACCAGATCCGGATGAAGATCGGCGTGATGTTCGGCAATCCGGAAACGACCACCGGCGGCAACGCGCTCAAGTTCTACGCGTCGGTGCGCCTCGACATCCGCCGGATCGGCGCGATCAAGCGCGGCGAGGAAGTCGTCGGCAACGAAACGCGCGTCAAGGTGGTGAAGAACAAGATCGCGCCGCCATTCCGCGAGGCGCTGTTCGACATCCTCTACGGCGAGGGCATTTCGCGCCATGGCGAAATCATCGAGTTGGGCGTGGCGCATGACATCATCGACAAGTCCGGCGCGTGGTACGCGTACAACGGCGAAAAGATCGGCCAGGGCAAGGACAACACGCGCGAATTCCTGCGCGAGCACCCGGAAATGGCCGACGAGATCGAAGCCAGGATCCGCATGACGGTCGGCGTGCCGGTCCCCGGCGCGTTGCGTGCACGCGGCGAACCGCCGCCCGAGGAGTAATCCCACGGCGTTCGGAGCCGCCCGTCCCGGCAAGTCGACGCGGGCGCCGAAATCGCTCAAGGCCAGCGCGATCGGCCATCTCGCGCGACGGGAACATTCGCGCGCCGAGTTGCGCGACAAGCTCGTCGCGACCGGCGCCACGCGCGACGAGGTGGACGCCGTCCTCGACGAAATAGCAGCGCTCGGCTATCTCTCCGACGCGCGATTCGCGAAGTCGCTGGTCGGGCAAAAGGCGGGCGCGATGAGCAAGCGCGCCATCTCCGCGTCGCTCAAGGCGAAGGGTGTCGACGCCGATGTCGCGTCGGCGGCGGTGGCCGCGAGCGACGTCGACGATCAGGACGCCATGGTCGCGCTGTGGCTGCGCAAGTTCGGCGCGCCGCCCGCCAACGATCGCGAAAAGGCACGGCAGGTGCGCTTCCTGCAAAGCCGCGGGTTCGCGCTGTCGGCCATCTTCAAGCTTCTGCGAAATCCGCCCTCTGAGTAAGCGCCTGCAGCGGCCCACGCGGGCGCGCTGCGTAGCGCATCGCGTAAATCGACGATCGGGCGTAGCGCGTCAAGTCAAGACGGGTGCTGGCCGGGACGGGTTGGGCACTGGGCCAGTCGTCCATCTCGCCGCGTCCGAACGGTCTGAATCCGGCCAAGGGCTGCCGTAGCGCGATTTCGCCGACAATGGTCGTTGACCGACGCTGCCGTTCCTTTCCGGACATTCGCGAGCACGGCGGGTGGTACATTGTGCAATCGGTGCGTGTTCGATATCGCGGTAGAGCGAACGCTCAGGGGAGGTGTGCTTGGCGCGGGACCACCGGCGACTTGCGGCAATCGTCTCGCTCGATGTGGCCGGATACTCGCGCCTCATGGGCATGGACGATAGTGGCACGCTGGCGGCACTGAAGGCCCACCGGCGGGAGCTTATCGACTCCAAGATCGCGGAACATGGCGGCCGCATCGTCAAGACGACCGGTGACGGCCTGTTGCTGGAATTCTCGAGCGTCGTCGATGCAGTGCGCTGCGCTGTCGACGTGCAGCGGGGCATGGCCGAGCGCAACACGAGCATTGCCCCGGATAAGCGACTGGACTTTCGTATCGGCATCAATGTCGGCGACATCATCATTGACGGCGATGACATCTTTGGTGACGGCGTCAATATCGCAGCGCGTCTGCAAATGCTGGCTGAACCCGGCGGGATTTGCGTAAGCCGAGTCGTGCGCGATCAAGTCCTCGATAAGCTGAGCTTCACTTTCGAGGATCTCGGCGCGCAGCAGGTCAAGAACATCGCGCGACCCGTCGAGGTATTTCGAGTGGACCTCGGAAGCGCGTCACCGCAAATGCAGGTTCGAGAACGTAGGGACTGGCAACGATTGGCCCGATCTACCAGCCGGCGGTGGCTCGGCGCAGCATTTGTCGCGCTGCTGGTAATCGGAGCAACGATAGCGTGGTACCTCCAATCCTCGCGAACGACGAACCGTGAGGCCGCGTCCGTGCCGCCCGCGACAATGCATCCGGACAGGCCTTCCCTCGCGGTCCTGCCATTCGATAGCCTCGGCGGCAGTTCGGAGAACAGTTACTTCGCCGATGGCATGACCGACGACATCATCACGGATCTTTCCAAGCTCTCCGGAATCCTGGTCATTGCGCGCAACTCCAGCTGGACCTACAAGGGCAAGTCCGTGAAGGTGCAGCAGGTCGCCAAGGATCTTGGCGTGCGCTACGTGTTGGAGGGAAGTGTCCGACGCGAGGGTGACACCGTTCGCATCAATGCGCAGCTCGTCGACGCGCTCGGTGGCCAGCACCTCTGGGCGGAGCGCTACGACGGGTCGATGCGCGACATTTTCGCACTGCAGGACAAAGTCATCAGGCAAATCGTCGCCGCGCTTGCGGTGAATCTCACTCACGACGAACGGTCGAGGCTTGAACTTGCGGAGACCCGAAATCCCCAAGCCTACGATGCGGTGCTGCGCGGCTGGGCACACTATCGCCAGGGCTCCGAGGATGAAACCAACAAGGCGATCGCGTTGTTCGAGCAGGCGATCTCGCTCGACCCGGAGTACGCGCGAGCACATGCCGCCGTGGCAGCGGCGTCCTGGCGGATCGTCCAATCCTACTGGGAGTCGACCACCCAGGGCGGATACCAGCGCGCCTTTGACCGCATGCAAGCGGCCCTCGTCAAGGCGATGCGGCGACCCAATGCGCTGGCTCACGCCGTGACCGCCGAGTTTCTCGCGAAGCAGGGGCGCTACGAGGAGGCCTTCACCGAGATTGGCCTCGCCATGGCGCTTGCCCCGAACGACCCCGACAATTACCTCAGCAAGGCGCGCATCCTCAATGCGACGGGGCGGGCGGCGGAGGCCGAGGAGTCGGTGCGCTGGGCGATGCGGCTCGATCCCCTGTACTCGCCGGAGTATCTGCGCACGCTCGCGATGTCGCTTTTCCACCAGCAACGTTACGAGGAAGCGGTCCGGACCGTCGAAAGACTCTTGGCAATGAAAACCGATGTCCCGGACGACTACGTCACGCTGATTGCGAGCCTTGGACATCTTGGACGCAAGAGTGGCATCCCCGAGGCTATCAAGACGTTCAACGAATTGAGTGTGTCCGCGGGTTACAACACCATCACCGTCCAGATGTTTGGAGGCTGGTGGTGGTACGGCGACATTTTCAACTACGATCCGGCATACCGCGACCGGCTGATGGAGGGCCTGCGCAAGGCTGGTATTCCGGAGGGCGCGGGAACCGATATACCGTTCGAGAAATATCGCGCGCTGCTGCGCAAGAGCGGCGGTTATTACGACGTTACTGGCGCCACCACGATCGATCTCCAGCAAGCAAAGACGCTGCACGACCGCCGCGTCAAATTCGTCGATGTGCGCCCTGCCAAGCCTTTCGCCAGCAGCCATGTTCCAGGCGCGTTCAACCTTGACGTCGCCACCGAATTGTCACGGGAAAGTCTGTCGCGCATCGTCGGCAAGGATGACGAATTGGTCCTGTCCTGTCACGGCAAGACCTGCCCCGACTCGGCCTATGCCAGCGCCAAGGCCCTGTTATGGGGCTTCAAGCGGGTGTACTACTTTGCGGCCGGCTTTCCCGCTTGGGAAGAAGCGGGATACCCGGTCGAGGCGTCGCCAACGAAGTAGCAATTTCGGAACGCGCACCTGACGGTTGTCGGTGCTCGACGCCGGGCGTCCGCTTTCACGATTTGGACGGCTGCGCAGCGGTCGATTGCCGCTGCGCGGTTTCGATGTCCAATTTGGCGGTTGTGGCAGTTCCCGCGTAAAATCAACGGCTTTGCCGAACGACTGCCCTCGCATGACCGCCAACGAAATACGCAGCCGGTTCCTCGACTATTTCAAGGAACGCGGCCACACCGTCGTGCCGTCGTCGTCGCTCGTCCCCGCGAACGATCCGACGCTGCTGTTCGTGAATTCGGGCATGGTCCAGTTCAAGGACGTGTTTCTCGGCGTCGAAAAGCGGCCCTACGTGCGTGCGACATCGGTGCAACGCTGCCTGCGTGCGGGCGGCAAGCACAACGATCTCGAAAACGTCGGCTACACGGCGCGCCACCACACGTTCTTCGAGATGCTCGGCAACTGGTCGTTCGGCGACTATTTCAAGCGCGACGCGATCCGCTTCGCGTGGGAGCTTCTGACCAAGGTGTACGGCCTGCCTCCGGAAAAGCTGTGGACGACCGTCTACATCGACGACGACGAGGCGTACGACCTGTGGACGAAGGACATCGGCGTGCCGCCCGAGCGCTGCGTGCGCATCGGCGACAACAAGGGCGCCAAGTATGCGAGCGACAATTTCTGGCAAATGGCCGATACAGGCCCGTGCGGCCCGTGCTCCGAAATCTTCTACGACCACGGGCCGGAAGTGTGGGGCGGCCCGCCCGGATCGCCCGAGGCCGAGGGCGACCGCTACATCGAGATCTGGAACCTCGTGTTCATGCAATTCGACCGGGACGCCAACGGCACGCTGACGCCGCTGCCCGCGCCATGCGTCGACACCGGGATGGGGTTGGAACGCCTGGCGGCCGTGCTGCAGCACGTGCACAGCAACTACGAGATCGACCTCTTCCAGGAACTGATTCGCGCCGCCGTGCGCGAGACGGGCGCCAAGGACTACCTGTCGCCCAGCCTGCGCGTCATCGCCGACCATATCCGCGCATGCTCGTTCCTCATCGTCGACGGCGTGATTCCATCGAGCGACGGCCGCGGCTACGTGCTGCGGCGAATCATCCGGCGCGCGATCCGTCACGGTTACCAGCTCGGGCAGAAGCAGCCGTTTTTCTACAAGCTCGTTCCCGACCTCGACCGCGCGATGGGCGACGCTTACCCCGAGCTGCGGCGCGAAAAAGCGCGCGTCGCGCAGGTGCTGAAGCAGGAGGAGGAGCGCTTCGGCGAGACGATCGAGCACGGCATGAAGATGCTCGATCACGCGCTCGCGGGCGGCAAGAAGGTCCTCGACGGCGCGACGGCGTTCACGCTCTACGACACGTTCGGCTTTCCGTTCGACCTCACCGCCGACGTGTGCCGCGAGCGCGGTGTCAAGGTCGACGAGGCCGGCTTCGAGAAGGCGATGAACGCGCAGCGCGAGCGAGCGCGCGCGGCGAGCCAGTTCAAGGTGGGCGCGCAGCTCGACTACACCGGACGCAAGACGGCCTTCCACGGCTACGAGACGCTGTCGCACGAAGGCCGCGTGACGGCGCTCTACAAGGACGGCGTGGCCGTGCAGTCGCTGGTCACCGGCGACGCCGGCGTGGTCGTGCTGGACGAGACGCCGTTCTACGCCGAGTCGGGCGGTCAGGTCGGCGACCGCGGCGAGCTCTCCAAAGGCGGCGCCTGCCTCACGCTCTTCGCCGTCGACGACACGCAGAAGATCCAGGCCGACGTCTTCGGGCATGTCGGCGAAGTGAAAACCGGCGAGCTCAAAGTCGGCGACACCGTCGCGGCCGAGGTCGACCATGCCGCGCGTGCGCGGACGGTGCGCAACCATTCGGCCACGCATCTGATGCACAAGGCACTGCGCGAGGTGCTCGGTCCGCACGTCCAGCAGAAGGGCTCGCTGGTCGACCCGGACAAGACGCGGTTCGACTTCGCGCACAACGCGCCGATGACCGACGAGGAGATCCGCCGCGTCGAGCAGATCGTCAACCGCGAGATCCAGGCCAATGCCGCGACGCAGGCGCGCGTGATGCCGATCGACGAAGCGCAGAAGTCCGGCGCGATGATGCTCTTCGGCGAAAAATACGGCGACGAGGTCCGCGTGCTCGACATCGGCACGTCGCGCGAGCTGTGCGGCGGCACGCACGTCGCGCGCACGGGCGACATCGGTTTCTTCAAGGTCGTCGGCGAAGGTGGCGTGGCGGCAGGCATCCGGCGCATCGAGGCGGTCACCGGCGAAGGCGCGCTCAAGTGGGTGCAGGCGCAGGAAGCCGCCGTCAATGCCGCCGCGGCTGCGCTGAAGGCGCCGGCCGCCGAGCTCGAGGCGAAGATCGCGCAGCTGATCGAGGGCGCGAAGGCGTCCGAGCGCGAGCTCGCGAAGCTGAAGGCCAAGGCCGCGTCGAGCGCGGGCGACGATCTCGCGGGCAGCGCGGTCGACGTCAAGGGCGCGAAGGTGCTGGCGGCGTCACTCGACGGCGCCGACGTGAAGAGCCTGCGCGAGACCATGGACAAGCTGAAAGACAAGCTGAAAAGCGCGGCCATCGTGTTGTCATCGGTGGCCGACGGCAAGGTCACGCTGATCGCCGGCGTGACGCCGGACCTCACCGCGAAGGTGAAGGCCGGCGAGCTCGTCAACCACGTCGCCCAGCAGGTCGGCGGCAAGGGCGGGGGACGCCCCGACATGGCGCAAGCGGGCGGCACCGATCCGTCGGGGCTGCCGGCGGCGCTGAAGTCCGTCGCCGCGTGGGTCGAGCAACGTCTCTGATCGCGCGGAGAACGAACATGTCGTTGCGTCCAGGCTTCACGGTCGAGGTCATGCAGAAGCGCGGCGCGGGTCGACTGCCCGGGCTCATGGGCTATCGCGTCATGGCGATCGAGCAGGGACTGCTGGTCGCCGAGCTCGACATCCGGCCGGAACTGCTCGCGCCAAACGGCTACCTGCACGCAGCGACCATCGTGGCGCTCGCCGACACCGCGTGCGGATACGGTTGCCTCGCGCATCTGCCGGAAGGCGCGGAAAACTTCACGACCGTCGAGTTGAAGACCAACTTTCTCGGCACCGCGCGCGAAGGCACGCTGACGTGCGTGGCGAAACCCGCGCATCTCGGCCGCACGACGCAGGTCTGGGATGCGACGGTCACGCGGCATGCCGACGGCGGCACGATCGCGCTGTTCCGCTGCACGCAGATGATCCTTTGGCCAAAGCCCAAATAAATAGATGCTGACCGTCCAGCGGATCGACCACCTCGTGCTGACCTGCCGCGACGTTGCGGCGACGATTCGTTTCTACACCGAGGTGCTCGGGATGAAGGTCGTGACCTTCGGCAACGGGCGCAAGGCGCTGTCGTTCGGTCGCCAGAAATTCAATCTCCATCCCGTCGGACAGACGGCTGAAGGCGGAGCCGGCAAAGTCGCCGCGATCGCGGCGCGGCCCACCGCGGGGTCCGCCGACATTTGCCTGATCGTCGCGGAAAATGCCGCCGCCATCGTCGCGCATCTCGCGGTTTGCGGCATTCCCGTCGAAGAAGGCCCCGTCGTGCGCACGGGCGCGCTGGGGCCGATCGAATCGGTTTACGTGCGCGACCCGGACGGCAATCTGATCGAGCTCGCGAGGTACGTCGACGTTCCCGGCTAGAAGACGCGCCAACGCGCATGCGCGCGCGCTTCCAGGCGCACGATCACATCTGCCATTCGTCCAGCTCGTCGGTGAACAGGCCGGCAACGAGCTCGCGCAGCCACTTGTTCTTCGGATCGCGCTGGAAATTGCGATGCCAGTGCAACTTGAGATCGATCTTTGGCGTCCGCATCGGCGGCTGCACGATCCGGATATTCATGTGCGCGTCCTGGACGAACACGCCGACAGCATGGGGCACGGTGACGATCAGGTCCGATCGCGAAATAATCGAGGGAATGCTCATGAAATGCGGCGTCTGCAGCACGACGCGCCGATGAATTTTTTTCGCCTTTAGAAATCGCTCGAAAATCTCGTACGAGCGACCGGCGCCGTAGACGACGGCGTGCTGGAGGTGCAGAAACTGGGGCAGCGACAACGTGGTGGCCCTGATCGGATGGTCTGTTCGCAGCAGGCACACGAAGTGATGGTAGAAGAGGTGCTTCTCTCGAAACGATTTCTCCCGCAGGTCGGGAAAGTAGCCGACTGCCAGGTCGATCTCGCCGGTTTCCAGCCCTCGCTCGATCTGTGACGCGCTGGCCGCGACCGAGCGTACGGTCGCGTGCGGGGCGAGCTCACGCACGCGACGCAGGATCTTGGGCATGAAGACCATCTCGCCCAAATCCGACATGGCGAAGGTGAAAGCACGCTCCGTGCTCTTGGGGTGGAACTCGGGCTCGGAGGTCAGCGTGCCATCGACGCGCGACAGCGCCTCACGCAGCGGAACGATCAAGGAATGCATTCGAAGCGTGGGCTCCATGCCGTGACCGGTGCGATGGAACAGCGGATCGCGGTACTTGGCGCGAAGTCGGGACAAGGCCGTGCTCACCGCGGATTGGCTCATGCCAAGATGCCGCGCCGCCGTGCTGACGCTCCCTTGGTCATAGATCGCCGCCAGCACCGGCAGCAGGTTGAGATCAAACAGAGCGGAGCACGATGTTTATCGGAAAAACAGATAATCGATATTGGTGAATCGGAATTGAAGATACAGGGGTCTTTGGTTACTGTCACCTTCGTGTAGCCGCCATCGCGAGCGGTGGCACCAAAACGGAGGAAGTGATCATGGAGATACCTAGGAATTGCGGTCCGCGCGTGGAAGCAGGCACTCATTCCCACTTGCGTCGGCGTGGTCTTTGGACTCGCCGCGCCCTTTGCCTACGCGAAGAACCCCGTCACTACCTGCGACGCGGCCGGGATCGGATCGGTCACGCTGAAGGCAGACGTCCCTGGCGTGACGATCGACGAAGTGTCGACCGGGACCACCGGCAACGACCCCGGCGCCGTTCCTTACTGCCTCGTCAAAGTGACGGTTCCGCAGGCCATCCATATCTGGGTTGGCCTGCCGACGGGCGGCACATGGAACGGTCGTTGGCAGTCTCTAGGCGGCGGCGTGTACGCTGGTACCGCAAATCTCGCCGTGCCGACGAGCGCGCTGGTTGACGGCTACGCCGGTGCCACGACGGACACCGGGCATGCCGGCGGCCCACCTCGGTTTCCCCCGTTCCTGAGCTTCCTCGACGGGAGTTTCGGTTGTGTGAACAACTGTGCGGGCAACAGCGCGGCAAACCCGGGCAAACCCGACATTGCGCTGCAGACGGACTTCGCCGCCCGCTCCGAGCACATGATGGCGGTGATCGGCAAGCAGCTCGTCAAGGCGTTCTATGGTGAACGCCCCAGCTATTCGTACTGGAACGGCTGCTCGACGGGCGGCCGTCAGGGCCTGCGGATGGCGCAGGACTATCCCGGCGACTACGACGGCATTCTCGCCGGGGCTCCGGCGATTCACTGGGATCGTTTCCAGGCGGCGCAGGCGTGGTACTGGCTGGTTCAGCAACTCGACAACGGCGGGCCGATCGGCGGTGGCGCGAATCTCGCGGCCAAGGAGAGCCTCGCGACGAGCAAGGCCGTGGCCGCATGCGACGCGCAGGATGGCGTCGTCGACGGCGTTCTCACCGATCCACGCAGTTGCAACTACAGCGCTCAAGCCGACAAGACGATCACGAAGGCGAGCTGCACGCCGAGCGATGCCACATGCCTCACGCCCACCGAGGCGCTCGCGATCGACCACATGTGGAAAGGGCCCGTCAGCTGCTCGAAAGGCGGCGCCTCGTGCAACGTTCCGGATTTCGCGACGCGGCTCCTCATCGGCAAGGGTGACAAGCGTCTTTGGTATCCGAACGAGCGCGGCACGGATCTCTCGGCTCTGGGCGGCGCGACCCCGTTCATCGCCACCACCGAGCAGGCGAAGTTCTGGGTCTACTTCGATCCCACCTGGAATCCGGCGGTGCTGACTTACGACAACTACCTGCAATTCTTCAAGGACAACGTCCAGCACGTTGGACCGATGATGGCTTCCGACAACCCGAACCTCTTCCCCTTCCGCATTCAGGGTGGCAAGGTCCTCATGTGGCACGGCTTTGCCGACCAGTTGATCGTGCCGGAAGGGTCCATCGACTACTACAACACGGTCGCGCTCTTGAACGGAGGCTACAAGCACACCGAGAAGTTCGCGCGCCTGTTCATGGCGCCCGGCGTCGGCCACTGCGGCGGTGGCAACGGTCCGCAACCGCAGGGACTCTTCGACGCGGTGGTCAACTGGGTCGAGCATGGGAAGGCGCCCGACACGGTACTCGCGTCGAAGGCGCTTCCGGACGGCAGCATGCAGACTCGGCCCCTGTGCCCGTACCCGGAGCAAGCGCGCTATAAGGGCCATGGCAGCACGGATGACGCAGCCAACTTCGTTTGCAACGTGTCGAAGCACGATGGCGACGACGACGAGGACGGCGACGACTAGCCGCGAAAAGGGGGTTCGATGCCCCCTTCTTCCAAACCTGATATGAGGTCCACATGAACAAGCTGGCCGCGACGATGTTCGCGTGTGTTTTCTTCTCCGTTCCGGCCTTCGCGCAACAGCCTATAAAGGTCGGCGTGATTGCGCCGTTCACCGGCGCGTTCGCCGACTACGGGAAGCAGTTCGAGGCGGGGGTCAAGGCGTTCCAGAAGCTCCGCGGCGACACCGTCGCGGGGCGGAAGGTCCAGATCATCGTCAAGGACACCGGCGGTCCCTCGCCCGAGGTGGCGAAGCGACTCGCGCAGGAGCTCGTCGTGCAGGAAAACGTGGACTTCCTCGCCGGATTCGGCTTGACGCCGGAGGCGCTGGCCGTCGCCGACGTCGCGACTCAGGCGAAGAAACCCATGGTAATTTTCAACGCGGCGACCTCGATCATTCCGACGAAGTCGCCTTACATCACCCGCACCTCGATGACGCTGCCGCAGATCAGTGCGCCCCTCGGCACGTGGGCTGCGAAGAATGGCATCAAGAAGGTCATCACGCTGGTGGCGGACTACGGCCCGGGCAACGATGCCGAGGGCGCCTTCAAGAAGGCGTTCACTGCGGGCGGCGGGCAGGTTGCCGAGTCCATTCGGACACCGCTGCAGAACCCCGATTTTGGCCCGTTCATTCAGCGCGTGAAGGATGCCAAACCGGATGCGGTTTTCATCTTCGTTCCTGCAGGGCAGCAAAGCATTGCGGTGATGAAGGCGTACACCGAGCGGGGACTGGAAAAGGCAGGGATCAAGGCCATCGCAACGGGCGATGTCGCCGACGATCATGTATTGAATGCGATGGGAGACTCGGCGCTCGGCCTGATCACGACCTTCCACTATTCCGCGGCGCATGATTCTGCCGAGAACAAGGCGTTCCTGCAGGCATATTCTCAGGTTGCGCCTGACGCTGGTCGCGCGAACTTCATGACCGTCGGTGCCTTCGATGGGATGGCACTCATCTACGACATCATCGCCAAGCTCGACGGCAAGATCGACGGGGACAAGGCGATGGAGGTCGCGAAGGGCTGGAAGCATCAAAGCCCGCGGGGACCGATCGCAATCGATCCGCAGCGCGACATCGTCCAGACGATTTACGTGCGGCGCGTCGAGAAGAAGAACGGCGAGCTCTGGAACGTCGAGTTCGACAAGTTCGAGAACGTAAGCGACCCTGGCAAGCCTTAGTCGACACGCAGATAGGACTCGCCGATGAGGACTCAAGTTGCCGTCATTGGCGGCGGACCTTCCGGACTCCTGCTGTCCCAGCTACTCCAGCTGCGCGGCATCGACACGGTGCTCGTGGAAAAGCACAGCCGTGACTATGTGCTCGGGCGTATCCGCGCCGGGGTGCTGGAGCATGGATTCGCGGCGCTGATGCGCGAGGCGCAGGTCGGCGAGCGGATGGATCGCGAGGGACAGATCCACGAGGGCATCTATATCGCCCACGACGGTCTTCGCGATCGCGTGGACCTGAAGGCCCTTACCGGCGGCAACACGGTGATCGTCTATGGGCAGACGGAGCTTACGCGCGACCTGTACGAGGGGCGCGACCGGCTGGGCGGGATCGTGATTCACAATGCCGAGGATGTGGCGCCGCACGATTTCGACACGGCGCGCCCCTACCTTACTTACAGGAAGGATGGCGAGGTCATCCGGGTCGACTGCGACTATATCGTCGGCTGCGACGGCTTTCACGGCGTCAGCCGCCAATCGATTCCGAGAGACAGAATTCGCGAATACGAGCGCGTCTATCCTTTCGGCTGGCTGGGTGTGCTTTCGCGCACCGAGCCGGTATCGCCGGAGTTGATCTACGCGAAACACGAGCGCGGATTTGCGCTTTGCTCGCTTCGCTCGCCCACGCTCAGTCGCTACTACATTCAGGTGCCGTTGACCGATTCGGTCGATGACTGGTCCGACGATGGCTTCTTCGACGAGTTGCGCCGCCGCCTCCCCGCGGATGTCGCAACGTCGTTGATGGCCGGACCCTCGATCGAGAAGAGCATCGCCCCGCTACGATCGTTCGTTGCCGAGCCCATGCGCTTCGGGAACCTGTTCCTGGCGGGGGACGCTGCGCACATCGTCCCGCCGACCGGTGCGCGCGGTCTCAATAGCGCCGCGTCCGACATCTACTATCTCTATCACGCGCTCGTCGACCATTACGCGAAGCGCGACGACAGCGGACTCGACAGCTATTCGCGGCGCGCGCTGGCGCGCGTGTGGAAAGGGCAGCGGTTTTCGTGGTGGATGACTGCGCTCTTGCATCGGTTTCCGGATAGCAGCTCGTACGAGCAGCGGCTTCAGGACACTGAGCTTGCCTATCTCTTGTCCTCGTCGAAGGCCCTGGCGTCGCTCGCCGAGAACTACGTTGGTCTTCCGTTCTAGTGGTGGGGTCCCGCCGCGTGCCACGTTCGCAAATCGGCGTGCCTATCGCTCCGACGAATGGCCGATGGCGAAAGGCTCTGTCCGCCGCTAGAGTCTGAACGGCCTTCGCGCCGAATCGCTCGCGGCGCGCGGGCCGCTCATGCCCGCCCTGCCGCTCGCGCTTGCCGCGTTCGCCGTCGGCACCGTCCTGCTGCAATGGCAGCCGATGCTGCCGCACGCGGCTGCGTGGCTCGGGGCCGCGGCTGCATTCGGGCTGGCGGGATTTCTCGCGCGCCTGCGGGCGCCGTCGGCAAGTGCGACCGGGTACGTCGCCGGATTTCTCGCCATCGCGGCCGCCGCCGCGCTGGGCTACGGTTATGCGGCGTGGCGCGCGGAGATGCGCCTCGCCGACGCGCTGCCCGCCGCATGGGAAGGCGCGGACATCGCGGTCGTCGGCGTCGTCGACGATCTTCCGCAAGCCTCCGACCTCGGCACGCGTTTCGCGTTTGCCGTCGAACGCGTGGAGACCGCCGGCGCGATCGTGCCCGAACGGCTGTCGCTCGCGTGGTACGCGCAGCGCCGGAAGGGCGGTGAAGTCGACGAGATTCCGGCGCTCGCCGCGGGGGAGCGGTGGCGCCTCGTCGTGCGGCTCAAGCGTCCGCACGGCACCGTCAACCCCTACGGCTTCGACGTCGAAGCGTGGCTGCTCGAGAATGGCTTCCGCGCGACCGGCTACGTCCGCAACGACGACGCGAACAATCGGATCGCAGCGTTCGCGGGCCGTGCTTCCGATTACGTGCAGCGCGCGCGCACCGCGGTGCGCGACCGCATCGTCGATGCGTTGCCGGACCAGCCGTATGCGGGCGTCATTGTCGCGCTGACGATCGGCGAGCAGCGCGCCATTCCCGAAGCGCAATGGCGCGTCTTCAATCGCACGGGCATCACGCACCTCATCAGCATCTCGGGCCTGCACGTGACGGTGTTCGCCGCGATCGCGGGCGGCATTGCGTATCTGCTCGCGCGGCGCAGCGCGCGGCTTACGGGACGCGTGCCGGCGCGCAAGGTCGCCGCGGTCGTCGGCGTGACGGCGGCGACGCTCTACGTGCTGCTCGCCGGCGCGCAGGTCCCGGCGGTGCGGACGCTGCTGATGCTCGCCGTCGCCGCGGTCGGCCTCATGCTCGCGCGGCCGGGGACGGCCGCCGTCGTCTGGCTGTGGGCGCTGGCGGTCGTTCTCGTGTGGGACCCGTGGGCCGGGTTCGCGCCGGGATTCTGGCTGTCGTTCGGCGCGGTGGGGCTCCTGCTCTACGCGCATGCGGGAAGGCTCGCGAGCCCGGTCCCCGCGTCGCGCGGCGCACGCCTTCTGCGCGCCTTGCGCGCGGCGACTCGCGCCCAGATGGTGATCACGATCGGCCTCGTTCCGGGGACGCTCGCGCTGTTCCAGCAGGTGTCGCTGATCTCGCCGCTGGCGAACGCGCTGGCGATTCCGGCGGTGACCTTTGTCGTCGTGCCGCTGGCGCTCCTCGGCATCGTCATTCCCATCGCGCTGCCGTTCCAGGCCGCGCACGCCGCGTTCGCCGCGCTGATGATCCCGCTCGACTGGCTGTCGACGGCGCCGGCGGCGGTATGGCAGCAGCACGCGCCGCCCGCGTGGACCATCGCGGTGGCGATTCTTGGCGTCGCCTGGGTTGCCGCTCCTCGCGGCGTTCCGGGGCGCGGCCTAGCGTTGCTGGCACTCGTCCCGCTATTCGTCGTCCGGCCGCCGGCTCCGGCATCCCGGGAGCTTCACCATGACCGTGCTCGACGTCGGCCAGGGACTCGCCGTCGTCGTCCAGACACATGGGCACTCGCTTCTCTACGACACCGGTCCGCGCTTCACGGAGTCGGCGGACGCCGGCGGCCGGATCGTCGCGCCGTTCCTTCGTGCGACAGGGGTCCGCCGCCTCGACGGCATGGTCGTCACGCATCAGGACGCCGACCACAGCGGCGGCGCACTCTCGATCCTCGAAGACCGTGCCCGTCGACTGGCTGTCCTCGTCGCTTTCCGAAGACAACGCCATTCTGGTGGAACGCGCGCGCGACGGCGGCGTTGCCTTGCGCTGCACCGCGGGCCAGCGCTGGGAATGGGACGGCGTGCGCTTCACCATGCTGCAGCCGGCGGCGGCGCTCTACGACGCGCCGCGCGTGAAGCCGAACGACCTCTCGTGCGTCGTGCGGATCGATTCCGACCATGGCCGCGTGCTCCTGACCGGCGACCTCGAGGCGCGCGGCGAGCTGGAGCTCGTGCGTCGCGACGCCGAGGCGCTGAGGGCGGACGTGCTGCTCGTGCCGCATCACGGCAGCCTGACGTCGTCCACGCCGGCGTTCATTGCCGCGGTTTCGCCCGAGATCGCCGTCTATACGCCGGGCTATCGCAACCGCTTCGGCCATCCGCGGCCCGCGGTCGTCGCGCGCTATGACGCGGCCGGCATCCGGACGTTTCGCACCGACTACGACGGCGCGCTGACGTTCACGTTCGCGGCTGGTGCGTCGCGGCTCCCTCGCGCCGAGCGCGAGCACGACCGTCGGTACTGGCGTGACGCCGTGGTGCGGGGAACCGCGGCCACTTCGGACTGACCGACTGCCAGTCATCGGTAGGCCTTTGTGAGCACGCTGCTGTTGATGTCGATGAAGTTCTTGAGAACCGCTTTGTCGTTGAGCGCCCCGACCGTGCTGCCGGCAATGCCGACCCTCGCAAACGCCGCGGTGAAGCCGTGCGCGGCAGGCGTGTCATCGCGGCGATGCGATGGACGGGATGTCGCAGGCAGCGAGCGTGGTCCCGGGATCGATGGCGCCCCCGCATGCGCCCAGGGCGTAGACTTCGTCGCTTCGATACCTTGATGCGGGACCAGGACATCGTCACCATCGTGCCGCTGCGTGTCGTCGCATGGTTGCTCGTTATCGGTGCCTGGGGGATGCTTGCATCCAGCGCGGTCGATGCCCAGGACGCCGCGAAGCCGAAGGCGTGGAAGCTCTCCGTCGCCGTCGGGCCCGCCTTCGCGCTGGGCAAGGCGGCCGAGACGTGGGCAAAACTCGTCGCCGACGGAAGCGCCGGCGCGCTGCCGATAGACATTCATCCGGGGGCGACCCTGGCGCAGCGCGACCCGGATCGCGAATTCGCGGCGTTGCGCGACGGCGCCGCGGATCTCGCGGTCGGCTCCACGCTCCACTGGTCGGCGCAGGTGAACGAGCTTGCCGTCGTCGGCTTGCCGTGGCTCGCGCCCGAACCGAACGAGCTGGCGGCGCTCACGACGGGCGACATGAAAGTGCGGCTCTTCGCGGCGATCGAGCGCGCCGGCGCCGTTCCGCTTGCGCTTGCGCCGCTCGGTCATCGCGCGCTCGTCGCCCGCTCGAAGGCGATTCGCATTCCCGACGATATTCGCGGCCTCAAGGTCCGCATCACGTCGACGCGCTTTCTCGTCGACTTCTACGCCGGACTCGGCGCGTTGCCGTTTGCCATGCCGTTCGCGGAGGCGGCGAACCAGTTTCGCAGCGGCGCACTCGACGCGCAGGAGGGGCCGGTGGCGACATTTGCCGCGACACGTCTCGACAGTCTCGGATTGCGCAACGTGACGCTGTGGGACGGCGTCGCGGAGATCGCGATCTTTGCGGTCAACCGCGCCGTGTGGGAGGCGTGGTCCGCGGAACAGCGCGCGCTCGTCGGCAACGCCGCGGAGGAGGCGGCGAAAGCGCTGGCAAGGCTTGCGGCCGCCGAGCGCGAGTCGGCGCTGGCGACGCTCAAGAGCCGCGACATGAGCGTGCTCCGGCTGACCGCCAGCGGGCGCGCCGCTTTTGCGGCCGCCGCGCGTCCGACCTACGACAAGTGGGCGGCGATCGCAGGCGAGGAGCTCGTGCGCGCCGCAGAGAGCGCCGTCAAGTCGGCTGCGTCGCCGCCCTGAGAGCAACGATCAGGCGACGCGCTCAGGTCACCATTCGACCCAGCCGCACCGCGGTTTCCCCCTTGCGCGGCCGGCGGGTCGGCATGATCAACACGCAGTCGTCGTAGGGCGTGCGAATGTCCACGATGCCGTCGCGCGCGAGCAACGTGCCGGCCGCGGGCACGACGGAAAGTCCGTGCACGGGGATTGCGAATGCGAATGCATCGGTGCCGATCGTGATCGCGTCGGTGACCTCGATCACCTTCTGCGCGGGCATCGGCAGCGGCTCGAGATACCGGTCGAGCAACGCCGCTTCCGCCATCCCGAAGTGACGCAAAAAGAGCAGTGTCACCTGGCGCGCGACGTCGGGCGCGCCGCTTTCCCAGTGCTGGCCGCATTCGACGAGCAGCGCATTGCGCGGATCGTCGGGATCGTCGAAGAACGCATAATCGCGCAGCCGCCGGCCCGCCGCGTGGCCGCCGTCGACGATGACGTGCGCGGGCATCCCGAGCGCCTGCGCGAGAAGCGTGCCCTTGCGCTGCCGGCCGGCCATCGCGAGCGGCGGACACGGGTCGGTCATCGAATGCAGGTCGAGCAGGTAGTCGACAGTGTCGTAGAGCGGCCGCAGCTCGCGGGCGCGCGCAAGGTCGACGCTCATGCGCGGGCCGTCCAGCACTTCCGGCGTCCACAGCCGGTTGAAATCCTCGTCGACGCACCGCGAAGCGAAAGGTTCGGCCGGGTCGAAGGCCTTGTAGGCGGCGACATTCGCGAAGCAGATCGTCAGCGTTCCGCGCACCGGCCGCATTCCGATGTCGAGCAGCCAATCGAGCGCGATGGCGCCGCAGACCTCGTTGCCGTGCGTCAGCGCCTGCAGCAACACATGCGGACCGGGGCGCTCGGCCGTATAGGTCCACGCGTAGGGGAGGCCCGCGTTGCCGCGAGCCCAGCGCCCGAGATCGGGAAACGCGACCTCGATGGCCGGCGGTCCCGGAGGATCGCCACCGTGTGCGGTGAACCCGCGTTGGGCGTCCATCAGCGGCGCAGCGTCAGGCGGTGCAGACGCGGTCGGCCAGCCGGCGCATGAACGCCTCGCAGCGCGCGAGCTGGTCGACGCTCACCCATTCGTTGGGCTGGTGCGCCTGCGCGATGTGCCCCGGACCGCAGATGATCGTCGGGATCGAGGCCAGATGGAAGAGCGACGCCTCGGTGCCGAACGACACCTTGCCGTGGCCGTCGGCGGCATTGCATGCGCGGCCCCATTCGGCGATCTCGCTTTCGTCGTGGGTGTCGAAGCCGGGCGTCGACGACAGCACGTCGAACTCGATGTGCGTGTCGGCGGCGACCTTGCGCATTTCGGGCAGGAAGCGCTCCGCGTAGGCCTTCACCTCGGCGAAGAACTCATCGGGGTCGTCGAACGGGAGATGGCGGATTTCGAAATCGAACCAGCAGTCGCGCGGCACGATGTTGAGCGCCGTCCCGCCGTGGATCACGCCGGTGTGGACGGTCGTGAACGGCACGTCGTAGGCCTCGTCGAACTGGCCGTTGTCGCGGAACCCGCGCGCGATGTTCGTGAGATAGGTGACGATCTCGCACGCGATCTGCACCGCGTTGACCCCTAGAGGCGTCAGCGACGAATGCGCTTCGTGCCCGCGCACGCGGCAGCGCCAGCTCTTCTTGCCCTTGTGCGCCACGACGAGCTCCATTCCGGTTGGTTCGCCGACGATGCAGCCGAGCGGCGTCACGCCTTGCGGCGCCAGCTCGGCGATGAGCCGCCGGACGCCGATGCAGCCGACCTCCTCGTCGTACGACAGCGCGAAATGGATGGGCCGCTTCAATCCGCGGCGCAGGAATTCGGGGACGAACGCGAGGCCGGTCGCCGAGAAGCTCTTCATGTCGGTGACGCCGCGGCCGTAGATCTTGTCGCCGATCCGGGTGGCCGCGAACGGATCCGTATCCCAGGGCTGGCCGTCGACGGGAACGACATCCGTATGGCCGGACAGGACGATGCCGCCGGTGGTCGTGTTGCCGTCCTGCGCGGGCAACGTGGCGAACAGGTTTGCCTTGCGCCTGTCGTCGTTGAAGGTCAGCGTCGATTCGACGCCATGCGACTTGAGATAGCCGACCACCCAATCGATGAGCTTCAGATTGGAATCCCGGCTCGTCGTGTCGAAGGCGACGAGCGTTTGGATCAGCGGCCAGGCGATGAGGTTCTGGGTGTTCGCCGCGGCATCGGGACGGAGGGTGGTTAACGTATCGGGTGCATTCATGACAGAATCGATACTTGTGCGTCGACGAAAGGGCGCCGAAAGATGAGGATAGGCAGCGCCGCGACTACTGTCAAATGCGCCTGCGCGGCGGCGATTCTGATTGCGGTCGCGACGATGGCGCGCGCGCAGGCGCCACTGCCGCTCGACACGATCCGCCTTCCGCCGGGTTTCACTTTGGAACTGGTTGCGCGCGTTCCCAATGCGCGGGCGATGACGTGGGGTGGCAACGGAACGTTGTTCGTCGGCTCGACCGGCGCAGGCAAGGTTTATGCCGTCTCGTTGCCGCCCGCCGGAACAAAGGGCGAAGCCAGGGTCACGGTCGTGGCGTCGGGGCTCGCCGAGCCCGCGGGCGTTGCGTTTCGTGACGGCGCGCTCTACGTGTCTGCGATCGACCGCATCCTGCGCTTCGACGACATCGAGCAACGGCTTGCGAATCCGCCGCGCCCGGTCGTCGTCACCGATCGGTTCTCCGGGCGAGCGGCATCACGGCCGCAAGTTCATCGCGTTCGGCCCCGATGGCAAGTTATATGCAAACGTCGGCGCGCCGTGCAATGTCTGCGAGCGCGATCCCATGCGCTACGCGAACATCACGCGGATGAATCCGGATGGCAGCGGCTTCGAGGTCTTCGCGAAGGGCCAGCGCAATTCGGTCGGGATTCGACTGGGATCCGCGCACGCGCGAGTTCTGGTTCACCGTGAACGGCCGCGACATGCTGGGCGACGACACGCCCCCCGACACGCTCAACCATGCGCCGAAAGCGGGGCTCGATTTCGGCTTTCCCTATTGCCATGCCGGGACGATTCCTGATCCCGAGTTCGGGGCGAAGCACGCGTGCAGCGAATTCACGCCGCCGGCGCAGCGGCTCGGTTCGCACGTCGCGCCGCTGGGGATGCGCTTTTACACGGGCAATCAATTCCCCGCGCGCTACCGCGACCAGATCTTCATCGCCGAGCACGGCTCCTGGAATCGCAGCAAGAAGGTCGGCTACCGCGTCACGCTGGTCACGCTGGACGAGAAGCGGCGCGCGGTGAGCTACGAACCGTTCGCGGAGGGCTGGCTTCAGGGCGAGCGCGCATGGGGCCGACCGGCGGACGTGCTGGTCGCGCCGGACGGCTCGCTGCTGGTGTCCGACGACGAAGCGGGAGCGATCTACCGTATCAGTTACCGCCGCCAGTAGCCGCCGGCGACGACAACGCGCGGCCGAAACACCGGGGCGGGCACGAAGACGCGGCGCGGCGCGACGACGATGGGCGTGACGACCGGAAACGGAGTCGCAATCGGCGCGAAGACAGGTGGTGGAACGAAGATCGGCGCGGCGATGACCGGCCGGAACCAGGGCCGGTTCCAGCCGCAATTGAAGCAGCCGCCGCGGAACCCGGGCTGGCCGGCGCTGACGGCAAAGCCGGGGCCGCCGACGGAGACGCTCCAGGCGACGTTGCTTGCGGAGGCGGACGGGGCAATGGCGACGCCCCCGGCCAGGATGGCGGCGGTTGCCGCGACAAGAGCGGCACGACGTGAAGGGTGAAGCGACATGGAAACCTCCTTTGGCGTTTCGGCACGGGGGCGGTAACCGGTTCGCTGATTCCGCGGGCGTGCTGATTTCGTCAACGGTGCGTCCCGGGGCATCGTTGACGCCGTTACAAACCGAAACGAATGGGCGCGAACCCGGGAAACCGGCGCGTTTTGTGACCGCCCGACAGGTTGCGCTATCCTTCCTCCGAAACCGGCCCGCGAATCGCGGTCGGTCATCGACTTCAGGGGAACCCATCGTGCCGCATCCCGCATCCTTCGCGCGACGTTGCGCCGTCGCGATCATTTCCGGCGCCGTTGGTGCGATGACGCTGACGGTCTTCGCCGCGAATCTCACCATCGGCCTCGGCACGGACGTGACCGCTCTCGATCCGCACTATCACAACGTCACGCCGAACAACAACGTCGCCGCGCACCTCTTCGGCTACCTCGTCCAGCGCAACGAGAAGTCGCAGCTCGAGCCGGGTCTCGCCACCGAGTGGAAGACGATCGACCCGCTGACCTGGGAATTCAAGCTGCGCCGCGGCGTGAAATTCCACGACGGCAGCGAGTTCACCGCCGCCGATGTCGTCGCGTCGATCGAACGGGTGCCGACGGTGCCCAACAGTCCGTCCCCCTTCACGGCATTCACGAAGCAGATCAAGGAGATGGTCGTCGTCGATCCGTACACGATCCGATTCAGGACGGCGACGCCGTATCCGCTGATGCCCTCCGACATGACGCAGGTCGTGATGATCTCCAAAGCGGCGGCGAAGGCGACGACCGACGATTTCAACAGCGGGAAGGCGGCCATCGGCACCGGCCCGTACAAGCTCGTGCGCTACACAAAGGGCGACCGGATCGAGCTCGCGCGCAACGACGCCTACTGGGGCGGCGCCACGCCATGGGAAAAAGTCACGTTGCGCCTGTTGCCGCAGGACGCGTCGCGCGTCGCGGCGCTGCTGTCCGGCGACGTGCAGGCGATCGAGAACGTTCCGACGACAGACGTTGCGCAGCTTCGCAAGGACAAGCGGCTCGCCGTCTATCGAATCGTCGCCGACCGGCTCATCTTCCTGCACATGGACAGCGATCGCGACGTGTCGCCGTTCGTCACCGACAAGGCCGGCAAGCCGCTCGCGAAGAATCCGCTCAAGGATCCACGCGTGCGCAAGGCCATCTCCAAGGCGATCAACCGGCCGGCGATCGTCGAAAAGGTGATGGAGGGCGAGGCGATCCCGTCCGGCCAGCTCGTCGCCGACTTCCTGTTCGGCGCGACGAAGAACCTCAAGGTCGAGCCGTTCGATCCCGATGGCGCGAAGAAGCTGCTGGCGGAGGCAGGCTATCCGGACGGGTTCGGGCTCACGATCCACGCGCCCAACAACCGCTACGTCAACGACGCGAAGATCGCGCAGGCGGTCGCGCAGATGCTGTCGCGGGTCGGGATCGACACCAAGGTCGTCGCCATGCCCTCGTCGACGTTCTTCACCCAGGCAACCGAGCTCAAGTTCAGCTTCATGCTGGTCGGCTGGAGCACCGGCACCGGCGAAGCGTCGTCGTCGTTGAAGGCGCTGCTGATGACCTACAACCGCGACAAGGGCTTCGGCACGGCCAACCGTGGCCGCTATTCGAACGCCAAGGTCGACGCGCTGACGGAAGACGCGCTGCAGACGGTCGACGACGTGAAGCGCGAGGCCTACCTGCAGCGCGCGACGGAGCTCGCGATCAACGATACCGGGATCGTCCCGCTCCATTTCCAGGTCAATCTGTGGGCGACGCGGGACGGCATCACTTATGTCCCGCGCGTAGACGAGAATACGTTGGCCTGGAAGTTCAAGCCGGCGGCAGGCAAATGAACTCGCCGCACCCGCTGCCGGCGGTCACGACGCCTGCCCGGAATTTCATCGGCAATCGATGGGTCGCGCCGGCGAGCGGCGCGACATTGCCGATGATCGATCCGTCCGACGGGCAGCCGTTCGCGTCCATCGCCTCCGGTTCCGCGCCCGACGTCGACGCGGCGGTCGGTTCGGCGCGCCACGCGTTCGGCGGTTCATGGGGCCGGCTCGCTCCGGCGGAGAAGGGGCGGCTGCTGGGGAAGCTCGGGCGCGCGATTCTCGACCACGCCGACGAGCTGGCGCAGATCGAGGCGCGCGACTGCGGCAAGCCGCTTTTGCAGGCGCGCAACGACGTCGCGGCGTGTGCGCGCTACTTCGAGTTCTACGGCGGCGCGTGCGACAAGCTCACCGGCGAGACGATTCCCTATCCGGCGAACTACACGGTGTTGACGTGGCGCGAGCCGCACGGCGTGACCGGCCACATCATCCCGTGGAATTATCCGTTGCAGATCTTCGGGCGCTCGGTCGGCGGCGCGCTGGCCGCGGGCAATGCGTGCGTCGTGAAGCCGGCGGAAGACGCATGCCTGTCGCTGCTGCGCGTGGCGGAGCTCGCTGCGGAGATCGGGCTGCCGGAAGGCGCGCTCAACATCGTCACGGGACTCGGCCGCGAGGCGGGCGCGGCGCTCGCCTCGCACGCGGGAGTCGATCACCTTTCATTTACCGGATCGCCGCCGACCGGCGCGTGGGTCGCCGCCGAAGCCGCGAAGCGCCATTGCCCCGTCACGCTGGAGCTCGGGGGCAAGGGAGCGCAGGTCGTGTTCGCCGACGCCGATCTCGACGCCGCGCTGCCGGTCATCGTCAACGCGATCGTCCAGAACGCGGGGCAGACGTGCTCGGCGGGGAGCCGGCTCGTCGTCGAGCAGTCGCGCTACGAGGAGCTGCTGGAGAAACTTGGCGCGCGCTTCGCGGCGCTGAAGGTCGGCCCCGCGATGGCCGATCTCGATTGCGGACCGCTGATCCGCGCGAGCCAGCTCGCGCGCGTGCGCGGGTTCCTGGCCGATGCGGAGCGCGACGGGCACAGGACGGTCGCGGCCGGGACCGTCGTGGCCGACGCGCCCCCGGGCGGCTATTACGTCTCGCCGCGCCTCATTCGCGACGTTCCGACTGCGAGCCGTCTTGCCTGCGACGAAGTGTTCGGGCCCGTGCTCGCCGCGATGCCGTTTGTCGACGAGGCGGATGCCATCGGAATCGCGAACGGCACGCCGTTCGGCCTCGTCTCCGGCATCTGGACGCGCGACGGCGGCCGGCAATTGCGGATGGCACGCGCGATCCGCAGCGGACAGGTGTTCGTCAACAGCTACGGCGCGGGCGGCGGCGTCGAGCTGCCGTTCGGGGGCGTCAAGCATTCCGGATACGGCCGCGAAAAAGGGTTCGAGGCGCTGCACGGCTTCACCGTGCTCAAGACCGTCGTGCTGCAGCACGGATGAAAGACGCATGAGACTCGAAAACAAGGTCGCAATTGTCACGGGCGCCGGCTCGGGGTTCGGCGAGGGCATCGCCAAGCGCTTCGCGGCGGAAGGCGCGAAGGTCGTCGTCAACGACATCTCCGTCGCGAATGGCGAGCGCGTTGCGCGCGAAATCGTGGATGCGGGCGGCAGCGCGCATTTCTGCGAAGGCAACGTGTCGAGGAACGCCGACGTCGCGCGCATCGTCGCCGCGGCGATAACGGCGTTCGGCGACCTCGACATCGTCGTCAACAACGCCGGGACGACGCATCGCAACCAGCCGATGCTCGACGTGTCCGAGGAGGAGTTCGATCGGATCTACGGCGTCAACGTGAAAAGCCTGTTCCTTACGGCGAGGCACGCGGTCCCGCATTTCCGCAAAAAGCGCAACGGTGTCTTCATCACGATCGCGTCGACCGCCGGCGTGCGCCCGCGGCCGGGCCTCACCTGGTACAACGGGAGCAAAGGTGCCGCGATCACCACCTCGCGGTCGATGGCGGCGGAGCTCGCGCCGCACAACATCCGCGTCAACATCATCAATCCGGTGGCGGGCGAGACGGCGATGCTCGCCGACTTCATGGGACAGGACACCCCG
The DNA here is from genome assembly GCA_963816925.1 of uncultured beta proteobacterium. Lineage (GTDB taxonomy): Bacteria > Pseudomonadota > Gammaproteobacteria > Burkholderiales > Casimicrobiaceae > CAIWHR01. The sequence goes on along the minus strand of CAWFMY010000005.1, from coordinate 101,169 downwards.
GAGATGCGCGCGAAGTTCATTTCGACGATTCCGCTCGGCCGGCTGTCGCTGCCGTCGGACATCGCGACCGCCGCGGTGTTCTTCGCGTCCGACGAGGCCGCGTTCATCACCGGCGCCTGCCTCGAGGTCGACGGCGGGCGCTGCGTCTAGATTTCGGTCAACCGAGCGCCGCCAGCGCCACCGGCTCGGCGGGCAATGGAATCACCGCCATCAGGTTGTCGCCGTCGCGCCGCCAGCGTGCCCACGGCGCGAGGCGCTGCAACAGTCCGATGATCGCCGCGTTGTCGGGGAGGACGATCGCATGCAGTTCGCGGATGCCGCGCAGGGCTGCGGCGTTGGCGAGCCGCCCGACGAGCGCGCGACCGATGCCCCGTCCTTGCCAGGCGTCGACGACGGTGATCGCGAGTTCCGCGGTCGTCGAGCTTTCCGATATCCGCGCAAACCGCGCGACCCCGATTCCTTCGAGCGTGCCGTCGGCGCCGCGCGCGCAGGCGCCGAGCGCGTACTGGTTCCAGCCGTCCATCGCGGTCAGGCGATGGAGCTCGAGTTCAGACAACTCGCGGCGCGGCGCGAAAAACCTGCGGCGGATGGACTCGGGCGAGAGCCGGGTCATCGCGGCGGCGATCAGCGGCTTCGACGCCGGCGTTATCGGTCGTACGGTCAGTTGGCGCCCATCGGCCAAGGCAATGGCTTCGGGGGCAGCCGGCAGGGGCAGGGCTTGCATCAGCATGGGACCTCGTTGAAGCGCGATTTATGGTTGCGAATCAGCAGGTTATAGCTGCGTTGGGCGCCCACTCAGGGCATTGCTTTAAAAGTATAAATATAATATTATATTAATCATGGCACGATATTCAAGCGAACACAAGGGGCAGACCCGCGCCCGCATCCTGGCCGCGTCGGACCGCCTGTTGAAGGAGCGGGGCGCGGAGGCAGCATCGATCGACGCCGTCATGAAGGGCGCCGGCCTGACCGTCGGCGGCTTCTACGCGCATTTCGATTCGAAGGACGACCTCGAGCGCGAGACGCTCCTCTACGGTCTCGATGCCAGCATGGATCGCCTCCTCGCGCCGCTCGCCGGAATCGCCGACGACCGCGCGTGGGTGCGCGCGCTGATCCATCGCTACCTGCGTCAGGTCGACGAGCCGGATCTCGCCCGTGCGTGCCCGCTCACGCTGCTGCTGCCGGAAGTCACGCGCGGCGGTCCGGCGTTCCAGACGGCATTCAGCGAGCGCACGGGCGCATTTCTCAAGCGCGTCGCGCATCGCTTTCCCGCGACCGCCGGCATGGCGCCGCGCGAAGTCGCGATCGCGGTGTTCGCCAGTTGCGCCGGCGCCGTCGCGTTTGCGCGAACCATTCCCGCGCCGCATGCCCGCGAGCGCGTGCTGAACGCCACGGAGACCATGCTGGTCGCGGTGCTCGGGCTGGAGGATGTCGGCGCCGTTCCGTCCGGCGTGAACGCGTAGCGGCGCGCCGGGGCCACCCGCCGGGATCCCGAGATCCGTGCCACAATCCCGCGCCGATCCATCCCGCGGCGCACCTCAATGATCACGACCCTCGACCGGGCGCTCCTTCGACTCAATCGCTGGGTGGTCATCGCGATCCTGGCGTCCATGGCGTTGATGGTGTTCGCCAATGTGGCGCTGCGCTTCCTCACCGATCATTCGATCCTGTGGGTCGAGGAGGTTTCGCGCTACCTGATGATCTGGCTCACGTTCCTCGGTGCCGGAATCGTCTTGCGCTATGGCGCGCACATCGGCATCGACACGCTGCAGGAACGTTTTCCCGGCGCCGCGCCGGCGATACGCGCGGCGATCTTCGTGCTGTTGCTCGGCTTCTTCTCGGCGATGGTCTGGCTCGGCGTCCGATATGCCGTGCTCACCTGGGGCCAGACGACCCCGGTGCTGGGAATCCCGATCGGCGTGGTGTACCTCGCGATGCCGGTCGGCTTCGCGCTGATGATCGTCCACCTGCTGCTGATGGCGGCGCCCTACGTGCGGCACAAGCGATTCCTGTCCGACCCTGAATTCGACGCGGACGCCGTGAAGCTGTGATCGCGACGCTGTTCGTCGGCTGCATCGTCCTGCTGGCGGTCGGCGTGCCGGTGGCCTTCGCGCTCGGCGGAGCGACGCTCGCGGCAATCGTGGTGGGCGGCCTGCCGGCGATCGCGCTGCCCAAGTATCTCTTCAGCGGCATCGACGTGTTCGCGCTGATGGCGGTGCCGTTCTTCATCCTGACCGCCGAGCTCATGACCGGCGGCGCGCTGTCGGAAGTGCTGCTGCGCTTCGCCTCGCAGTTCGTCGGGCGCTTCCGCGGCGGCCTCGGGCACACGAACATCCTCACGATCACGTTCTTCTCCGGGATCAGCGGGTCGGCGCTCGCGGACGCGGCCGGACCGGGCGCCATCATGATCCGGATGATGCGCAAGGATGGCTACCTCCCCGAGTACGCGGCCGCGCTCACGGCGGCGGTGTCGATCCTGGGGCCGATCATCCCGCCGTCGATCACGATGATCATCTACGCGCTCGCGTACCCCGACATCAATCTCGTCGGCCTGATGATTGCGGGCGTCGTGCCGGGCATCGTGATCGCGATCGCGATGGCGATGATCAACCACGTGATATCGTCGCGTCGCAACTACCGTGGCCTGGACGAGCGTTTGGCGCTGCGTGACTACCTGCGCAACACCTGGCGCGCGCTGCCCGCGCTCGTGCTGCCGGTGCTGATCCTGGGCGGGATCGCGTCGGGCGCGTTCACGCCGACCGAAGCAAGCGTGGTGGCGGTGTTCTACGCGCTTGCGGCGGGACGCTGGATCTACCGCTCGCTCGAATGGCGGATGCTGCCGTCGATCCTGTCGCGCTCGGCGCTGATGACCGCGTCGGTGCTGATCATCGTCGCGATGTCGGCGGCGTTCGCGTGGGTGCTCACCGTTTCGCGCATTCCCCAGCAGTTGACCGAAATGATCGTCGCGGCGAACCTGTCGCCGCTCGCGTTCCTGTTCGCCGTCAACGTGCTGCTGCTCGTCTTCGGCATCTTCATCGAGCCGCTGCCGGGGGTGGTGGTGCTGGTGCCGATCCTCGCGCCGATCGCGCATGCGCTCGGCATCAACGACCTGCAGTTCGGCATTATCGTGATCGTGAACCTGACGATGGGGATGATCACGCCGCCGGTGGGCGGGTTGCTGTTCGTGACCTCGGTCGTCGCGCGCGTGCCGCTGACGCGGATGGTGGGCGAATTGTGGCCGTTCCTGTGGGCGCAGATTGCAGTGCTCGCGCTGCTCTCGCTCGTCCCGCGATCAGCACCCTGCTGCCGGGTGTCTTCGGCTACAAATGATCTCGCCGGTCACTTGTAATTCTTGATCCGGTCGATATTGTCCTGGCCGAAGCGCTTGCCGAAATCCGCGTAGACGGGCGTCAGCACGGCCTGGAATTTTGCCTTGTCGACGTTTTCGACGATCAGCATGCCCTTGGCGCGCAGGTCGGCGACGGCCTTGGCCTCGTCTTCGTCGATGCGCGCGCGATTGGCCTTGACCGCTTCCTTCGCGGCTTCCTGGAAGGCCTGCTTGTCGGCCGCGGACAGCTTGTCCCATTGCGCCTTGTTCATGAGGATGAGGGCCGGCGAATAGACGTGGCCGGTGAGCGTCAGGTTCTTCTGCACCTGATCGAGCTTGGCCGCCGTGATCACCGACAGCGGGTTCTCCTGGCCATCCACCGTGCCCTGCTGCAACGCGGTGTAGACCTCGGTGAACGCCATCGGCGTCGGCAGGATGCCGAACTGCTTGTACGCCTGGATGTGGATCGGATTCTCCATCGTCCGCATCTTGAGGCCCTTGAGGTCGTCCGGCACGTTGACGGCACGCTTGCTGTTCGTCATGTGGCGAAAGCCGTTTTCGGCCCACGCCAGCGCGACCATTCCCTTGGGCGGGAATTTCTGCAGCATCTCCTGGCCGATCGGGCCATCGAGCACCGCGCGCGCCTGGGCGTAATCGCGGAACAGGAACGGAATGTCGAGGATCGCGACTTCCGGCACGAAATTGGGTATCGGGCCCGTGGACGTCAGCGTGAGGTCGAGCGTGCCGAGCTGAACGCCTTCGATCGATTCGCGTTCAGCGCCCAGCGCGCCGGCGTAGAAGTTCTGCACCTTGTAGCGGCCGCCCGTGCGCTTGTCGACCTCGCGCGCGAACGTGTCGACGGCGACGCCGTAGTGGGAATTCTGCGCCACCGAAATATTCATCTTGAGCAGCGTCTGCGCCGTGGCGGGCATCGCCGCCGTCCACGCGAGCGCGGCCGCAAGGACCACGGGAAGGGCAAAGCGCGGCAAACGCATGGGGGTTTCCTCCGGGAGTGCGGGCACGGATGGGTTGTCGGAATGGCCTGTTCGCGCGGATTCTAGCAAGCGGCGGGCAGAAGTACAGTTCACTTCCGGCCGTGTCGAGGGTATTTGTTCCCGAAGGGCGCCCGCTTTATGAAATAATCGGCGTGGACAGACCCCCAGGCGGGGGCCGCCGCCCGATCCATCGGTCCCGACAGGCCCGCTTCCATGCTCGACAGCAATGTGCAAGCGCAACTCGCGGCCCTCCTGCCGCCGTCGGCGCTGTTGACGTCGCCCGAGGACACGCGGCCGTACGAATGCGACGCGCTGACGCTGTATCGCGCGCTCCCTGCGGCCGTGGCGATCCCCGATAACGAGTCGCAAGTGGTCGCGGTCCTGAAGCAGTGCCACGAATCCCGCGTCCCGGTCGTCGCCCGCGGCGCAGGCACCAGCCTGTCCGGCGGCGCAATGCCGGACAAGAACGGCGTCGTGCTGTCGCTCGCGAAATTCACGCGCATTGTCGCGATCGATCCGCTGGCCCGCACCGCCGTCGTTCAGCCGGGCGTGCGCAACCTCGCCATCTCGGAGGCCGCCGCGCCCTTCGGCCTCTTCTACGCGCCCGATCCGTCGTCGCAGATCGCCTGCACGATCGGCGGCAACGTCGCCGAGAACGCGGGCGGCGTCCACTGCCTCAAGTACGGCCTCACCGTGCACAACGTGCGTCGCGTTCGCGCCGTGCTCATCACCGGCGAGGTCGTCGAATTCGGCAACGATGCGCTCGACAGCCCGGGCTACGACCTCCTCGCGCTGATCAACGGGTCCGAAGGGTTGCTGGCCGTCATCACCGAAATCACGGTCAAGCTCTGCCCCAAGCCGCAGCAGGCGCAGGTGGCGCTCGCCGCATTCGACGACGTCGTCGGCGCGGGCGCGGCGGTGTCGGCCATCATCGCCGCGGGGATCGTGCCCGCGGGCCTCGAATTGATGGACCAGGCGGCGACGCGCGCCGTCGAGGAATTCGTCCACGCAGAATACCCCCTCGATGCCAAGGCCGTGCTTCTGGTCGAATCCGACGGCATGGCGGAGGAAGTCGCCGCCGAGATGACGGAGATCCGGCGCGTGCTCTCCGAAGCAGGCGCCACCGAGGTCCGGGTGTCGAAGGACGAGGCGCAGCGGCTGCTTTTCTGGTCGGGACGGAAGGCGGCGTTTCCCGCGATCGGCCGGATCACGCCCGACTACTACTGCATGGACGGCACGATTCCGCGCAAGGCGCTCGCGCAGGTGCTGGCGCGGATCGAGGCGCTGTCGGAGGAATACGACCTGCGCTGCGCCAATGTGTTCCACGCCGGCGACGGCAACCTGCATCCGCTGATCCTCTACGACGCGAACGCCGAAGGCGAAGTGGAGCGCACCGAGGCCTTCGGCGCCGCGATCCTCGAGCTCTGCATCGAAGTGGGCGGCACGATCACCGGCGAGCACGGCGTCGGCATCGAGAAGCTGCCGCAGATGTGCGTGCAGTTCAGTCCCGGCGAACTCGAGCGGTTTCTCGCGATCAAGGCGGCCTTCGATGCCGAACGCGCTGCTCAATCCCGGCAAGGGAGTGCCGACGCTGCATCGCTGCGCCGAATTCGGCAAGGTGCACGTTCATCACGGCAACCTGCCGCATCCCGACATTCCCCGCTTCTGAGGACCCGATGACCCCACTCGACCACGCCCGGCTCGCGCGACCCGACGCCCGCGACGTCGCGGACCTTGTCACCCGGCTTGCGGCAGACTACGGCGACCGCGCGGTAACGACCGCTGCGATCCGCGAAGGGCACAGCCACGGCGAAGGGCTCGCGGATGCCGCGCTGCCCGATGTCGTCGTGTTTCCGAAGACGAACGAGGAAGTCGCGTCGATCGTCCGCCTTTGCTACGCGGCGCGCGTGCCCGTGATCGCGTTCGGCGTCGGCACGTCGCTCGAAGGCCACGTCGCGGCGCTGTCGGGCGGCGTGTCTCTCGACCTGTCGCAGATGGATCGCATGCTCGAGATCAACGCGGAGGATCTCGACTGCCGCGTGCAGGCCGGCGTGACGCGCGAGCAGGTGAATGCCGAGCTCAAGGGCACGGGCCTCTTCTTTCCGATCGACCCGGGCGCCAATGCGACGATCGGCGGCATGGCCGCGACGCGCGCGTCCGGGACCAATGCGGTGCGCTACGGCACGATGCGCGAGAACGTGCTCGGGCTCACGGTTGTCACCAGCGACGGGCGCATCATCCGCACCGGCGGCCGCGCGCGGAAATCGAGCGCGGGCTACGACCTCACGCGGCTCTTCGTCGGCTCCGAGGGCACGCTCGGCATCATCACCGAAATCCAGCTGCGGCTCTACGGCGTCCCGGAGGCGATGGCGGCCGCGGTGTGCCAGTTCCCCGATCTCGAGAGCGCGACGCGCACCGTGATCACGGCGATGCAATGCGGCATCCCCGTCGCGCGGATCGAGTTGCTCGACGATGTCCAGATGCGCGCCTGCATCAGGTACTCGAAGCTCGAGGGTTTCGCCGAGAAGCCGACGCTTTTTTTCGAGTTCCACGGCAGCGAATCGGGCGTGGCCGAGCAGGCGGGCCAGATGCAGTCGATCGCCGAGGAGCACGGCGGCAGCGCGTTCGAGTGGGCGACGAAGCCCGAGGAGCGCTCCAGGCTGTGGAAGGCGCGGCACGCGGCTTACTATGCGGCCATGGCCCTCGTCCCGGGGACGCAGGGATTCGCCACCGACGCCTGCGTGCCGATCTCGCGCCTTGCCGACTGCATTCTCGAAACCAAGGCGGACATCGAAGCCACGGGCCTCGTCGCGCCGATCGTCGGCCACGTCGGCGACGGCAATTTCCATCTCGTCGTGCTGTTCGATCCGGGCGACCCGGGTCAGCGCGCCAAGGCCGAGGCGCTCACGGAGCGCGTGTCGATGCGCGCCATTGCGATGGGCGGCACGTGCACCGGCGAGCACGGCATCGGCGTGCACAAGCTGCACGCCCTCGTCGTCGAGCACGGCGAGGCGGTGGACCTGATGCGCACGATCAAGCGCGCGCTCGACCCCCACGGCATCATGAATCCCGGCAAGACCGTGCCGAATTGATCGCCGGCATGTACACGCTCTATCTCGGCAACAAGAACTATTCGACCTGGTCGCTGCGCGGCTGGCTCGCCGCAAAGCTTTCCGGCGCCCCGTTTCAAGAAGTGATCGTTCAGCTGTCGGGCGTCCACAACCACGAGTGGCGGAAGTTCTCGCCGACGGCGCGCGTGCCGGCGCTGCACGACGGTGACGTCGTGGTCTGGGATTCGCTGGCCATCGCCGAATACCTCGCCGAACGGCACGCCGGCATGTGGCCCGCCGACGCGGTTGCGCGCGCGCATGCGCGCTCGATCGCATGCGAGATGCACTCGGGCTTTTCCCACCTGCGCAACGACATGACGATGTGCATCAGGGAGCGCGTCGACGTGCGGCCGTGGTCGCCGGGCCTCGCGACCGACATCGCGCGCGTCGCCGAGATCTGGACCGGGGCGCGGCAGCGCTTCGGCAAGGACGGGCCGTACCTGATGGGCGCCTTCTCGCTTGCCGACGTGTTCTACGCGCCGGTCGCATTCCGCTTCCGCACCTATGGCGTTGCGCTCGACGGCACGGCGGGGGCCTATCTCGAGGCGCTGGCCGCGCATCCGTTCCTGCGCGAATGGGAAGCGGCGGCGCGCGCGGAAACCGCGGTTATCGAGGCCGATGAGCCGCGCGTGATCTACCGCGACAAGATCGCGGCCGGGGCCGCCGCGCGCCCATGATGGAAGCGGTCGTCGCAAGTTTCCAGGCGCGGATCCGCGCGGCGGTCGCCGCGCGTTCGCCGTTGCGCATCCGCGGCGGCGGCACCAAGGATTTCTACGGCCAGGTGCTCGCCGGCGAAGTGCTCGACACGACGCCATGCGAAGGCATCGTCGATTACGACCCGACCGAACTCGTCATCACGGTGCGCGCGGGGACACGGCTCGCGCATGTCGAGCGGACGATGCGCGCCGAAGGCCAGATGCTCGCGTGCGAGCCGCCGCGTTTCGGCGAGGAGGCGACGATCGGCGGCTTCGTCGCGTCCGGGCTCTCGGGACCGCGGCGTCCGTACGCAGGGGCCGTGCGCGACCTCGTCCTCGGCGTGCGCATCGTTGACGGCAAGGGCGACGATCTGCGGTTCGGCGGGCGGGTGATGAAGAATGTCGCCGGCTTCGACGTCGCGCGCCTGATGACGGGCGCGCTCGGCACGCTGGGCGTCATCACCGAGGTTTCGCTGCGCTGCATGCCGATGCCGAAGGCGGAGACGACGCGCGTGTTCCAGTGTTCCGCGGACGAGGCCATCCGTTTGACGAACGAGTGGGGCGGCAAGCCGTTGCCGGTGACGGCCACGGCATACCACGCGGGCCGTCTCGCAGTGCGGCTGTCCGGCGCGGCTTCCGCCGTCGAGGCGGCCGTGGCGAAGATCGGCGGCATGGCGCTTCCGGGGAACGACCGCGGCGGCGCGTTCTGGCGCAGCGTCAAGGAACAGACGCAGCCGTTCTTCCTTGCCGCCGCCGCGCCCGGCGCCGCGCTGTGGCGTCTTTCCGTCAAGCCGACCGCGCCGTACACCGATCTCGATGGCGAACAACTGATCGAGTGGGGCGGCGCGTTGCGCTGGCTGCACGCGACCGAGCGCACGAACGTCGCGCGCGTCCGCGAATGGGCGCGCGAGCACGGTGGCCACGCGACGCTCTATCGCGCCGCCGACAAGGGACCAGGCGTGTTCCAACCGCTGGGCGACGCGCTCGGTGCGCTGCATCGGCGCCTCAAAGCCGCGTTCGATCCCGCCGGCGTGCTGAACCCGGGCCGCATGTATCCGGATTTCTGACTCCCCGTGCAGACCTCGCTCGCCGATTTCATCAAGGAGACGCCGGACGGCCGCGAAGCCGACGAAATCCTGCGCAGCTGCGTCCATTGCGGCTTTTGCCTGGCGACCTGTCCGACCTATCAGCTGCTGGGCGACGAGCTCGATGGTCCGCGCGGGCGCATCTACCTCATCAAGGAAGTGCTCGAGGGCGGCAAGGCGACCGAGAAAACGCAGCTGCACCTCGATCGCTGCCTCACGTGCCGCTCGTGCGAGACGACCTGTCCGTCGGGCGTCAAATATGGCCGGTTGCTCGACATCGGGCGCCACGTCGTCGACAAGCAGGTGGGAAGATCGGCGCGCGCGCGCGCCGGCCGCCTCGCGATCATGACAAGTTTGCTGTCCGGGCCGCTGTTCGGCGCGGCGCTCATGGCGGGTCGCCTGCTGAAGCCGCTGCTGCCGAAGGACGTCCGGTCCGGCATTCCGGATCGCCTGGCGCCGGGCCGCTGGCCCGAGGCGAAACATCCGCGCCGGATGATCGTCCCTGCGGGCTGCGTGCAAGGCTCGCTCGCGCCGATCATCGACACCGCCATGGCCCGCGTGCTCGACCGGATCGGCATCTCGCTCGTCCGCGTGGGGGGCGGCGGCTGCTGCGGCGCGCTGCCGTATCACCTGAACGAGCAGGAGCGCGCGATCGACATCGTCAAGCGCAACATCGACGCGTGGTGGCCTCATGTCGACCGCGGCGCGGAAGCGATCGTCGTCACCGCCAGCGGCTGCGGCGTCATGGTCAAGGACTACGGCCACCTGCTTCGCCTCGACGCCACCTACGCCGCGAAGGCGAAGAAGGTCTCCGATCTCGCGCGCGACACGGTCGAGGTCGTCGCTTCGGAATGGACGCGGATCGCGCCGAAGGTCGCCATGGACCTCGGGTCGCGCAAAGTGGCGTTTCATTCGCCGTGCACGCTGCAGCACGGAATGAAATTGAAGGGTCGCGTCGAGGAAATCCTGCATGCGCTCGGGCTCGAGCTCACGCCGGTGCCGGACGGGCACCTGTGCTGCGGCTCCGCCGGCACGTTTTCGATCCTGCAGCCCGCGATTTCGAATCAGCTCAAGGCCAACAAGCTCGCGGCCCTCGAGTCGGGGCAGCCCGACGTCATCGCGTCGGCCAACATCGGCTGCATGATGCATCTCGCCGACGGCGCGTCGGTCAAGGTGCGGCACTGGATCGAACTCCTCGATTCGCGGATGGTCGGCGGACCGCGATCGCCTGCTTGATGGGTGGCGCGATGCACCGGACCCGATGAAGACCGCGGCATCCGTGACCGGCCTGCGCGCGGGCTATCGCCGCTTCCTCGCGATTCCGACCCGCTGGATGGACAACGACAACTACGGCCACGTCAACAACGTGACCTACTACTCGTATTTCGACACCGCGGTGAACCAGCACCTGATCGTCGACGGCGGCCTCGACATTGCCGGCGGTCCGGCGATCGGCCTCGTCGCCGAGACGATGTGCCGGTTCCGCAAGCCGCTGTCGTTCCCCGACACCGTCGACGCCGGACTGCGCGTGGTGAAGATCGGAACTTCGTCGGTCCGTTACGAAATCGGGCTGTTCCGGCAGGGCGACGACGAGCCCGCGGCCACCGGCTATTTCGTCCACGTCTGGGTGGACCGCGTGACCGCGCGTCCGGTGCCGGTGCCGCCGGCCATTCGCGCGGCGCTCGAGCCGCTGGTCGTGCAGCGGCCGGGATGACGGAAATCCATTGTGGACGAATGACTGCGGCGGCGCGTGACGATGCCGAAGCGCTGCTCGGCGGATTCCTGCAGGGCGATGCCCACTACCTGGCGTCGAGCGCGGCGTATGGCGACGGCGGCAGCCAAGCGCTCGCCCGGGCGCTCGATCTGTTTCTTGCGCATCCGGAGGTCGGCTTCGTCTGGCTTGCCTTCGCAAGCACGGACGATGGGCCTGCGGCGATCGGCGCGTGTGTCGTTTGTCACGCGATCTCCACGTCGCGCGGCACGCTGGTCGCGAAGCTCGACGACGTGACGATCCGCGACGGCTGGCAGGGACGCGGCGTCGGCACCGCGATGCTCGGCGCGCTCGCATCGCATCTGCTGGGTCGCGGGTTCACGCGCATCGACACGGCGTGTCATCGCGACAACGCGGGCGCATGGCGTTTCTACGAGCGGCTGGGGTTTGCCCCGCTCGAAGAAGAACGGATCTCGCTCCTGCTCCCTGTCGCGGGATGTGGAAGCGATGGCTGAGCGCGCGCGCGTGGTCGCGCTCGTTCCGGCGGCGGGAGGCGGCCGGCGCTTCGGCGGCGGCGCGCCCAAGCAATACGCGCTGCTGGCGGGACGAGCGCTGCTCGCCTGCACGCTGGACCGCCTCGCCGATGCGCTTTCCCCATTGCCCGTCGTGGTCGCGCTCGCGCCCGACGACAACTATTACGACGCGGTCGTCGGCGCGCGCGAGGGCGTCCTGACGCTGCGCTGCGGAGGCGACACGCGCGCCGCGACGGTGGCCAACGCGCTCATGACGCTTGCTGCGCGATGCCACGATGACGACTGGATTCTCGTCCACGACGCGGCGCGACCGTGCGTTCCCGTGGAGGCAGTCCTGCGGCTTACTTCCGAGCTCGCCAACGACGCCGTCGGCGGCCTGCTCGCGATTCCGGTGTCCGACACGCTGAAGCGCGAGGATTCCGCCAATCCGGGACGCGTGCTGCGGACGGAGGAGCGCTCGGGTCTCTGGCAGGCGCAGACGCCGCAGATGTTCCGCTTCGGCATCCTGCGCGCCGCGTACGCGCGGCCGGACGCGCTCGCGACGACCGACGAAGCGCAGGCCGTCGAGGCGCTGGCGGCGACCGGCGCCTGCGCGCGGCCGCGGCTCGTCGCCGGAAGCGCGCAAAACGTCAAGGTCACGTATCCTTCCGACCTTGCGCTCGCGGGGGCGATCCTCGCGACGCAAGAGGCTCCGACATGACCATTCGCATCGGCAACGGCTTCGACGTGCATGCGCTCGCCACCGGGCGCCGTCTCGTGCTGGGCGGCGTGACCATTCCCCACGAGCAGGGCCTCGACGGCCACTCGGACGCCGATGTTCTGCTCCACGCGATCGTCGACGCCATCCTGGGCGCGCTGGCGCTGGGCGACATCGGCGCGCATTTTCCCGACACCGATCCGCGCTGGAAAGACGCCGACAGCCGCGTGTTGTTGCGGCACGTTGCAGGGCTGGCGTCGGCGCAGGGCTTCGTGGTCGAGAACCTCGACACGACGGTGATCGCGCAGGCGCCGAAGCTCGCGCCGCACGTGCCGAAGATGCGCGCGAACATCGCGGCGGACCTCGCCTGCGACGTGGCGCAGGTAAGCGTCAAGGCGACGACAACCGAGCGCCTGGGCTTTGCGGGACGAGAGGAGGGGATCGCCGCGTTGGCGACGGTGCTGCTGTTCGCGCGCTGAGGCGCGTCCTACGACGAGAGCGGAATCGCGACGCGGGCAATCGTTCCGCCGCCGTCGCGCGGCAGCAGGTCGAAGGTGCCGTTGTGCAGGCGGGCGATGCGGTCGACGATGGCGAGGCCGAGTCCCGCGCCGGCGACGCCATTGGCATTTGTCCGCGAGGCCGACGCCCGCGTGAACGGCTGCTTCAGCCGCGCGACTTCGTCGGGCGCGATCCCCGGGCCGCGGTCGGCCACGTCCAGCACGAATTTTCCATTGGCAACGGTGGTCGTGACCTCGACCGGCGGTGCGCCGTAGGCAATCGCATTGTCGATGAGATTGGCGACGAGGCGCGCGTACGCAGTCGGCCGCAGCGGCACGGGCGGCGCGGTGCCCGGCGTATACCGGACATCGCGGCCGGTGCCCGTGTAGCGGTCGACGCACGCGGCCACGATCGCGCCCGCGTCGCTGGGCTCGAGCGCGGCCTCGCTGTCGGTGCGCGCGAATTCGAGGAACTGGCCGATGATGCGGTCCATCTCCTCGATGTCGGCGACCATGCCGGCCTGCGTCGCCTCGTCGCGCGAGGCCATCTCGATGCCGAGCCGCAGCCGCGCAAGCGGCGTGCGCAGGTCGTGCGACACGCCGGCCAGCAGGACCACGCGATCCTGCTCGAGCTGGCGCAGGTTCGCGTTCATCCGGTTGACGCCGCGGTTGAGGTTGGCGATTTCCGACGGTCCGCTTTCGGGCAGCGGCGGAGGCGACTCGCCGCGCCCGACGCGTTCGACCGCCGCATTCAGCTCGCGCAAAGGGCGCGCGAGATAGCGCGCGAACAGGAACGCGGCGAGGAACAGGATGGCGGCGAGCGTCAGGCTCCAGACGATCGCGCGCCACGGCTCGTCGGCGATTTGCGGCCGCGTCGGGAGCGGAAAGCCAATCCAGTAGCCCGTGCCCGCGGCCTCGACGCGGACGAACATGAGGCCGCGCCCGGGGGCGGGACGCACGACGGTTCCCGGTCCGAGCTGCTCGCGCAAGCGCGTCTCCAGCTCTTCCATTTGCGGATATGCGGGCGCGCCCGCGCCCATCAGCGGACGCTCGCTCTCCGGCACGATGCGCACGCCGAAATCCTGTCCGATGCGCCGGACAGTCTCACGGCGCTCCCCGGCATCCGACGATTCGAGCGCCGCGCGCACGGCCTGCAGCTGCGCGATCTTGGTATCACTGAACGCGCGCACGAGCAGCGCGGCGCGGTCGTGGCGGAACACGCCGATCGTCGCCACCAGCGCGACCGCGACGACGACGAGAAGGAGGAGCGCAAGCCGCCCGAAGAGCGAGCGCGGATAAAGGGACACGGGCGTCAGGCCTCGGGTACGGCGGGAGGGTCGACGTTGTCGGGCACGAAGATGTAGCCGAAGCCCCACACGGTCTGGATGTAACGCGGATTCGCGGGATCCGGCTCGATCAGCTTGCGCAGGCGCGACACCTGCACGTCGATGGCGCGATCGAACACGTCGTGATCGCGGCCGCGCGCCAGCAGCATCAGCTTTTCGCGGGCGAGCGGCTGGCGAGGATGCTGCGCGAAGACCTTGATCAGCGAGAACTCGCCGGTCGTGAGGTGGATCGTGCCGCTGCCGTTGGTGAGGGTGCGAGCGGCGAAGTCGAGCACGAACGGGCCGAATGCCGACTTGCCTTCTGTCGCGGGCGCGCCCGGCGCGAGCCGCTCGGTCTGCCGGCGCAGCACGGCGTGAATGCGCGCGACGAGCTCGCGCGGGTTGAACGGCTTCGGCAGATAGTCGTCTGCGCCCATCTCGAGCCCGACGATGCGGTCGACGTCCTCGCCCTTCGCCGTCAGCATGATGATCGGCACGCTTTCGCCGGCGCCGCGCAGGCGGCGGCAGACGGCGAGCCCATCCTCGCCCGGCAGCATGAGATCGAGGACGATGAGATGCGGCGGATCGCGCTGCAGCTTCTTGTCGAGGTCGCGCGCGTCGGGCAGCGTCGCTACTTCAAGGCCCTGCTCGGTCAGGTAACGGGACAGCAGGTCGCGCAGACGCACATCGTCGTCGACGACGAGGATCCGCATGGGTGTGTTGCGGAGGGGCATGGCGAATTAAACGTTTCAATGAGCGACATGGGGCGCGTCATTTGTAACCGATTGTAACGCGAGGGGAGCGGCGCAACGTCCGGTTGCAATCGAGGCGGGACGCCGAGGAACGGGGTGGCACAATCGTGTCCAACGTCATGCAAGCACCGACGGACACTACTGCCGGTGCGATGCCGCAACCGAACCAGACAGCCACGAAAGGATCGACCATGTTCGAAAGATCGCTTCAAGGAAGTCGTTTTTGCCCGCGTCGCGCCGCCGCCGTCACGGCCGCAGCACTTGCGCTGGCGTTTGGCGGGACCGCAATGGCGCAGCCGGCCGGCGGTCACGGAGGAGGCCCGCACGGTGCGATGGCCGGACAAGGCGGCGACGAGATGCTGGGTCACGTCATCGCCCATGCGCAGGCACAGCTCAACCTCAACACGTCGCAGAAATTGGCCTTCGACGCGGCAGTCGCGCAAACCAAGGCCGCGCGCGATTCGGGCCGCGCGCTGCATCAGAAGGTGAAGGATTCGTTGACCGCGGAACTCGCGAAGACGGAACCGGATCTGGCCGCCGTCGCCGCGGTGGCCGATGGCGTTCAGCAGCAGGGAACCGCCCTCCGTCACCAGGTGCGCGATGCCTGGCTCGCGCTTTATGCAACGTTCTCGCCCGACCAGAAGGCCGTGGTCAAGGACATTCTGCAAAAGCACATGGCGCGCATGGACTCGTTCCGGCAGAAGATGCAGAACCGGATGTCCGGCGCGGGCTGAGTTTCCCTCGTCTCTCCCCTGTCGGCCTCCGCGCGCCGGGCTCTCCGGCCGAACGCGCGGATCTGCAAGCCGACATTCGGACCCGGCCTTCGTGCCGGGTCTTTTTTTGCGTTACCAGGGCAGGATGTCGGTGTCGTCCCGCTGTCCGACGCGCTCGACGCCGCTCAATTCGGCGCGCTTTTTCTGCCACGAAGCTTTCCGCACGGCCTGCTTCTGGGCCGCCGTCATCTTGTCCCAGCTGGCCTTGGCGGCATCCGATTCCGCCTTCAGCGCGCCCGACTGCGCCGCGGTTTCGCGCACCATGTCGTCGCGCTGACCCACGCGCTCGATGGCCGTCAGCTCGCTGATCTTCTTCGTGCGCGCGGACGCGATCGCCGCCGCCTGCTCCTGCGGTGTCATCGCTGCCCACTTGGTCTTCGCAGCCTGATAGTCGGCCCGGTATTGCGCCGACTGTGCTGCCGTCATCGTGGGCGTGTCGTCCCGCTGACCGGTCTTCTCGGCGCCCTTCAGCTGGTCGATCTTCTGCTGGTCGGGCGTCCGCGCCGGCGCCGCCTGCGCTACCGTCAGCGGGGTTGCGCTCGTCACGATCGTATCTTCGGATTGCGCCGGCAATGCGGAAGCGCCCAACGCAGTGCCGATGGCGACCACAAACCAATTCTTCATGGATATCTCCTTCCAGGGTTGCAGCTGTCCGTTCCACGTACACACGAAGATGATGCGCAACCTAGTCGAACGCGAAGATCTTCTTCCAGTCGTTCTTCATGCTGATGACGACCCAGCCCTGCTTGCCGGCTTCGTCGTACAGCGCCTGAGGGAACGTGCCGACCTTGGTCGCCGGCAGGCCTTTCGCCGGACCGTAGGCATACTCCCGCTGCGCATCGTCGTGCAGGACGAGCATCGCGAGGCGCATGCCCGCGCCCGCCTTCGCGTACTCGAGCATCTCCTTATCGCCCCCCGAATTGCCGAACGCCGCGTAGGGCCGGCGGCCGATCATCAGGTGGATGCCTTCGGGCTTGCCCGCCTTGTCGTCGTTCAGCAGCAGCTTGGGCTCCTTGGTCAGGAACGGCTTTCCGTCCTTGGCGTAGCCGTACTTCGTCGCGCCGGCGGTCCCGACAACTTGCTCGGGCGGAACGCCGTACACTTCCTCGGAATAGATGCGCACGAAGTCCTGGCCGCCGCCGGTGACGATGTAGGTCTTGTAGCCGTTCGCGCGCAGATACTTCATCACCTCCTGCATCGGCAGGAAGGTGAGTTCGGTGTAAGGGCGCTTCCAGCGCGGATCCTTCGCCGTGCTCAGCCATTTCTTCGCCTCGGCGTTGAAGTCGTCAACCGACATGCCGGTGAGTGTCGCGACCAGGATCTTCTCGAGATCCTGCATCGAGAGCCTGGCGATCGCCTCGCGATTGCCGGACATCACGGTCCTGAAGGGTTCGACCTTGGCAAGTTCCGGTTTCGCCTTGACCACCGCCGGCACGCGATCGAGGCAATACATCACCTGCGAATAGATCGGGTGCTCGACCCAGAGCGTGCCATCCTGGTCGAAGGTGGCGATGCGCTCGCCGGGAGGGACGAATGCCGGGCTTCCCTGCGTCGTCGTGGTCTGCACGAAATCGACGATCGCCTTTTTCGCCGCTCCGTCGTTCCACGACGGGAGCGGATCGGCCGGCTGGGCGATCGCCGACGCGGCCGCGAACAGCAACGTGAATCCGAGCAGAACGGACCGGCTATAGCTCCATCGATTCGGCAAGATCACCTCCCAGCGGATTCTCGAGTTAGATTCCGGGCGCTCGCGCGAACCCCCGACGGCATTAAGGTGTTGATCGCCTGCACGTCCGCGTCCCACGCCTTGACGCTCCCGCGCCGGGCGAATGTGCCGGCGCATCAGTGAACATGGGCGGTCAGCATCAAACGCAACCGGCCACGCCGATGCGAATGCTGGTGCTAATGCTAATGCGATTTCATCCGACCGGCAACTGTCGATCGGCGCCGGAAATCGCGCCTGGATTTCGCGCGGAGGTCGTCACATCGGACGACGGCGCCGGAATTTCGCGCTCCGGCGCGGTGACGATGCCGTCCGCCGCATTGCGCAGCGCGATCGCCACGACTGGCTTGGCCAGCATTGCGATTCCCGCCGCGCGCGTCTCTTCGCGCGCCGCGTCGCTTGTGTCGCCGGACACGATCAACGCGGGCGTCGGGTGGCCGAAGGCGCGACGCAGATTCGCCGATGGCGACAATCCCCGATTGCCCGTTCGCGAGGCGCAGGTCCGCGACGATCAGGTCCGGCACTTCGGCGCCGATCGCCGCGAGGACCGCGGGGGCGTCGCCGCCGCCGGCCACTCGGCTTCCCCACGAGGCGAACAACGTGCACATCGCATCGACGACGACCGGATCGTCGTCGACGATGGCGACGAGGCGGCCGACGAACGATGCCGTCGCCGTATTTTCGCCGTCCGCATCCCGAACGGGCGGCGCCGCCTCGTTGCGCCGCCGCCGCAGCGCGACGCGTGGCGCCGTCACGGAAAAGCGCGATCCACGTCCCGCGGTCGAGAGAAGCGCGAGCGGATGGTCGAGCAACGTGCAGAGGCGGCGCACGATCGCGAGGCCGAGCCCCATTCCGCGCCCGGAATCGCGGCAATTCCCGTTGCCGATCTGCACGAACTCGTCGAATATGCGTTCGCGGTCGGTCAGGCGCGATGCCGATGCCCGTATCGACCACGTCGAGGCGCACGGCGGCGTTGCGGCGGCGGGCGCCGAGCACGACGCCGCCGGTCCGCGTATAGCGCAGCGCGTTGGCCACGAGATTGCGCAGGACCTGCTCGAGCAACACGGGATCCGAGTCGACGCTCCACGCGGTCGGCACGACGCGCAGCGTAAGCCCTCGAGCGGCGGCAAGCGCGGCAAAGTCGGCTTCGAGCCGCGCGAACAGCGGCCCGAGCGGAACGTCGCAGCGTTCCGGGTGCAGCGCGCCGGCATCGAGCCGCGACAGGTCGAGCAACTGTCCGAACAGTGCCTCCAGTGCCTCGACCGAGGACTGGATGCTGGCGGCGAGCGGCTTCATCTCCGGATCGCGCGCCTTCGCCGACAGCGCGGCGGAGAAGAGGCCCATTGCGTGGAGGGGCTGGCGCAGATCGTGGCTGGCAGCGGCGAGGAACTGACTCTTCGCGCGATTCGCCATTTCCGCCGCCGCGCGGGCCGACTCCGCCGCGCGCGTTTGCGCCGTCAGCTCGTCGATCAGGTCGACGTTCTTGTAACGGATGGCGAGCGAATTCGTCAGCAGCTCGTTGGTTTGCCGTCCGAACGACAGCACGAAAACGAGAACGACGAGCAGGACGAGCGCGGTGAACAGGTGCACCTGATCGCCTTCGAACGCGACGCGGGCGACGAGCGGGACGAGCACGGCCAGCACGAATCCATAGAACGACGGCTTGTACACCGCCGTGAGATTGAGACCGCCCAGGACCACGCTGAACAGGCACACGATGAGCAGCGCCTGATGCGGCGGCGACGCGGGAAACATCGCGACGGCGGCAACGCCCCAGAGCGCGCCGGCGATGGTGGAGCCGACCGCCCAGTAGCGGCCCCAGCGCGGAGCGTCGGCGATCGCGGGCTGGGCGCGCCGCCATGCCCGCGCGAGCACGCCGCGCCACGCCTGGTTCGCGAGGATCGCCGCGAACCACAGCCCCATCACGACGGCCTGCTCGCGGTCCCACAGCACGGTGCACAGGATCGCGGCGCCGAGCGTCATCGACGCCGTCGTGCGGTGCCACGAGCCGTAGAGCGTCGCGACCTGGTCGGCGCGCACGCGGGCCAGCAGCGGCGATGCGATCGCAGCCGGTGCAGCCATCGGTGCTTCAGCGGCGGGCGGAGAGCGTTTCCACGCTGATGCCGCGGCGCGCCAGCGTCGCGACGGCCTGCGCGCGCGTGCGCACGTTGAGCCGTTTCAGGATCGCGCTCACGTGCACCTTCACGGTCCCCTCGGATAAATGGAGATCGCGGCAGATGAGCTTGTTCGGCTTGCCCTGCACCAGCAGCAGCAGGACGTCCGCCTGCCGGTTCGTGAGGCCGAGCGCGCCCGGCGCGATGCGGACGCCGTCGCCGTCGGGCACCAGCGTGACGTCGGGCGTCAGGTATTCGCCGCCGCCGCAGACGAGGCGGACCGCCTCCAGCAGTTCCCGCGCGTCCGAAGTCTTGGCGATGAAGCCGCGGGCGCCGGCGGCGAGCGCGGCGTTGACGGTTGCGCGATCATGGGTGGCCGACAGCACCACGACCGGCACGCCGGGATAGTCGAGCATCAGGTCGGAAAGAAGATCGAGCCCGCGCGTGCCCGGCAGCGCAAGGTCGAGGAGCACGAGCGCGACATCGGGCTCGTCGTCGAGGATTCGGGTGGCCTCGGCGGCGGTCGCCGCGTTGCGCACGTCGATGTCGTCGCCCAGCTGCGGCAGCAGGTGCGACAGCGCATCCTGGATCAGCGGATGGTCGTCGATGACCAGTATTTTCATGGCGCCCCCCTGGCGTTCGCGGCGCGGGAAGCGCGGCGACGTTGGGGAGGCTAACGCCGGAGGGCGGGGTCGCGCACCTGTAAGAACTGACAGGTCGGCGAGCGAGCCGACGAACGGCAGGCGCGGGATCGACGGGTGCTTCGCTACTTCGCCGGGCCGAGCACGACCGATCCGGAAACGACGACGGTCACCGAACTCTTTCCCCCCTCCATCGGTGGCGGCGGCGCGCCGCCATCGGCCATCGACGAGACGGCCATGGCGCGGAACGCGACCGGCTGGACCATCGGCCCTTCCGTGCGCACGTTGATCTGTCCCAGCGTGTGGCCGGGGAAGCCGAGCGTCTTCGCGATGGCATCGGCCCGGGCCTGGAATTTTCGCAATGCGTCGGCGAGCAACGACGCCTCGGCCTTTTCCCGCGCGGCGCGCGACAGCGAGAACGCCATCCCGCCGAGCTTCAGTGCCGGCTGCATCCGGCCCGCGAGCGCGCTCACCGTCTTGAAGTCGCGGCCTTCGAGCACGAGTTCGGCGCGCACGCGCCATCCCGTGATCTGGTTCGCGCGATCGTAGAGCGGCGACGTCTGGTAGGCACCGGACCGCGCCTCCACGCCGGGCTCGGACTTCGCCGTCGCCAACGCCTGCTCGAGCCGCGTGTTCGCCCGCGCCGCGAGCGCGGCGGGATCCGGGCCCTGTTCCTCGGTAAACAACGTCACGGTGAGCGTATCCACCGGGACTTCGGCGGTCGCGTTCGCCTCGAAGGTGACGACGTTGAAGAACGGCTGCGCGTTCTGCTGCGCGAATGCAGCGAGCGGGAGAAAGAGCAGCGCGATGGCGGTGCAACGAGCGAGCATGGCGGTCCTCGAAAAGATTGGGTCTATCCGCTCTTGTCTTCGTTGGCGCGCTGTTCCGCCAATTCGCGGCGCAGCGTGCGCAATCGAGCTTCGACGACCGACGCCTGGTAGAAGTCGCCGTCGCTGGCTTTGGAGGCTTGCTCATACTGGAACACGGCGCCCCGCAGGTCGCCCTGCCAGGCGTAGTACTCGCCCTGGTGGCGGAATTGCTGCATCTTCTTGCCGAGGTCGGCGTAGGCGCGTGCGGCCAGCCGGTGCAGCGGGCCGTTGCCGGGGAAGCGCAACAGTTCGCGATCGAGGAATGCCGTCGCCTCGAGCGGGCGGTTCGCCTTGAGCAGCGCCTCGGGGTAGTCGTAGACCAGCTGCATCTTGTTCGGATAGCGCTGCAGCGCCGCCGCGAACCGCGCGATCGCCGCATCGAGATCTCCGGACTCCATCAGCACGTGGCCGGCCATCGCTTCGACCATCGGATGCGGCGGCGCGATCTTCTCGAGCGTCTGGAGCTCGGCCCGGGCCCTCTGGAGTTCGTCATTGCGCAGCAGCGATGCGACGAGGCCGTAGCGCACCGCCACCGCGCTGTTGTACTTGCGCTCCTTGATCGATTCGTCGAAATAAAGCACGGCCTCCCGCGGCGTGCCGGTATAGCTTTTCAGGAGCGCCCGGACCATCTGGAAGTCGAGGGAATCGGGCACCTGCCGGTACGGTTTCCCCTGCGCGCGCGCCTGCGCCTCGGCAATTCGCTCGTAGGTGATCGGATGCGTGCGCAGGTAAGAAGGGGTATTCGACTCCGAGAATCGCGACTCCTTCTGCAGGCGCTGCATCAGCGCCGCCATCCCGCTGTCGTCGAATCCCGCGGCGTCGAGTCGCTGGAAACCGATGCGGTCGGCCTCGAATTCATTTTCGCGCGTGTAGTTGAGCTGGCTTTGCATCGCGATCGCCTGCGCGGAGGCAACCGCCGCACTCGCCGCCTGGCTCGCCGACGACGACCCGGAGCGCGATGCGGCGATCGCGACCGCCAGCGCCGCGATCGCATAGAGGAGCGAGCGCTGCTGGCCGGCCATCGCGCGCGTGAAATGGTGCTGCGTCACGTGCGTGATTTCGTGCGCGAGCACCGAGGCCAGCTCGGATTCCGTCTGGGTGAGGAGGATGAGGCCCGTGTTGACGCCGACATAACCGCCCGGAAGCGCGAAGGCGTTGATCGACGGGTCGCCGACGGCGAAGAATTCGAAGTCCTGCTTGGTGTCCGGCACTGCCAGGACGAGTCGCTGTCCCAGGTCGTTCAGGTAGTCGTTGACCTCGGGATCGTCGAGATAGCCGCCTTGCGCGCGAATCTGGCGGACCACCGATTCGCCGAGCTTGCGTTCCTGTGCGGGCGAATAGAGCGCCTGCGATTCGTCGCCGAGGTCAGGCAGCGACTGCGCGCCGGCCGACGAAGGCGCAAACGCCACGGGCCCGATCGGCTGCACGACGAGCGCGAACGCGACGGCGACGGCGACAAGCCGGCGGCGCGCGGCGGACCGTCGGGACGTGGGAAGCGGTGATTTGAGGGGCATCGGCGAAGCCGGGAGCGAACGTGGGCTGATGCTAAGATGGCTGGCAATACGCGAAGTTCACGCTCGTGGAGGCGATCCTGGCGCGCAGCGAAGGCACGACGACGAAATCCGCGGCGGCGCCGCGTGGGGCCAAGCGCCCCCGCAAACGGCCACCCGCGGGATCGCGCAAACCGCATTTTACCCATTTCGACGCGGCCGGGCAGGCGCACATGGTCGACGTCGCCGCCAAGGACGTGACGCGGCGTGTCGCGCGCGCCGGTGGGCGGATCACGATGCGGCCGGAAACGCTGGCGCTGATTCGCACCGGCGGAGCCCGGAAGGGCGACGTGCTCGGCGTCGCGCGCATCGCGGCAATCCAGGCGGCGAAACGCACCGCGGAGCTGATCCCGTTGTGCCACCCGGTGCCGCTCACGCGTGTCGCCGTCGAATTCGCCTTCGACGTCCGCGCGAGCGCGGTCGACATCGAAGTCACCGCGGAGACGCTCGACCGCACCGGCGTCGAAATGGAAGCGCTGACCGCCGTCGCGACGGGGCTCCTCGTCATCTACGACATGTGCAAATCGGCCGACCGCGCGATGCGGATCGAGCACGTGCGGCTGCTCGAGAAATCCGGCGGCAAGTCGGGGCCTTTCCTGGCCGAGTAGGCGGCGAACCGCCTTGGTCAGGTGGTTGGACCACTTGACCGGCGAGCGCGCGACGGCGTACATTGCGACGGGAACTGAGGAACGCGCCGCCATGGCGCGGTCGGAGGTGAGGCCCCGCGGCAAGACGGGCGCCGCCTCTCCACGAGGGGGACGCTCGCGTGCCGTTGCAGGTCGTCGAACCGGTCAGGCTCTACCGGCAGATCGCGGGGCAGATCGCCGCATTGATCGACAGCGGCGAATTCGCGGCCGGTTCGCGCCTGCCGCCCGAGCGCGAACTCGCGGTGCTGCTCGGCGTGTCGCGGACGTCGGTGCGCGAAGCCTTGATCTCCCTCGAAATCGCCGGGCGCGTCGACGTGCGGGTCGGAACGGGAATATTCGTGCGCCAGCACGCCGAAGGACGCGGCGCCATCCGCGATTCGGCAAAGGACGCCGCGGCGCCGGCGAATGGCCATGACGAAGGTCCGGGCCCCTTCGAGCTCCTCGCCGCGCGCAGGCTGATCGAGGGCGAGATCGCGGCATTGGCCGCGCGCCGCATTCGCAAGTCGGAGATCGCCGCGCTGCAGGACACCCTCCAGCGCATGCGCACGCATGGCGAGGATTTCGACCAGCGCGATGCTGCCGATCGCGCCTTTCATGTCGGGATTGCGGAGGCGACCGGCAACGGGTCGTTCGCGCTTGTCGTCCACGCATTGTGGGAACAGCGGCGCGGCGACTTGTGGACGAGGATGGAGGAGCATTTCCACACGCCGGCGCTGCGCGCGAAGACCTTGGCGGACCATGCCGCGATCATCGACGCGCTGGCCGCGCACGACGGCGACGCGGCGCGTGTGGCAATGCATCGCCACCTCGCCCGTGTCGAGCGCGAGTTCCAGCGAAAATGGGATGGCATTGTCCCGGGAATCCGCTCGCGCGCCGGCCCGCGGGCGCCGGCGCGGACCCGCCGCACGATGGCCTAGAATTGAAGCAATTGGGGATGGACGATTCCATCGCCCGGAACCGACCGCCGCGAGAGGGGCGCATGCAGTCCAACGCCAACAGGAGGAGCACCATGAAGCGAGTGAATTTTGCAGTGCTTGATTGTCGCCGCGCCATTCTGCGCGCCGCGACGGGAGTAGCGGCCGCCACGCTTGACGCTGTGCGTCGCCGGCATCGCCGCGGCGGCGCCGGTGACGATCAACATCGTCGACGTCGCCGGCAACCTCGCGCTGACCCAGGACGCGTTCGAGCTCTACGCCAAGAAGAACCCCGACAAGGTCGCCAAGTTCAACTTCACCAAGGCGCCTTCCCCTGAACTTCCCGGCAAGCTGAAGGCGATGCAGGGCGCCGGCCGCAGCGACATCGACATCGTGCTGACCGGCACCGATTTCCTGGCCGCGGGCATCGAGCAGGGCCTGCTCGTGAAGGTGATACCGGAATACGCCGCGAAGTTCCCGAACCTGATGGCGAACTACCAGCCGGCGGCCGCGGAAATGCAGAAGCTTGCGCTGGACCAGGGCATCGCCGTGGCGTTCATGCCCGCGGGGCCGCTGGTCGAGTACAACCCCGCCAAGGTCAAGCAGGCGCCGACGACGCCGGCCGAGCTCCTCGCGTGGTGCAAGGCCAACCCCAACAGGCTGATCTACGCGCGGCCCGCGAACTCCGGTCCCGGGCGGACGTTCATCATGGGGCTGCCGTACATCCTCGGCGACAAGAATCCGAAGGATCCGGTCAACGGCTGGGACAAGACGTGGGCCTACCTGAAGGAGCTCAACAGCTGCATCGAGTACTACCCGACCGGCACGGGTGCAGTCATGAAGGAACTGGGCGAGGGCTCGCGCGACATGACCGTGACGATGACGGGCTGGGACATCAACCCGCGCGCAATGGGCATCGTGCCCAAGGAATTCAAGGTCGCGCCGTTCAAGGGCATGACGTGGATCAACGACGCGCACTACATGGTGGTGCCGAAGGGCGTGCCGCCGGAGAAGATGGCGGTGGTGCTCGACGTCATGGCGTTCATGCTGACGCCGGAAGCCCAGGCGTACACCTACGACAAAGGCTATTTCTACCCCGGTCCGGCGGTGAAGAACGTTTCGCTGTCGATGGCGCCGAAAGAGTCGCAGGACGCGATCAAGGAGTACGGGCGTCCGGAGTACGAGGGCTGGCTCAAGGAGTTCCCGCACACGCAGTCGCTCGAAGCGAAGGCCCAGGTCGATGCGTTCCGCATCTGGGACCAGCAGGTCGGCGCCTCCAAGACGAAGTAGCCCGCGAATTCGGCGCGGGTCGCGCACGCGGTCCGCGCCGCATCCATCATGAAACACGACTTCTCCGAATTGCGGCTGGACCACGTCACGCGCCGGTTCGCCGGCGCGGGCGGCAAGGCGTTCAACGCGCTCGACGAGCTGACGCTGACCGTCAAGCGCGGCGAATTCATCGCGCTGCTGGGGCCGTCCGGCTGCGGCAAGTCGACGGCGCTGAACTGCATCGCCGGCCTCATGCAGCTGTCGGGCGGCACCATCTGGCTCGACGACACGCGCATCGACACGCTCCCGCCAGAGAAGCGCGGGTTCGGCATGGTGTTCCAGAACTACGCACTGTTCCCGCACATGAGCGTCGAGAAGAACGTCGGGTTCGGACTCAAGATGCGCGACGTGCCCGGCGCGGAGATCGCGGCGCGCGTCGACAAGGCGCTGAAGCTCGTGCAGCTCGTGGGCCAGGCGCACAAGCTGCCGGGTCAGTTGTCGGGTGGTCAGCAGCAGCGCGTCGCGATCGCGCGCGCGATCGTGATCGAGCCGCCGCTCATCCTGATGGACGAGCCGCTGTCGAACCTCGACGCCAAGCTGCGCATCGAGACGCGGGCGGAAATCCGCCGCATCCACCACGAGCTCGACCGGGCGACGATCTACGTCACGCACGATCAGGACGAGGCACTGTCGCTCGCCGACCGCATCGTCGTCATGAAGGACGGGGTGGTCCAGCAGATCGCGGCGCCGCCGGACGTCTACGGCCAGCCGGCGAACCTTCACGTGGCGCGCTTCATGGGGTATCGCAACGTGCTCGAGCTCGACGTCAAGAGCGACGACGGCGAGCGGGTCGCCGTTACGGGCCCGGATTTCGTGCTCACCGGCGTGCGCAAGCAGCCGCTTTCGGGTGGGAGGGCGGCGGTCGCGATCCGGCCCGAGGAAATCGTCGTCGGCGAAGGCCCCGGCGGCGCGAACACGATCGCCGGCCGCGTCGACAACGTCGAGTACTGCGGCCGCGACGCGCTGCTCGACGTGGTCACGGCGTCCGGAACGCTGCTGCACGTTCGCGGCGCCGTGACGATCCGGCGCGGCGACGAAGTGCGCCTTCACGTGCCGCCCGAGCGCGCGCTCGTCTATCCGGTCGGCTGAGGCCGGTCCTGCGATGGCAGCTCCCGCCGACACGCTCGCGCGCACGCCGTTCGACCGCACGCTGCTGCTGGTCGTGCCGGCCGCGGCATTCATGCTGCTGCTGTTCGTCTATCCGTTCCTGTACGGCCTCGCGTTGTCGTTCAATCCGAAGGAAGGCGGGCCGCTCGCCAACTACGCACATTTCTTCACCACCGACAACCTCTGGCCGACGATCTGGATCACGCTGAAGCTGGCGTTGCCGGCGACGCTGATCAACGTCGGTTTCGCGCTGCCGATCGCCTACAAGATGCGCGTGAAGTCGCGCTACCAGCGCTGGGTCACGACGATCCTGGTGGTGCCGATCACGCTCGGCACGGTGCTCATCGCCGAAGGCATGCTGATCTACTTCGGCCCGAAGGGCTGGCTGTCGCAGACGCTGCAGTTCCTCCATCTCTATGAAGGACCGATCCGGCTGACGCACAACTACTGGGGCGTGCTGATTTCGCTCGTGATTTCCGGCTTTCCGTTCGCGTTCCTGCTGATCCTGTCCTACATCACGGGGATCGATCCGGTGCTCGCCCGCGCGGCCGCGACCCTTGGCGCCGACCCGAAGTCGCAGTTCCGCCACATCTACCTGCCGCTGCTGGCGCCGGGGCTCGCAATGTGCTTCTGCCTCGCGTTCGTGCAGGCGTTCTCGGTGTTTCCGTCCGCGGTGCTGCTGGGATCGCCCGCCGGTCCCACGCGCGTCATTTCGATCGCGGCGTACGAGGCCGCATTCGAGCAATACGACTATTCGCTCGCGTCGGCCATCGCGATGATCATGGGCTTCGTGCAGCTCATCATCGTCGCCGCCGTCCTGAGCCTGCGCAACGTCTTCTATCGCGGGCCGGTGTCCGGAGGCAAGGGATGAGCGCCGCGAAGGGCGGCTGGTTCGACCGCGCGTGGCGCGGTTTGCTGCTCGGATTGATGACGCTGTTCGTCGTCAACATCAGCCTGATGATCGCGGCCGTTGCCGTGAGCTCCTTTGCAAGGCGCTGGCTCGGCACATGGATGCCCGAGGGCTGGACGACGACCTGGTATTCGGCCGCGTGGAAGGAATTCCAGCTGGGCGACGTGCTGTGGGTCACGGTGCAGGTTGTCCTGTCCGTGGTGCTCCTGGCGCTCCTGATCGGCGTGCCGGCCGCCTACACGCTGGCGCGCCGCGAGTTTCCCGGCAAGCGCGCGCTGATGCTGCTTTTCCTGCTGCCGCTGATGGTGCCGCCGATCACCTACGGCATCCCGCTCGCCACGGTGCTCTACCAGGCGCACCTCGCCGGCACGATCTGGGGCGTGATCATCGCCAATCTCATCCCCGCGGCTCCTTTCGTGATCCTGGTGATGACGCCGTTCATCGAGCAGATCGACGTCAACCTCGAGTCCGCCGCGCGCGTCTTCGGCGCGAGCACCGCGCGGATGTTCTGGCATGTGCTGGTCCCGCTCCTTGCGCCGGGAATCCTGGCGGCATCGCTGCTGGTGCTCGTCCGAACCATCGCGCTGTTCGAGCTGACATTCCTCACCGCGGGTTCCGATTCGCAGACGCTGGTGGTCGCGCTCTACTACGCGGTGTTCGCGGCAGGCGTTCGCGCGCCGCAGTCGATCGACGCGATGGCGATGATCTACATGTCGGTCACGCTCGTGTGGCTGCTGATCGCGCTGCGGTTCGTCAATCCGACGCAGCTCGTGTCGCGGGTGAAGGAACATCCGCAGAATGCCTGACAGCGCCGCCCGCGCGCGGCTTTCGCTGGCCACGCTCGCGCGGGTGCCGGGCGACGTTGCGCGTCCGATGTACGCCCCGTCGAACATTCCCGTCGGCATCCTGCATCTCGGCCTCGGCGCCTTCCACCGGGCGCACCAGGCGGTCTACACCGATGACATTCTGGGCGCCGATCCCCGCTGGGGCATTTGCGGCGTCTCGCTCAAGACGCCGCGCGCGATCGAGCCGCTGGCGGCGCAGGATGGCCTGTACACGTTGCTGACGCGAACGCGCGAGGGGACGACCGCGCGTATCGTCGGCGCGCTGCGCGAGACGATTTTCGCCGGTGACGCGCGCGCGCGGCTGGTCGGCCGCTTCGCCGATCCGCGAATCACGATCGTGACGGCGACCGTCACCGAAAAGGGCTATTGCCACGATCCGGCGACCGGGAGGCTCAACGAAAGACATCCGGACATTGCGCACGACCTCGCGCATCCCGAGGCGCCGGAATCCGCGATCGGCATTCTGGTTGCAGGATTGGCGGCGCGCCGGACGGCAGCGGCCGGGCCGCTGACCTTCGTATGCTGCGACAACCTCCCGCACAACGGGCGCATGGTCGAGGGCCTGGTGCACACCTTCGCATCGCGGCGCGAGCCTGCGCTTGCCGGATGGATCGCAGAGCACGTCAGCTTTCCCTCGACGATGGTGGACCGGATCGTGCCGGCGACCACTGCGGCGGACGTGGCCGAAGCAGAACGCCTCACGGGCCTGCAGGATGACGCGACGGTGACCGCGGAGCCCTTCGGCCAGTGGATCATCGAGGACCGGTTCAGCGCCGCGCGGCCGCCGTGGGAGGATGCCGGCGCGCAGTTCGTCGCCGACGTCGCGCCGTTCGAGACGATGAAGCTGCGTCTCTTGAACGGCAGCCATTCCACGCTCGCCTATCTCGGCTTCATCGCCGGCCACGAGACGATCTGGCAGGCGTCGTCGGATCCGCATCTCGCGCGCCTCGTGGAGCGTCAGATGGCCGAGGAGATCGTGCCGACGCTCGTCGCGCCGCCGGGCATCGACCTTGCCGCGTACTGCGCGCAGCTGATGGCGCGCTTCCGCAACCCGGCGCTGCCGCACCGCACGCAGCAGATCGCGATGGACGGCTCGCAAAAATTGCCGCAGCGACTGCTCGGCACCGTGCGCGACCGGATCGCCGCCGGGGCTTCGTTCGTCCACCTCGCGCTGGCGGTGGCCGGCTGGATCCGTTATGCGAGCGGAACGGACGAGCAGGGGCGCGCCATCGCCGTCTCCGATCCGATGGCGGCAACCTTCGCCAGCGTCATGGCGGGCGCGGGGAAGGATCCGGCGCGCATCGCCGCGGGCTTTCTCGACCTCGCACCGGTGTTCGGCGACCTCGTTGCCCATGCGGCGTTCCGCGCTTCGGTGACGCGCAATGTCGTCGACCTGTTCCGCAACGGCGTGCAGCGCACGCTGGCACAGCATCTCGGCATCTCGTGACGCATCGGATGGTCGTGAATCCATCGAAATGAAAGCTGCCCAATGGCAATCCCGCTGAATCTCCACCCCGACCGTCTGTTCCCCGCCGATCCGGCCACGCGCGAGCTCGCGCGCCGGCTTTACGCGACGGTGAAGGACCTGCCGATCGTGAGCCCGCACGGCCACACCGACCCGCAGTGGTTTGCCGACGACGCGCCGTTCGCGAACGCCTCCGCGCTGTTCATCACGCCGGACCACTACGTGTTCCGAATGCTCTACAGCCAGGGCGTGCGGCTCGAGGACCTCGGCATCCCGCGCAAGGACGGCGGCGCCATCGAGAAGGACGCGCGCACGATCTGGCGCACGTTCGCGGCGCACTACCCGCTGTTCCGCGGCACGCCGACAAGGCTATGGCTCGACCACGCGTTCGCGACGGTGTTCGGCGTCGACGAGCGCCTGACGCCGGAATCGGCGGATCGTGTTTTCGACCGCATCAACGCGTGTCTCGCGCAACCCGCGTTCCGGCCGCGCGCGCTGTTCGAGAAGTTCAACATCGAGGTCCTGGCGACGACCGAGTCGCCGCTCGATCCGCTCGCCCATCACGCGAAGATCCGCGCTTCTGGTTGGAAGGGGCGGGTGATCACGGCATATCGTCCGGATCCGGTCGTCGATCCGGAGTTCGACGGCTTCCGCGACAACGTCGCGCAACTCGGCGCGGTCACCGGCGAGAACACGGCCTCGTGGCGCGGCTATCTCGCCGCGCACCGGAATCGCCGCGGGTTCTTCAAATCGATGGGTGCGACGTCCACGGACCACGGCCACCCGACCGCGCGCACGAGCGACCTCGCGGAAGCGGAATGCCAGCGGCTGCTGGACCGCGCGCTGGCGGGCACCGCGACCGCCGAAGACGCCGAATCGTTTCGCGGGCAGATGCTGACCGAGATGGCGCGGATGAGCCTCGACGACGGGCTCGTGATGCAGATCCATCCGGGCAGCTTCCGCAATCACAATCCCGTCATCTTCCGCGATTACGGCCGCGACAAGGGCGCCGACATCCCGACCCGCACCGACTACGTGCGCGCGCTGAAACCGCTGCTCGACCGCTTCGGCAACGAGCGCGCCCTCACGGTGATCCTGTTCACGCTCGACGAGACCGTCTATTCGCGCGAGCTGGCGCCGCTCGCCGGGCACTATCCGATCCTGCGGCTGGGGCCATCGTGGTGGTTCTACGACAGTCCCGAGGGCATGCTGCGCTTCCGCGAGCAGACGACCGAGACCGCCGGCTTCCACAACACGGTCGGGTTCAACGACGACACCCGCGCGTTCATGTCGATACCGGCACGGCACGACGTCGCGCGCCGCGTCGACTGCCGGTTTCTCGCGACACTCGCCGTCGAGCACAAGATCGGCGAGGACGAGGCGTTCGAGCTGGCGCCGGAGCTTGCCTACGGCCTTGCGAAGCGTGCGTATCGATTGTAGGACGCGCGACGTCGCGTTCGCCGCGGTGCTGGCATCCTGCGCGTTGCCCGTGCTGGCGGCGCATCCGACGCTGACCGAAGACACGGGAACGCAGGGCACGGGAAAGTTCGAGCTCGAACTGGGGCTGGCGCAAGCGCGGGACGGCGGCGTGAAGGCGCTCGAGTTCGGGCCGCAACTGTCGTACGGCGTGCGGGACAACCTCGACCTGATCGCGCGCCCGACCTGGCTCTACGTGCGCGGCGCGGGCGAAGGCGGAACGACGCAGGGATTCGGCGACACCGGTCTCGACTTCAAATGGCGTTATCCGTCACCGGGACCGTTGACCTTCGGCGTGCGCGCCGGCGTGGACCTTCCGACCGGGAATGAGGACAAGGGGCTTGGCAACGGCAAGGTGTCCCCGCACGCGATCCTGATCGCGACGTATCTCGACACTACGTGGATGCTCGCGGCCAACGTCGACTATGTGTACGATCCGCTCATCGGCGACCGGCGGGACCTCTGGGGTGCATCGGCGGCCGCGGTTTATTCCGTGAACGGCACCTGGCGAATTTCGGCGGAGGCCGCCACCGCGACCAATCCGGACGCATCGCGCGCGTCCTGGCTCACGGTCGCCCGCTTTGGCGCGATCGCCACCGTTGCCCCCGGGTTCGACGTCGACGCGGGCTACCAGGTGCGGCTGACGCCCGCCACGGCCGCGAGGATAATTCTTGCCGGCGCGACGCTGCGCTGGTGAATTCCGGAGACCTTCATGATCAGTTTGCGCAAGGCCGGAGAACGGGGACACGCCGACCACGGCTGGCTCGATTCGTGGCACAGCTTCTCGTTCGCCGACTACCACGACCCCGCGCACATGGCGTTCGGCCCGCTGCGCGTCATCAACGAGGATCGCGTGCAGCCGGGGATGGGCTTCGGCACCCACGGCCACCGCGACATGGAAATCGTCAGCTACGTGCTGGACGGCGAGCTTTCGCACCAGGACAGCATGGGCAATGGCTCGACGATCGTTCCGGGCGATGTGCAGCGGATGAGCGCGGGGCGCGGCGTGCGGCACAGCGAATTCAATGCCTCGAAGACGGCGCCGGTACATTTCCTGCAGATCTGGATCGAGCCGGCGCGGGCCGGAATCGATCCCGGCTACGAGCAGAAACACGTGGCGGCGGCGGCCAAGCGCGGTCAGCTGCGGCTCATCGCGTCGCCGGACGGACGCGACGGCTCGGTCACGGTCCACCAGGACGCGACGATTCACGCGGTGCTGCTCGACGGCGCCGAAGCTGCGCGCCACGAGCTTGCAGCCGGGCGGCGCGCCTACGTGCACGTGGCCCGCGGCAGCGTCCACGTGAACGGCACCCCGCTCGCCGCCGGCGACGCCGCGATGATCGAGGGCGAGACGGCAATCGTTCTCGACCACGGGCAAGCAGCTGAAGTGCTATTGTTCGATTTGCCCTGAAAGTGGAGGAAACAATGACTCAATCGCGAGATTTGGCGGCACTCATCGGCCGCGTGCTGCTCGCATTCATGTTTGTCTATTCCGGATTCGGCAAGATCGGCGGCTTCGAAGGCACCGCGGCGTCGATCGCCGGCAAGAATGTTCCGCTGCCCGAGATCGCGACCACCATCGCGATCGTCATCGAGTTCGTGGGCGGATTGATGGTCGCCGTCGGGTGGAAGGCACGCTTTGCCGCGCTCGCGGTCGCCGCATTCACGCTCGTCGCATCGTTCCTGTATCACAATTTCTGGACGATGGCCGACGCCGCGATGGCCGGCACGAACAAGATCATGTTCATGAAGAACATCGCCGTCATCGGCGGCCTTCTCATCGTCTATCGCGTTCGGGCCGGGGCGCTACAGCGTCGATCGCCGCTAGCCTCGCCGCACGACGTTCGCATTGGCGCGGTCCGAGACGATGCGGCCGTCGACCAGCTCGACGATGCGGTCGCAGCGCTGCGCCAGGCGCGGATCGTGGGTGACGATCAGGAACGTCGTTCCGCTTTTCACGTTGACGTCGCGCATGAGGTCGAACACGGCGTCGGCATTCTGGGTGTCGAGATTGCCGCTCGGCTCGTCCGCGAGCACGAGCGCCGGATTCATCGCGAGCGCGCGGGCGATCGCCACGCGCTGCTGCTGGCCGCCGGAGATGTCGCTTGCCTTCTGGTCGCGCCACGGCGTCAGGCCGACCCGGTCGAGCAGCGCGGCTGCAGTTTCGCGCATCGCGTCGTCCGCATGCCCGCGCGCGGCGAGCATCGGCATCATCACGTTCTCGCGCGCGGTAAACGCCGGAAGCAGGTAGTGGTACTGGAAGATGAAGCCGATTGCCCGGCCGCGCAGCTGCGTCAACTCCATTTCGCCGAGCGTGCTGGCGTCCTGTCCGACGATGAAGATCTGCCCTCGGGTAGGTTGGTCGAGGAGCCCGATCACGTTGAGCAGCGTCGTCTTCCCGGAACCGGATGGTCCGATGAGCGCGGCGAATTCACCGTGCCGCAGCGCGAGGTCGATTCCGTGCAGCACCTCGGTCTCGAGCGGCGTTCCGACACCATAGGACTTCCGCAAGTCCGAAAGGCGCAGCGTTTCACCGGTGCTTGCCGCGGTCTCAGCCACGAATCGCGACCACGGGGTCGAGTTGCGCGGCGCGGCGCGCCGGAACGGCCGCGGCGAGGATGCCGATGAAAGTCGCGGTGACGCACGCGATCGCGAACAGCGATGGCTCGATGACGATGATGAAAAGCGGGGTGCCGTCGGGGTTCTTCGCGACGCCGCGCCACATGAGCAGGAAGCCCCACGCCAGCAGGGAGCCGAACAGCGAGCCGGTGAGTCCCATGACCCCGCCCTGGATGAGGAAGATGCGCAGCACCTGCGCACGTGCCGTTCCCATGGCGCGCAGGATGCCGATCTCCTTCGATTTCTGGACGACCGACACCACGAGCACGCTCGCGATGCCGAGCGCGACCGTGATGCCGACGAAGATCCGGATCAGGGTGTTGGCGAGGATCTGCGCCGACATCGCCGAAAAGAACTGGGCGTTGGTGCTGATCCAGCTGTCGACGCGAAGGTCGCTGCCGTCGCGCACTTCCTGCGCGATCGACTCCGCGGCGAACGGGTCGCGCACCTTGACGTCGAGGCTGGTGGCGCCGCCGGCGAGGTCGAGCAGGTTCTGCGCCGTGCGCAACGCCACGTAGACGTTGCGCTCGTTGACGCCCTTGTTGCCGAAGTCGAAGATGCCGACCACGGTCAGCGTGGAAGCGCTGCCGTTCGCCGCGCTGAGCGCGAGCTTGTCGCCGACGCCGGTGCCGAGGTCCTTGGCGAGCTCGACGCCGATGATGATGTCGATCGGCCCCACGTCGTCACGGCCCGCAACGATCTTCTCGGTCATCGCGATAACGGCATAGTACGTCTCGGGTTCGATGCCGATGATCGACACGGCCTTCGTCGCGTCGCCGCGCCGGGCGAACCCGGGGCCGGTCACGACCGGCGTCACGCCGGTCACGCCGGGCATGCGCTCGACGTCCGCGCGCACCTTTTGCCATTGGTCGACCGAGCGCAGCTGCTGCGAGCGAGGCTGGATCTGGGCGGCGACTGCCGCTTCGCCTTCGCGCAGGGGCCGCGCGACCTGGTCGGGTGCGAGGATCTGGATCGGCGCCTGGAAGTTGAGCGTGCGGCGGATGATATTCGTCTGCATCCCGGCGAGCAGCGCCGACATGAAGACGATGACGCCGCCGCCCAGCGCGACGCCGGCGACGATGAGCAGCGTCTGCGTGAGCCCTTCCCGCATGAACCGGAACGCGACGATCGTTTCGAACCGCGCAAGCGGGTTCATCGGGCGATAGCGCCCGTCGTGCCGGTTGACGCGGACGCGCTGCCCGGGGGCGATGCCCGCGGTGGCGGGAATGAGCGCGTCGCCGGCCACGGCGCCGTCCAGGATTTCGACGCGCCCGCTTCCCCTGAGGCCCAGCGTCACCGGTTTCTTCACCGCGCGACCGGTCGACGGCCGCGAGCACCCATGGGTGGGGACTGCCGGCGTCGAATACCGCTTCGGCCGGCGCGACCAGCGTATCGGCGCGCCGCGCGACCTCGATGTCGACCGACACTGTCATATCCTGCCGCAGGTAGTTCGGCGGATCAGGCACGCGGAGCTTCACTTCCACGGAACCGCGCAGCGCATCGATGCCCGGATTGATGAAGAAGAGCTCGGCGGGGAATCGCTCGCGCGAATACGCGTCGGCCGAGGCAATCGCCTTCTCCCCGAGTCGCAGCTGGGCAAGGTTCTTCTCGTCGATCTGCACGACGATCTGCGTCTCCCCGACGGGCGCCAGCGCCATCAGCTCCTTGCCGGGCTGCACGACGTCGCCCGCCTCGACGTTGCGTCCGATCAGGACGCCGTCGGCCGGCGCGCGAATGACCGTCTGCTCGAGCCGCGCGTTTGCGGCGACCCGCGCGGCGCGTGCCTGCGTGAGGGCGGTCTCGGCCATTCGGAAGTCGCTGCCCGCTGGGCTGTTGCTCGCTACCTGCAGTCGCGCCGCCTTGAGCTGGCTTCCGGCGACGTCGACATTGCGCTTCGCATCGTCCAGCGCCGAATCGCTGATGAATCCCTTGGCTTTCAGCTCGACGTTGCGATCGTATTGCTGGCTCGCGAGCTTGCGATTCGCTTCGGCCTGCACCAGCGATTCGGTAGCTGCCGGCAGGCCGACTTCGCGTAGCTGCCGGAGTTTCGCCTCGGCCTGCGCGACGGCGGCCTCGGCCTGCGCCACGGCGGCCTGCTCGTCACGGCTGTCGAGCTCGATCAGTACGTCCCCGTTGTGCACGGTCTGGCCTTCCTCGACCGGAATGCGCTTCACCCACTCCGTGAGCACCGCGCCGACCGAAACCCGCTGTGGCGTGATGACGCGCCCGCTCGCGACGACGGTTTGTACGAGCTCGCCGCGCACGACCTCCTGCACCGCGACCGGCGTGCCCAGGATCGGGTTGCGAAGGAGATATCCGACGGCCGCGACGGCGATGATGAGCATTGCCGTGCGGCCGAACCGATGTCCGCGCAGTCGGGTCAACCGAGCAAAAATGTCGGCGCGCAGGCGTGAAAGTGAGGATGGCGGCATTGGTCGAGCGGTTCCGGCGTAGCTTCGACCATTATCCGCGGCGCGTGCGGGAGCCATTTGATCCCGGGCAAGGGTGATGGCGGTCGCGCGACCGCAGCGCGACCCATCGTCGCGGCAGGGCGCAACCGATTGCTTCGGGGCGAAGCTATTCTCGCTGGCGCGAGTCGAGCCAGATCGTCACCGGCCCGTCGTTGACGAGCGCGACCTGCATCATCGCGCCGAAGATGCCTGTCGCGACGGATTTGCCGAGCGCGGCGGCGAGCGTGGCGACGAAACGGTCGAACCCCGGCGCGGCCACCGCCGGCGGCGCGGCACCTGACCACGATGGGCGGGCGCCTTTTTTCGTCGATGCGAACAGTGTGAATTGGCTCACGGCGAGTATGCCGCCGCCGGCGTCGACGACCGAGCGGTTCATCGTGCCGGCATCGTCGTCGAAGATGCGCAGGGCGACGATCTTCCGCGCGAGCCACTCGCGGTCGTCGTCGCCGTCGTCGCTCCCGATGCCAGCGAGCACGAGCAGTCCGGGGCCGACCGCCCCGGCGATGCGCCCATCGACCGTGACGGACGCCTCGCGCACGCGCTGCACGAGCGCCCTCATCGCTTGACGTGCGTCCGTTCCACGTTGGTGACAATGCCGGCGACCAAGGTCACCGTCGTGACGGTCTCGGGGTCGGCCTCCGCCGGCATCCAGGTCCAACGCACCTGCTTGCCAGTCTTCTGCCCGGTGATGACGTCGGGCTTTCCGACCCGCGCCAGCACTTCGCCTTCCGACATTCCGGTATGCAGGTGCCGTCGCTCGGCGGGGTCGCCCCGCGGTTTGTCGCTGCTCGCCTTGGTCGACTTGTCGGGATTTGCCTCCTTGCCGGGCTGTGCTTTCGGCGGCGGCGGCGCGGCGCCGTTCGCCTTCGTATTTCCCGGGAGTATCGTGATTTCCGGCGGATCCGTCTGGAAATTGCGCAATTCCTTGCCGGCGGGGCATGGCATTTCCTGGTAGATCGGCCGCCCGCCGTCGCCGACGCATTTGTACACCTCGGCATGGGCCGCGGATGCAGCCATCGCCGCGGCGGCCAGAGCCATTGCGGTCCCGCGAAGGCGCGCACCGGAAGGCGTTTGCGGCAATCGGCTGCGAGCGGCCATGGGGACCTCGGGACCGTGTCTATACCGGGGGTGCGTATGCTGTGAACGTTTTTGACGCCTGAAGCTCTACCATAACGCTTTTCACGGTCGCCCGGAGTACGACGAACGATGGAGTCCAGCTTCACCCGTATCGCGCGCTGCGGCTCGCTGCGCCTGGCCCTGGTCGCCGTGGCGCTTCCGCTCGCGGGTTGTTCGGCGACCGAATTCTACTGGCAGGGCCTCAAGGGCCAGGCCGACCTGCTGTCCCGTGCGCGTCCGATCCCGGAGGTCGTGCAGGAAACGCCGGATGCCGTGCTCAAGGCGAAGCTGATCCGCGTGCAGGACATGCGGACGTTCGCGAGCCGCGAGCTCGCGCTTCCCGACAATCGCAGCTACACGCGCTACGCCGATCTCGGTCGGGCCTACGTGGTGTGGAACGTTTTCGCGACACCGGAGCTGTCGCTCACCGCACGCCAATGGTGCTTCCCGGTCGCGGGGTGCGTTGCGTACCGCGGCTACTTTGCGGAAGCCGATGCGCGCGCCGAGGCGGCGCGGCTCGCGGCCGAAGGCTTCGACGTCCATGTCAGCGGCGTTCCGGCGTATTCCACGCTCGGCTGGTTCGACGACCCGGTCCTCTCGACGTTCATCCGCTACCGCGACGCGGAGGTCGCGCGCCTCGTCTTCCACGAGCTCGCGCACCAGGTCGTCTACGTGAAGGACGATACGTCGTTCAACGAGTCGTTCGCAGTCGCGGTCGAGGAGGCGGGACTTGCGCGCTGGCAGGCGGCACAGTCCGAAGCCGCCGACGCCGGGCAATTCGCGGCGGACGTGAAGCGCCTGCAGAAGGTCCGCACCGAGTTCCGCGCCATGATCCGCAAGACGCGCGACCGGCTGGCCGCGCTGTACGCGAGCGACGTTTCCCGACGACGAAAAGCGTGCGCGCAAGGCGGCGATCTTCGCCGAAATGCGCGCGGACCACGAGCGCCTCAAGTTGGACTCGGGCGGCGCGGTGGTCTTCGATCGTTGGTTCGCAGGCGGGGCCAACAACGCCGGGATCATCTCGGCGGGTCTGTACGCCGATCGCGTGCCCCAGTTCGCGGCGCTCCTTGCGGAGGAGGGCGGCGACCTGCCGCGGTTTTACGAGCGGGTGAAGGCGCTAGCCGCACTCCCCAAGGTCGAGCGGGACCAGGGGCTGTCCGGTCTCGCCACGCGCGATTCCGCGCCGGTGTCGACCGTCTCGGCACCGCTCCGCTGATCGATCAGCTATCGGCAACTCGTCCCGGTGGGCGAGAAGAGCTGGCGGGTGATCGCCTTGTTCTGCACGGCCGGGGTGGTCATGCCCGGCAACAGCACGCTGTACGAGAACGTCGCGTTGTTGCCGTCGGCGAACGCCACGATGATGTTGCCGACGGATGCATTCGGGCTGTACTGGTGTGTGTCGTAGGCATCGAAGCGCGGGCCGGACGGCCGGAACAAATCCGTGCTCTTGTAAACGCCGGGCGCTGCATCTTTCTGCAGCGTCGTCACGAGCCACAGCGGCGAGCCGTCGAGGTTGTAGGTGAACCAGCTGGCAAAGATGACGTCGCCCTGATGCGCAAAGTTGATCCCCCAGCCGTCTTCGGCCTTGGGGCTCGCGCTGGTGCCAGCCCACCACATGTCCTGGTAGTTGGTCACTGCCGTGAGGTTGACGCCCGCCGCACAGGTTGCGAAGGGGGCCGTTCCGAGTGGCTGGCGCGTGATCGCCTTGGTCTGCGAAATGGTCCCGGTCGGCAGGTTCACGTCGTAATGGAACGAGCCGTTGTTGACATCGTTGAAGGTGAGCGTCGCCGAGCCGATGGGCGACGGTGGCGGTCCCGTCTTGACGAACGGAATCGTGTTGAAGGGCGGGCCGGTGGTGGCAAAGAGGTCGCCCTGGAAGACCGTGGAGGTCGATTTGCTGTCGTCGGTGATGAGCGTCAGCCACCAGCCCTTGCCGGTGGTGTCGTAGGTGAACCACGTGCCGAAGATGGTCTTGCCCTGGTGCGCGAAGTTGATGCCCCAGCCGTCTTCGGCCGCTCCGCCCCACCACATGCCTTGATAATTGGAGTTGTCGGGGCTAGACACATACTGATAGGTTCTCCCGGCGCAGCCTTGACCGGTGGGCGACGGAATTGATACCGGCTGAAACTCTCCGGTCTGCGGCATGTCCACGCCGGCGATGTTGGAAAAATCGGTTTCGCAGGGCAACAGCGGCGGGTAGAACGTTTCCCCCGCGACCGTTATCTTGCCCGCAAACAACGCCTTCATCGGGACCGACGCCGCGTTCCCCGGCAACAGGAAATGCAGCGTGAAGTTGTACGTGGTATTGGCGGGTGCCGTCGTCGGAAAATCGACGACGATGAGTTTCATTCCCGGCTCCGCGACGATGTCGGTGTAAAGATCGGCCCGCACGGTACCTGCCGCCTGGGTAATCTGCAGATTCTGTGTTCCTCCCGGGCCGGCGTACGTGCCGCTGAATGCCGTGGCCGCGGACGGGACCTGAACGATGACCGGATCGACAAACACTCCGAAGGTGCCGAATTCCGCTACCAGGTTGATGCTGGAAACTACGGTAGAACCATTGATGACGTAAGTGCAGGACAAGCTGCTCGTGGACGGCGCCGCCCCGGGTGTGGAGCCGCCGAAGCAGATCGCGCCAGTGCCGCCGCTCCAGGAAAGGTCGACGACGGTATTGATCAATCCGACGTCTTCCTCCAGGAAGATTCGTCCCATCATCGCCTGGAGGAAACACCCGCTCAACAGCAGACTAAGACCGCCCGCGGCGACGAGGCATCTTGCGCGATGAAGGAAGACCATGATCACCCCATGAAGGGAACGGTTGCGAATCCATGCCATGCCGGCGTGCGCATGGCGTCCGACCGGTCCAACGTCGCGGTCGCGACATCGACACAGGGTAACAGAGATCCACCACACACTTGATTTATCGATCTTTTTAGTTCATAATCATTGGTTCCCTTGCCTCACCCTCCGCAGAAGGGGAGGCCATCGGCGGCATTTCGGCGCGACCGGATCGCCGCCACCACTGACCCCAAGGAGAGATCTGCATGCGTCACTATGAAGTCGTCTTCATCGTGCACCCCGACCAGAGCGAGCAGGTGCCCGCGATGATCGAGCGGTATCGCACGACCATCACCGGCCGCAACGGCCGCATCCACCGCCTCGAGGACTGGGGTCGGCGCCAGCTGGCGTACCCGATCGCCAAGATCCACAAGGCGCACTACGTGCTGATGAACATCGAGATCGACCAGGAGACCCTGAACGAGCTCGACCACGCGTTCAAGTTCAACGACGCCGTTCTGCGCCACCTGATCGTCGCGATGAAGGAGGCGGTCATTGCGCCGTCGCCGATGATGCGCGAGGAAAAGGCGCGGCCTGCGCGTGACGGAGAACGCGGCGACCGTGGCGATCGCGGAGGGGACAGAAATGAGCGCGGTGACCGTGGCGACCGGCCGCCGCGTCCCGCGGCCGATGCGCCGGCCGTTGCCGCCGCACCCGACGCGCCCGCCCCCTCGGCATAACGAACGAGGCGAGGCGCGAAAGATCACGTGTCCGGCGCGAACCGGCTCACGCTCGACGCCATCCTGGCCGAACGCGGCGACCTTCGCTACACCCCGGCCGGCATCCCGGCGCTGGAATGCGTGCTCAAGCATGCATCGGTCCAGCCCGAAGCCGGCGGCGAGCGAAAAGTCGAATGCGAGCTGACCGCGGTGGCCTTCGGCGAACCGGCGATTGCGCTGGCCAAGGTATCGACTGGAACTGAATTGCGCTGCAAGGGATTTATCGCCCGCCGGTACCGCACCGGGATCACTCTTGCGCTGCACGTAAACGAATTCGAATCGATGGAAGGAAACTGACATGCCCCGTCCCCAAGGAAGGTTTGGCAAGAAGAAAGATGGCAAGAAGCGCGAGCGCGGCAATGCGCTGTTCAAGCGCAAGAAGTTCTGCCGCTTCACCGCGGAAGGCGTCAAGGAAATCGACTACAAGGACATCGAGGTCCTGAAGGATTTCATCCAGGAAAACGGCAAGATCATGCCGGCGCGGATCACGGGCACCAAGTCCCGCTACCAGCGCCAGCTCGGCACCGCGATCAAGCGCGCGCGCTTCCTCGCGCTGATCCCGTACACCGACCTCCACTGACCCGGGGACCGACATGCAAATCATCCTCCTCGAAAAAGTGGTCAACGTCGGCAACCTCGGCGACGTCGTCAAGGTGAAGCAGGGCTACGCGCGCAATTTCCTGATCCCGCAAGGGAAGGCGAAGCGCGCGACGCCGGAGAACATCAAGATGCTCGAAGCGAAGCGCGCGGAGCTCGAAGCCGCCGCCGCCGCGAAGCTCACCGCCGCGCAGGAGCAGGCGGCCAAGCTCGAGGGCACGACCGTCAACGTCACGCAGAAGTCCGGCGTCGACGGCCGGCTGTTCGGCTCGGTCACCAACGTCGACATCGTCGACGCGCTGAAGGCGCTGGGATTCGCGGTCGAGAAGGCGTCGATCCGGATGCCGACGGGGCCGCTGAAGCAGGTCGGCGACCATCCGCTGGTCGTCGCCGTGCATTCCGACGCGATCGCGAACATCACGGTCCACGTCATCGGCGAGACCGTGGCCGGCTGACGCAAGGTCAAGCGCGCGAACGCGAAAAAAGGGCCGGCGACGGCCCTTTTTCTTTTTTCGAGCTGGAGGCCGTCCACGCCGCGGAGCCAATCTCCTTGCCGTCAGCGAAACGTCAGCGTCCTGCAAGCTTGGGGAAAGTCGAGCTTTGTATGCTTCGGCCATGGCTCGCCGGTCGAAGATGCTCCGCGAGCCGCGGCAAAGGCATCGCACGATGCGGTTTCGACGAACCTTGTTTTCCGTTGTGCTCGCGCTGGCGGCGGTGTCGTTGCCCGCGACGGCGCAGAACTGCGGGTGGTCGCATATCGACCATCGCGTCACCTACGACGCGTCGGGCGTCTGGAATCCCAATGCGTACCGCGGGCTGGTCGCGGCGCTCACGATCGCGCAGGTCGGAGGCGCGATATGGGAAGGTTCCGAGTCCCGCTTCGGCAAGACGATGTGGCAGGGCATCGATTCGGAAATCATCGGCGCCGTCGGGGCCGAAGCGGGCAAATACATCTTCACGCGGGCACGGCCGAACCCCGAGGACAATCCGTGCCTCTGGTTCCAGGGCGGCTCCAACCACAGCTTTCCCAGCGGCGAGGCCTCGGTCTCGGCGGCGCTCGTGACGCCCTACGTCATCGAATACGCGAAGGACAATCCTGCGGCGTACGCGTTGTTGCTGGTGCCGTTGTACGTCGGCGCAGGACGGATCAAGAACCAGGCGCACTGGCAGACCGACGTGCTGGCTGGCTGGGCCGTCGGCGGATTGTCGGGCTGGTATGCCCACAGCCGGGACACGCCCTTCATGATCGAGCTCCTGCCGCACGGCTTCGCAGTCGGATACAAGACGCAGTTTTGATGCCGCCTGGTTCAAGGCGCGGCGAGCGACCATAAACGGCGGCGCGTATGATGATGCGCACGGGTCCCGATATCACCATGCGCATTCTCGTTGTCGAGGACGATGCCCTGCTCGCGGAAGGACTCACGTCCGCGCTGTCCCGGGCGGGACACGCGGTGCAGCAAGCCGCGGACCGGCAGGCACGCCGATGTGCTGCTCCGGACCGAGGAATTCGATCTCGTGGTGCTCGACGTCGGGCTGCCGGACATCGACGGCTTCGAGGTGCTCCGACGCCTGCGCTGCGCGCCGCTGCGACACCAACGTGCTGGTGCTGACCGCGCGCGACGCCGTCGAAGACCGCGTGCACGGCCTCGATCTCGGCGCCGACGATTACCTGACGAAGCCATTCTCGGTCACCGAATTCGAGGCGCGCGTGCGCGCGCTGCTGCGCCGATCGGCGGCGCCGCCCGCGACCTGGTCGGTGGCCGGACTCGAGGTCGACGTCGCGGCCAAGCGGGTTCGCGTGAACGACAAACCGGTCGAGCTGACGCCGCGCGAATGGGCGCTGCTCGAGCTCTTACTCACGCGGCCGCGGCGCGTGCTCAGCAAGGAGCAGATCGCCGAGAGCCTGTTCGCCGTCGACGAACAGCTGTCGCCGAACGCGATCGAGGTCTACGTCTCCCGCCTGCGGACGAAGATCGAGTCCGCCGGCATGCACATTCGGACCGTGCGCGGCTTCGGTTACATGTGGGAGGGCGGCGATGAGTGACGTTCCGCGCGCGCGACCGAGCATTCGCCGACGCCTGCTGGTCTTCCTCGTCAGCTCGCTGATGCTGATGGTTGCCGGCGCCGGCGCCGTATCCTACTGGGTCGCGCTTCGCTCGGCGAACGACGCCTACGATCGATCGCTGCTTGATCCCGCGCTCGATATCGCCGAGAACCTGCGCATCGATGCCAGCGGCGCGCACGTCGACCTTCCGAAAAGGCGCTTGAGGCGCTCGTCTACGATCAAGTCGACCGGGTCATCTTTCAGGTGCGGTCACCGACCAACTCAATTGTCGATGGCGTGCCCGACCTCCCGCCGCCGCCGAGCTCGGCCCCGGACAGCAAACATTCTTCGACGGGGTCAGTGATGGTCAGAACATCCGCATCGCCGCGCACCGGACGGCGAACGGCTATACCGTGCAGGTTGGGGAAACGCTCTACAAGCGCAACCGGCTGATCGGTGAAATACTCGTCGCTGAATTCGTGCCGACAATACTCGTTGCGATCGCCGCGACCGGCCTAGCGTGGCTGGGCGTCGCGCACGGTCTGCGGCCGCTGGAGCAATTGCGTCTGGAGTTGCTGCGACGGGCGCCGCGAGACCTGCGGCCCCTTGCGGCGCGCCGTGCCCGTCGAGGTCGCGCCACTCGTGGTGGACGCCTTCAATGGGCTGCTTGAGCCAGGTCCGTGACGCAAATACAATGCAGCAACGATTCCTGGCGAATGCCGCGCATCAGCTCCGGACACCGCTCGCCGGACTGCAAATGCACCTCGAGTTGCTGCTGCGCCGCACGTTGGCGCCGGACGTGCTAGCCGAAGTGGAGCGCATGCATGGCGCCACCGTGCGCGCGAGTCGTCTCGCGAACCAGCTCCTGGCGCTTGCCAAGGCCGAGAGCGCAACGGATAGCGGTCGAAGCTTGAGCGCGTCGATTTGCGCGGAATTGCCGGCGCGGGTGCGGGCGAATGGGCGCTCCGAGCGCACGCCCTGAACATCGATCTTGGATTCGCGCTCGAACGCGCGGAAGTGCTTGGTGACCCGCTGCTTTTGGTCGAGGTCTTTGCCAATCTCCTGGACAACGCGCTGAGATACACACCATCCGGCGGGGCAGTGACGGTGAAAACGGGATGCATCGAGGGAGCGCGTTCCTATGCGTCGAGGACACCGGGCCCGGAATTCCCGAGTCCGAGCGTGCCAAAGTGCTGGAGCGC
Source organism: uncultured beta proteobacterium (assembly GCA_963816925.1). Taxonomy (GTDB): domain Bacteria; phylum Pseudomonadota; class Gammaproteobacteria; order Burkholderiales; family Casimicrobiaceae; genus CAIWHR01. The sequence goes on along the minus strand of CAWFMY010000005.1, from coordinate 56,472 downwards.
TTTTACAGAATGCCGGAAACACCCGGCGACGGTTCCGGACTGGGGCTCGCGATCGTGCAGGAAGTCGTTTCACGTCATCGCGGCGTCCTCGACATCGATGCACCGGCGGGGCACCGCGGCACGCGGATCTGCGTTCGTTTTCCCAACGCCTCTCCAGCGGCGGCGTTATCCCCATGACAAGGCGCGACAGATTGCCCAGAGCGGATGCGCTCGCCTTGGCCAGGGGATCGTCACGCAAGCGACCAGGAAACCAGCGCTGCGCCAATTGTGATCAATGCGATCGCTGCTTGATTTCGAGTGTCGAGTCTCTCGCCGAGGAACAATCGCCCTGCGATCGCGACTCCGCAATAGCTCAGGCTGAGGAGGGGAAAGACCACACTCAACGGCGCCAGTGTCAGCGCGGCAACGGCAAACAGGATTTCGACGATATACGCAGTCATACCAAGCCGGATCCAGGAATTGCCAAGCATGCGATATAGATATTCGCCAGCGCTCGCGGCGCCCGCCAATTGGTTGATAGACGAAGCCCCGCGCTTGAAGCTGATCTGCCCGAGCACTTCAAGTCCGATGGCGACAGCGATTGCGAAGGCGGCTGTGAATCCCATGGTAGTGAGCGAAGGGTCTCTCTTTGAAGCATTGGTGTGGAAGGGCGAGTGCCCATGAAGCTGCAACACTGCGCGGCGCGTCCGGGCATCGACGCGATATTACTATGGGCAGGACTGATTGCGTTCGACACGACTGCCCAGCTGCTGTTCAAGACGACAGCGCGGGGGCTGTCGCGACCGGAGGCATCGCTGCAATGGCTGCTCGGCGTTGCCGGATCCGCCGCCTTCTGGGCGGCAGCAGGTTCGCTGGCGTTCGCGTTTCTGATCTGGATGCTCATACTCCGGGGCTCGCAACTGACCCTTGCGTTTCCGGCGACTGCGTTGACCTACGTGGGGGTAATCGGCGGGTCCCGATGGATTTTCGGCGAATCTATCGAACCCCTCCAATTTGCAGGCATCGCCCTCATCGTCGCAGGCGTCGCGCTGTTGCGCAGATCGGGTACGTAGAGTATTCGATGCCGACACAAATTGCGTGGTCCGCCGGCGACGGCAAGAGCTGGCGATCCCGATGTCGATTTGTTCGACGACAACGGATACGGCTCCAGTCGCGGCTTCATCTTGAATACCGCCGTGCCGTTTGACCTGACATGGCATGAACGGACATCCGACATCCCCCAATGGCTGTGGGATGCCTGTTTCGGCCCGCCGCGGGAGGGTCTGTTCTGGTTCCGCGCACTCGAGGCGGGAAAGCTCGAGCAACAGTTTACGTTTCTGTACGGAGTTCTGCTGCAGGACGGAGCGGCCATTGGCATAGTTCCCGCGTTCCTGCACGACCTTTCGCTCGACCTCGTCATCCCGCCAGCGATCGCGCGGTTCGTGAAACCGCTGGCGCGGGGGCCGTTTCGCAGACTTGGCTACCAGCGGACGCTATTCGTCGGAAATGTTGCGGGAGACGAGGGACATGTCGGGCTCACGCCGGGCCATGCGTTGCGGGCATCCGTAACCTTCATTCAGGGAGCATTGCGGGAAAAGGCGCGCGCGCTGAAGGCACCGATGCTGGTATGGAAGGATTTTCCGACGGAGGACCGCGAGGCACTCGATCAGGGTCTCTGCACTGGCAGCGGATTCCGCATCCCGTCGTATCCGAGCACGGTCATCCCGCTGGTCCGCGGTGGATACGCCGCGTTTCTTGCAACCCAACGGTCCGACCGCCGTCGCAAAATCAACAACAAGCTGCAGCGGAGCGCGAATATTTACTGCGTGACAACGACAGTCGTCCCTCGGCCGGGCGAAGTCGAACTCGACGAAATGTTCGCGCTGTTCCAGCAGACTTACCTGCGCGGTAAGACCAAATTCGAACGTTTGACGCCGGATTACTTTCGCGCGATTGCCGAATGCGAAGAATCCACGTTCATCGTTCAACGCAATGCCGCGTCAGGAAGGATGGTCGCGTTCATGCTGATGCTCGATCTCGGTCAACGCATAATCAACCAGTTCATTGGAATCGACTATGCGTCGACCTCCGGCGGCTTTCCTCATTTCCGGCTGTTTGCTGCGGCGTATGACTGGGCTTGTACGACGCAGGCCGCCGTCATGCAATCCGGCCAGACTGGATACATGGCAAGGCTGGATTTGGGCCACGCACTGGTGCCACTCTGGAATTACTGCGAACACCGGAATTCCGCTGTGAACTGGATCTATCAAATGGGCGCCGCTGGAATCAGCTGGGAGACGCTTGACGACCAGCTTGCAGAGTATCTCCGGGGCGCACCCGCAAGCGCTGGGGCCCATCTGATTACTTGGCAATTGCGGTCAACCAGGGGGCGGATTGTTGCGAATTTGCGAGGGAGATCGATGCGCAATCGCAAGACGGGTTCCGATACCCGCAGATCTTTCGCTCCGTCAGGCTTCTGCAAGGTTTGTGCATCAGACTCGCCGTATTGTTCCAGCCCGTGGCTGACCGTTGCGAGGAGAATTCTTCGACGCAATCGATGTTGACCTCGGGCTGCTACCAGGCTACGCATGATTCGGAGGGAACGAAAATGAGACAACTGGACAGCACAGGCATTGGCGACCATTCCGCGAGGCGCGACGTCCGCTGCCGCTGCAACGAGTGGCGATCCGTCCACGATGGAAACGATGCGCCAGGTTCTGGTCGAGCATTACGGTATCGACGCCAATATGCTCGGCGCGGATCAGCGGCTGGATTCATTGGGCCTCGATTCATTGTCGTTTTTTGAATACATCTTCGAACTCGAAAAAGTACTTCACATCCTGCTTCCCGATCTGCCGCGTGATCTCGTCACCGTCGGAGACCTTGTGCGATTCGTCGAGAGCGAGCTGGCCCGACGGGTTCCGGTCGCCGCGACGGCGTGAGAGGGACACCTCGCCGCGTCGGTATCACCGGGCTCGGAGTGGTCACGGCCATCGGCAGCTCGGTGCAGGATTTCTTCGAAGCCCTCGTCGCCGGACGCTCCGGCGTCCGGCGGCTCACCGGCCGTTCTGACACGGTCGCGGCCTGCGTCGAGTTTTCTCCCGAAGCGCACTTTTCGAAACTGCAGCTTACGGCGCTCGATCGATTCGCCCAGTTCGCTCTGGTGGCGGCGGATCAGGCTATGGAAGACGCTGGACTTGCCACAAACCATCTCGCCAGATCGAGGTTGGGGATCTACTTCGGCTCCGGAATCGGAGGAGCCCAGACCCTTCAAAGCTCCTATCGAGCCATATTCGACCCCACTTGAGGGCGTGTTCTCCGATGACCATCGCTTGACCATGGCCAACGCTGCCGCAGCGCACATCTCGCTGCGGTACGGCGTAAGCGGCCCTTCGCTTACTTACTCCATTGCCTGCGCATCCGGCGGTAGCAATCGGCGAGGCCTTCCGGGCGATTCGTGACGGCTATCTCGACCAGGCCATCGTTGGCGGGGCGGAGGCGCTGCTCACGCCCGGAATGGTCGCCGGCTGGAACGCCATGCATGTCCTGGCAGTCCCGGACGAACAACGTCCGGAGTCATCCTGCAGGCCGTTTTCGTTGAACCGCTCCGGGCGCTCGGCGAAGGCGCCGGTGTCCTGATCCTCGAAACGATTGAGAACGCGAATCGCCGAGGCTACAACCCAGTCGCGGAAATTGCGGGCTACGGCGTATCGAGCGACGCGTCCCATCTTACAAAGCCCTCGTGCGAAGGGCAGGCGGCCGCGATGCGCATGGCGCTCGACGACGCCCAGCTGCCGGCATCGGCGATCGGATACATCAACGCCCACGCCACGGCGACGCAGGTCGGGGACGTTACGGGAACCGCCGCCGATAAAAAAGGTCTTCGGCAGCGGAGCCGACCGTGTCGCCGTCAGCTCGACCAAGGCGCTTCATGGTCACCTGCTGGGCGCGTCGGGCGCCGTCGAGTTGATCGCCGCCGTCATGGCTCTGCGCACCGGGACGATTCCCCTACATGCCACTACGAGGAAAGCGATCCCTTGTGCGATCTCGACTACGTGCCGAACGTCGCGCGGAAGGACAACGGTCTTCGCGCCGTCATGTCGAATTCATTTGCCTTTGGCGGCACCAATGCTGTATTGGTCGCCCGCTCCGCGTGACTTCGCTGATGCACCGCCGTGAAGAGCGCAAAGGAATTTCGACACGTCGGTCAGCGATTGAAACGGCCGATAGGGCGTCCCGCGGCGGGCGAGCTCCGCGGCGAGCGAATCCTTGGCAAACACCACATCCGCGGCAAGGGCCGGGCAGACATCGGACAGGCCGTCGCCGACAAAGATTCGCATAGGTCCGGGCCTGCATCGCAAGTGCTGTGCCTTGCAGTGTGCGCATGTCGGGCACGTCGTGTCGTGATAGGGAAATCGCATTTTCGGCCGGTCACCCGCAAACGAGAGCTCGTTCGCAAATATTCTCAAATCAAGCAAGTGATGGCGACGCAGAATTTCCCGGACCACAATGGATGCATTGTCGCTGACTATGGCGAGCTCAGCCCCATTGACCCTTGCCCACGCGACGATTTCGGCGAATCCGGGGTCTATCGGAGCGTCCAAAATGAAGGTCGTCAGCTGTTCTTCGGTTACGCGCAGATCGTCGATCTGGCCCTGAAGGCATCCGCGTCTGAAATTCGGCCCGCTTGCCATGCGCTTTCGAGATTCCGCCACGCCTCCGTCCGTGAAAATGTTCGATGACCCGATCCAGCACATCGCTTAGCGCAATGGTGTTGTCAAAATCGAAGAACAGCAAGGCGGCGCCATGCCCCTAGACATGCTGCGCGTCGAGCGCGGTGTCCGCACTGCCGCGAAAGCGGCCGGCAATATCGGCGCTGAAACTTTTCATCGAGGCCGCGACTGCCTCACGACCGAGGTCCGCCACGACTGACATGGTAGGAATTCTCGAGCAGCACGAGTTCCTTCCGGGTCGAGGCCACGCGCTCGTAGATGAACTGCGCGTTTCGAGGGCTGGTCGGATCGTCGCCCGGAGCTGCACGAGGAGCAGAGGCGCCGTGACCTTCGGCAGCGATTCGATGCACCGACCAATGAGATGCCGCATCTCGCAAAACAACCGAAGCGGAAAGTGGGCATAACCGAGGCGCGCCGCATCTGCGGATCGCGCGGCGACATCGCATAGGCTTCCGCGACGCGTCGACGCAGATGTTCGTCTTTCAGCCCGTACGGGGACCGCTCCCGCGGAACACGCAGCGCTTGACCGGGAAGGTAATCCGCGACACCGATGAGACGCTGCGTCCAGGGAACGTTCCAGCCATCGTAGAACAGTGTCGCAGAGAGGCAGATCACCCCCGCGGTGTTGCGCGGAAATTCGGCGGCGAGCAGCAGCGACAGCACCGCGCCGAGCGAGAGCCCGCCGACAATCAATGGAACGTTCTGCCGAGATGCGGCATCGCAGGCGGTCAGAAAGTGGCCGCGCGCGCTGGCATAGAGCTCTTTCCAACGCGTTCCGCGCGAGGACGCCGAGCGGTTGGCCATGATTGACGAGTTGACGGCATTCGACACGGAGCCCGCCCCTGTTATGGAGGAATTGAGCGACGTAGCCGAATTCCGCGGGTGTTCCAGTGAGCCCATGCAACAGGAGGACGCGGCACGGCGTTGTTCCCTCCAGGATTATTTCGTTGTCGGGCGCCGGCACCGGTTGATGGTCAGAGAGACGGGCCCATTCAATTCTCACGGCGGTCTACATCCTGCCGCTGAACGTTCATTTGCGATTGGTCCGTTGAACGAAGATGGAGAGTAGCGCGTGCTTCCGTTGCAGCCAACCCCTTTCACTTGAAGAAACGACACCATGAAAATGTCCGACCTCGAAGCGGTCGCCGCAGAAGCTGCGACCGACGAAGCCGCGCTGCTGGAAAAAGAGAGCCGCTTCTGCTCGCACGGCGACACCGTGCACTACGCGGAAAAACCGAAATTCTTCGATCGTTGCGAGGGCAGCTACCTGTACGATCTGCATGGCCGCCAGTACCTCGACCTGCAGATGTGGTACTCGGCGGTCAACCTCGGCTACGCGAACCCGGCGTGTCAGCGGCGATGCGCGCGCAGATGGCAAGCTGCCGCAGCTCGCCTGCCAGTACCTGCATCGCGAGAAGATCGAGCTCGCGGAGATGATCTGCGACAGCGTCGAGCGCGGCTTCGGCATGAAGGGCCGCGTGCACTTCAACGTGGGCGGCGCGCAGGCCGTCGAGGACGCGCTGAAGCTCGTGCGCAAGCACACCGGCGCGGCAGCGCATGCTCGCGTTCCAGGGCGGCTACCACGGTCGCACGCTGGCGCTCCGCCATCACGTCGTCCTACCGCTACCGCGAGGCGTTCGGCGAATTCGCGGACCGCGCCGAATTCATCCCGTTTCCCGTACACGTTCCGCTCGCCGTTTCCCGGGCGACGCGCAGAAGACCGAGGACCACTGCATCGCCGAGTTCGAGCGCCTGTTCGAGCACGAGTACACCGGGGCGTGGAATCCGAAGACCGGGCGCTCCGAGTTCGGCGCGCTCTTCGCCGAGGCGGTGCAGGGTACGGGCGGCTACATCATCCCGCCCAGAACCTACTTCAAGCGCCTTGCCGCCATCTGCAGGGAGCGCGGCATCCTGGTGGTCGACGACGAGATCCAGATGGGCATCTACCGCACCGGGAAGATGTGGGCGATGGAGCACTTCGACATCCAGCCCGACATCATCGTCTTCGGCAAGGCGCTCACCAACGGCATGAATCCGCTCTCCGGCATCTGGGCGCGCGAGGAACTCATCAATCCGCCGTCTTCGGGCCGGGCTCGACGCACTCGACGTTCTCGTCGAACACGCTCGGCACCGCGACGGGCCTCGCCGTGATGAAGATCCTTGGCGGCCGACGACTACGAGGCGAAGGTGAAGCGCAAGGGCGCGTACTTCCTCGCGAGCTCGAGAGCTCAAGGCAGAAGCACCCGGAGATCGGCGACGTGGACGGCCTCGGCCTCGCGCTGCGCATGGAAATGTGCGAGGCCGACGGCCTACGCCCAGCCGGCGACTCGCGGACCGCATGTTCCAGATCGGCCTCGAGGGCGACCTGTCGTCGGCCGCAGACATCGGGCTGGTGCTCGACATCGGCGGCTACTTACAAGAACGTCATCACGCTCGCGCCTTCGCTGGAGATCACGACCGCGGAAATCGACCAGGGCCTTCTCGCGTTGGACATCGTCATTCGGCACGCCAAGGAAACGGCTTCCCGCTAACGACCGGTTCGATGTCGACGCTGCCGGATGCGCCAAGTCAGGGCGACGTCAGCGCCATGTAAGCAACGCGACAGGTCATGCGGCCAACATTGGATAAGAATGCTGTGCCCATGTGTTTCGACTTCCTCGATGCCTGGCAAGCACTGGAAGCGAAGAGTTCGCGGACGCCTGCGCCCTGCACTTGCGAGAAATGCGCGGAAAGCTCCCTGGTAGCCAAATCCGGCCGTGCCGTCGTTCTGCTGCACGGCCTGTGCAGCTCTCCGCTCCAATTGCGTCCCTTTGCGCGCGCGCTTCGCGAGCACGGATTCCACCCCGTGAAGATCTTAGCGCTGACGGGGTATGGCGCCTCCGGCCCCCACGCTTCCGGGCCCGAGACCGGCGGGCGACTATCGAAGCTGGATTGACGCGGTCAGAGATGAGGTCGACCGGCTCGCGTTGACCCATTCCGAAGTTACGGTGTGCGGGGAAGTCTCGGCGCAACGCGCTCGCGCTGGCCGTCGCGGCGGAATGTTCGGCGCTGGATGCCCTCTCGTTGATATCCACGACGCTATTTTTCGACGGTCTGAACGTTCCTCGCGTTGGCGATTTCTGCGTCCCCTGCTGCGTGCTACACGCCGCTAGGACGAATTTACCGCTATCGGGAAAAAGCCGCCTTACGGCGTTAAGAACGAACTCGCGCGCGCCTTGGTCGCCGGACAGCTGGAACGACGGCCTATGTCGCCACAGGCCCCGTCCAGCATCTCGACCGCCCGCTGCGCGAAGCGGACCGGCTCATCCGTCACGTGAAGAATTCGCTGGGTCGGATACGAACGCCCGTCCTCCTGATCCATTCCAGCGAGGACGATCTTTCAAGCCTTGCCAACGTTCGCTATGTGCAGAACGCGAATTCGGGAGCCAGCCATGTTTGCAATTGTCCTGGGTTTGGACAGCTATCACATGATCACACTCGACAACGACGGCGCGGCCCTACGCGGCCGGAAAAACGATCCGGTTCTTCGACGAGATCGCACACCTTCGCGCGAACGCGTTTGCCGGCCATCGCGCAGCTGACCTTGATACAAAGATTGCTTCATCGGGAATCTCCAGGGTAGGTAGTTGTGCTGGGCGGCTCGAGAAGGACGCGGAATCGGTATGGAGCGGAATGATGCATGGTCGGCTACCGTGCCGCAGACGGGGAATCGAAGGTCGCGGCGAATTCATCTTCGGGTTGGCCATCGCGTGTCAAAGATCAATGCTGGTTCTCGCGGGCTTCGTTGCTGCGTCTATGCGGGTGCCTCGCTTCGAGCGCCGCCGGCGCCGGTACGCGAGGGACCGGTGGCGGAGCTGGAATTGGCAATCGGCAAGACCCGCTGGGTCTTAGACTTCAGCGGAAGCAACGCTTCCGTCGCGCAACTTCGAATTTGGGCCGACGGTACATACCGCACAGCCGATTACGGCACGTTCGCGCTCGATAGCGGATCGCTCACGATCGACCCCGAATTGCGCTGGAGACCTTCGTCGACTCGCCCGATGCCGGTCTCGGAATGCTGGCGGAGTATCGCCCTGGCGCAACGACCGCAATCCGACGTTCTTCGGTTGGAACAGCGAGAGGAAACACTGCGCGGCCTGCCGACCGTCTGTTCGCACAGTCGACCTGGGCGCGCAGGGATACGTCGCCGTGCACGGTTTCCTGCTGTTTGCCCAACTCCGATCGGCCGTTGGCAGTGCGCAAGGGACGTTGGTGATACTCTCGGGGCATTTGCCACGTTTTCGCTCGGCGCGAAACCAGATGACCGTGCTTCCGACGGTACACTGGGCTGACGCGCGGCAAATGAGGACGTTCTACGGAGTCGGAGCGGAAGCGTCTGCGGCGAGCGGATTTTCGCCCTACGCTCCCGGCGCGGGATGGGGAGAACACGCCTGGAATTCGGCGGCGATTGGCGGATCGTTCGCGAATGGCATTTGGTTGCCTCGATCGCCTACGAGCGTTTGCTTGCGGGAGCCGCCAACAGTCCGATCGTCGACACGAAGAATCAAACGAGCGGCCGGTCGGCCTTGCTCGGCACTATTGAACCGCTGCTACCTCGGTCTCCGCCGCTGAATCGCTTTTTCCGAACCATCGATGGCGTCAATTTGGATTACAGGCATCGACCGCGCCCAGCCGATCCTCACGAAAGGGACCGTCTTGATCCTGGCGGTCGCGACTTTATGCCTTCTATCGCCGGGATTGGGCGCGCGTGCGGCCGAAATTGAGGGGCGTGGCTCGTCTTCGACTCGGATACCGCGCAACGGCTCTCGACCGTTGAAATAACGCGCGACAACGACCGGTTTGTCGGCAGGATTCTGGAGCTGTTCTTGCAGTCGATTTGCCGCAGGATCCCGTCTGCACGCTCTGCGGAGGGCGTGAAGTGCGATCCTGGAAATACGTGGCATGCAAATGCTCTGGGTGCAGCCGACAAGCGACCGCACGCGATATGCGGGACCGCGCTGGATCCCCGCCAGGGCCAGATTTACCAATGTATCGTGACGATCGACCGCACCGGGAAGCGACTTTCGATTCGCGGCTACGTCGGCACCCCGCTGTTGGCCTGGGCCGAGAATCGGTTACGCGTCTGATGAGGACCAGTCTGAGCTACGGGGAGCGCGGCTTCTTGGCAATGATGGAATTCGGACGAGCATTTCTGCGGTTGCAGGTTGACGTGGTGGTGCTCAGCAGATGGGTGGGTATGCAGCTTGAGAATGTAATGTCCACTCTCTCGGCGGGCCTTCACGCAGTCGCGCTCCAGCTCGTCGGCAACCTGCCGCGCGTAGATCAGGAAATGGTGCGCCGAAACCAGCAGGCTCAACCCCTCCCGCAGCTTCACCGGGTCGTTCCGATACCGGCGATGATTGTCCCGAGAAAGCCCCAGTACGCGCGCCGGTAGTCGACCGCAACTCCTTGGGTCCACATCGACGACGCCATCAATCGCAGATCCTGCGACAGCGGAGTGTCCTGAACGGCCTGGGGTGGTCTTGTCTTCCAAACTTCCAGCGAGCGCAGCGGCACCGGAAATAGGCGTTCGGCTCGTACAGCTTCTCGCCAGTAACTCGCCAATCCGTGCAATAGCGTTGGCAGCGGCATGGTGGTGCGGAAATTCGGCGCACTGAAATTCGAGATGGTTTCGTTGTCTTCGATGAACTCGTCCTTCCGCTCTTCATTTGATCGTACAGCGGAGTGGTCGGCGGCGCCTGGAGCATGCCCGCCATGGCCCACGCGATCGCGGCCCGTTCGATGAACTCGCGTTGCGCGGCCCCAAGATCGTCCGATCGTCGGAATCGAAACCGACGATGCAGACCCCGCGAGAACCCAAAGACCTTCCTCCTGAATGATTCGCACTTGCTCCAGGCTGTCCTTGCGCAAGAGCTTCGCGCCTTCTTCGATCCTTTGAGAGCCTCGGCAGAAGGCGACTCGATGCGAAGGAATACGAAAATGAAATTCGCGGCAACCATTGCCGCCATCAGTTCGGGACGATCCGCCAATCGACCGAGGCTTGAGTGAAATAGGAGACGGCCGTCCATGCGCGTCACCCCAGGTGGCGAGCTCCTTGACGAGCTGTAGTGCGTTCTTGCGATTCCCGATGAAGTTGTCATCCACGACCAACACTTCGCCACGCCAGCCCAATTCGCGCAGGCGGTCCAGCTCCGCGATGAGTCGGGCCGACGACTTGGTGCGCGGCGTTCGACCATAAATCGTTATGATGTCGCAGAAGTCGCACTGGAATGGGCAGCCGCGTGAAAATTGCACGGGCATGGAGACGTATTTTCCTCTGCGCAGAAGGTCGAACCGCGGAATCGGGCTGCCGGTCATATCCGGTTTGTCGTTCACCACGTAAATGCCTTGCGCGGTGCCGTTCTCCAGCGCAACGGCGATTCCGGAGAAGACTTCCTCCGCCTCGCCCACCATCACATGGTCGGCTTCCGGCAACACGACGTTTGGCTGGCTTGACGCCCACGGCCCCCCTATGAAGGTACGTGTACCCAGCGCTCGTGCGCGGCGCACAATCGCCAGCGCATCAATTCGTTGCGCGTGCATCGCACTGACCATCACCAGGTCGGCGGATCTGAGGTCTTCGTCGGTAATTTCATCGAACGCGTGATCGAGCAGTTTCAGCGTCCACGTAGTCGGACAAAGCGCCGCGACCGTAATCAGGCCCAATGGCGGCGTCATCGCCGCTTCCGGCATCATCTCCAGGGCGCCTTCGAAACCCCAGAAAGATGGCGGAAATTTGGGCCACGTCAGCAGCACTTTCAGGTTCGGGCCCAACGGCGGAAACGAAGCAGCCGGACGCCCATTCGACAGGTCGCGAAGTGGCAGGATCGAGCCGCCGTTGGGCAGAGGCACTTGCGTACTCTCCGTCTACCAGGTGCTGGAGCGTCGCCGGCGCCAGTCTCTCGTGCGACAACAGGCACGCTGGCGCCACATCGACATTCATGGAATTCACAGCTAGGGAGCCTCTGCGAATCCCCTCGTGTCCGAGCGATGATTCGATGAATCGCCGACTCTGACGCGGGACTTAGAGGATGAAGCAGACGACACTGGGATCGACTGAATGGGTGCTCAAGTCCAAGGCTGCGCGTCGGGCGAAATTCCTCACCGATACCGACGGGCGCGGACTGGTGCAATGCGTGGTGGCCGGTCCGGCGGCGGGGGACATCACCCGACGGATTGACCTGCTGCACGGCCGGGAGCGAGTACGCTTCGGCGCCCAGGCGTACCGGTCGGGGGATCACTGGCAACATGGCCGGGAGGCCAGGATGGCGAATCGGGTAAATCGCCGCGCCAAGCGCGGGCGGGTCCTGACCGAGCAGGAGAAGAAGATCAATCGGTCGCGCTCGCGGCACCGCGCGCGCGGCGCGCACGCGTTTCATGGGGTGAAGAACCTGTGGAGCTTCACCCAGGTGCGCTACCGCGGGAGGTATAGGAACACGATACGCGCGCTGACGATGTTTGCGCTGTCGAATCTGTATAGCGCACGACGATTGTTGTTGGCGGGACGGGAGGGGTGCGTCCGATGAGCGGCAAATGCCGGTCTTGAAGCGCCAAAACGAAACGCTCGGCGAGTCAAAACGCCGATTCGGCGTCAATTCGCGCCCACGGTTACCCATTTCGACTCGCACGAGTTGCTTCATGACCGGTTCCGTAGAGCTTCCCTAGTGGGCCGCGGCCGGCGTCGTCGCAGACATCGGTTGCGGCAATCGCGCAATGATGCAATCGAACGAACGCTGGTTGTACGTGCCTGCGCCGATAAACGACGTTAACGAATCGCCGTAGACCTGTGGCGAAATCGTGCCGGCATAAAGCGCTGAAGTCTTGCCCAGGAAGTTGTTGTAGTTTTCGGGTACCGCGCCCAAGCCGTTGAAGATGATCGCCTGACCCATGTTGTCGCTGCCGATGATGAGGGGCTTACATTCGGCCGCGATCCTCGCGAGAAAAGCGGAATAGCCGTCCTCCTTTCCTTGGCCCGACGCGCACGCGACGATCATGAGCGCCGCGGCTGTCATGATCGCGATCCGCAACGCGGACGCCGCACCACTCGATATGGTTGCTGCGCGCATCCTGGACGTCCTCCGGTCAATGAGTAGTTCGCGCGTCGCGATTGTGCGCAGAACGCGTGCAAGTGTGGCGACTCGCTCCCGTGTTTGCAAGGCTTCGCGACCAGCGTCGTCGTTTGCTGGCGGAGCTTGCACGGCGCTGCCCAATGTTGACAATTGGCTGACGTTCCCCTTACGACACGCTTGCAAAACGTCCTCGCTGCAACACCGAAGTACGGTCGCCGCGGCCTTTTTGATCGATTCGCAATACTCGGCGCGCGCGGCGGTGCAATGTTTGCGGACCGCCCGCCAATGGCTCGCCGCCGGCGCGATGCGGGACGCGGCATATGGCGACGGAGTGTGCGTCGGCTCCGACCCGACGTGCCGATTACAACAGCACCCCGGAGGATGACGTGAACTTCAGAAAACCGTTGGTGATTGCCATCGCGCTTGTGCTTGCAGGCCCCGGTGTGGCGCAAGCAGACCAGGTCAGCGATCTGAAGGCCCAGATGGAGGCGATGCAGAAGCAGATGGACGAGCTCAAGGCCAAGCTCGACCAAGTGACCACGCAGGTGCAGACGCAGAAGCAAGTGCAGGAACAACAGGAGGCGAAGAACGCGCGATTCATTCAGACGAAGCCCGGCAGCGGTCTCACTTTCGCCACCCCCGGTGGCGGCGATGTCACGTTATACGGGAACCTCGACGTTTCGTTCGACACGACCACCAAGGGCCTGCAGTCGAGCTATGAGCAGGGCGGATCACCTGTTGGAAAGATGGGCTGGATGCCCGCGATCTCGACCAACCTGTCGTATCTCGGCGCGCGCGGCCGGCATCCGTTCGACCCGGAGTTCAACTTTGTCTGGCAGCTGGAGGCGGGTATCGACATCTCCGCGACGCCTGGGACAAGAGCGACGAACTCGAACACCAGCGACGCCGTCAACGGCGCGTTGTTTTCACGCAACAGCTTTGTCGGTTTCACCGGCGCTGATTGGGGCGGCGTCATGATCGGCAAGTCCGAGACGCCATACAAGCTTTCAACCGATCGACTGAATCCGTTCTCCGGAATGATCGGTGACTACCGCGTCATCATGGGCAACACCGGTGGCGACAACCGCGTCGAATTCGGCTATCGCGCGCCGCATGCGATCTGGTACGAGTCCCCGAACTGGAGCGGCTTCGCGGCTAAGTTCATGTACGGACCGGGGCAGAACCGGGCCAACGACAACAGCAACCTCGGATCCGCGGAGCAGGATTGCGCGGGCGGGAACATACCTGGAAGCGGGGCTCTCCCGCCAGCGTGTACCGACGGTGCGTTCGGAAACCTGTTCAGCGTGTCCGGCACCTACACCAACGGTCCGCTGTACATTGCCGCCGCTTACGAACAGCACAACGGCGTCAACCGGGTGAGCGACACGATCGGGTTCCCGACTACGCCGCCGGAAGACACTCAAGGCGACCCCAATGACGTCGCGAACGAGACTGCGTGGAAGATCGCCGCGCAATATACGTTCTCGACGAAGACCACGATCGGCGGCATCTACGAGAAATTCAAGCGCAACGTTCCGGCGTACCTCGAATACCAGAACGAGCGTCAGCGTTCAGGGACGTGGCTGGTACTGACTCAAGTACTGACGGAGAAGGACGTCGTCAGCGCGGGCTGGGCGCACGCCGGCTCGACACCGGGTGACCCCGGCACGCACAACACGCCGGGAGGGCCGAGCCCGGACAACCAGGCGAACATGTACACGATCGCGTGGAAGCACGCGATCGATCCCAGCGTGACCTTCTACGCGGCGTATGCGATGACCAATAACCATCCCGACGCGCACTACGATCTCGGCGCTGGCGGCCACGCCAACACCACGGATTGCCACGACGCCAGCCAGCAGGCGGCGTTCGATCCGACCGCGAATGGCGGCGCCGGTGGCGTCACCGGTGACGGACCGCACTGCTTCGCCGGCGGCAAGGTGCAAGGCGTCTCGGTCGGTGTGAACTACCGGTTCTAGTTTTTCGACAGCGCATTCTGACGCGCGGCGGCCCCGGCCGCCGCGCGGGCGCCTTCGCATCCCGAAGCCAGCGATTGCGGCGAAGTGACGCGCGGCCTATGATCGGTCCCGGCGCAACCGCGCCCGGGACCGGAGGCCCGCATGCAGGATTGTCACCAGTTCTTCGACGCGGATTCATCGACCTACACGTACGTGCTCGTGGATCCGGCGACGCGCGACGCCGTGATGATAGATCCGGTCGACACGCAGTTCGACGTCTATTCCGCGCTGCTCGACCGCGAAGGGCTTGCGCCTTCGTTATGTGCTCGAAACGCATACGCATGCCGATCACATCACCGGTTCGAGCCTGCTGCGCGAGAGCACGGGCGCGCAGGCGGCGACGCCGCTGGCATGCGGGATCGTGACGGCGGACTTGCAGCTCGAGGATGGCGAGGAACTGCATTTCGGCGGCGAAACGATTCGCGCGCTGCACACGCCGGGCCACACCGCGGGATCGATGTCGTATCGCTGGCGCGATGCCGTGTTCACCGGTGACACGCTGCTGATCGGCGGCTGCGGGCGCACCGATTTCCAGAGCGGCGACGCGGGTGCGCTTTTCGACAGCATCACGCAAAAGCTGTTCGCGTTGCCCGACGCGACCACGGTGTTTCCGGGCCACGACTACAAGGGCCGCACGTCGTCGACGATCGGCGACGAAAAGCGCGAGCAATCCGCGGCTCGCGGGCCGATCGCGCGAGGCGTTCATCCAGCCTGATGTCGGAACTGCGGCTGCCGCGGCCGCGCATGATGGACGTCGCGGTGCCCGCGAACCGGCGCAGCGGCCAGGACGTGCAGGAGGCCTGACGAGCGTTCCGCCTGTTAGAATGAGCTCGCCGCGGCGGACGAAATTCCGCTCGCCGATGCCCGCCATCGCAATCCGGCCTTGCCTCGATGCCCGACGATCCGCAACTCGATGCCCTGAAGCTGCCCCCGCATTCGCTCGAGGCGGAGCAGTCGGTGCTGGGCGGCCTGCTGCTCGACAACGAGGCGGCGGACAAGGTCGGCGACGTGCTCGCCGACGCCGACTTCTACAGCGAGGCGCACCGGCTCATCTACCAGCACATCCTCCGCCTCGTCGCCGACGGCAAGCCGGCGGACGTCGTCACGGTGTCGGAATCGCTCGCCTCGTCGCAGAAGCTCGACTACATCGGCGGACTCGCCTACCTGGGCCTGCTGGTCGGCAATGTCCCGACCGCCGCGAACATCCGGCATTACGCGCAGATCGTGCGCGACCGCTCGATCCTGCGCCAGCTTGCCGCGACCGCGGGCGACATCGCGGACGCCGCCTACAATCCGCTCGGGCGCAGCGCGAAGGAAGTGCTCGACCAGGCGGAAGCGAAAGTGCTGCACATCGCCGAGCAAGGCTCGCGCGGCGCGCAGCAGGTGGTGACGATCGGCGCACTGCTCGCGGGCGTGGTCGATCGGATCGAAGTGCTCTACAACCGCGACGATCCGTCGGATGTCACCGGCGTGCCGACCGGTTTCTCCGACCTCGACCGGATGACCTCCGGCATGCAGCCCGGCGATCTCGTCGTCGTCGCGGGACGGCCGAGCATGGGCAAGACGTCGCTCGCGCTGAACATCGGCGAGCACGTCGCGCTCGCGGCGGGCCTGCCGGTCGTCGTGTTCTCGATGGAAATGGGCGCGTCGCAACTCGCGCTGCGGCTGATCGGCTCCGTCGGGCGCCTCGACCAGCACAAGCTGCGCACCGGGCGCCTCGCCGCCGAGGACTGGGAAAAGCTCACCGGCGCGCTCGGCCGGTTGAACGAGGCGCCGATCCTGATCGACGAGACGCCGGCGCTGAACGCCATCGAAGTGCGTTCGCGCGCGCGCCGCCTCATGAAGACCTACGGCAAGCTGGGCCTCGTGATCGTCGACTACCTGCAGCTGATGCAGGCATCGACCAGCGGCGAGAATCGCGCGACCGAGATCTCGGAAATCTCGCGCTCGATGAAGTCGCTCGCGAAGGAACTGAAGGTGCCGGTGATGGCGCTCTCGCAGTTGAACCGCTCGCTCGAGCAGCGGCCCAACAAGCGGCCGGTGATGTCGGACCTTCGTGAGAGCGGCGCGATCGAGCAGGATGCGGACGTGATCCTGTTCATCTACCGCGACGAGGTCTACAACCCCGAGACGCAGGACAAGGGAGTCGCCGAAATCATCATCGGCAAGCAGCGCAACGGGCCGATCGGCACCGTGCGCCTGACGTTTCTCGGCGAGTACACGCGCTTCGAGAATTTTGCGACCGGTGGCGGCTACTAGCCGCAGCGACACCCACTTTTCCCCGACACGCACCATGTCCACCGCACCCGTATGGAAGACGCACCTCGCCGCTGATCTTGCGTTCGATCCGCAGTACCACCAGAACCCTCGCGTCGAGATCGCGAGTTTCATCAACGCGGCACCGGGCGTGGTTCTGGACATTGGTTGTGGCGGCGGTGCGACCGGCAAGCTGATCAAGGAGAAATTCCCCGGCACGCGCGTGATAGGCATCGAGATGAATCCCCACGCCGCCGAGTACGCGCGTCAGTTTCTCGATGACGTCGTCTGCGCGAGCATCAACGACGTCGATCTCGCGAAGCACGTCGGCGCGGTGACGATCGGCACGGTGCTGTTGCTCGACGTGCTGGAGCATCTGTATGACCCATGGCGAGCGCTGACCAGGATCCGGACCTGGCTCGCGACGGGTACGCGCGTGCTGGCGAGTGTGCCGAACATCCGCAACTTGGCCAACCTGGACGAACTCGCTGCGGGACAATGGGAGTACGGTCCCCACGGTGTGCTGGACGTCACGCACGTGCGGTTCTTCACCCGAGCCACGCTTCGGCGCATGTTCGAGGAGACGGGATACGCCGTCGCACACATGGAGGCGTTGACGCAGCCGGCGTGGATCGACCGGTACGTGATCGCGCGACGGCCCGGGAGACTCGTGACGCGGAACCTGTCGATCGCGTTCCGCAACCGCGAGGACCTGGAGGATCTCTATGCCTTCCAGTATGTGGTCGACGCACGCGCCGCCGCCACGCAGGACTTTGGAAATCCGGCCCTTCCAGCACGTTTCCGAGGTGAGCCCGATCGTATGAGCGGCGCGGTTGGCGCACCGGCCTCGCGCAACAGTCCGTGCCCCTGCGGCAGCGGGCGCCGCTATAAGGATTGCCATGGCGCGCTCGGCGCAGCGCCTCCGGGCGCCAGCGCGAGGCCGCCGCAATCGGCCTATCGTGCGCCGGGCGCCGAGTGGGCGAATCTCGACGAGGCGACGCGCGACCTGCTTGGCGCACGAATGGAGCGGGCGCTCGCAATGCAAGTGGCGGGTCGGGTCGACGAAGGCGCGCGCGAGTACCGTGCCGTCATCGCGATCGCGCCTGACACCCACGATGCTTTGCATATGCTGGGTGTCATCGAACTGGGTCGCGGAAACCTCGACGAGGCGGAACGCCTGATCTCGGCCGCAAGGGCCTTACGGCCGCCGTACGCCGCAATCGAGCACAACTGGCAACTGTTGCAGGACGCGCGTCTCGCACTCGAGCAGGCGCTGCCGGAGCAGCTCGCGGAGCGGGCGCTGCCCATTCTCGTCGATCTCGCGCTCGCGGAGGGCGCTGCCGAACGGCGAGGCAGTGCCGGCCGCCCGCGAACGGCCGCAACCGGACGACCGGCCGTCCACCTGATCGGACGCGTTCATGCCGGTGATCACGACGATGGTTTGCTTCTGCGATCGCTGGCTGACCTCCTTGGTGCGGACGCTACCGCGCTCTGGGCGACCGACGGCGACGGTACCGAGACGATAGGCGCGCGTCGCGTCCAGCGAATCGATGGCGGGATTGGCGCAATACCGCGCGGCGGCACTCACGTGTTCGCGGGCGTCGATTTCGATTGCGCCGCGTGGATCGATCGCGCAGATGCCGAGCGGGTTATCGTGTTCTGTCAGTCTGCCTCGCCAACGCGATACCTCGACCAATTGCGGGCGATTGCCCGTGATGGAGCGCGTCCCGTCGAGCTCGTGTTCGCGTCGCAGGCCATGGCGGAGCGGTTTGGACGCGGTCACTCGTCGTTGCCGCCGCCCCTTGACCTCGTGGCATTGGCGGCGACGGTTGCATCGGAGCATGTCGAGTACGACGAGGGGTCGATCGAGACACCGCCGGCCTGGCCGGTTGGCATCATCGGCCAGAACCAGCAGTTCCTGAGTGAGCCGCCGGATGCCAATTTCGTGAAGATTCTGGGCCGGAATACCGGTCGACTTCACATCTACGATCCAGGGCGCTTCCGCTATGTTCTCGGGGGTAGCCCGATCGCCCGTTTCTTCGAGCGACGTCCGGGCGGGCTCGCGCCGTTCCTCGCGCAACTCGGTTGTTTCGTCCATCGCACGCATGCGTGGTGGCAAGAGACGGTGGGCCGCGAACTGTATGGCGCCATGGCGCTTGGCGTGCCGGTGCTGTGCCCGAGGGGCTCCATTCACGCCGAGCGCATCGAGCACGGGGTCGACGGCTTGCTGTACGGATCGAGCGAAGAGGCGGAGCAACATCTATCCGACCTGCGGCGCGAGCCGGCGCTGGCGTCTGCGATCGGACGCGCCGGTCGCGACAAGGTGCGGGCGCTGCTCGACGGCAAGACGCAGAGCCGACGCTACCGCGAACTCATTCTCGGCACCGCGGACACGGTCGCGAGAAGCGCATGATGGATGACGAACGGTCGCGTGATGGAAGCGCAGGTCGAACGTTCGGAGCCGCGCGTGCGCGCCATCGCGTTCTACCTCTCGCAGTTTCATCCGATCCCGGAGAACGACGACTGGTGGGGCCCTGGCTTCACCGAGTGGAGCAACGTGACACGGGCGCAGCCGAATTTCGACGGCCACTACGAGCCCCATCTGCCGACCGACCTGGGGTTCTACGATCTGCGGGTTCCCGAGACGCGCGAGCAGCAGGCCGCGCTCGCGCGCGCGTACGGCATCCATGGATTCTGTTACTACTACTACTGGTTTGCGGGCAAGCGCCTGCTCGAACGCCCGATCGAAGAGATGCGCGCATCCGGCCGCCCGGATTTTCCCTACTGTTTCTGCTGGGCCAACGAGAACTGGACCCGGCGCTGGGACGGCGCGGATCGCGAAATCCTGATTGCGCAGAACCCGTCGCCTGCCGACGACGAGCGATTGATCCGCGACCTGCTGCCGCATTTCCGCGACCCGCGGTACATCAGGGTTGGCGGCAGGCCGCTGTTCATGGTCTACCGCGTCGGCGTGCTGCCCGATGTGCGGGCCAGTGCTGCGATCTGGCGGGATATCTGCCGTCGCGAGGGCATCGGCGAGCTCTATCTGTGTGCCGCCAAGACCTATGACACGGGCGATCCGGCGCAATACGGATTCGACGCCGTCGTCGAGTTTCCGCCGCATGGCGTGCGCACGCTGCCGATCAATCCGCAGGTCGATCTCGTCAACCCGGACTTCGAGGGACAGATCGTCGACTACCGGCGGTTCGTGCTCGACTCGCTCGTGCGCCCCGAACTACCGTACCGCGTGCACCGCACCGTGATGCCCGGCTGGGACAACACGGCGAGACGCCCGAACCTTGCCCTGACTTTCGTCAACGCGACTCCGGAAATCTACGAACTGTGGCTGCGGGAGATCGTCGCCCGCGCCGTGGAACGGCAGCAAGGCGACGAGCGGCTCGTGTTCATCAACGCCTGGAATGAATGGGCCGAGGGCGCCCACCTCGAACCCGACCGGCGGTACGGTCGTCAATTCCTGCTCGCGACCCGACGTGCCGTGACCGAAGCGAGCGTTGCCGGGAAGCCATTCGAACGATTCACGGGCCGGCGGACGCAACTCTGATGCGTAGCCCGCGCCGAGCCCGGAACAATGCCTTCGACAACGCAACCGTTCTTCGATGCCCAAACGTTGCCGGACCTGACGTTCTTCGCGACGGGCGGCTCCACGACGCTCGTCCTGCGTGAGAGCGAGGCGCGCATCGCCGCGCTGGCCGCGACGCTGGCGCAGCAGTTTCCACGCGGCGCGCGGGTTGGGTTGTTGTACCGCTCCGAACCCGCATTGCCGCTGATGTGGCTCGCTGCGCTGCACGCCGGACTGGAGCCTTTGATCCTCCAGTATCCGACCGAGAAGCAGAGCCTGGCCGCGTGGCGATTTTCGGTGGACAACACCGTGCGGTCGGTCCGCCTCGCCGGGCTGATCTGCTCGCCGGAGCTGCAGCGCTTCGACGTCGGCGCGTACAACCCGCTTTTCCACTCCGGCCATGTGCCGGCGAACGTCGACGCTCCGTCCCGCCTGGGCTCGCTCTCGCCCGACGCCGCCATTCTGCAGATGTCGTCCGGAACGACGGGGCAGCGCAAGGCCATCCGATTCACGCTGCGGCAGCTTGGGCGCCATGCTGACGACTACAACGCGACGCTCGGGCTCCGCGCGAACGATCGCGTCGTCTCGTGGCTGCCGCTTTATCACGACATGGGCTTCATCGCGTGCTTCGTCATGCCGCTGCTGCTCGGCGTGCCGGTCGCGATGATCGATCCGATTGACTGGGTCCGCCGTCCGGGCTCGCTGTTCGACGCGATCGAGAGGGTAGGCGGCACGCTTTGCTTCCTTCCGAATTTCGGCTTCGAGGTCATGACGCGGCACGCCAATGGTCGCCGCTTTCCGACGATGCGCCGGTGGATCTCGTGCTCGGAGCCGGTGTATGCGTCGACGCTCGAGCGCTTCGCGGCGGCGACCGGGACTGCGGACTCGCTGCTGTCGGCGTGCTACGCGATGGCCGAGAACGTGTTCGCGGTGGCCCAGCACGACGGGATCAAGACCCTCGAGCACGACGGGCGCTCCGTCGTCAGCTGCGGTCGCCCGGTGCGCGGTGTAGATATCCGGGTCGTCGACGGCGAGGTGTGGGTCCGCAGTCCCTACTCGCTTTCCGCCTATGTCGACGGGGATCGAATCACCGACGCGGACGGTTTCTATCCGACGGGCGACCTCGGCGCGCTTGTCGACGGCGAGCTTCTCATCACGGGTCGCAAGAACGACCTCGTCAACGTCGCCGGACGCAAGTATTTCCTGAGCGACCTCGACCGGGCGCTGGAGCGCGTGGTGCCCGGAGTCGATGGACGTGCCGCTACCGTCGCGCGGCGCGACAAGTCCTTCGGCACGGAGCTGCCGCTGCAGCTTATCGAGGATCGCGATTTCTTCGACCGCTCGGATCACGGCGACATTGCGCAAAAGGTGTGCGCGGAGACCGACATCGAGACGCTGACGGTCGAGTTCGTCCCGCCGGGGTTCCTCACGAAGACGACCTCCGGCAAGATCAACCGCAGGCAGTCTCTGGCCGACTTCGAGACGGCGCGGGAGGCGCGCGACAGCCGCGGGAAGGGGCAGAGCGGCAGCGATGCGATGGAAGCCGAGTTCACGCGCGTGTTCGGTCGTCTGCCGCGCGACCGACCCGTCGCTTCACTGCTCGACTCCCTCGGCCGGGTCAGTCTGGAAATGATGCTGAAGGATGCGGGGCTTGCGTTCCGCGCGGCAGCGACGCTCGGGGAGGCCCTCGACGCGCTTCGCGGCGCATACCGTTCCGCGGGAACACCGGAGCGTGGCGACCGCCTCGCGATCGTGTCGATGGCCGACGGCCGGACGGTTGCAGGCGTGACCGCGGCCCATCTCGCGCAGCTCGAAGCGGCCGCCGGGTGCCCGGTGGTCTGGGAGAACCTGTGTTTGCCGCCGACGCCGGCCGTGCTGTCGGACGTCGTGTTCTTCGATCACTTTCTGCCGCGCGACCCGTCGCCCAAATACGACGCGGTGATCCCGGCGCTGCGCGCGCTGCGGTCGGCGAGCATGATCATCGTTGACGACGTCGCGGAGCTGCTCTTTGGCCAGTTTGCCTACCCGGTCCTCAGTCACCGGTTCGAACGCAGTGAAGCGGCCGACCTGCTGGTGTGGCGCTGGCAGCGCTACACCGAGCGACACCACGAGCTGCCTATCGGCGTGCTCAATCTGTGGCGGACGCATCGCGTACGCAATCAGTTCATCGAA
The DNA here is from genome assembly GCA_963816925.1 of uncultured beta proteobacterium. Lineage (GTDB taxonomy): Bacteria > Pseudomonadota > Gammaproteobacteria > Burkholderiales > Casimicrobiaceae > CAIWHR01. Next base: position 33,626 of record CAWFMY010000005.1, on the reverse strand, counting down.
CGGCTCGGCCGCTACCTCGGCGTGCCGGTGTTTCGCATCGCGACGTTGCGGTCGTTCGAATCCCTTACCGCGGATTGGGAGTTCGTCTCGCGCTCGAATGCGGACTGGACGATGGAACTCACCGTCGACGTGGATGGGCTCGTGTCGCGCCTTGCGGAATTCATCGCGCGCGAGCGCAAGCGCATGCCGCTACGGCCTGGGTCGGACGGAGAAATCCCGCTGGCGCCGGATTTGCCGCATTTCTGTTCCATGTATGCGGATCGTGCAAAGATCGATGCCGTGCTCGCTCAGCACGATCGCTTCTGCGTGATCGGCACGGACTCGAGCGTTCCCTATGTCGTCCGCAAGATCGAGGCCGTGGGCAAGCACTGGCTGCGCACGAACAACCTCAATCTTGCGGGTCAGGGAATCGTGGACTCCGATTTCGATTGCGTGCTGCAGACGGGCAGCTGGGGCCGTCCGGAGACCAATCTGCCCGTGTATCAGATATTCACGGCGGGCTGGAATCCCGCCGAACACCCAGCGGTCCTGAACGGCCATTCGATCATCGAGTCCGAATTTTTCCATGCGCCGGTCACGGCCGCGCCATCGGATGGACTTGGTCCGAAGAGCGTGCTCTGGCCGCTCGCGCCGCCGCCGATGGCGATGAGTTTCACCACGTCGCTCGGCATCCAGGGGCAGCCCGGTTGGGGTCCGCCGGCGAGCAGCGGAACTTAGCCCGAGGGGGACGCGACTCCGCGGCGGACGACCGCACGCCCGTCGTTCGACCCACGCATCAGAGAATCTCCGCCGCGTGATCGGCGAGCCGCGAGCGCTCGCCGCGCTGGAGCGTCACGTGGCCCGAGTGCGCCCACCCCTTGAGGCGGTCGACGACGTCGGTGATGCCCAACCTGCACGTCGCAGAGCGCCGATCCGCGGATTGAGGTCGTTGTCCACGACCGACGCGTCGGGCCAGGCGGCGCCTGAATTCAGGGTGGTGCTCAATCAGCTCAACGCGAGAGCCGCGCCGGCAAGAGCGGCCGCCGCTTCGGATTCACAATTCTTCACAAAGATTCAGCCGTAGCCAAAGACAGGATTCGGCCGTCGAGCGCATTTTGCCCTCAGACGAGCGGCGGTCCCGCCGCCAACCAGGAGGGAGAACTCATGAATCGCTCACATTTGGCGCTCGTTGCAGCTTTACTGCTTCTGCCATGCCTTGACGCGGCCGCTGCCGCCCAGCGCACCTTCGTGTCGACCGCCGGCAACGACGCCAACACGGGCGCGAACTGCAGCCTCGCGTCGCCCTGCCGCTCGTTCGCGAGCGCGCTGACCGTCACCGGAACAGGCGGCGAAATTGTTGTGCTGGACTCGGGAGGATACGGACCTGTGACCATCGACAAGTCGGTGTCGATCATCGCGCCGTCCGGAGTTTACGCCGGCATTTCGGTAACTACCGATGGCATTGGAGTTAAGATTGCGGCCGCTGGTATCAACGCACTATTGCATGGCATCACGATAACCGGCACGGCAAGATCCGGTCAGGGAATTGTCATGTCCGCCGGCGCGAGGCTAACTGTGCAGAGATGCGAAATCACAAAGACTCTTTACGGCATGGTCCTGAATTCGGCCGACAGCGATGTATTCATCAATGATACATCGATCATAGACAATCTAATCGGGGTCGAAATTCGAGAGTTTTTCCTGCGCCTGACCATCGATCGGTCGCGCTTCGAAGGAAACTTTGCGGGTCTGCAGGGCGCCGGTGCAGGATATCAGGGAAGCAAAGGACCGGCCGTTGTTGTTAGTAATAGCACATTCGCCCGCAATGAAGACTTGGCAATGTGGTTTTCCCCGGGAACGCTAACGGTTAGCGACACCAGAATCAACGACAACCTGAATGGAATCACAGTCGCGGGTGACGTTCGCCTGCCCGGGTATTTGCGCTTAATCCGATGCGTCGTTACCGGAAATGCCGCTGGATTCGAATTCGTCGGTATCGTTTATGCAACGATTGCGGACTCGCTGATTGCGGGCCACACAAGTTTCGGCATCGCCACCGAGGGAGATTCAAGCGTCGATCCTCCCAGCCTAACAATTTCTGGCAACCGAATTACTGACAATAAAATTGGCATTCTTGTTGGCGAGTTGGCGGAACTACGCACTGCACAAAATAACACCATCGATCGCAACGTTGTCAATATAAAGTTGACACCAGGCGGAATCGTGACGCCGATAAGTGGACTGTGACTGCCGTGGAGACGCCTCCTGTTCGACTGGTTGCGAACAAACCGTGACGCAACCGTCGGCGCCGCTCTAAAGAATCTCCGCCGCGTGATCCGCGAGCCGCGAGCGCTCGCCACGCTGCAGCGTCACGTGCCCCGAGTGGGCCCAGCCCTTGAAGCGGTCGACGACGTAGGTGATGCCGGAGCTGCCCTCGGTGAGGTAGGGCGTGTCGATCTGCGCGATGTTGCCGAGGCAGACGACCTTGGTTCCCGGGCCCGCGCGCGTCACCAGCGTCTTCATCTGCTTCGGCGTGAGGTTCTGCGCCTCGTCGATGATGAGGAACTTGTTGATGAACGTGCGCCCGCGCATGAAGTTGAGGCTCTTGACCTTGATGCGCGAGCGGATCAGGTCGCGCGTCGCGGCGCGGCCCCATTCGCCGGCCTCGTCGTCGGTCTTGTTGAGCACATCGAGGTTGTCCTCGAGCGCACCCATCCACGGGTTCATCTTCTCTTCCTCGGTGCCAGGCAGGAAGCCGATGTCCTCGCCCACGGGGACCGTGACGCGCGTCATGATGATTTCCGAATAGACCTTGAACTCGAGCGTCAGCATGAGGCCCGCAGCCAGCGTCAGCAGCGTCTTGCCGGTGCCGGCCTGCCCAAGTAGCGACACGAAGTCGATGTCCGGGTTCATGAGCAGGTTGAGCGCGAAGTTCTGCTCGCGGTTGCGCGCCGTGATGCCCCAGACGTTGTTCTTCTGGTGCGTGTAGTCCTTCAGCGTCTGCAGCACCGCGGTGCGGCCGTTGATTTCCTTCACCAGCGCGTACAGTGGCGCGGCGCCCGGCGTCTCCTGGTAGACGAATTCGTTGATGAGCAGCGACGGCACCAGCGGCCCGGCGAGGCGATAGTACGTGTGCCCGCCCTGCTGCCACGATTCCATGCCCTTGCCGTGCTTATCCCAGAAATCGGCGGGCAGTTCCTCCATGCCGGAGAAGAGGAGCTCGGTGTCCTCCAGCACCTTGTCGTTGAAGTAGTCCTCGGCGGCGATGCCCAGCGCGCGCGCCTTGATCCGCATGTTGATGTCCTTGCTGACCAGGATCACGTGGCGCTTGGGGTGCAGGTGCTGCAGATGCATGACGACCGCGAGGATCTGGTTGTCCGCCTTGCCGTTGGCGAGCGAGGAGGGCAGCACCGTCGTGATCACTTCGGTCTGAAGGTACAGCTTGCCCGTCGCGGCGCCGCCGGATTTGACGTCGAGCGGGATGCCGTCGGCGATCCCGTTCGGCATCGCGGTAACGAGCTCGTCCAGGAAGCGCGATGCCTGGCGCGCGTTGCGCGCAACCTCGCTCACGCCCTTCTTGTTATTGTCGAGTTCCTCGAGCGTGAGGATCGGCAGGTAGATGTCGTGTTCCTCGAAGCGGAAGAGACTCGTCGGGTCGTGCATCAACACGTTGGTGTCGAGCACGAAAAGCTTGGCGGGAAGCTGCAGACGGGTGGCGGGGCCGAACTTGCCGGCGGGTTTGGCGGACTTGCGGGCAACGAGGGTGAGGGGGGTGGGACGGGTCTTGCGCTCGACCATGGGGCTCCTGGGGACGTGGCGTGCAAGGGTGGAAGGAGGGTCCCGATCATCCTAGCCTCGGCCAATGGGGAACACAAGCTCTGGTGGCAGAATCGCCCGCGGCGCGTACCGGTTGTGGTGCGCATGCGACGGCACCTGCCCTTTTCACTGAGGTATGGGAGGACTAGGATTGGCTTGCGCTGCCCATCGGGCAGGCGCTCGCACCGCAGGGGGACCTCCATGCTTCGCCTATCGTCACTGTCGCTTTGCATCGCCGTATCGGCATTTGCCGTCGCATTTGCGCCTGCCGCGAACGCCGCGGCGCAGCGCACGTTTGTCGCCTCCAATGGTTTGCCGGGCAACACGGCGTTCAACTGCTCGATTGCCAAACCGTGCCGCGCGTTCAGCGAAGCCATCGGCGTGACGAATTCCGGCGGCGAAGTCGTCGTTCTCGATTCCGCTGGCTACGGTTCGGTGACCATCACCAAGTCAGTATCGCTCATCGCTCCCTCGGGCATCTACGCCGGTATCAGTGTTTTTTCCGGTTTCGATGGCGTCACGGTAAATGCGCCCGGTGCGATCGTCGTGCTGCGCGGTTTGTCGATCAACGGCCAAGGGGGGAACAGAGGCATCTTCCTGCAGGCGGGGGCACGCGTGCGTATCGAGAATTGTGTCGTCTCCGGAATGGGCGTCGCGGGCATCTCGCACAACGCCGCCGGCGCCGAAATGATCGTGCTGGACACCATCGTTCGCGACAACGCGGGCAGCGGTGTGGTTGTCGTCGGCGACCTGGTATACGCGGTGCTCGATCATGTGCGCAGCGAGCACAATGGAGGCGACGGATTCAGTTTCGCCCCGACGTCGGGAAGCATCGGCGCACTGGCAACAGTCGTCGACAGCATCTTCGCGCACAACGACGGCAAGGGGATCGGTGCCGCTACACTAGCCGGCGCGACGATCACGATTGTCGTCGAGCGCAGCATCATGTCAAGCAACGGCCAGGACGGGTTCGCGGCTACCGCGGGGGCAGGTGTTGCGGCCGCCATGCTGACGCGCAACGCGATCAACGACAACGGGGGCAACGGGGTATGGATTCAGGGCGACACCGATGCCGCTGCCTCCGAGAACGCCGTGCACCGGAATAGCGGTGCCGGGATCTTTCGCGACGTGATACCCGGCACGACGTTCCAGACGCGACTTAGCGCGAACACGATCCATGCGAATCTGCAGGGCGACTTGAAATGCGATAACCCGGTGCCAGTGATAATCTCGCTTGGCAACAATATCGCCCATAGCATCAATGAAGTTGGCGGGTGTTACGCGAAGAATGCCACTTTCGGGGATTGAGCCGCCGATCCAGAAGAGCCCCGACTTCTGGTAAAGACGGCACGATCGGCACAGCATTTCATCTGGTTCGGATGTGCGCCACCGCCGGCGCGGGGCATCCGGTCATGTGCGTACGCGCCAGGGAGCGCGGTGTGCCGTCGCCGACATCGACCTTCGCTCTCGCCGTTTCTACAGCGCCTTCACCGCGGCGAGCACTTCCGCAGCGTGGCCGTCGACCTTCACTTTTCTCCACTCGCGGGCGAGCTTGCCGTCGGGGCCGATCAGGAACGTCGAGCGTTCGATGCCGCGGACCTTCTTGCCGTACATGTTCTTCATCTTGATGACGTCGAACTGCGCGCACAGCTTTTCGTCGGCATCCGAAATGAGCTCGAACGGAAACTCGAACTTCGCCTTGAAGTTCTCATGCGATTTGAGGCTGTCGCGCGACACGCCCACGACAACGGCCCCCAGCTTCGCGAATTTCGAGTGCAGGTCGCGGAAATCCGTGCCTTCGGTCGTGCAGCCCGGCGTGTTGTCCTTCGGATAGAAATAGAGCACGACCGCGTGCCCCTTGTGGGCGGACAGCTTGAACGTCCCGTCGGTGGCGGGCGCTTCGAAATCGGCGACTTTCTTTCCAACCATCGTTGTGCTCCTTGCGGGATGCGGCGCCGCGTCACGCCGCGGCCGCCAAGTCTACGTCACCCAGGAATTCCCCTCCCTGGACCAGCAGCGTGCCGCTGCGGCCAGCCACCGTGCCCAATGCGACTTCGCAGCGCGGCAGCGCCATCGGCTGCAGGGTTTCGTACAGCGCGCGGGTGGTGCCGAGCGACCAGCCCTGCGCCTGCCAGCCTGCGAGGAGCTGCTCGAACGCGTGCGCGAGGCGCAGACCCTCGAGCTCGGCGTGCAGCGTGAACACATGCCCGGCGGTCCGCGGCTCGCGGGTCAGCGCGAGCAGGTGCGCCGCGACGTTATCCTCGGTGATGCCGTCGACGCCGATCAGCTCGTCCATCGTCGGGAGCGTGGTCGGCAGTTGCGGGCACCGTATCAGCTCGGCGTTCCACACCGGAAGGTGGGGATAGGCGCCACGGCCGTCGGAGCAGTATTCGAATCCCATGCGCTGGGTGAGCCGCAGCGCGTGGACATTCATCTGCCAGCCGGCGGCGCCGTGCGTCAACGGCGCCGCGCCGAAGATTTCCGTGTAGCGCTCGCAGGCGCGCTCCATTTCGCGCTTCGTCCATTCGGCGTCGGCGTCGGCGACCCCGTCCTGCCAGCGCACGTGGTCCCACGTATGGACGCCCGTCTCGAATCCGGCGTCGGCAACAGCCTTCAGCACATCCGCGGCGCGCCGGCCGATGTCGGGGCCCGGCAGCACCGTTCCATAGAGGAGCGTCCGCACGCCGTAGTGGCGAACCACGGATGTGCGCCGGACCTTGCCGTAGAAACCGGGTCGGAACACGCGCTTGATGGCGCGTCCGGTGTGGTCGGGGCCGAGCGTGAAGAGGAACGTCGCGCCGACGTTGTGCTTGCGCAGCAGCGTGACGAGATTGGGAACGCCCTCGCGGGTGCCGCGCAGCGTGTCGACGTCGATCTTGAGGGCGATGCGCATCTATTCCACGAGCTGCCGCGCTTCGGCGACCTGCCCGCGATAGGCGTCGAAGATGCGTTTCAACGCTTCGTCCATCGGCACTGTCGGCTTCCAGTCGAGGTCGGCGCAGGTATTGGCGATCATCGGCACGCGGTTCTGCACGTCCTGGTAGCCCTCTCCGTAATATTCGGTGGAGGTGGTCTCGACGATCTTGACGCAGGCGGCGGAGTCGCGATACTCGGGATAGGTGAGTGCCAGCTTCAGCATCATTGCCGCGAGCTCGCGCACCGAGAAATTATTCCGCGGATTGCCAACGTTGTAGATGTGGCCGGATGCAACGCCGCCCGCGTTGGCGATGATCTTGACCAGCGCGTCGATGCCGTCGTCGATGTAGGTGAACGTGCGCTTCTGCGTGCCACCGTCGACCAGCTTGATCGCTTCGCCACGGACGATGTGACCGAGGAACTGGGTAATGACGCGCGAGCTGCCTTCCTTCGGCGCGTTGATCGAATCGAGCCCGGCGCCGATCCAGTTGAACGGGCGAAACAGCGTGTAATCGAGGCCTTCCTGCTGGCCGTACGCGTGGATGACCCGGTCCATCAGCTGCTTGGCGCAGGCGTAGATCCAGCGCGGCTTGTTGATCGGCCCCAGCACGAGCTCGGAGCGCTCGGGGTCGAATTCGGCGTCGCGGCACATTCCGTAGACCTCGGACGTCGACGGGAACACGATGCGCTTCCCGTAACGCACGCAGGCGCGGACGATCGGCAGGTTCGCCTCGAAATCGAGCTCGAACACGCGCAGCGGCTCGCGCACATAAGTCGCCGGCGTCGCGATCGCGACCAGCGGCAGGACGGTGTCGCACTTCTTGATGTGGTACTCGATCCACTCCTTGTTGATCGTGATGTCGCCCTCGAAGAAGTGGAAGCGTTTCTCGGGCATCAGGTCGGCAATGCGGTCCGTCTGCATGTCCATCCCGTAGACGTCCCAATCCGTGGTGTCGAGGATGCGCCGCGACAGGTGGTGGCCGATGAAGCCGTTGATGCCGAGGATCAGGATTTTTCTCATGGTTCTTCGGAAGGGGTGTTGTTATTGCGCTCGTTCCGGCGGATGCAGCAGGCGGTCGAGGCGGCTCGGGGCGAACGTGGGAATGGCGAGCAGCAGGTAACTGTACATGCCGATGCGCGGGCTGTAGAGCGAGATGGCCATCGACAGCAACGGAATGGCGCCGTAGACCCAGACTTCGTTCCGCATCTCCGTGGCCACGGACGGGGTGAGGTCGGCCGCCGCCATCGCCGGATGCGCGCCCAGGTAGCGCAACTGGAGCGCCAGCAACGCGCCCAGCGCGATGAGATTGAGGCCGTAGACGAAGACCGGCAGGGTCAGGTGGCCGTGATCGCCGAGGAGGTCGGTCGAGAACGGGACGAACGTCACGAGCAGCAGGAACGCCATGTTCATCCACAGCAGCCGGCGGTCGACATGGCGGATGTAATGGAACAGGACGTGATGGGCAATCCAGAAGATCGCGAGCACGACAAAGCTGATCGCATACATCGCGAAGCTGTGCTCGAGCGTGGCGAGGTATTCGATGAGCCCGGCGGTCGTGTCGATCCTGAGATTCACGGGCGACTTGATGTCGAGGACGAGCAGGGTCATCGCCACGGCGAAGATCCCGTCCGCGAGCGCCTCTATCCGGTTCTTGGCGAGCCCCCGGTGGTCGAGCGTCGGCGGCTTCGTCGGCGCGTTCCATGCGATTACGCGCGGCCAAGCGAAATGGGCGCTGCGCCGAAGCGCGCGGCGAACGAGGGTGGAGGGACGACGACGCCTTCGAGTTCCAGCATCATGACGTTCAGCAGTCCGCCGCCGCCGCAGCGCGCGACGAGATGCGCGTCCTGCACCGCAAGCGTCGGGGCAAGCGTCGGCGGCGACGCACCCGGCGCGACGCGCGTGCGCAGGATCCGCGCCGGAACGCCGCCGACGGCGGTGAACGCGCCCGGATACGGTGGCGCCACGGCGCGGACCAGATTGTGGATCGTGCCCGCATCGCGCGTCCAGTCGATGACGCCGTCTTCCGGTCGGCGGCCCCCGCGGTAGCTTCCCCGCGCAGGATCCTGCGGCCGTCGCGGCGCGTTGCCGGCGATCAAGGCGGGCAGCGCGCGATCGAGCGTCAGCTCGGCCGCGACGGTCACCTTGTCGAACACCTCGCGCGCGGTGTCATCGGGCAGGATGGGGACGGGCGTCTGCGCGACGATATCGCCGTCATCCGGCTTCGTCGTCATGTAGTGCAAGGTTGCGCCCGTTTCGCGCGCGCCCTCGAGGACCGCCCAGTTGACGGGCGCGCGTCCGCGAAACCGGGGCAGGAGCGATCCATGCAGGTTGAGCGCGCCACGCGTCGGCAAGGCCAGAAGCGGCGCGCCCAGCATCTTCCGGTAGTAGAACGAGAACAGGAAATCGGGCGCGCACGGCCGCGACCTGCGCCACGATGTCCCGCGGCGTTGGGATCTTCCGGCATGGCGGTCGCGATCCCGTAGTCGGCGGCCGTTGCCGCGACCGAATCGAACCAATGCGTCTCGCGCGGATCGTCGGCGTGGGTGACCACGAGCGTGATGTCGACCCCGTGCGCCAGCAGGACCTTGAGGCAGCGGACGCCGACATTGTGGTAGGCGAAGACGACGGCGCGGGTCATTGCGGGGGCACGTCACGATCCATCGTTTCCTCGTCGCCGTCCAGCACCGCACGCACGGTGTAGTGCGGCCGCTCGCGCACCTGCTGGTAGATGCGGCCGACGTACTCGCCGACGAGGCCGAGGCCGAAGAGCAGCATCCCGATCAGGAAGAATGCGAGGATGTCGCGGTCCCACAACACGTAAAGCGTTGCGACGTCGTGCCAGTCGGAGATGGCGAGCCGGTACGCGATGACGATCACGTACGTGGCGAGCGCCAGCAGCGACACCAGCATCCCGAACATCGAGAAGAGCTGCAGCGGTACCAGAGAAAAACCGGTGATGAGGTCGAAGTTGAGGCGAATCAGCTTGTAGAGCGAATACTTGGACTCTCCGGCAGCGCGCTCTTCGTGCGCGACCTCGACCTCGGTCGGATTCGCGGCGAACGTGTACGCGAGCGCGGGAATGTAGGTGCTGATCTCGCGGCTCGCGGCGACCGCGGCGGCGATCTCGCGGCTGTACGCGCGCAGCATGCAGCCCTGGTCGGTCATTCGGATTCTCGTGATGCGCTCGCGCAGCCGGTTCATCGCGCGCGATGCGACCCGCCGCCACAACGAATCCTCGCGGGTGCGGCGCACGCCGCCGACGTAGTCGTGCCCCGCGTCCATCGCCGCGAGCAGCTTCGCGATTTCCTCCGGCGGATTCTGCAGGTCGGCATCCAGCGTGACGACGCGCTCGCCACGGCAACGCTCGAACCCGGCGACGATCGCCGTATGCTGGCCGTAATTCGCGTTGAACAGCACGACGCGCGTGACGTCGCGGCGGCGCTCCCACTGCTCGCGCAGCAGCGCCGCGGAGCGGTCGCGGCTGCCGTCGTTCACGAAGATGACTTCGTAGGCGATCCCGAGCGCATCGAGGGCCGGATAGAGTCGCTCGAACAGCGCCGGCAGGCCGGCCTCCTCGTTGAAGACGGGGATCACGACCGAGAGCGTGGGCGCGGCGTTCATCGGATAGTGGGGTCAGGCGCGCGCCGCCGCGATGACTTCCGCCGCCGCGGCGGCCACCCGGTCGACGTCGGAGACGGTCATCGCGGCGTGCAGCGGCAAGGTCACCGTCTCTCGCGAAATGCGCTCGGTGTTCGGAAACTGACCTTCCCTTCCGCCGTGCCTGCGGCCGAGCGTGGACAGGTGCAGCGCCTCGTACGATACACCGGTCCCGATGCCGCGGGCCTCGAGCGCGTCGCGGAATTGCCGGCGGTCGATGGCGAGTTGCGTGAGCGGCAGCAGCACGCTCCACATGTTCCAGGACTGGCCGTCGCCCGGCTGCGGGCGCGGCGGAAGCACGCAGCCGGGATCGGTCGCGAAGCGCTCGAAATACCGTTCGGCCAATGTGCGACGCGTTTCGAGGAACGCCGGCAACTGCAGGAGCTGGGCATGGCCGATGCGCGCGTTGACGTCGGGCAGGTTGAACTTGCCGCCGGGAAAGGCGACGTCGCGCGTGCGGTCCGGGAGGTAGACGATTCCGTGGAACCGAAGCGACTCGACGCGCGCGGCTTCGGCCGCGTCGTTGACGACCAGTGCGCCGCCTTCGATCGACGTGATGTTCTTGTTCGGATGGAAGCTGAACGTGACGAGATCGCCGATCGCGCCGACGTTGCGCCCTTTCCATCGGGAGCCCATGACGAGCGCGGCGTCCTCGATCACGCGCAGCTTTCGGGCGCGCGCAAGCGCGTAGAGGCGGTCGAGGTCGGGAAGCGAGCCCGGCCAATGCGTCGGCATGATTGCGCGAGTGCGCGGCGTGATCGCCGCTTCGACCGCGTCGAGGTCGAGATTGCGCGTGACGAGGTCGCAGTCGACGAACACCGGCGTGGCGCCGACCTTGACGATCATGTTGAGGACCGTGAAAAAGCTCTGTGCGCAGGTGATCACCTCGTCGCCGGGACCGATGTCCGCAAGCTGCAACGCGACTTCGACGGCGGCGGTGGCGGAGGTCAGAACGCGCACCGGCCGGTCGCCGCAGAATTCGGACAGCGAGTCCTCGAACCGGCGCACCCATGGGCCGCTCGCGAGGTGGCCCGACCGCAGGACATCGGCCACGCCGGCGACGGTGGCCTCGTCGAGCAGGGGGCCGGCGAACTTGAGATAGGGAAGCGCGCCCATCGCGTAAAGGTGGCCTTCAGCCCCTCGCGAGAAGCCAGACACCGATGACGATGAAGCCGATGCCCAGCCATTTCGTCGTGGTGACGGCCTCGCCGAAGAGGTAGTGCGCCGCGATCGCGTTGATGACGTAGCCGATCGAAAGGAGCGGATAGGCGACCGAGACCGGCACGCGCGAGAGGCCGAGGATCCAGACGAACAGCGACAGCACGTAGCACGCGGCGCCCATGACGAAGTGGCCTTGCGTCGCCATCCGCGTCAGCGTGTCGGGCCAGGTGTCGCGCGACAGCGTGATGACGCCGAGCGCGTTGGTGCCGGCCTTCAGGAGCAGTTGCGCCGCCGCATTGAGCAGGACGCCGGTCAACAACAGTGCGAATGCGGCGGACGTCACAGTCGACTCACGATGACACGGCGAGAATCGCGCGCGAGCACGCGCATCGGGACGCCGGCGGCGGCGAGATCTTCGTAAAGCCTGGGCGGCAGCACGGCGTAGCTTTCGGCGGGCGCCTGCCACCTCTCGATCCACTCGCCGAGGGTCGGAATCTGAAGATGGGGCTCGGCATCGATCCCGAGGGCGAGCTCGTCCCGGAAGGCCACCAGCGTGGTCGTGCGGCGGAGGTAAAACGGAATGGTCTGGTCGTACATCGCGATCTGGTAGATGGGCGCGCGGGGGTTGAACGGCGCGGCGGCCTGCGCCGCCCGGAGGATAGCCGATGCCGAGCGCGTCGGGCTGAACGCCTCGAATCCCGCGACCGCAAGAGCGACCGCAGCAAGCGTCGAGACCGCGAGGAAGGACGTTCCCCAGAAGCGCGCCACGGGCACTTTCTCCGCCTGCCGCAACGCGATGGCGGCCGCGACGGCGCCGGCAGCGGCGATGACAAGCGCCGTCTTCACCCAGGGACCGAAGGCCGCGAGGATTTCGACGGGCTGGGGGCCGTCCGCGAGGCGTGCGACGATTTGGTCGTAACCGAAGAGCAGCGCGAGGGCGACGACGCTGATGACGATCGCCCCCGGCAGCGCCTGTTTCGACAGCTGCTCGGCCTTCTGATTCAGCAGCAGGTCGCCGGCCACCAGCGCCAGCGGTCCGAACATCGGCAGGATATAGGACGGAAGCTTCGACCCCGACAGGCTGAAGAACACGAACACGAACCCGGCCCAGACGAGCGCCAATCGCCGCCACGAAAAGATCCGCTTGGCGGCGCCGCCATCCTGCCACGTCGCGCGGGCGCCCATGGTCAGCACGACCAGCCACGGCAAGCTGCCGGCGGCCGCGAGCGGAATGAAGTAATACCACTGACCGGTGCGCTGGTGGTCTTCGGACAGGAACCGCTGGAATTGCTCGTGGACGAAGAAGAACTTCAGGAATTCGTGGTTGGCATTCGCCACCTGGATGAACCACGGCGCGGTCAGGAGGAGAAAGAGCGCGAAACCCGTCATGATGTGCAACCGGCGCCAGATCCCGAAGTCCCAGTTGAGAAACGTGTAGGCGACGAGCGTTCCCAGCGGCAGCACGATGCCGATCGGCCCCTTCGACAAGGTCGCGCCTGCCATGGCCGCCCACGTGAGCAGCATCCACGCGTGGCGGGTCCGATCGGCGGTGCCGGGCCGCTGGGCGATCACGAAAGCGGCGAACGCGAGCGTCAGAAAGAACGCGAGTCCCGAGTCGAGTGTCAGGATCTGCGCCATGCCGGCATGCCACAGCGTGCCGGCGAGGGCGATGCCGGCGAACGCTCCCAGCGCGCGGCCGCCGAGCGCACACCCGGCGGCGCCGATGGCGACGACCCCGAGCCATCCAGCGAGGGCCGGCCACAGGCGCGCGGCCCATTCGTGGAAGCCGAACAGGCGAAACGCGATGGCCGTCACCCAGTACTGGAATGGCGGCTTCTCGAAATACTTGAGACCGTTGAGGCGCGGCGTCACCCAATCGTGGCTGACCGCCATTTCGCGCGCGATTTCCGCATAACGCCCTTCATCGGGATGCATGAGCTCGCGGCTGCCGAGATTGGCGAACCAGAGCACGGTGATCGCGGCGAGCACGGCCCACAGGACGGCGCGCGGCGGCAAGGTGGACGGCCAGGACTTCATGGATTCCGGAGACGAAGGCGAAGGCGATGGACGGTGCGCACGGCCCGCAGATCGCGGCGGCGCCCGTACCGGCAATTCTACCGCGCGGCCGTCGCCGCACCGCGGCAGCCCGCAGGTTCGTCACCGCGCCTGCATGCTATCCTCGGTGGCCACCGTTGCCTCATGCCGCGTCCGTGCCCGAATCCGAAATTGCCATCGTCCGTGCGCGGCACGGCCAGCTGCCCGACGTTGCGCGACTCGCCGGCATCATCTGGCGGGCCCATTATCCCGGCATCGTCACCCATGAGCAGATCGACTACATGCTCGAACGCGGCTACGCGCTCGACAAGCTGGCAGGCTTTCTGGACGGCCCGGGCCGCGGGCTCGAGCTCGTCACCGTCGACGACGACCTGGCGGGGTTCGCCGCCTGGTACGTCACCGTCGACCCGGCGGAAGCCAAGCTCGACAAGCTCTACGTGCTGCAATCCCGGCAACGCCACGGCCTCGGCGGCCGGCTCATCGACTGCGTCGAGGGGCATGCTCGCGCGGGTGGCGCACGCACGCTGGTGCTCAACGTGAACAAGAGCAACAACCAGGCGGTGCGCGCGTACGGGAAGCACGGATTCGCCATCCGCGAAGCGGTCGTGGTCGACATCGGCGGCGGGTTCGTGATGGACGACTACGTGATGGCGAAGCCGCTCTGACCGAAGAACGCCATGCCCAAAGCGCTCACCTTCTACGACAACTACACGCGTTCGTTGCGCCCGTTCGTCCCCCTGAATCCAGGCGGCGACGTCGGCCTGTACGCGTGCGGGCCGACGGTCTACGACTACCAGCACATCGGCAATTTCCGCACCTTCATGTTCGTGGACACGCTTCGCCGCGTGCTCGAATGGAACGGCTATTCGGTCAGGCACGTGATGAACGTCACCGACGTCGGCCATCTCACGTCCGATGCCGACACCGGCGAGGACAAGATGGAGAAGGGCAGCCGGCGCACCGGCAAGACCGCCTGGGAAATCGCGCGACTCTACACCGATGCGTTCCTGGTCGACATGAAGCGGCTCGACATCGAGAACCCGACGGTTTTGTCCAGGGCGACCGACCACATCCCCGAGCAGATCGCGTTCATCGCCGACATCGAGAAGAACGGCTACGCCTACCGCACCTCCGACGGCGTGTACTTCGATACCGCGAAGCAGAAGGATTACGGCCATCTCGCCCGGCTCGACGTGAAGGGGCTGGAGGCCGGCAAGCGCGTGGAGCTCGGAGAAAAGCGCCACGCGACCGACTTCGCGCTGTGGAAATTCTCGCCGCCGGGCGAGAGGCGGCAGATGGAGTGGGACAGCCCGTGGGGAAAGGGCTTTCCGGGCTGGCACATCGAGTGCTCGGCGATGGCGCAGAAATATCTGGGCGATTTCTTCGACATCCACTGCGGCGGCGAGGATCACATCCCGGTCCACCACACCAACGAGATCGCGCAGACCGAGGCGCGGGTCGGCACGCGCCTCGCGAACTTCTGGATGCACGGCTATTTCCTGCTGCAAAACGATGCCAAGATGGCGAAGTCGGCCGGCGAGTTCCTGCGCATCGATTCGCTGATCGAGCGCGGCTACGACCCGCTCGCCTACCGCTATCTGTGCCTGACCGCGCACTATCGCGGCCAGCTCAACTTCACGTGGGACGCGCTCGATTCGGCGGCGATCGCGCTCGACCGGATGCGCAACGGGCTCTACGAATTGCGCGATGCCGGCGCCGCGGAGCCCGATTCCGCGATGATCGAGCGTTTTGGAAACGACATCAACGACGACCTCAACATGCCGCGCGCGTTGGCGCTCGCCTGGGAAACGCTGCGCGGCGACCTGCCGCCCGCGGTGAAGCGCGCGACGCTGCTCGTGTTCGACCGCGTGTTCGGCCTCTCGCTGGCGGCGTGGGAGCCGAAGGTCGACATCGTTCCGGAGGCCGTGCGCGCGCTGGCCGAAGCGAGGTCGGCGGCGCGCAAGTCGAAGAACTGGGCCGAAGCCGACCGCCTGCGCGGTGAAATCGCCGCCAGCGGATGGGAGATGGAGGACCGCGCCGACGGCTACGGGCTGAAGCGGCGCGCCACGTCGATGAGCTCGCGATGAAGCTTGCGACGCGCAACGACGGCACGCGCGACGGCGAGCTCCTCGTCGTGTCGCGCGATCTCACGCGCTGCGTCGCGGTCCCCGAGATCGCGCGCACGCTGCAGGCGGCGCTCGACGCGTGGAATTCCGCGGCGCCATCGCTGGCCGCGATTGCGACCGAGCTCGACGCGGGGCGGCTGCCGGACGCCACCGCGTTCGACGCGCGCCGCGCGATGGCGCCGCTGCCGCGCGCGTATCAGTGGGCGGACGGCTCCGCGTACGTGAATCACGTCGAGCTCGTCCGGCTCGCCCGTGGCGCGACGATGCCGTTGGCGTTCTGGACCGATCCGCTGATGTACCAGGGCGCCTCGGACCGCATGCTGGGACCGTGCGAGGACATCGTGCATGCGGACGAGGCGTGGGGCATCGATTTCGAGGCGGAAGTCGCGGTCATCACCGACGACGTGCCGATGGGCGCGGATAGCGCCGAAGCCGCCCGCCACGTCCGACTGCTGATGCTGGTCAATGACGTCAGCTTGCGCAACCTGATCCCGGCCGAGCTCGCGAAGGGTTTCGGCTTCCTGCAGTCGAAGCCGGCGAGCGCGTTTTCGCCCGTGGCCGTCACGCCCGACGAACTCGGCGATGCCTGGCGCGACGGCAAGGTCCACCTGCCGCTCCTCTCGCATCTCAACGGCGTGTTGTTCGGTCGACCCAACGCCGCCGTCGACATGACGTTCGATTTTCCGACGCTGATCGCGCACGTCGCGAAGACCCGCGTGCTCGCGGCCGGCAGCATCGTCGGCTCGGGGACCGTTTCCAACAAGGAAGGCGACGGACCGGGGCGGCCTGCGGCGGCGGGCGGCGTGGGGTACTCGTGCATCGCCGAGCAGCGCACGGTCGAGACGATCGTCGAGGGCGAGCCGAAGACGCCGTTCATGCGCTTCGGCGATCGCGTGACGATCGAAATGCAGGACGCCGCAGGGCGCACGATCTTCGGCGCGATCGACCAGGTCGTGCGCAAGCCGGGCTGAATCCGCGCACGCAGTTCACGCGCATCGGCCGTCGTCGCGCGTCCCCCGGGATTTCCATTTCAAGTTCGTGACCGCGCGCTTCGTCGCGCAGCGGGCGTCTTCATTCCGCGAATCGGCCGCTTCGTCGCTTGCGTCTTGAGGGTGTCATCGAGGCTGCCTAGGATGCGTCCTGACGGCAACGGGCTGCAGGAAAAACACGCGCAGCGCCGAATCCGGGAACCCGGAATGCCGCATCCAACCGGCTGCACGACCACGGAATCAGGAGCGCACCATGAACCAGTATCAACCGGCAAGGTTCAACCCGATGATGGGAATCGCCGCCGTCGCGATGACGGCGCTCACCTTCGTTCTCGCCGTAGGCGTGCCGTCGGGCCTCGCCCCCGCGGGCCCCGATTCGACGGCGCTGGCCGCGTCGAAGGCGGTCGACAAGGCTGCGATCGAAGTCGCGATCGTCCCCTCCCACATCGAAGTCGTGGGGACGCGCGACACGACCATGGCGGACCGGCAGCACGGGCGGCGCGGCTGAAGGGCGCCACGCGCTTCGTCGCGCAGCAGCTACGTTCGGTCCGCATTTTTGTGGCTTCGTCGCAACCCCATTGAGGGTGACGGACCGATCGTCCAGGATGCAGCCTGACAGCAACGGGACGGGAATTCGCTCACTGAATACCGCATTGAATCCGAATGCCGGTGGTGCCGCATCCAACCGGCCATGAACGCCACGAATCCGAATCATCAACGCAACCGCATGGGAGCCATCATGAATACGTATCAACCGCTCGACTTCCGCCCCGTCTTCGGCGCTGCTGCGTTCGCGTTGGCGGCGCTCACGATGGCGCTTGCCATCGGCGTTCCGGCCAGGATGGCGCCCACCGGTTCCTTCGGCGCGCCGGTCGCCGCGCACGCAACGCGCGTCGCCACCGAAGTGACGATCGAACCCGCGCGCATCGAAGTCGTCGGCGTGCGCGAGACGGACATCGCTTCGACCCCTGCGCGCGCGCAGGGCAGCCGCACCTGATCGCATCGTTCCTCCCCGCAACCGGCGCTCCCCCAGGGCGCCATTGGCGGAAACCCGAAGGGCCGGACATCGTTCGGCCCTTCGCCTTTTGGGGCGGCAACCACGATTCCGTCGTGTCGCCTTCGCGAACTGCGGACGGCTTGTCGAGCAGAACGCGGCTTCGCTCCGCAAATCGACGTGTTTGTCGCATGCCCATTGAGGGACGCCCGCCGCCTGCCTAGGATGCAATCCAGAACGGCGCGGAAACGCGTGAAACGCGAATTCGCAACGGGATTGAATCCGGAACGCGCCGTCGCGGCATCCAAGGACCATACAAGCCAAACCAGGAGTGAAGTCATGAACCGCTACCAACCTTCGACGTTCCGCCCTGCCTTCGGGATCGCCGCCGCCGCCATGTCGGCTGTCACGCTTGCCGTCCTGGTCGTGCTCCCGGTCAGTATTGCGGCGTGCCCAGGCGATGGGACGATGGCGAATGCGCCCGCGGCCGTCGAGGTCGCGATCGTTCCGGCGCACATCGACGTGGTTGCCCCGTCGGTACGCGTGGTGAAGCTCGACCCCGTCTCCGTGGTGGCGCGGCGGAATTCGCAAGCAAGCTGAACGAACGACGTTCGACCGCGGCATCCGTCTCTCCCCCGACGGCGTGCCGCAGAAAGGCCGGGCTTTCGTCCGGCCTTTCGCTTTCAATAGGTGGTCTGGAGGGCGCCGGTGTACAGGACCGGTCCGGTCGGCTTGCCGGTCGGCGACCCGCCCGCCGGTTCCAGGCTGATGGCGAGCGCCGGAACGCTCTGCAGGGTGATGCCCGCCGACGCGCCGAGCGGGATTCGCGCGACTCCCACCGCGGGCACCAGGCCAAGGGAGCGCGGGTCCTTGCCCTCGGGCAACGCCCACAGCTCGAGCGACCGGTCCGCCGGCAAGGCGATCGTTCCCACCGCCTTGACCGTCAGGAAGCGTCCGGCGCGGTCGGCGGACACCAGGAGGACGGGTCTCGCGTCCTGGGCGGCGAGCATCGCGACAATCCGCTCGTCGGGGCGCTCGGCCACCGGCGCGAGCAGCACCACCCCCAGGGCGAACGCCAGCGCGAAGCCCGCCAGCGCGAGACCCCGCCACAGCCCGAGGCTCGCCCACCAGGATGCCGGCGCATCCCGGCCGGCCTCGCCCGCCGCGAGTCCGAGCTGACGGCGGATCCTTTCCCAGACGCTGCGGGGCGGGGACGATGCCGGGGACGGCCTCGGCCAGCGACGCCATGCGGAACTCCCAGTCGCGCAGGGCCGCGCCGACGGCGAAATCCGTCCGGGCGACGGCAGCGAGCCGTCGCCGCGCGCCGGGAGGATAGCGTGCCGAGCGCGTACTGGGCGGCAAGCGCGTCGAGCCGGGCCGAACGGTCGGCGCGGGAGAGGTTCATCGGGCGTAACCCCCGCGCTCGAGGCACTGCTTCAGCCGTTCGAGGCCGCGCCGGACCCAGGACTTGACGGTCCCGAGCGGCTCCCCGAGCTGCCGCGCCAGCTCGGCATGGGTCAGTCCCTGGAAGAACGCCAGCGCGATCGCCTGCTTCTGCCCGCCCTCCAGTGCCTGCACGCAATCGCGTACCGATTGCGCCTCGGCGCCGGCGATCAGCAGGTCGACCGGGGAGGGTCCGTCGGCGGGCAGGTCGATTTCGGTCTCCTCGTCGTTGTCGCGGGTGAGCGGCACGGTGTTGAGGTCGCGCCGCCGCAGCCGGTCGAGGCAGCGGTTGCGAACGATGCTCGTCAGCCACGTTCGCGGCTGGCTCTTGGAAGGCGCATAGGCGCCCGCGTGATGCCAGACGCTGACGAACGCTTCCTGCAGCACCTCCTCGGCGGCGGCGGGTTCCCTCAAGATACGCAGCGCAACCGCGTACAGATGCGAAGACGTGCTCCGGTAGAGCTCGGCGAACGCCCGCTGGTCGGCGAGTGCCGTGCGCGCCAGCAGGTCGGCGAGTGTCGCGTTGCGGTCGAGGGTTTGGGCTGACGTCACGGGATCGGCGGAAGCGAGCGCGGGGTTCAGGCGCCGGCCCGGCGGTCCTTCTGCCACTGCACGTCGCTCGCGCCCGCCGCTCGATTCAATATACGTGCGATGACGAAAAGCAGATCCGAGAGTCGGTTCAGGTAGCGGCGCGCCGGATCGCCGACCGGAGCGCTCGCGGCGAGATGCACGAGCGAGCGCTCGGCGCGCCGGCAGACGGTCCTTGCGACGTGCGCGATGGCGGCGGGCCGCGTTCCCCCAGGCAGGATGAATTCCTTCAGCGGGGCCAGCTCCGCGTTGAACGTTTCGACGGCGGCCTCGAGGCGCTCGACGTGCGCGTCGGTCACCGCGGCGTACCCGGGAATCGAGAGCTCGCCTCCCAGGTCGAACAGGTCGTGCTGGACGGCCGTGAGGCAGTCCCGGACCGCGGCCGGCACGGCTTCGGTCAGCAACAGGCCCAGCGTCGAATTGAGCTCGTCGACGTCGCCGATGGTCGCGATGCGCGCGGTGTCCTTGCCCACGCGCGATCCGTCGCCGAGGCCGGTGGTTCCGGCATCTCCGGTCTTCGTGACGATGCGTGACAGGCGATGACCCATGGCGTGCGCGAGCATTCCGGACCGCGAGGCGTGATCGGCCAGCATACGAGATGCGCCATTGCGCGGCAAGCAAGTGCGATCGCGGGCGCGCGCCGCAGTATCATGGCGAGGTTGCCACGTCTTCCTCTCACGCGCCCCTGGATCCCCATGCCTCTTCCCGGACCGTACGATCGCGACCTCGATCGCAACCCCGCGAACTACACGCCGTTGACCCCGCTGTCGCTGATCTCGCGCACGGCATACACGTACCCGAACCGGTTGTCGGTCGTCCACGGCGATCGTCGTTACACCTGGGCCGAAACCTACGCGCGCAGCCGCCGCCTCGCGTCCGCGCTGGCGAAAGCCGGCATCGGCAAGGGCGACACCGTCGCGGTGATGGCGGCGAACACGCCGGAGATGGTCGAGCTGCATTTCGGCGTGCCGATGACGCGCGGCGTGCTGAATACGCTCAATACGCGGCTCGATGCGGAGTCGATCGCGTTCATGCTGGAGCACGCCGAGGCGAAGGTGCTGGTCACCGACACCGAGTTCGCGCCGTTCGTCGAGGCCGCGCTTGCGAAGGCGAAGGTGAAGCCCCTCGTCATCGACATCGTCGACGCGCAGGGGCCGGGCGGAAAGCGGCTCGGCAAGCAGGACTACGAAGCGTTCATCGCCGGCGGCGATCCCGCGTTCGAATGGCAGCACCCGGACGACGAATGGGATGCGATCTCCCTCAACTACACGTCCGGCACGACCGGCAATCCGAAGGGCGTGGTCTACCACCATCGCGGCGCGTACCTCAACGCGCTGTCGAACATCATCGACTGGGGGATGCCGCGGCACGCGGTGTACCTGTGGACGCTGCCGATGTTTCATTGCAACGGCTGGTGCTTCGCCTGGACGATGGCGGCCAACGCCGGGGTCAACGTATGCCTCCGCCGGGTCGAGGCAAAGGCGGTGCTCGACGCCATCCGCACGCACAAGGTCACGCATTACTGCGGCGCGCCGATCGTCCACGGCATGCTGATCAACGCACCCGACGAGTGGAAGGGCGGCATCGCGCATCAGGTGAGCTGCCTCGTCGCGGCAGCGGCGCCGCCGGCCGCGGTGATCGAAGGCATGGAACGCATGGGCTTCGACATCACGCACGTCTACGGCCTGACCGAAACCTATGGCCCGGCGGCGGTCTGCGCGAAGCACGCCGAATGGTCCGCGCTGGACATCGGCGCGCGCACCGAGCGCAACGGCCGGCAAGGTGTCCGCTACACGGTCGAGGAGGGCATGACCGTGCTCGACCCGGAGACGATGGCGGGGGTGCCGTGGGACGGCGAGACGATGGGCGAAATCATGTTCCGCGGCAACATCACGATGAAAGGCTACCTCAAGAATCCGGCGGCGACGCAGGAGGCGTTCGCGGGCGGCTGGTTCCATTCCGGGGACCTCGCCGTGATGCAGCCCGACGGTTACGTGAAGATCAAGGACCGCTCGAAGGACGTCATCATCTCCGGCGGCGAGAACATCAGCTCGCTCGAGGTCGAGGACGTCCTCTACCGTCATCCGTCGGTGCTCGCCGCGGCGGTGGTCGCGCAACCCGACCCGAAGTGGGGCGAGACGGCCTGTGCGTTCGTCGAGACGAAACCCGACGCGGCGGTTACCGAGGCCGACCTGATCGCGCACTGCCAGCAGCATCTCGCCCGGTTCAAGGCGCCGAAGAAGATCGTATTCTGCGAGCTGCCGAAGACCTCGACCGGCAAGATCCAGAAGTTCCTGCTGCGCGAGAAGGCGAAATCGACCAGCGCGATCGAATAGGAGGTCCGGATGAACGCGCCGCTCGACACTGCAGTGCAACCGCTGGTCCTGCGCGAGGATGCGGGCGGCATGGCGACGCTGACGCTCAATCGCCCGGCGCAATTCAACGCGATCAACGGCGCGCTGCTGATCGAGCTGCAGGCGGCGCTCGACGCCATCGCGGGCGACCCCACGGTGCGGGTCGTCGTGATCGCCGGCGCGGGCCGCGCGTTCTGCCCGGGCCACGACCTGAAGGAGATGCTCGCCCATTCGAACGAAGCGTACGTCGGGGACCTGTTCCGGCGGTGCTGCGACGTCATGTTGTCGATTCGGCGCCTGCCGCAGCCCGTCATCGCCAAGGTGCATGGCATCGCGACGGCCGCGGGCTGCCAATTGGTCGCTGCCTGCGACCTCGCCGTGGCGGCGGAGGATGCGCGATTCGCGACGTCGGGCATCAACTTCGGGCTCTTCTGCGCCACGCCCGGCGTGCCCGTTTCGCGCAACGTCTCGCCAAAGCGGGCGTTCGAGATGCTGATGACCGGCGAATTCATCGACGCGCCGACGGCGCTCGCGTGGGGACTCGTCAATCGGGTGGTCCCGGCCGCCCGGCTGGACGAAGGCGTGGCGGCGCTCGCGCGGCAGTTGATGGACAAGCCGCGCGCCGTGCTGGCCGCCGGCAAGGCATTCTTCTACCGCCAACTCGAGCAGACGCTGGTCGAGGCCTATGGGCACGCGAGCGAGGTGATCACCCGCAACATGCTTGGCAAGGAAGCGCAGGAGGGCGTTGGCGCCTTTGTCGAGAAGCGCAAGCCGCGCTGGGAGGACTGACCGCCCGGCCGGGTCCCCTCCGGTTGACCTGTATCAACACCGATTGCCGGCAATCGTGCGCAAATGCGAGTCGGGGCGAAGCGTCGAGCAGGCGCCCGTCTTCGGCAACGCACTGCGCCAAATCGGGGGACGTCATGGTGGATACGTCGGGCATTGACTGGAAGGCAATCGACAGCCGGCCGGAGTTTCAAGCACTGCACAGCAAGAAGATGGGGTTTCTTTGGGGCCTCATGATCTTCTCGCTGGTCTACTACTTCCTGCTGCCCATCGGGGCGGCGTATTTCCAGGAGTGGTACAAGATCAAGGTGTGGGGGCCGGTCAACGTCGGCATCCTGTTCGCGATGTCCCAGTTCGTCGTCGCCTGGTCGCTCGCCTTCATCTACGCGCGGCGCGCGAACACGGTGTTCGACCCGATGGCGGCGGAGATCGTCCGCGACGCCGAAAAGAAGATGGGGGCACGCAAATGAGCTCCCGTCGACTTCGCATTTGCCGCGGGCGTGGTCGCGCTCGCGCTGATCGCCACGCCGGCGCTGGCGCAGGGCGCCGTCGCGGCGCAGTGGAAGTGGCTCACGTTCCTGGTGTTCGGCATCATCATCGCCGTCACGATGTTCGTGACCTACGTCGCGGCCAAGCGCGTCAAGACCACGGCCGACTTCTATGTCGCGGGCGGGGGCGTGTCGGGCCTGCAGAACGGCTGGGCAATCGCCGGCGACTACCTGTCCGCGGCGTCATTCCTCGGCATCGCGGGCCTGATCTCGCTCTACGGTTACGACGGATTCATGTATTCGGTCGGCTGGCTCGTCGCCTATATCACCGTGCTCCTGGTCATCGCCGAGCCCTGCCGCAACATCGGCAAGTACACGCTGTCCGACATCCTCGCCTACCGCAACAACCCGAAGGCCGCGCGCATCGTCGGCGCGCTGTCGACGATCACCGTGTCGACGTTCTACCTGACGGCGCAGATGGTCGGCGGCGGCGTGCTGGTCAAGACGCTGATCGGCATCGACTACGAGATTTCGGTGATGGTCGTGGGCATCCTGATGCTCGCCTACGTGCTGTTCGGCGGCATGGTGGCCACCACGTGGGTGCAGATCATCAAGGCGATCCTCCTCGTCACCGCGTCGATCCTCCTCGTCATGCTGGTCTGGGTGCCGTACGGCTTCAGCCTGCCGGGCTTCCTGACGGCCGTCATCGGCGACGCCAAGGTGCAGGGCCAGGTCGCGCTGCTCATCGGCGACGCCGCGAAGAACATGACGCCGACCGAGCTCGGCCAGCGGTTCCTCGAGCCCGGCCTCCTGTTCAAGGCGCCGATCGACCAGATTTCGCTCGGCATGGCGCTGGTGTTCGGCACCGCCGGGATGCCGCACATCCTGATGCGCTTCTTCACCGTCCCGACGGCCCAGGACGCGCGCAAGTCGGTGATCTGGGCGATGGCGATCATCGGCGGTTTCTATGTCCTGACGCTGTTCCTCGGCATGGGCGCCGCGATGAACGTCGGCGCGGTGAAAATCAAGGCGATCGACGCCGGCGGCAACATGGCCGGCCCGCTGCTCGCGCAATACGTCGGCGGCGGCCCCGACTCGATGCTGGGCAACCTCTTCCTCGCGTTCGTCGCGGCGGTGGCGTTTGCCACGATCGTCGCGGTGGTGGCGGGGCTGGTGCTCGCGGCGGCCTCCGCAATGGCGCACGACCTCTACGTCGGCGTGATCCGCGAGGACCACGTGTCGCCGGGCGAGCAGGTCAAGGCGGCGCGGATCGCGACGGTCATCGTCGGCGCCATGGCGATCACCATCGGCATCCTGTCCAAGGGGCAGAACGTCGCCCATCTGGTCGCGCTGGCCTTTGCCGTCGCGTCGTCGGCCAACTTCCCCTGCGTGCTGCTGACGCTGTTCTGGAAGCGCTGCAACACCGGTGGCATCGTGCTCGGGATGGTGGTCGGAACGCTGACCGCCATCGGGCTCGTGATGGTCTCGCCGAACCTGACCTACCCGCTGCTGCTGAAGGCGCCGCAGGAAAAGATCGTCGCCACCGAGACGGCCAGCCTGACCAAGCTCACCGCCGATCTCGCCGCGGCGACCGAAGCGGCGGACCAGGACAAGATCAAGGCGGCGATCGACAAGTCCGAGAAGGCGAAGGCGGCCGCGGAAGCGAGGATCACGGCCATCGGTCCCGACCGGACGTCGATCATGGGACTCGAGAAGCCGTGGTTCGAGCTGCGCAATCCGGGCCTCATCTCGATTCCGCTCGGCTTCCTCGCCGTCATACTCGGCTCGCTGCTGTATCGCGACAAGCGTTCCGAGGACATGTGGGACGAGCTGTATGTGCGCCAGAACACGGGCCTCCTGCTCGCCAAGCCCGTCGCGCACTGACGCGCTGTCGTCGGCGATTCCCGCAAACCCCCGCCTTCGCGCGGGGGTTTTTCCTTGCGCGGCGCCGGGCGCTTCCGTAGGCTGAGCCAATGAACCGGACGAACACGGTCGCCATCGACGAAGCACGCGCGTTCCTGTCGCGTCATCCGCCCTTCAACCGGATGAGTGAAGAGGCGCTCGCGTTCCTCGTCCCGCGCCTCGCGCTGGCCCAATTCGCGAAGGGCGGGACGATCCTCGCGACGCACAGCGGTCCGGTCCCGCATCTGCACATCGTCCTGCGCGGCCTCGTCGGGCGCCGTCCGGACAGCATGCAGTCGGTGGCGGAGCGCACGCTCGGACCCGGTGAAATGTTCCCGGTCGGCGCGCTTTCCGCGGGCGGCGCGACGACCAAGGTCTTCACCGCGCTGCAGGACACGACGTGCTGCCTGCTCCTGCGCGACGACTTTCTCGAGCTGCGCCGCCGCTCGCCCGAGTTCGAGCGGTTCTGCACGCAGGCCATTACCGAGACGCTCAAGCAATCGCTCGAAAGCCTCTATACCCAGTACAGCCAGCGCGCCGCCGAGCAGCAGTCGATGACGCGCCCGCTGGGAGAGCTCGTGCGCAATCCGCCGGTCGCCTGCGCCGCCAGCGCGCCGCTGCGCGAGGCCGCGCAGAAGATGGCGGACGCCAAGGTCCGCACGATCATTGCGCTCGACGGCGATGGCGCGCCGGTCGGGATGTTCACACTGGTCGACCTGCTGCGCCGCGTCGTGCTTGCCGGGCACTCGCTCGCTGCGCCGCTGGCGGAAGTCATGACGTCGCCGATCGTCATGCTGCCGGCGTCGGCAAGTGCCTCCGAAGCCATGCACGCGATGGCCGAGCAGGGCGTCCGGCAGCTCGTCGTCGTCGAGAATGGAAAGCTGAAGGGCGTGGTCAACGAGCGCGACCTCTTCGCGCTGCAGCGCGTGTCGATGCGCCAGGTCAACGAGGAGCTGTACGGCGCCGACACGGTCGAGATGCTGAAGCGGGCGAGCGACGACATCCGGCGCCTGACCCAGAACCTGCTGGCGCAGGGAGTCGGCGCGGAGCCGCTGACGCGCACGATCGCCTCGCTCAACGACGCGCTGACGCGCCGGACGATCGAGCTCGCGCTCGCCCGGCACGACCTCGCCGGCGTCGACTGGTGCTGGCTCGCGCTGGGCAGCGAAGGACGGGGCGAGCAGACGTTCGCGACCGACCAGGACAACGCGATCCTGTTCGCGGCCGCCGACGCCGACGACGCGCACCGGCTGCGCCCTCGACTGCTGGCCTTCGCGCACGACGTCAACGTGGATCTCGACCGCCTCGGCTTCCCGCTGTGCTCGGGCAACGTGATGGCGAGCAATCCGGACCTCTGCCTGTCGGTGGAAGAATGGAAAGCCCGGTTCCTCGCGTGGATCCGCGAGCCGACGCCGCAGGCGCTGCTCAACGCGAACATCGTCTTCGACCTGCGGCCGCTCGTCGGCGACAGCGTGCTGTGCGACGCGCTGCGCGAATGGCTGCTCGGTTACACGCAGGCGAATGCGCCATTCCTCCGGCTGATGGTGCAGAACGCGCTGCAGGTCGAGCCGCCGCTCGGCCTGATCCGCACCTTCGTGGTCGACGACGACGCGAAGGCCAAGGGCACGCTCGACCTCAAGACGCGCGGCACGCGCCTTTTTGTCGACTGCGCCCGCGTGTTTGCGCTGGCCCACGGGATCC
Organism: uncultured beta proteobacterium; assembly: GCA_963816925.1. Lineage (GTDB taxonomy): Bacteria > Pseudomonadota > Gammaproteobacteria > Burkholderiales > Casimicrobiaceae > CAIWHR01. The sequence continues at coordinate 6,670 of CAWFMY010000005.1, read as the reverse complement.
CGGACGCAGGAACCGCCGCGCGGCTGCGCGTCGCTGGCCAGAAGCTGCACGTCGAGGCGCGGCACGTCGACGCGACGGTCGAGGCGTTTCACTTCCTGCAGCTGCTGCGGTTGCGCCAGCAGGACCAGGCGGCGCCGGGCGGCAATCCGAATCGCATCGACCCGTATGCGCTGAACGAGGTCGACCAGCGCATGCTGAAGGAAGCATTCCGGCAGGCAAGGCTGCTGCAGGAGCGGCTTCGGCATACGTACCGGCTGTGATGAACGGGCGCGCGCGCCGCCAGGGAGGACGTCCATGTTTCGATCGATCGTCAAGAACCAGCGCCTCGTCGCGCTGTTCCTGCTGGGCGTGCTGCTGTTCAACTATCCGCTGCTGGCGCTCTTCAGCCGGGTGACGCAGGTGTTCGGCATTCCCTTGCTCTACGTCTACATTTTCGGCGCGTGGGCGCTCTTCATCGGCCTGCTTGCTTTCGTCGTCGAGCGGAATCGTTAGCGCAACTCGCGCCCGGCCTCGCCATGCTCCAGAGCTTCGTGATCGTCCCCGTCGCGCTCGCCTACATAGGGATCCTGTTCGCGATTGCCCGCTATGGCGACAAGCGCGCGGACCAGGGCCGGTCGATCATCGCGAACCCGTACATCTATGCGCTGTCGCTCGGCGTCTACGCGACGGCGTGGACGTTCTACGGCAGCGTCGGCCGCGCCGCGGGCGACGGCGTGGGGTTTCTCCCCATCTACATCGGCCCGACCTTGATGATGGCGCTGTGGTGGCTCGTGATGCGCAAGATCGTGCGCATCAGCAAGGCGAACCGCATCACCTCGCTCGCCGATTTCGTCTCGTCCCGCTACGGCAAGAGCGCGCTCATCGCCGGGCTCGTCACGATCATCGCCGTGATCGGCGTGGTCCCGTACATCGCGCTGCAGCTCAAGGCCGTCTCGCACAGCTACACGATTCTCGCCCATTACCCGGAACTCGTGATTTCGGGCTCGCGGGAGGCGGCGCCGATCGGCGCGGACACCGCGTTCTGGATGGCGCTCCTGCTCGCGATCTTCACGATCCTGTTCGGCACGCGGCACCTCGATGCTTCCGAGCGCCACGAGGGGCTGGTGGCGGCGATTGCATTCGAGTCGCTGATGAAACTGGTCGCGTTCGTCGCCGTGGGCGTCTTCGTGACGTGGGGCATCTACGACGGGCTCGCCGACATCTTCGCGCGGGCCGGCGCGCACCCGCGTCTCGCGACGCTCTTCGCGCCGCTGGGCGCGGCCGCGGGGAGCTACGCGAGCTGGGCCTGGCTGACCGTGCTGTCGATGTTCGCGATCGTGTTCCTGCCGCGGCAATTCCAGGTCGCCGTGGTCGAGAACGTCAACGAAAACCATCTCGGCAAGGCCATATGGCTCTTCCCGCTCTACATGCTCGCGATGAACGTCTTCGTCGTCCCGGTGGCGTTCGGCGGCGTCCTCCATTTCTCGGCGACCGCGGTCGACCCCGACACGTTCGTGCTGACGCTGCCGATGGCGGAGAAGCAGGAGGCGATCGCGCTTCTCGTCTTCATCGGCGGGTTGTCGGCGGCAACCGGCATGGTGATCGTCGAGACCATCGCGCTTTCGACGATGGTCTGCAACGACCTCGTAATGCCGGTCCTGCTGCGGATGCGTTCGATGCGGCTCGCCGAGCGCCAGAACCTGACCGGGCTCCTGCTCGGGATCCGCCGCGGCGCGATCATCGCGGTCATTCTGCTCGGTTACCTTTATTTCCGCCTCGCGGGCGAGGCCTACGCGTTGGTGGCCATTGGTCTCATTTCCTTCGCGGCCGTCGCGCAGTTCGCGCCGGCCACCCTCGGCGGCATCTACTGGAAAGGCGCGACGCGCACCGGAGCGCTCGCCGGCCTCTGCGCCGGATTCGTCCTGTGGACGTACACGTTGCTGCTGCCTTCCTTCGCCCAATCGGGATGGCTGCCGGCGAGCTTCCTGCAGGACGGTCCGTTCGGCATCGCGCTGCTGAAGCCCTACGCGTTGTTCGGCCTCGAGGGACTCAACGACATCACGCACGCGATGCTGTGGAGCATGATCGCCAACGTCGGCGCGTACGTGCTGGTCTCGCTGCTGACGACCCAGACCGTGGCGGAGCAGGCGCAGGCGGCGCGCTTCGTCGACGTCTTCCGGCATGCGGACGAAGGGCAGGAGGTCCACGTCTGGAAGGGTTCGGCCTCCTTGCCCGACTTGCGGACGCTGCTTGCCCGGTTCCTCGGACCCGAGCGCGCGGCGGCGGCGTTCGTCGACTACGCGCGCCGGCGCGGGTTCGCGTCGCCCGCGGACCTGCCGGCCGATGCGATGCTGGTCCGATACGCCGAGACGGCGCTTGCCGGCGCCATCGGCGGCGCCTCGGCGAGGATCATGGTGGCCTCGACGGTCAAGGAAGACACGCTCTCGCTCGACGAGGTGAGGTCGATGCTGGACGAAGCCTCGCAGGTCATCGCGTACAGTCACGAGCTCACACAGAAGTCGCAGGCGCTCATGGCCGCGACGACGGAGCTGCGCGCGGCCAACGAGCGGCTGAAGGAGCTCGACCGGCTGAAGGACGACTTCGTCTCGACGGTCACCCACGAGCTGCGCACGCCGCTCACGTCGATCCGCGCGTTCTCCGAGATCCTGCGCGACAATCCCGACCTCGACGCGGCGGAGCGGCAGAAATTCCTTGGCATCGTCATCCAGGAAAGCGAGCGCCTCACGCGCCTCATCAACCAGGTGCTCGATCTCGCGAAGCTCGAGTCGGGCCGGGCCGAATGGCGCGTGTCGCGCGTCGATCTCGAGGCGGTCATCGACGAATCGATCGCCGCGACGGGACAGCTTTTCCGGTCGCGGGACGTGACCCTCGAGGCGCGGCTCGCGCCCGGCGTGCCGCCGGTCCGCGCCGATCGCGACCGCCTGCTGCAGGTGCTGATCAACCTGCTCTCGAACGCCGCCAAGTTCGCCCCGTCCGAGAAGGGGCGCGTCGTCGTCGTGCTGGCCGCCGCCGACGGCCTCGTTCGCGTCTCCGTGGCGGACAACGGTCCGGGCGTGCGTGGCGAGGACCAGAAGATGATCTTCGAGAAATTCCGCCAGGCCGGCGACACGATGACGGAGAAACCGAAGGGAACCGGCCTCGGCCTGCCGATCAGCCGGCAGATCATCGAGCATTTCGGCGGCCGGCTGCGGGTGCAAAGCGCCCCGGGCGAAGGCGCGACGTTCGTCTTCGAGCTCCCGCAGGCGGGCATGGCAGACTCGCCGGACGCCGGACACGAGGCCGCGGGCAAGGCATGAGGGGGTGGAGGAAGCAATGGCCAAGAGAATCCTGATCGCGGACGACGAACCCAACATCGTCGTCTCGCTCGAATTCCTGATGAAGCAGCGCGGCTACGAAATCCGTGTCGTGAGCAACGGCGCCGAAGCGCTCGAGGCGGTCGGCGAGTTTCGCCCGGACCTGATCCTGCTCGACGTCATGATGCCGCGCGTGAGCGGGTACGACGTCTGCCAGAAGGTGCGCGAGAACCCGGAATGGCAGGGCATCAAGATCATCATGCTTTCGGCCAAGGGGCGCGACGTCGAGGTGACGAAAGGCATCGCGATCGGCGCCGACGCCTACGTCACGAAGCCGTTCTCGACGCGGGACCTGATCGCGAAGGTCGGCGAGATGCTCGGGGAGTAGCGCGTGCGGGACCGGACCCGGGTTGCACTGGCGCTGCTGGCGGCATGGGGGTTCGTCCTCGCCGCGATGGGGGCGACCGTCGCGCTGGTCGCGGCCGACATGAGCGAGTCCGAGCGCGCGCAGCTGCTGCCGGCGCTTTCGCAGCATGCCGCAAGCGTGGTGGTCGTCTCGCTGCTGCTGCTCGTCCCCTTGCTGCTCGTCGTGCGAACGCTGGTCCGCCGATACATTGCAGCGCCGCGGCGGCTCGCGGAGGACGCCCGCATCATCCTCTCGGCGAACCCCGCGCATCGAGCACCGCTGCGTGGCGCGGTCGAGATCCGGCAGCTGGCCGCAGGCTTCAACGCGTTGGCCGACGCGCACGAAGCGCTGCGGAAAGATGTCGAGAGGCGCGTGCGCGACGCCAACGCGCGCCTCGAGCAGGAGAAGAACCGGCTCGCCGCGCTGATGTCGGAGCTCGCGCAGAGCGTGATCGTGTGCAATGTCGAGGGGCGCATCCTGCTCTACAACGCCCGCGCAATGCGGCTCCTGCAGAAGTCGCGCGACGGCGCCGCCGCGACCCTCATGGGGCCGAGCCTCGTCGGGCTGGGCCGCTCGATCTTCGCCGTCTTCGACCGCAACCTCATCATCCATGCGCTGGAGAGCATTCGCGAGCACCTGCGGCAGGGAACGCAGGGGCCGGTCGCGAATTTCGTCACCACCGCGCCCGCAGGGCAGCTCGTGCGCGTGCAGATGGCGCCGGTCTTCGGCGCGGGGACCGGAGCGGCCGCCGATGCAACGGACGCTGCCGGCCCCGGCGGCGTCACGGGATTCGTGCTCGTGCTGGACGACATCACGCGGCGGATCGAAAGCGGGAACCGGCGCGACCTGCTGCTGCAGACGCTGACCCAGGGCACGCGCGCCTCGCTTGGCAGCGTCCGTGCCGCCGTCGAGACGATTGCCGCGTTTCCCGGCATGACGGACGAGGAGCGGAACCGATTCATCGGCGTCATCGGCGACGAGGCGCGGCAACTGACCGCCCGTCTCGATGCGACCGTCGGCGAGTTCGCGGATGCACTGCGGACCGAGTGGCCGCTGGAGGACATGCGCGGGGCCGACCTGATCGCGGCGGCGCGGCGGCGGATCGAGACCAAGCTCGGGCTGCCGACCAAGCTCGAGACGATCGACGAGACGATCTGGGTCAACGTCGACAGCTATTCGCTGATGCAGGCGATCACCTACCTCGCGAGCCGGCTGGCCGACGAATTCGGCATCCGGGAGCTGCGCTTCGGCCTCGCGGCGGCCGGCGCGCTGGCGCACCTCGATCTCGTCTGGACGGGCGCGCCGCTCGGCACGGAGACGACGATGGCGTGGCAGACGGATGCGATGGAGCTGGGCGGCGAGGCGTCTTTACTCACGCTGAAGCAGATCGTCGAACGCCACGACGGCGAGATCTGGTATCAGATCCACAAGCCGTCGCATCGCGAGTTCTTCCGGATCGCCATCCCGGTCGCGAATCCGGAGGAGTCGGGCTGGAGCGCGCCGCACGCCAGCGGCAGCCGGCCCGAATTCTACGACTTCGATCTTTTCCATCAGCCAGGACAGTCGCCGGAGCAGGACGACCGTCCGCTCGCGTCTTTGGGCTATACGGTCTTCGATACCGAGACGACCGGGCTCGCCCCCTCCGCGGGCGACGAAATCGTGTCGATCGGCGCCGTCCGGATCGTCAACGGCCGGCTGCTCGAGAACGAGGTCTTCGAGCAGTTCGTCGACCCTCGGCGCGCGATGTCGCCGGAGGCGAGCCGCATCACGGGGATCGAGACATCGATGCTGGCGAATCAGCCAACGATCGAAAAGGTGCTGCCGTCCTTCCACGCGTTTTGCGCCGACACCGTGCTGATCGCGCACAACGCCGCGTTCGACCTGCGATTTCTCCGGCTCAAGGAGGAGGCAACCGGCGTCCGGTTCACGCAGCCCATCCTCGACACGCTGCTACTGTCGGCCGTGATACACCCGGACTTCGACGCGCACGGACTCGAGGCGATCGCCGAGCGGATGGGCGTCAATCCCATCGGCCGCCACACGGCCCTGGGCGACGCGATCATGACGGGCGAGGTGTTCCTGCGGATGATCCCGCTGCTCGCGGAACAGGGCATCCGGACGCTGGGCGAGGCGCGCGAGGCCTCGCAGAAGACCTATTTCGCGCGCATCCAGTACTGACGGACGGCGTTCCCATTGCCATCGGCGCGGGGCTTTCGCATAATGGCCCCCCGAAGGCGACGAGGAGGGCCGGGCGCCGGAAGCGCCGGCGCAGAATGGCGGACGACACGATTCTCGAAACGAAGGGGCTCACCAAGGAGTTCAAGGGCTTCGTCGCGGTCAAGGAAGTGTCGTTGTCGATCCGACGCGGGACGATTCATGCGCTCATCGGCCCGAACGGCGCAGGCAAGACCACCTGCTTCAACCTCCTCACGCATTTCCTCACGCCGACGCGCGGCCAGATCTTTTTCAATGGCCGCGAAATCACCGGCTCGCGGCCCGCGACGATCTCGCGCCTGGGCCTCGTCCGCTCGTTCCAGATCTCGGCGGTCTTTCCCAACCTGTCGGTGCTCGAGAACGTGCGTATCGCGCTGCAGCGCAGGAACGGGCATTCGTTCGATTTCTGGCGGAGCGACGCCGCGCTCTCCTTGCATCACGATCGTGCGCTGGAATTGATCGAGGCCGTCGGGCTGACGGAGTTCGCGGGCACGCAGGCGGTCCTGCTGCCCTACGGGCGCAAGCGCGCGCTCGAGATCGCGACGACGCTGGCGCTCGATCCCGAGCTCATGCTGCTCGACGAGCCGACCGCCGGCATGACGCACGAGGACGTCGAGCGCATCACGACGCTGATCCGCAAGGTCGCCGCCAACCGCACGGTGCTGATGGTCGAGCACAACCTGTCAGTCGTGTCCACCTTGTCGGATCACATCACGGTCCTCGCGCGCGGCGAAGTGCTGGCCGAGGGCGATTACGC
>CAWFMY010000004.1:0-12579 GCA_963816925.1 uncultured beta proteobacterium | reverse complement strand
TACTTCAAGAGGCTACGGTAACGCGTAGCCTCTTTTTCTTCCTTCGCGGGGCGCTCATGCGTGACCCGACCCAAAACCCGAACTTCAATGGCCCGATATTGGGCTCGGTGTGCCGAATAGGTAGTTCATTCCCATGTTGTTGCTATACGTGCCCACCTGCCCGCCGTTGGCTAGTTTGACATCGACGGTACGATTGAACTCCATGTTGTTCAGGCCCGCAGTGACATACGTGAGTGCCCCATCAGCGAGCAACCCGATGTCATTGGCAAAGATCGCGTTTTCGGACACGGCTGCCCGCAAAGCGGAACCGGAGGTTCCGACGACGGCGACCCCATCCCCAAAATTGTGGTGGATCGAATTGCGCGTCACTCCGGCATAGGTGTCTGCCACGTCTCTATTGCTGATTTTGATGCCGGCGCCGCCATTGTCGGACATAACCGACCGCTCGACTTGGGCATACGTGCGTCCCACCCCTGTCGAGGCGATCCAGATGCCGTTCGAGCCGTTGAACGCGAAAACGCTGTCGATGATCGTCGCACTCGCTTGAGCGCCAACGAGGCCATGTAGAAACCATTGGTACCATTGTGCTCGCTGCGCACGTGATCGAGCACGACGCGAGCGTCTGCGTCACCGCCGATGCCACTGGCTGCGTTGTCGCGAACGATCGTGTCCAGCACGATCAATTCGGCACCTGGTGCGGAGTGCATGACGCCGTCCACACCCATATTCGAAATGACGCAGTTTTCGATGCGCAGCCGCTCCGCCTGCAACAGGTTGATCCCGTTGTCTCCGCCCTGCCCGTTGATCGACAGTCCGCCGCAAGACGACGATTCCTCCGGGCGCATTGACGGTGATGCCGTCACCGGCCGATACGGTCACGCCGGCGTAGATTCCGCTCGGCGCAATCAGCGAGACTGACTTGGTGATCGTCACGGTCCCGTAGGCGGCGGAGTCGAGGACGATCACCTCGCCCTTGGCAGCTACAGCGGTGACCGCCGCCGTGAAGCTGCGACAGGGAGACGCGAGGGAGCATGGGTTCGCGTCATTGCCGCCGCCGGACACGAACGTGCGCTGCGGGGCGGCGGCATGGGCGGCGATCGCGAACGCGCCCAACAGAGCGCATAGAGCAACGGCTGACAAACGGATGCGATGGGTCATGTTCTGCCTCTTCAAGTGGGCTGACGTTGCTGGCGACGATTTCTCCTGCGCAGTGACGACCCAAAGTGCAGCGACATCGCGGCAGCCGTCACATTGGTGAAGATTTTTCTCCGTCGAAAGTAGCTGCGCCTATCCCCCACCCTTTCGGGACCTTCGCGCTCGTCATTCGATCAACATGTCGGCGCGCGCGAGAATAGACTGCGGGATATTGATTCCGAGGGATCTTGCTGCGCCAAGATTCAGCGTAAGCGTGATCTTCTTGACCTGCTCGATGGGAATACGACTTGCATCGCCGCCTTTGAGCAGCTTGTCGACAAAGATCGCAAGTGTCCTGAAATTCTCCGTGAGCGTAGGGCCGTAGCTAAGGAGTCCGCCCGCCTCGGCGAACTCGGTCCAGCCGTAGATGCACGGAATTCGCGCCCGCGCGGCAAAATCCGCGATGTCCTTGCGCCGCGCGAGCGTCAGCGCGTCGGGAAACACGATCATTGCGTCGGGGCTGTCCGCGCGGATGGCGGCGAATGCAGTCGTCATTTCCTCGGGCTTGCGCACGAGATAGCGCGTGGCCGCCGCTCCGAGACCGCGTGCGGTGGCCTCCGTTACCCGGTATTCGCTGAGCTCGCCCGCGTGTTCGGGATTGGACAGCAACGCGATGCGCGAAGCCTTCGGTATCATTTCCTTCAGCACTTCAACCCGCTTGGCAGAAAGCTCCGTGGCCATGAACGTGATGCCGGTCATGTTGCGCCCCGGCGTGCGCAGGCTGTCGGCGAATCCGGCTTCGACGGGATCGCCGCTATACGCAAACACGACCGGTATGCGCTGCCGGACGGATTTCGTGAAATCCACCGACGGGCCCCGGGAGACGATCACGTCGACGCGCTCGGCCGCCAGCTCGTCGACGAGCCTCGGCAATACCGTAAAGTCGCCGTTGGCGTAGCGCGCCTGAATCACGTACGACTTCCCCTCGACGTAGCCCAGCTCGCGCATGCCGTCGCGCAGCAAGGCGAGGGCCGGGTCCGGATCGCCGAGATAGGACAGCCAGCCAACGCGTGCCGTCTTGCCCGGTTGCGGCTGGCCCAATACGCCGATCGATGGCGCAAAAGCCGCCGCGCCCAGCGCGACGATGAATTCCCGCCGTGTCACCATGCGACGCTCCCTCGGGCGCAAGCCAGCGCGCATCCATAGTACGCCGACCCATCCGATCGAATACGACGTCCGGCTCTCCGCGATCCGAGCGGGAACGCGTCCTGCCTGCCTACATGCTGTCGGCGTGCGCCATGATCGGTTGGATAATTCGCGCCCACAACGGCGTACCCCTGGTCTGCAGCAGACGCCGCGTCCCGGAGCGGGCGTTCGTACGACCCGACTGCAGCGACCGCAGCGATTCGATCTGCGCGTCCACCTCGGAATCAACCTCGTAGGCCATCATCCATTCCGGGTATAGGCGCGTTCCACACAAGTCGTTGCCGATGCGGAACAGATCGCAATGCCGTTGGTCTCGCTCCAAGCGCCACCAAAGCTCCTCCAGATCCCGTTCTTCGCCCTCGTAGATGGCGAGGAAATGGGCTCCCGTGAACAAGAGCATGCCGGAAATGTGATGGCGTTCGTTGTTCCGCCGCGAGGGCGCAATGATTTGATTGAGCCGCGCCGCAGAGAACGACGGTGACGGAATGCTGGACCACGCCAAACTACGCAACATAATTCTCGCCAATCGGTAGCGTGTACGCCTGAGTCAGACTACGCGGAGCGCGATGCCGTTGCCGCAGGTGCCACGATTGAGAGTAGCCTTCGGTCGCGACATCGTCCGTGCGGTGCGACACCATTTGCGGCGCTTGTCCGAGATCAGCGGTCGACCCCAACGGCTGCTGCCGAGGCTTGGCGCGCCAAGCCCATTCGCCGCCGTCGCCACGCCTTTGATTACAATGGATGGCGATGTCCGCCGACAAGCCCGTATTGCATCCCGAATCGCTGGCCGCCCAAGGCATGGGCCGTGTCGCGATGCCTTATCGCGACATCGTGCCGCCGATCTACGTTTCGACGACTTATGAGCGTGGCGCCGACGGCGCTTTTCCCGGCGGCCGCATCTACTCACGCGCCGACAATCCGACCTATGACCAGGCCGAGTCGCTGATCGCCGCACTGGAGGGCGCGCCAAGCGCGATGTTGTTTGCGTCGGGGCAGGCGGCAGCGGCAGCGGTGTTCCAGGCGCTCGCGCCGGGCGCGTGCGCGCTCGTCCCGCGCAACATGTATTGGGCGTTTCGCAAATGGCTGCTCGAGTTCGCGGCGCCGTGGGGGCTCGCGATCGAGTTCTACGAGAATGCCTCGATCGACGAACTGACTTCGAAGGCGCGCGCGGTACGGCCGCGCCTCATCTGGATCGAGACGCCGGCGAATCCGACCTGGGACATCACCGACATCGCCGCGGCAAGCGCCATTGCCCGCGAGGTCGGCGCAATTCTTGCCGTCGACTCGACCGCCGCGACGCCCATGCTGACGCGCCCGCTCGAATTGGGAGCGGATCTCGTCATGCATTCGGCGACCAAATATCTGAACGGCCATTCGGACGTGATCGCCGGCGCGCTCGCGACCGCGCGCGACGACGAGCTTTGGCAGCGCATCCGGTATGTTCGCGGCGGCGGCGGTGCCGTGTTGGGACCCATGGAAGCATGGCTCCTGCTGCGCGGAATGCGAACGCTCCATTTGCGCGTCGCCGCGGCCTGCGTCAACGCGCTCGCGATCGCGCAGCGCTTTCACGGCCACCCAAGACTCTCGCATGTGCTCTACCCGGGACTGCCGTCGCATCCCGGGCACGCCGTCGCCGCGCGGCAGATGCACGGCGGCTTCGGCGGGATGATCTCGCTGCGGCTCAAGGACGGCGAGGAGGCCGCGAAATCCTTCACGGCGAAGCTCCGCGGTGTTCAAGCGCGCGACCTCGCTCGGGTCGGTCGAAAGCCTGGCCGAACATCGCGCCAGCGTCGAGGGACCCGGGACGCTGTGCCCCGTGGACCTCGTGCGGCTGTCGATCGGCGTCGAGCACGTCAGCGACCTGATCGGCGACATCGAGCAGGCCCTGGCGACGTGAGGCGCTGGCGGCAAACACCTCAGTCAATCGAGGTCGAGTGCGTATCCGACGCCGTAAATCGACCTGATGATTTCCTGACCGGGCGCAATTTCCGCGAGTTTTCTCCGCACGTTCTTGACGTGGCTGTCGACCGTGCGGTCGAGCACGACGCGGCGGTCTTCATACAGCCCGTCCAGCAGTTCGTCACGCGAATGTATCCGGCCGGGCGCGGAGGCCAGCGTCTTCAACAGCCGGAATTCAACCGGCGTCAGCGCAATCGAGCGTCCATCCACCGCGACTTCATAGCGCGCCTGATCGAGGAGGAGTCGCCCCGCGCCACCGCCGCAAGCCGCGGGTACCCGTCGCAACACCGCATGTACCCGCGCCACGACTTCGCGCGGGCTGAACGGTTTGCAGATGTAATCGTCCGCGCCCACTTCCAGTCCCCGCAAACGGTCCATTTCATCCACGCGCGCGGTGATCATGATGATCGGCAACGCGTTGAACGATCTCACCTCGCGACATACGGTCAGGCCATTCTTGCCCGGCAGCATCAGGTCGAGCAGCATGAGGGTCGCTTCGTTCTTGCGGACTTCCGCGATGGCCGCATTGCCGTCGCCGATGCAGCGTGGCGCAAACCCATCGGCCGCGAGATAGTCGGCCAGCAGCCCCGCGAGCTTCGGCTCGTCCTCGACGACCAGGATGACGGGGCGCGTGGCTGGGGGGCTCAACGGTCGTCTCGCACGAGTGGCAGGCGAACTCTGATACGCAGCCCGCCGATGCTGGACGCGCTGGCCTCGATGTCCCCGTGATGGCCGCCGACAATGCTGCGGCAAAGAGCGAGCCCCAGGCCGGCGCCGCCGAGCGAACGATTGCGCGAACTCTCGACCCGGAACAGGCGCTCGAACAATCGCGGGAGCAATGGGGCCGGCACGCCCGGTGCCGAATCCTCGATCGCCAGCTCGACACCCTGGTCCGTATTTTTTAGGCCGACCTTCACGCGGCCGCCGCGATCCGTGTAGCGAAGTGTGTTCTCGAACAAGTTGTTGAATAGCTGCGTCAGGCGGCGCGCATCGCCGACAACCGCAATGCGCTGGGCGGCGATGCCCGCCGTATCCACCGTCAGGTCGTGCTCGATGAAGCGATCACGAAACGCGTACAGCGCCGTGCGCACCAATTCTCCAAGATCGAGTTCCTGCCGCTCATAGACAACGCTGCCCACGTCCGCCGCGGAGAGTTCGCGTAAATCCTCGACCAGCGCCGCCAGCGCGCCGACTTCGGCCTGCAATGACCTGACGGCTTCCGGGGTGAGTGAGCGCACACCATCCTGGAGCGCCTCGAGCTCTCCCCGCAGAATCGCAAGCGGCGTGCGCAGTTCGTGCGCGACATCGGCGAGGAATGAGCGACGCGCCGCCTCCACCTGCCCGAGCGTCTCGGCAAGGGCGTTGAAATCGCCGACAAGCTGACCGAGTTCATCGCTGCGGTCGACGCGGATGCGCTGCGCATAGTCGCCAGTCGCGAGCCGCCGGGTCGCCCGCGCCAGACGTCGTATGGGAGCGAGGAACTCGCGCGCCAGCACGATCGAAACCATCGCCGCGAGCACAAAGGCGGCGCAACCGACAATCCAGCTCATCTTCAGCTGATGCTGCAGAAACTGCTTGTCGGACCCGCCGAGCGGCAACTCCGGCACCGCCACCCAACCGACGGACGCGCCCGCCACGAGAACCGGAACCGACAACGCGGGACCTTCGCTGTGCAATGGATTTCCGCGCACGAACTGGCGCTTCGAGTCGAGCAGCGTCAAACGCGGTGCGCCGCCCGGTGGTTCGCCCGTTGGGAGCTCTTCGGGGCCGGTCAACGGCGGGCGTTCATTGCCCGCGGTTCGCGCGTCGGCCGGTAGCGCCGGGCCGGCGACTGGCGGCTGCCGCTCGCCATGCGGACGTGCCGGGTGATCGCTGCCGCGCAGGTGTCGCCACTCATCATCGTCCTGCACGAAGGACCAATCTCGATGCTGCGCATAGGCGGCGGCAAAAACACCGGCGAGCTGCTGCAGGCGCCGAACCTCCCGACCTTCCACATACTCGCGGAAGCCGCGATCGACGCTCATCTGCATGGCCGCGCCAAACACGACGGCGATCATCACGTTGGTGATGAGGATGGTGGCGAAGAGCTTCGACGTTATTCCAAGGCGCATGATTCCAGCGCTCGGATCGCGCGAGGCGAAGCGAAAAGATCAGCGAGCTCCACCGCCCGCCGTTTCCGCGAGCAACCGTGAAACGGCGTCCACACAATCTCCATATTTCGTGCACCGGCCAACAACGTGCTGATTTCAAACGCGCCCGGCCGCTTTTGGTTCGCGGCAGCGCGGTGGCGATGCAAGTCCTGAACTTGCCAAGCGGCCCGCGCGGGGCAAACAATGACAATGTCATAGCATAGCCCCGGCGTCCATGTCAGAGCAACTGCACTCGCCTCCCTTTCACGGCAATTGCGAGACCTCGGAACCTGCGCGCTGCAGTGCGGGTCGCAAGCGACGCGAGCGAAACGCGCCTCGTGGGAGCCGCCGTAGCGCCTTGACCGGAGAAAGCGGCCGCTCCACGGGATGTCCGGATCGCGCGGGTTTGCAATGCCCCTCGATCGTCGCGTTGCGCTCGCGGCCCGATGACGCACTGCTGAACCATCTGGCCGACGTCGGGTATGTCGTTCTCCTGAAGTCGGCGTCCAGCGATCTTCTCCCATCCGTCAACGATGAGCGCCCATCCATCGTCTTGCTGAATCTTCCGCACATGACGGAGAAGGCGATGGCCGTCTGTCGGCAGCTGAAAGCTTGCGCCGATGTGCCCGTGATTCGCATCTCCTCCTGCGCCGCGTCCGACTCGGACTGCGTGTTCTGCCTCGATCACGGTGCCGACGACTACCTGCGGAGGCCAGTGAGCCCGCGCGAAGTCGACGCACGAATAAAATCCATCCTGCGCCGCAGCCGATTGCAGGCGGTACCGGCAATGGGACTGACGATCGACTGCGCGCGCTACGTCGCCCTCCTTGACGGTCTGTCGCTACCTCTGACGCCGGCCGAATTTCGTGTGCTCGCAGCGCTTCATGATGCCGACGAGCGAGTCGTAACGCGCGCAGAGCTCATGCGCGCGGTCAACTGCGACCGGATCCGCAGCGAGCGTGCCGTGGACAGCCTCATCAAGAATCTTCGGCACAAGCTGCAGGCGGCATGCCCGGGCCAAACGCTCATTCATGCGACGTACGGCGCGGGCTATCACCTGAGCCGCGGAGTGCCCGCGACGTGTCGGGTTCCACGATCCATCCACAATTGACCACGATGCCTCCGCAATTGCGCGCTAGTGTCGGCGTGGGCGCAATCGCAACTCACGGAGGCACCGATGAAACGAGCGAACCGGAACAGGATCTGGATGGCCACCGGGGCCGTCATGGCGGCAATGCTCGCCAGCGGCGTGACGAGTCAGACGTCCAATACGCAAAGCATGGCCGGCGACAAATGGCGCCTCCGGTTCACGCACAACGGACAACTGCCGGACGAAGGCGCGCCAGGCGCCTTCGATCAGCAAGGCCGCACCGCGGCTGCGGTACGCAACGCGGCGCCGGGTACTGCCGAGGCGCCCGCGGGATTCGACAACCTCACCAACGGCTTCGATCCACAGGGCCCGCCGTTCGAGACGCTCTCGGAGGATACCGTTCAGGCGCTGCGATCCTTCAATGACAACCGCTTCGTCTTCGAGGAGGTCGAGACGGTCGCGGATGGCCTGGGTCCCACCTATAACGGGCAGAGCTGCCGCGAATGCCATCAAAACGTCGTTACGGGCGGCGCGAGCCAGGTGACCGTCCAGCGAACCGGCCGCACCGTGAACGGCGCGTTCTTCGAGTCGCTGGGGGGTTCGCTCATCCATTCGCGCGGGACGCACCCGGATGTCGTCGAGCATGTCGCCGCGGGAGATAACACGCGCACGTTCCGGATTTCGCCGAACACGCTGGGCGACGGCTATGTCGAGGCCATCGCGAACTCCACGCTGCTCGCGATTCGCGACAGCCAGCCGTTTTCAATGCGCGGGACCGCGACCATGGTCCCCGTGCTGGAAGGGGACGGCAGTGCGCGCGTCGGTCGGCTCGGATGGAAGGCGCAGCATGCCAGCCTGCATTCGTTCGCCGCTGACGCCTACCTGAACGAAATGGGCATCACGAATCCGCTGCTTCCGGATGAAAACACATCGAGCGGACGGTTCGTCGGCTACGGTTCGGGTTACGACCTGGTGCCGGAACCCGAAGACGACGGCAAGGATGTGCTTGCGTTCGCCAACTTCATGCGCGCCACGAAGGCGCCTCCGCGCGGCGCCACCAGCGCGGATGTCGATGCCGGCGAGCGGATCTTCGACCAGATCGGTTGTTCCGTATGCCATGTCTCGTCGATCACGACCGCGCCGGCAGGGACCACGATAAACGGCGGCGCCTACAAGGTAGGTCCGGCGCTTGGCAGCAAGGTCATTCATCCCTACAGCGATTTTCTGCTGCACGACATCGGATCAGGCGACGGCATTCCGATCCTGCCGACGCCGGCGTACGCGGCAACGGCGAACAAGATGAAGACGGCGCCGCTGTGGGGATTGCGAACGCGCAATCGCCTCATGCACGATGGGCTGACCTTCACCTATCAGGAAGCCATCAACCGTCACGCCGGCCAAGCGCAGAACGTTACCGCAAGGTTCAACGCACTCTCCGGCACGCTCAAGGCGCAGCTCCTGCAATTCCTCGGATCGCTGTGAAGACCCGGGATAGCGCCGGCAGCCCCGCTCGACCTCATCGCGCCTGGCAAGAAGCAGCACCTTGCAGGCAGTTTGGAAGGGGCCCGCCCGGTGTGAGAGGCGG
Organism: uncultured beta proteobacterium; assembly: GCA_963816925.1. Classification (GTDB taxonomy): domain Bacteria; phylum Pseudomonadota; class Gammaproteobacteria; order Burkholderiales; family Casimicrobiaceae; genus CAIWHR01. The sequence goes on along the minus strand of CAWFMY010000004.1, from coordinate 3,476 downwards.
TTCCCTCGCTACGGATCCGCTCTTTGCAAAGTGACGGTCACCGGATTGTGGTCGGAGCTTGTCACCTCGATCGCGCTCGCCGCGACCGCGCGCAGACCGCGCACCAGGATGTGATCCAGCTGATTGCCGAAGAAAAGGGTTCGCTTGTCCTCGACGAAGCCCACCTCGGTCAGCCCGAGCCTCGCGGCGACATCGTCGACCACGCTCCTGCGCGCCACCGACCAGGTATTGAGATCGCCGGCGAAAATGATCGGGCCGTCGTGCATCGCCAGCGCGTCGCCGAGCGCCGCGAATTGCGCGCGATACGCTTCGATCGACAGCGAGAAGTTGATCGCATGCACGTTGACGACGGCCAAGGTGTGAGGAGTTCCTGCCAGCGCGAACCAGGTGATGACCGCCGATTTCGGCAAGCGCAGCAGAGGTTCGACGATTCGCTGCGTGCAGCTGACAAGCGGTGCTTCGCGGAAAGCCGTGAGCACGCCCAAATCGGCGCCGCCGTACTCGAACGAGCTTGCCATCACCCAGCGAAGATCCGCGGCGCGCAGGATGTCGAGCAACTCGGGCCGCAAGCTCGTTTCCTGAAGGAGCACGAGGTCGTTGGTGCCGGCGAGGGTCTCCAGATCCTTCTGCCATCCGGCGTCACCTTGCTTGTGGATATTCCACGTGACGAGACGGATGGATCGAGGGTCGAGCGGCCGGGTTACCCGCCCTTCGCGCAATGCCGCTTCGGCGACAGGGCAGGTCAGCGTCAGCGCCTTGATGCCGCCATCGGGTTGCGGGACCAGCGCACGCGGATCTACGGTCAGCGTGAAGCATGAGATCAGGAGCGGCGCTACCGCTGTCGGAAACAGCCACCGAGCGAAACACAAACGTGAGCTGGCGTAGGAGATTGCCGACGCTGCTCTCAGCCGCCACCTGACACGCACGCCATGTCGTATCCGCGAAAATGAAGGCGTCGTCACGTTAACTCGATGTCCGCAAGGTCCGCAGCAAAGTCGGAGCGATCCGGCAATGCGACGCAATGCGCCCAAGGGCGAACGCGAGGACGCTTAAGGACTCGGGAACGGCCTCGCATCCGTTTCGTGACGACACCGCGGCCGCCCCCGGGCGGCCGCAACTTTTCCGCCGGTCGAGTGTGAAAAGTATGGCCCGCAATGCGAGCCATACGTCGCCCGGTTAGTCCGGAGCCAATCAGTGCTCGACCTTGGCCCAGCTCGTATCCGGGTTGTAGCGCGTCATGCCCTTCGCGACGGTCGCGGAATCGCGCCCCAGGTTCTTCTGGTACACGACGCCGTCCTGGTTGCAGGTGAACGACATCACGCCGGAGGCGCCCCAGCGCGCCGGCCATGCGACGAGCGCGAAGCCGCCGATCATCTGCCCCTTCGCCATGTAGCTGTAGGCGCCGCCCGGCGCGTCCGGGCCCTGTGCGGTGAGGATGCGGTAGTGGTAGCCGTGGTACGCCGCCGGTTCCCCATCGGCGCCCTTGCCGTAGCCTTTGCCGGCGGCCTCCACCATCAGCGGACCCATCGGGCTCGGCGGCTCGCCTTCCTTCACGGGCCAGTAAAGCCCGTCGTGCTTGCCTGGGGAACTCTTGAGCTTTTGCGCATACTCGAGAAGGCCGTCGCCGTCGCGATCCTTCAGCGCGAATTCTCGCTGCGCGTCGACGTAGGCGAGGCACACCTGGATCGCGGCAAGCTCGTTTCTGCCAATGCGGCGATTGACGATCTCCTCGGCACCTGCGCTGGCGTCGAATTTCCAGCCGGATGCCCCCTGGACGAGCGGGAATGGAAACGGATAATCGTTCTCGCCGAGCAGCAGCGTCAGCTTCGACGGATTCGTGCTGTCGAACTTGTGCGACTTTTCCCATGCGGCGACAAATATCTCGCGCCCGCGATGGTCGGCCACCTTGTCGCCGGTGTAGATCAGCTTGCCACTCCCGGGCCCGAGAACGGCAAATACCCTGCGCGCATCGTCGGAGCGCATCGCCTCGACCAATGCCTCGCTCGCCGCGCCCGCGGACGGAAACGTCCGTTGCTCAACCTGAGGCCGATGTGCCTTGGGTGTCGCGGCGGCTGGCGCGGCGGGTGCCTGCGCCGATGCGACACCGGTCGCGGCGATCACGACGGCAAGGAGCGTCACCGCCGCCGATTGAACGTGCCTCGTCATGGCGTTCGTCCCGCGTTTGGTTGCGCTGCAAGTCGACAGGGCGTTCATCGGCGTCCCCCACCGCCACGCCCGCCGCCACCACCGCCGCGACTCGCGCCACCGCCACCACCTGCGCGGGCGGCACCGCCGCCGGACATCGAACGGCTGGGCTGTGCCGACATGGATTGCCGGCTTTGCGCGCCGCGCGCCGACTGTTGCTGCACCTGCGGGCGCGACTCGCGCGAGTTGTACGCGCTGGAGGAAGTTGTCGGGCGCTCGTAGCTCTGGCGCGTCGACGGCTGCTGCATGCCCTGCGCGGGTCGGTCCGTCGCCGGGCGCGCGCCCGATTGTCCGCCCTCCCCTCGCGGGTTGAAGGAGCTCGGGCGGGACGAGTCGTAACCGCGGTAAGCCTCGCGCGTCTGTGCGCCGCCTCGCGCCGCCGGGTTTTGATACCGGTTCTGCACGGCGTTGTCGCGATAGGCCACGCCCTTGCGATGGTCCACGTTGTGCTGCCAGTTGCCGTTCTGGTTGTAGTTCCGGTAGCGGTTGCTGTAATAGTTGTTGTTGACATTGACGTTGATGCTTCCACCGCGCCAATTCGGATTGGACCAGCCCCAGTTGTACCGCCCGAGCGCATAGCCCGCACCGAAGGCGATGCCTATGCCGACGGCCGCCGCGCCGTAACCATAATAGGGCGGCGGGTACCAGTACCACGGGCGATAGTTGGGCCACCACCAGGTACCGTAGATGACGGTGGGGTTGTAGACAGGGACGTACACGGTCTGCGGCTGCGCCGGCTCGATATAGATGTAGGATTCCCGGGTCACGACGTTCTGTTGCGGCGAGTCCTGAAGATTGCCCGCTGACTGTGCCTTTTGCCGCAGCGTCTGCACCGTCTGCATGACCTGCGCCTCGTTGGCGAGGAACGCGTCGCCCAGCTGCTGGGTCCATTCGAGCTTGTCGTTCATCATCGCCAGCACCTGCGGGAACGACGCCAGCGATATCACGCTCGGATCCCACGTCTTGTCCTTGAGCGCGTCCTCGAGCGCGTCGCCCTTGAGCTCGCGGTTCTGCTCGGCGAAACGCGCGGCTTCCACCACCTCGAGCGGATAGGTCGCCGCCATCAGCACCTGTCCCAGCAGCTGGTCGGGATAGAGCGCGATGGGGGCCGACGGCGCGTCGAGCTTGTCCTGCGGCAGGGGGGCCGGTGGCGGCGCGGCGGAGGTGTCCGGCGGCGGCGATTGCGCAACAGCGAGCAGCGGCGCGAGGAACGCGCTGGCGAGCGACAGGAGAAACAAAGTCCGGATCGTTCGCGCCATGGTTTCTCGCTT
>CAWFMY010000003.1:0-18337 GCA_963816925.1 uncultured beta proteobacterium | reverse complement strand
AACGGAACAACGTGCTCCTGTCTTCATCTTCATCCGCGCCGCCGGGATAATCCATACCTTCGTGTCGAGATCGATCTCCGACCACTCGGCGCCGATCAGTTCGCCCGTTCGAACAAAGGTCAGCGCCATGAGACGCAGCGCGTAGCCTGTTAGCTTGTCACCCACTTCACCGTAAGTCGCGATGGCACGTAGCAGCGCCGGAAGCTCCTCCGGGCGTCACAGCCGCTTGATGTTTGCCCTTGTGCGGTGTCAGGGCGCCACGCAGGTCAGGTGCTGGATCGCGCGTGCAGCGTCCGGTCGCCACGCCGTAGCGAAACACCTGCGAGGCCACCTGGAGAACACGGTGCGCCAAATCGTATGCGCCTCGGTGCTCTATTTCCGCACCGCCGCCAACAACATCGGCGGTGATATCTCGGCAATCGACTTCTCCCCAATCTCTGGGAACAGATTGGATTCCAGGCGTCGCAGCACATCCGACGCGTGGTGCGGCACCCAGACATGCGCCTGCTCTGCCGTACCACTCTCGCGCAACAGCCTCGAAGCTGTTGGCAACCTTGCCGGCCAAGTTCACGCTTGGCCGCCTTGCGAGCGGCACTTGGATCTGTGCCATCAGCGAGCAGAGAGCGCGCCTCGTCACGCTTCCTGCGCGCCGCTTTGAGCGAGACGTCGGGGAAGGTACCAAGCGACATCCGCTTTTCCTTCCCGCCAATCCGGAATTTCAAACGCCACCATTTGCCGCCCGCTGGAGAGATTTCAAGGTAAAGACCTTGCGAATCCCAAATGCGACGGATCCCCGAATCGGGCTTCGCATTCTCGACTTCCTTCTGCGTAAGGGGCATGGGGAATACTCATCGAAATTTGGTAAAACTCAGTTGAATGTTGCCCCCACTTTTACCCGGCTGTCAATCGCCTTGTTGGGCTTCCATCGGCACTGATCTCGAGGCGTTTCTCCTATGAAAAAGGCCCGGCGATTGGAACGCTCGGGCCTTTGTCGGAACTGAAACTGGCGGAGAGGGCGGGATTCGAACCCGCGGAAGGCTATTAACCTTCGCACGCTTTCCAAGCGTGTGCCTTAAACCGCTCGGCCACCTCTCCGTTTACTGCATCCTGCGCCCGCACGCTTTTGGCTCCGGCCGTTCGGCTCTCGCCTCACTTAACATCGCTCCGCGATGTTAGCCTTCACCGCAAGAAGCTCGCTTGCGCTCGCGTCTTGTCAAGCGTGTGCCTTAAACCGCTCGGCCACCTCTCCGGAGGGCGCATTTTACCCGAAGCGTCGCAACCGGCGTCCCTTGGGGTCATCACCGGCGCGGCCACCTCGCGCGCCGCGTCTTTTTACTGCCACCTGCGCGCCATCTGATACACCTGATAGTTGAGCCACGCACAGTTCGGAGAAACGTAGTCGCGCCGTTGCGCTCTGATGCGGGCCAGCATCGCCTGCGCCGGGACGCGCAGAGGCTCGCCGAACGTCCCGTACGCACGCTGGACGGTATCGCAACTGCGGTCGAGGTCCGGCGTCACCGCAAGCTCCACCAGCAACGCCTGCGTGGCATCGACCTCCCTTCCTGTGAGCGCACTCGCAATCGCGAGCGTGTTCCAGTCCGTTGCGCGCATGCCTCTGCGCGAGCCGCTGACCGCGAGCGCATGGAGCGCCAGCTGGCGCGCCGTTTCCGGTTGCGGCGGATGCGCGTTGAGGTGAAGCGTGGCAAGAAATCCCGCGATGTTCGGATCGCGCGGATCGGACGCGAAGGCGCGCAACCCGAGGTCGAGAGCCTCCGCTCTGCGACCCGCCGAATTGGCCCACTTGGCTTCCTCATAGAGTCGGCGGGCGCGTACGGGATCGCGCGACCCCGGAAGATAGAACTGTTCGCTGTTCCAGGGCCCGTGCGCTGCGTTGACGACACCCGTGCTCTGCGCCGGGTCCTCCGCCGCCGCTGCCATCCACAGCACCGTCGAGGCATCGGCGCGCGCCTGTGCCGCGACGCGCGGCACCGATTCGGACAACATCCAGCGCGCCCGCATGCCCAGCGCATCGTCCGTCTCATCTGCTGTCGAGGCGCTCGCCAGCATTCGTGCCGGGGGCAGCGCGCGAGGCGCGGGATTGATCACCGTTGGAGTTGACGCCACTACCGGTGACGCCGCTACGGGTGACGGCGCTATAGGTGACGGCATTGCGGGCGATGGCGTTGCGGGTGACGTCGTTACCGGTGACGGCGTCATCGGCAACCACGTTGGCGACGGCAGTTCGGGTTCGCGCACCTTTGCTTCAGGTGCCATCACGCTGGATTGAGCGACGCGAACAGGGGGGCGCGCGGCTTCGGCGACCGATGGCGAAGCCCGGGGGTTTCGATCCTCGATGGGCGCCGCTTGCTGCTCCCGGACGCCGAGCGCTTTGAGCACATCCTGCACGGCCTTTTCGAAGGCATTGTGCCGATGCGGGGTGGCGCTCGATGGCGCCACGATCCTGGGCGTTGCCACGTCGGCACGCTCCGGCCTGGAGTCGGGACCACCGGGCGGGTTGGCGAGCGCGCCTGGCTGCGCACTCGGCGGTGCGCCTGGCGCTGCGGACGTTGCTGCGCGCTCGTCGGGCAACGCTTCCACCGGTGGCGCGTCGATGCGCATCGCCGCTTTGGGCGCAGGCGCAGGCTCCGGGGCGGCAGCAAGCTGGGTCGTGGAAACCGGCCGCGCCACGGGCACGGGTGCTGGTCGCAGCGAGCGGCTGGGCGATACGTTCGATGATGCGACGTCATGTCGCGGTTTTTGCGCCTCGGTCGCCGCGCGCGAACGATTCGGGTCCACCGCGGGCGGGCCCGCGCGTGCAACTTGCGGGGGATGTGCCGCGGCGGGCGCACGCTTCGCTGGTTCGGCGGGCTTGCCGCGCGCCTTCGACGAATTCCTGGATTTCGTGGTCGGCGATGACGAATCCGCTTTCGTTCTTGCCGCAGGCGCCTCCGCGACGGCAGGGGATCCGCCGGACGCAGCAAGCGCAGCGGGCGCCGCAGGCGTTTCCGATTCCGCGGTCCCTGTGGCCGCCGGCGCTCCAACGTCACTCGCGCGCGCGTCGTCCGCCTTCGAATTTGCGGCCCCGGACGGAGGCTCCGGCGCTTCGGCTGCGCCGGCAGGCGTCGTGGGCGCCGGCGCGGGGGCAGCCGAGGGCGAATCCGCGGTCGCCATCGGCGCGACCGCCGGTTTAGGTTCCGCGTTGAAGCGCGAACGCAGGTCGGCGAAGGCTTCTCGTGCTTGATCCGCGAAGGGATGCAGCGGATCGCCGACGTAGGCGGGACACGCCAGCGCGACCCCCGCGGCGAGCCCAAGCATCGCGCTTCGCGCGGCCTCGCGCCGTGGCCTCGCGTGCTCGGCAACCCGACCGAGCGACGGAATTTCCTGCATGCCCCTCGCTCGCGGCGTGCGCAAGACGGCCGGCACCACGATCGTTGCCGCCGTGACCAGGGAGGCCGGCGTGACGTCGGTCGTCTGGAGCGGAGCGGCGATTCGCGTCAGCGGCGTGACGAGCGAAGGCGCGGCCGCGATCTCGACGTCGCGCGCAAGGGTCCAGCCCTCCGCGAGCGACGCGGCAAGGTCCGTCTCGGCAAGATGCGAACCCGTGACTTCCATCAGCCCGCGATGGGGACGCCAGATCGAGAAGGCACCGTCGTGACAGTCGCGCAGCCGGAAAATCAGCGTCCGCGCGCTGTCGTAACGTTTCGCGGTCCAGCCTCGTTGCCCGCCGTCGACGGCGGTCTGCGTTTCGTCGGGAAGGTAGCGCCGCAGCATCGCCGCCAGGCTGTAGAAGTCGCAGCGCCAATCGAGGTCCTGCGTCGGCTGCAGGTTGCCGGCACGGCCGGACTCGAGCGCGACGAGCAGGCGCGGCGACTGGTAGTCGTAATCCTTCTGCCAGCCGATGGGCAGCGGCGTGGCCAGCATTTCGCGCGACACGACGGAGAACGCAAAGTCGATGAGCGCAAGGTTCGTGAACGTGGCGCGCAGCCGGACGCCCGACGCGTCGGGATCGAAATCCGTCGGCGCAAAGGGAATGCAGATGTTGTCCGCCTTGATGTCGAGGTGAACCAGCTGCAGCGCATGGATCTCCTCGAGCGCGGCGAGACAATGATGCGCGAGCGCCCACCAGTGCGCGCAATCCTCGAAGACGTGCCGCAGCACGGCGCCGCCACGCGCGACCGGCAGCAGCATTGCCCATTGGTCGACGGTGACGCCGGCGTCGTACGTCTGCACCTGGCGCACGCCACCCTCGGCGCCGCCGTCGAATTTGACGACGTCGGGCACGCAGCGAATTCCATGTCCGATCAGGCGGGCGAGGATGCGCCATTCCCGCTCGGTCCATTGCCGGAAGTCGGCGTCTCCCGTTTCGAGAAAGCGCTTGGTGTAGCGGCGCCGCTCACCCGCCCGGACGGCTTCGCGGAACACCTCCACGTGCTCACCGGTCGCCATCTTGAGGCGGCTGCAGCCGAATACGCGTTCGATCTGCTCGGGCGTCATGGTTGTCCTCCGGACTGTACGGCGAGCACCGTGGCATCGTCGTGGCTGCCGCGCGTGCGCGCGCTTTCGATCAGGTTCGTGCAGCGCCGCGAGAGCGGCAACGGCTCCTGCAGCCAGCGCCCGATGTCGCGCGCGTCGGCGTACTTGTGGACGCCGTCGCTGCACAGCACCAGCATCTCGCCGGCGCCGAGCTTCACCAGACGGACATTCGGCGCATCGACCGCCCCGTTGCCGACCATGCGCGACGGATCGTCCGGCGATCCTCCGGGCGGGGGCGTTTCACCCAGATTCCGATACGTGTCGTCGACGGTGAGGAGCTCCGCCGCGGCGCCGTTGACGCACGGCGCCGCCGGCACCCGATAGATGCGGCAATCGCCGACCCACGCGATCAGCCAATGCGACGGCGACGTGCCGGTCCTGGCGCACAGCGCGACCGTCGCGGCGCCGCACTCGTCGGTGCAGCTCGCGATCGTGCTTGCGATCGCACGATCGGCCGCGAGCAGCGCCGCACGCACCTTCTCTTCGTCCGCCCACCGCGCTTCGAGTGCACGATGCAGCCGCGCGACGAGCTCCTTGCTCACGTACGACGCCAACACGCCGCCGCCCACGCCGTCGGCGACCACGAACAGCCTCGGCGCTCCGTCAATGGGGCTGTGGCTGTCTTCGTTCACCTCGTGGTTGGGCCCGCGCGATGAAGCTACCCCCACCCTTACCTGCATTCCACCCGTCGAAAATTGCGCATCGGTCGCTTCGGGTTCAAGCGGAACGGTCACCGATTCGCGCACCCGTGCCGGCGATTCGGCTGACGCCCACACGACATGACGCGGCGTCGCGGCGCTCACGCGCGGGCCCCGCGCGACACACGCACCCGGTTCACCGCCGTGCTCATGCGGCGCGCGACAGCGTCAGCGTGCACGCCGGCGCTTTGCCATCGACACGGCCGAGCAGCAGCGTTTGCCCGGGTTCCCAGCGGAAGTGCGCGCCGGCGCCATGGACATTCCCTTCGATCGTCACGCCGTTGTCGCCATGCACGACGACGGACGCGCCCGCCTCGTCGACGGCGACGATCTCGATATGCCGCGCCGACACTTCGTCGTGCTTCCAATCGATCACCAGCTCCTGGTTGCGGGAGCGGCCGACGCGAAACGGCAGCGTGCTCTCCACGACGTCCGCCTCGCGCAGCCCGGACGCCATGTGCGCGGCCACGGTCAACGTTCCACGGCGGCGACGCGCCGGCGCGATGGGCGTAGCCAGCGCCGCGGGTTCGAGGACCACGGCAGGAATCGTTTCGAGACGGCGCAGCGCCAGTCGCGGGCACTTGGCCGGGCCGCCCTCGGCGTTCGCCGAGAGTACGAGCCACGCACCGGCCGGGAGCTCGATGCTTTCGACACCTTCCGTTGCCTTCGGGTAGGTGCGCGCGACGACCGCGCCCTCCACTTCGACCCGGAGGCCATTCGTCGACGCCAGATCGGCCGCCCACCAGGCGCCGTCGTCGAACCAGATCTCGCAGTGCCGTCGACTGACGTACACGCCGTCGACCACGACGTCGCAGTCGTCGTCCTTGCCCACGACGTAGGAACGACCGGGCACGACGGACCCGAGCTCGAGGTCCCGCGCCCCTGCGGCATCCTCGATGTCGAGCGAAAAGCTCTGGCCCGCGAGCGGCGTGCTTGCTTTCGCCGGAAGCCGCGTTTTTTCGCGGGACGCACGAGCGGCGCCGGCCGCGGAGGTCGCGACGTCCGCCGGCGACCATCGGCCCACCAGAGATACCGCATAGGGACGCGGGACCGAGCCCGGCGCACCGCTGCGCAGCTCGGCCAGCAATCCCGCGTAGTCGTCGTCCTGCTCAGGGGGCTCGACGTCCAGGGCCGCATTGAGGCCGGCGAACTGCGACAAGTCGATGGCGCTTGCGTTGCTCAATCCGGCAATGACTTCGCGCGCCAGATAATTCTTGATCTGCTCCGGCTTGAACTCGGCCACGAACCGCCGCAGGAGCTCGCGATGCTCGTCGCTCCCCTCGCATTCCACCTCGATCGACGTCAGCACGTAGCGGTCGCGCTCCGCAATCGCCAGATGCAGCCGCAGGTGGCTCGCCACGAATTGCTCGAGCTCCTCGCGAATGGCCGCAATCAGGATCGCGTAGGGACCCAGATGCGCCATGGTCTCGCGCAGGCTGTTCCGGTGCCCGGCGGACCCGCGGAGACTGGGCTCGCGGCCGTCGCCTTCCGCGCCGGCCACGCCGTGCAGCGACGGCGCGGCGTGTCGCTTGTCGCCGCGATTGCGATCTCCAGGCGCTCCGTTGACCTTGCGCAGCATCCATCCCTTAAGCGTCATGATCTAGCTCCTGTAGGCAACGACCAGCATGGCGAGCGGTCCGTCGGTGCGCACGTGGCGCGTCCGCGGTGCCGCCGGCAACCCATAACGTTCCGACACGCGTGCGAGAAACTGTCCCCACGCCGGCTGAATCTTGTCGCCCGATTCGACGCGGCGCAGGAGCGCGGGAAGCGAAATCTCGATCAGCACCACCAGCGACGACACATCCCCGATCTGCACGATGGCGCGCCGGAGCGCGTCCTCGACGTCGGCCAGGCACGTGGTGAACGGGCCATCGAAGGCCCACACGAGCGGACCGCCGACGGAGGTCGCGGGTCGCGTCGCGCGGCGGCGCACCCCCGATCGTTCGGACGCGGGATTCAATGCGTTTGGCTTCAATGCGTGCTCCATGGCAAAAGGCCCAGCTGGCGGCCGACAATTTGCATCGCGACTTCCGCCGCTGGATTGGGGCCGTGATCGCCGGCCGCGTGAATGCGCCCGGTCTCGGCCACCCAGTTGCGCTCGGTCAGCACGCCGATCACCTTGGTCCAGCGGGCATCGTTGCGGTCGCTCCGATAGGCGGCGACGTACCACTTGTAGGGGCGCAGCGGTCCGCACGCCGCCGCGTCGCGGCCGACGTTGACCTTGCCCGGGGCGCACAGGCGCGCCAATTCATCGAGCGTCCGGTCGTCGTTGGGGAACGTCGGCGTGCCCGTCTTGCCGGCAATCCAGTCCGCGTCGGCACACGTGCGCGCGTCGAATACCTGCTCGCAGGCAAGACGCGAGGTTCCGGCGCGATGGCCGAACGAAAGGCCGCTCAGGATCACGCGCGCGACGTCCTGCGAGATTCGATGGGGTTGCGGCTTGTCCGTTCCTCGCCGCGTCGCCAGTTCAAGGGTCGATTCCTCCGCCGGCCCGGCGCCGCGGAGCGCCTTCACGAGATGCGGTCCGCGCGTTTCGGCTTGGCCGTTGGCGGCAGCGGCGAGCATCGCCATCATGCCGGCCTCGCCCAGCGCGCTGCTCCGCGCGTGACCCTGTCCCCACCCTTCCGCCACGACGTCGACCACCATGCCGCCGCTGCATTTCTCCCAGTCGTCCGCGCTCGGGCGCTTGCCGTCCGGGCCGGCGGCGCAGCGGCTCACCTTGCCGACATCGAGCGGCTTCGCCGCGCGCACCAGAAACGGCGCGCCCAGCTTTCCGCCCAGAGGTTCGGTCAACAATCGACCGTACGAGACTTCGATCTCGAGCGAGCGCATCCAAGCTTCGCTCGCGCTCGTCGCGGCGCTCTCGCCGAAAAGCAGGCCGCGCTTTCCGCAATCCTCGCGCGGCGTCTCGCACCCGTCATTCCAGCCGAAGGCACGCGCCGCCGCCTGGATCGCCCACGGCCGATCGCACGGCGCGAATCCCTTGTCCGCGCAGAACATGCGGTCGAGAAAGCGCGCGGAGTCGGAACGCATCAGCTGGCCGCGCAGGCTTTGCGGCGAAGGCACGGCCTTCGGCGAACGCTCCATTTCCGCGAGCTCCGCGGCGAGCCAGCGCGGTCCGACCGCGGGGTCCGAGAGAAACGCCGTGGCCATGATCGGCTTGATCGTCGACGCCGGCATCGCGTCGTGGAAGACGGCGGCGTTGAGGAGCGCATCCGGCCGATAGCGGATCGGATACGGCAGCCGGTCGCAGCGCGCGTCGCGTCCGGGCCCGTCGTTCTCCTGCCGCGTGCACGGCGACAGCGCGCCCGCGAGCGCTTCGATGCGGCCGCTGGCGACGTCGACGATGGCGATCGCGGCCATGCGCACCATCGCCTGCTCCAGCATGCGCGAACCGGGTGCGCGCGCGGCATCCTCCTTGCGCACCATGCCGAGCGCGCGGCATACATCGTCGCGTCCCGTGTAGCACGCGGCGGTCTGTTGCGCGAGCGCCTGGACCGCGGGATCGATCGTCAGGTCGATCGAGAACCCGACATCCACGGGACTGCCGCCGATGACGATGCGGTTCGGCCCGAAGCCATAGGGCGCCTGCGAATCCTCGGCGTCGGCGGTGGGATCCGTGTAATCACGATAGAGCGATCCGCCCGGACGATGCAGCGCCTCGAGGGGACGCAACATGACGCCCAGCGAGGGCGGGACCTTCCATCGCTCGTCGTCGACCCGCATGTCGGGCGCCGGCTCGCCGGCGAGTCGCAACGGAGGGGTGCCAGCGCCCTCCTCCGTGGCGCCGAGCATCTCGACGCGAGCGCAGAGTCGATCGTCGAGGCCGCGAACGCTCCCCATGTAGTACGTCGGTGTTTCGCCTTCGGTCGAACCGCCAAGGTAGATGCAGCCGGGAATGCCCGCCCAGGGGTTCGTCCGCGCGACTTGCCGGGGCGAAATATCGACATACTGCTCAGGGCGCCAACGGGCGACGACGCGCTCGACTTCGGTGCCGCGCCACGCGAGCGCGCGGAGCATGCGACCGTTCGAGCGCGCGAGCGCCGAGACGGCGCCCACGATGTCGCCGCATTGGAGCCAGAACCGGTGGCCCGGATAGTCCGGCGCTTCGATGGGCGTTTGCAACGCGAGCGCAACCGCATCGAGCCAGCGCGCACCATCGAACCCCACCGTGTCGGTCACTCTCCGGTTCTTTCCGCTGCTGAACTCGAGCAGCGACCCGTCGATTTCGCCGAGCTGGAAGGCCATGCGCGCCGCCGGCGAGAAGCCGACGTCTTCCCGGCGCGCAAGCAGTCGTCGCGCCTTGGTCAGGAAGCCGCCGCGGCCATCCCACTCGGCGCGGCACTGCGGAAAGCGCTCGAGCAAGGTCTCCGCGGAGGGGAGCGGCGCCCGGACCCGGTCGCGGCGACCGATGGCAAACTCGAACGTCTTCAACGCGGCGACGTGGCGGACGCTCACGTGGCGATCGCTGTTGCGCGCCGGCTTCGCGGTATCCGCCTCGCGTGCGCCGGCGACCACGAGGACCACGCCGAGCAGCACGGGAACGAGGGCCACGCTCGCGGTCACCGCCAGCTGCAACAGCGTCACGCGGCGCGGTTTATTCACGTGCCTCCGTCACGTTGACGTTGGCGGCGAGCCCCAGCATCGCCATGTTCACGACGAGTGACGTCATGCCGAAGCTGACGAAAGGAAACGTCACCCCGGTCAGCGGAATGACCGCCAGGTTGCCGGCGACCGTCACCGCGAGTTGACACATCGCCAGCACCATCCAGGTGACGGCGAGCCAGCTCAACAGCGCCTGCTCGTCGTTGACGACCCGATCCGCGATCCGGAGCAGGCGCGGCTCGCCGCGGGTCGCGTGCACGTGACCGCGAACGACCGCGTAGAGCCAGAGGACGCAGCCGAGCGTCACCGCCCAGGCGCCGGTCCAGCCCAGCATTCCGACCAACGCCGTGAACGTGTAGTCGCTCTGGATCTGGGCGGGGACGCCCGCGCACGTGCCCGCGGCGCCAAAGCCGCACCACGGCACTCCGCCGGGCCCGAATCCGGTATCGGGCGCTGCGCGCTGAAACCACGTGATCAGCGCCAGTTGATCGTTGGCCGACGCGAGGGGCGCCGCGACATTCTCGAGGCGCGCGGCGGTGACGTCGTCGATCGCGCCAAGCCAGAACAGCGCGGCGGTCGTCACGACGATCCAGCCCGCGAAAAGAACGACCGCAAGCGCATAGGCCAAGCCCGTGGCGCGGGTACGCTGATAGAGCCACATCGCCACCGACGCTGCGACGAACGCGCCGCTCGCGTAGCCGGCGATGAGCAGCGGTCCCATGTCGCGCGTGATCACCATGGCCCCGATGAGCACGCCGACCACGAACAGCAGCGGCCACACGTAACGGAAAAGGGAGGCGAGCGAATCGCCGCTTCGAGCGAGGCGCTCGGTAAAGGGCGTGCCGCGCAGAAAGAAGAACCACGCCGCGCCGACGATGAGCCACATGCGCCCGATTTCGGACGTGAGTTGACGCACGTTGAGCAGGACGGCTGCGACGGCGATGTTCAGGAGCAACGCGAAGCACAGGAGCAGCGCGGCGCTGCCGAACCCGCCGAGACGCCTGCCGATGCGGCTCGCCGCTCCGTCGACGAGCGACAGGCACCACGCGAGCGCGCGCCCGAGCGGCTGCCGCGCGAATGCGGCCAACGTGAAGACCAGCATGCCAAGCCACAAATGACCCTGGTGATACAAGGCGAGATAACGCGTGCTGAAGTGGCCGTTGGCGGAGAGGTCGAGCAGGATCAGCCACCCGAGGCCGGTGAGGAAGACGAGACCGGGATAGGCGAGGATGGAGCCCTGTCGTTGCGGGGAGGTCGCCGACGCCGTGCGCAACCACGGCGCCGCGGCCAGCAAGCAGAGCGCCACCAGCAGGAGCCCGACGACGAAGTTGGCGGGCATGGAAAAGAGGGACGCGGACTCGCTGCCGAGGACGACGGCATTGCCTCCTTCGAGCGGCCAGGGCACGCGACCGATCCATGCGGCCACCGCCCACGCCGCGATGGCGACGGCAATGCCGGCAGCGGACGGACCGCGGCGCCGCGCGAGATGCAGCAGCGCAAGGCCAAGCGCCGCCCACCCCGCCCATTGCCAGCGCGCGGAGTGGAGCAAGTCGCGCATGGCCTCGTTCTTCGCGAGGCCGGACGGCGCGGCGCGCGCGTCGGCCATGATCGCCGACGCCGCCACGAGGGCATCCCTCATGTCCAGGCCGGCACAGCGCGCGAGCGCCGCGCGCGATCCCGGAAGCGTCGCCGCTGCCGCGGTCACCTGGGTCGCGGCGTGACCGTCGAACGCGGCGCCGACCAGCAGAATCGCATTGGCGCGCAACGCGTTTGCCTCGGACGCGGGTTGCGCGACAACGTCGCTCAGCATTTGCTGCACCGAATCGAAGGCGCAGCCAAGCGGCCGGGGGCCGTCCACCGCATCGGCGCTCATCGCGTAGCGCTCGAGAAACAGCTGGACGTCCGCGTCCGCGACATCGATCGCATCGCCGAGCGTCAGCAAGTCGCCGAGTCCTTCCTGCTGTTGCTGGCGCAATTCCGCCCGGCGCGCCGCGGCCGCTTGCAGCGGCGCGAGAAATGCCTGCGTCGCCTGCACGTTTGCGCTCACGAGGGACCGCGGCATGCGCTCGACTTGCGCACTTGGCGCTGAGCGCGCGGCGCGCCCGCACAAACGGTCGCGCACCACGTTCTCGGCCAGTGCGCCGTACGTTGCGCACAACTCCGGCAATACAGGATCCGGAAGCCCGCGCACGGCCATCCCTTGCTCGGCAAAGCGCCCGCCACGTCCGGTATCGTTCGCCGCGAGGATGGCGAAGTCGGGGAAGACCGCGCAAATGGCGGCCACGACCAGGCCCGCTTCAAGCAGCAATGGCCACCGCAGGCGGGTTTCCCGCGGCACCACCGTGACGAGCGGTGTACTGATAGAGGCCACGCACGCCTTTCCTGGGCAAGGCGGCCAACCCTCGCGCTGGCCACCCTCGCCCTCCCGACTTCAATCCAAATCAGTCCTCGGCTGGCAAGGTCAGTGACTCACACACATTGCGTCCGTCGCCATGCGCGGCGGCGGCGTATTGCAATGCGAGTCTAATCCCGAGCACGCGTATGGAGGAAGGGTTAACCAACCGTAAACGCGCGTGCCGGCGTTCCGGTTTACTCCGCGCATGACGCGCTATTGCATTTGTCGACGCGTACGTCGTCGTGGAAAGATCGGTGTTTCGATGAATAGCACCGATTGCTGCAGAGATTTCGTGTAGGCAAGCAACGGACGAAATGCCTGCCGGCATTGAACGCGGCTGTAGGACTCACGCGCGCAGCGGTACTGCGCCTGCTGCTTCATCCACCCATCCCGACCGCGCATTTCAGGCTGCGCGCCAGCAAACGCGGCGCCTCCATGCGGGTCGTCCACGACGCAAACTCGTCCGTGGGGCCGGACCATTGCAACTCGTCGACGTTGCCGAACAACGGCGCGTCCGTCCGCAAGGTCGCCAGGTTCTTGAACAGCAGTGCAAGCTCGCGGCGATCGCCCAGCACGTCCGGCGGAAACGCTTCGATGGGACCGTGGCGATTGAGCAGGCGCGCGGCGCCGACCGCTCCAATCCCGGGAATGCCGGGGTAGCCATCCGCCGCGTCGCCGACGAGCGCCAGGTAATCGGGAATCAACGCGGGCGGGACGCCGAACTTCTGGCGCACGCCTTCGGCATCGAAGATCTTTCTCGCCCGGCGATCCGCCTGCACGACCCGATCGTCGCGCACGCACTGCGCGAGGTCCTTGTCGACCGTCCAGAGGCAGACTTTCTCGACGCGCCGATCCGCGGAAGCGAGCCGCGCGGCCGAGGCGAGCGCGTCGTCGGCCTCGAGCTCGACCATCGGCCAGACCGCGACCCCCATGGCGGCAAGCGCCGCTTCCAGCGGATGGAATTGGGCGAACAGCGCCGGCTCGATTCCGTCGCCGGTCTTGTAGCCCGGCCACAGGTCGTTGCGGAACGACTCGATGACGTGATCGGTCGCGACGCCGAGGTGCGTCGCCCCCTTCTCGAGCATCTGCAGCACCGTCTGCAGCACGCCGACGACGGCGCCGAACGGCCGGTCGTTCCCCTGGTTGAAGCGACGCAGGCCGTAGAAGTGACGGTAGAGCTCGTAGGTGCCGTCGATCAGATGGACGACCATTCCTAACGGCTTTCCTAGCTCCCGCCTTTGATCAGCGCCGGCAGCGCTCGTAGATCGATCGTGCGGGCGCGCTCGGCGATCTCGGTGCCGTACCGTCCGATCAGGCCCTGACCCTGCTCCAGCAGTGGCGCGAACGCGGCCTTGAGCTTGGCGGCATCGAGGGTGCGGCCGCCGCCGTAGTACTGCTTGGCGAGCTGTCCGAGTGCCCAGGTCGTCGCGAAGGCCATGCCCGAGCTCGCCGTCTGGTGGCCGATCGCGCTGCCGACGCCGCCCAGCACCGTGCCCAGCAATCCCCCCAGCAGCTTGCGGCCGAATTGCTCGAGGTATTGTCCCGTCAGGCCAACACCGAGTGTGGCCACGAATTCCTTGATGTGCCCTTGATCGAGCTCGTAGCCATAGGCCTTGCCGATCTGGTAGACGAGCCGCACCTGCAGCGGCAGGATCGCCATCGAGGCGAGCGATTCCGGCAATATTTCCAACGCGGCGTTGGTCACGGATGCATTCACGATCTGCCGGTCCAGCGCCGACACATCGGGCATCACGTGCCCCGGCACCGGGCCGACCGGCTCGACACCGCTCGCGCTCGCCACGCCGGCTGCTACCGCGACGGCATCGGCTTGCCCGACGTAAGCCTGCGCTTCCGCCGCGGGCACGCCGAGTGCCGCGGCCAGGTCGCGCAGAAACGCGCCTTCCGCCGGCGAATGCACGCCGTCGGCATGGGCAACCGCCACGGCAGTTTCGTAGGCCTGGCGGCGGGCTTCCGTTGTGGTGAGGGGCCGCACCGCGTCCACGATCGAGATCTTGCGCACCAACACGTCATCGTAGACGTCGGTGAGATCGATCCGGCCCTGGCCCAATCGCCCGGCAAGATCTTTCAGCGCGGCGCGCTCGCGCTCGTCATTGGCGCCGTCGGCAAGTGCTGCCATGAGGGCAACGGTCAGGAAGGCGCGGATCTCGGCATCGTTCATCGGAATTGCTCCTGGAGGCGACGGGTCACAATGGATACGGCTGCTGGCGCGCCAGCTGTACACATTGGCAGAAAAACAATCGGTGGGACGCGGGGCGCGGCGGGCATCTTACCCGTTGATGGCGTAGCCGCCGTCGACCGGGATCGCCGTACCGGTCACGAAATTCGACGCGGCGCTGCACAGGAATACGGCGATGCCGGCGAGATCGTCGGGCACGCCCCAGCGTCCCGCCGGCGTGCGCGCAAGCACGCGATCGC
This sequence comes from uncultured beta proteobacterium, assembly GCA_963816925.1. Classification (GTDB taxonomy): domain Bacteria; phylum Pseudomonadota; class Gammaproteobacteria; order Burkholderiales; family Casimicrobiaceae; genus CAIWHR01. The sequence goes on along the minus strand of CAWFMY010000003.1, from coordinate 3,670 downwards.
TGAGGCCCTCGATCTCGGCCCGGCCGCGCCTCGTGAGCTCGGTGTCGATCCAGCCCGGCAGCACGGCATTGACCTGGATGTTGTCCTTGGCCCAGCTATTTGCGCAGACCTTGGAGAATTGCACGATGCCCCCCTTGCTGGCCGCGTACGCTGGCACGAAGGCGGCGCCGAAGATCGACATGATCGAACCGATGTTCACGATCTTGCCGCCGCCGCCTTTCTTCATGTGCGGGTAGGCCGCGTGGCTCGCGAGAAAGGCGCTGGTCAGGTTCGTTTCCAGCACCTCGCGCCATTCCGCCAGCGATAGTTCGTGCGGCGGCTTGCGCACATTGATGCCGGCGTTGTTCACGAGCACGTCCAGTCGCCCATAGCGTTCGACGGTATCGGCGACCATCGCCTTCACCGATGCTTCGTCCTTCACATCGACGGCGATGCCGCTCGCCTTCGCGCCGAGCCCCTGCAACTCGCGCACAGCCTTCGCGGTCTTGTCCGGGTTGCGTGCGGCAACGACGATGGACGCGCCGTGCGATGCGAGGCCGCGCGCCATGCCGAGCCCGATACCGCCATTGCCGCCGGTAACGAGTGCCACCTTGTCGGTCAGGTCGAACATGTTCTTCATCGCGCGTCATCTCCCGGAATCCGGCTGCCGCAATTGATGCGGTAGTTCCCCCCATGTCAGCGCGGGTCCCGGCTGCGGCTTTCAACCTGCCAACGCCTGCCGAATTATCGTACACCGACCACCCCTTAAGTCACGCGGCCGGCCGTCGTTTCGGAGCGTTGGTCGTCATTCTGGCTCTGGCCATTCGGCCGATACCCACGGGACTGCGCCAACGACAGAATTGACATGGCGGAAGTGGCTCGCTGGGATTGCCCCTTGCCGCCCAATACCGATGTAATGGAATACTTGACATATTGTATCGCATTACTTTACACTGCTTTCGTCACGGGATCGCGCGTGATTCGCTCCTTTCGACACAAAGGCCTGGAAATTCTCTTTACAACCAGCTCGGCCAGACGCGTGCCCGCCGCTTGGCGCCCGCGAATTGCACGCATGCTTGACCGCCTGGATTCTGCCGTCCGACCTCAGGATATGAGCGTCCCGGGTTGGCGCCTTCATTCGTTGCGCGGCAATCAGAAGGTTCGCTGGGCGGTCGAGGTTTCCGGCAATTTGCGCCTGACGTTCGCCTTCGACGGCGAGCATGCCGTCGAGGTCGATCTCGAGGACTACCATTGATGAAATCGCAGCGCGATCGCCGTCGTGCCCCTACCCACCCGGGGGCCATTCTCCGGGAGGACGTATTGCCGGCGTTGCGCATGTCGCAGCAGGCGTTCGCCGACCGGTTGGGGGTCTCCCGGGTTACGGTGAATACGCTACTCCAGGAACGGCGCGATCTGTCGGTGGAACTCGCGGCAAGAATCGCCAAGCTTTTGGGGCACACGCCCGAGAGCTGGATTCGAATGCAGGAAGCGCTGGATCTTTGGCGCATTGCGGAAGATCCATCCCGCCTCGCGGACATAACGCCGTTGCCGCGCGAAGTATTGGCCGCATGAGCGGCTGAGTTCCGCGGTGCGTGGCCGCGCTCTGATGCGGCGACCAGGCGATAGACTCGATTCCTCGGCAGTACTCAAGGCGCGGAACTCGCTTAAAAGACCTAGATCAGCTGCGCCTGCTTTTGCATATTGGCGTCGACGACGGTGAGCGCCGTCATGTTGACGATCCGGCGCACGGTCGCCGGCGGCGCCGAACGGCCGGTCGTCACCCTTGTTGCAGCGACGCAGGCCGTAGAAGTGACGGTAGAGCTCGTAGGTGCCGTCGATCAGGTTAACGACCATGCGCGGTCCTGATCAGGACGAACGTTCGAGCGGAGCGTGTTTTGTCATGGCCATTGCCGTCTGCAGCTGGGCGCGCAACGTCTCACAGTTCCGGCGCTCGACGGTGACCTGATTCGCCAGCTGCTCCAGCTTCAGCGCGTAGAAGTCGAGCCCGATATCGTGCGCCGCGAACTCCAGCACGTCGATCTGGTCCCGCCGGTAGGGCTCCCCATCGTGCCGGGTCCGAGCAGCACGAAGCCGAAGAGTTCGCCGCGATGGGCCATCGGCAGCGCCAGCACGGCGCCGGAAGCTGAGCGCGGATTCGCGAATGCGCGCGGCTTTGCCATGCGCGCGCATGGCCAGGACCGCTTCGTCGTTCGCGCTCACCTGGTCGGGCCCGCCGGCGAGCGTGCCCTCCGTGCGCAGGTAGTCGTCGCCGTCATCCCGCCGAAACACCGCGCAGCCGGCGCCTTCCGTGAACCGGTCGACCGATGCGACCAGCAACTTCGACAGCGCATCGGCATCGTTCGCGTGCTTGGCTTCCGCGACAAAATGCCTGAGATCCTCCTCGCGCACCGCCCAGCTGTTGAAGAATAGCCGATCGACGATCTTTTCCACGATCTTCTTCAATTGATTGAACGACAGATAGACCGCGACGGCGAGTATGGCGCTCAGCAGGATAGTCTTGCTCTTGTCGTCGAAATGGAGAAATTCGCTGGCAATGCCGTGCGCGATCTGAAAGACGCCCAGCAGGATCGCTCCGACGATGCCAAAGACCAGGGTCCGGTTCACCGCAAGCCCGAAATCGAAGATCCGGCGTCGCAGGATCGCGTAGACGAACGCAACCTCCGCGCCCAGCCCCGCGGCATTGAGGACCAGCGTCATGTCTGGCGCGGGAATCGGCGAGCCCGCGAGGTCGTTCAAGGCTCCGATCACGTTCAGCGACATGATCGTGCCAAGCGTTGCCAATATCCATTGCAGGCGGACGCGCGAGTCCCCGCTGGACTGCCTCCACGCGAGGACGATCGCCCAGAAAAACAGCACGGGCAGCACGAACACATACACTTGCAGGAACCCCCGGGCGGCCGGTTCGAGGAATCCGTCGTACAGGCGCACATAGAAGAAAAGCGTGATCGCGACGTGCAGCCCGAAGAGCCATGGGTAGTATCGCCTCAGCGTGGCGCGCCATCCGACGGGCTTGTCGTCCGGATAGTTGACCGCGACAAGGACGAGTGTCCCCAGGACGACTTCCTGAGCGACCGACGCGATGAAATCGAGTCATTCCGAGATGCGACGCAGCCGGCGCGGAATAGGGGAACGCGAAGGCATAGAGCAGGCCGGACGCCGCCAGCGCGCGAAAGGTCGTGAGCTTGGGGCGGCGCCAGCCGATCATCGCGCCGACCACCAATGCCAGCAGCCGCGACGCGATATCCATCACGTAATTGGCCACCTGGTGGCGCGGCAGCGCCCGAGCGGCGGGCACCGTGACGTCGATCCGGCGGCTCTCGTCGCCACGAATGACCGTCACCCAAACGGAGTCACCCGCAGCGAGGTTGTACCAGCGACCGAGGGGCTCGCCCCAACGGAGTCGATCGCCGGGCACCACATCGGCATTGGCCAATGCAGAGTCCGCCGGTACCGAGTCGATGACGACCGTCGTGGGACCCCGCTCCAGCAGGGTGTGCCCCTCGTAAAGACGTTCGGTGAACGCGCCAACCCGCAACACGCGCGGCGCATGGTAGACCTCGATGGCGAGCTGCACGGCCGCCAGTACCGCGACGATCACGACGCCGCATCGCCAAAGCATCGCGGAATTGGACGTGCGCCTCATGTGACGCGTGCGGGCGTCGCCTTTCAG
>CAWFMY010000002.1:0-31568 GCA_963816925.1 uncultured beta proteobacterium | reverse complement strand
CCGGCCAATGCTACGAGCGCAATGCATGTAGAAGCCATTCGCGTCGCCACGAAGGCATTGAAATTGGAACTGCGCGCGGTCGAGGTACGGAACGCAAAAGAGTTCGGAGAGATTTTATCGGCAATGGCGCAAGAGCACATAGACTCGATTGTGGTTACGACGGACACGCTCTTTCGTGCCAACGCCATGGAGCTTGCCAACCTTGCAGCAAAGCAAAGGCTTCCGTCGATTGGACCGAAGGAATTTGCAGCAGCGGGTGGCCTGATCGGCTTCGGGGCAGATGGTTCCGAGATATATCGTCACGCGGCGTATTTTGTGGACAAGATCCTCAAAGGGGCCAAGCCTGGAGATCTTCCAATCGAACTGCCAACGAAATTCCAGCTGGTGATCAACCTGAAGACCGCGAAGACCCTCGGCCTCACGATTCCGCAATCACTGCTGATACGCGCGGATGAGATCATCCAGTAAGGATGACGTAAACGACCTGATTGAGGAGAATGTGAGTGACCGGAACGGGTCGCGTCCGGCGTAGGACTGCACGCGCCCAACGGCTGATGGATTTCCCTTTTCCGACATAGCAATGTCAAGGTTGGCGGGCTTGAACCTCACGAGCGGTCGTTCTGCCGCCACGCATGGGCGAGAGTCGGGCTAGGGTTATAGCGGTGATGCGGATGAAACTATTCGCTCAACCAGCAGCGGACGCATTGTCGGAGCGACGGCGACGTACGTGCCGAGTCCCAAGATTGCGGTCATTTGCTGGTAGGCAGATGCGAACGCGCTGAACAAACAATCCGCCGCGTTTTCGGGCAGAGCGAAAATGCTTGAGCGCCTCCCTGAACGATTCCGCCCATGACGAGACCCAGCGAGACCAGCCATGGATCCGGAGGCAGCAGCGCTCTCGCGCGGCTGTGCCCGGCGCGTTGATCTTCGCGACTGAGCGGAGCACAGCATTGGCCGGCGCCGTGTAGCGCGCGTCGTCGGGATCGACTTCGTTGGCGAAAAGTAGCGATTCCGACCCGACGGTTCGGGGCCGGCATCGTTCCGACTTTTGGCGATCTCGCGAAAGCGGCGGCGCCGGATTTCGGCCTTGCCGCTTATCCCGCCACCGCGGGCGCGCCACCGGAAGCCTCGACCTTGTTGAAATCGTACTTCCCGCCCGCCTGCACCAGCAGATAGCGGCACGCGGTGTCGCCGCCGCTCGCCAAACGGTGCACCTTCCCGGCCTCGATGCGGCAAGACTGTCCCGGCCCCAGTCGCAGCTGCGTGATCTTGCCCGCGCCGTCGCGCTCGCGAATTTGCGCAGCCACCACGCCTTCCAGGCAATAGCACCAGTCGGTGACCTCGGAGTGGTAGTGCCAGGGTACTTCCTCGCCGGGCGCGACGGTGAATTCGCGCACTTGAAAGCCGTTGCCCGCGACGATGGTCGTGATCTTCTCTACGGCGTAGTTGGGTTTCCCGGACACGAGGCACCTGCGGAGTCAGGAGAGCCTAGACCCGAGCGATAAAGCGTGTCAACACGTGGCCAGGCGTGGAGCACAAGCAAGCAACTGCCGGCGGACGCCGGCCGTTTCGAGTACGTGGAAACGGGCTCAGACCGTGGTGACACACGACCCGTTGCTGTACGTCATTCAGCGGCCGCTCGGTCGAATCGCGTCAATGCCGGCGACCGGGCCAGGAGCAGCCGTTGCGGATATCATCCAACGTATCCGCTCCAATAAGACGGTCTCGGGAAGGGGCATGAGATGGAACTTCTTGGTAGAGCGGACTTCAAGCTTCTGTCCAATCCGGGGATAGAGTCCATGCAGCTTTTGTCTCCGCACAACTCAACGTCCAGTCGGGTAACGATCACTTCGGTAACCGTAGCCCCGGGCGCTGCGCAACCCAGGCACCGCCACCAAACTTCCGAACAGATTTGGATCGCGATTGAGGGTAGTGGAACGCTGCCTCTCGACGAAGACCGCACGGCGCACTTTGAGAAGGGCCAGGTGGCTCGCTTCGAGGATGGCGACGTTCACGGATTCGAGAACACGGGTGACGTGCCATTTGTCTACATTTCGGTAACCGCCTCCCATCGACTTTTCGTATGCATACAAGGTTGCCGCCTAGCTTCCTGAGAGTCGTTGTACGGCGGAACCAGTAAGGCGGCCTTGTATCCTGGGCTCCGGGAGCGGCTAGCAGGGTTTCACGTTCTTACCGGCGAGTCCGCGCTGGGTCGGCGGCCCCCCATTGAATAGCTCGAGTGCGGCCAACAGCGGATTCGAATGAACGGCGCCAGACGACCGGACCGTGGCAGGATTACGGCCAAAACGGCTGGACTGTGTAGCGTCGGCAGCGTAGAAGAGAGGCGTGATTATTTGCGGAGGCGCCCCAAATGACAATTGAGTACTTTGCAGAGAGCAACCCGGGCACACGAACCCTGCCACGCTCAGTGGCGACGAGAGTTGGCGGATTTGTGTTCGTGGGCGGCCAAGTCGCCAGAGATGAAGACGGCAACATCATCGCTGGCGGCATAGAAGCTCACGCGCGCCAAACATTGAAGAACGTCGCACACGTCCTCGCGCTGGCGGGTTGCACGCTCAGGGACGTTGTAAAGACAACCGTCTGGCTCGAAGATTCTCGCGACTTTCAAGAGTTCAATCGCGTTTACGCAGAGTTCTTCCCCGGCAACAAGCCTTCACGCTCGACATTGCAGGCGAAGAACATGGTCGGCACTAGGATCGAGATCGAGGCCATCGCATACAAGGATTGAAACCTAATTGCCTCATCCGCGATGATGGCATGGCAATCTCTCTTCGCGGTGCCTAACGGGTCTGCGTACGACCTGTTTTCGCGAAGCTGAAGGACCGCAACGGGTGGCGCGAGCAGTCCTTGCGAATCGCGTGACGGCATTAGGTGCCGATGGCTAGCTCCAGAGGGCTCAGGACGGCAACATGGCCGTTCCGCAATAAGTGCGACTATCTGCGCCTACGGGGTGTGAAAGCGACTTAAGTCGCGGAAATTGCGGAACGGAATCGGACCTAAGTGGCTGAAAACACGCAACTCCGCGGTGGCCTGTTAATCCGCAGGTCCCTGGTTCGAGCCCAGGTCGGGGAGCCAATATTTCAAGCCGACGGGCCGAGAGCCAGAGGGCCGGAGGCGTGCACGAAATCGCAATGGACTTCCAGCGCGACAGGGGCGAGAGGCGCGCCGAGCGGATCGCTCGACGCGCCTCTATCGATCAGCAGTCGTTCCGCTACCGCTTTCCGCGGCGCAGATAGGTCGCACCCGCCGCGGCGAGCACCAGCATGAGCGCGAGGAGCGCTCGATCGGCGAGCGTCGGGATGGTCGCCGCCCCGACCGTCTGAACGGTAACCGTAACCGCCGAGCTTTGCGTCTGCAACGGCACGCCCAGCGCCGTGGCGATCGTTGCGGTGTTGGTCACGCCGCCGTTTTGCAGCGTGAACGTCCCGCTCAACACGAACGTCACCGTCCCGTTGGCCGGGAATGTGGGCAACACGACGCCTGCGCCTTGGAGATTCGCGAGCGTCACGTTGGCGGCCACCGGGCATACGGCACCGTTCGCAGCGTTGGTGCAGCTGACGCTCGACGCTGTAAATCCGGGCACGGCAGGATCGGTGAGCACCGAGCCATCGGCGGCGGACGGACCGTTGTTGGTGGTCGTGATGGTGTAGCTCAACGGGCTATTCGGCAACAGCGAACTCGCGCTCGCAACTTTCGCGATGGTGAACGTGTTGCCGTTTACGATCAGGCAGCTCGATGTCACCGCGTTGTTGAGGTTCGACAACCCGCTGATATTGCCGCCCGCGTTGGTGAACGCCGTCGGGGTGCTGGCGCAGCTCCCATTGAGTTGCCCGGCGACATTCGTCACGTCCACCGTTACGGTACATGTTGCCGCCGCTCCGCCGCTCGCCGGGACCGTTCGGCCCGTTACGGTGATCACGTTGCCGCCAGCGGCTGCCGCAACTGTTCCGCCTGTGCACGTGCCGCCTACGTTGGGAGTGGCCGCGACTCGCAATCCGGTCGGCAGCGTATCGGCGAAGCTCACCGCCTGCGCCGGGTTGTTGGTGGCCGGATTGGTGAGAGTGAACGTCAACGTGGTCGTCCCGCCTGCCGCAATCGTGGTCGGGTTGAATGCCTTGTTCAGGCTCGCCGTTTGCTGTGTGACGCTAACGCAGCTCGGCGTTACCTGACTGGTGAGATTGACGATGCCGCTGATGTTGGCACTGCTGTTCGTCAGGTTCGCGTCGGGGCACGTTCCGGATTGCTGCGCCACGTTGGTGACGTTCACCGAGATCGTGCAGCTCGATGCCGTTGCCGTGCTTGCCGCCACCGTCGTGCCGGAAACATTGATGGTGTTTCCGCCGGCTGCGGCGGTGACGGTGCCTCCGCTGCAGTTATTCACGATGCCCGGTGTCGCCGCGATCTGCAGCTTGCTCGGCAACGTGTCGATGAAGCTCACCGCCTGCGCCGGATTGTTCGACGCCGGATTCGAGATCGTGAACGTCAAAGTGGTCGTTCCTCCGGGCGCAATCGCAGTCGGACCGAACGACTTGATCAAACTCGGCATTTGCTGCGTCACCGTCACGCAACTCGCCGTCACCGCGTTGTTGATGTTCTGCACGCCGCTGATATTGGCAGCCGAATTGGTCAGGTTCGCATCCGGACACGTCCCCGATTGCTGGGCGACGTTGGTCACATCGACCGAGATGGTGCAGGTGGACGCCGACGCGGTGCTTGCAGGTACGGTAGCCGACGAGACGCTGAAGCTGCTGCCGCCGGCGGTCGCCGTTATCGACCCTCCGGTACAGGTGTTGACGACGTTCGGCACCGCTGCAATCTGCAGCTTGCTCGGCAAGGTGTCGACAAAGCTCACCACCTGCGAGGGACGGTTGGGCGGATTGGTCAGCGTGAATGTCAGCGTGGTCGTTCCTCCAGGCGCAATCGTCGTCGGGTTGAACGCTTTGGTGAGGCTCGTCGCCGGCAACACGTCGGTCGTCGCTGTCGCGCTGTTGTTGTTGGCATTCGGATCGGTGGTCGAATTCGAAGCGGCAACCGTAGCGGTGTTGGTGATGGTGCCGCTCGCGCTCGTGGGGACATTGAGCGTGATCTGGTATTGCGAGTTCTGACCCGACAACAGCGCCGGGTAGGTGCAGTTGAAGGTGCCGCCGGTCTGGCCGACCGTGGGCTGGGTGCAGGTGCCTTGCAGACTGCCGCCGGTGAACTGTGCCGAGACAAAGGTCGGCCCGATCGGCAGCACGTCGTTCCACACCACGCTCTGCGCCGTCGCCGGCCCGTTGTTGGTCACCAGGATCGTGTACGTGACGTTCGAGCCCGCCGCCACCGGATCGGGACTGTCGGTCTTGGTGATCGCCATGTCCGCATTGGAATTGATCGTGGTGCCCTGCGTCGCGCTGTTGTTGGCGGGGTTCGGATCGGTGGTCGAATTCGAAGCGCTGACGGTCGCGGTATTGGAAAAGCTGCCGCTGCTTCCATCTGGCACATGGAGGATGATCTGGTATTGCGAGTTCTGACCCGACAACAGCGCCGGGTAGGTGCAGTTGAAGGTGCCGCCGGTCTGGCCGACCGTGGGCTGGGTGCAGGTGCCTTGCAGACTGCCGCCGGTGAACTGTGCCGAGACAAAGGTCGGCCCGATCGGCAGCACGTCGTTCCACACCACGCTCTGCGCCGTCGCCGGCCCGTTGTTGGTCACCAGGATCGTGTACGTCACGTTCGAGCCCGCCGCCACCGGATCGGGACTGTCGGTCTTGGTGATCGCCATGTCCGCATTGGAATTGATCGTGGTGCCCTGCGTCGCGCTGTTGTTGGCGGGGTTCGGATCGGTGGTCGAATTCGAGGCGCTGACGGTCGCGGTATTGGAAAAGCTGCCGCTGCTTCCATCTGGCACATGGAGGATGATCTGGTATTGCGAGTTCTGACCCGACAACAGCGCCGGGTAGGTGCAGTTGAAGGTGCCGCCGGTCTGGCCGACCGTGGGCTGGGTGCAGGTGCCTTGCAGACTGCCGCCGGTGAACTGTGCCGAGACAAAGGTCGGCCCGATCGGCAGCACGTCGTTCCACACCACGCTCTGCGCCGTCGCCGGCCCGTTGTTGGTCACCAGGATCGTGTACGTCACGTTCGAGCCCGCCGCCACCGGATCGGGACTGTCGGTCTTGGTGATCGCCATGTCCGCATTGGAATTGATCGTGGTGCCCTGCGTCGCGCTGTTGTTGGCGGGGTTCGGATCGGTGGTCGAATTCGAGGCGCTGACGGTCGCGGTATTGGAAAAGCTGCCGCTGCTTCCATCTGGCACATGGAGGATGATCTGGTATTGCGAGTTCTGACCCGACAACAGCGCCGGGTAGGTGCAGTTGAAGGTGCCGCCGGTCTGGCCGACCGTGGGCTGGGTGCAGGTGCCTTGCAGACTGCCGCCGGTGAACTGTGCCGAGACAAAGGTCGGCCCGATCGGCAGCACGTCGTTCCACACCACGCTCTGCGCCGTCGCCGGCCCGTTGTTGGTCACCAGGATCGTGTACGTCACGTTCGAGCCCGCCGCCACCGGATCGGGACTGTCGGTCTTGGTGATCGCCATGTCCGCATTGGAATTGATCGTGGTGCCCTGCGTCGCGCTGTTGTTGGCGGGGTTCGGATCGGTGGTCGAATTCGAGGCGCTGACGGTCGCGGTATTGGAAAAGCTGCCGCTGCTTCCATCTGGCACATGGAGGATGATCTGGTATTGCGAGTTCTGACCCGACAACAGCGCCGGGTAGGTGCAGTTGAAGGTGCCGCCGGTCTGGCCGACCGTGGGCTGGGTGCAGGTGCCTTGCAGACTGCCGCCGGTGAACTGTGCCGAGACAAAGGTCGGCCCGATCGGCAGCACGTCGTTCCACACCACGCTCTGCGCCGTCGCCGGCCCGTTGTTGGTCACCAGGATCGTGTACGTCACGTTCGAGCCCGCCGCCACCGGATCGGGACTGTCGGTCTTGGTGATCGCCATGTCCGCATTGGAATTGATCGTGGTGCCCTGCGTCGCGCTGTTGTTGCCAGGGTTCGGATCGCTTGTGTCGCTCGTCACCGTAGCTGTATTCGAAATGCTGCCGCTGCTTCCATCTGGCACATGGAGGATGATCTGGTATTGCGAGTTTTGGCCCGACGTCAACGCCGGGAACGTGCAGTTGAAGGTGCCGCCGGTCTGGCCGACCGTGGGCTGGGTGCAGGTGCCTTGCAGACTGCCGCCGGTGAATTGTGCCGAGACAAAGGTCGGCCCGGTCGGCAGCACGTCGTTGAGCACGACGTTCGTCGCCGTGTTCGGCCCGTTGTTGGTCACCAGGATCGTGTACGTGACGTTCGAACCGGCCGCCACCGGATCGGGACTGTCGGTCTTGATGACCGACAGATCCGCGCTTTGGCCGAATGCAGCGCCTGTTGCGATCGTCAATGCCGAGAAAATCCACGCTGACGCGAGAGTGAATTTGCGCATCGTCATTCCCCTTTAGACGAGACGACTGTCGATGAGGCGATTGGCTCGACAGGATTTTCTGGAAGTCTAGCACTCGGCCCCTTCTTGTGCACAAGATCGTCGCATTCCGGGGCGATCTAGGGGCCTCCTTACCGGACTATTTACATGGAGAGCGCCAACACTTTGTTGGCCTCGATGAAGCCCGAGGGGCGGGCCTATATCAAAGCAGTCAAGACGCCGGGAAATGCGCCACCCAGCCGACCGTCGCGGGCAGAACAGGCCTTTTCGGGAGATTGGACAATGGGCGATCGGGGCACGGCACTCAACAAGGCCAATGGGCGGATCGCGTACCGCTTTCACGCTCGCGAACTGCACTTCGTCATGGGACCGGCCGCGCGAGGAACCTCCGTGCGCTTCCGTGTGCTGATCGACGGACAACCGCCGGGCGCCGCCCACGGAGAGGACATCGACGACCAAGGCAACGGTACGGTGTCCGAACAGCGGCTGTATCAGCTCATTCGACAGCCGAACCCCATCGCCGACCGGCAGGTCGAGATCGAGTTTCTCGATCCGGGCGTAGAGGCAATCGCGTTCACGTTCGGCTGATTGATTTCGGCGATCACTTCGCCTTCCCGCGCCTGATGGCCGATGCGCCGCGCGATTTGAAGATGCTGCCCTAAGTGCTGGGGCGCAGGGTGTCATCAATGACGGCGATCGGTCGGAGCGGTCCGGTAACGCCCGCCCACGACCAAGCGGTCGCCGCGATGAAACGACGTTGGTCCAGCGCGGACAGAATGTTCTTCAAGCTAGCGCAGAACACCGCGCCCTCGCCGTCGAGTTCCCCACCCGTATCCATCATCCGAACGCATGCGCATCGCCAAAAAAAGTGGGCCGCCTGGAGGGGAGAAGCGGCCCGAAGTGGATACCCGCGACAGGAGGAGTTCGCGCGTAGTGGGTGATGATGGCCATGCAATATTGCGCGCCAAAGACAACCCTTTCCTGCCGCCGATAATTTGCAGGCGCGTCATCGACGCGTCACCTATCGTTCACATTCGCGCCGCATTTTCCAGACACACATCCGCTCGGCGCGGCCCGCGACGCCGGACGGCGATAGGCGATCCCGATGACGCGCCTGTATCCAGACGGCTCCGGTTTCGTACGGTCTGGATCTCCGATACCCACCTCGGCACACCAGGGTGCCAGGCGCACGCGCTGCTCGAGTTCCTGCGCCGCACGGAATCCGATCACTTCCTTCAAGCCGTTGGGCGATTTAGCTCAAGCTTCACCGTAGGTGGGTCACGGCAGGGACGCTCGAGATCATGGTCATGCCCTGAGCGATCAGCGACCGTCGAGTAGCAGTGGGCGCTGCCGAGAGGCGCGATGAAGCGGACACGCGGCGAATGCTATCGGATCTCTACCTCACGAGCCCACCGTCAGCGAAAGCCTTTGACCATAAGATAGAACCCGATGACCGTGATCACTACGGCCATAACCGCGGCATTGTGCATTCCAAGCCAGTCCTTCGCCCTGCTCAGTGGGCCGAGCATGCGCTCACCCATCAACGCGTGCAGCACCAGCGGGATCGACACGGTGCTGGCGGCGACTGCGGCGAACAACGCAATCGTGACGACGGTTCCGACCCGCGATAGGCCGGTCGAATTGATTTCCAGTCCGCCGGCCGCGGTCAGAAGAAGGACCTTCGGGTTGGCCCCCGACAGCAGCAATCCCAACCGCAGGGCCCTGGGCGGTGTGGCGTCGTTGATCGCCTGCATCCATGCCGGGGCCGACGCCTTCTCATGCCGCGTTGCCCATTGCCAAACGCCCAGAAGGATGAGAAGAAATCCGACGCTGATGCGCGTCCATGAAACCCAAGCGGGTGTCTCGTCCCTCGGCTCGATGAGAGACGCCACTGCGACAAGCAAACTTGTCGCCACGACGATGCCGAGAATCCAACCAAGCAGAAAGCAAACCGTTGTCGTCCGCGGCCGCGGTGTGAACAGCAGGAGAATTGCCGGGATGATTGGGAAGGGCGACGCCGCGATACCGAGCGCAATGGCCGCGATCTCGGGAGTCACGCCGCACCTTTGCTGTTCACCAATCGTTCCTTCTGACCGCTGGGTTGTTGCGTTCTCGCACCGCGTTGCCGTTCGCTAGCCGGCTGACGCAGCGGACGGCAAGTCGTCATCGAGCGCGCGCCGCGAGAATGCCATGGCATTATGCGCTACCGGCGCACAGGTCGACTCGCTGCGGCGGAGCCGAGAACGTGCGATGCTGATCGCAAGTGGTCGCCGGACGCTGCTCAATCGAAGGCGGCGTTACGACTGACCCGTCCGCGACCTTCGAGTACGTCCGTCGATTCGACAATGGAGGAATCCCATGAAGCAGACAATGGCAGCCGTCTGGAAAGCGCTGATTCGAGGTTTGCTAATTGTCGTTCCGGTGTACTTGGCGATCTTGTTGCTGCTGAAGGCGATGAAGTCGGTCGTCAATCTCGTGCGGCCGTTCACGGCAATCCTTCCCGAGTGGCTTCCCGCCGAAGATCTCCTGTCGCTGCTCCTCGTTCTCGCGATTTGCGCGGTCATAGGCGCAACCGTCGGGACGCGCATCGGACGTGGGGTCCGGCAATGGCTGGAGCGGACCGTATTCGAGCGAATTCCCGGCTATGGCGTCATCCGCAGCCTCACGCACCAGATGGCTGGGACCAGCCGCGAGAGCGCCTGGAGGGCCGCGCTGGTCGAGATCGAAGACGCCCTTGTGCCGGGGTTCATCATCGAGGAGTTCGAGGACGGGCGCTACACCGTGTTCGTTCCGTCGATCCCGACGCCATTCGCCGGCGCCGTCTACGTTCTCGCGCGGGAGCGAGTGCATCCGGTGGACGTTCCGTTCACCGATGCGATCAAGGTCATTTCGCGTTGGGGATCGGGCGCAAGCGTCCTGGTCGCGGCGATGGAGCGCCGCGAGTCCGTCGCGCCGCGCTAACCCGGCCGGATTTCAGTCGCTGGGACGATCCCCGTGGACAATCGGGGTTGACACGGTAGGTCCGGAGGTGTCAGATGATATTGACCTTGGAGCAGCCAAGGCGCTGCGCGCAGGGGCTGGCGATCGATTCAATTCTCGACAGCGAGGTTCATATATGGAGAGATCGATGACGATTCCCAAAACTGCGCTCGGCTTGGCCGCCGAGACGAGTTCGTTCGAAGGTCGTCGGGGCATTCCCATGCTACCCAGGATCCTGGCGTTATGCTTGCCGGCTGCGTTGCTCGTGGCGACGAGCACATTTGCCCAGACCACGCCGGCTGGCACCTCCACGCCGGCGGCAAACGCCGTCGATGCGGCGTCGATTCAGGCGCTCAAGGATATGGGCGCATTCCTGCAAACACTGAAACGCTTCCATGTTTCGACCGAGGCGACCGGCGAGCGCGTTCTGGCCGATGGACAGAAGCTTCAGCACGTGGCGACGGCGGAGTTGGACGTCGATCGCCCGAACAGGCTGCGCGCCGTGATACACAGTGCCCGTTCACGGCGCGAGATCATCTACGACGGCAAGACGGTGACGTTCTTTACACCCGCGCAGAAGTATTACTCGACGGTTGAGTTCTCCGAGCCGATCGGCGCGCTGATCGACAAGCTCGAGCAAAGGTATGGCGTCCAGCTCCCGCTGCAAGATCTGTTCCTGTTCGGAACGCCGATGGCGCGCCTCGACAAGATCGAGTCAGCGATGAACGCCGGGCAGGATTTCATCGACGACGATCTCTGCGACCATTACGCGTTTCGCCAGGGCACGATCGACTGGCAGATCTGGATCAGTACCGGGGACAAGCCGTTGCCGCGCAAGATCGTGATCACCAACCGCGCCGACGAAGCACGTCCGCAGTCGATCTCGCTGATCGACTGGAACCTGAAGCCGACGTTCAAGGATTCGGTGTTCAAGTTCATCCCGCCCCCGGGAGCGAAAAAGATCGAGATCGTTCCGCGAAAGACTCCATAGAGGATTGCGATCATGAAGAGACTATTCGGGAAATTGCCGGCGACCACGGTGGCCATCCTCGTGGTGGCCGGCTTTGCGATGGTTTCCTACGTCGATGCCGCGGGTGGCCGCGGTGGCGGTGGCGGTGGCGGCGGTGGTGGTGGTGCTCGTGCCGGCGGCGGCGGTGGCGGTGGCGGTGGCGGCGGTGGTGCTCGTGCCGGCGGCGGTGGAGCGCAGGCCGGAGGAGGTGGCGCGCGACAAAACGCGCAGGTGAACAACTCCCGGGCCGATGTGCGCACGAACGACGTCCGCAGCACCAGCGTGAACAACGTCAACAACGTCAACGTCGAGCGCAACGTCAACGTCAGTGGCAACAACAATTGTTGCAACAATGGTTGGGACAACGACTACCACCCGGTGGCCACTGCGGCTGCGATCACGGCAACGGCGGCCGTTATCGGCTCGATAGTGCGCGCGCCTCCACCAGGCTGCGTGCCGGTTAACTATGGCGGCATGGTCTACCAGCAATGCGGAGGCACGTGGTATGCGCCGCAGGGGTCGCAGTTCGCCGTCGTCGCTCCACCTTATTGAACGTTCGGGGGTTGCCGGGTTCTCGTCACGTAGACTGCACCGGGTTGCGCGGCGGCAGGTAGGGCAGGGCGAGGAGCTGCGCGGTCCTGCTGCGGGAAATCAAGCAATCTGCGATCGACGACGTATCGAGTGCAACTCGCGTGCCGAAGGCTGATTTGCTCCGTCAGAATCGGTACACCGCTGCCGCGAGGATCGATTTGCGGGCGCCGATACCTCCTTCGAGGAGGACATAGCCGTCCTTGCCGAACTCGAAGAGGCCGCCGAGCAGCGTGTTCCACGGTTTTTGCGGCGACTGGATCACGATGAACTGAAGGTCGGTATTGGCAACGTGGCCGGCGACCTCCTGCTGGATGTTCTGGCGCATCGCGCCGACCCAGAGGGCCGCGCCATTGGCGTTGCCGACGGTGCCGTGCAGACCCACCCTGCCCGAGAAGACCGACGCCACCGGCTTCGTGTCGGCGACCACCGATTCGTTTTCGAATGTCAGCTTCGTCTGCGTGCGGTTCCAGTCCATCACGACGATGGCCGTCAGGTCATGCCAGTCGCTGACCTTGCCGCCCCCTTGGAGGGTCATGCCTGCGCCGTAGGTCGGGCCACTGAACTTGGCATTGAGCTGCAGTATCTGAGGCTCGACGATGCCGAGGATGGGATCTTCGGGGACCTGGATTTGTCCCTTGGTGGTTCCCGTCGTGTATCCGCCGAGGACGTAGACGTCCAGGAACGGGAAGACCAGGACGTCGAACTTTGCCGAGACGTTCTGCTGGGACGTGTCGACCGTATTGATCACCAGGAAATTCTTGACCGACACCGGAGGCCCATTGCGCGCCAACTGCAGGTCATGGATGTTCACCGGCTGCCGGGCCGAGTAGCCATTGATCCCGATTCCAAACGGATAGGGAATCTGATAGCCCTGGGCCTCCGCTTCCGCGCCCCATATTGGGAGCCCCGACCAGTGCGGCTCGGGCAACGCAGCGTCGGCCGCCAAGGCGCCACCGCAAACAATGGAAAGCGCGAACAGGCTGCGCGCAACGATCGGCAGCAGCGATACGGACCGGGATGTATTCATCGTCAAGCGCCCAACCGGTTCATACTGGGCCCCCCAGAAAGCCAAGCGGCGAAAGACCGCGATGCCTGCGATTGCCGGTAAGCATATACCTCTGGAGCCGAAAATCCACATGATCCGCATTGCTCCATGGTCGACGCCCATCCTGTCGCTGGCTCGTCATGTCCACAGCGGCAGCAAGCGGTAGACTAGTGACAAACGTAGAAGAGAGGAGGTACCGATGCGCAAGCTTTTGGCTCAGACGGCCATGTTGCTCTTGGCAAATGCACTTGCACTGGTGGTGGCATCGATACTCCTGACCGGTTTTTCCGTCAACGCTTTGGGGTTTGTCGTCGCAGTTTGCATTTTCACCGCGTCGACGGTGATTCTGGAGCCATTGATCAGCAACGTCGCTCGTCAGAACGCGCCGTACCTGCTGGGTGGTATCGCCCTTGTAACAACGTTCGTTGGCCTGCTTGTAACCACCCTCGTGACGGATGGCCTGAGCATCACCAGTATTGCCAGCTGGGTCATGGCCACGCTTATCATCTGGCTGGCTACCATCGTCGCCAGCCTCGTGTTGCCGCATTTTCTATTCAAGGACGTGCTCGGCAACAGCAATGAAGCAAAGAAGTAGCTCAACGGCGATGTCCGAGCATCGCGGATTCCGGTTTCGATGACCTGAAGCTGCGATCAAAAAGAGCCACCGCTGCTGGTGTACCCAGCCGTCTACGAAGAGTGTCGGTCCAGTGCGGCCATCGCGCGAACGCATCGCGCCTACCCCGATGGCGCGCAACCGCTATTGTCTAGCTTTCTTTTTTCTTCCGCATGAAGAAGAAGAGGGCCAGCGCAATGAGTATGGCGATCAGCAGATACCAAGCCATTCCCATCCCGGATTGTTCGGCGGGCGGCGTTGCGGGCGGAGCCGTGGTCGGCTGAGGGGAGGCGGCTGGCGTCGACTGCGCAGGGGCTGCCGCCGAAGCCATCTTGGCTGGCTCAGCCGCGGACTTGCTGAGCGTCGCCTGCACTTCCTTCTCCGTCACGACGACCGGCGCAACTTGCGTGACGATCGTCGCCGTAAGCGCGTCGCCCTCTTTCAACTCGCCGATGCTCATGGCGCGGCCGTCCTTGTAAATTTGAATGCCTCGCGCATCCAGACTTTCCTGCGAAAAGCGCTTCCGCACACCTTCCTTGTCAAGTACCGTTATCGTGGACGGCCCGGCTTTCAAAACGACGCCCTCGCGGACTTCCGTGACGACGACCGGCTTGATCGTGGTCGTGGTCGTGATAGCCGCCGTGCCCTTCATCCCCGGCTTCAGGTCCGACACGGACAGCTGCTTGCCGTCGACCGTAAAGCGGAAATCGTTCGGTACCGTCAACTCGTTCGTGCCCCGCTCATCGCGGACCACGAGCTTGTTGCCGTCGACCGAGATCACCTCGAAATTGCGCACGTTGACGGCGGTCGTCGTCTGCGCCAGCGGTGCGCCCGCGAACGCGAGTCCCAGCGCAACCAGCACAATGATATCGCACAGCCATGTCGACTTCGTTCTCATCGTCGTCCCCTAGGGTCGGTTAGTGAGATCGATCAACCAGCCACGAAGCCGGCGCACCGACACTTGCTGTCGTGCACCTCGATTCGCGACTACGGCGATTCGAACGCTTGTCACAAATCTCTCCGCGGCTCATTGCGACAAGTCAATCGGGCCCGACTCGGGGTGGAATGATCGAATGCAGCATTGCGCAATGGCCCCCGCGGCGGTTTTTGCTCTCCCAGGCCTAACCGAATACAACCCGCCGGCCTATTGTTGAGCGACTGCCCGGTCGCGCCAGGGACTCCCGCAGGGGCCTTGATTCGGAAGGTGTTTTGGCGTATTGATGTTGCGCGCTTCGGGCGCTAAGCGCCATGGGTAGGGCTTGGTTGCTTCTGACATCCTTCCAGGGGGGCATATGGACTTCTCGGCAATCGGCAATTCGCTAGGAACCGCCCTGGGCGCAGAAGCGCCTCGCATTCTCGGCGCCCTCGTCATTCTCATCATCGGCTGGATCGTGGCCGTCTTCGTGCGGGCAGGGGTCCGACGGCTGCTCGGTGCCGTACATTTGAACAAGCGGATCGCCGACACAACTGAGCAGAAGTTCGACCTGGAGACGGTGGTTTCCGCCGTCGCCTTCTGGCTGATCATCCTGATCGCGCTGATCGGCATGTTCAATTCGCTCGATCTGACCCTCGCCTCAGGACCATTCGAGGTCCTGGTCAAACAGATCGCCGCCTATCTGCCGCGTCTGGTGGCCGGTGTGCTGCTGGTGCTCGTCGCCTGGCTCGTCGCGGTCGCATTGCGCGCCATCGTCAACCGAGTGCTCGATGCAAGCGGCTTGGACGAAAAGCTCTCGGCCAACGCCGGCATGCAGCCAATGCGCAAGAGTGTCGGCAACATGCTCTTCTGGCTGGTGATTCTCCTGTTCGTGCCCGCGATCCTCACTGTCTTCGACCTGGGTGGGTTGCTCGATCCGGTCAAGGTGATGGTGACCAAGATCCTGGATATCCTGCCGAACCTGTTCGCTGCGTTCCTCATCGGCTTTGCCGGCTGGCTGCTTGGAAAGGTACTTGCGGGCCTCGTGACCAACATCCTCGCCGCCGCCGGCGCCGACCAGGGGGCGCATCGTCTGGGACTCGATCCGACGCTGCGCATTTCGCAAATAATCGGCACCATCGTGCTGATCTTCGTCTTCGTGCCGGCGTTGATCGCGGCGCTGGACGTGCTCAAGATCGATGCAATTTCGAGACCCGCGACCGACATGCTGGGCAAGATGCTCGCGGCGGTTCCGAACATCGTGGCCGCGGCGCTGATTCTCGTCGTCACTTATTACGTCGCCAGATTTGCCGCCGGATTGCTCGGACGCCTGTTGCACAGCATGGGTCTTGACACGCTGCCGGAGAAGCTCGGCCTCGCGGGCATCTTCGCCGGCGGCGCACAGCTATCGCAGCTGGTATCAATGCTGGTCCTGTTCTTCGCCATGCTGTTTGCAACGGTCGAAGCGGCGAACCGTCTCGAATTCACCCAGGTTCGCGATGTCGTGACGCTGTTCATCAAACTCGGCGGCGACATCGTCCTTGGCACCACGATCCTCCTTATTGGCTTCTGGCTGGCCAACCTCGCGCACGGCGCGATTCGCCGCGCCGACACCACGAACTCGGAGAGTCTCGCCACCATCGCGCGGGTTGCCATCCTGGGACTTGTCATCGCGATGGGGCTCCGCGCGATGGGCATTGCCGACGACATCGTGAACCTGGCGTTCCTCTTGGCCTTCGGGGCGGTCGCGGTGGCAGTGGCACTGTCGTTCGGACTCGGCGGTCGAGAGGCAGCTGGCAAGCAGATGGAGTACTGGTTGCAGAAATTCAGGAAGGGATAATTGAACCGTTCAGTGGAACACGGCTCACCGCGGGTCGATCCCGGCTCGCGCACTGCCTCTACTTCGGGAGGAATGACCATGAATCGTCGCATGATGGTGTTGACATTAGCTGCCGCGCTCGCCGCGCCCGGCATCGCGTTCGCAGCCGACAAGGCGAAGGAACAGGCGGAGGTGCGCAAAGCGGGGCAGGACGCGCTGGCCGCGGTGTACGCAGCGGCACCGTCGGCGCGCAAGGCCGTCGAGTCTGCGGCCGGCTATGCGGCGTTCAGCAACTTCGGCATGAAGATCCTCGTCGCCGGCGGCGGTTCGGGCAAGGGCATCGCGGTCAACAACAAGACCAAGGCGGTGACGTTTATGAAGATGGCCGAAATTCAGGCCGGGCTGGGCTTTGGCGCCAAGAAGTTCCAGGTAGTCTGGGTGTTCGAAACCGACAAGGCGCTCAATGACTTCGTCAACTCCGGCTGGGAGTTTGGCGGGCAAGCGACGGCGGCGGCGAAGTCCGGCGACAAAGGGTCCGCGTATCAGGGCGCGGTCGCGGTGTCACCGGGGGTCTGGATCTACCAAGTCACGGAAAAAGGCCTGGCGCTCGAGCTCACCGCCAAAGGGACCAAGTACTACAAGGACAGCGACTTGAACTGAAACGCAGGGCGGACCACAAGGCTAGCTGGACGAGTCAGCTTCAAAGGACGATTCGCCGATCGTCTTCGGCATGACAAAGGTGTAGCCGGCTTGTCTGCCGCCACCGCCAATCCCTGCGCTGCGAAGTGCAGATGGCTTCACGCGCCGCAAGTCTTGGGACGCCATCGCACCGCCTTGCGAGCTTCCTCCAATACAAGAACGCTGGCACCGACCGCGATGGCAACCAGCCACTGCGGCGTGGTCAAGTCGACGGTGCGGAAAATCGCTTGCGCCGGTCCCCAATGCACGGCAAGTGCCTGCAGCGCCAACACGCCGAGCAAGGACGTCCACAGCATGCGATTGGCGAAGAAATGCCTGTTGAAGCTTGATCCGCGCTCCGCCCGGGCATTGAACACATTGAAGAACTGGAACAGCACGAACGTCGTGAAGGCAAGCGTCATCGCTTGCTCCACGGAAGCTGTTTGCAGCCCGTAATACAGCACGCCGACTGTGCCTATGGCCATGGTCGCGCCAAACGCCCAAATCTTTCCCAAACGCCGCAGCGTGAGCATTGCGGCTTCGGCCCGTCGCGGCGGCTCCGCCATGATGCCGGGGCGCGCATGGTCGAGTGCGAGCGCGACGGCTGGCGGACCGTCCATGATGAGCGCCACCCAGAGGATCTGGATAGGATTGAACGGCTCGGGCAGACCGATGATCGGAGCGACGAACACGGTGAGAATCGCGCCGCTGGTCGTCGAAAGCTGGAAGCGCACGAACTTGAGGATGTTGTCGTAGAGCCGCCGCCCTTCGCGAACGGCGCGCACAATCGTGGCGAAGTTATCGTCGGTGAGCACCATCGTGGCCGCCTCCTTGGCCACTTCCGTGCCGGCGCCGCCCATCGCGACGCCTATGTCGGCAGCCTTCAGCGCCGGTGCGTCGTTCACGCCGTCGCCGGTCATGGCCACGACGTGTCCGAGCTCCTTCAATGCCTGCACGATCTTGACCTTGTGGTCGGGGGCCACCCGTGCGAACACGCCAACGTCCTCGATGATCGCGGCGAGCGCATGGGCGTCCATGCCATCGAGATCGGCCCCGCTCACGGCGGCGCCGTGCAGGCCCAGATCGCGGGCGATGGCGAGCGCCGTATCCTTGTGATCGCCGGTGATCATCTTCACCTGGATTCCCGCGCGTCGACACTGCGCGATCGCCTCGCGTGCTTCAGGTCGCGGCGGATCGACGATGCCGACGAGTCCGACGAATGTAAGGTCGGCCACGTAGGGCATGAGAGAGCCCGAGAGGTCGAAGTGCTCCGCCGGAATGTCGCGCGACGCGATCATCAGAACGCGCAGACCGCGATCGGCCAGCCGCCGGTACTCGTCGGCGATCCGCGCCTCGAGTGCCGCGTCGAGCGGCGCGTCGCCCCGCGGCAACATGAAGCGGCGGCAACGTGCGATCAGGACATCCGGTGCGCCTTTCACGAATGCGCGCACGAGGTCATGCTCGTGGTGGAACGTCGCCATGAACTTGTGCGCGGCGTCGAACGGAATTTCGGCGATGCGCGGGAGCTGCCCCTCGGCCACATCGCGTTGCAAGCCGCCTTTCCCGGCCAGTGCCAGCAACGCGCCTTCGGTCGGATCGCCAATGAGTTGGCCGTCGCGCAATCGGGCGTCATTGCACAGCGTCGCCGGCATCAGTAACGAACGCAATTCGGGCACTTCGTCGTCGCCACCCTCACGCTGGATGGCGCCGGCGGTCGAGTAGCCTTCGCCCGACACGGAGAACCGCTCGCCACCGAAGAAGAAAGCGCGCACCGTCATCTGGTTCAGCGTAAGGGTGCCCGTCTTGTCGGAACAGATCACGGTCGCGCTGCCGAGCGTCTCGACTGCGGCAAGGCGTTTCACGATCGCGCGCTCGCGGGCCATGCGCCGCATGCCCAAGGCGAGCGCCACGGTGACCACTGCCGGCAGCCCTTCCGGCATGGCGGCGACGGCGAGCGCGATGGAGTCGATCATCACATGCACGAGCGTGTCGCCGCGTGCGAGCGCGAACACGAAGAACATGCCAACCAATGCCAGCGCGACGACGGCGAGACGCTTGCCCAGCTGGTCGAGCTGAACCTGCAGCGGACTGGGACCTTCGTTCGCGGCCGCGAGCGCGACCGCGATACGACCGATTTCGGTGTCCATCCCCGTTGCGGTAACGACGAGCTCCGCGCGGCCACGCGTCACCATCGTATTCATGAACGCCATATTGCTGCGTTCCGCGAGGGCGGCCCGCTGGGGGAGAACGGGCGCGGCGTCCTTCGGCGTCGGAACCGACTCGCCCGTCAGCGCCGACTCGTCCAGTTCCAGCCCAATGGTAGTCAGCAAGCGCCCGTCGGCTGCCACGCGTTCGCCGGCCTCGAGCAAGACGATGTCGCCGGGCGCGATCTGCTCGGCGCCGACCTGGGCGATCTTGCCTGCCCTGCGCACGCGCGCGCGACGTGGCAACATGCTTCGCAGCGCGCTCAGGCTCTGCTCGGCCCGATACTCCTGGTAGAACCCGAGCATCGCGTTCAGCACGAGCACGGCGAGGATAACCACGGCATCCTTGATTTGCCCCACGCTGGCCGCGAGCACGGCCGCAAAGGCGAGAATCAGGATGAGCAGGCTCTTGAACTGGGCGATGAAGACGCGCCACGCCGGGCGCGGCGGCTGCTCCTGCAGGCGGTTGGGACCATGTACCCGCAGCCGTGTTGCGGCTTCGCGCGCGGCAAGTCCGTGATCGGGTCGAACGTGCAACTGCGCAAGCGCGTCATCGGGCCGTGAGCGTGTGCCAAACGGGCTCCGTGGCGATGGACACGCCGGCGGCGTGGTCAGTCGGCTACTCGTGTGATCGACTCGACGTTCACGTTGGTTGATCCTGGCGATCCGCGACAGCGCGAGGACAGGCCGGCCGCGTCGACTCGCTAGGCTCCGCGCCAATAGGTGCTGAGGCCCGTTTTGGCATTTCCGACGACGGGGACGGCGCGTCGGCAACCTATGGCGTGGCGTTGTATACCAGGCCGATCGTGCTTTGGCGTCAGTGAGTCAGCACCACGGGGACTTGCGCGAGGTGAAGCACCCTCGTGGCCACAGAGCCCAACAGCATATTGGGGAGCGCCGACATGCCCCGCGTCCCCATGTAGATCATGTCGCTGCCCGAACGCTTCGCCTGATCGACAATGCTCTCTGCGATTAGGCCCACACGCGTATGTGCGACATAGCTTACGCCTGCCGCGTCGAGAATCTGCCGGCACGGTGCCAACATGGCTTCGCATTCCTCGGCGTAGTACTGCTCGAGCATGTGCTCGCTGATCACCAGGCTCATGTTCGGGAGCCGCGGGACCGGCAAGTGCACTGCCAACAGCTCGATTTCGGGCTGTTCACGATACCAACGAAGCGTTTGCGCCAACTTCTCGGTCGCGCGTGCGGAACTCGCCGACCCATCTACCGCTAACAGGACCTTCATCCGAGTAAGCCTCGACAAGAAACGTGCGGGACGGTCGCTCCGATCGAATGTCCGGCGGTGAGCGAGCACCACGAGCCATGGCGATACCACCCCACTGGGCACCTTAACATGCACGCAATATTGACCTGTGATCTATGTCAATGCATGGCCCACCCGGGCGAACGAGGACGTTCGTCTCCGGTGCGCGGCCTTGCCCACCTAGGAGCGCTCCACCGCGATGCGCAATTACCTGGCCGACCGAGCCCCGCATCGCCCGCCGGAATAATCAACATCTGTCGGCTGTTTTGGAGATCGGATACACGTGAATATTGCAAATTCGGGACAGGGGGCGCGTGTGTCGGAACCGGCATGTGCCGGATGCGTTTGTAGAATTTACAAAACGAGGAGCTCCCATGAATAATCAAGTCTCTATTGTGGGGCGGCACACGCTCCAGCTTGCTGCGTTCATCTTCGGGTCAGCGCTCAGCGCAGCAGTCGGCGCGGACCCCGGCAACTACGTCGTTCACAATCTTGTTTCAAACCTGGCGGGCGTGGCGGACCACCAGGACAGCAATCTGCGGAACGCGTGGGGGATCGTATTTGGTCCCACCAATCCTGTCTGGGTGTCCGACAACACGTCTGGCGTGTCGACGGTCTACGACGGCACCGGGAACCCGCTCCTTGTCGGCAGTCCGCCCGCACCCCTCGTGGTGACGATCCCCGGTGGTGCGACGACGGGGATAACGTTCAACCCGTCGGCGAGCGACTTTCAAATTAGTTGTGGCTCTCCCGCCACTTCCGCAGCGGCGAGCTTCCTCTGGGCCACCGAGAACGGGAACATTGCTGCGTGGAGGGGTGGCTGCGGCTCGACCGCCGTGATCGTTCCGACGACCGCGACCCCGAACGGAGTCTACAAAGGTATCGCGATCGCCGGCGACGGCAACGTGGATTTCCGGCTGTTTGCCGCCGATCTCTTCAACGGCAAGATCCAGGTGTTCGACCACAATTTCATGCCGACCACCGTTCCGGGCGGGTTTGTGGATCCCAAACTGCCGCCAGGTTTTGCGCCGTTCAACATCCTCGCCCTCCAGGGCAACCTTTACGTCGCATACGCTTTCCACGTGGCTGGCGACCACGATGAAACCGCCGGGAAAGGGCTCGGGATCGTCGACGTCTTCGACGCCAACGGTTTCCTGATCGAGCGCGTGGCCACCGGCGGCAAGCTCAACGCGCCTTGGGGCATGGCGATCGCGCCGGCCGACTTCGGCAAGTTCAGCGGCATGCTCCTTGTGGGCAACTTCGGTGACGGCACGATCAACGCATTCGACACCAAGAACAATACGTTCGCGGGGCAGCTGCGGACCGGCCACGGTCAGGTGCTGGTGATCGATGGGCTCTGGGGTATTGCTTTCGGCAACAACTTCCGAGCGCAACCTGCCAACACACTGTTCTTCGCCGCCGGACCCAACGACGAAAGCGACGGGCTGTACGGCACCATCGTCCCTGCTGCCGACCGCGGTAAAGGGGACGACCAGGGAGACGACCAAGGAGACAACGGGCAGGGCGACAATCAGGGTGCCAACTCGCAGGGGAATGGGCACTCGCAAGGCCACTGACAGCGCCGACGCAACTTCCCGAGAGACGCCGCGGCTCACCGCGGCGTCTCCATTTTCAACGCCTAGATGCCATTCGGTTTCCGTCCGACCCCACATGAGCGAGGTGACCTACAGAAACGCAAGCGCTGACGGCACAGCATTCGCTATGAGCTCCATGCTCGACACGAGGACAGCCAAATGCGAAAGCTCCTGCTCGCCATTTGCATCACGTCGATGTTCGCCGTCACGCCTGCGACTGCGCAGTTCAGTGTGGCTGTCGACGCTCCGGGCGTCAGCATCGGTGTCGACATCGGAACCTATCCGCAGCTGGTTCCGATTCCCGACTATCCCGTCTACTACGCCCCCCAACTCAACGCCAACTATTTCTTCTACGACGGGATGTACTGGATCTATATTGGCGATAACTGGTACACGAGCGCGTGGTACGACGGCCCGTGGACGTTTGTAGAACCCGTTTTCGTTCCGCTCTACATTCTTCGCGTTCCTGTGCGGTATTACCGCCGGCCCCCTTCCTATTTCCGGACTTGGGTCGCGAGCGCCCCGCCGCGCTGGGGCGAGCATTGGGGTCACTCGTGGGAAGAAAGTCGGCGCGGATGGGATCACTGGGACCGAAGTGCGGTGCCGGCGGCGGCGCCGCTGCCGACGTATCAGCGACAGTATTCGGGCAACCGCTATCCGCACGTTGAGCAGCAGCAAACACTGCAGAACCAGAACTATCGTTACCATCCTCAGGATGTCGTCGCACAGGAGTATTACCAGCGACGGCAGGCGGGCGCCCCGTCGGGTCGCGGGCAAGCCGCCGCGCCGACACAAGGGCAGCCTCCGCAACCCGTACCGCCCCAGCAAGCGCAACGCGGCCGCGGCCAAAATGCGGCCGAATCTCAAGCCCGAGTGCAGCAGCAGCCGCAACAGCGCCAGGAAGAGCAGGCCCAGCGCGCGAAACAACCGGCGCAGCAGCGTCAGGCGGAGCAGGCGCAACGCGCGCAACAACCGGCGCAGCAGCGTCAGGCGGAGCAGGCGCAACGCACGCAACAACCGGCGCAGCAGCGTCAGGCGGAGCAGGCGCAACGCATGCAACAACCGGCGCAGCAGCGTCAGGCGGAGCAGGCACAACGCACGCAACAACAGGCGCAACAGCGTCAGGCGGACCAGGCGCAACGCGCGCAACAACAGCCGCAGCAGCGTCAAGCCGAGCAGGCCCAGCGCTCACAGCCGCAGACCCAGCAGCATCAGGCCGAGCAGGCCCAGCATGCGCAACAACCGGCGCAGCAGCGTCAGGCGGAGCAGGCGCAACGCGCGCAACAACAGGCGCAGCAACAGCAGCGTGAACAGCATGCTCCACCAGGCAAGGGCGAGGAGCCCAAGGAACAGCGAGGCGGTTAGCGAACCTCGGATGCTCTACGCGTCGGACATCTGCACGACATGTCCCGGGGCGACCTCGTAATAGCGGCGCGGCGGGCGCACATAGTTCTTATCATGCACCGGGCTCGGAATCTCGGTTGTCGAGAGCCCGCGCCGCAGTGCGCGGCGGCCCGCTTCGGGCACCGGGACCGCCGCGATCAGCCGCCGGGTGTAGGGGTGCTGCGGATTTTCCAGGACCGCGGCCCGCGGCCCGATCTCCACGATCTCGCCGAGGTACATCACCGCAATTCGATGGCTGACCCGCTCGACGACCGCGATGTCGTGCGAGATGAATAGATAAGCCAGTCCCATCTCCGCCTGCAGGTCCATCATCAGGTTGATGACCTGCGCCTTGATCGAGACGTCGAGCGCCGACACGGCTTCGTCGGCGACCAGCAGTTTCGGCGCCAGCGCGAGCGCGCGCGCGATGCACAGGCGCTGGCGTTGGCCGCCGGAGAATTCGTGCGGAAAGCGACTCGCCATGTCGGGCGGCAGTCCCACTTTCTTCAGGAGCTCGTGCACCCGCTCGCGCGCATCCGAGCGATTGAGGAGTCCGTGCACCGTCATCGGCTCGGCAATCGCGCCGCCCACCGTCTTGCGCGGGTTGAGGCTCGCAAACGGATCCTGGAAGATCATCTGCATGCGGCAGCGGGCGGCGCGAAGGCCTTTACGGTCGAGCGCGCGGACATCCTTCCCTTCGAACAGGACGGTGCCGGCATTCGGCTCGACCAGGCGCAGGATCGAGCGTCCCGTGGTCGATTTGCCGCAGCCGCTTTCGCCGACCAGCGCCAGCGTTTCGCCGGCGGAGAGCGAGAACGATACATCCTCGACGGCGTGCACGCGCGCGGTGACGCGGCCCAGCACGCCGGTGTGAATGTCGAAGCGGGTCACGAGATTGGCGACTTCGAGCACCGGGCGCTCGGTCACGGCGGCGGTCGACGCGGTTTCGGGGACGACCTCGCGCACGCCGGTGACCGGATCGACGATCGGAAAACGTTGCGGATCGGGCCGGCCCTTCATCGATCCCAGGCGCGGAACCGCGGCGAGGAGGGCGCGGGTGTAGGGCTCGCGTGGTACCGCGAAAAGCGTCGCGGTGGGCGCCTGCTCGACGGCGTCGCCATTGAACATGACCACCGTGCGGTCGGCGATTTCGGCCACGACGCCCATGTCGTGAGTGATGAACGCCACCGACATGCCTTCCTCGTCCTGCAACATCTTGATCAGTTCGAGGATCTCGGCCTGGATGGTGACGTCCAGCGCCGTGGTCGGCTCGTCGGCGATCAGGAGCTTCGGCTTGCACGCCAGTGCCATCGCGATCATCACGCGCTGGCGCATGCCGCCGGAGAGCCGATGCGGATACTCGTGCAGGCGCGTTGCCGCGGACGGAATGCGGACGCGTTCCAGGATGCGTAGCGTCTCGGCTTCGGCCTGCGCGCGGTCGAGGTCGCGATGGTAGATCAGGGCTTCGGCGATCTGGAACCCGAGGGTCAGCACCGGATTGAGGCTCGTCATCGGCTCCTGGAAGATCATCGAGATCAGGTTGCCGCGCACGTTGCGCATCCGATCCTCGGGCAACGTGAGGAGCTCGCGTCCCTCGAGCAGGATCTCGCCCGTGACCCGGCTGTTGGCGGCCGGCAGGAGGCGCATGATCGATAGCGCGGTGACGCTCTTGCCCGAACCGGATTCACCGACGATCGCCACCGTCTCGCGCGGCCCGATCTCGAACGAAATTCCCTTGACGACGGTCGTCCAGACGCCATCGACCCGAAACGATGTCGTCAGGTTGCGCACGGCGAGGACGGGCGCTGCCATCGTCAGTTTCGAGGGGCCACGCCGAGGAACTGACGGGTCCCCTCGGGGGGCAGCGAGCGGAGCGAGCGCGGGGATCGTTTCATGACTCGCCCTTGAGCTTGGGGTCGATCGCGTCGCGCAAGCCATCGCCCAGGAGGTTCAGCGCGAAGATCACGATCAGGATCGCGATGCTGGGCACCAGCGCCAGCGTGTAGCTGTCGAGGATGTTCTCGAAGCCTTCGCGGATCATGCCGCCCCAGGTCGCGATGGGCGGCTTGACGCCCAGTCCCACGAAGGCGAGCGATGCTTCGGTGCGAATGGCGTTGGCGAGCCAGAGCGAACCCATCACCAGGATTTCCGGCAGTATGTTCGGCAGGATGTGACCGGCGAGGAGCCGTATGTCGGAGTAGCCGAGCGCGCGGCCGGCCATCACGAATTCGCGCTCCTTGATCGCGATCGTCGGTGCCCGCGCGATGCGGGCGAAGGGCGGGATCGAGGTGAGGGCGATCGCGATGATGATGTTGAGCATCGAAGGGCCCAGCATCGCCACCAGGATGAGTCCCAGGATCAGCGAGGGAAAGGCGAGCAGGACGTCCATCGCCTGCATCGTGACGGTGTCGATGCGCCCGCCGTGCCAGCCGGCAAGCATGCCGATCGCCGAGCCGATCAGCATGGCCGCAAGGGTCGATACGATGCCGATGACGAGGGAAACGCGCGCGCCGTAGAGGATGCGCGACAACGTGTCGCGGCCGAAGCTGTCGGTGCCGAGCCAGTGTTCGAGCGACGGCGGCCGCAGCTTCTCCATGATGTTCTGGTCGGTGGGATCGAACGGTGCAAGCGCGGGCGCGAAAATCGCCAGCGCGATCACGACGAGAAACACCGCGAGTCCGATCCACGACGTCTTGTTGGTGTTGAACGCCTTGAACGTCTGCGCGGCAAAATAGGCCAGCGGCGACGGCGCCGCCGTGGCCGTCCGCGACGTCATTTCACTTGCTTGACTCACTTGAGCTTCACCCGCGGATCGGCGAAGCCGTAGGCGAGGTCGGTGAGCAGGTTCACCAGCACCACGATCAGCGTATAGATCACCATCATTCCCTGCAGCATCGGATAGTCGCGCTGGTTGAGCGCGCCGATGAGGAGCTTGCCGAGGCCCGGGCGGCTGAAGACGATTTCGGTCAGCACCGAATTGCCGATCAGGATGCCGAGATAGAGGCCGACCACGGTGATGATCGGGATCAACGCGTTGCGCAGCGCGTGGCGCCACACCACGGCATTCCACGGCACGCCCTTGGCGCGCGCCGTTCGCACGTAGTCTTCGGTGAGGACTTCGAGCATCGCCGAGCGCGTGACGCGAGTCACGTACGCGGCTGAAATCAGGCCGAGGCTCACCGCCGGCAGCGTGATCGACTGGAACCAGGCCCCGACGGAGCCGGATCGCGCGCTGA
The DNA here is from genome assembly GCA_963816925.1 of uncultured beta proteobacterium. GTDB lineage: Bacteria > Pseudomonadota > Gammaproteobacteria > Burkholderiales > Casimicrobiaceae > CAIWHR01. The sequence goes on along the minus strand of CAWFMY010000002.1, from coordinate 4,765 downwards.
TGACGGGAAACCACGGCACGGCGATCGCGAAGAGGAGCAGCAGGATGATCGCCGCGACAAACGGCGGAAAAGACAGCCCGAGCAGCGACGAGATGCGCACCGCGTAATCGGCGACGCGGTTGCGATGGATCGCGGCATAGACGCCGGCGGGGACCCCGATGACGATGCCGAGGATCAGCGAAACGACGGTCAGCTGAATCGTCCAGGGCAGCACGCGCAGAACCTCGCCGATGACCGGCTGGCCGGTCACCATCGACACGCCCCAGTTTCCGCGCAGTGCGCCCGCGAGGAACACGCCGTACTGCTCCGCGATCGGCAGGTCGAGGCCGAGCCGGTGCCGGAGCGCCTCGATCGCTTCGCGGCTCGCCTGATCGCCGAGGATGAGCTGCGCCGGATCGCCGGGGACGATCCGGACCAGCACGAAGACCAGCGTCAGGACCGCGAACAGCGTGACGCAGGCGAACGCCAGGCGGCGGATTACGAAGGCCGTCATCGCGTCGGCGCCGTCGCGTCCGGCCGGTGCCCCGAACGACCGCAGTCGATCACGCTGCCGATCGGACGCTCACTTCGTGAAGTGCGCTTTCTCCGTGACGGGGGGCGAAAGGTTGAGCGAACCCTTGATCGGGTAGCCGAGATCGAGCGTGTCCTTCCATGCCCAGAGCTGGAGCTGCTCGTAGATCGGAACGCCGCACACCGACTTGATGATCTTCTCCTGTGCAGTCTTCCACAGCGCCTTCTGCTTCGCGGCGTCAGGCTCGATGCGCGCGGCGCGGATCTCCGCGTCGGCGACGTTGCAGTGGCTGAAATTCGTCACCGCTGTCGGCGTGCCGACGATCGACGCCGAATCGAAGAACTGCGTCAGATACACGTCGGCCACCGGGAAGCGCGCCGCCTGGTAGTGAACGATAGGCGAGAGGTCCTTGCGGATCTGTGCGTGGAACGTCGCATGCTCGACGAGCTCGATGTCGAGATTGATCCCGACTTTCTTGAGCTGCGCCTGCACCGCCTCGATCAGCGTCTGCATGCCGGTCAGCGTCGTGTGGATCGTCTTGATCGTGACCCCGTTCGGGTAGCCCGCCTCCGCGAGCAACGCCTTGGCCTTGGCCGGGTCGTACGGATAGAGCGGCGCCTTCTCGTCGGTGCCGAGATAGCCCGATGGAACTACCGACACCGCCTCGCGCGACGAGCCCGCGCCCTTGAACACGACGATGGCCTTGCGATCGATGGCATACGCGATGGCCTGCCGCACGCGGATGTCGTCGAGCGGCTTCACCGTCGTGTTGAGAGACAGCACCGAGAGCTCGCCGGGTTCCATGGCGATCACCTTGACGCCCGGCAGCTTGGACGTGCGATCCATCCAGGTCTGGTCCTGTTTGCCGTAGATCATGTCGAGCTCGCCCGACTGGAAGGCGAGATCGCGGCTCGAATCCGCGGGAATGTACCGAAACGTGATGTCCTCGAGCATCGGAGGCGCCCCGGAAGTACTGCTTGTTGGCGACCAGCTTGACGAACTGCTGCGGCTGATACTCGGCGAACATGAACGGCCCGGTGCCGATGGGTTTCTTGGCGAAAGTTCTCGCCCATTTCCTCGGCGGCCTTCTTGCAGATCTGGTTGCCGCCGTTGACGTTGGCCACGTAGCCCAGGAAGCCCGCCACCGGATTCTTGAGCGTGATTTTCACCGTGTACTTGTCGGGCGCCTCGACCTTGTCGATCGCGTTGAAATCGTTCGAATACGACGAGGTCGCCTTGTTGCTCGCACGCTTGATCGAATAGACGGCATCATCCGCCGTGAATTCGCCGTAGCCGTGGTGACATTGCACGCCCTTGCGGATCTTGAACGTCCACTCGGTACCGGCCGCATTCGAGGTCCAGCTCTCGGCGAGATCGGGCTCGATGAACTCGGGACTGATCTGGCCGGGACGGATGCGGACGAGACCGTTGAACATCCAGCTCAGCAGGCCCTTGTCCGGCGTGGTCGAGGCGATGTGCGGATCGAGCTTGCCGGCGTCGGCGGTACCCCATGCCGACGACGAGGCTCTTCTTCTGCGCAAAGGCCAGCGGGGCGGACAGCAGCGTGGCGCCCAGGATCGCGATCAGCAGTTTCTTCATGGTTCCCCCTATGGTTGGCGCCATGTTACCGTGGGCGCAAGGATAATCAAGCGCACCCGTCCCCATCGGGTGGGTCTCGACGGCAACGGGACGGGACAGGAGAAGGGCATGGTGGCCGAATCGGCGTCCGTTTCCCACGAGCCTTACTGGTGGGATGCGGCGCCCCGCGAAGGGCCGGTCGATGTCGCGCTGCCGAAGCGCTGCGACGTCGCGATCGTTGGCGCAGGCTATGCCGGATTGTCCGCGGCACTGACGCTCGCCCGCGCGGGCAGGTCCGTTGTCGTGCTCGAAGCTGCGGCGCCCGGCCACGGTGCGTCGAGCCGGTCGGGCGGCATGATCGGTCATGGCCACCGGCTCTCCTACACCAAGCTCATCGAGCGTTTCGGGGCGGACAAGGCGAAGGATCTGTCCGCGAGGGCATGGCATCGCTCCAATTCGTCAAGGACCTGATTGCCGAGGAGAAGATCGACGCCGGCCTGCAATCGTGCGGGCGGGTGCGCGGCGCCTGGACGGAGGCGGACTTCGCGTCGATCGCGAAGGATGCCGCCGGGTTACGCCGTGACGTCGGCATTCCCATCGACGTGTTGAGCAAGTCCGACGTTCGCACCGAGGTGGCGACGGACCTCTATCAGGGCGGATTGCTGTTTCCAGCGCACGGCGCCGTGCATCCCGCGCTGTTCCAGCAGGGCTTGCTGCAAACGACACGCGCCGCCGGCGCGCTCGTGGCGGGCCACACGCCGGTGACCGCGATCCGGCGCGAGGCGAATGGATATGTCGTCGAAACGGCGCGCGGCAGCGTGCGCGCCGCCGAAGTCGTCGCCACGACCAACGGCTATACGGGGCGCGCTACCCCGGCGCTCGCACGCCGCCTTGTCGCGATACCGAGTTTTCTCATCGCCACCGAGCCATTGGGCCGAGGGCCGTGTCCGCGCGCTGATCCCGAATGGGCGGATGATCGTCGAGACACGCGACAAGCACCTCTACTATCGGCCGTCGCCGGACGGCACGCGCATGGTGCTGGGCGGGCGCGCCGCACTGCATCCCATCGCGCTCGACGTCGCCGCCGCCTGGTTGATGAAGGAGCTGTGCGCCATCTTCCCGTCGCTTGCGGACGCGCGTGTCAGCCATGTCTGGACCGGCAATGTCGCGATGACGCGGAGCGACTTGCCCGGCATCGGGCAGCGCGACGGAATCTGGTACGCGCTTGGTTGCAATGGCTCCGGTGTGGCCCTCATGCCCTATCTCGGTCACAAGCTGGCGCTGAAGATTCTCGGTCAGCGGGAAGGCGAGACGGCATTCGACGACATACCTTTTGTCGCCATCCCCTTCTACAACGGGACGGCATGGTTCCGGCCGCTGATGACGGGGTGGTATCGCTTGCGCGACAAGCTGCGCGGGAGCTGAGCTTGCCGTCGGCCGAATCACGAGGTGACGAGTTCCCCGCCGGACTCGAGGCGCGTCTCGAGGGACCCGGCGCCTGGTACGGACCGGCGCTCGCTGCCCGCGGCGGCTGGATCGAACACTTGTTGCCGGCGGAGCTCGACGAGCTGGCGGCGGCCGCGAAGCCGTGGCTCGCCCGCGTCGAGCGCGATGCGCGGGCACTGAACGAACTCACCGCCCGCGGACTTTCCGTTGCCGACGGTTGCGCCACGTCTTGCCCGCGTCACCGAGGAACTGCTGCACGGGCGAGGCTTCGCGCTGCTGCGGGGCTTCCCGATCGAACGCTGGGGCACGCGCCTCTCCGCCGTCGCCTTCTATGGCCTGGGCGTGCATATCGGGCGGCCGCGAACGCAGAACGCGCAAGGGCACTTGCTTGGTCATGTGCGCGACGTCGGCCTCAACTCCGACGATCCGAACGTGCGCATCTACCAGACGCATGAGCGCCAGACGTTTCACACCGATTCGGCCGACGTGGTGGGGCTGCTTTGCCTGCAGACGGCCAAGTCCGGCGGACTCTCCGCGCTGGTGTCCTCGGTCACGCTCTACAACGAGATGCGCGCGCGCCGGCCCGACCTGGCGCGCCGGTTATTCGCGCCCTTCGCCACCGACCGCCGCGGTGAAGTGCCACCAGGCGCAAAGCCGTATTTCACGATCCCGATCTTCAACTGGCATGCGGGCGCGCTCTCGGCCATCTATCAACGCCAGTACATCGATTCGGCGCAACGCTTTGCCGACGCTCCGAGGCTCACGCCGGCGGACATCGAGGCGCTCGACCTGCTCGATGCGCTGACCGACGATCCCGCGCTGCACCTGACCATGACGCTCGAGCGCGGCGACCTGCAGTTCGTGCACAACCACACGTTGCTGCACGACCGCACGGCGTTCGAGGATTATCCGGAAGCCGAGCGTCGCCGCTACCTGCTGCGGCTGTGGCTCGCGCCCGAAGGCGCGCGGTCCCTCGCCGCCGGTGTTCGCGCAACGATATGGCAGCGTGGTGCCGGGTGCGCGCGGCGGGGTAGGCGGTCGGCAAGGGTGCCGGCGTGATGATCTTGCCGGATGCGTGATTCTCCCGCCGCGCGCGGTCAATGGGATTCGAAGAAAATCCAGCGTCCTTCGCCGAGTTGCGTTCGGCTCCGCGACCGGCCCGAAGCTGCCGATCACGCCGGTGCCCTTGACGACTCCCCTCCCGATCACCTTGATGTCGACCTGGGTGTC
>CAWFMY010000001.1:0-490325 GCA_963816925.1 uncultured beta proteobacterium | reverse complement strand
TATCATGCTGGTGGATCCACGGGTGTTGCCCGCACTAACGAACCTTTCTGCATGGGGGTTCCGCTCGCCGAGTCGTCTGGTGTCACAAATACGGGTGTTCTGGGGCTATCCGGCGCGACCGCTGGACAGTTTCGCGTACTGGGGCGTTGGCCTTCTGGAAACGACAAGTGGGTAAAGGTATGCGGCATTTTGCCCAACTTGTCGGCGGGAGGGACGGCCGTCGTGACCTTGACAGACGGCAGCGGCAATTTCGGCGGGTCCAATCTGGCAACCGATAACGGCGCCACGATTACGGTAGCGACCGGCACGGCACGTTCACAATCAAGAAAGCCAAGTTCAACGGTGTGGATGTGGTCGATATCGGCTCGACGCATGTGGTGACATCGAGTGCCAGCGCCACACGCGGGCTGGTTCTAGTGGGCCCTGATCCGACATCGAGCACCGTGGCCGGAAAGACGACTTGTGCCCCGGACCCCGGCGGATCGGCCTGTAACACAATCTATTCCTCGGCCAACGATCCCAACTCGACATGCACCATCGAAGAGAACGGTCCGGTGATGACCAGCATGCAAGTGCATCGGCACGCATTTCGACAGCGCCTCTCACCCGTACATGCACTTCACGGCGCGGATGTATTTCTTCAAGGGGAAAGCTACCGTAAAGGCGACCGTGAGTCTGCGCAACGCGGATTACGCGGCTGCGACGCCGGGTAGCGCCTTCCGCCGACTGCAACGCATCCGGCGGCAGTTGCACCGGTATGACGTTCAACACCGCATTCAAGGCCGTGAGGTCCTACGAACTGCGAATCTGCCCCCGACATAAGCGCGCCGATTACGTACACCATCGCAACCGATGCCACGCCCGTGACCGGGCAGTGGGCACCGAGGCGTACGTCTACCAGGGGCAGTCCGACTACATGAGCCTGATCGCGGTCGGGCTCTTTCGGCACAGCATCCAGCCGAACAAACTCACCGCCGACCTTGGGTTCATCGCCAAGAACGGCGCGACGACTATTGCAAGCGGCAACCGCACCAAGAGTGTCGGCGGCTGGGCGGATTGCTCAAACAGCTCCGGAGTCGGAATCGAAGCAGGCATGTACCAGTTCTCAGCTTACTGGCCGGTGTCGCTTGAATGTCTCGCAGTCCCCAGAGATTCGAATCGGGCTGCTATCCGCAAGAAACTCCTATTCGTCCTCTTACGCCGCAGTCTACCCGGCGTGGCCGCAATGGAGCACCTGGGATGTATTCCTGAACTTCCACGCCGCAACCCCCGCCTCTCCATCGGGCGATTTTCTGAAGTTCCAGCACTTCCTCCTGGCGCGCCCAACTCGCGATCATGTCAACACTACGCGGTACTTTCCTTACACGCTGGTGGACCCGGCCGAAGAGGACGCTTACTACGTGAGATGTGGCGAACACTGCCCTTCCAGCAATACCTCATGGGCGACCTGTGTTACGGAGGAGCAACTACCAATTGCAGCCCCGATCAGGTTTATCCCCTCGATTGATGACACATTGGGACTTGTACGTGTGGAGGACGACCACTCTGGGGACAAGGTGGTGGCCCCACGTACCAGCAGGAAAACCGCTGGTCGGACATGCTCAAGTTTTTCCAGCGTGGCTATACCGGACGGTGGCTACATGCGTGGAACCATTACCGGATGGGATGTCGTGGGATCCTGGCCGCATTCGGACGGCGGCAGCGTTGCCGGCACGGATGCCACGGTGAATTCGTTCCAGTGGAGCGACAAGCTCCACTACGGGGTCTCGAACAACGAGGTTGGCGCGTCCGGGCGTCCACAACTGCTCACCGCATCCAGAACAGTCCTCAACTATCGATTCCGGTTACATAGATTATCCGGACTTCGAGCACAACCACTGGTGGGGCATCACGGACATGTACATGATGACCGGCGATGAAACGATCAGGGAATCGATCGTCCCGGAAAAGGCTTACTATCTAAATCCTGAGACCTACCAGCAAGCGTGCTGTGGCGGCAAGGACCAGGCCAGCCGCACATGGGGGGCGCAACTTGGAAGCGCGGCCCACTTCTCGCGAATATCTCGGTGCCCTCGGGGATCCGGATGCCGCCGCAGTACTTGCCAGCGGAGGTCCGGCGTGGACCGCGGTGATTGATCCGGTACCGTGCATGGTTGACGGCGCAGGGAACCACTACCCAACCGGCTGCACGCTGCCCAACTTGACGAGCAGTGGATCCTTCACCCAGGGGGTGAGCTTAGAGCGTGGCGTTCATCTCGGTTGGCGTACGGACGGCGCATTGTCCAGTTCAGGCAGTGAACCCCAACAACGCCCGATACGCCCAGAATTTCATGATGTCCATCGTCGTAGAGGGAATGGCGCAATATGCGCGCGTGAAAGGGCCGGGTTGGTCAGACTACAAGCGAATGATGGACAAAGCCTTCGGGATTTCGCTATTCACACTTACCGAGGGATTCCTGGACGACGGCAGCAGCCGGTGGTGTGCCGACCCCACGTCATCGACGTGCAAATTCACGGGCGATAAGTCCAACGGATTTCGCTACAGGGTCTTTACAGATTTTCCAAATGTGTGTCCAGCGGGCTCGGCCGCAGATGGCGCCAATAAATGCGCGGTTGGCTCGGACGTGTGGGCGTGTAACTTCACCGTGGCCGGCCAAGCCACAGTTTGGTGGCCATTCCTGGAGAGTGCCAATTGACGGGAAGCACGGCGTGGCAAAGGCAGCTAAATGCCGTACTAGTCCGGCTCAATCATTTCCGGTCCAACTGGTCCCCTGATCTGGGCGGCGTACAAATCGGTCAGCTGATACACTACATCAACCATCCAGGCGCGGCGACGCTTCAGGACATACCCATCACCACCGTCGTGAACAACGGCAACGGGACGCAGACGGTGACGTTCAGCGTGCCGTCAGGCAGCTCCAACCCGCGCCTCAAGTACATACCCGTGCCATCCAGCGAGATCTAACCAAGCTCCTACAATTCGACCCGACCAACACGAACCTGTTCGGCATTGATGCGACCGCAAATATACCGTGGTTTGGCGCCTCCGATGTGACATCGTCGCTGTCTGGATGGACTGCGGGATCGAACACAGTCACCGTGAATACCGGATCGAATAACTTGTCGGCAGTGAATTTCAGCCTGAAGGCTTTTGTCCCGGGTGGCACCCTTCCAACGCCGGGCGCCGCATCCCGTCTTACACTGATTAGCGGCAACAACCAGTCCGGCACCGTTGGGACCCGGTTGGCCAATCCCTTTACTGTGCAGGTAACGGACCAGGCTGGTTTTGGGGTGTCGGGAACCGTCGTGAATTTCGCGGTGGCGAGTGGCTCCGGATCCTTATCGGCGGCTTCGGCTACGAGCGACGCTTCGGGATTTGCGTCCACCACGCTAACCCTTGGCGCGACGGCGGGCGTCAACACAGTCACGGCGTCCTCCGGCTCGCTCACCGGCAGCCCGTTGACTTTCACGGCGACCGGCAATGGGGCAGCTCCAGTTGCAACGACTCTGGTCTCGGTCAGCGGAAATGGGCAGACGGGTACAGTCGGGCAGAGACTGGCGAGCCCGTTCGTGGTCAAGGCGACCGACGCCGGTGGAAATCCGGTCTCGGGGGTCAGTATCACGTTCACAGTGACCGCGGGGGGCGGTAGTGTAACACCTACGACGGCCACCACCGATAGTGCGGGCCTGGCCTTGAGCACGCTGACCCTGGGATCGACTACCGGTACCAACACCGCCGCTGCATCCTCGGGCACGCTGACCGGCAGCCCCATCACGTTCACGGCAACGGCGACGGCGGTTCCGGTGAGCGGATCGGGGGACGGTCTACTTGGAGCCAACCTGCCTCGACGGCTGGCTGGCCACTTGGAAACGGATGGTATACCCTGCCATACGATCCGGTTTCGCACCAAACCATTCTTACGGGGTAGTCAACGGAAGCGCCAGTATTTACTCATCCGATATCTTTCTCTACAATTCCGCGAATAACGTCTGGACCCACGTTGGGGGAACCGGGACACAAAAGCTGTGGTGTTCCGCCGATCTCCCCAACCAGCCCGGAGAGCGGCATCCGGTGGGGCGTATGACCGTTGACACCAAACGTAACTACTTGTGGATGCATGGCGGATCTAATTCTTCCTGCAACCCGCTGAACGTCACAGTAACTGGAGCGAACGTGGTCAGCAACGATTCGCGGCTGTTTGCCAGCAATTGGGGAGGACAGCCGGTCAAGATCGGAGGGGCCAATTGTGGAACCATCACCTCGGTCACTGACACTGCGCATCTCACGCTGTCGTCCAGCACATGTACCCAAGGGGTTACTACCATTCAATTGGCCACCCAGGGCACTGAGAATCCGCGACAGGACATGTATTATCTGACGCTGAACGCCAACCCTCTGAATGACACATGGCATCAAGTGACGCCGGTTCATTACCCGGCGGGCTCTGCCGGCTCGACGGTCTACGACCCCGATGACGATGTATTGTTCTCTTTCGGGTATGATCTGTTCGGCTCCTCGTCCGATCAATGGATTTATTGCCGAACCGCGGAGAACCCAACACCGGGCACACCGACCGCCAAGCAATTGGCAGCGGGTTGCGTGGTGCCCGACGATTGGAACGAAATCAACCATGGAGTGCCTCCACCCGCGGCGAGCCAATATTTATCTCTGCTCTACCACCCGGGGATCAAGAAGGTGATTCTTTATGGCGGCTTTTCCGCCAACAGTGCGCAGGAAAATGAGACCTGGACGTACGACGTACCGACGCATGCCTGGACCCGCAAATGCCAGGGAAGCTGCGTGGCGCCTCCCGTGGGGTACGGAGAACATTCCGATCCCGGCGATTGTTTATAATGACCTGACGCAAAAGGTCATGTTCCATCAAAGCAGCGGCGCCGGGGCGCCCGCAGACTGGGAGTATGACGCGGTGGCCGACACGTGGTCGAGGCTGACGTCTGCCGGCGGAAGCAGTATTCCGACGGGGAACATCACGATGAGTTTCGACTCGGCTCAGAATAAGTTGATCGGTTGGGTGCAGGCTTATGGAACGACATTGTGGCAGGGGAGCCTATCTGCTACATCGACCGGCATCCCCGCAACCAGTCCTTGCGACCTGAATGCCGACGGTACCGTGGATTCGACGGACGTTCAACTCGCAATTGCACAGGCTCTGGGCACGACAGGTTGTGTGAATGCGGCGCTACATGGCACCTCAGCATGCAATGTGGTTGACGTGCAAAGAGTCATTAACGCAAGCAGAGGCGCGGCATGCAGGACCGGTCAGTGAGTCACCCAGACGCGCAAGACTCCTGTCGTTCGACCAAGAAGCCTGATCAAAAAGCCCTCTAGCAACCTATCGTTGCTCGAGGGCTTTTTCTTTGACGGCAGCGCCTTCTCTTGCCGAATTCCGTCACGGGAAGCTCAAAACGGCAGCCTCAAGCGGGACATTTCTACTTTGCCATAACGGACATTCTAACGACCTTGACAGTCTGACGCCCACGACTGTAAACTAGGCAGGCGGCGCGAGGAGAAAAGTGGTCACCATATCATGTGCCGACGAAGCGCGAAGTCATTGATATGGCAGGGGTTTCAACTTCTGTTCGGGCCATTCTGGACTAAGTAATCGGCCGATGACGCACGTTTGGTTTCTATATACCCACGGTGAACAGCTTACGTCGTAAACTCGTGAAATCGCTTCGTGTCAACGGGCTTTGGGGCACAATCAAGCTGGGTTTGTCTCAACCGATCATTTTGCTGCGCGACGCCCAGTGGACGGAAAGACGAAACCGCCTGCAGGGAGAGTTTGACGGGCAATATGGGACTGACACGGGAGGTGTCATACCTCTCTCAGAGCTCAATGTAGACAATCCCAATTGGGTGCACGGCGTTCGATATGGTCCGACGTCGCCGATTCGATTTCAGGAATGCCTCTCGATGGTGCCCGTAAGCAAGAGCGATTACAGTAAGTTCACATTCATCAGATGTAGGCTCGGGGAAGGGTGCAACTCTGCTGTACGCATCCGATCTCGGGTTCGGGCGGGTGATCGGTGTCGAATTGGCCCAAACACTTCATGAAATCGCCCAGGCGAACATTGCCCGTTATCCGTCCCACGGACCACGAGCCGAGGCGGTTTGCTGCGATGCAACCGAGTATCAGTTTCCAGAGGAACGGCTGATTATTTTTGCCAGTAATCCATTCTCCAGCGAGATTATGGGTCGCGTCCTGCATAACCTCAGCAAACACTCTCACGAAAAGTACTTTGTTCACGAGAATGCCGCCTACTCGATCGCTGAACTGCCGGACGGACGGTTTTTGAAGCTGGTGAAAAGCGACTCGTTGTGCAGAGTCTTCGCTGGCCAATAAATGCTGCGCGTTCGACGGCTTCTAGCCCATCTAGCCCGCGCCAAACATTAGGATCAAATGCCCAAAAGTATCCATAAGCCCGCGTGATTCAAAGGCCTTCCATTACTTGCAGAACGATCGCGTCGGCCTGTTTGGTCCTGGTGTCTCACCTCCACCATGTGGATATTAAAATGCTCTCCGTAGCCGGAACACGGAGGGATGTCGGTTACCGCCGAAGAGTTTCTGCGGCGGTCCTGCTCCAGACCTAGCCTCGCGGCTTCGTGCGCATCCGCTTCTGCGGTTTCCTCGCTAACGGGCGCCGCCGTGAACTGTTACCGACGCGACGATCCACTCTCAGGAGACCCACACCAGCCTTTCCTCTCCCCCACGACTCGGCCGGTCCATAGTCCGATTGTTTCCGTCGCGGGCACCGCCCCCCTCGCGGCACTTCAGCAGATTCAATTCCCATAAAGGCCGCGTCAGTCGCAAAGGCGGCCTCCTTCAAACGTCTCATCACCTTACCGCAAGCTACAATTCGAGGCTTGCGCCCATGCTGGGGCACCCGTCTGGACGCTGCAGTATCGTTCACGCATCCAGCGGTCTGTAGCGCCTGACAGTAGACCATGAGTGCCAATCGTGAGCATATTTCTCCAAACTTTCGGATTCTCCTGCAGGTGCGATGCGCAAGAGCCATCAGTTACCGATGGAATTCCTTTCCGACGCTGAGACCAAAACGGGTTACTTGGTCTGCCAGTACTAGAACTTGCGGCGAATGAGCAGGCCCGCTTTGGCCCCATACCTGCGCTAGAGAAGATGCCCGTCATATGAGCCATCTGTTTGATCTTCTGAGACTATTCCCCCTTGCCACGGATCGCGGGCCAGAGCCTGCCAAATTTCCAAGGGCATGCCGGTCTATGGCCGGTAACGAGGCGGCATGAGTGGAATCTGCGCCGTTTGGCGCCGGGATACTGCTGAGCCGGTGAGAGCCAGCCTTAGTGCGGTCGCGGGCGGCCTTTCCCTCCATCAGGAGGAAACCCTACTGCTCAAGACGGACCCCGGCGTTGGGGTGGGGACCTCAGCGCGCTTCGGCACGCAGCAGATCTACGAGAGCACCCGCGTTCTGATTGCGTGTGATGCCGACCTCTATAACGAAGACGAACTGAATGGCGGGGTCCAGGTGGACCCAACCGCTATGCCAGGGGCCAGGACGGCGGCGCTTTTGGCGGCGTTATATGAGCGATTCGGCTATCGGTTTGTCGAGAAACTGCGGGGAGCGTTTTCCCTGGTCTTGTGGGATCGGCGCGAGCGGAAGTGGCTGGCAGCCATAGATGGATTCGGCATCAACCGCCTGGTTTACTACTCCCAGGGGAACGACTTCCTGGTGGCGTCCCGCATTGATGCGTTGCTTCAATGCGGCTTCATCGGCCGCGATGTCAATCCGCGAGCCATCGCCAATGTGCTGAACTTCAGCTCGAATCTGGCTCCCGACACAGCTTTTACGAAGATATCGCGCCTGCCTCCGGGTTGCCTTCTGATCGTTTCGGAAGGACGGGCAAGCGTCGAAAATTATTGGGATTTACGCTACGACCGGAAGAGCCACTCCGGAAAGAATGGCCTGAGCCGGCAACTGGAAGACGTGGTCCAGGAATCTGTGACTGCCCACTGCAAATCCGATTCTTTCACTGAGCTGGGCGCCTTCCTGAGTGGAGGAACCGACAGCAGCACCGTTGTAGGAATGCTGAGTCGAGCAGATCGGGGGACGGTAAAGGCATTCTCCATAGGATTTCAGGAACAGCAGTTCAACGAACTGGAATATGCGAAATTGGCCGCCGACACCTTCCACGCGTCGCATCACACGTACCTCGTGGGAGCGGACGATTGCCTAGAGGCTTTACCCGATATGGTTCGCTACTTTGACGAACCGTTCGGTAACTCCTCGGCGATTCCTACGTACTTTTGTGCGCGACTGGCAGCCCAAAACGGAGTTAAGACTCTATTGGCGGGGGATGGCGGCGATGAATTATTCGGGGGCAATAGCTGGTATGCGACGGACAGGATCTTCCAGTTGTACGGTGACGTGCCGGCGGTCGTCCGCAAGGGGTTGATTGAGCCGCTTCTGGGTGTAATCCCCATGCGGAACGGCATTGTGGGCAAGGCCAGGAATTATGTTCGGCGGTCCAATTTGCCGGGTCTCGAAACGGGTGTTGTCCTACCATTTTCTTTGCGCTCACAGCCCGGCTGCGGTATTTGAACCAGGATTCCTGGAAGAACTGGCGGGCTATTCGGTTCTGGACGTTCCGCTGCGCTATTACAGCAATGCCGCCACCCAAAGCCATCTGGAACGCGTGATGTATACGGATGTGAAGATCGTCCTGGGCGACAGCGACCTTCCCAAAGTGACTCGAATGTCGGAATTGGCGGGTATTCAGACCAGGTTTCCGTTTCTCGACCGGCAGGTGGCCGAGTTCGCCGGGCAGATTCCGGCGAAATGGAAAGTGAATGGGTTCGAAAAACGTTATCTTTTTAAGCGCGCGTTTCGGAACCTGCTACCAGCCGAGATTCTCAAGAAGAAGAAGCACGGATTCGGCATCCCGGTGGCCACGTGGTTGAAATCGGACCGGCGGATGCGGCAACTTGCGCACGACACGCTGCTCTCGCACCGCGCCTTCGAGCGGGGCTACTTCAGACGGGCCTTTATCGAAGACCTGTTTCGCCAGCACGAAGCGGATGACTCCACCTACTACGGCGACATCCTATGGACGTTTCTGGTGTTGGAGTTGTGGCACCGCCAGTTCGTGGATGTGCCGGCCGGAGTTACGGCGTGAAGCAGGGAACCCGGTCGCAACGGATACTCCTGGTGGCACCCTCGCCCCCTCCGTCGGGGGGGATGGCACTGCAGGCCCGCCAGTTGGAGAGGCTGCTGCAATCGGACGGCATCGCCGTGGACTTCTTTGCATCGAATTTTGTCATGCCCTTCGGGCTTCAGTTTCTGGAGCAGGTTCCCGGGGCACGAACCGTGGCACGGGCAGCCCTGATCTGGCCGCGGCTCTGGCGGCCAATCGAGCGAGCGGACGTGGTTCACGTTCTTGCAGCGTCTTGGCTCTACTTTTTCGTCGTGGTCTACCCGGCGGTGATCCTCGGACGGGTACGAGGAAAGAGAGTGGTGCTGAATTACCGCGGCGGCGAGGCGGAGCCATTTTTCCGGCTCTTTGGCTGGCTCGCCAAGCCCGCATTCCGGCTGGCGAGTGTAATCACAGCGCCCTCCGGATTCCTATCCGAAGCTATCCGGGCACGGTTTCGCATGCCGGTTTCAATCGTCTCGAATGTCTTGGATACATCGATCTTTCGCTATCGCCACAGGACGGTCATTCGACCAAGAATGTTGGTCACCCGCCAGCTCGAAAAAATCTACGACATCGAGTCTGTGCTCAGGGCCTTCGGCGCGGTTCAAAAAGACCATCCGGATGCCACACTTTGGATTGCCGGAACGGGCAGCCAGGCTTCGCATCTGCGCACCCTGGTAGAAACATGGAATCTCAAAAATGTTAGTTTCCTGGGACAGGTAAAGCACACTGAGCTGCCCGAAATCTACGACCAGTGTGACATCTATCTGAACGCCTCGCGCGTGGATAATTTCCCGGCTGGGCTTCTAGAAGCTTCCGCATCGGGGTTGGTTGTGGTTTCCACGGCGCCCGGCGGAATCCCGTTTATGTACCGCGACGGAAAAGAGGCGTTACTGGTGGAAGCGGGCGACTGGCAGGGACTGGCCCGGTCAGTGCAAAGAGTATTAACGGATTCTACTTTGGCAGGAGCTCTGACAAAGGCCGCAGTGGCGTTGGCACAACAATGTGAGTGGCGAGAGGCTCGCAAATCAATATATCAGGCCTACGGTGTGAGCTTTGAAATGCCTGCGATGGGCGATCGAATCAAGGAGAGCGTGCAATGCGGCGGTGGTTAGTGTCAAACGTGCTTTTCCCGCTGCACGAGCGCATAGAAGGGACACGAAACCTTCGGGATGCTGCGGGAGATGGCCCGCGTCGACCGCATGTCCGCCCCGCAATTGGAGGGACTCCGTCAGCAGCGGCTCCAGGAATTCCTTGGGTATTGTTACCGCCACGTCCCCTACGTCCGTCAACGCATGCAGGAAGCGGGACTTCAGCCAACCGACATCCGTAGCCCGGAGGACCTGGTTCGATTGCCTCTGCTCCGCAAGGCGGATGTACGCCGGAACCGAGAGAGCCTGCGATCAGATCGGGCAGGTAAACTGGCTCAGTTCACCACGGGTGGATCCACCGGGGAGCCGCTCGTCTTTGATCTTGCCAAGCGGCGGGTTGCCTCCCGGGTAGCTTGTAAGCTTCGGGCCACGCAGTGGTGGGGAGTAACGGTGGGCGACCCGGAAGTGGCGCTCTGGGGTTCGCCGGTGGAGGTGACGCGGCAGGATTGGGTTCGTTCCGTGCGCGACCGGTTTCTTGCGACCCAACTGCTCTCCGCTTTTGAAATGAACGAGGCCACCACCTCGCGATACCTGGACGTCATCGAATCATCCAACTGGAAACAGATCTTCGGCTACCCGAGCGCGCTCCATCTGCTCTGCGGGCAGGCGCAGAAAGAAGGTAGGGACCTGCGCCGTATCGGTATCAAGGTGGCCTTTGTTACGGGAGAAGTGCTCTTTCCTCATCAACGCGAACTGATATCGGAGACGCTGAATTGCCCGGTTGCGAACGGATACGGTGGACGGGACAGCGGCTTCATTGCCCACGAATGCCCGCAGGGCGGGATGCACATCATGGCCGACGCCCTGATAGTCGAGGTGATCGACGCTCAAGGCAACTGGGTAGCGGCCAGGAGAAGCCCGGGGAAATCGTGGTCACTGACCTGTTTTCTCACGAGGCCCCCTTTGTTCGCTACGCCACCGGAGACACCGGCGTGATGTCGGCCGGCGATGCGGCTGCGGCAGAGTGCTGCCACTGCTCGAAAGAATCGACGGCCGGTCAAACGACTCGATTGTCGCTCCGGATGGCCGGATCATCAATTCCCTGGCGCTGATTTATCCAATCCGGGAACTGGAGGGCATCGAGCACTTCCGCATCTGCCAGAAGAGCGTCGACCGCTTCCACTTGCAGATACGTCCGTAGCGATCGTTTTCGAGTGGAGAATGAAGACCGCATTCGAACGGGCTTGGGTCAAACTACTGCGGGCGCCTCTCGAAGTCACTTTCGAGTACATGGATACGCTTCCGCTGGACCGCTCCGGAAAGCTCCGGCACGTAGTCTCAGAGATTCCGCCCCCGGAAATGAGCCGAGACCGGGGGGCCATCGTTGGCATGAGGCCAGTGAGTCTTTGATGTCCGGCCAGAAGACTAAAGTCTACATCACTGTCGATACCGAAACGTCCATGGATGGCGCCTGGGGGAATCCAGCCCGGGCACCTCTCACCTTGGATCGGCTTGTCTATGGAAAGCTCGGGTCCAGATTTTATGGTATTCCGCTGATTATGGACATCCTGGAAGAACATGGCCTCAGGGCTACGTTCTTTACCGAGATGTTTTGTTCTTACGCAGTAGGTGCCGAGGAAGTCGCTGGAGTGTGCCGTGAGATTCTGAAGCGCGGCCACGACTGTCAACTGCACCTTCACCCGATCTACCGTTTCTATTGGAAACGCCAGCAGGGTAAACCGTCGCGCGAGATGGATTTCCTGTTTCAACTCTCGCCCGCCGAACAGCGTGAGTTCATAGCGGAGGGCGTCAGGCTCTTCCGCGAGTTGAGTGGGAAAGCCCCACGGGCGTACAGGGCCGGTTGTTACGCCGGCTCCGGAAGCAACCCTGCGAGTGCCCTGCGGGAGCATGGAATTGAAATCGATTCCAGCTACAATCTTGCCTACCTCGGGCAGACCTGCGGATTTGAGACGAAGGGTCTGAACGCGCCGGCGGTAATCGATTCCGTTCACGAGTTTCCAATTACCGTATTTCGTGTCAATTGGACCGTAGGGTACAAGCCGCTGGAGATCTCGGCGGTATCGGTCAGGGAGATTCTGGACACGATACAAGCCACTGCGGACAGGGGGATGCCAGGCCGTCGTCCTGGTGCTACATTCCTTCAGCTTGCTGAAGAACCAGCAATTCGAACAATGGGCGCCTGATCACATTGTCATCCAGCGGCTGCGGAAGCTTTGCAGCGCGCTGGCGGAACGTAAAGGAGAGATCGAAACCGGCGTAATGGGCGAGATCGATTTGAATTCATTTAAGATGCCGCAGCCGCAGGTGGTTCCCTTCGATCGGATGGGTTCAGCCCACGATGCGAAAACTGGTGCAGGCGGCAAACCGACTACCATGGCTTTGATGATTGAGTTATCCGGATGGAGAGACTAAAACCGTGCACATGCGGGTAATTCTACGAAACGCCTTCTCTAGCTGGGCCAGTTACCTGGTTTCGGCGGCAGTTGGTTTCCTGGTAGCACCAGTGGTGGTGCATGGGCTGGGGAATACGGGTTATGGCCTCTGGACCCTCGTGCTCTCGCTGACGGGCTACTTTGGCCTGCTCGACCTGGGGATTCGCTCATCGGTTGGACGGTTCGTGGTGCGCCACCTCGCGCTGAACGATGAGGAGAAGGTAAACCGTACCGTCAGCACTGCCTGTGCGATCCTGTCGGCCGGTGGGGCGCTGGCGCTGATCGCCACCCTGGTGGTGCTGAAGTTTTTCTTTTCCTCCTTCAAGATCGATCCAGGGTACGAATCCGCCGGAAGGATGGCGATGCTGATCACCGGGATCAACATAAGCTGCATTCTGCCCCTGGGAGTTTTCAGTGCGGTACTAATCGCCCTTGAACGCTACGACATTACGAGTGGCGTCGCGATCGTCTCGGAGTTGCTGCGTGCGGTATTGGTGGTGACGGCAGTCAAGCTCGGATACGGGCTGGTGGCCCTGGCATTGATCTCCGTGTTGATTACGGCTCTGCAGTATTCGGCGCTGGCGATCTTTGCCAAGGGTCTCTACCGTCCCCTGAAGCTCCGATTTGCGTTCATCGACGTCGTTACGCTCCGCGATCTCTTCGGCTTCGGAATCTACCGGTTCATCTGGATCGTGGCCAATCAACTGATTTTCTATTCCGACTCCGTTGTGATCGGCATCTTCCTGGGCGCCAGTTCCATCACCTTTTTTGCCATCGCCGGCTCCCTGATCAATTACGGCCGGAGCATCGTCAGCCTGTTGACAGACACCCTGGTTCCCACGGCGGCCCGGCTGGATGCCAAGCAGGACCTGGCGGGATTGCAGAAACTGCTGATCATGGGAACCCGCATGGCGCTGATCGTGTCGCTCCCGACTTGCTTAGGCCTGATGTTCCTGGGCAAGCAGTTCATCGTGCTGTGGATGGGCGCACCATATGCCGGTGCCGCCGTCTTCCTGGTGGTGCTGACGATTCCGCAGTTTGGCAGCATGTCTCAATATGTCTCGGCGTTGATTCTGGCTGGAATGGCCAGGCACAAAGTGCTGGCGTATCTGGTGTTCGCGGAGGGGGCGGCCAATTTGATGTTGAGTATTTTCCTGGTCAAACGGATCGGATTGATCGGGGTGGCCTGGGGAACGGTAATCCCAGCCTTGATCTGCTCCACGCTCGTTGTACCGGCCTACACCTTACGGATTTTGAAGGTGAGCGTGCGCGACTACCTCGTGGGAGCATACCTCCGCCCGCTGCTATGCGGGATTCCGGTTGCCGCGGTGAGTTATATGTTTTCAGTCCTGATCGACCATCCGACCTGGGCCGTGTTCGGAGCCGAAGTGGCCGTAATCTGCGGATTGTTTGGCCTACTGGCTCTGTATTTCTGTATAGATGCGCAACAGAGGACGTCCCTCATGGAAACGATAGGTTCGCTTCGGCGCCGGAGGGCGATAGCTCATGGAGCCTAAAGTCAGTGTCGTAATGCTGGTTTTGAACGGCCAGCGCTTTATTCGGGAGGCGATCGAAAGCATCGTCGCGCAGACGTACCGGAATCTGGAACTCGTGGTGGTGGATGACGGCTCCACCGACGGAACCGGCGATATAGTAAAGCTGTTTATGTCGAGAATCGACATCCGATATGTGCGTCATTCCGAGAACCGCGGGATCGCTTTTTCGGTCAACGACGGCATCCGGAACGCCACCGGTGACATGATCTCCTTTTTAGACCACGATGATCTATGGTTCCCGAATTTCGTGGAGACCCAGATCCGGTATCTAGAGGAGCACTCCGACGTCGGTATGGTCCACTCCGATTTTCAGACTATCGACGCCGAGGGGAACATCCTGGAAGAGAGCATGTGCCGGTGCCGGAATATCATGGAGCCGAGTGGTCACATTTTTCGGGACTTGTTCATCAGAAACAGGATCTGCGCCAACACGGTAATGATCCGGCGGGAAGTGTCTCACGCGCTGTGGCGGTTTCGACGAGCGGTTGCGCTGGGGAGACTACCATTTGTGGATGCGCATTTCCCGTCACTATAAGATCGACTTTGTACCCGAAGTGCTCACCTGCTATCGCCAGCATGCTACTCAGAGTACGCGGTCCGATCCGGACGATGAACCGGTGCCGCTTCAGGCGCTGAGATACATCATTGAGCAATATCCTGAGGTGCCAAAAGAGCTGGGCGGGAGGGTCATTCGCAGACGGATGGCATCGATCTATCTCGACCTCGCCTATAAATGGCATGCACGAAGCAGGGCCGATAAGGTCCGGGCCAATCTCAGCAAGGCAATTCGGTTGTGGCCGGTGAAGCCTCGGTACTATGCGCTTTACGCCGGTAGCTTTTTGCGCCCATCGCACGCGACGATACTAGCCGATTACGGCCGCCGGCTGCGCACGTCCTTTTCGTCGGCCAAAGTGCTGTTGGCCCCAATATTGCTAAAGAATGAAAGGAAGAGCTAGAACCGGTCACGTCTTCGATGTTATCCCCCGGTCTGCCCGAGGGGTCTGCCACGAGTCAGGATCTTCTACAGTGGCTTCGCGAAGAGATCAGCCGGTTTCGGCATCACTCCGCAGAGGGCGGCGTCGGCCGCCGCGTAGGTAGAAGGTAATTAAGAGCAACGGTGTAGATTGATAAGCAGCACCCAAGGAGAAAAATGAGTTTGAAAGGCAAGAGAATTTTCGTCAGCGGAGGAGCGGGATTCATCGGAACGACGCTCTGCGAACGCCTGATCGACGACAACGAAGTTGTGATCTTTGATAACGAACACCGCAACGCCCTTCCCTTTACCAACCTGACTGCGCACAAGAATCTCCATTTTGTCCATGGCGATGTGCTCGATTACCAATCGGTCCTGGACGCGATGAAAGGATGCCAGGTCGTGGTACACCTGGCCGCCATCGCCGGGGTCGAGACGGTTTTGAACCACCCCGTTCTGACGATGAAGGTCAACATGCTGGGGACGTATCACGTGCTCGAAGCAGCCCTTCAACATAAGGTCGAGCGTTTAATCGACTTCTCTACCAGCGAGGTCTTTGGAAGCTATGCCTTTCGAGTTCAGGAAGGCGACGTGACCAGTCTGGGCGCGGTCGGGCGAAATCCGGTGGACCTACGCCGTGAGCAAGTTGGCCACGGAACACCTGGCGCATAATTATTTCAAGGAATTTGGGCTGCCGACGATTTCGATCCGGCCGTTCAACATCTATGGCCCGCGACAGTTGGGGCTGGGAGCCATTCACGCCTTCGTGGTCGAGCGCGTCTGCGCGGCGAAGATCTCGTGGTCCACAATGATGGCAGTCAGATTCGTGCCTGGTGCTATGTCGACGACATCGTCGACGGCGTCCTTCTGGCGCTGACTCAAACCGGAAGCAGTCGGCGAAGCGTTCAATATCGGCGATCCACGCAGTGTGCTGACCATCTACAGCCTTGCGCGCGAGATCATCCGGCTGAGCAATTCCCCCTCGAAAATCCGGTTCGAGGTGATGGAAAGGGCTGACGTAGAACTGCGCATACCGAGCATCACCAAAGCGAAACGGCTGCTCGGGTTCAACCCCAAAATCGATCTGGAAGCCGGCCTTCTAAGGACCATCAAGTGGTACAAAGATCATGTCGTGGACCCGGCAGCGTCCGAGGTCGCGAAGTGAATCTTCTGATCACAGGCGCGTCGGGGTTTGTGGGCAGGAATTTCCTGCTACGGGCCCCGGCCGACTGGCGGATCCTGGCGATCTACCACAATGACGCTGGATTTCCGGATTTTGTCAGCCGGCTGAATCGTCCCGGCGTGACGGCAGCGCCCTGCGATCTGGCAAATCCGGCTCAGGTCGCAGCACGTTATTCGAACGATACGGACAGGCATGGGACTCCTGTCTGTATCTTGCGGCGAAAGTCGATATCCCGTGGTCCGTGCGGGAGCCGAAGCAGGATCTTCTTCTCAATTCCGGCTCGTTGCTGAACGTCCTGGAAGTATCCGGGTGGGACGGTTCATCTACTTCTCGTCGGGGGCGGTGTACGACGGCTCCTCCGGTGAAGTTCGCCCGGATATGCCGGTGGCTCCAACACTCCCCTACGCGATTTCGAAGCTTGCAAGCGAAAGTTATGTGCGCTGCTATTGCGAGCGCAAACAGTCGATTGGCGCCTACCTGGTGGTACGATTCTTCGGTGCGTATGGACCATACGAGGCGCCTTCCAAAGTCTATAACCGGCTGATTCGAGCGTTCGCCCTGGAACACCAGGATACCTACACGATCTACGGCGACGGGCGGAACCTGATCGACGCCATGTATGTGGACGATGCGGTGACGGCCATAGAACTTATGCTTGCCGGAAAACATTGGAACGACACGGTGAATTTGGCCGGCGGACGTCCAATACCGATCGAAACGCTGGTCCGCGAAGTTGGCGAGGCGCTTGGCGTTCCCTCCGTAAAGGTCGTAAAGCAGGGGATTGCGAACGAGCATAACGAGTTCTGGGGATCGACTCAAGAAATGCGGGACCATTTCGGTTTTGAATGCAGAACCTCGCTGGCGGAAGGCATTACGCGCTTCCGGGACTTCGTCGTCCGGGAGAGCAGCAATCCACTGGTCCAGTCCGCGGAAGTTCTGCGGTAGCGCCGCGCGAGACGTTGGGAAATATGGAAACCAAGTACCTTATAGTGAACGCAGACGACCTGGGCTTTTCTCCCGACATCAATGCTGCCATCGAGGAGTTACATCGAGCCGGCCGGGTCACCAACGCATCGCTGATGGTGGACGGCGAGCACGTTGAAGACGCCCTTCAAGTGATCCAGAGAAATCCGCGCTTGGGAGTCGGACTGCATCTCGACCTTTGTCCGGTTGTCGGATTCTACCGGCTTCCCTACGAGGCGATGAGGGCAAACCTGACGAGCCCGGAAATGCAGCAGCAAGTTGCTCAGGAAGTTACGCGGCAGATTACGCTGTTCAAAAAGACGGGGCTCGAATTCACGCACATGGACAGCCACCGCCACTTTCATGCCCTGCCCGAGTTATTTCGGGTCGTCGTCGAAACCGCGGTGCCGCATGGGTTGAAGACAATCCGCCTCACCAGGAATTGGATCCTGCCCCGAACGCCTTCTGTCTTCTGGGACGATGCCGCGCTGCGAGATGCGGAGTGTTTACTGAGGCGGGAAGGCGTCGCCTCGACTGACAATTTCATCTACGGCTGGAAGGACTACGATGCCGCGGATTTCGCGCCCGGATGGAATGAACTGATGGTGCATGTCGGGTATAACGACGAGCACTACCTGCGAGAATACAAACTGGTGTCCTCGGCCGAGTTCGCTCAGAGGATCCAGGACTCCGGAGTGCAGTTGAAAAATTTTCGCGAGTTGGCGCAATAAAATCGAGAGGACCGCCTATGGAACGAACCTTACTAATCGAGTTGATTCAGACATCTGTGTTGAGAATCAATGCAGGCGCAGGCAGCCCGGATGGAACGCCGTTACCTCCGCTGAATGAGGAAACGCGCCTGATAGGCCGTAACGGCATTCTGGACTCGTTGGGTCTGGTGAACCTCATTGTGGACGTGGAGGAGGAGGTAAACGCGCGCTTCGATCTGGCGATTTCCCTGGTGGACGATCGCGCCATGTCGCAGAAGCACAGCCCGTTTGCAACCATCGGCAGACTGGCCGATTACATCCTCACGTTAGCCGGAAATCTAGAGGTGAAGTAGTTTGACGGAACAACCAGTCACGTTGATCACGGGCACGCGCAAGGGCATCGGTCGTTTCCTGGTGGATCACTATATGCAGCGCGGCCACGTGGTGGTGGGTTGTAGCCGTAAGCCGCTTACCGATACGATCCCGGGCTACGAACACTTCTGTATCGATATCGCCGATGAGGGCGCGGTGAAATCCATGATGATCGCGATTCGGCGAAAATATGGCCGGCTGGATCATCTGATCAACAACGCCGGAATCGCTTCCATGAACCATCCGGCGACCCGCGGCCCGCGCGAAGCGCCGCCGACGGGGCGTCCGTGTTGACCGCCGGGTTAGGCGGCATTGATTGAGTCAGGCTATTCATCGCGGTCCGAGTAAGAAGCCCACATCAGAAATGCCGAAAACCCAATGCCAATCGAGACGAGAATGTATCCAATGTCACGGAGAAACAAACCGACCAGCACCCCACCAACCGCGGCGATGGTCGGAAGCCACACGAACCAGCTCAATTCGAAAACACGCCCGGCGCCTTCAAATCGAATTGCGAAGCGTTCACGCCAAGTAGGAGCGGAGAGCGGCGTGTCCGTCACTGGCTTGGTCGGTGGGCCGTCGTTCACGCGAGCCGCCTAACGAACGAAGCTAACCGGCGCGACGACGGACGGCGCGCAGCGCCGCCGAGGAGCGTCCGTGTTGAGCGACGGGTTAGGCGTCATTGTCGGACGCGCCGTACTTGCGCTCGAAGTCACGCCACTCGCGCTCCTCGCGCCACCGAAACCAGAGTGCGACAACTAGGGCAATTGCTATTACGCCAAAAAGTACTACAACACCGACATAGTTGAACTCGACCAACCAAACGGTTCGATAGGTCTCGAGTCCTTGACCGCTCCGGATCTTCTCGATGGCTGTGACGAGTGGCCGGAAAGCCATGACTAACGCGACTACCGTGATAGGTGTGGCAACTAGCCAGCAGGCGAGACACGATTTTCGCTTTGTCGCGGTCGTCTCAGTGGTCATGATGACGCCTAACGAACCAAGGTAACCGGCGACCCGCGGCGGGCGCGAAGCGCTGCCGACGGGGCGTCCGCGTTGACCGAGAGGTTAGGCCACACTGACCTCTTAGCGCCCATTTTCGCTACCCTTATTAGCGCGATTGATCGACGGGTCGGTGTCGGCGGGCATTGGCGTTTCGGGCAATGTTCGGGTGGCCTTATGGACGTCTCCCCATTGATCCTCCGCATCGCCGCGGCCACTGAACCGTCGAGGCGCGACAATTGCAAGAGCGATAACCGCGCAGAGCGTCATGAGGACGATATAACTTGGGTCGCGTGCGCCGGACTGATACATTTCCCAGGCGAACTGTGCGCCGAAACCCACGGCCGTGAGTGCGGCGACCACGATAAGTCTTGCGTTGCCATGGCTGAACCGAAGGCTTCGACGCATCGGTGTGGCCTAACGTACCAAGGTAACCGGCGACCCGCGGCCGGCGCGAAGCGCCGCCGACGGGGCGTCCGTGTTGACCGAGAGGTTAGGCCTGTGTGCGTGGCACATGCGTGAGGACAGCTGCCGCGACCAACGAGGGAAACGCGAAAAAAAACAACAGCAAGAGACCAATTTCAGTATGCGGTGAATATAGGTCTCGAGCAACTACGCCGCTGACCGCGAGCGCGACGGCAACGAAAACGACACATTGAGCCAGCCTCCGCAACACTGGTTGCAGCGAGAGCAAACGCGCGCGAACATAATAGAAGTGCGAGAAATCCAGCACCAAGACCGACGAGCAGCTGACCAGACAGCAGAAAGGCGAAGACGACGAATGTCGCCGGAGGGCCAATTTCGGGTGCGAAGTGCTCTCCATGAGGAAACACAAAGAACCAAATTACCTCGATCAAAACAAGAAGGCTAACCGCGATCAGCGCTGCAACGACGGTTCGCATCACGCTGAACTCCGACGAGAGAGGCATACAGGCCTAACGAACCAAGGTAACCGGCGACCCGCGGCGGGCGCGAAGCCGCGCACGCGGGGCGTCCGTGTTGACCGAGTGGTTAGGCCACGACGCGAATTTGTGCGAGAAACATTGATTCCCGGTTACCAAGTTGCGCCTCAAGTCGTTCCACGATATGCGGGTGCGCCCAGACAGACAGCGGTTCGAGTCCGAGCAATTGGGCAGCCGTGGCAGGACTCTCTGACCCTTGGTAATAGAGTGTGAGCCCACCAGAAAGTATGTCCTTCTTCGCGTAGCGCTGCGGCTGCGAATACTGATCGGGGATCGGAGCTTTCCCGACTTTGGACCAGCCATAACGATTCGGCGTGTCCTTGAAAACGACGACGCGAAACGCGACCGGTAGAGCCATAACGCTTGCGACGGACAGTTCCGATGTCGTTGCGATCAGGAAAATAAGCGCGGTTCCATCCGATAGCCATTGAGCGTACGAATATGTCTCCGGCGCAGATAGTGGAAACCTCAAAATGTCGCCTGGTCCTTTGACAATGCGCGGCATTGCGTGGCCTAACGGATCAAGGTAACCGGCGACCCGCGGCCGGCGCGAAGCGCCGCCGACGGGGCGTCCGTGTTGACCGCGAGGTTAGGGCGCATTGGGGGAGACCGGACCGCATTTAGGAACACCGAAGTATTACCTGAAGATGGCGCCCACCCATATTAGGAACGCTGCGATTTGAACCCAGTGGGCGACAAATAGCCAGCTCGCCCAAGCACGAGATCGTGGCGCGTCAGCAAGAGCAGTGCGATAACCACGAAATAAGACAAGATCTGAGTAGGTACTTAGCGGACCGGGTGTAAGAAAGAACCGCGCAACGGTAGGCTTCCCGACCGCCCGCCACACCGCCGGAGCTTCCTCATTTAGCGCCCGAATGAACGGGACATTCAGGATGAGCCAGGGGAGCGAGGCGATCCCGACAAGAAGTAGCAATTCATCCATATCCACTTGTAGCGGCGGCGGCGAAGTCGGTGATGGCGGTGCGCCCTAACGGACCAAGGTAACCGGCGACCCGCGGCCGGCGCGAAGCGCTGCCGGCGGGGCGTCCGTGTTGACCGAGAGGTTAGGGCTCGCGTCCCTTGCGCAGTGCGGCAAGCCAACCCCCCGAGAGAACAAACCGCGGAAACGTAACCCACTGCTCAAAGAAGAGCCGCGACAGGAAGTTAAGCGGCCCACTGAAGGGTTCCGGTGGCACGGGCTCCAACCGGTGGCCACGACCTTGTAGCGCGAGCGCTACCAGGATGCAACCAACAGCGATAGCGAGAAGCAAAAGCGATAGCCGAGCGATTGCTCCAACGAGAGCTACGGTTCCGAACAGGAATAGCGGCACGGCAACAATATGGATGAGCAAATTGGGACGAGACTGATGATACTTGGGGTAACCCTCCCACTGCCACCGTAAGAGTTCGCTGACTCCCATGCGCATGTGGACGAGCCCTAACGGACCAAGGTAACCGGCGCCCCGCCGGACAGCGCGAAGCGCTGCCTGCGGGGCGTCCGTGTTGACCGCCGGGTTAGGCCGCAGATGTTTTCCATGCCTTTGGATAGATTCGCCGCTTGCGTTTGAGGGGGCGCGCTTGCCCTTCCAAGAACTCTACAATGCCCATGCAGATAGCGGTGTCCAGCATCGGACTAGATGGCGCAGCATAGTGCCTAGAAGCTAAAACACCGATTGCGGCAATTGCCTGAGTGTCGAGCTGCATTAGCTTTTCGGCAGCTTCAACTTCTCCATAAGCGATCAACTCTCTGACAAGGACCGCCGGATTGAAGTTGACGGAAGTCCGAGCGCCGGCGAGGATTTTCTCTGCGTTCAGCATTGTGGCGTGTATCCCTGCGGCCTAACGAACCAAGGTAACCGGCGACCCGCCGCGCGGGCGAAGCCGCGCCCGCGGGGCGTCCGTGTTGAGCGACGGGTTAGGCATCACAGGGGTGACTGTGCGCGAACATACCGGCAGACTTGTGCGCCTGTGCTGGCTTTGGCGGTCGACTCCAGTGTGAAGGGGATTGCCTTTCCGTTTTGAGCAAAGATCGTTTTGCCTCCGCCGAGAATGATTGGTTCGATCGTGAGCAGTAGCTCATCGACAAGGTCGGCGGCAAGCAACGCCCGGACCATAGTTGCACTGCCATAGACGTAGATGTACCCACCGGGACGCGCCCGAAGTTCGGACACCGTCCGCAACAGATCGGCGCCACGAATAATCGTGGTTGGATTCCAGGTCGCATCGCTTTCGCTGAGCGAATCGGAGACCACGTACTTCTGGACGCGATTGATCCATTCGGTGAAGGGATCTCCTGAGCGACTGGGCCAGGCCGCTGCCGAGGCTTCATATGTTCGACGCCCCTGCAGGAGCGCATCACTCTTCGCCGCAAGCTCGGCATACATGCCGCCCATAACGGCTGGATCAAAATACTTCATTGACCATCCGCCATGACTGAAGCCGCCGTCGGTGTCCTCACTGGCTCCGCCAGGAGCTTGTACGACGCCGTCGAGACTGATGAACTCAGTGATGAGCGTTTTCATGAAATTTCCTGAGTCTGTGACTCTGTTGAAGTGGGTACGTGGGAATCGTGATGCCTAACGAACCAAGGTAACCGGCGGCCCGCCGCACCGGCGAAGCCGTGCACGCGGGGTGTCCGTGTTGACCGACAGGTTAGGCGTCGCCTTCAACGTCTTTCCGTCGGCCTCGGTAACACTGCTTTGTCAACCACTCAATAGCAAGATAGCTTAGTAGCAGGGGCACAAGTCCAATGCAAGCGCCAATTATTGCCGCAAGAAAGAAGTCGAACAGAAACTCTCTTGGCGAAAAGCTTGTAATGCTCCGAAACGAATATGCGCCTCCAACTAGCGCCAACAAGGCAAGGTAGATGAACGCCGCGTTTGTTAGTCCAGAAACGCGGCTCCAGCCGCGAATTCCTGCCGCCAACCCGAATACCGCTCCGATTGGGATCGCCGGGGCAAGCAAGTATCCAAATATTTGTTCGCCGTGCGCGTAGGCAGGAAGAGGCAGTAGGCAGCCCACAATCAAGATCGGAATCCGGCGCGACAGGACCATGAGCTCGGGACGCCTAACGAACCAAGGTAACCGGCGGCCCGTTGCGCGGCCGAAGGCCCGCATACGGGACGTCCGTGTTGAGCGAGGGGTTAGGCGTCACTAGTGCTGCGCCGTGCAGATGAGATTGAATAGCTTCCGATTCCACTCCGCGTGAACGCGCGGGTGAAGATGGTTGACTGCTCTGGGTGGAATCTGCACTCCAGCTCTCACGGCGGCTCTATTCAGATCATTCAGGAGATTGGGCCAGCCAGCGGGCCACGGACGCACGAGTGCTTGAAGCATTTGTAGGTCGACATCCCAGCACTTGGCGAAGACCTCCGCAGCCTGATCTCCCAAACCCGATCCTTGGGCGAAGCTTTCGGGTGTCGGAACCCAAGCCCAAAACTCGTCGACTTCTCGGCAGAAGCCCACCGCTGCTTCGGCGAGTTGGGCCCGCGAAAGGCGCGGCTCTTCCGGAGTGATGTATCGGAAGACACCAGACATGAAGGAGTTCTTGGTTGGATCAATTTCCACTTCCGAGGAGATTCCGTACCAACTGCGGCCCTCTTCGTCGGCGAGACCGATCCACATCAGCTCAGCTCGATCTGACCACGGCTGGGCAGTCCACTCTGTGTCAATGAAGACTCGACGTGCCATGTTGCTTCGTCTGTGACGCCTAACGGACCAAGGTAACCGGCGACCCGCGGCCGGCGCGAAGCGCTGCCGACGGGGCGTCCGTGTTGACCGCGAGGTTAGGCGCCATGACTCGACTCAGACGACGGACGTTTGGGACCACGCATTCTCAACACCAGCGTCGCGGCAAGCACAGCCAAGCGCTCCCGACGCAGCACCGTACAAACTGCCAAATATGATTGCCACCGGCCACCATCTCCCAACCGTCGAGCTTCAACAAGGCTACGGCTCCGACGAATATCGGCGCGGGAAGGCACGATACCAAGAATGCAGGCCACCATCGCCAGCCGCGCGCGCGGAGCACGAAACCAACCGCGAAAGCGACACCAGTTGCAATGTATGCATACATGTGGCGCCTAACTAAAACTAGGGCACCTAACTGACGGGATGTAAGGCGTCAATAGGTGGTTTGGATGATTCGAAGTGGAGGGGAAAAATCGAAAATTCATGGAGGTAGGTTTCAAAAAGGCATCCTAATGGATACCGGCGTCGACGATGTCCTCATGCCCGCGCGCTTGCTCGACCGCGTGCGCGACAAGATTCGCCTCCGGCACTACAGCATCCGCACCGAACAGGCCTACGTAGATTGGATTAAACGCTTCATCGTATTTCACGGCAAGCGTCACCCCGAAACGCTCGGGGCGCCGGAAGTCGAGGCGTTTCTCACGAATCTGGCGGTCGAGCACAACGTCGCGTCGTCCACGCAGAACCTTGCCAAGAGTTCGATCCTCTTCCTTTACCGGGACGTGCTGGAACGCGACCTGCCCTGGTTCGAAAACGTCGAGCGCGCGCGCCCGTCCGCGCATCTCCCGGTCGTTCTCTCGCAGGAAGAAGTCGCGGCGATCCTCGGTCGCCTGCGCGATGTGCATCGCCTCATTGGGAGGCTCCTCTACGGCACCGGGATGCGCATCATGGAGTGCGTCCGTTTGCGCGTGATGGATGTCGATTTCTCGCGGCGCGAGATCCTGATCCGCAATGGCAAAGGGGCCAAGGATCGCGTGACGATGTTGCCGATCCGCATGGCGGAGCCGCTGCGCGCGCAGCTTGCGCATGCGCGCGAATTGCATGCACTCGATCTTCGGGACGGATTCGGCGACGTCTACCTGCCGTTCGCGCTGGCGCGCAAGTATCCGACGGCGGGTCGCGCCTGGGGATGGCAATACGTCTTCCCGGCGGATCGCCGGTCACCCGATCCGCGGTCGGGCATCGAGCGGCGGCATCACGTCAGCGACCAGGCGTTCCAGCGTGCGATGAAGCAGGCGGTGCGCGATGCCGATGTCGACAAGCCGGCGACGCCGCACACGCTGCGCCATTCGTTCGCGACGCACCTGCTGGAATCGGGTTATGACATTCGCACCGTGCAGGAGCTGCTCGGGCACGCGGACGTGAGCACGACGATGATCTACACGCACGTGCTGAACCGCGGCGGTCGGGGTGTGGTGAGCCCCCTCGACGGGCTGGGCCCGATCGCGGCGGCATCGCGGCCGCGGCGCGCGCGGCGGCAGGGCTGATTTCCCTGTGTCGCGTTCAGGGGGCGCGCCCCCGAAGGCGAGCGCGCTCAGACGGGGTCGGTGCCTTCCGCCGGAGGGGTGGCGGGCGCTTCGCCGTCGGAAGGCGCCGTGTGCCGTTCCTGCCGGCGCTTCAACTTCTCTTCCTTCTTGCGCTTTTTCTCCAGCTCCTTTTGCCGCTTCTGGTATTCGAAGTTCGGTTTTGCCAACGCGACACTCCTCAAAGTCGATAAATCGATCGGCGCAGACCGGTTTCCGCCCGGGGCTTGCCGGCCGTGCCCCGCACGTTCGGTTGATAATACCCGGTCGCCCGAGTTTTCGCCCATGTCCATGCGATTTTCGCTCCTCGTCCCGTCGCTTGTCGCCGGCCTCCTGCTGGCAGCGTGCGCGAGCAAGCCGCCCCAGCCGCCGACGGCGGCGGCATCCGCGCCTGCCGCGAAGCCCGGGTATTACAAGGATGACGGCCCGGGCGAAACCGTCCCGTCCAACCTCGACGCCATCCCGGACGCGCAGCCGAAGCTCGAGGCGTTGAGCCGCTCGGCGAGCCGTCCCTACACGGTGTTCGGTCGGGAATATGTGCCGGCGACCTCGCTGCGGCCGTACAAGGAGCGCGGGATCGCGTCGTGGTACGGGCGCAAGTTCCACGGCGAGAAGACGTCGATCGGCGACACCTACGACATGTACGCGATGACCGCGGCGCACCCCACGCTGCCGCTGCCGTCCTATGCGCGGGTCACCAACGTCGCGACCGGCAAGAGCGTGGTCGTGCGCGTCAACGACCGCGGCCCGTTCCTGCATGACCGCGTGATCGACCTGTCCTATGCCGCCGCGCACAAGATCGGGATCGCGCAAAAGGGCAGCGGCGAAGTCGAGGTCGAGGCGATCATCCCGGGCGACGGCCTCTACGCGGCGGCGGCGCCGCTGCCGCCGGTCGCGTCCACGCCGGCCGCAGCGCCGGCCGCAGGTCAGCCGCCTTCGGAAGCGGGAACGCCGGTGCCGGTGGCGGCGTCCGAGGGCGGGTTCGGGGTGCAGCTCGGGGCGTTCGCGAGCTATCCCAACGCGCAGAACTTCGTCGCGCATCTCGCGAACCAACTCGCCCCACTGGGGGTCGAACCCAAAATCCGGCAGACGGGCGGATTCTTTCGTGTGTATGTAGGACCGTATCCGACACGCGAATCCGCCAAACAGACGGCAGACAAGCTGCGCGACGGACTGGGACTCTCGTCGACGATCGCGATCCACTAGCGGTTGCAACCTTGGTTGACCCGACAACAACAACCTGTTCGTTATAATCGCCAGGGAAATCCACCGAGGGTCCATTTGCTTCGCATCGCTCGCTCCTTCCTCGCGCTTGTCGCAATTGCATTTCTGGCGGCGGGTCCCGCGCGCGCCCAGCTCACCATCGAGATCGTCGGCGGCGCCGGCACGGCGATCCCGATCTCGGTCGTGCCGTTCGACAACGAGTCCTCGTTTCCGCTCGGCATCACCGGCATCGTCGCCGCCGACCTGACCCGCAGCGGCCTCTTCCGGATGGTCGATCCCGCCGGCATCTCGCCGCGGCCGTATCGCGCCGAGGACGTCCGCGCCGCGGACTTTCGCGCGCGCGGCGCCGACGCGGTGGTGGTCGGCTCGATGCGGCCGCAGGGCGACGGCCGGGTCGAGGTCAAGTTCGCGCTCGTGGACACGGTGCGGCAGGCCCAGCTGGCGGCGATGACCTACATGGTCACGCCCGCGCAGTTCCGCGCCACGGCCCACAAGATTGCCGACCTGATCTACGAAAAGATGACCGGCGACGCGGGCGTGTTCTCGACCCGCATCGCCTACATCACGAAGCAGGGCACGCGTTACGAGCTGATCGTCGCCGACGCCGACGGCGGCAATCCGCAGGGCGTGGTCGGCTCGAACGAGCCGCTGCTGTCGCCGGCGTGGTCGCCCGACGGCAATCGGCTCGCCTACGTGTCGCTCGAAAACAAGAAGCCGGTCGTGTACGTGCAGTCGCTCGCGACCGGGCAGCGGCAGGTCCTCGCGAGCTTCCGCGGCAGCAACAGCGCGCCCGCGTGGTCGCCCGACGGCCGCCGGCTCGCCGTCACGCTGTCGAAGGACGGCGGGTCGCAGATCTTCATGATCAACGCGGACGGCAGCGGCGTCACGCGCCTCCTCAATTCGGCCGGCATCGACACCGAGGCGTCGTTCACGCCGGATGGGCAGTCGCTGCTGTTCACGTCCGATCGCGGCGGCACGCCGCAGATCTATCGCCTGAACCTCGCGACCAACGGCGTCGAGCGCATGACATTCGAAGGCAATTACAATGTGTCGCCGCGCGCAACGCCCGACGGCAAGGGGTTCGTGTTCGTCAAGCGTGAAGGCGGCCGCTTCATGCTCGCGATCCAGGATTACGCGACGCGCCAGGTGCAGGTGCTGACGCAGGGCCCGCTCGACGAGAGCCCGAGCGTCGCGCCGAATTCGAAGCTCATCATCTACGCAGGGCAGCAGGGGGGGCGTGGTATATTGGCCGCGACATCCTCCGACGGCCGCGTGAAGCAGCGGCTCGTATCTCCCGCCGCCGACGTGCGCGAGCCTGCGTGGGGCCCGCGGTCACGCTGACACCCTGCCGGCACTGCCAATCACCGAGGAGACAGATATGCGCCTATTCATCGTTGCAGCGGTCGTTGTTTTCGCGCTCGCGGGTTGCAAGAGCACCGACACGCAGGATGCCGCGCCCATCGACGACAAGGGCACGGGTGCGTCCGCCACGACCGATGGCGCCACCACCAAGGGCGTGGGCGGATCCGCTGTCACGGGTACCGCGGGGGCCATGGCGCCGCACAAGGATCCCGCCAACATGCTGTCGCAAAAGCGCAGCATCTACTTCGATTACGACCAGTTCGTCATCAAGGACGAATTCAAGGCGACCGTCGAAGCCCACGCGAAATACGTGCAGGGCAACCGCACGCTGCGCATCATCCTGCAGGGCAACACCGACGAGCGCGGCACGCGCGAGTACAACATCGCGCTTGGCCAGAAGCGCTCCGACGCCGTCAAGAAGCTGATGATGCTGCTCGGCGCGAGCGAGGTCCAGATCGAGACGGTGAGCTTCGGCAAGGAAAAGCCGCGGCGCGAGGGCCATGACGACGCGTCGTGGGCCGAGAACCGCCGCGTCGATATTGTCTACGTTGGCGAATAGCTAGATGCGCCGGCTCCGACCCGCGCTCGCGGCGGCCGCGGTGGTCGGTCTCTGCGTCGCGCTCTCCGCGCGCGCCGCGCTGTTCGACGACGACGAGGCGCGCAAGCGCATCGACGCCACGAACCTGCGCATCACCCAGGTCCAGAAACAGCTGGAAGACCGCATCGCCGCGCTCGAGACGCAGTTGAAAAGCCAGGGCCTGGTCGAGCTCTTCAGCCAGGTGGAGCAGCTCAAAGGCGACGTCGCGAAGCTGCGCGGCCAGATCGAGGTCCTGGTCTACGAGCAGGAGCAGCAGCAAAAGCGCCAGAAGGATCTGTACGTCGACCTCGATTCGCGGCTGCGCAAGCTCGAAGGAGGCCCAGGCCCCGGCCGCGACGGGCGGCGACGCTCCTCCGCCGGTCGCGGCAGCCGCGCCCCCGGCGCCGGTTCCCGCCACCGCAGCGACGACCGAGCAGAGGGCCTATGACGTCGCGCTCGACCAATTCAAGGCCGGCAGCTATCCGGCGGCAGTCGCGGGGTTCAGCGCCTTCATCAAGACCTTCCCGAAAAGCTCGCTCGCGCCGTCGGCGCAGTACTGGATCGGCAACGCGCAGTACGCGCAACGCGATTTCCGCGGCGCGATCGCCACGCAGCGGCAGCTGATCGCCGCGTATCCCGACAGCCTCAAGGTGCCGGACGCGATGCTCAACATCGCCACCGCCCAGCTCGATCTCGGCGAGACGGCGGCCGCGCGGCGCACGCTCGAGGACCTCGTCGCGAAATTCCCGAAGTCCGACGCCGCGATCAAGGCGAAGCAGCGCCTCGCCGCGAAATAAGGCGGATCGCTTTGCCCGCGTTTGCCGCGCGCCTGTCCGCCTGGCAGGCGGCGCACGGGCGCCACGACCTGCCGTGGCAGCGCACGCGCGACCCGTACCGGATCTGGCTGTCCGAGATCATGCTGCAGCAGACGCAGGTCGCGACGGTGATCCCGTACTACGAGCGCTTCCTGGCGGCGTTCCCCGACGTGCGCGCGCTCGCCGCCGCGGCCGAGGACCGCGTGCTCGAGCACTGGAGCGGCCTCGGCTATTACCGGCGCGCGCACCATCTGCATGCGGCGGCGAAGGCGATCGTCGCCGCGCACGCCGGAGAATTTCCGCGCGACGTCGATACGCTGGCGACGTTGCCGGGCATCGGGCGCACGACCGCGGCGGCGATTGCCGCGTTCGCATTCGGCGCGCGCGCGGCGATTCTCGACGGCAACGTGAAGCGCGTCCTTGCGCGCCATCGCGGGATCGACGGCTATCCCGGCACGCCTGCGGTCGAGAAGGCGCTGTGGCGCGTCGCGGATTCGCTGTTGCCCGAGCGTGACGTCGAGCGCTACACGCAGGCGCTGATGGACCTCGGCGCCACGATCTGCACCCGTGCAACGCCACGGTGCGACGCCTGTCCCGTCGCCCGCGATTGCGTCGCGCGGAAGGAGGGTCGCATCGCCGAGCTGCCGTCGCCGCGGCCGAAGAAAGCGCTGCCGCAGCGCGCGGTGCGCGTGCTCGTGATCGAGCGCGCCGGCACGATCCTGTTCGAGAAGCGGCCCGCCGCCGGCATCTGGGGCGGACTGTGGAGCCTGCCCGAAGCGCCCGTCGACGCCGATCCGGTCGCCCATTGCGGCGCGCGCTTCGCGGCGCGCGTCGCGGCGGGCGAGGAGCTCGCGCCGGTCGAGCATGGCTTCACGCATTTCCGGCTGACGATCCTGCCGCAACGCATCGCCGTCACGTCGTGGCCGCCGCGCGCCGAGGCGCCGGGTCTCCTGTGGCTTACGCGCGACGACGCGCGCACGGCGGCGCTGCCGGCGCCGATCCGCAAGCTGTTGAAATCGCTTTAGGGTCCAGTATCGTTAACAGGCCCTAACGCGCTGCCGGCTTCCAGTCGCGCAGGTCGGGCGGCAGCAGCCGCTCGTGATCCGGATGCGCGGAACGGAACGCCGCGAGCTCCTTCGCCGCTTCGTCCAGCCTGTTCTCGTCGCGCAGCTTGCGGATCAGCGCGATCCAGTCGGGGACCGGGAGCTTCGGCTGCACTTTCGCGCGCACGTCCGACGCCGCGTCGACGGTGGCGTTCGCCGTGGTCTTCTGCTGCGCGCGGCGCGCGGACTCGCTTTCCTGCAGATTGGGGGCCGCCAGCGGGGGCGCTGGAGCCGGGGCGACGGCGGGCGCCGCCGGCGCGGCCGCGGATTGCGCATCGCGCATGGACTCGTTGCGCTTGGCCGGCTCCTGCGCCATGAGCTTGCCGCCCGTCATTCCCGCGGCCCCGGATTCCGCCGGCATCGACGCGGGCGGCGGTGGGGCGCTCGCCGGGGCTTGCTTCGTCTCGCGCTTGATCCCGTCCGCCGGAAACGGCTCGGCGAACGGCGCGGCCGGTTTCGCAGCATCCATCACGCCGGCCTGTCGTCCACCGCCCGCGCCCGCCGGCGGTGCTGATTCCGCCGCGCTGGCAGCGTCGCGTTCCGCGGAAGCGGCGGCGGCGTCCTTGCGCAATGCGGGTACCGGCGCGGGGGTGCCGACAGGGGGCGTCGCCATGGTGCGGTTGCGCGCGTCGCCGCCGACGGGAGGACCTTGGCGCACCGGCGGCGGCGATGGCGCGGTCGACGACGAGGGCACCGCCGGCACCGGCGCGTTCTTCGGCGCAACCTGTTCGCGCGCGCGTCTCTGCGCGCTCCTTCGCCTTCTCCGTTGCGGCGGGCATGTCGGACACGACGTTCTTGTCGCTCTCCGCGACGTTCACCTTGTCCGGATTTGCAAGCTGCAGGAGACCGATGGCGATCGCGCCGATGGTCGCGGCCGCGGCGAGCGGCGCCCACCAGCGTTCGGGCCGCAACGCGCTCGGGACGGCCGCCGCGTTTTCCTTCGCCGACTGCGGCCCGGCGCGGACTTCGCGTCGCGCTGCCGCGAGGATCGCGTCGTCGAGCGCCGCCGGCGGCTCCTCGCGCGAGGCCGCGCGCCAGGCCGCGTCGAAGCGCGGGTCGCGGAGGTCGTTCGGGTCGTGCGTCGTCACTGCAGGTCTCCCAGTTCCGCGCGCAGCTTCGCCTGCGCGTAGCGGATGCGGCTCTTCACGGTCTCGATGCCGGCGCCCGTGAGCTCCGCGATTTCGGAGAGCTCGAGCCCGCCTTCCTGGTGCAGCAGGAACGCTTCGCGCTGCGCCGCGGGCAGCGCCGCCAACGCGAGCTTGATCCGCGCGCCGATCTCGCGCGCGCCGGCGCGCACGTCGGGCTCGTCGATCCGCGCACCGGGAATGGCGTCCAGCGGATCGTCATCGTCGTCGACGCCGGCGCTCGTGAACTCCACGCGGCCCGTCGCGCGCCAGTGGTCGATCAGCCGGTTGTGCGCGATGCGGTAGAGCCAGGTCGTGAACTTCGCGGTCGGCTCGTAGCTCGCGCGCACGCGGATCACGTTCATCCAGACGTCCTGGAACAGCTCGTCGGCCGTGCCCGCGTTGCCGCAGTGACGGACGAGGTAGCGATAGACGCCGCCCTTGTGCCGCGCATACAGCGCGTCGAACGCTGCGGCGTCGCCGGCCGCGTACGCGAGCATCAGGTCTTCGTCACCTGGGTCGGTCCGAGGGGCGTCGGCCAGTGCGCGCGCGGGCATCGCCCGCGAGTATGCGAGTCATGGTGGGCCCGCGCAACCGACGCCGGGGCCCGTTTGCTCGCGTCAACGCGTCGGCGGATCCGGAACGAAGCGCGGCCACCCGGGAAACGGATTGGCGGACCGCGCCACCACCGGCGGCGGCAGGATGCCCATCGCGACGAGGTTCTCGCGGCGATCGTAGTAGATCGCGATCGTCTCGTTCGGCGTCGCGCTCTCGCGCTCGAAACGCACCATCTGCGCCGGCGATTCCTCGCTGCGACCGTGGCCGGTGCCGAGCTTCGACACCGGCGCGGGGACGGGCATCGATTGCGCCAGAGGTGCCGCCTGAATGCGGCCCGCGGATTCTTCGCGCGCGCCGGCCGAGTCGGCGCTCGCCTGCGGTTCCCCCGCGTATCCGCCGTCGGCGGCGGGCGCTTGCGCTTTCGCCCCCGGCGAATCGCTGCGCCGCGCCTCGTTCGCGATTCTGTCCTTGTAGGGACGGAAGGTGACGGGAGGCTGCTTTTCGCGGAACACCGCGACGCCGATCACGCCGACGTTCTCCGGCCGGCCGGTGCGCGTCGCGTAGGCGTCGGGCAGCTCGGTGAAGTAGAAGGCGGCCGTGCGCGACATGTTCTTGCGCCAGCCCTGGATGTCGGCGCACTCGTAGGCGTTCAGCACGTATCCGGACTGCGCCGGCGACGCCGTGTCGCCGCTCACCACGTTCACGCCGTCGACGCTCATGACCGCGAGCACGCGGGCCGGGGTCGAGTTGCAGTAGCGGATCGAGTACTCCTGGCCCGGCATGCCGACGACCCAGTTGCGCCCGCCGCTCGGGTAGACCGGGAGCACCTGCCCGTTGCCGCGGGTGATGATGTCGACGTTGCCGAGCTGGCCGACCGCCGCGGCGGGGTGGG
Source organism: uncultured beta proteobacterium (assembly GCA_963816925.1). GTDB lineage: Bacteria > Pseudomonadota > Gammaproteobacteria > Burkholderiales > Casimicrobiaceae > CAIWHR01. The sequence goes on along the minus strand of CAWFMY010000001.1, from coordinate 456,945 downwards.
GGGCGAAGGCGGTGGCGACGGCGAGCGCGAGCGTGCCGAGAGTGAGTGCACACTGTCCATGATTCGCCCTTGCCGTGGGCGGCTGGTTCGTGTGCTGGCTTTTCGTTGTGGCCATGATTTCCTCCTGGATTGGGGATGAGCAAGCGGAGCGATTCGGTCCTGGCTGGGCTTTCAAACGGCCGCGTGGCGCCAATGGGGTCAACGACCCGCGTGCCATAATTTCCCGATGCCAGGCGCGGATACCCTGCCGGCCGTCGTCACCGGCGGCGCCTTCCTGCTCGCGATCGTCTTCGGCGCCGTCGGGCAGCGCGTCAATTTCTGCACGATGGGCGCGATCTCCGACGCCGCGAACTTCGGCGACTGGCGCCGGATGCGGATGTGGGCGCTCGCCATCGCCGTGGCGATCGCCGGCGCGGCGATGCTGCAGGCGGCGGGCCTCGTCGACTACGGCAAGTCGATCTACACGGGGCCGCGCATCGCGTGGCTGTCGATGATCGTCGGCGGGTTCCTGTTCGGCTTCGGGATGACGCTGGGGTCGGGTTGCGGCAGCAAGACGCTGATCCGCATCGGCGGCGGCAACCTGAAGTCGCTGATCGTCCTCGTGTTCCTCGGCATCTCGGCGTACATGGCGCTGAAGGGCCTGTTCGCGGTGTGGCGGGTGACCGCGCTCGATCCGTTGCGCTTCGACGTCGGCACGCCGACCTCCGACCTGCCCACCGTGCTTGCGCATATGGGGCTGTCCACCGCCGCCAAGGCGTGGGTGCCGTGGCTCGTCGCCGGCGGCATCGCGGCGTGGGTATTCGCGAACCGCGCCTTCCGCACGACGCGCGAGATGATCGTGGGCGGCGTGGTGATCGGCGCCGTCGTCGTCGCCGGCTGGTACCTGTCCGGGCACGTCGGGCACCTCGCGGAGGACCCGGCCACGCTCGAGGAGAAATTCGTCGCGACCAACACCGGGCGCATGGAGTCGTTCAGCTTCGTCGCGCCGGTCGCGTACCTGCTCGAGCTCATGGTCTACTGGACCGACACGTCGCGCGTGCTGACCTTCGGCATCGCGGGCGTGCTGGGGATGGTCGTCGGCGCGGCGGCGATGGCGGTCGCGACCCGGACGTTCCGCTGGGAGGGCTTCACGACGACCGAGGACCTCGTGAACCATGTCGCCGGCGGGATCCTGATGGGCTTCGGCGGCGTGACGGCGCTGGGATGCACGATCGGGCAGGGCATCACGGGGCTGTCCACGCTCGCGCTCGGCTCGTTTCTTGCGTTCTTTTCGATCGTCGGGGGTTGCCTCGCCGCGTTGAAGTACCAGATATGGCGGGTCGACAGAATGGGGTCGTCAACGTGACGCAGCGCAAAAACGTTTTGCGATCATGATCATTTTCGATCTGGCATGCGGGCAGGGTCACCGCTTCGAGGGCTGGTTCGCCTCGGCGGAGGATTTCTCGCGCCAGTCCGAATCGCAGATGGTGCGCTGCCCGGTGTGCGACGACGCGGGCATTGCGCGCATTCCTTCCGCGAAAGTGCGCAAGGGCGGCGTCTCCGCCGCCAGGCCGGCGGCAAGCGAGACGGCCCCTGCGGATGCCGCGCCGGTGCAACAGGCGGTCGCCGGATTGCCGGCGGAGGTCTTGGCAAAGCTGCGCGAGATGGTCCGCAGCGCCGAAAACGTCGGCCCGCGATTCCCCGAGGAGGCCCGCAAGATCCATTACGACGAAGCGCCGAAGCGCGCCATCCGGGGCCAGGCGTCGAAGGAAGAGTCCGATGCGCTCGCCGAAGAGGGCATCGACTTCTCGACGCTGCCCGATTTCCTGACGCGCGAGACGCACTGACCAGCCGCGCAATCGGTTGAGGCGGGGGACCGTCCCGGGCTATAATCGCCCCCTTTCGGCGGGCCGTTAGCTCAGGTGGTAGAGCAGCGGACTTTTAATCCGTTGGTCGCTGGTTCAAGTCCAGCACGGCCTACCAGGTCGCTGCTGCCAGGGTCCGCCGCGAAGCTGAATTTGCATTGGGTCGTTAGCTCAGCTGGTAGAGCAGCGGACTCTTAATCCGTTGGTCGCAGGTTCGATCCCTGCACGGCCTACCAATCGATGTCGCGCGGCGCGCCGCGGACAACATTTCCCCTCGCCCGCGTGGCGGGAGAGGGGGAAGGGGTAATGGGTAATGGCCCCGCGAGAGAATCGCGGGGCCTTTTTTGTTGTTGCTACACTCTCACCGGCAGGCGCCAGGTACGAAGGAGGGAAGTGACGGTGGTCAACGGCGACAACGACCGCACGGCGCAGACGCCGGCGTCCGGGCAGGCCGCCGCACAAGGCGAGGAAGCGCGACGGATGCTCTCGGCCGGCAACCCGGCAGGCTGCGCACGCGTTGCTTGCGGAGGCCGTGAAGTCGGCGCCGACGGATATTTCCCTGTGGCTCAATCTCGCCGCGGTGCTGCGCGAATTGAAGCGTGCGAACGAGGAAATGGCGGCCCTCGACAAGGTGCTCACGCTCGAGCCGCGGCACATCGGCGCGCTGCTGCAGAAGGCCTCGTTGCTGGAGACGCACGGCGAGTCGCGCAAGGCCGCGGTGCTTTATCGCACGGCGCTGCAGGCGATCCCGCCGGGGGCCCAGCCAGCGCCGCGGACGGTCCCGATCCTGGAGCACGCAAGGAATTTCGTCGAAGCCAACAATCGCGCGCTCGAGACGTTCCTCGAGGAGCGGCTCGGGCCGTTGCGCGCGAATTTCGCCGATCAGCCGCAGCGCCGTTTCGACCGCTGCCTCGCGACGCTGCTCAAGAAGGAGCGCATCTACCGCCAGCAGCCGACGTTCCTGTACTTTCCGCAGCTGCCGACGATCGAATTCTACGAGCGCGACGAATTCCCGTGGCTGGCCGAGATCGAGGCGGCCACCGACGACATCCGCGCGGAGCTCGTGAACGTCCTGGCGGATGGACCCACGACGCTCGAGCCCTATGTGTCGCACGGCGACGGCATGCCGCTCGACCAGTGGCGGGAGCTCAACAACTCGCGCCGCTGGGGCGTCTACTTCCTGTGGAAGGCGGGCACGCCCATCGCGGAGCACATCGCGCGCTGCCCGCGCACCGTCAAGGCGCTGGAGGCCTGGCCGCGCTGGGACGTGCCGGGTTACGGTCCGACGGCGGTGTTTTCGATCCTCGACGCCAAGTCCCACATCCCCGGGCACACCGGTGTCCACAACACGCGCCTCACCGTCCATCTGCCGTTGATCATCCCGCCCGGCTGCACGTTCCGCGTCGGCGGCGAGCGCCGCACCTGGGAATTGGGAAAGGCGCTGGTGTTCGACGATTCGATCGAGCACGAAGTCTGGAACGACAGCGACGTGCCGCGCGCCGTCCTCATCTTCGACATCTGGAGCCCGTACCTGAGCCCGGCCGAGCGCGCGCTGGTCAGCGCCGTCACCACCGGCGTCGGCGAGTACTACGGAGCGCAGGCGAGCGAATCGCCGAACTGATTCTCGGCGAGCGGTGTCGCCGAAGCACCGCAAATCACGTCACGCGGATGTCATGACAAGTCCCGCTGCCATTGCCACCGGCGGCTGCCTGTGCGGCGCCGTGCGCTACGCGGTCGCGCGCCCGTTGCGCGATGTCGTCCTCTGCCACTGCGCGATGTGCCGCAAGACGCACGGCCATATCGGCGCGTACACGGCGGCGCCTAAAGATGCGCTCACGCTGACCGAGTCGCGCGGATTGAAGTGGTATCGATCGTCGGAAATTGCGCGACGCGGCTTCTGCGGCGAATGCGGCGCAAGTGTGTTCTGGGAGCGCTTCGTCGGGGAGTTCGTATCGATCGCCGCGGGCACGCTCGATGCGCCAACCGGGTTGACGACGACGCTGCAGATCTACGTCGCCCACGCGGGCGACTACTACGCGATCGACCCGGCGATTCCGCAGCGCGCCGATTGACGGCCGCCGGAACTACAGCTTGCCCGCGTAGTCCTTCTGCACCTGCTTGATCCGATCATGCGTTCCCAGGAACGCGTGCTTCGACATGTCGGCCGAATACTTGCTCGCGGGCGGATGCTTGCCGACGGCTTCGGCCAGCGCGCGAATGTGATGCGGCCCCGCGCCGCAGCAGACGCCCAGGTAGCGGATGTCGAGCGCCAATGCGGCCCGCCCGAATTCGGCGATCTCGAAACGGTTGCAGGTGAACGGATCGAGCGCGATCGGAAACGGCCGGTTGCCCCAGTCGCCGTGCCAGTGCGTGTCGCGCAACGACTGGAAGGACGGCTCGCTCTGGTGCGTGCGATAGGGAACGGGCAAGGCGGCCATTTGCGACTTCACCCGGCTGCGGATTTCCTTCAGCAACGGCAGCATCGTCTCCGGCCCGCGGATGCAATTCAATCCGACGACGTCCGCGCCGGCATCGGCGAGCCGCTGGCAGATGTCGGCCACGCCCCAGCCGTCGCGCGTCGTATCGTCCTGATGCATCGCGAGCGTGATCACGGCCGTCTGCTTCGCCGCCTTGATCACCTCGAGCGCGATCAGCGCTTCCTCCGCCCACGAAAACGTCTCGCCGACGATGTAGTCGACGCCGGCGTCGACGGCCCATTGCACCTGCTCCTCGAACATCTGGCGCACCGCCTTGTGCGAGGCGGGGTCCGCGGGATCGAAGATGTTGGTGTTGCAGATGTCGCCGGCGAAAAGGGCGCCCGTGTCCAGCGCGACGCCTTTCGCGAGGTCGAGCGCGAGACGATTGATGGGCTCGAGGTCGCTTTCGCGGCCGATGACGCGAAGCTTCTCGCGATGCGCGTAGTAGGTCAGCGCCTCGACCACATCCGACCCGGCGTGGACGAAGTCGCGGTGCAGCTGGGTCACCACCTCCGGATATTCGAGCACGACCTCGGGCACGAAGGCGCCCGCCTGAAGGTAGCCGCGACGCTCGAGCTCGAAGAGGTAGCCTTCGGCGCAGATCACGGGGCCTTGGTCGAGGCGCTGCAGCAAGGAGAGGCGAGCGGGAACGGGAGCGGTCATGGCGGATTCGAGCGAGTGGCAACGAGATGCGACTATCGCATGTTTTGATCAGTCGTGGCAGCCTCGCGATTGACCAAACCGGATGCATTTGAAACACTGGCGCGCGTCGTCCTGCCGAGTGACGCGTCTGGAGATGCGGTGGAAACGCTGGCGTTCATCCTGCACAACCTGCCCGCCATCGGCGAACGGACGCTCGAGCACCTTTCGATCGTAAGCGTCGCCGTCGGCATCGCCATCGTGACCGGCGTTCCGCTCGGCATCGCGATCACGCAGAGCCAGCGCACCGCCGACACGGTCCTCTACCTCGGCTCGATCGTGATGACGATTCCGTCGATCGCGCTCTTCGGCGTGCTGATCCCGATCCTGTCGAAGATCGGGCAGGGAATCGGCTGGCTGCCGGCCGTCATTGCGGCCATGCTCTATGCGCAACTGCCGATCATCCGCAACACCTACACCGCGATCCGCAACGTCGATCCGGCGACACGCTCGGCCGCGATCGGCATGGGCATGTCGGTGGCGCAGCGCCTCGCGCGGGTCGAGATCCCGATCGCGTTGCCGGTGATCATCGCCGGCATCCGCATCGCGGTCGTCATCAACATCGGTGTCACCGCGATCGCCGCGTACATCGGCGCCGGCGGCCTCGGCACGTTCATCAGCCGCGGGATCTCCCAATCGGACATTCGCCAGCTCATCACCGGCGCGCTGACGCTGGGCCTGCTCGCCATCGCCGCCGACTACGCGCTGCTGTGGCTGCAGCGGCGGCTCACGCCCAAGGGGATGGCGCCGCGCGCCACCCTGCCGTGATGCCATGATCCGGCTCGAATCGCTGCGCAAGAGCTATGCGTCCGCGCAAGGGAGCGTGACGGCCGTCGACGGCGTGAGCTTCGAGGTGAGCGAAGGCGAAACGTGCGTGCTGCTCGGTCCGTCCGGTTGCGGCAAGACGACGACGCTGCGCATGATCAACCGGCTCGTCGCGCCGACCTCCGGCAAGATCTTCATCGCGGGCCGCGACACGGATACCGTGGACCCGGTCCAGCTGCGCCGCGGCATCGGCTACGTGATCCAGCAGATCGGGCTTTTTCCGAACATGACGGTCGCGGAGAATATCGGCGTCGTGCCGCGGCTTCTCGGTTGGGATGCGGGCCGCCGGCGCGGACGCGCCGAGGAGCTCCTGACGATGCTCGCGCTGCCGCCGGGTGAGTTCGCCGACCGCTATCCCAACGAGCTTTCCGGCGGCCAGGCGCAGCGGGTCGGTGTCGCGCGCGCGCTGGCGGTCGATCCGCCGGTGCTGCTGATGGACGAGCCGTTCGCCGCGCTCGATCCCGTCAATCGCGAGGCGATCCAGGACGAGTTCCTGCGGATGCAGCAGAAGCTGCGCAAGACGATCCTGTTCGTGAGCCACGACATCGACGAGGCGGTGAAGATGGCGGATCGCATCGCGATCTTCCACTCCGGCCGTCTCGTGCAGTTCGCGGCGCCGGACGAATTGCTCGCGCATCCGGCCGACGCGTTCGTCGCGAACTTCGTCGGCAGCGATCGCACCTTGAAGCGGCTGCGGCTCATTCGCGTGCGCGATGTGATGACGCCGGCCGCCGGCGCCGCCATCGACGCGACCGCGCCGGCGATTTCGCCGGACGACGACCTGCGCCGCGTCGCTTCGCTGTTCCTCGAACACGGAGCCGCATCCCTCCGCTGCGTCGACGCCGCGGGGCAGGTGATCGGCGTCGTCACGCGTGACGCCGTCGCGGCGCGGCTTGCCGAAGGGAAAGCGTCGTGAGCGCGGTCGCGCTTGCTCCGCGCTCGAAGCTGCCGTACGTGGTGCTGGGCGGCATCGCGCTCGCCATCGCGCTGGGACTCTACGCCAGCGGTCTCGCCGCCGAAATCCTGCGCTACCGGAAGGACATCGTCTATCTCACGAAGCAGCATCTCGTGCTGGTCGCGATCTCCGGCTCGGCCGCGATCGTCTCCGGCGTCGCCATCGGCATCTGGCTCTCGCGGCCGTGGATGGCGCGCTGGGCCGAGGGCGCGATCCAGGCGGTCAACATGGTCACGTCGATTCCCACGCTCGGCAAGCTTGCGCTGATGATGTCGCTGCTCGGCATCGGCGCGTTGCCCGCGATCGTCGGGCTGTGGATCGCCACGCTGCTGCCGATCATCCGCAACACGTACGAAGGCATCCGCGCGGTGCCGGCGCATCTCGTCGACGCGGCGCGCGGCATGGGGATGGGGCCGGCGGCCATCCTCGCGCGGGTCGAGCTGCCCAACGCGCTGTTCGTGATGTTCGCCGGCGTGCGGACGGCGATGGCGGTCAACGTCGGCACGGCGCCGATCGCGTTCCTGATCGGTGGCGGCGGATTGGGCGAGCTCATCTTCACCGGGATCGACCTGCAGGAGCACGCAATGATGCTGGCAGGGGCGATTCCGACGGCGCTGCTCGCCGTGGCCGTGGATTTTTTGTTTGGTCAGGCGCAGTATTGGCTCGTGCCGCGCGGAGTCAACCCGCTGCGGAATTCATAAGCATGGGGTTCGTCCTGGAGGGGTCACAATGAAACAAGCATGGGTCAGGCTGCTCGCCGGCATTGCGCTCGCGGGTCTCGTTTGCGGCGGCGCGTCCGCGCAGACGATCGTCGTCGGGGGCAAGGCGTTCACCGAGCAGCAGATCATGACCGCGATGACGGTCGCGCTGCTGAAGGCGAAGGGATTCGCGCCCGACCGCAAGGCCGGAATGGGCACCGCCGCCGTGCGCTCGGCGCTCGAGAACGGCCAGATCGACGTCTATTGGGAATACACGGGAACGGGGCTCGGCGTCTTCTACAAGATCACCGACAAATTCCCCAGCGCGGAGGCGGCGTACCAGAAGATCAAGGAGCTCGACGCCGCGAAAGGCATCGTCTGGCTCAACATGTCGCCCGCGAACAACACGTACGCGTTCGCGATGAACAAGGACGATGCGCAAAAGCGCGGCATCGTCACGATGAGCGACTATGCCAAGGCGGTGAAGGGCGGCGCGAAGCTCACGTTCGCATCGAACGCCGAGTTCTATGCGCGGCCGGACGGGCTCCCGGGCTGGCAGACGGCGTACGGCTTCGAGCTCGACCGCGACAACGTCAAGCGGATGGACACCGGGCTCACGTACAACGCCCTCAAGGATCGGCAGGTCGACTCGGCCGTGGTGTTCGCGACCGACGGGCGCATTCCCGCCTTCAATTTCGTCGTGCTGACCGACGACAAGAACTACGCGGCGCCGTACAACATGACGCCCGTCGTGCGCAAGGAAATCCTCGACAAGAACCCGAAGATCGCCGATGCGCTCAATGCGCTCGCCGCCAAGCTCAACAACGAGACGATGGCGAAGCTCAACGCCAGCGTCGACGTCGACAAGAAGACGCCGGAGGAAGTCGCCGAAGGTTTCCTCAAGGCGAACGGGCTGATCTGACCGGCCAATCGATGTTCGCCGACGTGCCCGCGTTCGTGCGCGGGCTGTCGTTCGAGCACCTGCCCGACGCGGCGGTCGCGAGCGCGCGGCGCAGTCTCCTCGACCTGATCGGCGTCGCCGCCGCGGCGAGCGCCACGCCCGCGGCCGGCATCGCCAAGGCGTACGCCGCGACGCAGCTCTGCGGCAGCGACCGCAGCGCGCGCATCCTGCTCGACGGCCGGCGCGCAGGTCTTGCCGGTGCCGCCTTTGCGGGCGCGGCGACGATCGACTCGCTCGATGGTCACGACGGCCATGTGCTGACCAAAGGTCACTCGGGCGTCGTGGTGCTGCCGGCGCTGCTGTCGTTGATCGACGGTGCGCAGCCGGGCGAAGCGGCGGCCGACATCGACGGACGCGAGTTCCTCGCGTGCCTGGTGCTGGGCTACGAGATTGCCACGCGCGCGGGCATCGCGCTGCATGCGACCGTGCGCGACTTCCACTGCTCGGGCGCGTGGAATGCGCTGGGCTGTGCGGCGATCGCGGCGCGGCTTTTCGGATTCGATCGCGAACGCACCCGCCATGCGCTCGGCGTGGCGGAATACTTCGGCCCGCGCGGGCAGATCCTGCGCTCCTGCGACTACCCGTCGATGGTGAAGGACGGCTCCAGCTGGGGTGCGCACGCCGGCGTCAGCGCGGCGCTGCTCGCGCGCGACGGATTCACGGGCGCGCCGGCACTGACGATCGAGCGCGACGACGCGGCGCCGTTCTTCGGCGATCTCGGCACGCGCTGGCGCATTTGCGAGCAGTACTTCAAGGCCTATCCGGTGTGCCGCTGGGCGCAGCCGGCGATCGAGGCGGCGCTGGACGTGCAGCGCGCGAACGACCTGGCGGCGGAGGACATCGCCGGCATCGCGATCGAGAGCTTTCGCGAGGCGGTGGCGCTGGGCTCGCAATGCGCGATGCCGCGCGCGACGGACGAGGCGCAATACAGTCTCCCGTTTCCCGTCGCCGCGGCGCTGGTGTTCGGACGAGTGGGCGCGGATGAAGTCGATGCGACCGGGTTGGGCGATCCGCGGGTGGCGCGGCTCGTCGCGGTCACCACGGCGGTCGAGGACGCCGGGTTCTCCGATCGCTTTCCCGCCGAGCGCTGGGCGCGCGTGCGCATCACGCTGCGCGACGGCCGCACGCTGGTTTCGCATCCGGCGCGCGCACGCGGGAATCCGGAGAATCCATTGAGCGATGACGAGCTGCGCGCCAAGTATCGCGAGCTCGCCGTGCCCGCGCTCGGCGAAGCGCGTGCCGTTCGCATCGAGCGGGCGGTGGATCGCCTCGCGCTCGATCCTGCGGCGCTCCCCGCGCTACTCGACGACCTGCTGCGGGCCTAGACGGATTCGATTTCGCTAGCGGTCGAATCGTCATTCAACGATAGAGCGCCGGCGGCCGCACGTCGAGTCCATACTGCGCCGCGGATTCGCACAGCGCGTGCCACGCATCCCGCGCAAAGCTCCGCGCGACCATCACCGTGAATGTCGGTGCGTCGTCGTGCTTGATGAAGAGCGCGTTGACGTGACCGATGAGGCTCTGGGCGCAGGCGCCGGCCGCGAATGCGCGCGGATGGAAGTCGAGCGGGCAGCCCTTGGCGAGCACGGCGGTGGCGCGCGGCCCGGACAAGGTCCATGCGACCCGGCTCGCCGATACATCGAACAGCGCTCCGCCGACGGCGTTCAGCGCATCGCGCGATGCCCTGATGTCAACCAGCGGGGAGGCGCCACCCGCGATCAGCAGCCATGACGACGGACCGAGCCAGAGCGCCGTCAACGCGGCGGACTGCGCGAACGTGTTCGGCGTCATCGGCAACGCGACGCCGAAGACGCGCTGCGTCTCGGTGACGAACGGCGCATGCGCCGGATCGCCCTGTACGTTCCACGCGGCGGCGATCGTCGCTTCGGCAATCGTGACGCCGGATTCCGCCGCACCGTGGTGCCCGGGCTCCGCCGAGCTCGGCATGGTGTCGAGTTTAGCCACGCAGTCGCTCCCCGTCGGGATCGATGAAGCATGGCGGGCCCACCTTGACGCGGACTTTCGCGTCGGCGAGCGGCGACACCGCCCACAATGTCTCGCCCTGACGTGCGCGGCCGTTCGCCAGGAGCGCGAGCGCGATCCATGCGTCGAGATTCGGGCTCCAGCACCACGACGTCACATGGCCCAGCATGGGATTCGGCGGGGCGCGTTCGGGATCGGCGACGATCTTCGCGGCGCGCGGCATGGCGGCGCCGTCCAGCGCGGTGAGGCCGACGAGTTGCCAGCGGTCTTCTGCCTGGAGTGCCGCGCGGTCCAGCAGCGGCTTGCCGATGCACCATTTCGCGGGATTCACGAGCTTGCCCATGCCGAGGTCGGCGGCGGTCGTGCGGCCGTCGGCTTCGGGGCCGACGACAACGTGGCCTTTCTCGATGCGCAGCGTGCTCATCGCTTCGGTGCCGTAGGGCATCAATCCGAAGGGCGTGCCCGCCGCGATCACCGCCTCCCACATCGCGCGGCCGTGGTTCGCCGGAACGTGAATTTCGTAGGCAAGCTCGCCCGAATAGCTCATTCGGAACAATCGCGCAGGGATTGAAGCGTCCGCGGTGCGCACCGTGCATTCGCCGGCGGCCAGAAATGGAAAGGCGTCGTTCGACACGTCGATGTCGACGACCTGCGCGAGGACGTCGCGCGCCTTCGGTCCGGCGATTGCCGCCGCCGCCCACTGTTCGGTCACCGATGCCGCGCGAACGTCGAGGTCCGGCCAGTCGACCTGCAGCAGCTGCTCCAGGTGCTGCATCACCTTGACCGCGTTCGCCGTCGTCGTGGTCATCAGGTAATGCGTGGCGGCAAGGCGCGACGTCGTGCCGTCGTCCAGCACGAAACCGTCCTCGCGCAGCATGACGCCGTACCGGCAGCGGCCGACGGCGAGCGTGTCCCAGCGATTGATGTAGACGCGGTTGAGGAACTCGGCGACATCGCGACCCTGCAACTCGATCTTGCCGAGCGTGGAAACGTCGACGACACCGGCGTTCGCGCGCACGTTCTTCGCTTCCCGGTTCGCGGCGTCGTCCGGCGACTCGCCCGGGCGCGGATAGGAGTGCGGCCGCACCCACAATCCGGCATTGACGAAGCGGGCGCCGCGCTCGACGTGCCAGTCGTGCATCGCCGAATGACGCGTCGGCTCGACGTGCGCGCCGCATTCCTGGCCCGGAAACGCGCCGAGCGTCACGGGCGTGTACGGCGGACGGAACGTCGTCGTGCCGACCTCGGGAATCGTGCGGCCGGTCGCTTCGGCAAGGAGCGCAAGGCCGACGATGTTGCTCGTCTTGCCCTGGTCGGTGCCCATGCCGAGCGTCGTGTAGCGCTTGAGGTGCTCGACCGACGTGTAGCCCTCGCGCGCGGCGAGCGCCACGTCGTCGACGGTGACGTCGGCCTGCAGGTCGACGAAGCACTTGTCGCCGCGGCTTCGCGCCGGCACGCTCCACAGCGCTTGCGTGGTGCCGGCGTGCCCGAAATGTCCGCTCGCCGCGCCGACGACGGTGATGGGCAGCGGCGACGATTGCGGCACCAGCGCGGCGAGCGCGGCATCGTACCGCAGCGTGCCGCGCGCCTGCGAGTAGAGATGCACCGCCGGATTCCAGCCCCCCGACACGCAAACGAGGTCGCAGTCGAGCCAATGCGTCGCGCCGCCGGCAAGCGGCGCGATGTCCACCGCGGTGACGCGCTTGCCGCCGTGCGCACCGACGATGGCCGACGCGGCGACGATCGGCAGGTCGAGCGCGCGCGCGTGCTGCGCCAGCGTGCCCGTGATCAGCGCCTCGGGCCGGGCATCGACGATGGCGGCGATCGCGACGTCGGCGTCGTGCAGCGCCAGCGCGGTCGCGTAGGCGCTGTCGTTGGTCGTGAAGATGACGGCGCGCGTGCCGGGCCTGACGGCGTGACGCTTGATGTACGTGCGCACGGCGCCCGCCAGCATCGTGCCGGGCAGATCGTTGTTCGCGTACGCGATCGGACGCTCGTGCGCGCCGGTGGCGAGCACGATCTCGCGGGCGCGGACTTTCCACAGCCGTTGCCGCGGCACGTGCGCCGGCGGCGCCGCGAGGTGATCGGTGACGCGCTCGAGGAGACCGACCAGGTTGCCGTCGTACCAGCCGAAGGCCGTCGTGCGCGGGAGCAGCGTGACATCGGGATTTGCCGCGAGCTCGCGCGTCACGCCGGAGATCCAATCGGTCGCGCCGCACGCCGTCGATCGTGGCGTCGTCGCCGATCAGGCCGCCGCCGAAGCGCGAGTCCTGGTCGCAGACGATTACGCGCTTGCCGGTCGCGGCGGCGTCGCGGGCGGCGGCGAGCCCCGCGAGACCGGCGCCGACGACGAGCACGTCGCAATGCGCGTATTGATGCTCGTAGCGGTCGGGATCGGGTTCCGTTGCGGCGCGGCCCATGCCTGCGGCGGCGCGGATGACATGCTCGTACCTGAGCCACGCGCGCGGCGACGGTGGCCACATGAACGTCTTGTAGTAGAAGCCCGCGGGCAGGAAGCGCGACACCGTCCCGTTGACCGCGCCGACGTCGAATCCGAGCGACGGCCAGCGGTTCTGGCTCGCGGCGACGAGGCCGTCGCAGAGCTCCACGGTCGTCGCGCGCACGTTGGGCTCGGTGCGCGCGCCGCGGGCGAGTTGCACGAGCGCATTCGGCTCCTCGCTGCCCGCGGTGAAGATGCCGCGCGGCCGATGCAATTTGAAGCTGCGCGCAACGAAATGGACGCCGTTCGCGAGCAGCGCCGAGGCGAGCGTGTCGCCCGGGTGGCCCTCGAACTTCGCGCCGTCGAATTCGAACGCGAGCCGGCGCGAACGGGCGATGGCGCCGCCGCTCGCAAGACGAAACGATTGCGTCATGGCGAGTTGCCAGCAGGCGGTGCGCTGTCCTGGATCTCGTGCGTGCGCGTGTCGCGCCGCACGCGGAACCACTGGCGGCAGCCGGCACCGTGGAACCACAACTCGTCGTGCGGTCCCGCGGGGTTGTCGCGCTGATAGACGAACGCAGCCCACGCGTCGACCGGCGCGTCGATCGCCGGGCGCTTCACGGTCGCGTCGCCGCCATAGGTGAATTCCACCTGCGCGCGCGGGCCGCACCACGGGCACGGGATCAGCAGCATGGCGAGCGCCTCGTCATGTCAATGCGCCCACGGCGTGGGCCCCGCACCTTTTTCGTCGATCGTCTCGCCGCGCGCGAAGCGCTCGAGCGTGAACGCCGCATTGAGCGGATGCGGCTCGCCGCGCGCCATCGTGTACGCGTGCAGCCATCCGGACGCGGGCGTCGCCTTGAAGCCGCCGTAGCACCAGCCGCCGGTCATCGTGAGCCCCTTCACCGGCAGCGCGCCGACGATGGGGCTGCCGTCCATCGTCATGTCGCACAGCCCGCCCCACGTCCGCATGACCTTGAGCCGCCCGAAGCTCGGGAACAGCGCGAGGCAAGCGCTGACGACGTGCTCGATGACCGGCAGGTTGCCGCGTTGCGCGTACGAGTTGCAGAAATCGAGGTCGCCACCCATCACGAGCTCGCCGCGATCCGACTGGCTGATGTAGAAGTGCACCGCGCCGGAAGTGACGACCGTGTCGAGCGCCGGCTTCACCGGTTCGGTCACCAGCGCCTGCAGCGCATGCGATTCGACAGGCAGCGTGATCCCGGCCATCGACGCCAGGCGGCTCGAGTTCCCGGCGACCGCGAGCCCGAGCTTGCTGGTCGCGATGAAGCCCTGCGTCGTATCTACGCCCGCGATCGCGCCGTTCTCGACGCGGATGCCGGTCACCTCGCATTGCTGGATGATGTCCACGCCGCGGGCATCCGCCGCGCGTGCGTAGCCCCAGGCGACGGCGTCGTGGCGCACGGTGCCGCCGCGCGGTTGCAGCAGGCCACCCAGGACAGGAAAGCGTGCGTCGGGCGAGCAATCGAGATTCGGGATCCGGCGCGCGATCTCGTCGCGTGCCAGAAATTCCGCGTCGATGCCATTGAGACGCATCGCGTTGCCGCGGCGCATCGCCGCATCCATGTCGGCGGGTGAATGGACGAGGTTCAATACGCCGCGCGCGCTGTACATCACATTGAAGTTGAGATCCTGCGACAGACCTTCCCAGAGCTTCAACGACAGCTCGTAGAAGTGGGCGTTGGGGTCGAGGTGGTAGTTCGAGCGGACGATCGTCGTGTTGCGTCCCGTGTTGCCGCCGCCGAGGTAGCCCTTCTCCAGCACGGCGATGTTGGCGTGGCCGTGCTCCTTCGCGAGGTAATAGGCGGTGGCAAGGCCGTGACCCCCGCCGCCGACGATGACGGCATCGTAGCGCGGCTTCGGCGGCGGGCTGCGCCATGCGCGCGGCCAGCCCTCGTGGTGCGAGAGGGCGTTGCGGGCGAGGGAGAAGATCGAATACTTCACGCGAGGGCGGCGGGTGGCGCCGGCGCCATTGCTCATTTTGGTTCCGGCGCCGAATCGCTTATTCTAACGGCCGGGACCGCTGGGAGGCGTTCCCCGGGGCAAAATGGAGGAATCATGAAGCTGGGCAAGGGGTGGTGGGGATTCGGCGCAGTCGTCGCGCTCGCGCTGGCAATGGCGGGGACCGCGTCGGCACAATCCGATACGCTGGCGAGCGTCAAGCAGAAGGGCAAGCTCGTCGTCGGCGTAAAGGCGGACTACAAGCCGTTCGGATACACGGATCCGTCGGGCAAGATCGTCGGTCTCGAAGTGGACCTCGCCAACGATGTGGGAAAGCGCCTTGGCGTGCCGGTCGAGCTCGTGCCGGTGGTCGCGGCGAACCGGATGGAGTTCCTGAAGCAAGGGCGCATCGATCTCATGATCGCGACGACGGCCTACAAGCCCGATCGCGCCGAGGTCATCGGGATGCCCGAGCCGTTCTATTACGCCGGCGCCGCCAACGTCTTCGCGAAAAAGAATTCGGGCCTGAAGGCGTGGGCGGACCTCAAGGGCAAGCCGGTGTGCGCGATCCAGGGCGCGTACTACAACCGCCGCACGGGCGAGGAATTCGGCGCGAATCTCGTCGTGTTCAAGGGCGTGACCGAAGCGATGGCCGCGCTCGAAGCCGGCAACTGCGTCGGCACCGTGTTCGACACGACCTTCTTCGCCGGCATCATGGGCGACGCCAAGTGGGCCGACTACGCGATGGTGCTCCCGTCGATCGATCCCGAGCCATGGGCCGTCGGCGTGCGCAAGGACGACCCGAAATTCGCTGCCTACATGAGCGACGTGCTGAAGGACTGGCACAAGTCCGGGTTCCTCCTCGCGACGGAGAAGAAGTGGGGCATCCCGCAGTCGCCGTATCTCGTCGAGCAGCAGGCGAAATACAAGTAGCGGCGCGAGTGGCCGGCGAAGGCCCTCGCGCGCCAAGGTCGCGGCATGGATGACGTCGCGGCCTGGTTCCTCGCGCTGTACAAGTCGACCGGCATCAAGCTGACGATCTTCTACGACGCCTACGATCGCGGGCGCTTCCTCCAGGGCTTCGTCACCACCGTCAAGCTGTCCTTGTACTGCCTCGTCGGCAGTCTTGCGCTGGGCGCGCTGGTCGCCATGCTGCAGGGCGCGCGCACCGCGGTCGTCCGTCGCGTGGCGTCCGGGTTCGTGCAGCTCTTTCGCAACACGCCGCCGCTGGTCCAGCTGTATTTCTTCTACTTTGCCCTGGGCCCGCTGCTGCCGAAGGTCGACGGCGCGCCGCTGCTGGGATCGTTCGGCTGGGCGGTCGTGTCGCTGACCTTGCTCGAGGCGGCATTCGCCGCGGAGATCTATCGCGCCGGCATCGAGGCCGTGCCGAAGGCGATGGTCGAGGCGGCGGAATCGCTCGGCTTCTCGCGGCTGCAGGTCTACCGGCAGGTCGTGCTGCCGCTCGCGTTGCGCGTCACGATGCCGGCGATGACCAACAATCTCGTGAATCTGGTGAAAACGACCACGCTGGCTTATGCGATCGCGGCGCCCGAGCTCGTTTACATGTCGGCGCAGATCTGGTCCGAGCAGGTCAACGTGCCGGAGATGATGATCGTGCTGCTGATCTGCTACGTCGCGATGGTCGGCGTCATCAACCAGGTCATGCAGTGGCTCGAAGTGCGCCTGCGCGTGCCGGGATTCGGGCAATGACGGACCTTGCCGTCCTTCCGTCGGCTGTGCTGCCACGCACGGTTGGCGACCGCTCCAGCGGCGCGGTCCTTTTGTCTGCGCGCACCGGCGCGGCGCTCCTCGCGGTGTTCCTGGTGTCGGTCGCCGTCGCCCAGGTCGTACCACCGGCGGCAAAGGCGAGCGTGCCGGAATTGCTCGTCAAATGGACGCCGTTGCTGGCGAAAGGATTCGCCTTCAACCTGCTGATCAGCGTATGCGCGATGGCGATCGGCACCGTCGCCGGCGTGCTGCTGGGCCTCGCGCGGCTCTCGCTGCTGCGTCCCGTGCGCGGCACGTCGTGGGTCGTCGTCCAGTTCTTCCGCAACGCGCCGTGGCTCGTGCTGCTCTTTTTCGTCATGTACCTGCTGCCGTTCGAGTTCCACGTCGCGGGCGTGACGATCCCGTTCCCGGACTGGATCAAGGCGACCCTCGGCCTCGCGCTGCCGATCATGGCCAACATGGCGGAGATCGTCCGCGGCGCGGTGCAGTCGATTCCGACCGCGCAATGGGACGCCGCTCGCTCGCTCGCCTTTTCGCGCCGCGAGACGCTGTGGAAGATCATCCTGCCGCAGTGCGTCAAGCGGATGCTGCCGCCGTGGATGAACTGGTATGCGATCCTGACGATGGCGACGACGCTGGCGTCGATCGTCGGCGTCAGCGAAGTCATGTCGATCACGCTGAGCATCACCAACGCCGAAGGGCGGACCGATCTTCTGATCCCGATCTACAGCTACGTGCTGCTGTGGTTCTTCGTCTACTGCTATCCGATCGCGCTCGCCACGCGGCGGCTGGAAGCACGCTACGAGGTGCGCGGATGAACCTCGACGCCTTCCTGCGGGAACACGGGATCGCGCCGGAGCGCCACGCGCATCCGCCGGTGATGACGGTCGAGGAGTCCGAACGTCTCGTGCCGACGCTGCCGGGCGCCAAGACCAAGAACCTGTTCCTGCGCGACAGGAAGGGCGCGCGCCACTTTCTCGTCACGGTGCCGCACGATCTCGCGGTCGACTTGAACGCGCTCGGCGCCGCGCTTGACGCCGGACGGCTGGGCTTCGCCTCGCCGGAGCGCCTGCTGCAAACACCTCGGAATCACGCCGGGGTCGGTGAGCCTGCTGGCGCTCGTCAACGACCGCGACGGCGCCGTCGAGTTCGTCATCCACACCTCGCTCTGGAGCGCGTCCGCGGTGCAGGCGCATCCGCTGGTCAACGACGCGACGATGGTGATCGCGCACGCGGACCTCGAGCGTTTCCTCGCCGCGACGGGCCACGTGCCGCGCGTCGTTTCCGTGCCGGCGGCCGCGCGATGACGCCGATGGCCCGGCCGGCAGGCGTGGTCAGCGTTGATGCGCCGCTGGTGCCGCTGGTGCGTCTCGTCGACGTCCACAAGTCGTTCGGCGCGGTGGAGGTGCTGCGCGGCATCTCGTTCGCGGTCGCGAGAGGCGAGGCCATCTGCATCATCGGGCCGTCGGGCTCCGGCAAGTCGACGCTGCTCCGTTGCATCAACGGCCTGATCCCGGTCGATCGCGGCGAGATCTTCGTGGGTGCGCACGCCGTCCACACCTTGCACCGGGACGCCGAGATGGTGGCGCTGCGCAAGGACGTGTCGATCGTCTTCCAGCAGTACAACCTCTTTCCGCACAAGACGGCGCTCGAGAACATCATGATGGCGCCCGTCGACGTGCTGAAGCAGCCGAAGGCCGAGGTCGAGGAGCGTGCGCACGCGCTGCTCGCCAAGGTGCGGCTCACCGGCAAGGAAAAGAGCTATCCGGGCGAGCTCTCCGGCGGTCAGCAGCAGCGCGTCGCGATCGCCCGCGCGCTTGCGATGCGGCCGCAGGTGATGCTGTTCGACGAGGTGACCGCGGCGCTCGATCCCGAGACCCGCAAGGAGGTGCTGGTGACGATCCGCCAGCTGGTGGAGGAGGGCATGACGTCGATCCTCGTCACGCACGAGATGGCGTTCGCGCGCGAGATCGCGCACCATGTGTATTTCACGGACCACGGCCTCATTGTCGAGGACGGTCCGCCCGCGCAACTCTTCGGCGCGCCGCAAAAAGAGCGGACGCGCGCGTTCCTGGAGCAAATACTCTGATGAAATCGCATGTCCAGGTCGCCGTGATCGGCGGCGGCGTCGTCGGCGCGTCGGTCCTGTACCACCTCGCTCGGGCGGGCTGGACCGACGTCGTGCTGATCGAGCGCGACGAGCTGACCTCGGGCTCGACGTGGCACGCGGCGGGCGGCATGCACACGCTGAACGGCGACCCCAACGTCGCCAAGCTGCAGAAATACACGATCGAGCTCTACAAGGAGATCGAGGAGGCGTCCGGGCAGTCGTGCAGCATTCACATCACGGCGGGCGTGGATCTCGCCGGCACGCCGGAACGGATGGATTTCCTGAAGCTCGCCTGCGCCCGCGCCCGCTATCTCGGGCTCGGGATGGAGATCATCTCGGTCGACGAGGCCGCGCGGATCTTTCCGCTCATGGACAAGCGGCACTTCGTCGGTGCGCTGTACAACCCGCTGGAGGGGCACGTCGACCCGTCGGGCGTCACGCACGCGTACGCGAAAGCCGCGCGCAATCTCGGCGCGGAGGTCTACCGCTTCACGCGCGTCACCGGCACGAAGCCCCGCCCCGACGGATCGTGGGAGGTGATCACCGACAAGGGCAACCTCGTCGCGGAGCACGTCGTGAACGCCGGCGGATTGTGGGCGCGCGAAGTCGGGCGCTTCGCGGGCCTCGAACTCCCGATCCTCGCGATGGAGCATCAGTACCTCATCACCGGCGAGATTCCGGAAGTCGTCGCCTCGCAGAAGGAAGTGCTCCACGCCATCGACTTCGAAGGCGAGATCTACATGCGCCAGGAAGGCAAGGGCATGCTGATCGGCACCTACGAGAAGGGCGGCGTGCCGTGGTCCCCGCGCGAGACGCCGTGGAATTTCACGCATGAGTTGCTGCCGCCCGACCTCGATCGCATCGCCGACAGCCTCGAAGTCGGCTTCCGGCATTTCCCGGCGCTGGAGCGCGCGGGGATCAAGCGCGTCGTCAACGGCCCGTTCACGTTCGCGCCGGACGGCAATCCGGTCGTGGGACCGATCCGCGGACTGCGCAACTACTGGGTCGCGTGCGGCGTCATGGCGGGCTTCAGCCAGGGCGGCGGCGTCGGCCTCGCGCTGTCGAACTGGATGATCCACGGCGATCCGGGCTTCGATGTCTGGGCGATGGACGTCGCGCGCTTCGGCGACTGGGCGACGATGGCGTACACGAACGCGAAGGTGCGCGAGAACTATTCGCGGCGCTTTCGCATCCGCTTCCCGAACGAGGAGCTCGCGGCGGCGCGGCCGTTGCGCATGACGCCCATCTACGACCGGCTGAAAGCGCGGGGCGCGGTGTTCGGTTCGGCGTTCGGCCTGGAGCATGCGCTCTGGTTCGCGCCGGAGGGTGTCGAGCCGCGCGAGGACGTCACCTATCGCCGCTCGAACGCGCACGCGCATGTCGGCGACGAATGCCGCGCGGTGCGCAACGCCGTCGGGCTGCTCGAAACGTCGAGTTTTTCCAAGTACGAGGTGACGGGGGACGGCGCGGGCGCGTGGCTCGAGCGCATTCTCGCCAACCGGTTGCCGCGCGAAGGCCGGCTCACGCTGTCGCCGATGCTGAACGACGACGGCAAGCTGATCGGCGATTTCACCGTGGCCAATGCGGGCCGCGGCCGTTTTTTCGTGTTCGGCTCCGGCGTCGCCGAGCAATATCACCTGCGCTGGTTCGAGTCGCATCTGCCGCCGTCCGGCGTCGCGATTCGGGCGCTCCGCACCGAAATGCTCGGTCTTGGCATTTCCGGCCCGAAGGCGCGCGAACTGCTGTCGCGGCTGACCGGCGACGACGTCTCGAACGCCGCGCTGCCGTTCCTGTCGTTCCGGGCGATGGACGTCGCGATGTTGCCGGCGCACGTCGGCCGCATCTCGTTCACCGGCGAGCTGGGCTACGAGATCTGGACGCCGGCCGACTGCCAGCTCGCGCTGTACGAGTCGATCCTCGCGGCGGGCGCGGATCTCGGGCTGCGGCACTTCGGCGCGCGCACGCTCAATTCGCTGCGTCTCGAGAAGAGCTTCGGCAACTGGGCGCGCGAATACCGGCCGATCTACACGCCGGCGGAAGCGGGGCTCGATCGCTTCGTCGACGTGTCGAAGGCGGACTTCGTCGGACGCGATGCGGTGTTGCGCGACCGCGCGCAGGGCCCCGCGCGCCGGCTCGTCACCTTCGTCGTCGACGCGACCGAAGCCGACGCAATCGGCGACGAGCCGGTGTGGCACGACGGCAAGGTCGTCGGCTGGATCACCTCGGGCGGCTACGGCCATTGCGTCGGCAGGTCCCTTGCGCTTGGCTACATACCGGCGCCGCTTTCGGCCGCCACGTCGGGCTTCGAGATCGAGATCCTCGGCGAGCGCCGTCCGGCCGCGCTTGCATTGCAGCCGCTCCACGATCCGGCGGGTGAGCGCATGCGGCGTTCATGACGCCGCGCTTGCCGTTGTGGCTCGTACTCGGCGTGCCGGCGGCGGCGGCGCTGGCGATGTATTGGCCCACGCTTCGCACCGGATTTCTCGGCGACGATTTCGGTTTGATCCGTGCGTTCGATGGTTGCGACGGCGCGTGGGGGACGGCGCAGTGCGTCGGGCAGATGTTCATCTCCGGCGTGGGGCCGCCCAGCAACCAGTATCGGCCGTTGACGATGGCGACCTTCGCGCTGAACGCGGCGGCGAGCATGGATCCGTTCGGCTGGCATCTCGTCAACGTGCTGCTGCATGCAGCGAATGCGGCGCTCGTGGCGCTCTTCGCATGGCAGCTGCAGGACGGCGACACGATGCGTGCGCGCGCGGCGGCGCTGATGGCGGGAGCGTTGTTCGCATGGCTCCCGTTCGCGGTGGAGCCCACGGCCTGGGTCGCCGCGCGTTTCGACGGGCTCGCGCTCCTCTGGTTGCTGGTTGCGGCGTGCGCGTTCCTGCGCAGCGCGACGTGGCGCGACGGTTACGGATGGCTGAGTCTCGGCGCCACGATGCTGGCGTACATGAGCAAGGAATCGGCGGCGATCGGTGCGCCGCTGATCGTGGCACTGGCGTGGCACCGGCAACGCGCCGGCATCGGGCTCCCGCGCAGTGTCGCCGGCGCGCTGCGCGCGGCGTTGCCGTGGCTGTTGATCGCCGCCGCGTATTTCGTGTTTCGACGCATCATTTTCGGCGATCCGTTCCGCTTCTTTCCGGGGGCGTCGCCATTCACGGCATTGATCACCGGCGAATGGCTGGCGAGCGTGCCGGTGATGCTCCAATGGGCAACCTTTGCGCTGCCGGAGACCGGCCCGCGCACCGTGTTCGTCGTGTCGGCCATGGTTCTCGCCGTGTGTGCGCTCGCGGCGGGCGTGGCCGAGCGCACGAAGGGGCGCGCACTCGTTGCGATGGCGTTCGCGATGGTGGCGGCGTTTGCGCTGCTGCTGTCGCAATGGCGGTGGTCGTTCACCGGCGAGGGCGGCCGGGTGCTCGCCGCAATCGGCGCGATCGCAGTGGTCGCGGCCTCGCTGCCGCTCGCGGCATTGGGACGGCCGCGCGCGTTGGCGTGGGTCGCGGCATTCGTGCTGCTGGGCAGCCAGTTCGTGCTGACGCAGGCAGCGGTGGCGCGATGGGTCCGGGCCGGCGAGGACACGCCTGCGCTGGCGCGCCAGCTGGCGGAGCTTGCCCGCGCGATGCCGGCGGACGGCTACGCTTTCGTCGTCATCGCCGATCACATCGGACCCGTCCCGTTCGGACGCAACGCGCAGATCGGGTTCATGCTGCCGCCGATTCAGCCCTCACCGATCACGCAGCAATTGATCGTGCAGACCGACGAGAATCTCGCGCCCTGGCCGGACCTCTTCACGCGCGACGTCGTCGGCCGGCTGAAGCGCGAACCCTTCGATCCGCGTCCGAGCAGGTCGTTGCCGCCCAAGGTCGCGCCGCCGCACGCGATGCCCGACCGCTGGCTCTGCTGGAGCCCCCGCACGCGGACGCTGCAGCCGCTGGATCTCGCGCTCGCGCCGGACCTCGCGAACTGGGACGCCGCGTGGAAGCAGGCGCTCGCAGATTCCGGGTGCGGCGGATGATCTTCCGCGTTCCGAAATGGCTGATGCTCGGCGCGCCCGCGCTGGCGACGCTGGTGCTGTACTGGCCGGTGCTGGGGACGGGTTTCCTCGGCGACGATTTCGGCATGCTGCACGCGTTCGAGGGCTGCGAAGGCGCCCGGGGAGTCGCGCAATGCGTTGCGCAAATGTTCGTGTCCGGCGTCGGTCCGCCGAGCAATCAATATCGGCCGCTGACGATGGCGAGCTTTGCCTTGAATTCCCTGCTGGGCGCCGATCCCTTCGGCTGGCACCTGGTGAATGTCCTGGTGCACGCGGCATGCGCCTCGCTGGTGGCGCTGCTCGCGTGGCAGCTGCTGGACGAAGCGTCGCCGCGCGCGCGTGCGGCGGCGCTGATGGCCGGATGGCTCTTCGCATGGTTCGCGCCGGCGGTGGAAGCGACGGCGTGGATCGCCGCGCGCTTCGACGGCATGGCGCTGCTGTGGCTGCTGGTGGCGGCGTGCGCCTTTGTCGCGAGCCGCCGCTGGCGCGACGGCTACGGACTGCTGAGCCTCGCCGCGACGGTGCTCTCGTACATGAGCAAGGAGTCGGCGACGATCGGCGCGCCGCTGATCCTTGCCTTGGCCTGGTACAAGCAGCGGGGCGACAAGGGATTCGTCCGGGACGTCGTTGCCGCGCTTTGCACGGCGTTGCCGTGGCTGCTGATCGCCGTGTCGTATTTTGCATTCCGCAGGTTCCTGTTCGGCGACCCGTTCCGCTTCTTCCCGGGATCGTCGCCGCTCGCGACACTGTTGAGCGGTGAATGGCTGGCCAACGTTCCGGCGATGCTCGACTGGGCGGCAGTGGCGCTGCCCGAGTCGGCGCCGCGTTCGGCGTTCGCCGGGTCGGGACTCGTTCTGTTGTTATGTGCGTTGGCGACGGGCGTCGCGGAGCGGGCGAAAGGCCGCGCGCTGGCCGCCATCGCGTTCGCCGTCCTGGCCGCGTTCGCGCTGCTGTTGCCGCATTGGAAGTGGGCGGGCAACGGCGAAGGCGGGCGCGTGCTGCTCGCAATCGGCGCGATCGCGCTGGTCGCGGCGGCGCTCCCGCTCGCCGCCGCCGGGCGCCCGCGGGCGCTGGCGTGGATCGCCGCGATCGTGTTGCTGGGGAGCCAGTGGATGCTGGCGCAATCCGTGGTCGCGCGATGGGTCCGGGCGGGCGACGACACGCGCGCC
Organism: uncultured beta proteobacterium; assembly: GCA_963816925.1. GTDB lineage: Bacteria > Pseudomonadota > Gammaproteobacteria > Burkholderiales > Casimicrobiaceae > CAIWHR01. Next base: position 433,064 of record CAWFMY010000001.1, on the reverse strand, counting down.
CTGTCGAGTGCGCTCGCGCGCGTGGCGGCCGAATCGACGCCGGATGGCTACGCGTTCGTCGTCGTCCCGGATCACGTCGGCGCCATCCCCTTCGGGCGCAATGCGCAGGGCGGCCTCATGCTGCCGCCCGTGCAGACGGCGTCGATCGCGCCGAAGCTCATCGTGCAGACGGGCGACGAGCTCGCGCGTTGGCCCGATCTGTTCACGCGGGATATCATTGGCCGCCTGCGCCGCGAGCCCGTCGCGAATGTCGCCGCGAACCTGCTGACGCCGAAAGTGCCCCCGCCCCACGCCTTGCCCGACCGCTGGTTTTGCTGGAGCCCGCACACGCGGGCGCTGGTGCCCGTCACGCTGGCGCTCGAACCCGATCTCGCCAACTGGGATGACGCCTGGCGGAACGCGCTGACCGCGGCGGGTTGCGCCGTTCGATGACGATGATCGCCCTCAACGACCTGTCCCGGCATCACGCGCCGTTGCGCGCGGCGCTCGACGCGGCGATCGCGCGCGTGCAGGATCGCGGCCACTACATCCTCGGCCCCGAAGTCGAGGCGTTCGAGCGCGAGTTCGCGGCGTACTGCGGCACGGCGTCGTGCGTGGCGGTGGCCAACGGCACCGACGCGCTGGAGCTCGCATTGCGCGCGCTCGATATCGGCGCCGGCGACGACGTGGCGACCGTCGCGAACGCGGGCGGCTACGCCACCACCGCGATACGCGCGGTCGGCGCGGCGCCGCTCTACGTCGACATCGACGAGGGGACGCTCCTCATGGATCCCGATTCGCTCGCGCGGCGGATTACGCCGCGCACGCGCGCCGTCGTCGTCACCCATCTGTATGGCCGCCTCGCCGATCTCGACGCGATCGCAGCGGTCGCGAACGCGCGCGGCGCTGCGCTGATCGAGGACTGCGCGCAGGCGCACGGCGCGCGGCACGGCACGCGAATGGCGGGAACGTGGGGCGCCATCGGCTGCTTCAGCTTCTACCCGACCAAGAACCTGGGCGCGCTGGGCGATGCCGGGGCCCTCGTCACGAGCGACGCGGCGCTGACCGCGAAAATCAAGGAGCTCCGCACCTACGGCTGGCGCGGCAAGTACCGGATCGAGGTCGAGGGCGGGATGAATTCGCGGATGGACGAATTGCAGGCCGCGGTGCTGCGCGTCAAGCTGCCGCACGTCGATGCCTGGAATGCACGCCGGCGCGAGATCGCGTCGCGTTACGCCGAGGCAATCGCCAATCCGGCGATCGTGCTGCCGCCTTCCACTCTCGAAGATGTCACGCATCTGTATGTCGTGCGCGCGAAATTGCGCGACCCGCTGCGCGCGCACCTCGCCGAGGCCGGTGTCGCGACCGACGTTCATTATCCCGTTCCCGATTACGGCCAGGCCGCGTGGTCGGGCGACGCGCCGGCCACCGGCCTCGAGCGCACCGACCGTGCGTGCGCGGAAGTGCTGACGCTGCCGTGCTACCCTGAGCTCACCGACCCGGAGATCGCCGCCGTCGCGGCGGCCTGCAATTCATGGCGACCCGCTACTCGCTCGTAGTCCCGGTATTCAAGAACGAGCCGACGATTCCCGATCTGCTCGCGGCGCTCGTGCGCCTCGACGGCGAGCTGGGCGGCGCGCTCGAGGTGGTTCTCGTCGTCGATGGCAGCCCGGACCGCTCGCTGGCGGCGTTGATCGAGGCGCTGCCGGCGACGGGCCTGACGGCGAAAGTGCTCGACATGGCGCGCAACTTCGGCGCGTTCGCGGCGATCCGCGCGGGCCTGGTCGAAGCGAGCGGGCCTTATTTCGCCGTGATGGCCGCGGACCTGCAGGAACCTCCGGAGCTCGTGATCGAGTTCTTCCGCAAGCTCGAGGCGGATGCGTGCGACGTCGTCTGCGGCGTTCGCGAAGGCCGCGACGACCCGTTGGCCGCGCGTGCGGCCTCGGCGCTGTTCTGGGCGACGTATCGCCGGCTCGTGCAGCCGGAAATGCCGAAAGGCGGCATCGATGTGTTCGGCTGCAACCAGCGCGCGCGCGACGAGCTGGTCGCGTTCAGCGAGGCGCATTCGAGCCTCGTCGGGCAGCTCGTCTGGATCGGCATGCGGCGCGCGGAAGTGCCTTACCGCCGGCGTCCCCGCGCGCACGGCGCGAGCGGCTGGACGCTCGGCAAGAAGCTCACGTACATGCTCGACAGCAGCCTCGCGTTTTCCGACCTGCCCATCCGCCTGCTGTTCGCCGTCGGCTGCATCGCGCTCGTGATTGCGCTGGGCTACGGCGCGGTCGTGCTGGTCGCGCGGGTGACGGGCATCATTTCCGAGCCGGGCTATGCGACGACGGTGCTGCTGATCGCGGGCTTCGGCGCGCTGAACGCGCTTGGCCTTTCGGTCGTCGGCGCGTACGCCTGGCGCGCGTTCGAGAACACCAAGGCCCGGCCGCTCGCGATCGTGCAGCGGCGGTACACGTTCGGGAAGGAGTAAGCGTCGTGGCCAAACTGGTGCATCCGCAGGCGCTTTGCGAATCGCGCAAGGTCGGCGCGCGCACGCGAATCTGGGCGTTCGCGCACATTCTTCCCGGCGCCCGGATCGGCGCCGACTGCAACATCTGCGACCACACGTTCATCGAGAACGACGTCGTCGTGGGCGATCGCGTCACCGTGAAATGCGGCGTGCAGCTCTGGGATGGCGTGCGCATCGAGGACGACGTGTTCATCGGGCCGAACGTCACGTTTTCGAACGATCACTTCCCGCGCAGCAGGAAGAAGCCGAAAACGTTCCTGACGACGGTGGTGAAGCAGGGCGCGTCGATCGGCGCCAATGCGACGATACTGCCCGGCGTGACGATCGGGCGGGGCGCGATGGTCGGCGCCGGCGCGGTGATCGTGGAGTCCGTGCCGCCCTACGCGGTCGTCGCCGGCAATCCGGCGCGCATCGTGAGTTATTGCGACGCGGGAGCGGAGGTCGCCGCGCCGGCGTCGCGCGCGGCGGCGGCCGCACCCGGCAGGACCCGCGTGAAAGGCGTTTTCGTCCAGGCGCTGACCGACGTCGCCGACCTGCGCGGCAACCTGATCGCCGGCGAAATCGGCGAATTCCTGCCGTTCGACATCAAGCGATTTTTCGTCGTGCATGGGGTGTCGAGCCGGCAGATCCGCGGGCAGCACGCCCATCGCAAGTGCCACCAGTTTCTCGTCTGCGTGAGCGGCAGCTGTCGCGTCATCGCCGACGACGGCAAGCACCGGCAGGAGTTTCTGCTCGCCACGCCGGCGCTCGGCGTCTACCTGCCGCCGAAGACCTGGGGCGTGCAGTACGACTATAGCGCCGATGCGTCGTTGCTCGTCTTTGCCTCGCACGCGTACGATCCTGCCGACTACGTGCGGGACTACGACGCTTTCCTGCGCCTCGTGCGCCGCTGAAGCGCCCGGTCGCCGCCCTGCCTCCGTGCGTTTCGCCCGCTTCGTCGCCGTCGGCGCCGCCAACACCGGGGTGAGCTACGGCATCTACCTGCTGCTGCTCCTTGTCGTCGACTACCGAATTGCGTACACGGCCGCGTATCTCGCGGGGCTCGGCATCGGATATTGGGCGCATGCGACATTCGTATTCCGCGCGCGGCTCGGCGCGCGCTCCGCGCTTGCCTACGTGGCAACCTACGCGGTGATGTACCTTCTATCGCTCGGGATGCTCGCGATCGTCGTCGACTATCTGGGTGTTCCGAAGCCGGCGGCGATGCTGGCGGCGCTTTGCGTCACCGTTCCGTCATCGTTCCTGTTGCTGCGACGCGGCTTCAGGCCCTGGACGTAACGGTCGGCTCAGGCCGTCGACTTGACCTCGAGCTTGTCGACGACATCCACGACACCGCCGACGGTCCACGCCGCTTCGCGAATCAGAACACGGATCGCAGCGGAGGGCGCTGTTCCGCTCAGCGTGACGATCGCGGCGCGCGTCTCGACGTTGATCTCCGCCGCTCCGGGACCCACGACGTTCGCAATCGCGTCTTTCACGTTCGCCGTGATCGCGGTGTCCTCCGCCACTCCTTGCTCCGCGCGATACGGCTCGAGAGCACTCGCGTCGGTCGCGGGAACGATCGCCAAGTCGTGGTATGCGAGTGGTATGCGGCACGCCGGTGCCGATCGTCGGTAATCCTGCCGCGACCAAGCCTGCTGCCACCAGCATGGCGGCAAAGGAAATGGAGGGAATGTTGACCATGCGCACCCTGGCTTCGCCGTGTCGCGCCTCAGGCGGCGTCGCGCAACTCTTCGATCAGCAGGCCGTATTCGCGCACCTTGTCGAACACGCCGTTTGCGCCTGCCGCCGCCAGAGTGGCGCGATGGGTGGGGTGCGGGCGATTGGCCATGACGAAAATGAGTGGGCGCATCGGTCCGTGCCGCGCGCGAATCCGCTTGACGACATCGACGCCCGTCCCGTCCTTCAGCAAGAGGTCGGTGATCACGATGTCCGGATCGAGGTCGTCGACTTCGGTGATCGCTTCGTTGGCGGCGTCGGATTCGCCGACGATCTGGCAATCCTCGAGCCAGGCAACGGACTGACGAATCCGCTCGCGCGCCAGCGACGAGTACTCGACCAGAAATATTCGCTTCATGTTGGGCCATCTTCCACGAAAGGGCGGAGCCCCTCCCGGCGTCGGCGCGATCGGTATCCTGCATGCGGGGCAATGGATTCCGATCGGCGACGGACCAGGGAGCCTGAGTCCGGCGCGATGCCAAGCGGGTCTCCGCACCTGCATCATCCCGCCGGGGTCGGTGAGCCGATGTCGGTATGCGTCCGTTCCTGTCGTAGGACCGCGATGTAGGACGAACGCTGACAGGCCGATATTTCACGCGAAAAAATCTTCCGCGATTCATGTTGCATAAGAGGCATTCGGGGCGAATAATGACGTTGTCATTCGTCGCCACGCCACGCCAAGGAGCCACCATGCTGAATTTCGGTCGCCGGGATCGACTCGCCGAAGCGAAGAACATCGACAAGTCCGCGCTGAAGCCCGCGCTTTACGATCCGCCAGGCAGCGCCGGCCGGGGGACGGCGACGCCCGCCACCGCAACGCCGCGTCCGACCGCAGCGCTGCCGCAACACGCGACGGTCGCGACACCTCCAACATTGTCCACGGACGTGTCGGTGCCGCCCGCGACGCACTTCGCAAAAAGTCGAGCCTCCGGGCAGCAAGCTCTTTGTCGGCATCAACATCAAGTTGCGGGGCGTCGAGATTTCCGACTGCGACGCGCTTGTCATCGAAGGTCACGTGGAAGCGACCGTGCACAGCAAGGCCATGGAAATCGCGAAGCCGGGAATGCTGAAGGGAACGGCGCTGATCGACGTGGCCGAGATCCACGGCGAATTCCTGGGCGAGCTCACTGCGCGTACGCGTCTGGTGATCCATGGCACGGGTCGCGTTTCGGGCACGATCCGCTACGGCAAGCTCATCATCGCCGAAGGCGGCGAGCTCAACGGCGACGTGCAGCGGCTGGATGATGCGGGCGGGGCCGCGTCCGCCTCGAAGACCGCCTCATCGGCCGGACCGGTCGGCCTGCCGCCCGCGGGGCACGTCGGGTCGCACTGAACGGGACGACATCTGCGGCGCGCGCGAGCGCCCGCGCCTTAAAGCCCGACGGCGGTGGAGATCGTTCCGAACGACGTGAAGACGCCTACGTTGTTGCGATACGAGCCGAAGAAGGCGCCATTGGGCTGGACGAAATCAGTGCCGAAATTCGCCAGGTGATTGCTTCCGACGTACGCGAAAGTGCTCGGACCGTCGGCCTTGATGCCTATTGCATTGCCGGTCACCGCGTTCTCCGACAGTGTCACCAGCGCCGACGAATTCGGTGAAGCGCTGGTCACTGCGGTGACTCCGTAGTTGCCGTGTTTCAGGGCGGCTCCCCATAGGACCCGCTCGCGGGACCGGGCGGATCCCGCGGAGTCTACGCCCCGATTCCAAACGTGACAGAATAGCGGGCTCGCGGCGGAGCACCCGGCGTGGCTGTCGCGCGTCAATCCTCGGAAGGAGCTCCACATGAAGCTTTACTATCATCCGGTGTCGACGACGAGCCGGCCCGTCGTGCTGTTCGCGGCCGAGTCCGGCATCGATCTCGATCTGCAAATCGTCGACCTCTTCACCGGCGCGCAGTATCAGCCGCCGTTCGAGGCGATCAATCCAAGCCATCAGGTGCCGGTGCTCGAGGACGGCGACTTCCGCCTGACCGAGAGCTCGTCGATTCTCAAGTATCTCGCGGACAAGGTCGGCTCACCCGCCTACCCGAAGGATGCGCGCAAGCGGGCGCACGTGAACGAGCGGATGGACTGGTTCAACACCGGCTTCTACCGCGACTTTTCGTACGGATTCGTGTATCCGCAGATCTTCCCGTTCATGAAACGGCCCGACGATGTCGTGCAGGCCGGGACCATTGCCTACGGCAAGGACAAGGCGCTCGGCTGGCTCAAGGTGCTCGACCAGAGCCTGATCGGACGCAACAACTATCTCTGCGGCAACGAGATCACGATCGCCGATTACCTCGGCGGGATGATGACGCTCGGCGGCGAAGCCATCGCCATCGACTACGGCGCCTATCCGAACATCTCGCGCTGGCTCGGCAACATGAAGGCGCTGAAGAACTGGAAGCGCGTGAACGAGGCGTTCTACCAATACGTCGTCGATCCCAACAAAGGCAAGGATTTCGTGCGCATCTGACCGGAGACACGCGATGATCAAGGGCTTGCATCACAACGCGTATCGCTGCCGCGACTCGGAGGAGACGCGGAAATTCTACGAGGATTTCCTCGGGCTGCCGCTGTCCGGCAGTCTCGACATCCGCGAGACGATCACCGGACGCAAGACCGCCGTGCTGCACACGTTCTACCGGCTCGACGACGGCTCGTACCTCGCATTCTTCGAAGCGCCCGACATGCCGTTCGAGTTCAAGCCGCAGCACGACTTCGACCTGCACATCGCGCTCGAAGTCGAGCCCCCGGTGCTCGATGCCATGCTGGCAAAGGGCAAGGCGCGCGGCATGGAGGCGCGCGGAATTTCGGAGCATGGCTTCGTCCGCTCGATCTACTTTCGCGACCCGAACGGCTACGTGATCGAGCTGACCGCGAAGACGCCCGGGCACGACGGCATGATGAATCCGGCGACGAACGGCGCGCGGGCCATCCTCGACGCCTGGGAACAGGAAAAGGCGCATGCCGCAGGTTGACGCCGCGCGCTCCAGCGTCGTCATCAGAGAAGTCGGCCTGCGCGACGGCCTGCAGAGCATCGCGCGCGTGCTGCCGACCGCGCAGAAGATCGAATGGATCCGCGATGCGTACGCCGCCGGGCAGCGCGAGATCGAGGTCGGCTCGTTCGTGCCGCCGCGGCTGCTGCCGCAGCTTGCCGACACGGCGGAGCTGGTCGCCTTCGCGAAAACGCTTCCCGGACTTTTCGCCTCGGTGCTCGTGCCGAATCTCAAGGGCGCGGAGCGCGCGATCGAGAGCGGCGCCGACCTGATGCTGGTGCCGCTGTCGGCGAGCCACGCGCACAGCCTCGCCAACCTGCGCCGCACGCCCGACGAGGTCGTGCAGGAGATCCGGCGCATCCGCGCGGCGCGTGACGCCGCCGGTTCGCGCTGTCTCCTGGAAGTGGGTCTCAGCACCGCGTTCGGCTGCACGATCCAGGGCCGTGTCGAGGCGTCGGAAGTGCTGCGGCTGATCCAGGCCGTGCTCGATGCAGGCGTGGATCGCGTCGGGCTCGCGGACACCGTCGGCTACGCCGATCCCGGCGATGGTGCAGGATCTTTTCACGCGCGCGCTCGCGGTCGCGGGCGACCGACTCACGTGCGGGCACTTCCACGACACGCGCGGTCTCGGCATGGCGAACGTCTTCGCCGCGTGGCAATTGGGGATACGACGCTTCGACGCCTGCCTCGCCGGCATCGGCGGCTGCCCGCACGCGCCGGGCGCGAGCGGCAACGTCACCACCGAGGACGTCGTCTACATGTTCGCGAGCATGGGCGTGCCGACCGGCCAGGATTTCGACCGGCTGATCGCGCTGCGCGCCAAGGTGGCGGGCTGGCTCGAAGGCGAAGACGCTGCACGGAACGCTGTGGCGCGCGAATCTGCCGAAGACGATGCGCGCCGCATCATGAGCGCCGCCGGGCCGCCCAAGCGCTCATTGCTCCCCCTCGGAGGCGCGCAGCGGCCGAATTGGCCAATGAGGCCGCAAGCGTGGGCACACCATCCGCCGCAGCCGCTCGCCGGCCTGCGCGTGGTCGAGTTCACGCACATGGTCATGGGCCCGACGTGCGGCATGATGCTCGCCGACATGGGCGCCGAGGTGATCAAGGTCGAGCCGATCGACGGCGACCGCACGCGCCGCCTGCTGGGCGCGGGCGCCGGCTTCTTCCCGATGTTCAACCGCAACAAGAAGAGCATTGCGATCGACCTGCACCAGCCTGCGGGCGCGGAAGTGGCGCGCAAGCTGGCCGCGAGCGCCGACGTCGTCGCCGAGAACTTCAAGCCCGGCACGATGGGCAAGTACGGCCTCGACTACGCGGCGCTGTCGAAGGTCGAATCCGCGGCTCATCTACGTCAGCCACAAGGGCTTCCTGCCCGGGCCCTACGACAATCGCACCGCGCTCGACGAGGTCGTGCAGATGATGGGCGGCCTCGCGTACATGACCGGCCGTCCCGGCGATCCGCTGCGGGCGGGCACCAGCATCAACGACATCATGGGCGGCCTGTTCGGCGCGATCGGCACGCTGGGCGCGCTGATCCAGCGCGGCGTCACGGGCCGCGGCATGGAAGTGCAGTCGGCGCTGTTCGAGAACAACGTCTTCCTCGTCGGCCAGCACATGCTGCAGTACGCGATGACCGGCAAGGCGCCGGCGCCGATGCCCGCGCGCGACAATCCGTGGGCCGTGTACGACGTGTTCACGGTCAAGGACGGCGAGCAGATCTTTCTCGCCGCGGTGAGCGACGCGCAGTGGCTCACGTTCTGCGACGCGCTCGGCTTCGACGACCTCAAGGCCGACGCGATGCTCGCGACCAACAACCAGCGCGTGGAGCGGCGCCCGGCACTGCTGGAGACCCTGCGGAAGCGTCTCGCCGGCCGCACCGCCGACGAACTCGCCGCGCTTGTTCGAGCGCGTCGGGCTGCCGTTCGCGCCGATCCGGCGGCCGGAGGATCTGTACGACGACCCGCATCTCAAGGCCACCGGCGGGCTCGCCGACGTGCGCCTGCCCGACGGCGATCGCGCCGGGCAGACGGTCAAGACGACGCTGTTTCCGCTCACGATGCAGGGGGCGCGCATGGGCGTTCGCCTGCATCCGCCGCGCCTCGGCGAGCACACGCGCGAGCTGATGCGTGCGCTCGGCTACGAAGCGGCGGAGATCGACGCGCTGCTGCAGCAACACGCGATCGCCTGATGACCCGCATTTTCCGGAGAAACTCGATGACTCGACGCCCGCTTCGCTTCGTGCGACTCGTTGCCGCGCTCGCCGCGTGCGCATTTCTCGGTCCCGCCTACGCGCAAATGGGCGAGCGTCCCGTCAAGTTCATCCTGCCCGTGGCGACGGCCTCCGGCGTCGACACGATCACGCGCGCGGCGCAGCCCGCGCTGTCGAAGGCGTTGAACGCTCCGGTGGTCGTCGACAACCAGCCGGGCGCGGGCGGCATCGTCGGCACGTCGGCGCTCGTGAAGTCGGCGCCCGACGGCCACACGCTGTCGATCGTGTCGAACAACCACGTCATCTATCCGAGCGTGTACAAGTCGGTGCCGTTCGACCCGATCGCCGACATCACGCCGATCGCCGTCATCGGCTCGACGCCGATCGTGCTCGTCGTCAATTCCAAGGTGCCGGCGAAGAACGCCCAGGAGCTGATCGCGCTGCTCAAGGCCAATCCCGGCAAGTACAACTACGGCTCCTCCGGCAACGGCACGATCCTGCATCTCGCGGCCGCAATGTTCTTCGACGAGGCGGGTGTCACCGCGACGCACGTGCCGTACAAGGGCGTGGGCCCGATGCTGACCGACCTGATCGGCGGGCAGGTGGAGATCGGCGCGCTCTCGCTGCCGTCGGTGCAGCAGCACATCAAGAGCGGCGCGCTGCGCGCGATCGGCACCGGCACCGCGCAGCGCCTGGCCGCCGCGCCGGAGATTCCGACGATGGTGGAGCAGGGGCTGCCGAACTACCTGGTCGAGGGCTGGTTCGCCGTCATCGGCCCCGCGAAAATGGCGCCGGCGGACGTCAAGCGGGTCCGCGACGCGTTTGCCGCGGCCTTCGCGACGCCCGAGGTGACCGAGGCGATGGCGAAGCAGGGCAACACGATCAACGTGAGCACGCCGGAATACGCGAGCCAGTTCTTCCCCAGCGAGCTCGCGAAGTACGCGAAGCTCGTGAAGAAGACCGGCATCGAATTGCAATAGGTCGCTACGCCGCCGCCATCGGCGCGGCGGCACGCGCCAGCAACAGCCGGTTCAGCAGGCTCGCGGGCCTTTGCGCGGCGCGCTCCGCCGCCAATGCGCGCGCGAGCCGGTTCTGCCTGGCGCGCAACGCCGCCTCGGTCAATGTGAGGTGGATGAGATCGCATTGCGCGAGACTGCCGCCGCACCGGTACGCCAGGTGGCGAACGTGATTGAGGCGCTCGACGCAGCGCGCAAAATCCTTGTGGACGAAGGCGACCAGAGCTTCGCAAACCGGTTCCGCGAGGCCTTCATCGGGAGGCAACGCCAGGATCGACCGCGAAGCGCCGGTGCGTATCGAATCGAGCACCCGCAGCGACGCTTCGTCGCGTCCCGCGACGGTGAACGCCATCAACGCGTGCACGGCCTGGAAGACCGGCGCCCGCGGGCGCAGGCGCGCTTCCCAGCGATCGGCAAGGACGCGCCAGCGATTCCCGAGGTCGACATTGCGCAGCACGAGACGCCACAGCAGCGCCGAGGCGTCGACGAGCGCGGCGCCGCCGGAAGCGTCTCCGGGCGCGAGACGCGAATCGTAGGTCGCGAGCGCGGATTGCACGTCGTCCAGCTCGAGCTGAAACACGCCCCGGTGCCACGCGAGATGGACGCTGAAGCCGGTTCCCTCGGCCCACGACGATTCGGTCGCGGCGAGCCACGCGAGGCCGTCGCGCGCGCGCCCCTGCATCTCCATCACGTGGGTCACGACATGGATGGCGCCCGGGTGCCCGGGCGCGAACGCGAGCGCGCGGCGCGCGATGGCTTCGGCGCGACGGCGCTGGCCGTTCTCTTCGAGGCCGAACGCGTACATCGCGAGCACGCTGGCGTAGCCCGGGACGGACGCGTCCCATTCGGGGAGCACCTGCGCGATCCGGTCGCGCAGCATCCGGCGTCGTCCGAGGCGGAAATCGAGCGCGTGCGCCACCGTGAGGGCGAGGATGTCGCGCGGCCAGTCGACGACGATCGCGGCATAAAGCTCGAGCGCGCGCACGGGATCGCCCTCGAGCGCGGCGCGGGCGGCGGCGGCGTGGCGCCGCTCGCGTTCGCCGGCGGCCGGCCGGGCGGATTCGATGGCGGCGATGCTCGCGGCGAGCGCGTTGTGCATGGCCCCGTCGCCGGCCATGCACCGCCAGCGCGGCGCGCAGGCAATGGCCGAACATGAAGCCGGGGTCGTCGGCAAGCAGGCGCTCGACTTCGCCCAGCGGGTCACCGCGATGAGTGTGCAGCATCGCGAGCGCACGCTCGTAGCGCGCGCGCGAGGACAAGGCGGCTTCGACCAGATGCAATTCCGAGGTAGCGTTCATATTTCATCCCTGGCGCGGACAAAGGATGGGGGTCGCGCGCACGAATGAAGTATGGCGGCCGGACGCAACGGGCAGACTTCGCCGGGAGGCCGTTTTTGTTTCGTTTGTTTCGCCGGTCAGCGCCGGACGCCGGGCGCCTCCATCGCGAGCCCCTGCGCGCGCCACGCGAGGTAGAGCTCGAGATCGGTGAGCGTGCGCGCGCCCGGCGCGGGCATCTCGGCACGAATCCCGAAATAGCACGCGCGGATGCGCCGCTGCAGCGATCCGAGGTTCTGCCATTCGAGCCGGTACGCGGGGAACGCGGTGCCGTGGCCCTGGCTGATGTTCTCGGCGAGAAGTCGCTTGCCCCAATTGTCGTCGTGACACTGCGCGCAGGCGAGGTTCATCTGGCCATGCTTCGTGTGGAACAGCGCCTGCCCGCGGTCGAACGACGCGCGCGCGGGCCCGTCGATCGTCACCGCCATCGGCATGCCGCGGGATTGAAACGCGACGTAGGCGGTGAGCGCCAGCAGGTCGTCGGCTTCGCGCGGCCACGCCGGCGCGTGCTGGCGCTGCGTGCGGCAGGCGTTGATGCGCGCATCGAGATCGACGACATCGCCGCTCGACTTGTCGAACGCGGGATAGCGGGCGGCCACACCGCGCATCGACGCGGCGGCGTCGCGATGACAGGAGGCGCAGCTCCCGCCGGGGGCCGCCGCGGTCCACAACTCGCCGCCGCGCTGCACCCACAGCATCCCGGGATTCGCGGTGTCGTCGGCTTGCAGCGCCCGCACATCCGGCCCCGCGAACGTGATGCCCGAACGCAACGTCGAAAGCGGAAGTGTCCGTTCCTGCGCGCAGGCAGCGCCTGCCGCCAGCACGAGCAACAGGAGGAAGCGTCGCGGCATCAGCCGACGGTCACGGCGACGCGCTCGGACTCCCGCGTGCCGGCGTCGTCGATCCATTCGAAGGTCAACTCGCCGGACGCGCGCGCCAGGACGAAGAACCGGAGGTACGGATTGGCGGCGATGCCGGAGCTCAATTTCGCGACGAACACGGGGTCGCCGTTGTAGCGGCAGGTGAACGCGCGGATCACGTTGCGCGGAATCGACTTGCCCATGTCGTCCGTGCGGTAGCCGGTCTCCATCGGATGCCGGATCTGGATGCGCACCTCGAACGGCAGGCCGCGCGGGACGCGATCGGGGACGGTGATGCGGGCGTTGGGCATGGCTGGCCTCGGGGTTACGTTCCGTCCATGCAGCCGCCCAGCGTGACGATCACTTCCATCGCCGTGGCGAACAGCGTGCCGTCGGTCATCTCCGCGACGGCGACGATTTGCTGCGTGCCGGCGAGCCGGACGCGCGTGTCGATCTCGATTCGCTCCAGCGGCTGCGGAAACTCGAAGACGGCCATGTCGGGGACCGGATTGATTTCGGCGAAGAGTGCGAGCTTGCGCACGAAGGGCCCCGGCGCAAACGGGCCGGAGACGGCAAGGCGCATCGGCACCGACAGCCCGTTGTCGGCGATCCGCGGCAATTCCATGCGCACGCGCTCGCGCCGCGGCGTGCGTCCCGCGAGAAACGCCGTCAGCTCGGGGATGGCCGGCAGGCTGCCGTCGGCGGCACGCGCCGGCAGGCAGGCGATCGCGATCAGCGCACTCGCACCCTGCAGCAGGCGCCGGCGTGAGCTTCTCATTGCAAGGTCGCGAGCCACGCGACGATGTCCTCGACTTCGCGCGCGGACAGGATCGGCTTGCCGACGTAGGGTGCCGCGACCTCAACGAGCCCGGCGACCTTGTAGTAGCTCGGCATCACGGTCGCGCGATTGACCTGCAAATCGTCGACGACGCGCAGGCGCAGCTGCGGCGTCGTGAGCTTGCGACCGACGCCGGCAAGCGAGGGCCCGACATCGCCGGCGAAACGGATCGCGGGATCGGGCACCGCATGGCACAGCACGCAGTTCGCGTTGTCGCGCGCGACGATGAGCGCACGGCCACGCGCCGGATCGCCGGCTTCGGCCGCGAGCGGCGCGGGGATGCCGTCACCGACGATTTCATAGGCCGGGTTCGCTGCGAAGGCCGTCGCGCTGATGATTGCCAGCGCCGCCACCGTCGACGTTGCGACGACGCGCTCTTTCATGCGCTCTTGAGTGCCTCCATCTGGTTCTTCAGCGGAAGGTCCCGCACGCGCTTGCCCGTCGCCGCGGCGATGGCGTTCAGCACCGACGGCGTGACGACACAGATCGTCGGCTCGCCAACGCCCCCCCAGAAATCGAAGGTCGGCACGAGCACCGTCTCGACCTTCGGCATTTCGGCGAGCCGCAGGATCGGATACGTGTGGAAGTTGGTCTCCACCACGCGACCCTTGTCGATGCTGATCTCGCCGTAGAACGCCGCCGAGAGGCCGTACGCGACCGAGCCTTCGACCTGCGCCGCGACCTGGTCGGGATTGACGACGTGCCCGCAGTTGAGCGCCAGCACCATCCGGTGGACCTTGACCTTGCCGTCCTTGTCCACCGAAGCCTCGGCCACCGCCGCCGAATAACTCCCATAACCCATGAACTGCGCGATGCCGCGACCGACGCCGGGCGGCAGCGGCTTGCCCCAATCGCCCTTGGCCGCCGCCGCGTTGAGCACGGCGAGATGCTTCGGATAATTGGTCATCAACGCGCGCCGGAATTCGAGCGGATCCTTGCCGGCCGCCTTCGCCGCCTCGTCGATGAAGCATTCCATGTAGACGGCGTTCTGGTTGGTGTTGACGCCACGCCACGGGCCGACGGGAACATGCGTGTTGCGCATGGCGTATTCGAGCAGCAGATTGGGCGGTGCGTAGCCCAGTTGCGCGTCGCCGGGCTTCTCGTAATAACCCTGCAATTGGCGGTCGTCCTTGCCGTCCTTCGCCGCGGCCGAGTTGTTGAACGCGTTGATCGACTGTCCCGACACGCGCACCTGCAGCCCGACGAGATTGCCGGCGGCGTCGATGCCCGCCGCGCAGCGCGCCTGCGAGATCGGCCGGAAGAAGTCGTGCGTCATGTCCTCTTCGCGGCTCCAGATCATCTTGACCGGCACGCCGGGGAACTGCTTGGCGATGGCGGCCGCCTGCCGCACGTAGTCCTGCTGGCCGCGCCGGCCGAAGCCGCCGCCCAGGACGTGCTTGTAGACCTCGCATTTGCCGAGCGGCAGCCCGGTCGCTTCGGCCAGCGCCGCGAGCGACGCTTCGCCGTTTTGCGACGACACCCACGCCTCGGCCTTGTCGGCGGAGATGCGGACCGTGCAGTTCATCGGCTCCATCGTCGCGTGCGCGAGGAACGGCGTGCGGTAGACGGCCTCGACCTTGGTGGGCGCCGCGGCGATCGCCTTCTGCGCGTCGCCTTCGTTGCGCATCGCATAGGCTTCCTTCGCCGTCAGCCCTTCCTTCAGGTGATCGGCGATCTGCGCGCTCGTCCTGGTCGCGTTGGCGCCTTCATCCCAGACGATGGGCAGCGCGGCGAGCGCGGTCTTCGCGTGCCACCACGTGTCGGCGACGACCGCGACCGTGGTGTCGTTCACCTTGACCGCGCGCTTGACGCCGGGCATCGACGCGATCTTCGCGTTGTCGAAGCTCACGAGCTTGCCGCCGAACACCGGGACAATCCATGACCGCGGCGTTGAGCATGCCGGGCAGCTTGAGGTCGATCGCGTAGACCAGGCTCCCGTCGAGCTTGGGCGCGGTGTCGAGCCGCTTCATCGGCTTGCCCGCGATCTTCCAGTCCTTCGGATTCTTGAGCGCGATGCTCTTCGGATCGGGCGGCGTGAGCTTGGCCGCGGCCGGCGCGACTTTGCCGTACGTCGTCGTGCGCCCGGTCGGCGTGTGCGTGATGACGCCGTTGCTCACCGTGAGCTCGCTCACCGGAACTTTCCACTCGTTGGCCGCCGCCTGCAGCAGCATGACGCGCGCGACCGCGCCGCCGCGGCGGACGTAATCCTCGGACGTGCGGATGCCGCGGCTGCCGCCGGTGCCGAATTCGCCCCACGCGCGTTCGCGCGCGTTGCTCTCGCCGGGGGTCGGGAATTCGACGCCGACCTTGTTCCAGTCGCACTCGAGCTCTTCGGTCACGAGCTGGGCGAGGCCGGTGATCGTGCCCTGGCCCATTTCGGAACGGGCGACGCGGATGATGCACGCGTCGTCGGGCCGGACCACGACCCATGCGTTGACTTCGACGGGCGCCATCGCCGCTTCGGCGGCGTCGATGCCGAAGGGCAAGCGCATGCCGAGCGCGAGCCCGCCGCCGGCGGCCGCGGAGCTGACGATGAACTTGCGCCGGGAAAGATTCGTGGCCTTCCTGCGGATGATCTTGGTCATGGCGATCTCCGGGGCGTCAGGCGTTCGACGATTCGGGATTGGCGGACGCCGACTTCATCGCCGCCGCGGCCTGGTGGACGCCGGCGCGAATCCGCTGGTACGTGCCGCAGCGGCAGATGTTGGTCATCGCCTCGTCGATCTGCGCGTCGGACGGGTCCGGCGTTTTGGCGAGCAGCGCCGCCGCCGCCATGATCTGGCCCGACTGGCAGTAGCCGCACTGCGGCACGTCGAGGGCGAGCCACGCCTTTTGTACCGGATGCGTGGTCGTGTGCGACAGGCCTTCGATGGTCACGATCTTGTCGGTCGCCTTGACCGCGCTCACCGGATACGAGCACGAGCGGACGACCGCACCGTTGATGTGCACGGAGCATGCGCCGCACTGGGCGACCCCGCAGCCGTACTTGGTTCCGGTCAACCCGACCTGCTCGCGGATGACCCACAGCAAGGGCGTGGTGTCCTCGACCTGGACGTCGTACACCTTGCCGTTGATGTCGAGCTTCGCCATGGACGCCTCCTGAAAAATGGCCAAAACGGTTGTTCTTGTCAGCGTTCCGCGCGGACCGAATGTCTCGGCCGGCCCGGGCTCCCGTCGCAACCGTAAAGCGTACTCCAAACCGCGGGCGGCCGCAGAGGGAACGACCTCGCCATAGACAGCGCTCCAGGTCGCATCGTTCCGCGATACAACCCAATCCGGCGGCGCGGGCCTAGGCCGAAATAATTCGCAAACCTGTCAGAAGTGACAGGTGTCAGGCGAAAAAACGCGGCGTACAAATACGTCAAGAAAAAGCCGGCCTCGACCGAACGGACGATTGCGCCGAACAACCGTCGACGTCTAACTTGCGATCGCAAAACGCATTGGCATTGGTCAGGGAGGGACCATGCGTCATTCGACCACGCGCTCGACCACCACCATCTCCAGCGTCATTCTGGTGATGTGCGTGGCCGCAATCGGCGCATCGGGAGCGGCCGCGAGCCCGCCCTTTCTGGTTGCGGCAGATTTCACGATTGGCGGGACGGGCCACGATCGCCTGACCGATCTCGTTGTCGACGCCACCGGCAATGCCTACGTTTCCGGCGTCATCGGCTCGTACAATTTTCCGGGTGTCAATTCCGCGGCGATCACCAACGCGGGAAATGGTCTCCGGTTCGTCGCCAAGCTCCCGCCGCTCGGCCGCACCGCCAGCTTCGTCGCGTTGGTCGGGGCGTCCAAGGATCCAACCTGGGACCTGTTCGGCGAAGAGGAAGCGTCCGGGTTGGCCATCGACGCCAACGGCAACGCGTTTCTCGTCGCCTACGAAAGCGCCGCAAAGGATTATCCCGTCACCGGCGGCCAATACCAGGCGACGACCGGCAAGAGGTTTGTTTTCAAAGTCGGCGCAACGGGACAGGTCGCCAAGCTTTCGATCGCGCTCGACCCGGCGCTGAAGCGCGTCGGCGCGATCGCGCTGGATAGCGCCGGCGCCATCTACCTGACGGGCAGCGCCCGCGACGGGCTGCCGACGACGCCAGGTGCGCCTTATTCGACGGCCAGCGTCGCTGCGGGTTGCATCGCACCCTATGTAATGAAGCTCGATCCGGCAGGCCAGGTTGTCCTGTATGCGACCTATCTCGGCAATTCCGGTACGCAGGGCTCCATCTGCGGCGGTCATACACCACCGACCAGCATCCTCCAGTCCAACATCCACCCGACGGGATTTGCCATTGCCGTCGACGGCGCGGGAAATGCCTACGTGACGGGGCAGGCGGAACCCGGCTTGCCGGCGAGCCCCGGCTCACCGGATTTCGGCACGAAGGCTGTCGGACCGACCGGCTGGCACAACCTGATCACGGACCAGGCGTCGCACGCGTTCGTAACCAAGCTCAATGCCTCGGGGACGGCGATCGTTTACACGGCGCGCCTGGGCGGCGACCTGCGCGATCGCGGAACAAGCATCGTTGTCGATCCATCCGGCGCTGCGATCGTGGCCGGAAAGACCAACTCGACCAATTTCCCCTATGTCTACAGCGCGCTGCTGGGAGGCGTGGGCGGTGTCACCAAGGATTGCCTTTTGTGGACGCCCGAATTCGGGTTCCTCGCCAAGTTGTCCCCGGATGGCCGGCAGCTCGTCTTTTCCGGGTATCTCCCGCTGGGCGGCGACCAGCTCGATGAATGCAACGGCGGTGGCGCCTTTGCGCCGGCCAAGGTTGCAATCGACAGCAGCGGCAACATCTACGCCGGCGGGTATACGGATGCGAGCAACCGTCCGACGTTCGCGACCAAGGACGCGATCATCCCGGCCCCGACCGGTCTCCAGTCGCCCGTCGGGAACCAGTTTCTTCAAGTGCTCACTTCCGACGGGCAGCAATTGCTCTATGCGACAACGTTGCCGCGCTATGGCGTGCAAGGCATCGCGGTGGACCGGTGGCAAAACGTAGTCATCGCTAACGACGCGGCGGGCCTGCAGGTATTGAGCCCAGGCGTGCTGCCGGTCGATTTCAGCATCAGCCCAAGTCCTGCGTGCGCGGGCCAGACATCGTCGTTGGCCGCGCATGTCGCAGCGTCCAATGACCTCGGAACGGTCGACTTCCTGGTCGATGGTGCGAGCGTGGGTTCCGCGTCCATCGTCAACGGTGTCGCTACGAAAGCGACGACGTTGCCGGTGGGAATTCACAAGGCAAAGGCCGCGTATCACGGTGCCGGATCATTCGACGGTTATTCGTCCCTTGAGGTCAATTTTGTCGTCAATCAGGCCGGGACGTGCCCATGAACCTCTCCCTGCCGAAAATTCTGGCCGCGGCACTCCTTCTGGCAACCCCTGCGTTCGCCAGCGCAACCGGTGTCTGGTTGATCGAAGGCGGGCGCCTGTCACGGGTCGATTTCGGCGCGGGATCGTTCCTGACGGCGCCGATCGACGAGCATGTGCGCAACGTCGCACCGCTCGGGAATGGCGGGGCGTGGGTGCTTACGGACGAGGCGCTCACACTGCTCGACGACGCATTGGTGGTTCAATCAACCACGAAAGTGATGCCCGACGAGGCCGCGATGTTCGGGCCCATGGTTGCCGACCCGAGCGACCGTGGCGTCTGGATCGGGGTCGGCGCATCCCTTCTCCATTTCGATTCTTTCGGATCACGCGGAAGGCAGTGGCCTGTCGACGGTCCCGTGCTCGCGATCGCGGTAGCGGGACCCGACGCGCTGTTCGTTGCGACGTCGACGGCACTCATGCGCCTCGATTCGACCGGCGCGATGGTGGCGCGATTCGATCTCACGCAATTGCCGGGGACGAGCTCGGCGAACTTGCTTCTGGATCCCGTTGCGGGATATTTGTGGCTCGTTCGTTCCGGTGCGGTCATCCAGTTCGACGCGCTGATGGGGCTTGCCCGTGGCGCAGTCATTGTCGTTGACGGCCCTGATGCGGTAGCTCTCGACGCCCAGAACGGGGTCCTCACTCTGGTCATCGGGCAGGAAATTCGGCACTACGATCGAAAGGCGTCCGCAATGCATCGCGGTGCATTCACGTCCGAAGCCCTCATCGACATCGCAGGCATCGACGCCCAATTGCGCGAGCGGATCCTCTGGTTCGGGGACCGGACCGGGTTTGGCGTGGTTGATCTGACCGACGGCGCAGTGGTGCGCATTCCGGGCGGGCAAAGCGTGAACCGATTCGCGGCCGATCCCCTTCGATTCGAGCAACGTCTCGACGCGGACCTCTCGGGCAACGCCGCGAGCGCCGCGTCGACGCAGGTGACGTTCCGTGTGAAGACCTATTGCAATGGGGTGGTTTGCGTCCCTTCGCCCGCCTACGTGAAGGGGCTGCGTCTCAGGGCCACGCGGGACGAATTCGATGTCAGCGGACTCTTCGCTGCCAACACCGACCGCGACGAGTTCGTCGGACACATCCCGGCGGCCCCGTGGCAGGTTGCGCCCCCCTTGCAGGCGTGGGTCACCGACGCGTACGGCAATCGGTCGAACGTCGCCGAGGTCACGTGGCCGCTGGGTGCGTCCAATCAGCGCAGCCATATCCAGACGGCGAGCCCGCCGACTGTCGCCCTTACGGCGCCGGTCAACAACACGACCTACACGGCGCCGCTTGCCACAACCCTCAAGGCAACGGCGACGCCGAGTACCGGCGCGACGATATCGAAAGTCGATTTCTACGCCGGAGCGTCGTTGATCGGGACGGTTACGGCATCGCCCTACAACTTTGCGTGGGCCAATGTGCAGGTGGGAGCCTACGCGCTCACGGCCAAGGTGACCGACAGTCTGAATGCGACCGCGACGTCGACGGTGGTCAACGTGACCGTCAACGCCGGTACGATGGCGAAGCCGCTCGACGCGTATTTGTTCAACGATGCCTGGGCGGTCTCGGGTGTCGTGACCGACGCCGCCGGTTTGCACAATGGAACGCTTACCGGAACGGCGACTTCGGTGACGTCCGTCGCCAGTGTGCCCAAAGGCGACACCTGCAAGGCCGCGAGTTTCTCCGGCGGCGCGATCGACGTCGCCGGTCTTGCGGTTTCGACGGCGGCCGCCGCCAAGACTACCGTGGCGTTCTGGGTGAATTGGAGCGGCACCGACGCCGTCATGCCTCTGGGCTGGGTTTCGCAGGGGCTGGTCTTTACCGGAGGCTCGTTCGGATTCACGACGCAGAATGGCGATGTGTATGGCATTGCCTCGACCGGTTTCGCAGGCAAGTGGCGCCACGTGGTCGCCGAGTTCACCAACGGCGCGGTGGCGTCCAACAAGCTCTACGTCGACGGCACGCCGCAGTTGCTCACGCAGCGGGCGGGCGCGCCCAACAATGCCAATTCGGTGGTGGCGTCGGCGCTGCGGATTGGCGGGTTGAGCGGCAGCACCACCTTGCGTTTCGCCGGCCAACTCGACGAAGTGAAAGTTTTCAATCGCGCCCTGACGGCAACCGAGGTCAGCGCGGAGTTTGCGGCGGCGAATGCATGCGCAACCGCGCCGACGGTGTCGCTCACGGCTCCAGCCAACAATGCGAATTTCGTTTTTCCAACTTCGGTCGCGATAACGGCGACGGCGGCCGCGACCGCGACCGGCGCGACGCTGACCAAGGTCGAGTTCTATAACGGCGCGACGCTGCTCGCCACGTCCGTCACCGCTCCTTATGCCTACACCTGGAGTGGCGTCCCGATCGGCAACTATTCGCTCACCGCCAAGGCGACGGACAGCAAGGGTGCGACGACGACGTCGGCCGTCGCGACGGTCCACGTGAAAGCAAACGTCGCGCCTTCGGTGTCGATCACGGCCCCGGCGAACAACGCAACGTACACGGCGCCTGCAACGATCAACCTCGCCGCGACGGCAAGCGACACGGATGGGACGATCACCAAGGTCGAGTTCTATCAGGGCGCGACCAAGCTCGCGACGGTGACCACCGCGCCGTACACCTACACGTGGTCGAACGTTGCCGGAGCGACCTACGCGTTGACGGCGAAGGCCACGGACGACAAGGGCGCGGTAACGACATCGGCCACGGTGACCGTGAAGGTGAACAAGGCGCCGACGGTGGGCATCACCGCTCCCGCCAACAATGCAGTCATCGTGCTTCCGGCGACGGTGACGATCAATGCGAACGCGAGCGACGCCGACGGAACGGTGAGCAAAGTCGATTTCTATCGGGACGGCGTGCTGCTCGGCACCGACACCACGTCGCCCTATAGCTACGTTTGGGTGAATCCGCCCGTGGGCACCTATGTGCTGACCGCGAAGGCCTCCGACAATCTCGGCGTAGTGACGACCTCCGACGCCGGTCACGATAACCGTGAAAGTCAATACGCCTCCGACGGTGTCGATCACCAGCCCCGTCGATGGCGCGCAGTTTCGCGCGGTCGTGCCGCTGACGATCGCTGCGACGGCATCGGATACCGACGGCACCATCAGCAAGGTGGAGTTCTATGCCGATGGCGTCCTCCTCGGCGCGGATACGATTTCGCCGTATACCTACGCCTGGTCTGCCCCGGACGCCGGTAGTCATGTGCTTACGGCCATTGCTACCGACAACAAAGCGGGTACAGCCACCTCCGCGCCAATCACCGTCAACGTGGTTCCCAACCAATTTCCCGTCGTCAGCCTGACGACGCCGAACGGATGGCCATGACTACATCTCGCCGGCCGCGCCTCCTGACATTTCGCTTGCCGCGAGCGCCTCGGATTCCGACGGCGCGATCGCGGCGGTGAGGTTCTACAAGCAGGCATACGGTCTGTTGGGCGACGCCGCTCCCGTCCTGCTGGGCGTCGTCACCACGCCGCCGTACCAGATGACGTGGGCGGCGGTTCCTTACAGCAACATTCCATATCCCAGCGACATCGACATGTATGCGGTCTGGGCGGAGGCCACCGACGATACCGGCGCGGTGTCGGCATCCGACATTTCCTATATCCGCGTACTGAAGGCCACGCCTCCCTCGCCTTACACCGCTCGTATATCGACCCGACCCGGGCCGTCCCCCGATGAGCAAGTCGTGTTTGCAGCGCCGGCAACGATCGTCCTGTTTGCCGGGATACTGCATGGCGCCACGGAGCCGGCCACAAGAATAGAGTTTCTGGCGAACGGCGTGCTGATCGGAGCGGTTACGGCGGCCGACATTTCCGGCAGTGATTTCGTATTCGTATGGCGCAATGTGCCGGCCGGAAGCTACGACATCGTCCCGCGGTTGACCGACCAGGATGGATACATTTCCGTTTCCGCCCCGTTCCATGTGAATGTCGTCGGCTCGGCACCATCGCCCACAATATCGCTGCAATCGCCGACGGGAGAACGGATCCTTCCCCTTCTTTTTGGCGGGGTAGCGCCGTCGCTCAGTTACTCGGCATTGTTGACCGACCCCGCTGGTACCGTGACCAGCGTGGAAATCGACGATAACTATCGCTGGCTCACGGCGCTCGCAAGCCCGCCCTACAGCGGGACGTTTTCGAGTGTCAGATCCGGTCTGCATGTCATCACCGCCAGCGCGATGGCCGGCTACCAGGAGGCTGCGCGCAGCGCGCCCGCCTACGTGATCGTTCCATTGCTTCCTCGCCCGCCTTTGATTGTCATGACCAGTCCCGTGGCGGGCGGAACGTATGGCGGATTCGTAACCCTTTCCGCCGACGTGATGGCGCAGGAGGGCGCGGTTGACCAGGTGAATTTCTACGCCGGCAACGTGCTGCTGGGCACAAGGCGGGCGCCACCCTACACAGTGAGCTTCAACTTCACCCCGGGCACGCAGACCGTATACGCTATGGCTAGTCAGATCTACACCAACGGAGCGATTACCGCGCCTGTTACTTTCAATGTTTCGGGTGCGGCCAGCGGGACGAGCATCACGATGACGTCACCGACGGACGGGCAGCATTTTTATGCCGGGGACACCGTCCCGCTGGCGGTGAAAGTCACCGACCCTGGTGGAATCCTGACCCGCGTCGAGTATTTCGCGAGTGTCTCGGAGAACGGCGGCCTGATCGCGACAGCGACCCAGCCACCGTGGACGGGATCGTGGGCGAATGTTGCGGCAAGGGATTACGGCATATCTGCGACCGGTTACTACGCGGGGGGAAAGGTGACCTCCCAGCTCGCCATCATCCACGTCGCGGCCGACGTGGCACCGACGATCTACATGACCTCGCCGCACTCGAGCAATGTGTTCTACGCAGGCCAGCCTGTGCCCATCGTTACCTCGGCGTACGACCCCGACGGCACAATCGTCAAGGTGGAGTTTTTCGCCAACGGTGCGCTGCTGGGAACGCTCACGTCACCTCCTTATACGTTCAATTGGGTGCCGACCACCCCCGGCGCCTATTCGCTCACCGCCAAAGCCACCGACGATCACGGCGTCACCGCGAGCACCGTCACGAACACCACCTACGCGGTCGATGTTACGGTCGTCGCCAATGCGGCCCCGTCGATATCCCTCGTACTGCCGCAATCCGGGCAGCAATTTGCCGCGGGCGGAACGATCAATCTGGTGGCCAAAGCGGCCGATAACGATGGCTCCGTGGCGCGCGTCGACTTCTACGCCGGGACGACCGTCATCGGCAGCGCAATGGCTTCGCCATTTTCTCTTGTCTGGAGCGGCGTTCCGGCGGGAACTATGCGCTGACCGCGCAATCGGTGGACAACCACGGAGCGGTCGCCACTTCGTCCGCGGTTACCGTGTCCGTCAAGCCGCTTTCGCTGACCGTCATCACGCCCGCCGAAGGGGCGTCGATAGCGGCGGATTTTGTGCTGATCAGAGGGACGTATCAGGCGCCGCCGAACAGCGGCATCACCGTGAACGGAAAAGTCGCGGCAAGCGACGGGCAGGGGAACTTCTTTCGTAAACAATTTTCCGTCTTGTCGCCGGGCGCAAATACGCTGACCATCACGCTAGCTTCGGCCGACGGTCAGACAAGCACGCTGACTCGCAACGTGACCAGCACCGGACAACGCACGTTCCAGATCAGCGCCGACTGGGACAATGTTATGGCTCCGTCGACGGTGACCCTCAGCGCGAGCCGGCGCGGTACCAGTCCAATCACGGCCGTGCAGATCACCAATCTGACCGGCGGAACGGGCGACACGTCGGTATTCGACGGTACGACCTTGGTCAAGCTGACGTTTGCGACGCCGGGCAACTACTCCCCGTCGGTCACGGTGACTGATGCCGATGGTAACAGCTACACGCAAACGATCGCGATCGTCGTTCAGGACAAGATCGCGCTCGACCAGAAGCTCAAAGCAATCTGGAACACGTTTACGGCTACGCTAGCAACCGGCGACACGCAGACTGCATCTACCTTCCTAAGCTCATCGGCGCGCATGCGCTACGCACCAGTATTCACAACATTGGCATTGCAGATGCCGACAATCGTGGCAAATTGGGGCATACCGCAAACCGGTGCGCTCGATACCGAAATCGCGGAATACACCATCGGGCGGATCATTTCGAGCGAGAAACGGCGCTATTTCATTTTGTTGCTCCGCGATGGCCGGGGCGTCTGGCAAATCGACACGATGTGAAGGTACTCCAATGCCTCTGACGATACACGATTGCAAATTGCACACTTTACTGGGAGCAACGCCCCGTCATCTTCCATTGGCCACGTGGATTGCGATCGCTACTGCGG
The DNA here is from genome assembly GCA_963816925.1 of uncultured beta proteobacterium. Taxonomy (GTDB): domain Bacteria; phylum Pseudomonadota; class Gammaproteobacteria; order Burkholderiales; family Casimicrobiaceae; genus CAIWHR01. The sequence goes on along the minus strand of CAWFMY010000001.1, from coordinate 407,940 downwards.
TGTTTGTATTTTCCGGATGTTCACGCAGCAACATTCACATACAGCGGAGACGCAATCTCTGGCCGTGTTGTTGAAGTTGGGTCCAATGCTCCACTGAGTGGAGTTAATGTCGTATCGGCCTGGCGATTGTGGCAGGTCCAGGTCATAGCATCGTTGGATATATCGCGATAAGTGAAGATGTAACTGACATGGACGGGCGATTTCACTTTCCCGCGTGGGGACCGAGTTCCAATTTCGATGATGGTGGCGTGTCGGGTAGCTCGCCCATCATATTGTTATTCAAGAGCGGGTACCTGAGCAAAACAATTGAAAACAACTACCCGATCGGGACGAGGCGACCCGCTCTTCACATGCAGTCCGATATCAACGGAAAGGCGATCGACCTAGAGCGATTCAGCGGATCGTCGGCCGACTATGCGAAGACGTTCTATTTTGTTGAAACTGAGTTGTCCAATTTGCTGCGAAACAATCAATGCAATTGGAAGCTCATTCCAAAGTTTCTCTGGGCCACCAACATGCAGCACCACGTGTTGCAAACGCAGGGCGAAAAAGCGCTCTATTCGCTCGACTATTTGGAACGAGCGGATGACAAGAATCGCAGCCGATGCGGATCGTTGCAGCGCTATGTCGAGGAGCATGGGAAATGATTTATAGACTCGCCGTGGCAAGTTGCATAGCTGCGATCGTTACGAGTGCGAGTGCCTACGATCTTGAAACTCACAGATTGCTCACGACCTACGCCGCAAGTCAATCTATTCTGGTTTTGGACCCGGTGGCGCGGTCGCTCCTAGGATTGCATCGCACAATAGACAGCGAAAGCCAGGACCAAACTTTTCCGGACTCTAGGGGTCAGCCTCAGTCCGTATTGGCGCTTATCCAGGGCGGGGCCGTATCGGAAGACGACGGACGCCGCCCCGCGCATCATTTCTTTGACCCGCGTGATGGAAAAGGTCTGCATATAGAGCTGTCGGAGTTTCCGTTCGCCAATCCGACATTGGTTGCGACGGCCAATGCGTATGCCCAACCGTCACCCGATTGGGCGCTAGGTCAGAGCGCCGTGTCGACAGTCGACAACAAATTTAGGTGGACGGCGGCCCGTGAATACATGTACGGCGGATTAACCAAGCAGAACAATGCCATTCGGATGCAGAACTGGGGGATTATGTTCGAGGCCCTTGGTCGAGTAGTCCATCACATTCAGGACATGGCACAGCCGCAGCATGTGCGCAACGATCAGCATTGGCATGAAGATGGCCGAGAGGAGGAGTGCCGCGATCCATCTTTTTTTTCCATTTGCGGCACTTATGTCGCCTTGCACCGTGAAAGCGCATATGAGAAATGGACGAACAAACCAGATGTATTGAGACTTATTAGAGACGCAGGGTATCTAAATGACTATCCCGCCGTGTATCCGGGTATCGATGCCAAGCCCACCGGCCTTGTTACTTTTTCCGATGCGAGGAACTTCTGGACGAATGCCGGTCGTGGAATGTCGGATTTTACGAATCGCAATTTCTTCAGCGAGAACACAATCTTTGATATCAATGGGTCGATGCAATCGCCGCCGGCTATTACGTCACCATTTCGCATGAAGGTCGGCGATATGTGCGCAAACGCGGTACCACCGTGCATCGGGATTACGGATCCCGACGAGTGGGTGTACTTCTGGTCGTCAAGCGTAGACGATCAGTTTCGGATCGGCCGGAACCCGATGCCGCAGCCGTTCGCTGTCGGGCAATCGCTTTTCAGTCCGGAATTCGACAGCCAGAACCCGCAAAATTACCTATTTGTGCGATTGAACAGATTCACGTTTGCGTATGACAACCTTTATCTTCTTCCGCGGGCGGTGGGCTACTCTGCGGGCTTGATTAACTATTTCTTTCGTGGAGCCATGGAGATCGCATTACCCCCGGAAGGCGTGTATGCGGTCGTCGACATGCTGGCGTCGGGTTGCACTACACCATGTTTTCAAAAAATCAAACTTTTTCTCAAAAACAGCACCCCTCAGGATGAAATGGAGGTCGGAAAGCTGGTCGCCGTCGCTAAGTACCATCGCAACACCTGCTTTCGTATAGATCTGTCCGGTGAATTCGGGGCGCCTGGCTTCGATCCGGCGCTTTGCCGTTCGCCTGAGGAATTTGTTGCTGTATCCGACGAGAAGCCGGTTAGTGGGGTAGCGAGAACTTTTGGAGCGAAGCCAATTGAGTTTACGTTTCCGAGCAGCTCGTCGATTCCGAGTTGATGCCACGGACATGTATTTGCAAGTCGTGTTTCGCGGCAAGCTCGGACAGGAGTCTGACGCGGTCGCAGTGACGACCAAGGACATCGTCGAGCCCAATTACATCGCCGTTGCCAACATGACCGACTACGTCTACGACGACACCGGCGACAATCACTACCATCCCGTACCTTTCGGTGGTGCTGGAGGTTCTTTAGGCGTGTCCAACTTCGGCGTGGCGGTACCACAAGAACACGTGCTATCGCCCGACTTGTCCGGCGAATTCGGAGGCGATCCGATCGTTTTCACAGGACTCGCTTGCAGATCCAAGGAGGAATTTGTCGCGGTTTCTCGCGCGGTAGCCGTCGCCGACGGAGAGATTCGACCGACCAGTCCAAGCCGTTTACATTCATGTTCGAATCGCAGCAATGTCATTCCGATCGACATGTCCGACGCCTATCTGCAAGTCGTCTTCCGCGGCAAGCTTGGACAGGAGGCCGACGCGGTCGCGGTGACGACCAAGGACATCGCCGAGCCCAACTTCATCGCCGTCGCCAACATGACCGACTATGTCTACGACGACATCGGCGACAACAAATACCATTCCCTTCCCTATCAGACGGCGTCGCACGGGCTGGGGTGTCAGCAACTTCGGCGTGGCATTCGGCACGAACACGACGCCAGTGGTGACCATCCCGGGCTTGGTGGCGGCCAGCACGCGCAGATCGCGTTCCTGACCGATGCAGGAGATCTGCCAGCAACGATTTTCTTCTCCGGCATTCAGGACACGAGCTGGATTCTGCAGCCGGAGGAATTCAAGCTCGATGACGTTACCCAGAAATTCGAGCGCAGCTGTAAGGTATTTCTCGCGCGCGGACTGTACCGGGAGTACCAATATTGGTTTTACCAGCGCGTATCCGACCATGCACTGAGTTGGAAAATTCAGAACGTTGGCAGCGGAGGGAAATCGTCAACCGGCAACGGCGGTGGACAATCGCGCATGCACCCGCAGGCGGCGCACGACTGCGGGGTGCCGACCGGCGGCGTCTACGATTTCTCGACCATGACGCCGTTCACCACAACTAACGCGTTGCCCTGGACGATCAACTTCTGATCGCGCATTGCCGATTCATTGCGCGGCCGCGCGCTGCCACGTAAACTCCTCGTCCGCCACGATTGAGGACGTGGCGGGACGGGAGGCCCGACATGTCGGCAACATGGTTGCAATCGCGCGGCGAGCAGGCATTTGGCGCTCGCCTGGATTGCGGCCTTCCTGTCGTTTTCGGCGCTCGCTCAGTTCGACAACTCTCCCAGCCTCTCCCAGCCCAGCAATCCCATCGACGACGCGACCGCGAGTCCCGTCTGGGAGCATGGCGCGTCGAAGATTCTTCAAGGCCCGCTGCGCGCGCTCGTCCGCCGGCCGCTTCCGGACACCGACAGCGAACTGGGTGTCATGCAGACCGAGTCCGCGAGCTCGTGGCCGCGTGTGTATCGCGACGGCAACCTGCTCGTCACCGGCAGCCTCACCGGCGCGGTGGGATTGTTCTCGATGTCAGGCAACGATTTCGACAAGCCCGCAGCGCTCGCAACGCCTGGCTACAAGTCGAATCCGAACTGGGCGGAAGGATTCATCGAGCCGGGCGTCACGGCCCGATACACATTGAGTTCCGCCGCCAGCATTTACGGCGGATACGCGTGGATGGGAACGGCGACGCGCGGCACCGACAACGCCGGCGACGTCAACATTTGGCATGGCGGCAACGAGCAACTCTATGGCGGCCTGAAATGGCGTGACGCCGCGAGCGGCTTCGCCATCGACGCGTCGTACGGCCAGCAGGATTTCCAGGTGGGCAAGGGCATGCTGCTCGCGAAGGGGGCGAGCAACGGCGCGCAGCGCGGTGCCAACCAGATCGGCCCGCGCGCGGCGTGGGAAAACGCGATGCTCGTCACCGCGACCTATCAGGATTTCAAGCTGCAGGGCTTCTGGCTCAAGCCCAACGAAGAGCCGTCCACCGCGACCGGCACGCGTCTCACGGGCGCGAATCTCACGTGGCTGCCGACGGGCCCGGTCCGCCTCGGCGCGATGTGGATTCACGTACCCGATTCGCAAATCGTCACCCGCGACGATCTCGATGTGTACGACCTCCGTGCGCGCGTGCACCCGATCGCATCGGCGCCGAATTTCTGGCTCGAGGCCGACTACGCCTGGCAGAGGAAGAACAATGTCGCCGCCAATGGCTGGCTGCTCCAGGCGAACTACAACGCCCAGGACATGGCGTGGAAGCCGTTGTTCGACTTCCGCTACGCCTCGCTTTCCGGCGACAAGCCCGGCACGGCGAAGTGGGAAGGCTTCGATCCGCTCTATTTCGGCGGGAGCAATCCGAACTGGTACCAGGGCCAGATCGGCTCGACGATCTTCGGCAACACGAACCTCAACGTCGCGAGCGCCGGCGTCACGTTGAATCCCGACGTGAAGAACATCGTCATCCTGCGCTATCTGTATTTCTCCGCGGCCGAGATCAACTCGCCGCTGTCGATTCCCTCTCCGGGCCAGCCGCCGCCGACCGGGGGCGGGGTGCCGAGCAAGTCCTTGGCGAGCGAATTCGACCTCTCGTGGACCTACGTGATCGACAAGGCGCTCAACGTCAACGGCTTCGCCGCCTACGCCGCGCCGGGCTCGGGCTACAAGGATCTGTACGCCGCCAACGGCGGCAGCGCCAGCGGTTGGTGGTTCTTCGGTGCACAATTCAACTTCAGCTACTGATCCGGCTGGCGCAATTCGGGAGATGACAATGCAGTCGCTTCGCTTGCGCGTGCACACGCGCTTCGCCGCCTTCGCCATCCTGTCGTGCGCCGCGACTGACGGCTTTCGCCGACGGCACGCCGTACTTCAGCACCACGCAGATCGGGCAGGGCCGCTACGAGTTCGCGCAGAAGTGCTCGGTGTGCCACGGCACGCAGCTGCAGGGCGGCGGCGCGCCGGCGCTGAAAGGTCCGGCGTTCATCGCGCAGTGGCACGGCAAGACGCTGAAGGAGTTCTACGGCTACATCCACGACAGCATGCCGCTCGGACAGGGCGGCGCGCTCGAGGGCCAGGTCTATGCCGACATCGTCGCCTACGTCCTCGCGCAAAGCGGCGTGCCCGGCGGCACCGAAAAGTTCACGCCGACTTCGCCGATGGAGCGCGTGCTCGAGCTCGACCCGTTGTCGGCGGGCCGCGCCGCGGTGAGCTCGGGTCCGTCGCCGGTGGTCATCGGATCGCTCTACGGCAAGCTTTCGCAGCCGTCGACGACCAGGCCGACGCAAGCGGAGCTCGATGCCGCCGACGGCGCGACCACGAACTGGATGATGTACAACAAGGGCTATCGCGCGGAACGCTATTCGACGCTCGACAAGATCAACGCGGCGAACGCCGGCAAGATGCGGCCGGTGTGCATGTTCCAGCTGGGCGAGCTCGGCACGTTCTCGACGGGGCCGGTCGTCTACGACGGCATCCTCTACGCGACGACGCACCTTGGCACCTACGCGATCGACGCGACGACCTGCCGGAAGCTCTGGTCGCACCAGCACGACGCGCAGGGTCCGGAGATGAACGCGACGAACAAGGGCGTCGCGATCGCCGGCGGCCGCGTCATCCGCGGCTCGCAGGATGGCTTCCTGTACGCGCTCGACGCGAAGACCGGCGAACCGTTGTGGGTGCGCCAGGTCGCCGACTGGAGCATCGGCGAGGGCATCGGCGCGGCGCCGACCGTGTGGAACGATCTCGTCTATGTCGCCAAAGCCGGCGGCGACTGGGGCATCAAGGGCCGCATGATGGCGTTCAACGTCGCGGACGGCACGCTTGCGTGGAGCTTCGACCTGATCCCGACGGGCAACGAAACCGGCGCCAACACATGGGAGACGCCCGGGTCCGCCGAGCACGGTGGCGGCGCCGCGTGGACCGCGTACGCGCTCGATCGCGAGACCGGCACGTTGTTCATCCCCGTCGGCAATCCCGGTCCCGACTACCAGAAGGGGATGCGCAAGGGCGCGAATCTCTTCACGATCTCGACGGTGGCGATCGACGCGAAGACCGGCAAGCTCAAGTGGTGGTATCAGTTGCGGCCGAACGACGATCACGACTGGGACAACACGACGGTGACGTTGTTCGACGCGGGCGGCCGCAAGCTCGTCGCGACCGGCGGGAAGGAAGGCATCCTGCACGTCGTCGACCGCGAAACGGGCAAGCTCGTGTGGAAGCAGCCGATGACCACGCTGCTCAATCACGATGTGCCGATCACGCCCGAAGGCGTGCGGGTTTGCCCGGTGGCCGGCATCCAGTGGAACGGCGCGGCGCACAGCCCGAAGACGGGACTGCTCTACGTCAACGCGATCGACTGGTGCACGGTGTTCAAGCTCGGGCCGCAGCCGAAATGGGTCGCGACCATCCCCTACACCGGGCTCGCCAACGGCTGGGGCACGAACGACCCGCAGAACAAATGGTCGGGCTGGATCAACGCCGTCGACGCGAAGACGGGCAAGATGGCGTGGCGCGTTCACACCCCGACGCCGATGTATGCGGCGCTCACGCCCACCGCCGGCAACGTGCTCTTCACCGGCGATCTCCTCGGCAATTTCCTCGCGCTCGACGCCCGCACCGGCAAGACGCTCTACAGCTTCGACACCGGCGGACCGATCGCCGGCGGTGTCGTCACCTACGAGCAGAAGGGCACGCAGTACGTGGCCGTCGCCTCCGGGCACAGCGGCGGCTCGATTCCGCTGCACGGCGCCACGACGATCGTGATCTTCGGGTTGTAGCGCGAACTCAGGAGCGTTCGGCGAACCACGCCCGGATGCGCGGCGCGAAGGTGTTGACGACGAGGCCGGCGAAGACCAGCGCGACGCCGGCCATCTGCAGCGGCGCGAGCTTTTCGCCGAGGAACAGCGTACCGCTCCCGATGCCGAACACCGGGATCAGCAGCGCGAACGGCGAGATCAGCGCGGTCGGATAGCGGTGCAGCAGCGCGTTCCACGTTCCGAAGGCGAACAGCGTCGCGGCATACGCCATGACCGCGAGGCATCCCCACGCGAGGGCGCTCATGGTCACAACGGCGTCGAAGGCGGCCGGCCCGCCCTCGAGCGCATAGGACAGCGCGAAGAGCGGCAGCGGCGGAACGAGGCTCGACCAGACGACCAACGCGAACATATCGGGCGCGTGCTCGCCGGCGCCACGCTTGGCGATGATGTTGCCGACGGCCCAGGCGAGCCCGGCCGCGATGATCAGCAGGAAGCCGACGAACGTCCCGCTCTCACCGGCGCCGAGCTTGTGCGCGCCGAGGAGCGCAACGCCGATGACGGCGACGGCCGCGCCGAAGAGGTTGTGCCGCTGCAGCCGATCGCCGTCCAGCATCACGGCGAGCCCGATCGTGAAGAACACCTGCAGCTGGATCACGAGCGACGCGAGACCCGCCGGCATGCCGAGCTTCAGTCCGAGGAACATCAAGCCAAACTGCAGCACGCCGATGGCGAACCCGTAGGTGACGATGAAACGCCAGGGCATCGCGGGCCGGCGAATGAAAAACACGAGCGGCAGCGCCGCCAGCGTGAATCGCATGCCCGCCAGCGCGAACGGCGGCACTTCGCGCAGCGCGACCTTGATCGGGACGAAGGTGTACCCCCAGACCGCGACGATGGCGAGGGTGAGCAGCAGGTCGCGCGGCGAGAGATGCGTCTTCACGGAAAAAGCACGAGTCGGGGCCGGTCGAATCATACCGTGGCCGTCGCGCGACGCTGGCGCGACAGGCGGCGCTTGCCTTAAAGTACGGGGTCGCGGCCGACAACACCGAAAAAGCCGCACCCGCGAGGAGGAATTGCATGAAACGAATTGCAGCCGTACTGGCAGGATGCGCGCTGGCGGCAGGCACGACCGTCGCGCTGGCGCAAGGACAGGTCAACATCATCTGCAGCGTGCCGATGACATGGTGCCAGGCGGTCGGCGCGGCCTTCACCAAGGAAACCGGCATCACGGTCGGGGTCCAGAACAAGAGCTCCGGCGAGGCGATGGCGCAGATCGCGGCGGAGCGCGCCAATCCCAAGCTCGACGTCTACTACACCGGCACCGGTGACCCGCACCTGCAGGCGGCCGAAATGGGCCTCACCGAGGAGTACAAGTCGCCGCAGCTTGCGCAACTTCACGACTGGGCGCAGAAGCAGGCGGAAGCTGCGAAGTTCCGCACCGTCGGTGTCTACAGCGGTGCGCTCGGCATCGCCTTCAACCCCGAGCTTCTCGCGAAGAAGAAGCTGCCCGAGCCGAAGTGCTGGGCCGATCTCGCCAACCCGATCTATCGCGACGAGATCCAGATGGCGAATCCGAATTCCTCGGGCACCGCGTATGCGACGCTCGCGACGTTCGTCCAGGTCTTCGGCGAGGACAAGGCGTTCGAGCTCCTGAAGGGCATGCACAAGAACACGAACAGCTATCCGCGCGCGGGGGCCGGGCCGGTCCGCTCGGTTGCGCGCGGCGAGACGGCCATCGCGGTGACCTTCCTGCACGACGGCGTGACGGAGATCGTCGCCGGCTTTCCGGTAAAGCTCGTCGTTCCTTGCGAAGGGACCGGTTACGAGGTCGGTTCGATGAGCATCGTCAAGGGCGCGAAGAACATGGAGAACGCGAAGAAGTTCTACGAATTCGCGTTGACGCCGGCGGCGCAGAAGATCGGCGGCGAGCTCAAGAACTTCCAGACGCCGTCGAACAAGTCCGTGCCGGTGCCCGCCGGCGCGCCGGACCTCGGCACGATCAAGCTCATCAACTACGACTTCGCCAAATACGGAAGCGCGACGGAGCGCAAGCGCATCCTGGAGAAGTGGGATCGGGAGGTCTACTCGATTCCGCGGAGCTGACGGGAGTGTCGGTCGACGAGCGGTACGCGTTCCTCCAGCGCCTCGCGCGCGACGCCGGCGCGCGGGCGCGCGACTTCTGGGTCAAGCGCGACACGCTGACCGTCGAGCTGAAAGGCCCGCAGGATTTCGTCAGCGTCGCCGACCGCGACGTCGAGGCGTTCATTCGCGCGGAGATCGGGCGCGCCTTTCCCGGCGACAATTTTCTCGGCGAGGAAACCGCCGCGTCGTTTGCGGGCGGCGCGGAGCGCCTGTGGATCGTCGACCCGATCGATGGCACGCACAATTTCCTGCGCGGAATCCCGTACTGGAACGTGTCGATCGCCTATGTCGAAGACGGCGTGCGCACGCTGGGCGCGGTGTACGACCCGGCGCACGACGACCTCTTTCACGCGCGGCGCGGCGCGGGCGCCTGGCGCGCGGGCGCCGGGCGGCGCGGCTGCGCATCAACGCGGCGAGCACGAGACTGCTGGCCGGCGCGATGATCGCGGTCGGCCATTCCGATCGCGCCCCGGAGCCGCGCTATCTGGAGCTGCGGCGGGCGTTGATGAACGCGAACGCCGCATTTCGCAACTTCGGCTCGGCGGCGTTGCAGCTCGCGCACGTCGCCGATGGCCGTCTCGACGGCTATGTCGAATTCGAACTGTCGTCGTGGGACGCGATGGCCGGGTTGTTGCTGGTCGAGGAAGCGGGTGGGCGCGTCGCGCCGTTCCCCGGTCGCGGCGGGCTCACCGTCAAGGCGCCCGTGGTCGCGGCGGCGGCGGGCCGATTTCGGCGTGCGCTGTCGGCGCTCGTGCAGCAGGCGACGGCAGGCGGCTGAGCGCCTGGCGGTCAGCGGCGCGATTCCGGCTGTGCTTGCGCCGCGGCGAACTGCCTGATCTCGCGTTTGTTTGTGCGGCTGCGCATCCACAGCAGTCCGATGACGATCGCCGCGAGGACCGCAAACGCGATTTCCTCGTAGCGTTTCGCGTGGTCCAGCGTTCGCGTGAATGCGGCGCCGAAGACGTATCCTGCGCTGCCGAAGAGAATCGCCCACACGATTGCGCCCGCGGCGTTCGGGAGCATGAATCGCCACGCGGGGAGATCGCTCGCGCCGATGACGATCGGCGACGCGATGCGGAACCCGACGGCGAACCGAAGGACGAAGACCACCCAGATGGAGTGCGCCGCGAGTTTCCGGTCGATGAACGGCTGTGCGGCGGCCAGCCGTGGCGACCATGCGATGAGCCGCGGACCCCAGTGCCGCCCCGCGAAGAACGCGACCTGGTCGCCGCAGAAGCCGGCGACCGCGGCGGTCGCCATCACCCACGGCAGCGACAGGTAGCCCAGGTGCGCCGCGAAACCCGCCAGCACCAGCACGGTCTCGCCCTCGGCGAAACACCCCGCGAACACGGCGAAGTAGCCGTAGTTCTCGATGAAGGTCTGCAGCGTCATCGCAGTTGCTCGTCGACAACTCGGCGGTCGTGCACTCGAGCGGCGACATCGTCGTCGACGACAACGCAACGAACCAGGCCGGCGCGGCGATCCTCGTCAATCTCCGGTAGGCGCGCTCGCGCGTCAGCGCGCGACCTTGAAGTCCTTCAGCACCGCGACGTCGAACTCAGCGGAAAGTTTCGGACCTCCGGCCGCCGTGTCGTCGATCGCGAGACGGCCCGCGAGGTGGCTAGGGTCGTTGGCGCGCGCCTTGAGCGAATCCGGCGTTGCAGTCCCCGAATACTGGATCTTCTGGCCGTTCATCACGACCCAGTAGTTGATGCGGGGGCCGCCGGTGAAGTCTGCCGTCATGCCTTCCTCCACCTGGCCATCGGTGCACGAGAACGTCTTGCACGCCTGCAGTTTGGCGGAGATGTCGGTGGGCGAAAGTACGAGCTTGCGGATCGACTTGCCCGGCTCTAAGTCGGAGGGACCGGTCACGAGCCAGGCGTACTTGAAATCGACGGAGCGACCCTTGTAATTCAGATTGCCGGTGGCGGTGTCGGCAGCATGCGCAGCGGTAGCGAATCCCGCCGCGATCAGGAGGCCCAATGCGAGATTGCGCGGAAATTCAGTCGGTCCGTTCATGGTCATGTCCCTTCGCATGGAAATGGAAAGCCCCGCCGGTGATACTACGTCACTTCTTGAACGTCCCCGCGTAGACGAACGCGAATGCCTCCGGCTTCACGTACTTGCGCAGGGCGGCGTTGACGTCGGCGACGGTCAGCGCGGCAATCGCGGCGTCGATCTTCGCCGAGGTCTCGAACGTGCGGCCGAGGTGCTCCTGCTGCACGAGCGACGCGGCGAGCGACGGATCCTGCGTGCGCGACAGCTGGCGGCGCTTGAGGAGCCCGGCCTTCGCCTCCGCGACTTCGGTTTCGGTAACCCCGTCCTTCACGATGCGCTGCAGCTCCTCGGTAAGCGCTTTCGCAAGCCGCTCGCGATTCTCGGGCGCGTAGGCCGCGCTCAATTCGAGCGACGAATTGAGATCGACATGACCCGGCTGCAGGAACGCGCCGACGCCGTAGCTCAGTCCTTCCTTCTCGCGCACGCGCTGCCACAGCCGCGAGTTCCCGGTATCGCCGAGGATCAGTGACGCCACGCTCATCGCGGGATAATCGGCGCTCAAGTCGTTGAGCGGCAGAGCGAGCTCGCCGAGCATGGTCGCGTTCGCCTTGTCGGGCGTTTCGAGTGTCAGCGTCCGGGCGGGTTTCGCCACCAGCGGATCGGGCACACGCGTATAAGGCATTGCGCTCTTCCATGTCCCGAACAGTTCAGCGAGCTGCCCTTTGACGGCGTCGGCGTCGAAGTCGCCGACGATCGCGAGTTCCGCCGCGTTGCCGCCGGCGAACGCGGCGTGGAAGCGCCTGGCGTCGTCGAGCTTCGCGCCGTTGTACTCCGCGAGCTCTTCTGCGTACGTCGGTTGATAGCGCACGTCGCCCTTCGGATAGGGATTGCCGAGGCGCGCGAGCTCCCGCTGCGCCATGCTGTCGGGGTCGGTTTTGCTCTCTTCGAGGGAGGCCACGATTTCGCGTTTCAGCTTGTCGAATTCCGCCGCGGGAAACGAGGGCTCGCGCAGGATTTCCGCCGTGAGGCGCAGGACGTCGGCGAGCTTGCCCCGCGTCGTTTCTCCGGACGCGCTGATCGACGTTTCGCCGCCGTCGAACCCGACTTTCGAGCGCAGCTGGTCGAGCGTGTCCTCGATCTGCTGGCGGTCGTGCTTCGTCGTGCCGCGCTTCAGCATGTTCGCGGCCAGCGTGCCCTGCGGTGTCTTGCCGAACAGCGACTTCTCGTCGCCCTGGTTCACTTGCAGCGAGAACTTGACCGTTTCGCCACGCGTCTTTTTCGGCAGCAGCGCGACCTTCATGCCGTTGGCCAAGGTGAAGCGCTGCGTGCGGGCGTCGAGGTTCGAAGGCGTCGCATCGAACGTCTCGCCGGACGCGCTCGCCGGATCGCCCTTGTAGTCCTTGACGATCGCCGCGATGTCGACCGCCGGCGGCTTCTGCGGCGCGATCGGGCTTCGCTTCCGGAACGAACGTGCCGACCGTGCGATTCGACGGCTTGAGGTACGCCTCGGCCACGCGCTGCACGTCGGCGGCGGTCACCGCGCGCCAGCGGTCGCGTTGGAGAAACAGGAGCCGCCAATCGCCCAGCGCCACCGATTCCGACAACGCGATTCCCAGCCGCGAGGGATCGGCAATCGTCTCGTCGAAATCGCGCAGCGCCTTCGCGCGGACGCGCTCGACTTCGGCCGGCGTGATCGGTGTCTGGCGCACGCCCTCGACGGTGGCTTCCATCGTCGTGCGCGCGGCGTCGAGCGCATCGGAGAGCGGCACCTGCGCGATGAAGGCGATGAAGCCCGGATCGTGAAGGGCGGGCGCGTAACTGAAGACGGCGGACGCCTTATTCGCTTCGACCAGCGCCGTGTAGAGGCGGCCCCCCGGCTCGACGGACATGATCTTGCCGAGGGCGGCGATTGCCGTCGCGTCCGGGTGCGCGCCTGGAACGGTGTGATAGAGGGCGGCGACGAGCTGAGTGTCGCCCACGCGGCGCAGCGACACCGTCCGCTCGCCGTCCTGCACGGGTTCCTCGGTATACAGCCGCGGCAGCGCGCGCGTCGGCTTGGGGATCGCGCCGAACGTCTTGGCGATCGTGGCGAGCGCCTCGTCCGGATCGAATTTGCCGGCGACGACGAGCACCGCGTTGTCCGGTTGGTAGAACATGCGATAGAACGCCTGCAGCCGCCCGATGTCGACGCCTTCGACGTCCGAGCGCGCGCCGATCGTTTCCTTTCCGTAGGCGTGCCAGTCGAACGCCGAGCCGGTCAACCGCTGCAGCAGGATGCTGAATGGGCTGTTCTCTCCCATCTCCATTTCGTTGCGGACGACGGTCATCTCGCTGTCGAGGTCGACGCGTGCCACCTTCGAGTTGACCATGCGATCCGCTTCCATCGCGAGCGCCCATTGCAGGTCCGCGGACGAGGCATTGAAGGATTCGAAGTAATTCGTGCGGTCGTACCACGTGGACGCGTTGAAGCGCATGCCGCGCTTGTTCAGCTCGGATTTCTGGTCGCCCGAGGTCGGCGTGCCCTTGAACAGCATGTGCTCGAGCAGGTGCGCCATGCCGGTCTCGCCGTAGTTCTCGTAGCGCGAACCGACCAGGTAGGTCAGGTTGACGGTCGTCTTCGCCGCGCTCGCGTCCGGGAACAGCAGGACCGTGAGCCCGTTCGCGAGCGTGTATTGCGTGATACCCTCGACGGACGTGCCCTGCGTGATGCCGGGCGGAAGGGTCGCCGCCGCCGACAGCGCGACGAAGGCGGTGACGATGACCAGAATCTGGCTGAGAAGGCGGGAAGCGGTTTTCATGTCCGGACCGGGTTTGTCGGGCGAAGGGGGCGCAGTATAGCGGGCGCGCGGGAGTCTCATGGACACGGCGCCGCCAGCCAGGTTCACCGCCGTGCGACAGGGCGCATTCGGCGCCGACGGACGGCGGATCGCCACCGGGATCGGTCGATGACGGGCGGCAAGCCGGATTCGCAATGCGTCAGGTATCGGAAAGGTACCGGCTCCATACTTGCCTCGAGCACCCGCCGGAAGGGGTCATGCATCGTCCACTCAGGGGAAATCTTATGAACCAGTGTTCACTCTTGGCACGAACGGCGCTCATCGCGCTCGTCGTGGCCTCGGGATCCGCCGGTGCGGGCAATCAGCGTACCTTCGTCGCTTCCACGGGCGCTGACACAAATCCCTGCTCGTTGAACCAGCCTTGTCGCTCGTTCGCCTCGGCGATGGCGCTGACCTACGCCGGCGGCGAAGTCATTGTGTTGGACTCGGCCGGCTACGGTCCGGTGTTAATCACGCAATCGGTCTCGATCACGGCGCCGCCGGGCATCTATGCGGGGATCTCGGTTTTTGCCGGAAATGGAGTTACTGTGAGTGGCGCGAATATCCACGTCACGCTCGGCGGCCTTTCGATCAACGGGCAGGGCGGCAGCGAGGGCATCTCGTTCCAGGCGGGGAACCGGCTCGTCATCGAGCGATGCAGCGTGACCGGCATGACAGGTGCCGGCATCTCTGTTGGGGCATCGAATGGCGCGCTCACGATCACCGACACTCAGATTCGGGGCAACCAGAATGGCATCGTCTTCAGCGATCTGGCAAGCACCACGGTGAGCGCGACGCTTTCCCACGTTCGCATTGAATACAACGCGCAGAGCGGACTGATAGTTGGCGCCGGAGGCCGGGTGCGCGCAACGGACAGCGCATTCAACAACAACAGCCAATTCGGGATTCTCGCCACCCCGGTTGCGGACAACGCGAATCGCACGAGGATCGAAATCACGCGTTCGACGATTTCGCAAAACGGGTCGGGGGGCGTTTACATCGAGAGCAATACGCTCGGGCTCTCTCCCGCCGACGTGTCGACGCGCCTGGTGGAGAATGTAATTTCCGACAACGATTCCTACGGCGTCTTCCTGCGCAAGCTCGGCGATGCAAATGGTCTTATGTATTCGGAGTTGACGCGAAATGAAATCTCCTCGAATAAATTCGACGGCGTAAACCTGTATTCCCTTGGTGGTTATATGTTTACCGAGATGGGCGGCAACGTCATCTCCTTGAACGGCCTCGATGGGATCCGTGGCGGGTACTCGTACGGGCCGCACGGGGGAGATTTTGAAATACGCTCGGTGGGCGACAATGTCGTCATGGAAAACTTCCACGCCGATGTCGAAGCCATGCCGATCGGCCCTGCGAATCACATCTGACATTGTCGAACGCTTGCGATGCGCTCGCTTCCGGGGCGAGGCCGATCGGGGCGCGGAGTTGACGTTTACGTAAACGTCATGTAGGGTGGGCGACCGCCTCGCGTGTTCGAGGCAGCGGGGGGAGTAAGCTTTCCGTCCCCGGGGCCCGCTCCTGGGAACGATTCGCCAGGAGGAGCCTCGCGATGAACGATTCGAGCCGCCCGCCGCTCGTCTACAAGCCGGTCAACAAGGTCCGCTTCGTCACGGCGGCCTCGTTGTTCGACGGGCACGACGCGTCGATCAACATCATGCGGCGCATCCTGCAGGCGACCGGCTGCGAGGTGATCCATCTCGGGCACAACCGCTCGGTCGAGGAAATCGTCAACTGCGCGCTGCAGGAAGACGCGCACGGCATCGCGATCTCGTCCTACCAGGGCGGTCACGTCGAATTCTTCAAGTACATGCTCGACCTGCTGCGCGAGCGCGGCGGCGCCGCCATCAAGGTGTTCGGCGGCGGCGGCGGCGTCATCGTGCCCTCCGAGATCAAGGAGCTGCACGACTACGGCGTGGCGCGGATCTTCTCGCCCGAGGACGGGCAGAAGCTCGGGCTGCAGGGAATGATCACCGAGATCGTCGCCGCGTGCGACGTCGATCTCGCCACGGACGCTGCCGACGGATCTCGCGGCACTGACGTCGGGCGAACGCTTCCCGCGCACGCGCGCGCTGGCGCGCCTCATCACCGGGCTCGAGGCCGGCACGGTTCCCGCGAAGCTGCGCGATGCGCTGCACGAGGCCGCCGCGAAGACCACCGTGCCGACGCTCGGCGTGACCGGCACCGGCGGCGCCGGCAAGAGCTCGCTCACCGACGAAATCGTCCGCCGCTTCCGCCTCGACCAGCAGGACAAGCTGCGGATCGCGATCATCTCGATCGATCCGTCGCGGCGCAAGTCCGGCGGCGCGCTGCTCGGCGACCGCATCCGCATGAACGCGATCGAGCATCCGAACATCTACATGCGCTCGCTCGCGACGCGGGAAGCCGGCAGCGAGATCAGCAAGGCATTGCCCGATGCGATCGCCGCGTGCAAGGTCGCGGGCTACGACCTCGTGATCGTCGAGACCTCCGGCATCGGGCAGGGCGATGCGGCGATCGCGCCGATCGTCGACGTCTCGCTGTACGTGATGACGCCCGAGTTCGGCGCGGCGAGCCAGCTGGAGAAGATCGACATGCTCGATTTCGCCGACTTCGTCGCGATCAACAAGTACGACCGCAAAGGCGCGCAGGACGCGCTGCGCGACGTGAGGAAGCAATACCAGCGCAATCGCGAGCTGTTCAAGACGCCGCCGGACGAAATGCCCGTCTACGGGACGATTGCGGCGCGCTTCAACGACGACGGCGTGACCGCGCTCTACCAGGCAATTCTTGCGCAGCTCGAAGCGAAGGGACTGAACGCCGCGCGGGGCAAGCTGCCGAAGATCGAGACCAAAGCGTCGACCGTCGCGCATTCGATCGTGCCGTCCGCGCGCGTCCGTTACCTGGCCGAGATCGCCGATGCGGTCCGCGGTTACCACACGTGGGCCGAGGGGCAGACGAAGATCGCCCGCGAGCGGCAGCAACTCAAGGCATCGCGGACGCTGCTGGGCGAGATGAAGAGCTACGGCAAGGACCTCACGGAAAGCGGCCACGTCTCCGACATGGAGGCTGCGCAGCAGCTGAAGGAAACATTGATCGGCGCGCGTCACGCGCTCGATGCGCTGATCGAGGATCGCGAACGGCACCTCGACCCGCGGGCGAAGAAAATGCTCGACATGTGGCCGAAGACACGAGCCGCCTACGCCGGCGACGAGTACGTCGTCAAGATTCGCGACAAGGAAATCCGCACGGCGCTGACGACGCTTTCGCTGTCCGGCACCAAGATCCGCAAGGTGGTGCTGCCAAAGTACGAGGACGAAGGCGAGATCCTGCGCTGGCAGCTGAAGGAAAACGTCCCGGGCAGCTTCCCGTTCACCGGTGGCGTTTTCGCGTTCAAGCGCGAGAACGAGGATCCCACGCGGATGTTCGCAGGAGAGGGCGACGCGTTTCGCACCAACAAGCGCTTCCATCTGCTGGCCGACGGCATGCCGGCGAAGCGCCTGTCCACGGCATTCGACTCCGTCACGCTCTACGGCAACGAGCCCGACCGCCGGCCGGACATCTACGGCAAGGTCGGCAACTCCGGCGTGTCGATCGCGACCCTCGACGACATGAAGGTGCTCTACTCGGGCTTCGACCTCTGCGATCCCGCGACGTCCGTCTCGATGACGATCAACGGCCCGGCGCCGACGATCCTCGCGATGTATCTCAACACCGCGATCGAGCAGCAATTCGACAAGTTCGCGAAGGACAACGGCCGCGAGCCGACCGACGACGAAGCGGACAAGATCCGCGCCTGGGCGCTGACCACGGTGCGCGGCACCGTGCAGGCCGACATCCTGAAGGAGGACCAGGGCCAGAACACCTGCATCTTCTCGACCGAGTTCAGCCTCAAGGTGATGGGCGACATCCAGGAGTACTTCGTCCACAACAACGTGCGCAACTTCTATTCGGTGTCGATCTCGGGCTACCACATCGCCGAGGCGGGCGCGAACCCGATCAGCCAGCTCGCGTTCACGCTGTCGAACGGCTTCACGTTCGTCGAGGCCTATCTCGCGCGCGGGATGCAGATCGACGATTTCGCGCCCAATTTGTCGTTCTTCTTCAGCAACGGAATGGACCCGGAGTACACGGTGATGGGCCGCGTCGCGCGTCGCATCTGGGCGATCGCGATGAAGAATCGCTACGGCGCGAACGAGCGCAGCCAGAAGCTCAAGTACCACTGCCAGACCTCCGGCCGCAGCCTGCACGCGCAGGAGATCGCGTTCAACGACATCCGCACCACGCTGCAGGCGCTGATCGCGACCTACGACAACGCCAATTCGCTGCACACCAACGCGTACGACGAGGCGATCACCACGCCCACGGAGGAAAGCGTGCGCCGCGCGATGGCGATCCAGCTCGTCATCAACCGCGAATGGGGATTGGCCAGGAACGAGAATCCGAACCAGGGCAGCTTCATCATCGACGAGCTGACCGATCTCGTCGAAGAGGCGGTGCTGAAGGAGTTCGAGGCGATCTCCGAGCGCGGCGGCGTGCTGGGCGCGATGGAAACCGGCTACCAGCGCGGCAAGATCCAGGAAGAGTCGATGTACTACGAGCACAAGAAGCACGACGGCAGCTATCCGATCGTTGGCGTCAACATGTTCCGCAATCCGCATGGCGACGCGGTCCGCGACAAGCTGGAGCTCGCCCGCTCGAGCGACGAGGAAAAGCAATCGCAGCTGGCGCGCCTTGCCGACTTTCACAAGCGCAATGCCAAAGAGGCGCCGGCAGCGTTGGCCAGGTTGAAGCAGGTCGTGATCGAAAACGGGAATGTCTTCGCCGAGCTCGTGAATACCGTGCGCGTCTGCTCGCTGGGGCAGATCACGAACGCGCTGTTCGACGTGGGAGGGCAGTACCGGAGGAGCATGTAGCCTGGATCCAGGCATCCGGAGGCGCCCCGGCGCCGTTTACGCCGCCCGCCCCTCCGGGCACCCGCAAATCTCCCCGGTTTCGCCTGCAAGGAATACCGGGAGTCTTTGCGCTGTTGACGACGCATTGATGCTTTCCGGAGCGCACGGGTGACGTCCGCAGCGCCGCTCCGGCAGTCGAAGGAGTCCGCAATGAAAACCAGATGCGTTGGGTCCTGACCGCGGCGTTGGCGCTGGCCGCTCCGGTGGCTTGGGCCACTTACCACACCTTTCAGATCGACGAGATCTTCTCCAACGCCGACGGTACCATCCAGTACGTCGTCCTGCACGAGACGGAAGGGATGGACGGCCAGAATCTCCTGGCGGGCAAGGCATTCACCGCGACCCAGGGCACGACCAGTAAACAATATTTCTTTCAGGAGAACCTGCCCGGCAGCGTCTGCGACAGCTACGGTTGCAGCATGTTGAGCCCGACCGCGCACGCGCATGTGCTGATCGCCACGCAAGGATTCGCCGCGCTGGGGCTGGTGACGCCGGACTACGTGATACCGAATGGCTTCATCCCGCTCGTCAACGGCACGCTCAACTACGCGGGGGCCGACCTGGTGGCCTATGCCGCCCTGCCCACCGACGGGGTGACCGCGCTCAAGCGCACGGGCGCGACGATTCCCAATGTGGCCACCAACTTTGCCGGCAAGTCGGCCTCGGCCAACGCGCCCGGGACCCTGAATTACCAGGGCCTGTGGTGGAAGTCGCCGGGCGGCTCGGAAGACGGCTGGGGCATCAACTTCGCGCACCAGGGCAAGACCATCTTCGGCACCTGGTTCACCTACGACACCACCGGCAAGGGCTGGTGGCTGACGCTGATCACCGACGACAGCAAGTCGACGGCCACGGTGTTTGAGGCCGACCTGTTCGCCACCACCGGCCCGCCGTTCAACACCGTGCCCGTTCGTCAAGGCCGGGCCGCCGCCATCGCCCATCGGCTCGGCGACGCTGACCTTCACCGATGCCAACAACGGCTCGTTCCACTACGACGTGAACCTGCCCAGCGGCAAGGTCTCGCAGACCAAGGCGATCACCCGCCAGCCGCTCGGCGCCGCGCCCATGGCCACCTGCGTCTTCGGCGGCCCGCCGACCGCTGGCCGCGGCGACCAACTACCAGGACATCTGGTGGGCCGGCAGCAGCGCCAATCCCGGGCACCGAGCAGGGCTGGGGCATCAACTTCGCGCAGCAGGGCGACGTGGTGTTCGCCAGCTGGTTCACCTACGACCTGGACGGCACGCCGCTGTGGCTGGTGGCCACGTTGGCGAAGCTCGCGCCGGGCCTCTACCAGGGCGACCTGTTGCGCCCGTCCGGCCCGCGCTTCGACGCCTACGACAAGAGCCAATTCCAGCCCCAACGCCGCGGTCGGCACGCTGAAGCTCACCATCGCCGACGGCAACAACGCGTCGATCACCTACACCGTGCAGCTCGCCGGCATGGCGAACTCGGTCACCCAGACCAAGAACATCACCCGCCAGCTCTTCTCGCGCCTCCGGGACGAGCTGCCACTAGGCGCCGCTGCCTGACGGAGCGCGACGCTGGCGCTTCTAGAATCGGACGATCAGCACCGTCCGGTCGTCCGTGCGCATCCGCGCGGAGCTGCCCTTCACCGAGGGATGGCGCCCGACCTTCTCCGGATCGACGCTTTCCACTTCGGCGAATGCCGCCTCCCAGTCGCGCAGGTTGGCCGAAGCACCGGGCTTGAAGTAGCCGTCGGTGAAGAGCTCGTCAACGAGCTGTCGAGCTCGCTGATACTCTATGTCGGCCGCACGATGACGCTGCCGGTGCGCATCCGCCGGTCGGTGCACGACGGGCAGTTTCGCACCAAGTCGGCGATGTCGACATCAGGGACGCCAACATCAAGCTCGACTAGAGGAGTCATCGCCATGGCGACGAAACCTTCACTTCTCGACGAATTGCGCGTGGAGTACGAAGCGGCGCGGCAGCTGCCGCCCGAGCATGCGGAAGTCGAAGGCTTCCAGCAGATCGACGCCCGCCTGCGCAAGGCATTTCGCTGGCTGGAGAAGGCGGTGGCCTACCTCGACGGCCTCAAGCCGCCGATCAACCATCGATTCGACCTTGGCCATGGCATGGTGTTCGACACCCCGCGGTTCGGGCGCGGATTCGTCGGGCAGCACGAGCGCCGCATCGTCGGCTATCCCGTGCTGGACGAGATCAACATCCACTATGTCGTCACCGCGGCGAAGCCGCTTGCCATCGACGTTGCGCCAGGAGGCATCGCGCTGGCGGAGAAATCGCTCGATGGCGCCGGGCTTCAATACACGAACCACTGCACCGAGGATTCGAGCGGTGCCGTCCGCAAGTGCCTGATTTCGGTCCCGCCTGAAATTCCCGCGGCGGTCGCGTTTCGGGCGGACTACCAGACCGGCCTGGTTGCAGCGGCACTGACCAACGTCGACCGGCTCGAGCGCGTCACGCTGGAATTCCACAGCAACGCGATCGAGGAGCCGGTGCTCGAAGACCTGATCCGCCTGATGCTCGGCCGCGACTCGGCGTTTCTGCGCCGCGCGCCGCTTGCCGGCATTCACGGGAAGCCGCCGGCTTGAGGCGAAACGATCCTGGCTTCGGCTTGTAAATGCATTTCAATCGGCATAGAGTTTTTGGCCCCGGGCCGACCCGTCGCCGTGGCATCGGCATTGGGGCGGGACGCGCACGCAACGAAACCAAACGAGGAGGACAGCACACCATGAATTCCAGAATCCGAACCATGTCGGCGGTGTCAGCAGCCCTGGCGGTGTCTTTCGCGGCATTCAGCGGCTGTTCGTCGGAGGCCGTGACGCCGATCTTCACGCTGTCGAGCCCCGACCTCACGAACAACAGCTTCGCCACGCAATACATCCTCAATGGATTCGGCTGCACGGGCGGCAACATCTCGCCCGAACTGCAGTGGTCGAATGTGCCGCCGGGAACGAAGTCGCTTGCATTGCAGGTGTACGATCCCGACGCGCCGTCGGGCAGCGGCTTCTGGCACTGGGCAATCTACAACATTCCTCCGACCACGACGGGACTCGCGAGAGGGGTCGGCAACAACGCGGCGTTGCTGCCGCCGGGCGCGTTCGGCGGCAACACGGACTTCCTCGACACCGGCGCCACGGGCGTCAACGGCAACTATGGCGGCCCATGCCCGCCGGCGGGCGATCCGCCGCATCGCTACATCTTCACGCTCTATGCGGTCGCAGTCGACCAGCTCGAAGTCGCGGGTGGCGTGCCGAAAACCGGAACCGCGGGACTCTACGGCTTCGTGCTGAACAAGGGAATCGGCACCAACCTGATCGCCAAGACGAGCTTCACCGCGACGTACGGCAGGTAAAAATCTGTATCGCAAATCGGGGACGCACCACGTTTTGCAGAATCACTCGTGGCCGGTCCCTGATTTCATTTCAGGGCGAATGCACGAACGCGTCGATGCCACGCGCGGCAAGGTTCTCTAGCGCTTCCGCGGTCAGGAAGCGTTGCGCTTCCTCCATATGCTTCAGTGTCGCGTCCATGTGGCCAAGCGTCAGCCCGCGCACGAACAGATGCGCCTGTTCCCCCGTGCATAGTTCCGCGATCGGCAACATTTCCTCCTGAATCCTGGCTACCTCCGCGGTCGAGCGCATGGTCCTGAAGGCCTCGTGCGCGTCCTCCGCGGCGTCCATGAAGTGCATGTGATCGGCACGGCGAAGAATCAGCATTTGCTTCGTCGACGGCGTCCGGTCGAACAACTCGAGCATCCCCGAGAGCGGAAGCGACGCGTCGTTTTCCGCAGCGAGATACAGCGTGGGGACGTCGCGGCCCCATTTGAAATCGAGCTTCAGGGGAAGAATCCCGGGCTTGGGTTTTGAAGCACCGCCCGGCGCCAATGCCACGACGGCCCGAATCCGCCTTTCGGAGTCGGGCGCGGCGAGCGCGGTCCATCCTCCGTGGCCGTCCCCGCTTGCCCCGGCTAGGCGGGCGACGGCCGAAACCTCCTGACCGTGCCGACGAACAGGGCGATGAAGATCACGAGCACGAGGCCTTGCGCAATGACAAACGGCAGTTCCGTTCCCGTGGGCGCGAGCTGTTTCAGCGGCGGAAACTTGAGGAACGCCTGCGCGACGGCGACGAAGCAGTTGAGATAAAACGCGAACAGGGCCGTCGCGACATAGATCCAGCGCCAGGACCCGGCGGCGCCGAAGACGTAGAGCGCGAGCACGGCCACGCCGAGGACGACGAGGGAGATGATGCCGACGATGTGCGACGGCAGCAGCTTCGTCGAACGGAAACAGGAAGCCCGTCGCGCTCGTCAGGATGGTGGTCACGAGAAAGAGGGCGGTCCAGCCGGGCGTCCGCTGCGAGCCGAACATGGCGAAGACGACCACGGCGCCCGCCACGATGCCGATCAGGCTGATGACGACGTGCAGCAGCGTGAAGTTGGCAAGCGACATTCCGAGAATCATGGCGGCTCTCCAGTGGGCATGAAGTCGGGATTCGGCGAAAGGTTAACTCAGAATTCGACGACCGCACGAATCGATTCTCCCGCGTGCATCAGGTCGAATCCCTCGTTGATGCGCTCGAGCGGCAGCTTGTGCGTGATGAGGTCGTCGATGTTGATCTTGCCGTCCATGTACCAGTCGACGATCTTCGGCACGTCCGTGCGCCCGCGCGCGCCGCCGAACGCCGTGCCCTTCCAGACGCGTCCGGTGACGAGCTGGAACGGGCGCGTCCTGATCTCCTGCCCGGCGCCGGCGACGCCGATGATCACCGAGACGCCCCAGCCGCGATGGCAGCATTCGAGCGCCTGGCGCATCACGTCGACGTTGCCGATGCACTCGAAGCTGTAGTCGGCGCCGCCGTCGGTCAGTTCGACCAGGTGCGCGACCAGATCGCCGGCGACCTCCTTCGGATTGACGAAGTGCGTCATGCCGAATTTGCGCGCCAGCGCTTCGCGCGCGGGATTGAAATCGACGCCGACGATCATGTTCGCGCCGACCATGCGCGCGCCCTGCACGACGTTGAGCCCGATGCCGCCCAAGCCGAACACGACGACGTTCGCGCCCGGCTCGACCTTCGCGGTGTTGATGACCGCGCCGATGCCGGTCGTGACGCCGCAGCCGATGTAGCAGACCTTGTCGAACGGCGCGTCCTCGCGGATCTTCGCCACGCGCGATCTCCGGCAGCACCGTGAAGTTCGCGAACGTCGAGCAGCCCATGTAGTGATGCACCGGCTTGCCGCCGAGCGAGAAGCGGCTGGTGCCGTCCGGCATCACGCCCTTGCCCTGCGTCGCGCGGATCGCGGTGCAGAGATTGGTCTTGCGCGACAGGCACGACTTGCACTGCCGGCATTCCGGCGTGTAGAGCGGGATGACGTGGTCGCCCTTCTTCACGCGTGGTCACGCCGGGCCCGACGTCGACGACGATGCCCGCGCCTTCGTGCCCGAGGATCGCCGGAAAGAGCCCTTCCGGATCGGCGCCCGAGCGCGTGAACTCGTCGGTGTGGCAGATGCCGGTCGCCTTGATCTCGACCAGCACCTCGCCGGCCTTCGGGCCGTCGAGCTGCACGGTCTCGATGACGAGCGGCGCTCCTGCGCGATGGGCAACGGCGGCACGGACGTCCACGATGAGCTCCCTGTCTTCTGCGAATGGACCGAGTCCGCAAAATAAGGGGCGACGCTGGATTTGTCCAACGATGCGTGGGCGGCGTTTCGCCGCCGCGGGCTGCAACGCACGATCCGGGCGCCCTCCGGCGCCGAACCGCGGCGTAATAGATGCAGGGTCAGCGCGTCGGGCGCGCAGCGGGCTTCTTGTTCGCGACAGGGGCCGTCGCCACGGGGACGGGCGCCACGGTGACGGCCTCGCGACAACTCAGGTTGGCGGATTTGAGCTGCCGTGCGAAGGCATCCGCATCTTTGGCGCGACCTTCCTTCTGGGCGACCGACGCGGCGCCGCAGAGCGCATCCGACGTCCATCGGACTCACCTCGAGCGCCCGGACGAAAGCGGCGCTCGCTTCCGGCAGGTGGCCGAGTTGCGCGTTCAAAGTCCCGATCTGGACGAGGCTCGTCACGTCCCGCCCATTCAGGGCCACCGCCCGCTCGTAGGCGGCAAGCGCCGCGACGGGCTGTTGCAGGGCCATGCCGATCTCGCCCAGCCGCTGCCAGGTCTCGAAATTCTTGGGCGCGAGCTGCGCGGCCTTGGCGGTGGCCTCCTGGGCTTCGCTGAACTGCCGCAGCTTCGCGTACCCCATGCCAAGCTCGTTCCAGGCGTCGGCGCTGTCGGGAATCTTGCGGGTCCATTCCACGCTGTACAGGACCAGGACGTTCCAGTTGCCGGCGGCCTTGAGGTCCGCCACCTTTTTCGCGAAATCGTCGTTCGATTCGTGCGCGCGTTCAGGACCTTTGTTCGCGGGTGCAGGTCGCGGCTCCGACCTTCTGCGGGGCCTTGGCTCCGGGCGCCGCCGAGAGGGCGACGGGCGCGGGTGCTTGCGCGCCAGGTCGCAATGCCAGGAACCCACCGACGACGACGACGCATCCCAGTGCGCCGGCGATGACCAGGTTGCGCTTGGAGCGCGGCGCAGGTTGGGCCGGCGCCTCAGGCGGGATTTCCTCTTCCCCTGGCAAATTGCTGCGGAGACGAGCCAACATTTCGGCGCGTTTCTTCTGATTTGAAATGCGAAGTGCCGTGGCGCGTGCGCGCAGGTAGCCCGGCTTGGCGGCGTCTACATCGTTGTCGGCGAGCTCCATTGCTCGCGCCCATAGGGGCTTGTCGATCTTGCCGTTGTCGAATTCCCGGGTGGCCTCCGCCAGATGATCGTCCGCGCTCCGCGAAACCCGTTCACGCGCCGCGCTATCCGCGGCCGACTTGGCGACGGCATCGACGGTCGGAACTTCGATCGGTACCGCCGGCTCGTCGGCCAGCTTCAGAAGTGCGGCCTTGACCGACGGTCGAATGGTTCGACCGATGAAGGGTGGGATCCGCAGGGGCGACGGGCGAAGGAGGTCCGCCCTCGGCAAAGGGAGGCTTGCCGTCGAGCGCGGGCTCGTCGGTCAGGGTGAGGTCCGTTAGCTTCGTGCCGGATGCATAGCTGCTCATTCACCGCACACAGCAACTTTTGTGCCAGCAAGCGTTGGACAAGCGGTGGCCCACAAGTAAATCGGCGTGGGCGAGCCGGTCGGTGCGTGGGGCGCCCACCCCCGAACCGGCACAATGGCGACATGCCGAAGCACTACTCGATGGGTGATCGCGCGCCCGCAGCGCCCGCCCGCGGATCGCCCGCTCGGGCCCGCGCCGAAGTCGCTGCGCGAGCGGGTCGGCGCGCTCCGGAACCTGCCGCCCTTCCTCAAGCTCGTCTGGGAAACCAATCCGGCGCTCACGCTCGTCCAGTGCCTGCTGCGCCTGGTCCGCGCGCTGCTGCCGGTCGCAACACTCTACGTCGGCAAGCTCATCATCGACGAAGTCGTCGTGCTCACGCAAACGGCGAACGCGCCGGGCAACGTCGCGCGAATGGTTCGCGCTCGGCCTGCTCGATCGGATCGGATGGCTGCTCCTGATCGAATTCGGGCTCGCCGTCATGTCGGACGTGCTCGGGCGCACGGTGTCCTATTTCGATTCGCTGCTGTCGGAGCAATTCTCCAACGCGACCAGCCTGCGCTTGATGCAGCATGCGGCCACGCTCGACCTCGAGGATTTCGAGGACAGCGAGCTGCAGGATCGCCTCGAGCGCGCCCGGCGGCAGGCGGCGGGGCGCATGACGCTGATGGGCCAGCTCTTCGCGCAGGCGCAGGACGTGGTGACCATCGTGAGCTTTGCCGCCGGCCTTGTCGTCTACGCGCCGTGGCTCATCGTGCTGCTCGCGATTGCGCTCGTGCCGGCGTTCGTCGGCGAGGCGCACTTCAACGCGCAGACCTACTCGCTCAATTACGCGCGCACGGCCGAGCGGCGCGAGCTCGACTACGTGCGGCAGACGGGCGCGAGCGTGGAAACGGCGAAGGAAGTCAAGATCTTCGGCCTCAACGCGTTCCTGATCGATCGCTACCGCGCGCTGGCAACGAGTTTTTTGGCGGCGAACCGGGCTCTGGCGAAGCGGCGCGCGAGTGTCGGCAGCGTGCTGACGGCGATCGGAACGATTGCCTACTACGTCGCCTATGCGTACATCGTGTGGCGCACGCTGCACCGCGAGTTCACGATCGGCGACCTCACGTTTCTCGCCGGGTCGTTCCGCCGCCTGCGCACGCTGCTCGAAAGCCTGCTCACGGGATTCTCGCAGGTCGCGGGCCAGGCGCTGTATCTCGACGATCTGTTTTCGTTCTTCGAGATCCAGCCGGAGATCGTGTCGCCGCCGGACGCGCGGCCCGTTCCGTCGCCGATTCGCGCAGGGTTCAAGTTCGAGAACGTCGGCTTCCGCTATCCGGGCGCCGAACGCTGGGCCGTGCGCCACCTCGATTTCACGCTGGAGGCCGGAGAGGTGCTGGCGCTGGTCGGCGAGAACGGCGCCGGCAAGACGACGCTCGTGAAGCTCCTTGCGCGTCTCTACGACCCGGACGAGGGCCGCATCCTGCTCGACGGCCACGACCTCCGGGAGTACGACCTCTTCGCGCTGCGCTCGAACATCGGCGTCATCTTCCAGGATTTCGTCCGCTATCACCTGACCGCCGCGGAGAACATCGCGGTCGGCCGCATCGAGGCGCGCGACGACCGCGCGCGGATCGTGCAGGCGGCGCAGCGGAGCCTCGCCGACGAGGTCATCGCGAAGCTGCCGAACGGTTATGACCAGGTGATCGGCAAGCGCTTTCGCACCGGCATCGACCTGTCGGGCGGCGAATGGCAGAAGATCGCGATCGCGCGCGCCTACATGCGCGACGCGCAGGTGCTGATCCTGGACGAGCCGACCGCGGCGCTCGACGCGCGCTCCGAATTCGAGGTCTTCCAGCGGTTCAAGGAGCTTTCGCACGGCAAGACCGCCGTGCTGATCTCGCACCGCTTCTCGAGCGTGCGCATGGCCGATCGCATCGTCGTGCTTGCCGACGGCACGGTGGAGGCGATCGGCACGCACGACGAGCTGCTCGCGGCGGGCGGCCGCTATGCCGAGCTGTTCGAACTGCAGGCCGCGGGATATCGGTAATTGCCGCGGCCCGCCGCGACGTCAGTCGAAACTGACGATCTCGACCCAGTTCGAACCCTTCCCGGTCGGGTACTTGGCGAGGAACTTGAGCGCGCCGCTCGCGGGGTCGATGGCGTAGACGGAAATCGTGTCCGATTTTTCGCCCGTGGCCACGAGATACCGGCCCTTGGGATCGATGGCGAATCCGCGCGGCTGGCGCTCGGTGGTCACGCTCGAAAGATAGGTGAGCTTGCCGGTCGCGCCGTCGACGCCGAACGCGCTCAGCGTGTTGTTCGTTCGCTCCGAGACGTAGAGGAACTTGCCGTTCGGCGTCAGGTGCAGATCGGCCGCCCAGATGTCGTTGTCGGTGTTGCGCGGCTGGCCTCCCGGCGGTACGGGAGCGCCCCTGACGGCGCCGGGGCCGAGCTTCGAGTCGGGCGGCACGCCGGACACCGAGCTCACCTGCGTCAGTAGTCCCGTCTTGCCGTCGATGGCGAAGGTCGTGACCGTCCCCGCCATTTCGCTCAGCAGGTACAGGAACATGTTGTCGCCGGACGTGACGAAATGGCGCGGTCCCGTTCCGGCACCAGCGAGATAGACCGCCGGCGTGTTCGACGCGAGCTTGCCGTTTTGCGCGTCGAACGTGAACAGGAAGACCTGGTCGCTGCCGAGCGTGGGAACGTAGACGAACTTGTTGCTCTCGTCGACGCGGATCGAATGCGCGTTGCGTCCGACGGGAATCACCTGCAACGGGTCGGCGGACACGCGGCCATCGGTGCCGACCGCGTTGACGCTGACGAGGTTGCCGCCGTACGACGCGCCGAGCAGAAAGCGCCCGGTCTTGTCGAGCGATATGTAAGGGAAGCTCTCGGCCAGCGGCGAGCTCGCGATGAGCGTCAGTGCGCCCGTGTCGCGGCTGATGGAATAGGCATGCACCATGAAGGGCTTGGACCGCGACGCCGCGTACAGGAAGCGGCGATCGGGGCTCACGGTCATCGGCATCACCACGCTGGCCGCCTTCACCCGGGGGCCGGGCTGCAGCTCTCCAGTATCCTGCATTCGATATATGCCGATGTCGCCGTCTTCGGCATTCGAGACGTAGACGAATGTCGCCGCCAGCGCCGGTGCGCCGCCGACGAGCGTTGCCATCGCAGCCACGGTGATTCCCTTCGCAAACGTTGCCGGAAACTTCATGATCTCCCTCCCTCGTTGTGTTGGCCCACCGTCCGGTCCGTCGTGGGATCCGGATGGTCCGGACGGATGCCTTTTTTTGCGACAGTTTAGCCGCAACGGCCAGCGGCCAAGTGCAATAATCGAGGCCCGTCGAATTCCGACCGACCGCTGTTGCCGCTCATGACGCCCGAAACCCGCTACGCAAAGAGCGCCGATGTGCTCATCGCCTACCAGGTCACGGGCGACGCGCCGATCACCATGGTGCTCGCGCCGGGCACGGTGTCGCACCTCGACATGGACTGGGAATTTCCGCTGCGCGCGGATTTTTTCGGCCGCCTGAGCGCGATGTTCCGTCTCATCCGGTTCGACAAGCGCGGCACGGGGCTCTCCGACCGTCCGACGGCGATGGCCACGCTCGAGCAGCGGACCGACGACATCCGTGCGGTGATGGATGCCGTCGGCATCGACTCCGCCGTTATCTTCGGCGTGTCGGAAGGCGGCTCGATGGCATCGATGTTCGCGGCGACGTATCCGGAACGCACGCGCGCTCTTCTCATATGGGGCGCCATGGCGCGTTGGGTCGCGACCGAGGATCACCCGTGGGGCATGTCGCGAGAGGATACCGATCGGATGATCCAGGACGTGCAGGACAACTGGCCGTCCGAGTGGTATATCCGCGGGCCGGGCGCGGGGCTCGGCCCCGACGCCGACAGTGCATTCGTTCAATCCTTCATGCGCTATGGACGGGCAGCGGCAAGCCCGTCGGCGGCCGCTGCGTACGAGCGGATGAATTCGGAGATCGATATCCGGCCGATCCTGGGTGCGATCAAGGTCCCGACGCTTGTAATGAATCGAACCGGGGACCCGGTTGCGCCATGCGACGCTGCGCGCGACATGGCAGGGCGCATTCCCGGCGCCCGGTTTGTCGAATTTCCCGGCAACACGCACTCGATGATGGCGATCGCGCCCGAGAAAGTGCTGGCCGAGATCGAAGGCTTCGTCACCGGCGTCCGCTCGGTGGAAGTCGACGACCGGGTGCTCGCGACGGTGCTGTTCGTCGACGTGGCCGATTCGACACGGACACTGAGCGCGCTTGGCGACAGCGCGTGGAAGGCGCGGCTGACCGACTACTACAGGGTCGTGCGCAGCGAACTCGCGCGTTTCCGCGGTCGCGAAGCCAACACGGCGGGAGACGGCATCATGGCGAGCTTCGACGGTCCCGGGCGCGCGATACGATGTGCGCTGGCCATTGCCGCCGCCATGCGACCGCACGGACTCGAAGTTCGCGCCGGGCTGCACACTGGCGAAGTGGAATTGATGGGCGACAACATCGGCGGCATCGCGGTGCACATCGCGTCGCGCGTGCAGGCCGAAGCCAGGGCCGGCGAGGTGATGGTCTCGAGCACGACACGGGATCTGGTCGCAGGTTCCGGTATCGCGTTCGAAACGCGCGGAGCGCGTCAGCTCAGAGGCGTCCACGGCGAATGGACGCTGTTCGCCGCGACGGGTTAGCGCGACATCCGCTGGCGCACGCGTCGCGCCCCGGCAAAAAGTAGCGTCGCCGAGGGCATTTGGGCCAGAATGGCGGCGGGCCCCCGTGCCTTCGGAGTCCGTTCGATGACCAAGCCCGCGTCGGCGAACAAGATCGCCCTTACCGCGTTCTACTGTTGCGCGCTCCGCGCGGCGGACGCGCTGAGCGACGCGCCGGTCTGCGACGACAAATACGCCGCGCGCTTCGTCGACGACGTCGTGCGATCGCGGATGGCGCCGCTCGTGCGCTTCAAGGGTCCGGCGGCGAGCAACGTCGCGCGGCACCGCGTGATCGACGATCTGCTCCGGGATGCGATCGAAAACGATCCGGGGCGAAGGATCTTCCTCGTCGGCGCGGGCCTCGACACGCGCGCGTTCCGGCTGAACGGCGGCCGCTGGTGGGAGTTCGACGATCCGGCGCTGTTCGCGCTTAAGGAAGAGCGCCTGCCCGAGCGCACCGCGCCGAACCCCGTGACGCGCCGGCCGATCGACTTCCACAAGGAGCCGCTGGCGAAGCACCTGGGCCCGCTCGCCGGCAACGACGAGGCCATCGTCGTGCTCGAAGGCGTCAGCATGTATCTTCCGCCCGATGTGCTGACGACACTCGCGTCGACCGTGCATGCCTTTCTTCCGCGGGCACGGTTCGTCGCCGACCTGATGTCACCCGCGTTTCGCCGGCGGTTCAGCGGCCGCCTGCGCAAGGAGCTCGGCAAGCTCGGCGCGGAGATGGCGGAGACCGATGAGCATCCGCGCGCCGCGATCGAAGTGGCGGGCTACAGGGCGGCGGGCTCGACGTCGATCGTCGGTCGCGCGATCGAGGCGGGGACGCTGCGCATTCCGCGCTGGGTCTTCAACTCGATCCTGCGCGAGCTGCGCGACGGCTATGCGGTCTGGACGTTCGAGCCTGTCGCGTAGCGGTCGAGGTCAGAAACCGACGCGCGCCTTGCGGCCGCAGAGCTTCTTCGCGTCGATGTCCTCGGGAACGAGACAGTCGCGTCCGGCCAGCTGCGCCGTGCCGAAGGCGTCGAGCAGCAGCTTCTTCATGTCGCGCGGCGGAATCGTCGCGAGCCGGTCGAGCAAGCCTTCCGCGGGCTCGGGCGGGAACGGCCAGCGGTGCTGGTCGAGGATTTCACGGTACACCGAGAGCGCGATGCGCCGCGAACCTTCGGCGTCCGGGCGGTCGATCGAGTAGACATTCATCCGGTTGAGGATCGGGTCGGGGATCGTCGTCTCGTCGTTGGCGGTCGCGACCCACAGGATGTGCGAGGCGTCCATGTCGACGTCGATGTATTCGTCCTTGAAATCCTGCGCCGTGTCGCGCTCGAGCAGCGTGTAGAGCGCGCCCATCGGATCGTAGCGGTGGTCGCCGCCGGACTTGTCCACTTCGTCCAGCACGACGACGGGGTTCGCGTACTCGCCTTCGATCAGCGTCTGCGCGATCTTGCCCGGCCGCGCGTTGTGCCATTGCGCCGAGGCGCCGGTCAGCACCCAGCCCGCGGTGAGCGACGAGAGCGAAACGAACTCGAAGCCGGTGCCGAGCGCGTGCGCGAGCTTCTTGGCGAAATAGGTCTTGCCGAGGCCCGGCTCCCCGAGCAGCAGGATCGGCGTGAACTGCACGGCCTCGTTGCCGGAAATCGCGAGGGCGAGGAACTTCTTCAGGTCGTCGATCACGGTGCTGAAATTCGGCGACGCGTCGTAGAGGTCGTCGACGGCGTTGTGCGTGGACGGCTTGATGATGTAGCGCGACCCGCCGAGCATGCGCATGCGGTCGTACCAGCCCTTCAGTCCCTCGTTGGTCCTGGCCGTGCTGTCCCCCGCCGCCCGATTGACGTCGGCGACGGAGTAGATCGGCTGCAATCCGGCAAGCGGGATGACAGGTTCCATGGCGGCTGGACCTCCGGTGCTGGGCAACTATGCATCAACCATGCCAGAAATCCGGGGCGAGGGCCACTACTTATCCTGTGCCTCGGCCGTCCGGGCCGGGACCCTTCCCAAGCCGCCCCCCGACGCCCAGAATAGCCCCGGTTCCGACGAGGAGGAGTACGGCCATGAAGATCACGTTGAACGTCAACGGCAAGTCGACAACGATCGACGCCGACGATGCGCAGATGCCGCTCCTGTACGCACTGCGCGACAACCTGGGGCTCCATGGCCCCCGATTCGGCTGCGGGCTCGGGCAATGCGGCGCGTGCACGGTTCATGTCGACGGCAACGCCGTGCGTTCGTGCCTGATGCCCGTCGGCGCAGCTGCCGGCAAGAAGGTGGTGACGCTGGAAGGCCTCGGCACGCCGGGCAAGCCGCATCCGCTGCAGGCCGCGTTCATCGAGGAACAAGCGGTGCAATGCGGCTACTGCATCAACGGCATGATCATGCAGGCCGCCGCGTTGCTGGAAACCAACAAGAAGCCCAGCGATGACGAGATCAAGGCGGCGCTCGCCGGCAACCTGTGCCGGTGCGGCACGCATCTGCGCATCGTGCGCGCGATCAAGCGCGCGTCCGGGACCGTCGCCTGAGGGGGCCGCCATGACTACGCACATTTCGGAAGCTCCGGCCAGCGTCGCGCGGCGCGATTTCCTGAAGACGGGCGGCGCGCTCGTCGTGACGTTCTCCTTGAGCGCGAGCAGCGTGAACGCGGCCGGCGAGGCCGCGCCTGCGAAGAGCGTCGCGATCGACCAGGTCGACGGCTTCCTCGGCCTCGACGCCAAGGGCAACGTCACCGTGTATTCGGGCAAGGTCGATCTTGGCACCGGCATCCGGACCGCGATGGCGCAGATCGCGGCCGAAGAGCTCTCGGTGCCGCTCAATCGCGTCACCGTGATCCAGGGCGACACGTCGCTGACGCCGGACCAGGGGGTCACGTTCGGCAGCCTGTCGATCCAGAACGGTGGAATGCAGATCCGGCAGGCGGCGGCGACGGCACGCCAGGCGCTGCTGGCGGAAGGTGCGGCGAAGCTCGGCCTCGACAAGGACGCCGTCGTCGTCAAGGACGGCGTCGTCGGCCCGAAGACGGGCGGCAAGGGCGTCGACTATGCGATGCTCATCGGGGGCAAGGATTTCCGCCTCGCGGTCGACGCCAAGGCCCCGACCAAGGATCCGAAGGATTACACCATCGTCGGCACGTCGGTTGCGCGGCTCGACATTCCGGACAAGGTGAGCGGGCGCTTCACCTACATGCAGGATTTCCGGCGCAAGGGCATGCTGCATGCGCGCGTGATCCGGCCCGCCGGGATGAAGGCGACGCTGATGTCGTGGAACGACTTCGACTGCCACAAGATCCCCGGCTACGTCGGCCCGATCAAGAAAGGCAACTTCATCGCGGTCCTCGGACGCTCGGAGTGGGCGGCGATCGCGGCGTCCCGCGCCATCGACACCAAGTGGTCCGATTGGGCCGGCCTGCCCGACCAGGCGAAATTGTGGGAGCACGTGCGCAACTCGAAGGTCGCCAAGGACGAGGACCTGCAGAAGGTGGGCGACGCATCCGAGGCGTTGAAGACCCCCGACGCGAAGATCGTCTCGGCAAGCTACAACTTCGCGATCCACACGCACGGGTCGATCGGGCCATCGTGCGCGGTCGCCGAATTCGCCGACGGCAAGCTCACGGTCTGGACCGCGTCCCAGCAGACGCATCTGCTGCGCAAGCAGATCGCCATGATGCTCGGGATGAAGCCCGACGACGTTCGCTGCATCTACATCGAGGGCGCCGGCTGCTACGGCCGTAACGGGCACGAAGACGCGGCCGCCGACGCCGCGCTGATCGCGAAGGAAACCGGCCTGCCCGTGCGCGTGCAGTGGATGCGCGAGGACGAGCACGGCTGGGATCCGAAAGGTCCGCCGACGCTGTTCGACTACAAGGCGGCGCTCGACGCGCAGGGCAACGTCGTCGGCTGGCAGTCCGAGGTCTTCATCCCGGAGCGGCCGAAGGACATCGCGGTCGCCTTGCTCCCTGCGGAACTCGCCGGCCTGCCGACGGACCCGTCGCATCCGGGGAACATCCAGGCGTCCCTCGGGATCCCGTACACGTTTCCGAACATCCGCGCGACGGCGCACTGGCTCGCCGAAACGCCGTTCCGCCCGTCATGGATCCGCACGCCGGGACGGATGCAGAACACCTACGGCAACGAGTGCTTCATCGACGAGATCGTGGTGGCGACCGGCGCCGATCCTCTCGAATTTCGCCTGAAGAACATGAAAGACCCGCGCGGCGCGGAACTGCTGCAGGCGCTGGGAGCGCTGTCCGACTGGAAGCCGCGGAAGGCACGTGCCGAGGTGAGCGGCAACGTCGCCCGCGGACGCGGTCTCGCGTACGTCAAGTACGAGCTCGTGCGCACGTACGTGGGCGCGGTGGCCGACGTGGAAGTCGACCTTTCGACCGGCAAGGTCCGCGTGGTCAAATTTCACGTCGCGCACGATTGCGGGCAGATCATCAACCCGGACGGCCTGCGCAACCAGATCGAAGGCAACGTCGTGCAGACGGTCAGCAGGACATTGATCGAGGAGCTCAAGTTCGACCGCTCGCGCGTGACGAGCGTCGACTGGGCCACCTATCCGATCCTGCGCTTTCCCGATGTGCCCGACGTCGCGATCAAGCTGATGGAGCGGCAGAGCGAAAAGCCGTGGGGCGCGGGCGAGCCGACGGCGGCGGTGGTGCCGGCGGCGATCGCCAACGCCATCTACAACGCGACGGGAGCGCGCGTGCGCTCGATCCCGTTCACGCCGGACAAGGTGCAGGCGGCATTGAAGATGATTTGAAGGCAAACGAGTGGGGAACGCTGCCGGCAAGAAACGGGGGGTACACCCGCACGGCGGAGCGGCAATCCCCGGTCGGGTAATGCGGGACAGCAACCAACAGGGAGAAGGTCAATGCAAGCCATCGGCATTTGTCGTTTCGTCGTTTCTGCGGCCGCGATCGTATTCGCGGCCGGCGCCGCCGCCACCGCTCAGCGCACGTTCGTCGCGTCGACGGGCTGCCGACACGAATCCGTGCAGCTCTGACTGCGCCGTGTCGCAGCTTTAGCGCAGCGATCCCGCTCACGAACAACGGCGGCGACATCGTGACGCTGGATTCGGCCGGCTATGGCCCGGTCGTCATCGACAAGCCCATTTCGATCATCGTGCCGAGCGGTGTCTACGCGGGCGTCTCGGTCAATGGCGCGCAAGTCGACGGCATCGTCGTCAATATCCCGGGCGGGGGCGGGCCGGTGTATATGCGCGGACTCCAGATCAGCGGCCAGGGCGGTACCAACGGCGTTCGCATCCAGCAGGGCGGCAAGGTCATCATCGAGAACACCTCGATCTCGAACTTCTTTGCCTCGGGTAATGGGCATGCGATTCTCGACAATTCGACTTCGCCGTACACGGAGCTCATCGTGCGCAACACCGTCATTCGCGATAGCGATGCCGGAATCGTCGTCGACGGAACCACCGGGAACAAGTCCGTCACGATCGAGAATTCGTTGATCACCGGGTTCTTCAACACCGCCTGCGTCGCGCTGACGGACAACGTCCACATGCTCGTCAGCAATACGACGATCAGCGATTGCAACACCGGCTTTTGGCCACGCAACCCGCGGCAAGCACCGGCTACCTGCAGCTGCAGATGGAGCGCACGACGATGACGAGTATCGGCCCGGGTCCGGCCGTGAAGCTGGTCAAACAACGCGACCGACCGCGCGCCCAACGTCGCCTTGAGCGATTCGCACATGTTCAACACCTGCGGCATCAGCATGACCAACAGCGTCAACGTGGCCATCGACCGCTCGACGATCGACGGCTGCGGTGGTCCCGTCAGCGCCTGCATCGATGTCGGGCGGGACCAATGGCTTCGCGAACGTCGATGTCACCAAGACCGAGATCAGGCGCTCGCCGGCGGCATCCGGATGGATATGGGTGGCACCATGGGGGGCAACCTCAATCTCGTCGACTCGCGCATCTCGGACATCTATCCGAACGAAGCGATATACCTGCGCGGAAATCCACGGTCTGCGTCTGCTGGTGGCGAAGGGCAACTCGATCAACGAACAACAAGAAGGGCGTCTTCATCGATTCGAATGCCCAGGCGAATTTGACGACGAACCAGATCGTCTTCAACAATGGAGGCGGCCTGATCAAGGTGCCGGCCGGCACGAATCAGTACATCGAGTCGTCGAACGACAACTACGTGAGCGACAATGGAGGCGATCCGGGATCTCCGCCCGACGCTTTTCCGGCGATAATCCCGCTGCGCTGATCGCGTCGCCGGTTCGTCGCGCGCATCGCCCTAGCGGCACGGCGGCGATTTCCCGGCATCGCGAAGGTAGGCGATGAGGTCCGTGCGTTCCTGCGGATCGGGAACGCCGGCGTAGGTCATCGTGGTTCCCGGGACCATTTTCGGCGGATTCGTGAGAAACCGGTCGAGGGTTCGCTCGTCCCAAGTGAGATTGGCCCGTTTCATCGCCGTCGAGTAATCGAATCCAGGCACGCTGGCGGACTTGCGCCCGACGACGCCGCAGTGCTTCGGCCCCGTTCGGTTGTAGTCGAGCGCGTGGCAAGCCTGGCAGCGCGTGTAGATGTCGGCGCCGCGCTTTGCGTTACCCACGCGAGCCGCGACGGCCACTGCGCATGCGCTGGCGGCAATTCCAATCGCCGCCGCCAGCCGCACGATGTTGCCCGGCATCAGCTCATGAACGCGACAGGGACCGGCGGCATTCCCAAGGCCTGCCGCAGGATCGCCCAGTGCATCGCTTCGTCGCCGAGAATGCTTGCGCCGGCCTTGGCGAGATCGCGGTTGGCGAACAGCGGCACGGCGCCGAGATAGGCGCTGACGGCCCCTTTCTCGAGCGTCGCCGCGAAATTGAGGACGTCGGCCTGCGTTTTCAGCGTCGCCACCGGGAAATCGTATTTGGCCTTGGCGGTCGACCGGCGCTCCGCCCAGCTTCTGCATGGTCTTCGACAGCACGTCCGCGTGTTCCTTGTGATGCCCCTGGAACGTGACCGCGAGATCGAGGACCGGCTTTTGCAACAGTCCGCTTTCCGCGCCGACCTGATAGGCCGCGATCGCTTCGTACTCGGCGCCGAGCGCGGTGTTGAGAATGCGGATGTCGCCGGCGGCTGCGTCGCCGGCGGTCGCGGCGAGCACGTCGCGGCCAGAGAGCAGTGCAACGGCGGCGCCGGACAGCACGGCGCCTGACCGAGCGAGCATCGTGCGACGGGCGCTCGACGACATTCGGATAGTCGAAAAAGGACATGCGAGCACTCCTGAAAAGGTCAGCCGTCGATGGCCGAGATCGCCGGCGAGTCGCGCCAGCACGTGGGAGACGATGCGGTCGCAGCGCGCGCCGGCGAAGCCGAAGGCGTCGCCATAGGCGCGATCAACGTCCTGCGCGAGCGATTCGCGCAACAGGCTGCGGGCGCGGAAGAAGCGGGTCCGCACGGTGGATTCGGGAATGCCGAGACTCGCGGCGGTCTCCTCGACCGAGAGCTCCTCGACCGCGCGCAGCACAAAGACGACGCGATACGTATCCGGGAGCGCGTCGATCCGCGTTTCGAGGAGTTGCCGCATCTCGCTGCGATGGGCCGCGCTATCGGGTCGATCCATGGCGGGCGCCTCGTTTTCGGTCCGGGCATCGCGAGCTGCCTCGTCGTCGTCGCAGTGAAGCGGCAGGATCGCCGCGCGTCGTGCTTGCTTGCGCGCATCGGCCGAAGGCCTCGTTGGCGACGATCCGGGTGAGCCAGGTCGAGAGCCGTGCATCGCCGCGGAATTTCGCGATCGAGCCGATAGGCGTGCAGATACGCCTCCTGCACGGCATCCTCGGCTTCGCCGTCGTCCTTCAGGATGGCGCGCGCGGTGCGATAGAGCGCCCGGTTGTGGCGGCGCATCAGCTGCTCGAAGGCGACGCAGGTCGCCCGCCTCGATTTGCCGCGCGAGCGTGGCGTCGCTTGCGAATGCCGATTTCGCGGAAGGCGGCGCTACGCTGGGATCCTTCATTCCCGATTCATGGCCATTGGATGTCGCGACCCGCCGCCGCGTTCCCGGACCCGCAATCGGGTGCGGCGAGGCTACGTCGGCCGAGTGGCGACCATCGAGGGCCGCGCGCCGAACCGCTCGAACCACGCCGCCGCATGCGGCCGCGTGTCGCGCCACGCGAGTGACGCAAATCGAAAGTCGAGATAGCCGAGCGCGCAGCCGAAGGCGATCGTGCCGAGATCGACGCGGTCGCCGAACGTGGCCGCGCGCGCTTCGATGAGGTCGAGGCCGGAATTGACCTTCTCGAGCTGGCCGGTGATCCATTCCTTCCACCGCAGCGGCTCGGGTCGCGCGAACGTTTCGTAGCGGGTCAGGACGGCCGCATCGCATCACGCCGTCGGCGAGCGACTGCTCGACCAGCACGTCCCAGCGCGCCTTGCCCTCGCGCGGGAGGAGATGGCCGTCGCCCAGCGAATTGAGGTATTCGCAGATCACGCGGCTGTCGTAGAGGACGGTGTTGTCGTCCGTGATCAGCGTCGGGAATCTTGCCGAGCGGATTGTGCGCGACGACGCTCTTGTCGCGGTTGACCGGATGCGCCGCGGCGCTCACGAGCTCGATCTTGTCGCGCAGTCCGAGCTCGGCGGCGGCGACGAGGCACTTGCGCACGAAGGGCGATGCCGCAGCGTAGTAGATTTTCAATTAGGTCTCCAGAGATGAGATTGACGCGACTTCCGGGAATCCAGTTTTGACGCCGCTCGAATCTGCCGCGACGTCGAGACACGAACTGGTGTTGATGGCGCCGGATTGCGCCGATCTTGTTCGTCGCCACGCCGCGACGGCCGCTGCCATTCTTGTCCCAACGCCGTGCTTGCGCAAGCTACGGCCGGTCGGTCCATCGACCGAGCGCTGTTCGCAGCCACTCGAACGCGCGCGCGACCGCGTCGTCCCACGTCATGGCGTGGCCGGCGGCGATCGCTTCTGTGGTGAGATCCAGTCCCCCGGCGTCGCGACACGCCGCCAGGGTTGCATCATATTGCTGCTGCTCGCCATGCGCTCGCGGCGTGGCAATTTCCTCGCGCAGCGCATCGGCCGCGCCGAGGAGAATTCCCGCTTCGTGATGTGCGTTCGTTTGCGCGGCCAACGCCGCCATCGCCTCGAGGCAAAGCGCGATCTCGTGCAGGTTGCCGATCTCCTTGCTTGTGGCGAGCGCGGCATGGAAATGCCCATGCGCGGCCTTCAAATTGCCGCGAGCGAGGGCAATCTCGCCCAGGTGTCGCTCTTCTTCCAGTTCGAACTCGCGGACACCGAACTCCCGGGCAATCACCAGCGCGTTTTCGTGCAGCGTCTGCGCGCCCTCGAGATCCCCGTCGTGCTGGAAGATGTAGCCAAGGTGGCTCATTGCCGTGGCTTCCTCCATCCGGGTGCCCAATGCCCGGCTGAGCTGCAACGCGCGTTCCAGAAGCACCTTTGCCTCGGCAAGCCGATTTTCGTTGATCGCCAGCGCGACGAGGTTGTTCAGTACTCGCACTTCGAGCGTCTCGTTTCCCAGTGTCCGGTGAAGCGCCACCGCCTGCTCGAGATACGTGCGCGCCACGACGGAGTCCGCCTGGTGAATGGCGACGCCGCCCAGGTTGCTCAGGATGCGCGACTCGCGCTGGAGGTCCTTCAGCTGGCGGCTCAGCGCGAGCGCCTGTTCCAGCAATGCACGCGCCGCGACGATGTCGCCGAGCCGCCAGGTCAGCGTTCCCGCCGCATGCAGCGCTTTTGCGCGCGCGGGTGCGCCTGCGGTGGCGGCAGTCTCCGCGAGCGCGACGTGACACCAGCGGGACCCCTCGCGGGCATGACCTCGATGCGCCCAGAAACGATAAATCGACCCGCAGATGCGCAGGCCCGCGTCGGCGTCGTCTTGCACCTCGCTGGACCACGCGAGTGCCGCTCGCAGGTTGTCATGCTCCTGGTCGAGGGACGCCATCCATTCCGGTTGTTCCGGACCGCCTTCCAGATGCGGTTCGGCCTGCTCGGCAAACAGGAGAAAATAATCCCGGTGCCGTGCGCGGAGGGCGGCGCTTTCTCCTTTCTCCTCGAGCCGGAGACGCGCGTAGTCGCGCAGGGTCTCCAGCATGCGATATCGCTCGCCGCGCTCGTCCGGCATGACGAGCGACTTGTGGATGAGGCTGGTCAGCAAATCGAGTACGTCGTCACGAGCGATGACCGCTCCCTCGGCGACGCTCTCGGCGGCATCGAGCGTCCAGCCGCCGGCAAACACCGAAAGTCGTGCGAACAACGACTTCTCGGCATCGGTGAGCAGGTCGTAGCTCCAGTCGATCAGCGCGCGCAGAGTTTGCTGGCGCGGCAGCGCCGTACGCCTGCCGCCGGTGAGCAGGCGAAACTTGTCGTCGAGCCGCTCGACGATCCTGTCGACGGCGAGGACGCCCACGCGCGCGGCCGCAAGCTCCAGGGCAAGCGGGATCCCGTCCAGCCGCGCGCAGAGTTGCGCAATCGACTTTGTATTTGCACGGGTCACGGAAAAACCGGGTTGGCGCAGGCGCGCCCGTTCGACAAATAGCTGAACGGCTTCGGAACGCGCGGTGATCTCGGCCCCGGATTCGGCGCCCGGCAGCGTCAGCGGCGGCAACGAGTAGGTTTGCTCGCCGGCGACATTGAGCGGTTCGCGACTGCTCGCAAGCAGTCGAACGCCCGGCGCGGAATTGACCACGGCTTCCGCCAGGCGCGCGCAGGCATCGACGAGATGCTCGCAGTTGTCCAGCACCAGCAGCAACTTGCGCGACGCCAGATGCTCGCACAGTCCGCGCACGACGAGCGTGTCGCCGCCCTCGGGAATGCCGAATGTCTGGGCAACGATTTTGGGAACGAGCGTAGGGTCCACGATCGATGCCAACTCGATGAACCATGCGCCGTCCGGAAAGTCGTCGAGTACTTCGGCCGCCACCTGAAGCGACATTCGCGTTTTGCCGATGCCGCCAGGCCCGAGCACGGTCAGCAGCCGGGTGCCGGCAAGGAGCTGGCAGGCTTCGCGCAGTTCGCGGTCGCGGCCGATGAAAGAGGTGACCTGCTGCGGCAGGTTGTTCGGCGTGGCCTCGAGCGAACGCAATGCCGGGAAATCCCGGCGCAGACCGGCATGAATGATCTGGTTGACCTGTTCCGGGTTCGTCAAATCGCGCAGGCGAACGGAACCGAGGTCGCGCAGCGTGACGCCCTGCGGCAACCGGTCGCGGACCAATTCAACGACCGTCTGCGAAATCAGGATCTGGCTCCCGTGCGCGACGGCCATGATGCGCGCGGCGCGGTTGACGGGCGTCCCGAACCAGTCGTTGTCGCGGCGCTCGACGATGCCGGCATGAAGTCCGCAGCGCACGCAAAGCGCGACACCGTCGGCGGCTTCACCGCCAGTCAGCCCGAACTGCAGCGCGAGCGCTGCATCAAGGGCATCTACCGGGTCGCCGAAGACGGCAAACATGCCATCGCCGGTCATCTTCACGACGGTTCCGCGGTGGGATTCGACCGCCGTGCGCGCGAGCGCGTCGTGCCGGGCGAGCGCCGTGGCCATGCGCTCCCGCTCGCGCTCCCATAGCCTGGTGCTGCCCTCGATGTCCGTGAACAGGATGGTGACGATTGCCGTTGAATCGATCGTACTCACATCGCAATCATCGCATCAATCGGCGCGACGGGACGACGCCTGACCAAAGCGCCGCGCGGGCGGCATGCTATTTCCCGCGTTTCGCCGGCCGTGGAAACTGCGCGATCCGCGCCAGCTTTCGCTCGAAGGGATCCAGACGTGACAGGCCCGAGCGTTGACGCGCGGTGACGAGCGGATAGTGGCGCAGGTTCGCGAGCCGGTCGTGCGCTTCCCAGCACGGCACGGCGGACGTCACCCACAGCGCCGGGTCGATGCGCCGCAGATCGAATGCGCCGGAGTGGCTGACGAGCGTCCGATGGCCGCGCCGATCGCAATACTCGTGGAAGTACGACATCGCGAGCTCGCGCAGGCTGCGGTAGACGGGATCGCGGTAGCGCAGCCCGATGTGGTTGCTCTTGGAGATCGCGCCCCACGCGCGGCCGCGCCGGAAGAGCGCGATCACGT
Organism: uncultured beta proteobacterium; assembly: GCA_963816925.1. Lineage (GTDB taxonomy): Bacteria > Pseudomonadota > Gammaproteobacteria > Burkholderiales > Casimicrobiaceae > CAIWHR01. The sequence continues at coordinate 365,215 of CAWFMY010000001.1, read as the reverse complement.
GCGGCCAGTCGACGGGGTCGCAGTCGAGATGCATCACGAGCGGCGGCTGACGATGGACCCACAGCGCGCATGCGGCGACGAACGCGCCTTCGATGCAATGCGCGCGCCGCTGGCGCAGCGCTTCGCGCACGGACAATACCGTCTCGCCGCCGTCTTCGTGGTTGGCCGGGATCGCGTCGACGAATGCCTGGATCTGTTCCGGCGCGGCGAGCTTCGCAAGGAGCGCGCGTTCGCGCGCGGCAAGACCTGGGCCCGCTCTAGAGCAGGGAATCGGGCGTGTGGCCGCCATCGTCGGTCACATTGTCGCGGACGTAGTTGCTGGCCGGGGTGTTGAGGATGCCCCCGGCCTGCGGGCCGAATCCTGTCGTGTTGCGGAAGACGCCATTGCCGCTTGCCCCGAACGTCGCTGCCGCTCTTGCTGGAAACGATGCCGATGCCCGAATGGTTCGAGATCGCACCGACCTTGCGCAAGCCCATTCGAGGCGACCTCGGCGTTGGGTGGGGCACCACGAATGGTGCACGGGGGCAGCGGAAACGGCAAGCGCGCGGCGTCAGCTTGAAGACTACAGCGGGGGTCGACTCCACAAGCGGCCGGGGTTATGCTAACGTCATCGCCCGCGCGCAATTGAACGAGGCCGGCCATGAAAGCCGTTACGCTGGTCACCAGGAAACTCTATTTCGGCGTCGACGCGCAACAGATGCGCGAATCGACCGCGCGCGTGCTCTCGCGTCTCGAGCACCTGCCACCTGATCGCCCGGTAATTCAGCTCGATGCACTCGTCGAGGACTTTCGCGTCAGCGCCGCCGCGAGCCGACCGATGATCGACGAGATGGTGCGGCACGGATTGCTGCAGCGGTTGGGCGAGCGCAATCTTGAATACGGGGTCACGGATAAGTTCCGGCGTTACGCGGACGCCCGCATCGTCGAGCCGTTGCCGCGCAGCCGCGCGAAGATGCTGCTCACCCACATCGCCGACCTTGCGTGGCATTTCAATCGCACCGCGATCGGCAACAAGTACGAAATCGACGCGCTCGCCGTGTTCGGACCGTACATGAGCCTCGAGCCCGAATTGGCGGAGGTCACCGTTGCCGTCACGGGGCGCCGGCGTCCGCCTGCCGCGCGTCCGGCGGCAGGACGTGCGACGCAGGTGCAGGAGGGTCACGAGCAGATACGCGATTTGATCGAAAGCCAGAGCAACTATCTGCGGGCGGTGTTCTTCCAGTGGCCTGGACGACGTGCCGCGCCCATTCAGCGTGATCTTCAAGTCCAGCGGCTGACGCCATTCGACCCGCGTTGCGCTAGGATTGAGGGATGAAGCCCGCACGCATCGCCATCCTCCTCGCCGCCATGGGGGTTGCCGCCGGATGTGCCACCGCCCCGCCGCCGCAAAGCACGGCGACGCTGCGCGACCAGGTCATGGCAACCGAGCGAGCGTTCGCGCGCACGATGGCGGACCGCGACTTCGCCGCCTTCACCGGGTTCATCGCCGAGGACACCGTCTTCTTCAGCGGCCCTACGCCATTGCACGGCAAGGCGCAGGTCGCCGCATTCTGGAAGCGCTTCTACGAGCAGAAGGAAGCGCCGTTCCGCTGGGAGCCCGCCGAGGTCGAAGTGCTCGACGCCGGAACGCTCGCGCTGAGCTTCGGACCGGTATTCGATCCCGCGGGCAAGCAGATCGCGACGTTCACCTCGATCTGGCGCCAGGAAGCGCCGGGCGTCTGGCGGATCGTGTTCGACAAGGGCAACGCGGCCTGCGACTGCGCACGGCCCTGACGCCACCCCGGGCGGGCGGCGCCATCGACACCATCGTCGCCGTGCTCGCCGCCATCGAGGAAGCCGCGGATCGCAGCCCGCCATCGAATTGACACCGTGCGGCGTGTCGCGTCACTTCGACGTGATCAAGCGCATCGGCGCGCGTCATCGCTCCTGCAACGCCGTTGGAGTAAGCTTTCGCCCGTCCCGGCGCGTTCGCGACCGGGTGCCGTCCGCACCGCCCACTGTCCACGGAGCTCGTCCATGAATGCATTCCGTTTCTTCCGCTCGCTGGTAGCGGCGCTGGCCGCCCTCGGCATTGCTGCAAGTGCCGTCGCGCAGGACTACAAGCTGCGCCTCATCACCTGGGCCGATTACGTGCCGGGCGACGTCATTGCCCAGTTCAAGAAGGAGACCGGCATCGACGTCGAGGTCACGCTTTCGAACAATGAGGAAATGATCTCGAAGCTCCGCGCCACGGGCGGCGCCGGCTTCGATCTCGCGCAGCCGTCGCAGGACCGCATCGCCGGGCCGCAGCAGGAGTTCGGCATCTACAAGCCTATGGATCTCACGAAGATCAAGAGCGAGCTCTTCATCCCGTCGATGCTGGACGCGACCAAGAAGAACACGACGGTGGACGGCAAGGTCTACGGGCTGCCGCACATCTGGGGCACCGACGGCCTTGTCGTCAACACGAAGCTCGCCAAGATGACGGACTACGGCGATCTGTGCAAAGCGGAATACAAGGGCAAGACCTCCGTGCGCCTGAAGAGGCCGACGCTGATCGCGCTGGCGTTCGCGAGCGGCAAGGATCCGTTCGCGCTGTACAAGGACCCGAAGGCATACGCGGCGCTGATGGACGACGTCGGCAAGACGCTTGCCGCGTGCAAGGCCAACCTCAAGTTTTTCTGGGACAACAAGGACCAGCTGCTCAACGGAATGCGCGCGGGCGAGATCGTCGGCGCGATGATGTGGGACACCGGGGGCTGGAAACTCAACGGCGAGAATCCGGACATCCAGTTCATCGCGCCGAAATCCGGCGCGCTCGGCTGGATCGACACGTACGCGCTGCCGGCCAAGGGGCGCAACGACGCCGCGGCGTATGCGTGGATCAACTTCAACATGCGGCCGGAAATCGCCGCCAAGGTTGCCGGCGCCGCCGGCAACTTCACCGCATCGAAGGGCGCCGACCAATTGATGGACGCGAAGCTGAAGGCGCAGTTCGCGCAGAGCTTCCCGGAGGCCGCCATGCGCAACATCAAGTGGTACCCCGCGGTGCCGCCCGGCATCGAGGACATCGAAGGCAAGGTGCTCGACCGCGTCAAGGCGGCGAACTGAAGATTTCCTGATCCGGCGCGGGACGCGTCCCTCGTTCCGCGCCGCCTGCGCCCGTCCGCGTCGCATTCCTCCACCCGGATGGCCCAGGACCTCGAAGTCGACCGCGTCAGCAAGCGCTACGGCGCGATGGCGGCGGTCGACACGCTGTCGCTCGACGTCGCGCACGGCAGCTTCTTTTCCATCCTCGGCCCGTCGGGCTGCGGCAAGACGACGCTGCTGCGGATGATCGCCGGCTTTCTCGCCCCCGACGAAGGCGACGTGCGCATCGGCGGGGCGTCGATGCGCGGCGTGCCGCCCAACCGGCGGCCGGTCAACATGGTGTTCCAGCATCTCGCGCTGTTCCCGATGATGTCGGTCGGCGACAACGTCGGCTACGGCCTTGCCCGGCGCGGCCTCCCGCGCGCGGAGATTCGCGGCAAGGTGGGCGCGATGCTCGAGCGTGTCGGGCTCCCCGGCGCCCAGGAGAAGCGCGTCGACCAGCTCTCCGGCGGGCAGAAGCAGCGTGTGGCGATCGCGCGGAGCCTCGTGCTCGAGCCGACGCTGCTCCTCCTCGACGAGCCGCTCGGCGCGCTCGACTTGAAGCTGCGCGAGCACATGAAGATCGAGCTCAAGGAATTGCAGGCGGGATTCGGCACGACGTTCGTCTACATCACGCACGACCAGTCGGAGGCGCTCGTGCTGTCCGACCATGTTGCCGTGATGAACGCCGGACGGTTCGAGCAGGTCGGCACGCCGCAGGAGCTCTACTACCATCCGGCGACGCCGTTCGTCGCCTCGTTCGTCGGCGAGAACAATCGCATCGCGGGCAAGGTCGCGCAGGTCGAGGGCGACATCGCGGAAGTCGACACCGCGGCCGGCCTGAAAGTGCGCGCGCGGCGCGCGGGTGTCGTGACGGCGGGAGAGGGCGCCGCGGCATTCATCCGCCCCGAGTCCATCGTCCTCGCCCGCACGGCGGCCGCGCTGCCGGCATCGATGCAGCCATTCGGCAGCGTGGTCGAGAGCCTGCTCTTCGACGGCGCCAACTCGGCGGTGCTCGTGCGCGAGGACGTCTCGCGCCACACGTTCCGCGTCGCGCTGCCGCAGACCGGCGCCTTCGCGGATCTCGTCCCCGGGGAGCGCATCCTCTTCGGCTTCGATCCCGCGCGCGCCGTCTGCTTCCGCGCGGGGGCATCGTGATGACCGCTGCGCCGCGCGCACGACTCGCGCTGCTCCTCCTGTTGGCGCCCGCGCTGGTGTGGCTCGTCGGGCTCATCGTGCTGCCGCATGTCGAGCTCGCGGTCCTGTCGCTGCGCGCGCGGGTGGCGCCGCGCGTGTTCGAATGGAGCCTCGCGCAGTACCGGACGTTCTTCGAGGAGCCGCTCTACTGGCACACCTTCGTGCGCACGGCGGTGATGTCGATCGTCGCCACGCTGTGCACGTTCGCGATCGCGTTCCCGGTCGCGTGGTACATCGCGAAGATCGCGAAGGGCCGGCCGAAATCGCTGCTCTTCGTTCTGTGCCTGATTCCATTCTGGGTGAGCGAGACCGTGCGCACGCTGGGCTGGATGATCCTGCTGCGCGAGTCGGGAGTGGTGCCGCGGCTCCTCGTCGATCTCGGCATCACCGCGGCTCCCGTCGAGCTTCTGTACCACGACGCGACGATCCTCGTCGGCCTCGTCTACACGTCGATGCTGTTCATGGTGGTGCCGCTCGTCAACGCGCTGGAGACGCTCGACGACGCGCTGATCGAGGCCGCCTACGACCTCGGCGGCAACGGGGCGTCGATCCTGCGGCAGATCGTGCTGCCGCATGCGGCGCCCGGCATCGCCGCGGGCGCGATCGTCGTGTTCATGTTGACGCTCGGCAACTACCTCACGCCGACGCTCCTCGGCGGCAAGAACTCGCTGTGGTTCACCGAAACGATCTACACGCAGTTCATCACGCGTTTCAACTGGGAGCAGGGGGCGGCCTTCGGATTCCTGCTGCTGGGGCTTTCCACCGCCATCGTCTGGCTCGGGTTGAAACTCGCCGGTCAGCGCTTCGCCGACGTGATGCGCCGCTCATGATTCCATCGCTGCCGCGCGGAAAGGTCGAGCGTTATGCCGTCGCCGGCTATGTCGCGGCGTTCTTCGTCTTCCTGTTCCTCCCGCTCGCGGTGGTCGCGGTGTTCGCGTTCAACGACGCCAACTATCCAGCGCCGCCCTGGCGTGGCGCGACGCTCGACTGGTTTGTCGGAGACGCAGCTCGAGGACGCGTCGGGTTGTTCGCGGACCGCGCGCTGCTTTCGTCGATCTGGACGAGCGTGATCGTCGCGGGCTGGGTCACGCTGCTCGCCGTCGGCGCCGGCACGGTCAACGCATTCCTGCTCGAGCGCGCGACTTTTCGCGGCAAGACGGCGCTGTCGCTCGCGATGCTCGCGCCGCTCGTCATTCCAGGCGTGATCCTCGGCATCTCGATCCTCGCGTTCGCGAGCCGCCTCGCGCGACTCGCCGACGATGTCTTCGGCCTCGAGCTCGATTTCCTCCGGCCGGGACTGCCGCTCGTCGTCGCCGGACAGTTCTCCTTCATCGTGGCGATTGCGACGCTGACGATCGCCGCGCGGCTGAAGCGCTTCGACCACGCGCTCGAGGAGGCTGCGCAGAACCTGGGCGCGACGCGCACCGCGGTGCTGTGGACGGTGACGCTGCCCTACCTCAAGCCCGCGCTGATCGGCGCCGCGGCGATCTCCTTCCTGATGTCGTTCGAGAATTTCAACACGACGCTGATGCTGGTGGGCTCCGACCCGCCGTTGACGATCATGATGTACGGGCGAATGCGCGAAGGGGCGAGCCCGGTTCTCAACGCGGTGAGCCTGTTCCTGATGGTCGCCTCGGCGCTGCTCGCGCTGGTGCTGCTGCGCCGGCCAGCCGCGGACACGCCCGCTCGTTGAGCGATGGGTGCCCTTGCGCCGCCACCCCGTCCATCTGTCGCCCCGTGAAAACGTATCGCACGATCGTTCTCGGCCTGGGCGCCATGGGCAGCTCGACGCTGCATCATCTGGCGCGCCGCGGACACCACGCGCTCGGCATCGACCGCCATTCGCCGCCGCATGCGTTCGGCTCGTCGCACGGCGACACCCGGATCACGCGCCTCGCGATCGGCGAAGGCGTGCATTTCACGCCGCTCGCGCTGCGCTCGCATGCGCTGTGGCGCGAGCTCGAGCGCGAAACCGGGACGCAGCTGCTGACATCCAACGGCGGGTTGTTCATTTCGAGTCCCGCGCATTCGGCGAAGATGCACGTTGCCGATTTCTTCGCCAACACCCTTGCGGCCGCCCGGGACCACGGCATCGACCACGAAATCCTGGACGCCGCTGCCATCCGGCGACGCTTTCCGCCGTTCAGGGTCGCCGACGACGAGTACGGATACTTCGAGCCGGAAGCGGGATTCCTGCGGCCCGAGGCCTGCATCCGGGCGCATCTCGAGTCGGCCGAGCGCCGCGGTGCCGAAATCCATCGCAACGAGACGGTGACAGGCTTCGATGTTTCCGCGCGGGGCGTGACGGTCGTGACCGATCGCGATCGGTACGCGGCGGAGCGGCTGATCATGGCGGCGGGGTCGTGGCTTCCGACGCTGGTCGACGAGGCGCTGGCGCAACATTTCAGGATCTATCGACAGGTGCTCTACTGGTACGCGATCGACGGCGATCCGGCGCCGTTTCTTCCGGCGTCGTTTCCCGTCTTCATCTGGGAGCTGCAGGGGCGCCCGCGCGGCCTGTACGGATTTCCGGCGCTCGATGGACCGCACGGGGGCGTCAAAGCCGCGACCGAGCAATTCGACGTCGAGACGACCGCGGATGCGGCGCAATCGCCGCCGACGGCTGCCGACAGCGATGCGGTGTACGCCGAACTGGTCGCGCCGTTCCTGAAGGGGCTGTCGTCGCGTTGCGTGAAGTCCGCGACGTGCCTCTACACGGTGACGCCGGATTTCGGCTTCGTGATCGACGGCCATCCGGACTCGGATCGCGTGCTCATCGTCGCGCCGTGCTCCGGCCATGGCTTCAAGCACTCGCCGGCGGTCGGAGAAGCGGCAGCGGCATGGGCCGACGAGCGCGTCGCGCCGTTCGAAATCGCAGCGTTCAAGCTCGCGCGATTCGGCTAGTTCATTCAGGCGCTTCGATGGACATCTCCCACCTGCATCTGCACGTGCGCGACCGGGGGCGCGCGACCGAGTTCTATCGGCGCTGGTTCGGTCTCGCGGTCTGGATCGACGGCGACGACATCACGTTTCTCCGAGGGACGGACGATTTTCTGCTCGCGTTGATGCACGATGCCGATCCGGCGCCGGTTCCGCCGTGGTTCCACTTCGGGATGCGCCTGCCCACCGCGGCGGCGCTGCACGACCTGCTCGACCGGATGCAGGTCGCGCAGGTGCCGATCGTGAAGCCGCTCTACGAGGATGCGGTCTTCGCCTCGTTCCGTTGCGGCGATCCCGACGGCTACGCGATCGAGCTCTACTGGGAAGACAGGACCGGGCGCTGACCCGCCGGCATCTCGCGGCGGCCGCGGCGCCACGCACGAAAATGTGCCGGCCGACGCGTGCTCGCGTACCATGCCGAAATGGCGGGCGCATCAAGCCCGCATCTGTCGTCCGCGTCCCGTGTCCGAGCCAACCCGCTGGGCCTTTCCCACCTCGATGCAGCCCGCACCGGGCGAGGTCCGCTTCGATCTCAAGTCGGCGCTCGACTCGGTGGTCGGATTGCGCGCCGACATTCCGGACGACGCATTCACCGCGCCGATCCTCGGCACCGAACGGACCGGCTGCGGCGTGGTGATTGGCGCGGATGGCCTGGTGCTCACCATCGGCTATCTCATCACCGAGGCGGAGTCGATCTGGCTCACGGCAAATGACGGCACGGTCACGCCCGCGCATCCGGTCGCGTTCGACTTCGCGACGGGTTTCGGTCTGGTGATGCCGCTGGGGCCTTTGCCGCTGCCGGTGCTCGCCCGCGGAAGCGCTTCATCGGTCGCGCCCAGCGACGACGTGCTCGTTCTTGGCAGTGGCGGACGCGCGCACGCGCTCAAGGCAACGTTGTTCGCCAAGCGCGAATTCGCCGGCTACTGGGAATACCTGCTCGACGAAGCGTTGTTCGCGACACCCGCGCATCCGGAGTGGAGCGGCGCGGCGCTCGTCGGCGACGACGGCCGTCTCGTCGGGATCGGTTCGCTGCTCGTGCAGGAAGCGGTCGGCGACGAGGTCGTCAAAGGCAACATGTTCGTGCCGGTGGACCTCCTCGACCCGATCCTCGACGATCTCCTGCGCACCGGGCGCTCGCGCGAGCCGCCGCGGCCGTGGCTCGGCATGTACACGGCGGAAACGCCGAACGGTCTGGTGGTCAACGGCCTCGCGACGGAGGGCCCGGCGGACAAGGCGGGCGTCATGCCGGGTGACGTCGTCGTCGCGGTCGGCGACAATCGCGTCGCGCAGCTCGCGGACATGTATCGGGCCATCTGGAGCAAGGGTCCGGCCGGCGCGGAGGTCGCGCTGACGGTGGCGCGCGACGGCACGCCGGTGCGCGTGCTCGTGCACTCCGGCGACCGCCGGGATTTCCTGCGCAAGCCGCGGCTGCAGTGATATCGCGGGCCGTGCAATGCGGGAGGCATGGATGAGACGCCTGTTGCGCCTGTTTCGATTCGTTGTCGTGGCGGCATGCGCGGGCACCGTTTCGGGCGCGCATGCGCAGGCGCCGCCGCCCCCGACGCTGCGCGTCATCGCGTTCGACGGCGGCTGGAACCTGCCGGTTTGGGCGGCGCAACGGCAGGGTTTCTTCGAGGCGAACGGCGTGACGGTGCAATTGACGCTACACGCCGAACTCCGCGGCACTCGTCACCGGGCTCTTCGACGGCCGTTACGAGATCGCGCTTGCGACCATCGACAATTTCATCGCCTACCAGGAAGGGCAGGGCGAGGCCAAGCTCCCGGGCGAACCGGACTTCGTGGTCGTGATGGGCGGCGACGGCGGCTTCTTCTCCGTCGTCGGCGGACCGGGAATCAGGTCCTTCGCGGACCTGAAGGGCAAGACCCTGTCGGTCGATGCGATGACCACCGGGCTCGCCTTCGTGCTGCGCGAGCTCGTCGCGCGGTCGGGCCTGTCCGAGTCCGAGGTGACCTTCGTGCGCGCGGGCGGCACCGCGCAGCGCTACCGCGATCTCGTTGCCGGCAAGCACGACGCGACGCTGCTGCGCACGCCGTTCGAGCTGCTGGCGCGCGAGCGCGGGCTCGCCATGCTGGGCGCCGCGGAGTCCCTGGGTGCCTACCAGGGCTCGGTCGCCGCGGTGCGACGCGGCTGGGCCAAACAGAACGAAGCGGCGCTCGTCGGCTTCCTGCGCGCATACCGGACGGCCGTTGCGTGGATCTACGATCCGGCGAATCGCGAGATCGCCGAAGCGCTGCTCCTCGCCAACACGCGCGACATGTCTGCCGTGCTCGCCAGGCAGTCCTACGACCTCTTGCTCGCCGCCAAGGGCGGCCTCGCGCGCGACGGCGCGCTCGACATGGACGGCATTCGCACGGTGCTCGCGCTGCGCAGCAAGTACGGCGTGCCGCAGAAGACGCTGACCGATCCGGCGAAATACCTCGACACGACCTATCTGGAAAAGGCCCTCGGCAAGCGCTGAGCGGAAACGGGGAACGCGCGATGGCGGGAAAGAAAAGAGCAGAGCCGAAGGTCATCCGGCCCGACGACATCGATCCGCATCACCGCTGGGATCGGCCGCTGCAGTCGCCCGGCCACACGCAGGTCGACTTCGAGGAGCGCGTCAACTTTCGCCGGCTCCACGACTACCGTCTCGCCCGCACCCGCGCGGCGCTCGCGAACTCGGGGCTGGGCGCGCTCCTGTGCTTCGACCAGCACAACATCCGCTACTGCACGAGCACCGTCATCGGCGAATGGGCGCGCGACAAGCTCACGCGTTATTCGCTCCTCACCGGCAACGGCGATCCGTACATCTGGGATTTCGGCTCGGCGGCGAAGCACCATCGCCTGCACGCGCCATGGCTGCATCACGACCATTGCCGCGCCGGGCTGCTCGGCTTGCGCGGCGCCGTCGGCGCGGACCTCGAGCTCTTCACCTCCGCCGCGCGCGAGATCAAGGCGATCCTGGTCGAGGAAGGCGTTGCCGACCTGCCGCTCGGCCTCGACGTCGTCGAGCCGCCGATGCTCTTCGAGCTGCAGAAGCTCGGGATCGACGTGCGCGACGGCCAGCAGACGCTGCTGCAGGCGCGCGAGGTGAAGAATATCGACGAGCTGACGCTCCTCAACATGGCGGCGGCGATGGTCGACGGCGTCTACCAGGACATCGCCGAGGCGCTGAAGCCCGGCGTCAAGGAATCGGAGATCGTGGCGCTCGCCACGGCCCGGCTCTACGGCATGGGCTCGGACTGCGTCGAAGCGATCAACGCGATTTCGGGCGAGCGCTGCAGCCCGCATCCGCACAACTTCACCGACCGGCTGATCCGCCCGGGCGACCAGGCATTCTTCGACATCATCCAGTCGTACATGGGCTATCGCACCTGCTACTACCGCACGTTCAATGTCGGTTTCGCCACGCCGTCGCAGCGCGACGCGTACAAGAAGGCGCGCGAGTGGATGGACGTGGCGATCGACCTCCTGAAGCCCGGCGTCTCGTCGGACCGGATCGCGGCGGCGCTGCCGACGGCCGAGGACATCGGCTTCGCGAGCGAGATGGATGCGTTCGGCCTCAACTTCTGCCACGGCCTGGGACTCGGCCTGCACGAGCGGCCGCTGGTGTCGCGCCTCAACTCGTTCAAGGAGCCGATCGAGCTCAAGGCCGGCATGGTGTTCGCCGTCGAGACGTACTGTCCGGCGACCGACGGCATTTCGGCGGCGCGAATCGAGGAGGAGGTGATCCTCACGCCGACGGGGCCGAAGGTGATCTCGCTGTATCCGGCGCAGGAGCTGCCGATTGCGAATCCGTACTGACAGCCGGACTTCGACCCTGGCCAGAGCGAAGGGAATGCGTCCGTGACGATCAGGGTATGCATCGCGGGCGCAACCGGCTGGGCGGGTTCCGAGCTCGCCCGTGCAATTGCGAGTGCCGCTGACCTCCGCCTCGTCGCCGCGGTCGCGCGCAAGCACGCGGGCCAAATGCTGGGGGAGGTGCTGGGCGAGCCGCGCCTCACCGGTCTTATTCATGCCTCGGCAAGCTACGCGCTCGCCAATCCGTGCGACGTGTTTGTCGAATACACGAAGCCGGACAGTGCCAAGAGCAACATCATGACCGCGCTCGAGCACGGTGCACACGTCGTGGTGGGCACTTCCGGACTCACGGACGACGATTTTGCGCAAATCGACGCGCTCGCGCGCAAGAAGCGACTTGGCGTGCTCGCGTGCGGAAACTTCGCGTTGACCGCGGCACTGCTGCAGAAATTCGCCGAAACCGCAGCCAGGGTCATACCGCAATGGGAGGTCATCGACTATGCGCACGACGACAAGGTCGACGCGCCGAGCGGCACCGCGCGCGAGCTCGCGTTTCGCCTGTCGAAGGTGCGCGCTCCCGAACCCACGATTCCGCTGGCGAGGACCGTTGGACCTCCGGAAACCCGGGGCGCCACGGTGTCCGGAACCCAGGTTCATTCCGTTCGCCTGCCGGGTTACGTGATCGGCGTGGAGATCGTTTTCGGCATGCCGGATCAAAGGCTGACGATCCGCCACGACGCGGGGAACAGCGCGCGCCCGTACGTCGCCGGGGCTTTGATCGCGATAAGGAAGGTCGACACGCTGATCGGCGTCCATCGCGGACTCGACGCCGTGCTCGATTTCTGATGCATCTCAACGTGGAAAGATCGCCATGAAACTGGGCTGGATCGGAATAGGGCGAATGGGATACGAAATGGCCGCGCGGCTGGCGAAAGGCGGCGCCGACGTCACGGTGTGGAACCGCACGCGCGCGAAGGCGGAGCCGCTTGCGCAATACGGAGCGAAGATCGCCGACAACCTCGCCGACCTCGCTCCCTGCGACATCGTGTTCGCAATGGTGTCGACGTACGAGGATGTGAACGAGGTCATCGCGGGGCCCGCGGGGCTGCTCTCCGGCGGCAGGGCGCCGAAGATGGTCGTCGAGTGCTCGTCGATTTCGCTGGAGGGGTCGGCGGCGCTGCGCTCGTTGCTCGCCGCGCGCGGCATCGAGATGCTCGCGGCACCGGTCTCGGGCAATGCGAAGGTGATCAAAGCCGGAAGACTGTCGTTCGTCTGCTCGGGCCCGAAGGCGTCATTCGACGCTGCGCTTCCGTATCTCAGGATGATTGCGCCCGCGGCGAGCTATGTCGGCGAAGGCGAGCTCGCGCGCATCGTCAAGATCTGCCACAACGTGTTCCTCGGCGTGGTCATCCAGTCGCTGGCCGAGATCACGGTGCTCGCGCAGAAGGCAGGCGTGCCGCGCCACGCGTTCCTCGACTTCATGAACCAGAGCGTGATGGGATCGACGTTCTCGCGCTACAAGACGCCGGCGCTCGTCAACCTCGACTTCAAGGTGACGTTCACGCCGAAGCTCCTGCGCAAGGACCTCGATCTCGGCCTCGACGCCGCGCGCAGGTTCGACGTGCCGATGCCGCTGGCGACCGCCACGCGCGACATCGTCCAGACGCTGATCGGGCGCGGCATGGACGACGAGGATTTCGCCAAGCTGATCGTGCTGCAGGCGCAGGCGTCCGGCCTGGCGCTGGAGCCGGAGAACGTGCCGGTCGGCGACGGACTCTCCTGATCGAATCGGCCGCAACGGAAGGAGCTCCAGATGACACTCATGCGCAATCTCGCTGCACTCGCGCTTTGCACGTTCGCGGCCGGCGTCGCCAGCGGGCAAGGCTATCCGAACAAGCCGGTGAAGCTCGTCGTGCCGTTCACGGCGGGCAGCGCGACCGACATCCTCGCGCGCACGGTCGGGCAGAAGCTGACCGAGATGTGGGGGCAGTCGGTCATCGTCGACAATCGCCCGGGCGCGGGCGGGACGATCGGCACGGCGATCGCCGCCAAGTCGCCGCCCGACGGCTACACGCTGCTCGTCAACTCGGCGGCGCACGCGTACAACCCGTGGATCTATCCGAGCCTGTCGTTCGACACGGTCAAGGATTTCATCGACATCGCACCGCTCGCGGGCCAGCCCAACGTGCTCGTCGTGGCGCCGTCGTCCGGCTACAAGACCGTCGCCGACCTCATCGCCGCGGCGAAGGCGAAGCCGGGCGCGCTCAACTTCGGCTCCGCCGGCACCGGCAGCGGCACGCACATCAACGCCGAGAAATTCCGGCTCGCCGCCGGCATCGACGTCGTCCACATCCCGTACAAGGGGACGCCCGAGGCGCTCACCGACACGATGACGGGCCGCATCACGTATTTCTTTTCGCCGATTTCGGCGGCGCTGCCGAACGTCCGCGAGGGCAAGCTGATCGCGCTCGGCGTCAGCACGGCAAAGCGGTCCAGCGTGCTGCCCAACGTGCCGACGATCGCCGAGAGCGGGCTGCCGGGATTCGACTACAACCTGTGGGTGGGCCTGTTCGCGCCCGCCGGCACGCCCGCCGATGTCGTCGAGAAGATCGCGCGCGATGTCGGCCGGGCGATTGCGACGCCGGAGGTCAAGGAGCGGCTGACGGCGCTCGGCGCCGAGGCGATGCCGATGACGCCGGCCGAGTTCACGGTTCGTCGGCACGGAGATCGACGAGTCGGGCAAGGTGATCAAGGCCGCGAACATCAAGGTGCAGTAGGCGTCGCCGCGGGGCCCGAAGATCGCGGGCGCCTCAGGGCAGCGCAACCGCCGTCTTGTACTCCCATCCGCCGCCGACCGCCTTCGCGAAATCCACGAGCGACAGCCGCACGTTGCGCGCTGCGACGATCTGCAGCGTCTGCGCCTGCAGCAACTGGCGCTGCGCATCGAGCACTTCGAGATAGGGCGAGTAGCCGGAGGCATAGCGCAGCTGCGACAACTCGAGCGCCTGCTGGAGCTTCGTCGCGCGCTCCGACTTGCGCTGCCAGCGCCTCGCGCGTCGTGTCGTTCGCGGAGAGTGCGTCGTGCGCATCGCGAAACGCGATTTGCACCGCCTGCACGTAATTGACGAGCGTCTCGTTGCGGCGCGCTGTCTGCGCGTCGACGTTGGCCTCGATCGCCTTGAGGCCGATCAGCGGCTGCAGCAGCGATGCGGCGAGCCCCCAGGCGATCGAGGGGCCCGTGAACAGGTTCTTGAGCGCGCCGGCCTGCGTGCCGTAACTGCCGGTCAGCGAAATCGCCGGATAGTAATCGTCCTTCGCCACGTCGATTCGGAGATTCGACGCCGCGAGCTGCGCCTCCGCGCGCTGGATGTCCGGGCGCCGCACGAGCAGGTCCGACGGAACGCCGGAGGGAAGCGTCGGGACGGTCAGCGCGCGCGCAAGCTCGACGTCGCGCGCAATCGCCGGCGCAAAGACTTCCCGTGGCGAGCGGCCGAGCAGCACCGCGAGCGCGGATTCGAATTCGGTCTGGATCCGTTTCGCGAGCGCGATGTCCCCCGCGACGGCGGCGCGCTCCGCCTCGGCGGTCCGCAGGTCGTATTCGCCGATGACGCCGGCCTGATAGCGGTCCTTTTGCAGCGCGACGCTTTCATCGCGCAGCTTCAGCGTGTCCTGCAGCACGCGCAACTGGACGTCCGCCGCGAGCAGGTTGAAGTAGTAGCGCGCGGTGTCGGCCTCGACCATCGTGCGCACGGTCTCGCGCGCGAATTCGGTCGCCAGCAGGTCCTGCTTCGCTGCCGCGGTCGCCGTGCGGTACTTGCCCCAGAGATCGACTTCATAGGACGCCTGCAGGCCGACGCCGAGGTTGGTCGAATACGGCGAAAATCCGAGCGGCAGCGGATTGCTGCCAACGGTCGTCGAGCGATTCCGGCCCGCGTCGATGGCGAGATCGACGGTCGGGTAGAGATCGGATTGGGCGAGCAATACCGCCGCACGGCCGTATTCGACGCGCGCGATGGCGGCCGCGAGATCGAGATTGTGGGCGACCGCTTCGTCGACGAGCTGGTCGAGCGTCGGATCGCCGAACGCGGTCCACCAGCGATCGAGCTTGAGATCGCCGGCCGTTGCCGCCGGCAGGTCGAGCGTGGGCGGCGGCGGCGGCGTGCTGGCGCAGCCGGCGAGGAACACCGAGAGGGCGATTGCGAACAATGGTTTACGCATGATCGTCTCCCATCCAGGGATGCGGCGGATGCCCGGGCGTCATCGGCGGGTGGTCGTGGGCAATATGGCGCGCATGCTTGATCTCGTCGAACAGCTCCTTCGAGCTGCGCGGCTCGCGCAGATGGCGCTCGGTGATGAGCTTGAAGAAGAGCGGCACGAAGAAGATCGCGAGGAACGTCGCGGCGATCATGCCGCCCATGACGCCGGTGCCGGTCGAGTGGCGCGCGCCGGCGCCGGCGCCGGTCGAAATGGCGAGCGGCAGCACGCCGAAGATGAACGCGAGCGAGGTCATGAGGATCGGGCGGAAGCGCAGGCGCGCGCCTTCCAGCGCCGCCGCGGACGCCGACATGCCCTCGTGGTGCTTCATCACCGCGAACTCGACGATCAGGATGGCGTTCTTGGCGGCAAGTCCCAGCAACGTCACGAGTCCGATCTGGAAATAGACGTCGTTGGTCAGGCCGCGCAGATACACCGCCGCCAGCGCGCCGAAGGTGCCGAAGGGCAGCGCCAGCAGCACCGAGAACGGCAGCGACCAGCGCTCGTACTGCGCGGCGAGGATCAGGAACACCATGATCACGGCGAGCCCCAGCGCAAAGGTCGACGAGCCGCTCGACCGCTTTTCCTGGTAGGACGTGCCGCCCCAGTCGTAGCTGAAGTCCGCGGGCAACACCTCGTTCGCAATCTGCTCGACGCGCGCTATCGATTGCCCGGAGCTGAATCCCGGCGCCGCGCCGCCGAATATCTTGACCGCCGGGAGGTTGTTGAAGCGGTCGAGCGAGTCGGGTCCGGACGAGTAGCGCACGGTCGCCAATGCCGCAAGCGGGATCATTTCGCCCGTCATCGAGCGCACGTAGACGCCGCCGATGTCGTCCGGGCGCGCGCGGTACGACGGCTCGGCCGACATCAGCACCTGCCACGCGCGGCCGTACTTGTTGAAGTCGTTGACGTAGTAGTTGCCGAGCGTGGCCGACAGCGCGGCGAAGATGTCGTTGATGGGCACGCCGGCCTTCTTCGCCTTCTCGCGGTCGACGTCGACGTAGAGCTGCGGCACGTTGGCCTTCCACAATGTCTGCGCGTAGCTGAGCTCCTTGTCCGAGCTCAGGCGCTGCAGCAGCTGACCCAGGACTTCGTTCATCCGCTTGGGGCCGCCTTCGCCGCGGTTCTGCAGATAGAGCTCGTAGCCGCCGGCGGTACCGAGGCCGAAAATCGGCGGCGGCTGGAACGCGAGCACCAGCGCCTCCTTGATATGGGCGGTCTTGGCGAAGACCTCGCCGACGAGCTGCGGGACGGTCACCTTGCGCTCGTCCCACGGGATCTGCGTGACGAAGATCGACGCCGCGTTGTTGCGAAAGCCGCCGCCCAGGAAATCGAAGCCGGTAAAGGAAATGATGTGTGCGTTCGCAGGATTCGAGCGGATCGCTTCTTCGACCTGTCGCGCGACCTTGTCGGTGCGCTGCAGCGATGCGCCGTCGGGCAGGATCACCGACGAGAAGAACCAGCCCTGGTCCTCGTCGGGGACGAGGCTTCCGGGCGTATAGCGCCATAGCCCGGCGGTGATGGCGACCATGCCCGCGAAAAGCACGACACCGACGATGCCGCGGCGGATCATCCACGCGACGCCGCTCGTGTAGTGGGTCGTCACGCTGTTGAAGAAGCGGTTGAACAGCGCGAAGAATCCCCGCTTCGGCGGCGGGTTGTGGCGCAGGATCAACGCGCTCAGCGCGGGCGTGAGCGTCAGGGCGACGAGGCCGGAGATGACCACGGCGATCGAAATCGTGACGGCGAATTGCCGATAGAGCTCCCCGGTGAGTCCGCCCAGGAAGGCGATCGGCACGAACACCGCGGTCAGCGTCAGCACGATGGCGACGATCGGCCCCGTCACCTCGTGCATCGCCTTGATCGCGGCCTCGCGCGGCGTCGCGCCTTCCTCGCGCATGATCCGCTCGACGTTTTCGAGCACGACGATGGCGTCATCGACCACGATGCCGATCGCCAGCACCATGCCGAAGAGCGTCAAGGTGTTGATCGAGTAGCCGAGCACGAACAGGCCGGCGAAGGCGCCGAGCAGGGACACCGGAACGGCGACCAGCGGGATCAGCGTCGCGCGCCAGCTCTGCAGGAAGAGGAACACGACGAGGATCACCAGCACCATCGCCTCGCCGAGCGTGTACACGACTTCGCGGATCGACACCTTGACGAAGAGCGTGGTGTCGTAGGGCACCGCGTACGAAAGCCCTTCCGGGAAGCGCGTCGCGAGCTCGGTCATGGTCGTGCGCACGCTTTTCGCGACTTCGAGCGCATTGGCGCCCGGCTGCAGGAAGATGCCGACGAGCGTGGCCGGCTTGCCGTTGTAGCGGCCGATGAAATCGTAATCTCTCGAGCCGAGCTCGATGCGCGCGACGTCGGCAAGCCGCACCGTCGAGCCGTCCGGGTTTGCGCGGACGATGATCTGCCCGAACTCCTTGGCTTCGGTGAGCCGTCCCTGCGTGGTGATCGTGTAGACGAGGTCCTGTCCCTTGGTCGTCGGCGACTGCCCGATCTTGCCCGCGGCGAACTGCGCGTTCTGCTCGTTGACCGCGTTCACGAGGTCGGTGGGGGTCAGCTTCAACTGGGCCAGGCGGTCGGGCTTCACCCAGATCCGCATCGCATAGTCATGGGCGCCGAAAATCTGCACGTTGGTCGTCCCGGGCAGCCGCTTCAGCTGGTCGAGCACGTTCAGCGTGACGTAATTCGAGATGAAGAGATCGTCGTAGCGGTCTTCCGGCGAGTAGAACGCCAGCACCTGCAGGAACGACGAGCTGCCGCGTTCGACGGTCACGCCCTGGCGCCGCACTTCCTCGGGGAGGCGCGGCTCGACCTGCTTCACGCGGTTGTTGACGTTGACTGCGGCGTCGTCGATGCGGGTGCCGATCTCGAAGGTCACCTGGATCGAGACGACGCCGTTCGAGCTCGACGTGCTCGACATGTAGATCATGTTCGGCACGCCGTTGATCGCGTTCTCGAGCGGCGCGGCGACGGTCTTCTCGATCACTTCGGCGGAGGCGCCCGGATAGATCGCCTGCACGGTGACGACGGGCGGCGCGATCTCGGGGTACTGCGCGATCGGCAGCGTGCGCATCGCGGCGAGGCCGGCGAGCACGAGGAACAGCGAGATCACGGCCGCGAAGATCGGCCGGTCGATGAAAAAGCGGGAGAACATGGCGATCCTTCGCGCTTGTTATTTTTTTGCCGGCGCGTCGCTGCCCGGCGCCGCGTCCTTGCCCGTCGCCGGTGGCGTGCCGCCCGGAGCGGCGCCCGGAGCCGCACCCAGCACGACCTGCGCGCCGGGCCGCAGCTTCGCGATGCCCTCGACGATGACGCGGTCGCCGGATTTCAATCCGCTCTCGACGATCCACAGGTTGCCGTCCTTCGGGTCGGGCGCGTCGACCCACTCGCCGAGGGTGATCAGGCGAACCGCGGCGACGTCCTTGCCGTCCTTGTCCTTGTCGACGACGTAGACGAACTTGCCCTGCGCGCCGTCGAGCACGGCGATCTGCGGCACGGCGAGCGCGGCGGTGCGCTTGGCGCCGGCGAGCTTCACGCGGACGAACTGGCCGGGTTTCAATGCGCTGTCGGCGTTCGGTATTTCGGCGCGGTACTCGACCGACCCCGTCGACGGATTGACACGCGAGTCGGCGAAGTTGATGCGGCCCTGGCGCGGGAACACCGTGCCGTCGGTCAGCTTGATCGTGACGTCGAACGCGTTGTCCTTCGGCAGCGAGAGGCGGCCCGCCGCGACCTGCTTCTGCAGCGCGAGCTGGTCGCTTTCGGGAATCGCGAACGGCACCCAGATCGGATGCACCTGCCAGATCGTCGTCAGCAGCGTGTCGTTTGCGTTCACGAGGCTGCCTTCGGACTTCGGCGCGCGGCTCGTGAGGCCGGTGATCGGCGCGGTGACGTTCGTGTAGGCGAGGTTGAGCTGCACTTCCCGCAGCTTGGCTTCCGCGGAGCGGACGTTGGCGGAGGCGAATTCGGCGTTCGACGCGGCGTCGTCGGCTTCCTTCTGCCCGATCGCCTTGCGCTCGGCGAGCGGCTTCAGGCGCGCGGACTCGCGATCGGCCTGCGCCTTTTGCGCCTGCGCGCGCACGACGTCGGCTTCCGCCGCGGCGGCCTGCGCCTGCAGCGGCTTCGGGTCGATGGTGAAGAGGCGCTGGCCCTGCTTCACGGCCGCGCCCTCCTGGAAATATTTCTGTTCGAGGATGCCGGTGACGCGCGCGCGCACCTCGACTTCCTTGGAGCCGGTCGTCTGCCCGACATATTCGTAGCTCACCGGGATCGTTTTCGGCTCCACGGTGAACGTCGTCACCTGCGCCGGCGGCATGCCGGGGAATCCACCCTGCTGCTGCTTGTCGCAGGCGGCGAGGACGGTCAGCGCGAAGACGGATGCGGCGAACGCGGCATGACGTGTAGTGGGGAGGCGAAGAGCGGGGACGGGCATGGGAAGCTCCGGGGCGGCGTACGGCGCGCACGCTGGCTCGGCGCGCACCTTGACGAAGCCGCCGAAATTACATACATTCATGAATGTTTGCAACCCTTTTTACAGAAAGGATGTTGCGCCGGCGCTCGACCGGGAATCGCTGAAGGACCGAATGGCACGCAGGACGAAAGCGGAGGCAGGGGCGACGCGCGAAGCGTTGCTCGATGCGGCGGAGCAGGTGTTCCGCGGCAAGGGCGTCGCGCACACGACGCTCGCCGACGTCGCGCAGGCCGCGGGCCTCACCCGCGGCGCGATCTACTGGCATTTTCGCGACAAGGCCGAGCTGTTCGAGGCGATGTGCGAGCGCGCGGCGATGCCGATGGAGGCGATGCTGGGGTGCGCCGGCGGCGGTCGTTGCGCCGATCCGCTCGGGACGCTGCGCGACATGGCCGTGCTGGGATTGACGCGCCTCGCCTGCGACGCGCGCACGCAGGCCGTGTTCGACGTGATGTTCCACAAATGCGAATTCACCGCCGACCTGGCGCCCGTGGCGGTGCGCCAGCGCTCGGCCGACGAAGGCTGCCGGCGCCAGGTGATCGGGCTCCTCGAGCAGGCCGTTGCGCGCGGCCAGCTTCCGGCCGATACCGATCCCGCGCTCGCGGCGGCGTTGTTGAGGGCCTTCATGGTCGGCGTGATGCACGAATGGGTGCAGAACCCGTCGGCCTACGATCTCGAGCGCACCGCGCCGGTGTTCATCGGCACGCTGCTCGCCGGGCTCGCGGCCAATCCGCCGCGGCGGGCGCGCCGCCGCAAATCGTCGCCCCGCTCCGCGCGCGCCGCGGCGTCCGCCAAGACTTCGTAGCGGCCGCGCTCCTACGCCGCCGCGGGCAATCCCGCGGCGTGGAGTCTTTCCTGCGCGTGGCGCAGGGCGGTGCGCAGGCCTTCCTCGACGACGGGATGATAGAAGGGCATCGTGAGCGCGCGCGCGACCGTCATCTCCGACTGGATCGCCCACGCGAGAAGATGCGCGAGGTGCTCGGCGTCCGGTCCGATCATCTCGGCGCCGGCGATGCGACCGGTCGCAATCTCCGCATAAACGTGCAGCAGGCCGAGATTTCGCAGCATCATCCGGCTCCGCCCCTGGCGTTCGAACGACACGGCACCGGTGACGAAGGTGCCGGGCGCGAGATCGGCGTGGCGCGTCCCGGCGAGAGCGAGCTGCGGATCGGTGAACACGATGCCGAGCGGCGTGCGGCGAAATCCTGCCTCGATGCCTGGAAAGCGCGCGGCATTCGCGCCCGCGATGTGCCCCTCGTCGGCCGCTTCGTGCAGCAGCGGCCGGTCGTGGGTCGCGTCGCCGGCGATGAAGATTCCGTGCGCGCCGCATTGCATTGTCCTGCGGTCATGGAGCGGCACGCCCGACGCGTCGAGCGCGAGCGTCGTGTTCTCGAGCCCGAGCGCCTGCACGTTCGGCGCGCGGCCGGTCGCCGCGATGACGTAGTCGACGGTGTCCGTGCGTTCCGCGCCGTCGGGACCGCCGAAGCGCAGCGTCACCGCGTCGCCGGTTCGCTCGATCGCGCGGACGTCGGCGTCGGGATCGAGGGCGAACTCCGCGGCGAACGCGCGTGTCGCATAGGCGCGAACCGCCGGATCGCTCAACGGCCCGACGTGGCAGTTGCGGCCGAACATCAGCACGCGCACGCCGAGACGATGCAGCGCCTGCCCGAGCTCGAGGCCGATGACGCCAGGGCCGAAGATCGCGATCGAGCGCGGCAGGTCGTTCCAGGCGAACACATCGTCGCTGACGAGGAGCCGGTCGCCGACTCCGCGCAGGAACGGCGCGATCGAGGGCGACGAGCCGGTCGCGATCACCGCGCTGCCGAACGACACGGCGGTGTGATCGTCGACTTGCAACGTGCGGTCGTCGATGAAGCGGGCATGGCCGCGGATGCGATTCGGCTCGGGAATCGCGTCGACGCCGTCCAGCACGAAACCGACGAAGCGGTCGCGCTCGCGCTTCACCCGCGCCATCACCGCGGGACCGTCAATGCGGACCGTGCCGTCGAGCCGCAGCCCGAATTCGTCCCATCGCGCCGGCGCATGCGCGGCGTCAGCCGCGGCAATCAGCAGCTTGCTCGGCATGCAACCCACGCGCGCGCAGGTCGTGCCGTACGGGCCGCCCTCGATGAGGATGGCGCGCTTGCCGCCGGCCGTCGCCGCGCGATAGGCGGCGAGACCGGCGGTACCGGCGCCGATGATGGCGACATCCGTGGCGACGAGATTCATGGAGAATGGGTCGGGCGCGCGCCGCGCTCCATTACGTCAGCCGCGCGAGTCTTCCAGCTGGCGCAATATTTCGTTGGTCTCGCGCATGCGGATCGACTGGATCTTCGCGAGGTTCGTCATCAGCCGGATCATGATCTCCGGCTCGCGGACCGCGATTTCGGCGAGCGCCGTGCGCGAAAGCTCGAAGACCACCGCGTCGCCCACCGCCTGCGCGGTCGCCGAGCGCGGGCGCCCGTCGAGCAGCGCGGCCTCGCCGAACAACGAGCCTTCCGCGTTCGTGACGATCCGTGCGCGCGCGCCGCCGGGCACGATGATCGAGATCTCGACCGCGCCGCGGGCGAGGAGGCACAGGCGGTCGCCGGGGTCGTTCTCCTGGAACAGCACTTCGCCGCCGGCGCAGTCGCGGCGCACGAAGTGATGCTCGATGCGTTTGAGCTGCTGCGGCGACAGTCCTTCCAGCAGCGGGAATGCGGCCAGCGGGACGGCGGCGGGCTCGGCATGGCCGCGCGCCTCGAGTATCGCCCGCTCCGCCCATTCCACCGCCTGGTCGGCGTCGCGGAACCAGTGCCGCGACTCGGCGTCCCGGAAGGCGTCGTGCGCGATCAGCGTCGCGCCGTGGCGGCCCTGCGGCGTCACGCCGGCGAGCAGCACCTTGGTTCCGCGGGAGGCGAGGCGGCGCGCGATGCTTTCGATCAGCAGCGCGCCGGTGGCGTCGATGACGGTGACGCGGCGAAAGTCGAGAATGACGACGTCCGCGACGCCGGCGAGCGGCTCGACGCGTTCGATCAGCCGTTCCGCGCTGGCGAAGAACAGCGCGCCCTCGAGCTCGATGACGCGGATGCGCTGCCGTGCCGCCCGCACGCGCACCGCATCCTCGCCGCCCCAGACGCGGCGCGACGGGCGCACGTTCCCGTCGACGACGCTGCGCACGAGCGAGCGCTTCATGCCGAGATAGAGCAGGAAGCCGGAGAGCTGGAACCCGACGCC
This sequence comes from uncultured beta proteobacterium, assembly GCA_963816925.1. Taxonomy (GTDB): domain Bacteria; phylum Pseudomonadota; class Gammaproteobacteria; order Burkholderiales; family Casimicrobiaceae; genus CAIWHR01. The sequence continues at coordinate 342,220 of CAWFMY010000001.1, read as the reverse complement.
GATGGCGGGCATGAAGCTGAACAGGACCTCGGCGAACGCGACGACGACGACGGTCGCCACGCTCCAGAGCAGCGCGCTTTCGCGCAGCGCGCCCTTGCGCCGCAGCCGGCCGGCGAGGCCGGTCGTCCAGTTGTCGATGAGCGCGAGGCCGAGCGTGACCATGAGCCCCGCGACGACCGCCATCGGCACGAGGCCCAGCAAGCGGCCCGCGACCGTGAGCGCAAGCGCGCACAGCAACGCGGAGAAAACCGTCGTCAGCCGCGAGCGTCCGCCCGCGTTCCAGCTCGCCAGCGCGACGGAGCGCGAGAGAACCACCGGCACGCCGCCGCACAGGCCCGACACGACATTGGCGATGCCGTGCGCGACGACCTCGCGCTTGGTCCTGTGGCGCCCGTCGGTCGCGTTGTCGATCGCGACCGCCGCGAAGAGGCCGTCGACAGTGCCGATGAAGGCGATGAGGCCCGGCGGTGGTGAGGATGATCGGCCCGTGCCGGACGAGAAGCTCCCAGGGCACCTGCTCCAGCGGAAGCAGCGCGGTCGGAAACGGCAGGCCGCCGGGAATCGCGCCGACGACGGCACCCAACCGCGCGGCCGGCTCGATGAGCGCTAATCGCGTAGTAGAGGAGACTCCCGGCCGCGATGCCGATCAGCGGCGCCGGCAGCCGTTTCGCGCGCGCACCGACCGACCAGATCGTCGCGGCGGTCGCGAGTCCCACGAAAAGCGTGGCCGGTTGCAGCAGGTGCCATGCAGCGGCCGCGCCTTGCGCGATGTCCGTCCGTTCGATGCCGGCCAGCGGGGCGAGTTGTCCGATGATGATGAGCGCCGACGCGCCGCACATGAAGCCGGCGACGAACGGGTAGGGGACGAAGCGCGCGGAGTTGCCCGCGCCGAACGCGCCCAGCACGATCTGCAGCACGCCGGCAATCACCACGGTCGCGCCGGCAATCGCGACAATCGGGCCCGGGCCCTGTGTCGCCGACGGCGCAAGCGCCGGATCGGCGGCGAGCGCGGCGACGAGGCTTGCGAGGATCAGCGTCGCCGCGGGCCGCGGCCCGCTTCCGGGTTGCGCGGCGCCGCCGAAAAGGCCGGCGACGAGATGGCCCCAGATCGCCGACGCAAACCCCGCGTAGACGCCGATGTGGAAGTAGGAAGGCCCGAGCGGCGCGAAGGCAAGGATCCCGAGCGAGAGCGCGAGGCCCAGGTTCGTCGCCGCGCTGGCCATGCCGCCGGCGAAATCGCGGCGCAGCGCCGAAGGAACCACGGCCTTGGCCGTCGCCACGAGCGCGGATTCTGCAGCGGGCGCGGGGGCGGCCGCCGGCGCCAGGGCGGCCGGCGCTGCGTCGGGTGAGGCGGCGGCGCTCTCCGGTCCTGTCGGGGCGATCGCGCTCATGGCGTCACGCGCGAGGACTGCGCGGCCCGCCGCGACCGGGCATGACGGTGCCGTTCGAAGCAGACGTCGTTTCCACAGGGGCGATTATGCTCGCAACAATATCCCTCTGCGATCCTATAGAATCGACGCACAATCGCCCGGCTCCCATGAGTCCCGGGCTCCCCGGCCCGGTCCCGGCCGGTCCGCACCTAGGAGGAGTCAAGCGTTGGCAGACCCGTCCGCGCGATCCCAGCCGGATACGTTCCCGCGCCTTCTGCTGCAGCACGCGGAGGTGCGGCCGAAGCATCCCGCCTGCCGCGAGAAGGACCTCGGCATCTGGCAAACGTGGACCTGGGGCCAGGTCGCGGACGAGGTGCGCGCGCTCGCATGCGGTCTCGCGGCGCAGGGATTCCGCCGCGGAATGCACCTCGCCATCATCGGCGACAACCGGCCGCGCCTCTATTGGTCGATGCTGGCGGCGCAGGCGCTGGGCGGCATCCCGGTTCCGATGTACCAGGACGCGCCCGCCGCCGAGTTCGTGTTCGTGCTGAACGACGCCGAGATCGCCTATGCGGTCGTGGAGGACCAGGAGCAGGTCGACAAGATGCTGGAGGCGATCCCGCAGGTCCCGACCCTGGGACACATCTACTACGACGACCCGCGTGGTCTGCGCAATTACGAGAACGTGACGAGCTTCGACCGGCTGCAGGAGATCGGCCGCGACTTCGACCGCGCGCACCCTGGCTGGTACGACGGCGAGATCGAGAAAGGTGCGCCGGACGACGTGTCGGTGATGCTCTACACGTCGGGCACGACCGGCAAGCCCAAGGGCGTGTGCCAGTCGCACTCGGCGTTCATCGCGTCCGCGCGCGGCGGCTGCACGTTCGACAAGCTCACCGCGGACGACAGCGTCCTCTCCTACCTGCCGATGGCGTGGGTCGGCGACCACCTGTTTTCGCTCGCACAGTGGATGGTCGCGGGATTCACGATCTGCTGCCCGGAGTCCGGGGACACGGTGATGACGGACCTGCGCGAGATCGGGCCGACGTACTATTTTGCGCCGCCGCCGGTATTCGAGCGGCTGCTGACGCAGGTGATGATCCGGATGGACGACGCGAGCGCGATCAAGCGCGGCGCGTTCCACCATTTCATGGCCGTCGCGCGCCGCTGCGGCGCCGAGATCCTCGACGGCAAGCCGGCGTCGCTTGCCGATCGCGTGCAATACGCGCTCGGCAACGTGCTGATATACGGCCCGCTGCGCAATGTTCTCGGGATGAGCCGGATTCGCGTGGCCTACACCGCCGGCGCCGCCATCGGTCCCGACCTCTTCCGTTTCTATCGCTCGATCGGCATCAACCTCAAGCAGCTCTACGGCTCGACCGAGACGTGCGCCTATGTGTGCCTGCAACCCGACGGCAAGATCCGGTTCGATTGCGTGGGCGTGCCCGCGCCGGGCGTCGAGGTGAAGATCGCCGGCAACGGCGAGGTGCTGGTGCGCGGGCCGATGCTGCTCAAGGAATACTACAAGCGGCCGGATGCGACCGCCGAGTCGATCGACGCCGACGGCTATTTCCACACCGGCGACGCCGGCGTGATCGCCGACGACGGGCAGTTGAAGATCATCGACCGCGCAAAGGACGTGGGCAAGCTTGCGTCGGGCGCGATGTTCGCACCCAACTACATCGAAAACAAGCTCAAGTTCTTTCCGCACATCAAGGAGGCGGTCGCCTTCGGCAACGGGCGCGACGACGTGTGCGCGTTCGTCAACATCGACATGGGCTCGGTCGGCAACTGGGCGGAGCGGCGCAACATCGCCTACTCGGGCTACACCGACCTCGCGCAGAAGCCGGAAGTCATGCAGCTCGTGCGCGAGTGCGTCGAGAAGGTCAATTCCGAGCTGGCGCACGAGGGCTCGCTTTCGGCCTCGCAGATCCATCGTTTCCTCGTCCTGCACAAGGAGCTCGATCCCGACGACGACGAGCTGACCCGCACGCGCAAGGTGCGGCGCGGCTTCGTCGCCGAGAAGTACGCCGTGCTGATCGACGCGCTCTACGGCGGCAAGGCGGTCCAGCACGTCGAGACGCAGGTGAAGTTCGAGGACGGCCGCACCGGCATGGTCGCGGCGGACCTTCGCATCGAGAACGCGAAGACGTTTCCCGCGGCGTCCGCGCAAAAGGCCGCCTGACGCGCCATGGCCAGCGGCGAACGCGAAATCGGCGAGGTGATCCTCAAGCTCGACAACATCTCGCTGTCGTTCGGCGGCGTGAAGGCGCTCACCGACATCAGCTTCGACGTCCGCGCGCACGAGATCCGGGCGATCATCGGGCCGAACGGCGCGGGCAAGAGCTCGATGCTGAACGTGATCAACGGCGTGTACCACCCGCAGCAGGGGACGATCACCTTCCACGGCAGCGTGCGGCGCGAGATGAATCCGCACGAGGCCGCGGCGCAGGGCATCGCGCGCACGTTCCAGAACATCGCGCTGTTCAAGGGCATGTCGGTCCTCGACAACATCATGACCGGGCGCAACCTCAAGATGAAGGCGAGCTTCGTCGAGCAGGCGATCTGGATCGGCCGGGCGCAGCGCGAGGAGCTCCAAAACCGGCGCAAGGTCGAGGAGGTGATCGACTTCCTCGAGATCCAGCACATCAGGAAGACGCCGGTCGGCCGCCTGCCGTACGGCCTGCAGAAGCGCGTCGAGCTCGCCCGTGCGCTCGCGGCGGAGCCGTCGCTGCTGCTGCTCGACGAGCCGATGGCCGGCATGAACGTCGAGGAAAAGCAGGACATGTGCCGGTTCGTGCTCGACGTCAACGAGCAGTTCGGCACGACGATCGTGCTGATCGAGCACGACATGGGCGTGGTGATGGACATCTCGGACCGCGTCGTCGTGCTGGACTACGGCAAGAAGATCGGCGACGGCGCGCCCGACGAGATTCGCAGCAACCAGGCGGTGATCGACGCCTATCTCGGGGTCGCACACTAGATCATGCTCGGCATCGACTGGCCCCAGTTCTTCGAGGTCCTCATCGCCGGGCTGCTCTCGGGCGTGATGTATTCGCTCGTGGCGCTCGGCTTCGTGCTGATCTACAAGGCATCCGGCGTGTTCAATTTCGCGCAGGGCGCGATGGTGTTCTTCGCCGCGCTGACCTACGTCGGGCTGCTGGAGCGCGGCCTGACCCCGTGGTCCGCGGTGCCGGCGACGCTCGCGGTCATGGTGGTGCTCGGGCTCGCGATCGAGCGCGTCGTGCTGCGTCCGCTCGTCAACCAGCCGCAGATCACGCTGTTCATGGCGACCATCGGCCTTTCGTTCTTCATCGAAGGCCTGGCGCAGATCATGTGGGGCGCCAACGTGCGCGGGCTGGAGCTCGGCCTGCAGGACGAGCCGATGGAATGGCTCGCCAACGCGACCGGCGTGAACGTGTCGAGGTTCGACCTGGCCGCCGCCGGCGTCGCGGCGATCCTCGTGACCTCGCTCGCACTTTTCTTCAGCCGCACGCGGATCGGCCGCGCGCTGCGCGCGGTCGCCGACGACCACCAGGCGGCGCTCGCGGTGGGCATTCCGCTGCAGCACATCTGGGCCATCGTGTGGGCGGTGGCCGGCTTCGTCGCGCTGGTGGCCGGCCTGCTCTGGGGCGCCCGCAACGGCGTCCAGTTCGCGCTCACGTTCGTCGCGCTGAAGGCGCTGCCGGTGCTGATCCTCGGGGGGTTCGAGTCGATTCCCGGCGCGATCGTAGGCGGCCTCATCATCGGCGCGTCGGAAAAGTTGGCCGAGGTCTACGTCGGGCCCCACGTGGGCGGCGGCATCGAAGGCTGGTTCCCCTACGTGCTGGCCCTCGTGTTCCTGCTGATCAGGCCCGAGGGCCTGTTCGGCGAGAAGATCATCCGGCGAATCTAGGATGAAACCACCCCCACGCTCGCTTTGTGCGGCAGAGCCGCATCCCGCTTCGCGGGACCAGCCTTCGGCTGTCCTGCGGCCTTCGGCCTTGTGCTCGCTGCCCCCAAGGGGGCGCAGTCAGTGGCTTGGGGCGGCCCGGCGCCACTGACATGTTCTATCGCGAAGCCGGCCAGTTCAAGGCCAACTACCAGACGGATGCAGCGATCTTTCCGATCCGGCAGGACCGGATCGCGATCGCGGCGATCGCGGCCGTCGCGTTCATCGGCGTTCCGCTGTTCGCGACACCCTACGCGTTCACGGGGGTCCTGATCCCCTTCCTGATCTTCGCGCTCGCGGCGCTCGGCCTCAACATCCTGACCGGCTATTGCGGACAGCTCTCGCTCGGCACGGCGGCCTTCATGGCCGTGGGCGCATTCGCGTCGTACAACTTCATGCTGCGCATTCCCGAAATGCCGATCCTGCTGGCGTTCGTCGGCGGCGGCCTCATCTCGGCGCTCGTCGGCATCCTGTTCGGCTTGCCGAGCCTGCGCATCCGCGGCTTCTATCTCGCGGTCGCGACGCTCGCCGCGCAATTCTTCATCCTGTGGTTCCTGACGAAGGTCGGCTGGGTCACGAATTACAGCTCGTCCGGCGTGATCACCGCGCAGAAGATGGTGATCTTCGGCTACGAGTTCAACACGCCCGGCGGCGAAGTACCTGCTGGTGCTCTCGATCGTGACGGTGATGGCGCTGGCCGCCAAGAACATGGCGCGCGGCAACGTGGGCCGCTCGTGGATGGCGGTGCGCGACATGGACGTGGCGGCGGAAGTGATCGGGATCCGGCTGATGCGCGCGAAGCTTCTCGCGTTCGCGATCAGCTCGTTCTATTGCGGCGTCGCGGGCGCGCTGTTCGCCTATGCGTTCCTCGGGACCGTGGAGCCTGAAGCCTACAGCCTCGACCTTTCGTTCCGCATCCTGTTCATGGTGATCATCGGGGGAGTCGGCACCGTCCTGGGGTCGTTTCTCGGCAGCGCATTCGTCACGCTGCTGCCCGTGCTGTTGAGCGTCAGCGTACGCTTCCTGGACACGAGCCTCGGGCTGCACATTCCGGAGAGCGCCATCTCGAATCTCGAGCTGATGGTCTTCGGCGGCCTCATCATCTTTTTCCTGATCGTCGAGCCGCATGGGCTCGCGCGGCTGTGGCAGATCGGCAAGGAGAAACTTCGGCTGTGGCCGTTCCCGCATTGATCTGCGCCATGCCAAGGGTGCCCGGGGACGCGCGAGCGAGTATCATTTTGGGGGATCGAGTTCCGCTATTGCCGGGGATCGAAAACACGGTTGCGGAGTTCCGGCTGTTTCGAAGGTTCACTCGTCAGGAGGAGCAACATGAAGTCAGTCAAGGCGGCTTTGTTGGGCGTCGCGCTGCTCGCCGTCACCGGCGCGGCGATGGCGCAAAGCGAGCAATACATTCCGATTTTGTCGTATCGGGTCGGCCCCTATGCCGCCGGCGGATCCGGCTACTACGGCGGCGCCATCGACTATTTCTCGCTCGTCAACATGACGGGCGGCGTCAACGGCGTGAAGCTCCTCTGGGAGGAATGCGAAACGGAGTACAACGCCTCCAAGGGCGTCGAGTGCTACGAGCGGCTGAAGAAGAAGAACGGCGGCGCGACGACCGTCGAGCCGCTGTCCACCGGCATCGCCTACGGCCTGTTCGATCGTGTCGCGCAGGACAAGATTCCGATGACGACCTTCGGCTACGGCCTCGCGAGTGCCGCGGACGGACGCGTGTACGACTGGGTATTCCCGCTCGGCACCACGTACTGGGACCAGATGGCGGCGATGATCGCGTATCTCGGACAGAAAGTCGGCGGCCTGCCCAATCTCAAGGGCAAGAAGATCGCGTTCCTCTACCACGATTCGGCGTACGGCAAGGAACCCATTCCCGTGCTCGATGCGCTGAGCGCCAAGCTCGGTTTCGACGTGCTGAAGATTCCCGTCACGCCGCCCGGCCAGACGATGGAATCGCAGTGGCTGCAGATCCGCCAGGCGAAGCCCGACTTCGTGATCGTGTGGACATTCGGCGTGATGAGCACCGTCGCGCTCAAGACCGCCGCGAAGACCGGGTTCCCACGGGACAAACTGGTCGGCGTATGGTGGGCCGGATCGGAAGAGGACGTCATTCCCGCCGGCGACGCGTCGAAGGGCTATGTCAGCGCCTCGTTCACCGCCTCGGGCATGGGGTTCCCGGTGATGCAGGACATCAAGACCAAGGTCTATGGCGCCGGCAAGGGCAACCTGGAGGACCCCACGCGCCTCGGCAACGTGATGTACACCCGCGGTGTCGTCTATGGAATGATCCTCGTCGAGGCGCTCCGCGTCGCGCAGTCGAAGTACGGCAAGGGCAAGGTGATGACGCCCGACCAGCTGCGCTGGGGTCTCGAGCATCTGAATCTCACCGAAGCTCGCATCAAGGAACTTGGCGCGCCGGGACTCTTCCCGCCGATCAAGACGAGTTGCGTCGATCACGAAGGTTCCGGCATGGTGAAGTTCCAGATGTGGGACGGCACGAGCTTCAAGCAGGTCACGCCGTTCATGGCGGGCGACCGTGAAATGGTCCGCAAGATGGTTGACGAAACGGCGGCGAAGTACGCGGCGGAGAAGAAGATCACGCCGAGGGATTGCGGCAAGGAGATGTAAGGCGCGCCGATGTCCAGCGAGGCCGCCACCGCGATCACCCCGCCCGCAGTCGCCGCGGGCGGGGCGCCCTATCTGTCGGTCAACAACGTCGAGGTGATCTACGACCACGTGATCCTCGTGCTCAAGGGCGTCTCGCTCGAGGTGCCCGAAGGCGCGATCGTCGCGCTGCTCGGCGCCAACGGTGCCGGCAAGAGCACGACACTCAAATCCATCTCGAACCTGCTCGCCGCCGAGCGCGGCGACGTCACGAAGGGCACCATCGAGTTCAAGGGCGCGCGCGTGGACAAGCTCACGCCCAACGAGCTCGTGCGCAGGGGCGTGTGCCAGGTGATGGAGGGCCGGCACTGCTTCGCCCACCTGACCGTCGAGGAGAACCTGCTGACCGGTGCCTATACGAGGAAGAACTCGCGGGCCGAGATTCGCGCCGAGCTCGAGCGCGTCTACCAGTACTTCCCGCGGCTGAAGCAGCGGCGCACGAGCCTGTCCGGCTACACGTCGGGCGGCGAGCAGCAGATGACGGCGGTGGGCCGCGCGCTGATGGCCCGCCCGTCGATGATCCTGCTGGACGAGCCGTCGATGGGTCTCGCGCCGCAGATCGTCGAGGAGATCTTCGAAATCGTCCGCGACCTCAACCGGAAGGAGCGCGTCTCGTTCCTGCTCGCCGAGCAGAACACGACGGTGGCGCTCCGCTACGCGAATTACGGCTACATCCTCGAGAACGGGCGCGTCGTGATGGACGGCGCGGCGCGGGATCTCGCGCAGAACGAGGACGTGAAGGAATTCTATCTCGGCATTTCCACCGCCGGCCGCAAGAGCTTCCGCGACGTCAAGCATTATCGACGTCGTAAACGTTGGCTCGCTTGATCGGATGGACCCGTCGCCCGGCTCGGCGCGACGTCACTTGCAGCGTCGCGCGTCGCCGCGTCGACCTCGTGCCTGAATGAATTCATGAACTTTGCGGAAGCACCGGCGCCCGCAACGCGCAGGAAATGAGATGAGTGAATTTTTCGACCTGCTCGAAACCCGCGATCCGGAAGTGCGGGAGCGCGCGCTCCTCGACGCGCTGCCGCGGCAGATCGCGCATGCGAAGGCGCGCGCGCCGGCGTTCGCGCGCATCCTGGCGGGCGTCGATCCGGCTGCGATCACGTCGCGCGCGGCGCTTGCGCAGGTGCCGGTGACGCGCAAGTCGGAGCTCCTTGCATTGCAGAAGGCGAGCCGCCCCTTCGGCGGCCTGGCGGCGCTGCGCCGCGGCGAGGCCGCGCGGGTCTTCGCGTCGCCGGGCCCCATACTGGAACCGGAAAGCCGCCGCCCCGACCACTGGCGGCTCGCGCGCGCGCTGTTCGCCGCCGGCTTCCGGCCGGGCGATCTCATTCACAACGCATTTGCCTACCACTTCACGCCGGCGGGATCGATGCTGGAGACGGGCGCGCACGCGCTCGGCTGCACGGTGTTTCCCGCCGGGACCGGACAGACCGAGCAGCAGGTGCAGGCGATCGCCGAGCTCGCGCCGGACGGCTACGTCGGCACGCCGTCGTTCCTCAAGATCATCCTCGAAAAGGCCGACGAGCTCGGGATTGCGCTCCCGTCGCTGCGCAAGGCGCTGGTCTCGGCCGAGGCATTTCCGGGGAGCCTGCGCGATGCGTTCGCGGCGCGCGGCATCGTCGGCTATCAGGTCTACGCGAGCGCGGACCTCGGGTCGATCGCCTACGAGACCGCGGCGCGCGAGGGGCTCGTCGTCGACGAAGGCGTGCTGCTGGAGCTCGTGCGGCCCGGAACCGGCGACCCCGTCGCTGCCGGCGAAGTCGGCGAGGTCGTCGTCACGACCCTCCACAACACGGTCTATCCGTTGATCCGCTTCGGCACCGGGGATCTCTCCGCGGTGCTGCCCGGAGCGAGCCCGTGTGGCCGGACCAACGCCCGGATCAAGGGCTGGCTGGGGCGCGCCGACCAGACGACGAAGGTGAAAGGCATGTTCGTGCATCCGTCACAGGTCGCCGCCATCGCCAGGCGGCACCCGGAAATCGTGCGCGCCCGGCTCGTCGTCGACAATCCCGGCGGCAGCGACCGGATGACGCTCCACGTCGAGACCGCCGGGCCGGCGCCCGCGGCCGACGCAATCGTCGCGTCGATCCGCGACGTGACCAAGCTGCGCGGCGAAGTCGAGTTCCGCGCGCGCGGGCGAGTTGCCGAACGACGGCAAGGTCATCGACGACCTGCGCAAGTACGTATAACCCGGGCCTGCGGCCGTACAATGAGTGGTTGCCGTCGACGCCACCAGAGGGTGCCGTGACCACTCGCCGAGAATCCACGCCTGCCGATCCGTACGCGCCGCTGACGCAGGACACGGTGCGCGCGATCGCGGCATCGGGCGTGGTCCGCCAGTTCCCGAAGAACGCGATCATCATCAACGAAGGCGAGCACGGCGATTCGCTGTTCATCGTGCTGTCGGGCAAGGTCAAGGTCTACGCGAGCAACGAGGCCGGCAAGGAGGTGGTCATCGCCTTCCACGGCGCCGGGGAATACGTGGGCGAGATGTCGCTCGACGGCTCGCCGCGCTCGGCGTCGGTCATGACCATGGAGCCGACGACGTGTGCCGTCGTCAGCCGCGCGCATTTCCGCGAATTCATCCTGGCGCATCCGGATTTCGCGCTGCACCTCATCGAAATGCTGATCCAGCGCGTGCGGGTCGCGACGGAAAGCGTGAAGAGCCTCGCGCTCACCGACGTCTATGGGCGCCTGGTCCGGCTCCTGCTGTCCCTCGCCGTGGACCGGGACGGGCGGCTCGTGATTCCCGAGAAACTGACGCAGCAGGACATCGCCGAGCGTGTCGGCGCCTCCCGCGACATGATCAGCCGCCTGATGAAGGACCTGGTCGGGGGAGGCTACCTGGCCGTCGAGGAACGGACCATCACCATCCTCAAAAAGCCGCCTCCCGGCTGGTAGCGGGCCCCCCGCTTCTGGCCGGCCCTCCCGTGGTTGGCTGCCTGGCGCGTGAATATTCTGCAGCCGCGCCCCCGAATGCTCCCTCTCCCCGCCCGTGGCGGCGGCCTAGACTTGGCTCCACTGACGTTGCTCACATAGCGCGGCGCCAGTGGGGAAGCCGGGCCGATCGCTGTCGAAACGGCACCCCCAGATGGAAACCAAGTCCGACCGGAGATGGACATGAACAGGACAGGCCGCTTTGCCAATGGACAAGCCTTCACCCCCGGCGAAAAGGCGCTTGCCGTGATGTTGGTTGCCGGATTTTTCGGTTACTGGGCGGGATTCAGCCTCTCGGCGCCCGGCGTATCCGTCGGAATGCCGGTGACCGCCGCCGCCGCCGCTTCGCTCCCTGCCTCCCAGGGCTCGATGCCGGTAGCGCCCGCGCCCGCCGCCGAGGCGCAAAAGGCCGTCGTGGTCGCGCACGACGCCCCGGAAGCCGCGACGCGCTGATGCTTCACCGGCCGCAGCGTCGCGGCCGGCCTCCTTTCCTGGCGGGAGGTATCGAGCCGGGTCGTACCGCACCCACTACAGCCTTGATCAGCAGGAGACGCTCACGGTCGAGACGCGCAGGGCGCCCTCGGTCCTGGGTTCTACCGGTCGATGCCGCCGAAGCAGACGTACTTCACCTCGACGTACTCCTCGATCCCGTACTTCGAGCCCTCGCGCCCCAGACCCGACTGCTTGACCCCGCCGAAGGGCGCGACTTCCGTCGTGATGAGGCCGGTGTTGACGCCGACCATCCCGTATTCGAGCGCCTCGGCGACGCGCCAGATCCGCCCGATGTCGCGCGAATAGAAATAAGAGGCGAGGCCGAACTCCGTGCGGTTCGCGAGCTCGATCACTTCCGCGTCCGAGCCGAACCGCAACAGCGGCGCAACCGGGCCGAACGTTTCTTCGCGAAAGATCTTCATCTCCGGCGTGACGCCCGTCAGCACGGTCGGCTCGTAGAACGTGCCGCCCAGCGCGTGCCGCTTGCCGCCCGTCGTGACTCGCGCCCCCAGCGCCTTCGCATCGGCGACGTGCTCCTCGACCTTGGCGAGCGCGGCGGTGTCGATCAGCGGGCCCTGCGTGACGCCGGCCTCCGTGCCCGGGCCGACCTTCAGCGCGGCGACGCGATCGGCGAGCTTCGCGGCAAACGCGTCGTAGACCTTGTCGTGGACGAACAGCCGGTTTGCGCATACGCACGTCTGGCCGGCGTTGCGGTATTTCGAGATGATCGCGCCTTCGGCGGCGGCGTCGAGGTCGGCGTCGTCGAACACGATGAACGGCGCATTGCCGCCGAGCTCCAGCGACAGCTTCTTGATCGTCGGCGCGACCTGCTTCATCAGCAGCCGACCGACCTCGGTCGACCCCGTGAAGGAGAGCTTGCGCACCGTCGGGTTCGCGCACATCTCGCCGCCGATCGCCCGCGCGTCGCCGGTGATGACGTTGAGCACGCCGGGCGGAAATCCGGCGCGGTGCGCGAGCTCGGCCAGCACCAGCGCGGAAAAGGGCGTGGCTTCGGCCGGCTTGATGACGACGGTGCAGCCGGCAGCGAGCGCCGGCGCAACCTTGCGGGTGATCATCGACGACGGGAAATTCCACGGCGTGATCGCCGCGCAGACGCCGACCGGCTCCTTGATCACCACGAGTCGCCGGTCGTTGCCGATCGTCGGGATCACGTCGCCGTAGACACGCCGCGCCTCCTCGGCGAACCACTCGACGTACCACGCGCCGATCGTCACTTCGCCCTTCGATTCGGCGAGCGGCTTGCCTTGCTCGGTCGTGAGGATCAGCGCGAGGTCGTCGACGTTGGCCAGCATCAGCTCGAACCACCTGCGCAGAGTGGCGCCGCGTTCCTTCGCGGTCTTCGCGCGCCACGCGGGCCACGCGGCGTCGGCCGCGGCGATCGCGCGCCTCGTCTCCGCCGCCCCCATCATCGGCGACGTGCCTATGGCCTTTCCGGTCGCCGGATTGTGGACCGGATGCGTGGCGCCGCTGTCGGCGTCGTGCCACTTGCCGTCGAGGTAACACTGCTGGCGCAGCAGCGACGGATCCTTGAGTTGCGGGAGCGTGCGTTCGAGCGTGTCGGGGGCCATTGCGGTTTCCTGCGAAGGCGACGGCGCAACGCGCGCCGGATCGGGGATGAAATTATAGGCCTCTGCGCCCGCGCGGGCGTCAGGCCTGCGCCGCGGCCGTCGCGGCACCCGGCTTCCACGTGACGAGCATCACGCCGGCGAGCACGAGCGCGGCGCCGACGAGCTGGATCCCGTGGATGGCTTCGCCCAGCAGCATCGCGCCCAGCCCGATCGTGAACACGGGGCCGAGCGAGCCGATCTGCGACGCCGTGTTGGCGCCGAGGCGGCGAATGGATTCGGCGATCAGCCAGGTCGGCAGCACGGTCGAGAACACGGCCATCGCCAGCGCAATGCCATGGATCTTTGCCGGAACGGCGAGGGCGCGCACGTCGCGCGTCGCGATGAATTGGATCAGCACGAATACGGTGGAGGCAAGCATTGCCCACGAGATGAACCGCATGCTGCCTACGCGCGCGATGACGGCGCCCGCCCGCACGAGATAGATCGCGTAGAGGAAAGCGCTCGCGAAGACCAGGGCGCCGCCCCTCGTCACGGCCGCGGCGTCGCCGGCGCTGCGCACGTCGTGGGCGAGCACGAGAGCGATGCCGGCATAGGAGATGACGAGGGCAGCCATCGTTCTCCGCGTGATCGGCTTGCCGTAGGCGATCGCCGACAGCACGACGACCACCGTCGGATACAGGAACAGCACGAGCCGCTCCAGCCCGGCGGTGATGTACTGGAGGCCCATGAAGTCGAGGAGGCTCGAGAGGTAGTAGCCGATGAAGCCCAGCAGCGCGAGGTCCTTCCAGTCGTCGCGTGTGAGCGGCCGGGCGCCGCCGGACCGGGTGGCCCACCAGGCCATCGCGACGAAGAAGGGCGCGGCGTAGAGCATCCTGAGCGCGAGGAGCGTGACCGCGTCGACCGGATGGGCCGCGTACGCGAGCTTGATCAGGATCGCCTTGAACGAGAAGCCGAGCACGCCGAACACCGCGCACAGCGGGCCGATCCAGCGGCGAGGCGGGTGCGCCGTCAATCCCAGCGCACGAGACCCCAGTACGCGGTTGCAAAGATCATCGCGCCGAACGCGATCCGGTACCAGGCGAAAGGGATGAAGTCATGATGGCTCACGTAGCGGATCAGCCAGCGCACGCACGCGAAGGCCGAGACGAACGCGGCGGCGAAGCCGACGCCGAACGCCGGCAGCGCCTGCGCCGAGAGCAGCGACGCGTCCTTCCACAGCGAATAGCCGGTGGCCGCGAACAGCGTCGGAATCGCGAGGAAGAACGAGAACTCGGTGGCGGCCACGCGCGATAGCCCGAACAGCATGCCGCCGATGATCGTCGCGCCGGAGCGCGACGTCCCCGGCACGAGCGCCAGCGCCTGCGCGCAGCCGACGAGCAGGGCATCGGTCCAGCGCATCGCGTCGACGGACGTCGACGCGAATCGTGTCCGGCCGCAACCGCTGGCGGCGCTCGGCCGACGAGGATCACCAGCGCGCCGACGATGAACGCGCAGGCGACGGGCACCGGTGCGAAGAGGTGCGCCTTGATCGCGTGGCTGAACAGCGAGACCGAGCACCGCCGCCGGCAGGAACGCGACGAACAGGTTGACGACGAAGCGCCGCGCGGCGGGGTCGGACGTGAGTCCGCGCACCACGCTCGCAAGCCGCGCGCGGTATTCCCAGCACACGGCGAGAATCGCGCCGGCCTGGATCACGATCTCGAAGGTCTTCGCCTGCTCGCCGGTGTAGCCCAGCAGCGAGCCGGCGACGATCAGATGGCCGGTCGAGGAGACGGGCAGGAATTCGGTGAGGCCCTCGACGATGCCGAGGATCAGCGCGGTGAGAAGAGTCGGAGAATCCACGGCAGGAGCGGCGAGAAAAAGGCCGGGCAGCCTGACGCCGCCCGGCCCCGCCATTGTATCGTGCGGTCAGGCCGTCTTCTTCGTCAGCAGCGCAAGTGCCTGCGCGACCATGTCGTTGTGATCGTCCGGCACCTGGCCCTGCGGCGTCATCTTGTCGATCATCTGCGGGAGCATCGACGCCAGGCCGCCCGCGGCGTCGCCATGCGACATGCCGAGCTGCTGCGCGATCTGGCCGAGCTGGCCGTGGCCCAGCACTTGCGACAAGCACGTCGGCATTGATCGGCTGATTCTGGCCGGTCGAAACCCACGAGTCCGCCTGCGCGCCATAGCCCGCCTGCTGGAACTTGGCGAGGACACCCTGCAGGCCGCCGTTCTGCTGCAGGAGCTGCAGCGCCATCAGCACCAGCGGGCTCTGCTTGCCGCCCGTGCCATCGCCCGTCATGCCGCCCATCAAGCTGCCCAGCAATCCGTCGAGCATTCCCATGGTCTATCTCCTCGTTCGGGTGATCGGAAAAAGAGCCGCGTCAAGCGGCCTTCTGGCGCACGAAATGATGCGCCTCGGCGGCGGGATAACCGGCCGCGCCGAAGGTCTCGCGAATCGTCCGGTTGGTATCGAAATAGACCTGCCAATAGTGGTCGGTGTGGACGAACGGGCGCACGGCAAGGACCGGCCCGCGCTCGTTGAACGTCAGGATCTCGACGTCGGGCGCCGGGTCGGGCACGACGTTGGCGATCTTCGGCAGCGCGTCCTTCAGTCGGCGCACGGCATCGGCCGGATCGACGCTGTGATCGAGCTGCGCGGTCAGGTCGACCCGCCGGAACGCGTTGGTCGAGAAATTCTTGATCGTGCCGTTCATGACCTTCGCGTTGCCGACGTAGGTCTGCACGTTGTCCGGGGTGTCGATCGCCGTGATGAAGAGGCCGATCGCCCGCACGGTGCCTTCGACCTCGCCCGCGAGCACGTAGTCGCCGACCTTGAACGGGCGCAGCACCAGGATGAACGCGCCGGCGGCGAAATTCGACAGCAGTCCGCCCCAGGCGGCGCCGATCGCGATGCCGAGCGCGGCAATCAGCGCCGCGAACGACGTCGTCTCGACGCCGAAATAGCCGAGGATTCCGATGACGAGCAGGATGTTGAGCGCGACGCTGATGGCATTGCCGATGTAGCGGACGACGGTCGGCTCGACCTTCTGCCGCTCGAGCGACTTCTGGATCAGCGTGCCGGCGATCCCGATCAGCCAGCGGCCGACGATGTAGAGGACGATCGCGCCGACGACCTTGAAGCCGATCGCGATCAGCGCCGGCTTGGCGGTTTCGAACATGTTCTGCAGGTCCATGGGAGTTCCGTTGATTGAGGAAGGAAGGCGCACGCGCGGAGCGGCCGCGGAGCCCGCTATTGTGAAGCAGCCGATGTGCTTTGCGCAAACGCCCCGACCCGCCGCTGGCGCCGTCGCGAAATGCGCAATCGCGTCAGTTGCGAATCCCGAGCTCGGCGCAGAGCTTCGCCACGACGGCCTTGAGCGCCGCGAGCTCGTCCTCGACCCGCGCGAGGTTGGCCTTGAGCGTGGCCACCTCGGACAGCGCGAGGACGTCGTTGCCCGCGATGGCGGCGGACGCTGCCTCGATGGCGGGCGCGCCCGACAGCAGGTGGATCCAGCGTGTTTCGCGTGTCCCCGGCTGTCGCGGCAGTTCGGCGACAAGAGCGCCCGCGGGCCGGGCGGCGAGCTCGTGCAGGAACGCCTCGACGGCGGAAGCGTCGGCGAAGCGATGCAGCCGCTCGGTGTTGATCCGCAGCTCGCTCACCGTCTGGGGACCGCGCAGCATCAGCGCGGCGAGCAGGGCCACCGACTGCGACGGCACCGCCAGCACGCGCTCGACGTTATGGGCATAGCGCATCACGCGGCCGCCGCTCGATTCGACGATCAGCGACAGCGTGCGCAGGTGGTCGACCGTCGCCTGGACCTCGGCGTCGCTCGCGTCGAGGATCGGATCGCGGCTCGTCTTCTGGTTGCAGCCGGCGACGAGCGCGTTCAACGTGAGCGGGTAGGCGTCCGGGACCGTGTGCTGCTTCTCGACCAGCACGCCGACAACGCGCGTTTCGAGCAGCGACAGCGAGGGCAGGTTCACGGGCGCGGCGTCCGTGCTATTTGCGACTGTACGTCGAGGTGAAGCGTGGCCTTGTCGATCCGGTTCGTCGTGATCATGAATCCGACCATCGCCGGCATCGCCTTTTCGTCGAGGTCGAGCTTTTCGACTTCGAGCGCGTGCACCGTGAACACGTAGCGGTGCGGGCGGTCGCTCTTGGGCGGGCAGGGGCCGCCGTAGCCGGGCACGCCGAAATCGGTCAGCGACTGCACCGCGCCCTTCGGCAACTTGCCGCTGGCGGGATTGCCGGCGCCGGCGAGCAGCGTTCGCGTGTCGGGCGGCAGGTTGAACACGACCCAGTGCCACCAGCCGCTCCCCGTCGGCGCGTCGGGATCGAAGACCGTGACGGCGAAGCTCTTCGTCCCCGCCGGCGGATCTTTCCACGTGAGCGTCGGTGAAATGTTGCCGCCGGCGCAACCGAAGCCCTTGTAGACCTGCGCCTCGGGAATCTTGAGGTTCGGCTTTACTTCGGTGCTTTCGATCGTGAACTTGTCCGCGGCGAACGCGGCAAGCGGGACCAGCGCGGTCAGGACAACGAGGATGCGGTGCATCGGATCTCCCTCCTGCGGAACTGTGGCCGTCCGTCCGGCATATTCTACCCACGGCGGAGCCCAAAACGCGCGATGGCCCGCGCTTTGATCCGTCGCGCGCGCATGCTGGTATCGTAAGGCCTTGCGCCGCCGCCGCCGCGCCCTTCCGGAACCCGACATGGCTCAGTCCCCCGAAGTCACCAACATGGCGCTGTTCTGCGATTTCGAGAACGTCGCGCTTGGCGTGCAGGACGAGAAATACGACAAATTCGACATCGGCAAGGTGCTGGAGCGGCTGCTGCTGAAGGGCAGCATCGTCGTGAAGAAAGCCTATTGCGACTGGGACCGCTACAAAGCCTTCAAGGCGCCGATGCACGAGGCTTCCTTCGAGCTGATCGAAATTCCCAAACGCTCGCAGACGGGCAAGAATTCCGCCGACATCCGGATGGTCGTCGACGCGCTCGACCTCTGCTACACGAAATCGCATGTCGACACCTTCGTCATCATCAGCGGCGATTCGGATTTTTCGCCGCTCGTCTCGAAGCTCCGCGAGAACGCGAAGCGGGTGATCGGCGTCGGCGTCAAGAACTCGACGTCCAACCTGCTGATCGCCAACTGCGACGAGTTCATCTATTACGACGACCTCGTGCGCGAGAAGAGGAAACCCGCCGCGCGCAAGCCCGCGGCGAAGGCACAGGCGGGCGGCGCCAAGCCCGCTGCAAAGGCGGCCGGCCCGGTCGCGGCGCCTTCGAGGCCGGATGACGACGAGCGGACACAGGAGGCGGTCGATCTCGTCGCGGACACCGTCGAAGCGCTCGTCGCGGAGCGCGGCGAGGAGGACAAGATCTGGGGCTCGATGGTGAAGCAGGCGTTGAAACGGCGGAATCCCGGTTTCAACGAGTCGTATTACGGCTTCAGGTTGTTCACCGGCCTGCTGGAAGAGGCCGCGCGGCGCGGCGCGGTCATCCTCGAGCGCGACGAGAATTCGGCCAACTATCGCGTTCGCCTTCCCACCGACGGTTGACGGCGGCGCCGGATCGATGACCGGCATTCACGACCTGTGGCTGTTCGTGGTGTCGGGGCTGCTGCTCAACATGACGCCCGGCGCGGACACGCTCTACATCGTCGGACGGGCGATCGCGCAAGGAGGGCGCGCGGGCGCCATCGCGGCACTCGGCATCGGCGCCGGCTGCATCGTCCACACGCTGGCCGCGGTGCTCGGCCTCTCGGCGATCCTCGCGGCGTCGGCGACCGCGTTCACGCTCGTCAAATGGATCGGCGCCGCCTATCTCGTCTACCTCGGCGTGACGCTGCTGCGCGCGCGCTCGGGCGCAGGCGCGACCCGGGCGCTGCCGCCGGCCGCGCCTTCCCGGGTCTTCGCGCAGGGCTTCCTCACCAATGTGCTGAATCCCAAGGTCGCGCTCTTCTTCCTCGCCTTCCTGCCGCAGTTCATCGACGCCGATGCGCCGCACAAGGCCCTTGCGTTCCTGCTGCTCGGCGCCATCTTCATTGTCAATGGGACCCTGTGGAACCTGCTCGTCGCGTGGTCGGCGTCGGGTCTTGGCCGCCGGCTCGCCGCCGGCGGGGGCTTGGTGACGTGGCTCAACCGGGCGCTGGGCGGCTTGTTCATCGCTTTGGGCGTTGCGGCTGGCGATTGCGGAGCGTTGACGCGGCCGCAGTACACTAGGGTTTCCGACGACAGCGAGGTGTCGGAATGCTTGATGTCCGACCGGCCGCGGTGGCCGGAATGTTCTATCCAGGCGTGCCGGCGGCGCTGGCGGCGAGCGTGCGTTCCTGTCTCGTCGAGGCGGCGGCTCGGCCGCACGCCGCGGGAGCGCGCCCGAAGGCGCTGATCGTCCCGCATGCGGGCTACGTCTACTCGGCGCCGATCGCCGCCGTGGCCTACGCGCGGCTTGCCGCGGCCCATGCGGCGATTCGCCGCGTCGTGATTCTCGGTCCCGCGCACCGCGTGGCGATTCACGGCCTCGCGCTGCCCTCCGTGCGCGCGTTCATGACGCCGCTGGGCGAGGTCGAAATCGATCGCAAGGCGGCCGCCCTCGCGCTCACGCTGCCGCAGGTCCAGGAGAACGATGCCGTGCACGCGCAGGAGCATGCGCTCGAAGTGCAGCTGCCGTTCCTGCAGGCGGTGCTCGATGATTTTCGCATCGTCCCCTTCGCGGTCGGCGCCGCGACGACCGATGAGGTCGCGGACGTTCTGGAGCGGCTGTGGGGAGGCCCGGAAACGTTGATCCTCGTGAGCTCCGACCTGTCGCACTACCACCGTTACGCCGACGCGCGCGCGATCGACCGCGGCAGCGCGGACGGGATCCTCGCGCTTTCCCCCGCGCTCGACCACGAGCAGGCGTGCGGCGCGACGCCGATCAACGCGCTCCTGTTGTGCGCACGGCGGCATGGCCTCGCGCCCGAGCTTCTCGACCTGCGCAACTCGGGCGACACCGCCGGCGACAAGTCCCGCGTGGTCGGCTATGCATCGTTCGCGTTCGTGGAGGACGCCGCTCGTGGCCGACCGTGAGCTCGGTCAGGCGCTCGTCGTGCTCGCGCGCAACGCGATCGCTGCACGATTGGGCATGGCGGAGGCGCGCGCCCCATACCATCCCGCACTCGACCGTCCCGGCGCAACGTTCGTCACGCTGATGCTGGAGGATGAGTTGCGCGGCTGCGTCGGATCGCTGGAGCCGCGCCGCGCGCTGTCCGCCGACGTCGGCGCGAATGCCGTCGCCGCGGCGTTCCGCGATCCGCGCTTTCCTCCTCTTGCGGCGCGCGAGTTCCCGCCGACGTCGGTGGAAGTGTCGCTGCTCTCGCCGCAGGAAGCGCTTGCGTTCGCCGACGAGGACGAATTCGTGCGGCAACTGCGGCGCGGCGTCGACGGCATCGTCCTTTCGCACGGACATCATCGCGCGACGTTCCTGCCGCAGGTGTGGGAAACGCTGCCGGAGCCGCGGCAGTTCGTCGCCGCGCTCAAGCGAAAGGCGGGACTGCGGGAGGATTTCTGGGCGCCCGACGTGAAGGCGGCGCGCTACACGGTGATCAAGTGGAAGGAACGCGAGTTCGCCGTCGAGGGTGCGCGGCCATGAGCAGCCATCCCGGCCGCTGGTGGCACCGGCTCGACGACGGCCGCGTCCAGTGCGACCTCTGTCCACGCGATTGCCGGTTGCACGAGGGCCAGCGCGGCGCCTGCTTCGTGCGGCAGCGCGAAGGCGACGCGATCGTGCTGACGACCTACGGGCGCTCGTCGGGCTTCTGCGTCGATCCGATCGAGAAGAAGCCGCTCAATCATTTCTATCCGGGATCGAGCGTGCTGTCGTTCGGCACCGCCGGCTGCAACCTGGCATGCAAGTTCTGCCAGAACTGGGACATCTCCAAGTCGCGCGAGATGGACACGCTGATGGACGCCGCGTCGCCGGAGGCGATTGCGCAGGCGGCGCAGCGGGCCGGCTCGCGCAGCGTCGCGTTCACGTACAACGACCCGGTGATCTTCGCCGAGTACGCGATGGACACCGCCGATGCGTGCCGCGCGCTCGGTGTCAAGACCGTCGCCGTGACCGCGGGTTACATCGGCGTGGACGCGCGGCGCGAGTTCTACGCGAAGATGGACGCCGCGAACGTCGACCTCAAGGGCTTCACCGACGAGTTCTACGTGAAGCTCTGCGGCGCGCGGCTGCAGCCGGTGCTGGACACGCTGGTCTATCTGAAGCACGAGACCGACGTCTGGTTCGAGATCACCACCCTGCTGATCCCCGGCAAGAACGATTCGCCCGCCGAGATCGAGGCGATGAGCAAGTGGATCGTCAAGGAGCTGGGGCCGGACGTCCCGCTGCATTTCACGGCCTTCCATCCGGACTACAAGATGACGGACCTGCCGCGCACGCCGGCCGGAACGCTGACCCGCGCGCGCGAGATCGCACTGCGCGAGGGAATCCGCTACGTCTACACGGGCAACGTGCACGACCGCACGGGGGGCACGACATTTTGTCCCGGCTGCGCCAAAGCAGTGGTCGTGCGCGACTGGCACGAGATCCTGAGCTACGACCTCACGCCGGCCGGGCGCTGCACGCATTGCGACGCACAGCTGCCCGGCTGCTTCGAACCCTATCAAGGTGCGTGGGGCCGGCGGCGAGCGCCAGTCCGCATCGCGGTCGCGTGACGCTATTCGCGGTCGCGTGACGCTATTCGAGGTCGAGGTACTTGGTCGCGCGCCCCTTCGCCTTTTCGACCGGATACTTCTCGCGGTTGATGACGAGTTTGTCGGTCGCTGCAGCGACGATGTCGATGTCGAGGACCTGGCCCAGGCGGACGAGGTAGATCAGGACGTCGCCGATTTCCTGCCCGATTTGCGCCAGGCGCGCGGCGTCCGGGGCGTCGGAATCGGCGCCGGTATTCCACAGAAAGTGCTCCATCAGCTCCGCCGCTTCGATGGCGACGCCCATCGAGAGGTTCTTCGGCGTGTGGAACTGCGCCCAATCGCGCTCGGCAACGAACGCATCGACGGCGTCCTGCAGCTCGGTGAGGCTGTCGGGCATCTCGATGGCCCTCGGGCTACTTGGCGGGCGTTGCGACGCCGTAGTTCGCCGTCAGGTAGTCGACGATCGCCGGCACGCTCTCCGCCGGGACCGGCGCGCCGTACGCCTTGATCATCTTCGTGACCTCGGCGTCCCAGACCTGCCGTGTCATGAACGGCGAGTTGCCCTGGATGTAGTCGAGGCTGTGGCAGACGGCGCAGTTCCCCATGACCAGATCGCGGCCGGGACCGGGCTTCAATTCGAATTTCGCTTCCTGCGCGAAGGCGATCGCCGCCGTGGCGACGGCCGCGGCGCACAGCAGGTACCGGGCATTCATGAGGTTGCCTCCGTCGGAATCGTCACGCCGCGACGAGCACGATCCGCTGCATCACGTTGTTGTGATAGCCGGGCGGGTTGAAGATGAGCTCGGCGGTCTGCGTCGAGCCTTGCCGGTTCGTCGCGCGCGCCATCACCGGATAGTCACCGGGCTTGGCGGGCCGGAAGGCGTAGCGCCAGGTGCGGAACGAATAGCGGCCGAGATCCGGACCCAATTCCGCGGCGGTCCAGTTGCGCCCGCCATCGGCGGAAACGTCGACGTTGCGAATTCCGTAGCCGCCGTCCCATGCAATCCCGCGCACGTCCGCATCCTGGCCGACGGCGATCTTCTGCCCGTCCTGGATGTTCGTGATGATCGAGTTGACGACCATTTCGGTGATCGGCGTCGACGCATCGCTCTCCTGCGTGAGGAAGCGATCCGCGAACGCGAACTTGCCCTTTGGCACGCGGTAGGCCGTGTTCATCCAGAACGTGTTGAGCGGCTTGTCGAGCGCCTCGATCGAGGTCAGCATCTTCATCCAGTACGTCGCTGTCCAGCCGGGCACGATCACGCGCAGCGGCGCGCCGTTCAGGTGCGGCAGCGGCTCGCCGTTCATCTCCCAGGCGAGAAGCGTGTTCTCGTCCAACGCCTTCCAGGTCGGAATGCTCTTCTGAAAATCCGGCGTCGCGGGGAGGACGCCGCGGTCCGCGCCGTCGAAGGCGATCTCGATGGCTTCCTTCTTCACGCCGGCCTTGTTCAGCACGTCGCGCAGCCGGACGCCCTTCCAGCGGGCGTTGCCGACCGCGCCGTAGCCCCATTCGACCCCCGGAACGTGAGGGTCGGAGAGCCCGCGCCGGCTGCCGCTGCACTGGCACACCGCGGTGACCTCGACGTTTTCGAAGCCGCGCTTCAACTCGTCCAGCGAATACTCGGCGGGCGTGGCTGCGGCGGCACCGCCCACTTTCAACCGCCAGCTCGCTACGTCGACGTTCGGGATGTTGGCGAGGTGCCAGCGCACGAAGAACGCGCGGTTCGGCGTGATCGCGGAGTCGAACAGGTCGACCGGCGTTTCGTAATTCGGGGGGCGGTACGAACGCTTGATGAGCGGCGCCTTTCCGGGAAGCGCCTCGAGCACGCCGGATTCGATCGCACCGGACGGGAGCCCCGCGGCGAGCGCGCGCCGCCAGTCGAGGCTCAGGAGAGTGGCGCCGGAGGCGGCCAGCACAAATGAACGTCGATCCATCGTTCCTCCGAAAATGACGAAATTTGCGCGCCCTGGAAAGGCGCCGCCGACCCTGCCCGTGAGGGTGTTTATCGCGCTGTGCGGGGCGGCTGTCAATAGCCGTCGCCGCGAGGCGAAGCGGTGTGTCCGCAGGGGTCAGTCGGCCCTGGCGCCCGTCGCGCGGATCACGCGGCCCCACAGGTCGATTTCGCTCTTGATGAACGCGGCAAACTGCTCGGGCGAATTGCCGACAGGATCCGCGCCTTCGCTCGCGAGCTTCTCGGCCACCGCAGGATCCTTGAGCGCCTTCACGATTTCGCGATTCAGCTTCGCGACGACGTCGGCGGGCGTGGCGGCCGGCGCGAGGATTCCATACCACTGTGTCGCCTCGAAGCCCGGCACGCCGGACTCGGCAATCGTCGGAATGTCGGGAAATTGCTTCAAGCGCTGCAAGGAGGCGACACCGAGGATCCGCAGCTTGCCGGACTTGGCGTGCGGCAGCACCGGCGGCAATCCGGTGATCATCAGCGCGATCTGCCCGCCGAGCAGATCGGCGAGCGCCGGGGCGGTGCCCTTGTACGGAATGTGCTGGAGGTCGACGCCGGCCTTCAGCTTGAAATACTCGGTGGCAAGATGCGCGGCGCTGCCGTTGCCGCCCGACCCGTAATCGAATTTGCCGGGCTTCGCCTTCGCCAGCGCGATGAATTCGGCGACGGTCCTGGCCGGCATGGCGGGCCCGACGACGAGGACGTTCGGCACCATCGCAATCAGCGTGACGGGCGCGAAATCCTTCACCGGGTCGTACGGCAGCGTCTTGTACAGCGCCGGGTTCGCGGCAAGCGTGCCGACGTGCCCCATCACCAGCGTGTAGCCATCCGGCGCCGCCTTGGCGACCGTTTCCATGCCGATGATGCCGCCCGCGCCGGGCCGGTTGTCGATGACGACCGGCTGGCCCCACGATTCCGAGAGCTTCTGGCCCACCGCGCGGGCGAGGATGTCGGTGCTGCCGCCCGGCGTAAACGGCACGACGAGGCGCACGGGTTTCGACGGAAACGTAGCGATCGAGTCGGCCGCGAGGGGCGCAATCGCGGGAGCGCAGAGGAGGGCGAAGGCGGCGAGCGTGCCGACCGCGCGGGAGGGCAGTGCGATGCGGCTCATCGGGAAAGCGTATCACCGATTTCCGGCCGCGCGCGGGTTCGCGATATAGTCGGAAACGAGTGCGCCGGAGATTCCATGCCCCTTGTGCAGCAACGACGCCATCGCTCCCGCGACCATGCGCCGGCGGCTCGCCAGCGTGGCAACGTCGCAGCGCGCATCGTGGCTTTGATCGCGGCCGCGGTGGGCGTCGGCCTCCTCACCGGTCCGTGGTGGTCGTCGACGCTGCCGGCGAGCGACCGGCCGCTCGTCATCGTGCTCGGCGCGATCTTCACCGGCATCGGCGCCTACGGTGCGATCCCGGACAGCCTCCCGCGGACGCGGACGCTTTCCTTCGCCTTGTTTCTCGGCGCCTTCGGGCTCGCCTGCGCCGCGCTGGCGCTGGCGCAGGTCGGGCCGGATGGCACGACGGTCATCGCGGGCTTGGGACGCACCGCGCCCGGCGCACCGATGCCTGTCTGGGTGCGCCTCGTCGCGGGATTCTTCGCGCTGCTCTTCCTCGGACTCAGTGGGCTCGCGCTGTGGGGACTTGTTCGCGGACTGCTCGCCGGAACATCGCCGGACGCCGATTGACCGCCCGCCGTCACGCCTTCGAGTAGATCTCCGCGCCTTTTTTCACGAACTCGACGGCCTTCGCTTCCAATCCCCTTCGCCAGCGCGTCGCCCTCGGCGATTCCCTGTTTGGCCGCGTACTCGCGCACATCCTGGGTGATCTTCATCGAGCAGAAGTGCGGTCCGCACATCGAGCAGAAGTGCGCGAGCTTGGCGCCATGCTGCGGCAGCGTCTCGTCGTGGAATTCGCGCGCCTTGTCCGGGTCGAGGCCCAGGTTGAACTGGTCTTCCCAGCGAAACTCGAAGCGCGCCTTCGACAGCGCGTTGTCGCGCATCTGCGCGCCCGGATGACCCTTCGCGAGATCGGCCGCATGCGCCGCGACCTTGTACGCCATGATGCCGTCCTTGACGTCGACCTTGTTCGGCAGGCCGAGGTGCTCCTTCGGCGTCACGTAGCAGAGCATCGCGGTGCCGTACCAGCCGATCATCGCCGCGCCGATCGCGCTCGTGATGTGGTCGTAGCCCGGCGCGATGTCGGTGGTGAGCGGTCCCAGCGTGTAGAACGGCGCCTCGCCGCACAGGCGCAGCTGCTCGTCCATGTTGTGCTTGATGAGGTGCATCGGCACATGGCCGGGCCCTTCGATCATCACCTGCACGTCGTGCTTCCACGCCACCTGGGTGAGTTCGCCCAGCGTCGCGAGCTCGGCCATCTGCGCCTCGTCGTTGGCGTCGAAGCCCGAGCCGGGACGCAGCCCGTCGCCCAGCGAGAATGCAACGTCGTACGCCTTCATGATCGCGCAGATGTCCTCGAAATGCGTATAGAGGAACGACTCCTTGTGGTGCGCGAGGCACCACTTCGCCATGATCGAGCCGCCGCGCGAGACGATTCCGGTCATCCGCTTCGCGGTCATCGGAATGTAGCGCAGCAGGACGCCGGCGTGGATCGTGAAGTAGTCCACGCCTTGCTCGGCCTGCTCGATCAGCGTGTCGCGGAACATCTCCCACGTGAGGTCCTCGGCCTTGCCGTCGACTTTCTCGAGCGCCTGATAGATCGGCACCGTGCCGATCGGCACCGGCGAATTGCGGATGATCCACTCGCGCGTCTCGTGGATGTTCTTGCCCGTGGACAGGTCCATCACGGTGTCGGCACCCCAGCGCGTCGCCCAGGTCATCTTCTCGACTTCCTCGTTGATCGACGACGACACGGCGGAATTGCCGATGTTGGCGTTGATCTTCACGAGGAAGTTGCGGCCGATGATCATCGGCTCGCTTTCCGGGTGGTTGACGTTGTTCGGGATGATCGCGCGGCCGCGCGCGACTTCGCTGCGCACGAATTCGGGGGTCATGGCGGCGGGAATCGCCGCGCCGAAGCTCTGGCCCGGGTGCTGCCGCGTGACGATTTCCGGCATCGTCGCCAGCATTTGCTCGCGCAGCAGGTTTTCGCGGATCGCGACGAATTCCATTTCCGGCGTGACGATGCCGCGGCGGGCGTAGTGCATTTGCGTGATGTTGGCGCCGGACTTTGCGCGGCGCGGCTTGCGATGAAGATCGAAGCGCAGCCCGCTCAGCTCCGGGTCGGCGAGGCGCGCGCGGCCGTACGCCGACGAGAGTTCGGCAAGTTCATCCGTGTCGTCACGCTCCGCGATCCAGCGCGCGCGCAGCGCAGGCAAGCCCTTGCGGATGTCGATGGTTGCCGCCGGATCGGTGTAGGGACCCGACGTGTCGTAGACGACGAGCGGCGCATTTTTCTCGGCACCGAAAGTAGCGGGGGTGTCCGATTGCGCGATCTCGCGCATCGGCACGAGGAGGTCCGGCCGCGAGCCTTCGACATGGATCTTGCGCGAATTGGGCAGCGGGGCGACGGCCGCGGCGTCGACGTGCGCATCGCGCGCGTAGAACCGGTCGTTGGCATTCATGGGAGCTCCTCGGTTACAAGGCACGGGGAGCGGCGGGACAAGCCACGCTTCCCTGCGCCGGCATTATCCGCACAGGTACCAAGGGTGTGGTCTCACCCGCCCGCGAATCTACAGGCAGGACCCCTAGCGTAGACCGGTGACGTTACGCCAATCCGGCGGTACGGGCAACCGGGCGGTTATCGGTGGGGGAGCAGCCCCGCCAACGCGAGTTCCTGGCGCAGCTGGTCAGGCGAGCGGAAATGAATGCCGTGAATGCCGAGGCCGGCCGCGGCAGCGGCGTTGCGCGCCACGTCGTCGATGTAGACGGCGGTTTCCGGCTCGATTCCATTGCGCTCGAGCAGGATGCGAAAGATGCGCGGATCGGGTTTTATGACCCGTTCGATCCCGGAAACGACGATATCGTCGAACCACGACAGGAACCCGAAGCGCTGCCGCTGCGGCGGGAACGTCTCTGCCGACCAGTTGGAAAGCGCGTAGAGCGGGACGCCGCGCGCCTTGAGCGAGGCCAGCACGTCGACGGTGCCGTCGATCGCGCCGGGGATCATTTCGCCGAATCTCCGGCACCAGGCCTCGATCAGCTCGAGCTGGGCCGCGTGCTGCGGCATCAGCGCGCGCGTAGCCTCGGCGAAGGTGCGCCCGGCATCCTGCCGCTCGTTCCATTCCGGGGTGCAGACGTTGGCCAGGAAATGCTCCATCGCCGCGTCGTCGCCGGCGAAGAGCTTGCGGTAGAGATGGCGCGGATTCCACTCGATCAGCACGCCCCCGAGATCGAAGATGGCCACCGTGCGTGCGGCCGGTGGCGCCGTCATCTCTGCCTCGCGCGCGAGTCACTTCGGGAACATCAGCTGGACTTGCGCGCGGAGCTGCCAGTTCGCCGCATTGTCGGGCCGGACGACGTTGTAGTACGCGGAGATCTGCGTGTTCACCGGCAGCTTGCCGAAGTGGAAGATCTTGCCGACGCCGCCGCCGAGCGGCAGCGTCACCTGCTGGCCGCTGTCGGCCTTCCAGTCGATCGTGATGATGGGCGCGGTGGTGAGGTACGCGCCATCCGGCAGGTTGTAGTTGAGGAACGGCTGGATCAGGCCGTTGTTGTACGAGGGCGATGCGTTGCCCGATCCGACCGACCACAGGTTGTTGACCAGCACGCCGTAGACCCAGGGGTCGCCCTTGTCGAGATGCAGGACGACGAACGAAGGACCGAGGCCCCAGTGGTCGTTGCCGAGATCCTTGTTGTGCGTGGGCGCCTGGAGGATCGGGCCCGCGCCCCAGATCCACTCGCCGGGATTGGCGGGCGACAGGAACGCGGTGAACTGCAGGTCGCCGACCCCGTTGGTGCGGCTGTCGCTTTCGGACACCGCCGGCTGAGAGATCACCGGCAGGATGGTCCGCGTGATGATGTTCCAATCCTTGCTGATCTCGACCGGGATCACCGGCTGGATGTTGAGGATGTTCTGCGTCCCCTTGAGCGGACCGAAATTGAAGTTGGTGTTGTTCTGGAACGGCACGCTGATCAGGTTGCCGACCGGATTCTGCGCCAGCTTCGCGAGCTCTTCCGCGGACATTTCGGCGTGGACAGGCGCCGCGGCGCCTGCCGCAAGTGCGAGCAGCGCAATGCGGCTCTCGGATGTGGCGATATCGATTTCGACTGATCGAATGTTCCTCAGGTTCAGCCGATCACAAGTTCAGCGACGGCCGCCGCCACGGAATCCGCCGCCACCGAAGCCGCCGCCGCCGAATCGTCCGCCGAAGCCGCCGCCGCCGAAGCCGCCGCCACCGAAACGATCGCCGCCGCCGAAACCACCGCCGCCGAAACGGTCGCCGCCGCCAAAGCCGCCGCCATCGGAGCGCGACATCGGGCTCGATTCGCTGAAGCTGCCCGCGCGGTCATCGCCCGCGCTGCGCGCCTGCGATTCTGCGTTACCCCACGACGAAGCGCCCGACGCGCCGCTCCAGCCGCTCGACGAATGCTGTTGCCATCCGTCGCCCGTGTTCTTGTAGACGTTGCCGTTGACGTCGGCATAGTGGTTGTTGCCGACGCTGGCCGTGCCCCACGTATTGGTCTTGCCGGTCTTCGCGTTGTAGGTCGACCCGCCGCCGACGTGCGCGTCGCCTTCCGGTCCGGCCGTGGACGCGCCCGCTCGGTTATACGAGCTGCCGCCGGCGCCGGTGCCGGACACCGCGTTGGCGGTCGAGCGCTGCCCGGTGTACGTGTTGTAATTGCTTGCGCGTGCGACATTGCCCGATCCGCCCGCCGCGCCGTTCATCGTGCGGTCGTAGCCACGCGTTGCGTTGCCGGTCCAGGCGTTGTATTGCTTGCCGGCGTTGTAGCTGCCGGACGTCCCGGTGCGACTGTTGTAGTAGTTGCCGCTCGCGGTGGTGCCGGCGACGCCGCCGCCCGCGTACCAGCTGCGCGTTCCCGAGTAGGTCGTGGCGCCCCAATGGCCGTAGACGTTGGCGCTCGCCGACGCGCAACACCCATAGCCGCCCCAGTACGCCGGGTGGTAGTACGCGCCACCCCAATAGGGCTCCATCCACGCCGCGGTCGCGAGTCCCACCGCGAACCCGTAGGTGAATCCGACATACGGGTTGTAGATCGGCGCCGCCGCAACGCCGTAGGTGTACGGCGGCGGATACCATTCCGTGCCGATCCACGGCGAGTAGGCGTAGCCCGTCCCGTAGACGACGGTGCCGTAAGGCGACACCACGGTGCCGAGATAGCCCGGCGTGTAGCCGACGTAGACGTATTGCGGCGTCGCTTCGTAGATCCGCACGTACGTCACATAGTAGATCGGCGACGACGGCGGAATGCTGTAGATCACGGCGGGCACGCTCGTCGCGACGACCCATGGACCCGTCAGCTGCGGCGCCGTGAACCACACGCCGGCGGTGACGGAGTAATACGAGGTCGGCGTCACCTGGATGATCGGCTCCGACGAATTCTGCACGTGCGAAAGCGTGGTCCCGGGAATCGCGACGAGCTTCGGTGGCCCGTTGAAATTCGGCGTGAACGACGGCCCGTTCTTGAGCGGCACCGTCGCCGTCTGCGGGATCGAATTCTCGATCACCGCCTCCTGCGCCTGCGGCGTGCCGGCGACCGTGGGCAGCACGGCGCCGGCGAGCGATTGCGCAGGGATCTTCGCAAAGTCGGCCGGCAATGCGTTGCTCGCGACGAACGCCCACGGTCCGGTGAGATTGGCCGCCTGGAACCAGCGGCCCGCCAGCAGAGCGTAGTAGTTGTTGTTGGCCGTGTTGATCAGGACGTCGCTCGTCGTGTTCGACGCCCACAGGAGCTGCGTGCCGGTGAGGGGCACGAAGTCGGGCTGCCCCTTGAATACGATGAGCTCGGTCGGCGTCTGGCTCGTGTAGATCGTCGGCACGCCGCTCGCCAGCGACGGCTTCGGGTTTGCCTTCGGCCCGCCGTCGAGCAGGTCGACCACGCCCTTCTTCGAGAGCTCCTGCGCGATCGCGTTGGCCTCCTTCAGCATGAACGGTCCGAGAAATGCCTGCGTCCAGGGTCCGCCGATGCCGTTCGACGTGAGCCAGCCGTCATAGACGTGCATGTACAACGCGTCGGTCAGTGCCGCCCTGCAGGATCAGCGCGCGGGTGTTGATCACGCGCTTGGCGCGATCGTGGCCGGCGACAGGCTGCAGCACCGGCGCGCCGTCGACCGGCACGAGGATCGCCGGCGAATAGCTGACGATCACCTGCGGCGGCGTGTTCTGCACTTCCACCGTCGGCGGCTTGATGCCCGCCAGCGCGAGCGATGCCGTAAGGCGGTCGAGCGATATCGTGCGAATGGTCTTCGCGAACTCGCTTTGCAGCTCGGCCGTATATGCGGCGCCGCGATTCGGCAGCGTCGGAAAGTCGGTCTTCGTGATCTGCATGTCCTCGAACACGACGGTGCGCGCGACCTTGTCGACCTGCGTGCGCGCGTTGGCGAAGATCACGCCGAAGGTCTCTTCCTTGGCGCCCGTCGGCTTGATCGCGAGCGCGCTGCGGAAGTCGATGCGGTTGCCTTCCCATTTGTTCACCTGCGGCTGGTAGACGAGCACCTGCCCGTTGGTGAGGTCGACGACGCGCGGCCACGGATCCGCCGGCAGTTGCGACGCAGGGGCCCCTTTCGCGGGCGCCGGTGCCGGCTGCGCGCAGGAAATTCCAGGGGCGGCGAGCGCCACGATGCCGGAAATCGCAGACGCGATAACAAGGGGAGCAAGTTTCATGAGAGGTCCGTGCGTAGTGAATCGTGGGGAGAAATCGAACCCGCAAGGATACGCCCGCGCCGCATCGTCGTAAAGATTGCGGACGCAGCGCCGCGATGACGCCGGCGATCCGCTAATATGCAGCCGGTCGCACATTGACGGAGCGTTATCGCCATGCTGCAGCTCGATTCGACGCGTGCCGCCGCTCTCGCCGAAGCGGCGCGCCGGTTCGACGCCGGCGAGCTCCTCGCCACGTTGCGCCGCCGCGTGTCCGTGCGCACCGAAAGCCAGTTGCGCGAATCCGCGCCGGAACTGATGCGCTATCTTGCGGACGAGATCGGCCCCTGCGTCGAGGCACTCGGCTTCGCGTGGGAGGTGTGGCCGAATCCCGTCGACGGCGCGCCGCCGATGCTGTTCGCGCGGCGCTTCGAGGACGCCGCGCTGCCGACGGTGCTGACGTATGGGCACGGCGACGTCG
Source organism: uncultured beta proteobacterium (assembly GCA_963816925.1). Classification (GTDB taxonomy): domain Bacteria; phylum Pseudomonadota; class Gammaproteobacteria; order Burkholderiales; family Casimicrobiaceae; genus CAIWHR01. Next base: position 310,340 of record CAWFMY010000001.1, on the reverse strand, counting down.
TCGCGGGATATGACAACCAATGGAGCGCCGGGCGCTCTCCGTGGACGATCGACGTCGCGGGCAAGCGCTGGTACGGACGCGGCACGGCCGACAACAAGGGCCAGCACACGATCAACCTCGCGGCGCTGGGGTGCCTCCTCGAGGCGCGCGGGCGGCTCGGCTTCAATGCGAAGCTGCTGATCGAAATGGGCGAGGAAGTGGGTTCGCCCGGGCTGCGCAAGCAGTGCGAGGCGCGCGCACGCGAACTTGCCGCCGATGTGCTGATCGCCTCCGACGGTCCGCGCCTGCGCTCGGATCGGCCGACGATATTCCTGGGCTCGCGCGGCGCGCTCAATTTCGATCTCTCGGTTTCGCTGCGCGACGGCGCGCACCACTCCGGCAACTGGGGCGGTCTCCTCGCCAATCCCGGCACGATCCTCGCGAACGCCATCGCGTCGCTGGTCGATGCGCGCGGACGGATCCTGGTGCCGGCGTTGCGGCCCGCGCCGATCACGGAGTCGGTGCGCCGTGCGCTCGCGACCATCGAGCCGGGAGAACCGGGTGGACCGGCGATCGACGGCGACTGGGGGGAACCCGGGCTCACGCCGGCCGAGCGCGTCTTCGGCTGGAATGCGCTCGAAGTGCTCGCGTTTCGCACCGGCAATCCCGAGCGGCCGGTGAATGCGATTCCGCCGCGCGCCGTCGCGCATCTGCAAATGCGCTTCGTCGCCGGCTGCGACTGGCAGGCCTTCATCCCCGCGATTCGCGCGCATCTCGAGGCCAAGGGATTCGCGCAAGTCGACGTGCGCGCGAGCGATTCCGAACCGATGGCCGCCACACGGCTCGACCCCGATCACCCGTGGGTCCGCTGGGCCAGCGCGTCGATCGCCGCGACAACCGGTGCGCCGCCCGCGATCCTGCCCAATCTCGGCGGCTCGCTTCCCAACGATTGCTTCGCCGATGTGCTGGGCCTGCCGACGATCTGGGTGCCGCATTCCTATCCCGCATGCTCACAGCATGCGCCGGACGAGCATCTCCTCTCCGACGTCGCGCGCGAGGGGCTGCAGATCATGACGGGATTGTTCTGGGATCTCGGCGTGCCGGGAAACCCGCCGCCCCGGCACTGATCAGTACGCCGGCGATTCGGTACGCTACAATTCGCCCAGTCGCGGGTGTAGCTCAATGGTAGAGCAGAAGCTTCCCAAGCTTACGACGAGGGTTCGATTCCCTTCACCCGCTCCACCCACCCCGAAACCGGATGCAAGCGTGACCACACTCACCACCTTCGATGACACCACCATCCGCATGCCGTGGACACCGCTCGGGACCGAGGACATCGTCGTCCGGCCCGTGCTGGGCATTCTCTACCGGCTGGCGCTCGGCGCGATGGCAGGGGCATGGGTGCCTCGATTCCTGCGCTATGAGCGCACCGGCCGCGCTGCGATCCGCTTGCACTTGCCGGCACTCGTGTTTCCCGCGATGTGGGCGTTCTATCGCAAACTGTGGGTGACCGGCGGGATCATGGCGGCGCTTCCCTTCGGCTTGGCCGCGCTGCTCGTGCGGATGGATCCCGCCCTGGCCGACTCCCCCAGGGCGTGGCTCGTCTGCGTGGTCGCCGTGATTTGGGGATTGCCGGGCATGGTGGCCGCGCTCGCCGCGGATTCACTGCTGTATCGCCGGGTGAAGCTCGAAGTGCGCGCTGCCGAAGCCGCGAGCGAGAGGACCGACGTGGTGGCAGACCTCCTCCGTGCGCGCCGGCACACGGCGCCGGACGCCGCCTTCGCAATCGGTGGTGCGATGCTCCTGTTGCTGTCTCTGGTCACCGTGCCGGAACTCTCCGTCTTTCACGAGCAGCGCGTCGTGCGCGCGAATGTGGCCGCAAGTATCGCCGCGGCCGCGCCGCTGCAGCGGCAGGTCGAGGCGCACTGGAACCTCACGGGGTCGATTCCGCGGCGACCGGACTACGAAGTCGTGGAGTCACAGCGCGGCGCCATGTTCCTCGACACCATCAACGTGAGTCCCGCAAACGGCCGCGTGCGCATTGCGCTTGGGGCGGCCGCCGGCGCGGTCGCGGGCAAGACGCTGCTGCTCGCGCCAACCGTCGATGCGGAACAGCGCTTCCATTGGCAATGCATCCCGGTCGACGTGCCCGCGCGCTTTCTCCCGCCGGATTGCCGCCGCGCCTAGCGACACCCACGGACGCCGCGCTGCTCGCGCCTCGGCCTCCGCCCCGCCGAGGCGACTCGTCGCGCTGTGTGGGTCGGCCTCATGCGGGCGCTCGTGATTGCTCGCTCCCCCTTGCCTTCGGCCAGGTCGACTCGTCTGACGCTCGCGTCGGGGTCGGCCTCCGATGCGGCGCTCGCGATTGCTCGCTCCCGCGCGTCTGCGCTTGGGGCCGGCCTCATCGGCCTCGCGATCGCTCCGCCCAGGTCGAGCCGAATGCGCGATTCGGGATGTCGGCCTCCGACCGCGCTCGCAATTGCTTCGATCCCCTGCGCGCTCCGCGCTCGGGGCCCCTCTCCGCTGCTCGCGCGTTCCCCCGGCGAGCCGCTCGCGCCTCGGCCTCCGCGCCGCCGACGGTGACTCGTTGCGCTGTGTGGGTCGGCCTCATGCGGCGCTCGCGATTGCTCGCTCCCCCTTGCCTTCGGCATGGGGCCCCGGCGAGCCGCTCGCGCCGCTACTCGATCGCGATTGCGCTGCAACCCGGCAGCCGCTCGACGCATCGCGCGCCCAGCAGCTGCGACGGCGTGAAGTAGCCGCCGCCGGGCGCGCGCACGAGGAGCGCGCGGACCGCCATCAGGACGCCGTCGACAGTGAGGCGATAGCCGTTGCTGGTCGTAAGCCGCGCAACGCGCACGACGCCGTCGTCGCTGCGCGCTTCGCCCCAGACCCAGGTCTTCTCGGACTCGCGTTGCTTTTGCGATGGACCGGAATTGCGCCGCGCAGCCAGCCGTCCGAGTAGCGCGCGCACGGGTGGCAGCCCCAGCACCGGTCGGATCCGGTCGAGCCGGCGCAGGCGCGCCACCGACCGCGGCGACGCCGGCACGAAGACTTCGATGTTCGCGATGCCGGTCGTGAAGTAGGCGGTCGCGACGTCGCCCCACGGAATCGCCACCGCCAGCCGTGGGCCTGCCCCGAAGTCGATGGTGCGCGTCCGTTGCCCCCAGGGTTCGGCAACGATGGCGCCGTCCCTGCGCACTCGGGCGCCGCGCCGCAGGCTTTCGACGGACGTCCGCGCCGTTCCGGGACTGCGCGCGCCGCCGCCCCTGAAGCCGAGCGCGAGGTGCGTCGCGTCGGGCAGCGCTTCGATCAGGCAGGCGGCGACGCAATCGGTCGGGATGACGTCGAAGCCAACGCCCGGACACACGACGATGCCGGCGGCCTGCGCCTCGTTGTGCCGGCCCTGCGCCGCGACGAACACGTCGATTTCGCCGGTGATGTCGACGTAATGGGTGCGCGCGAGGAGGCAGGCGTCGATCATCGGCGCACTCGTGGCCGCGAACGGCCCGGCGCAATGCGCGACCACCGACACGCCGTCCAGCGCGCGCCGCGTCGCGGCGACATCCGAAAGCGAAAACACGGCGGACGGCAATCCGAGCTCCGCCGCAAGTGCGGCCACCGTTTCGCCGCGCCCGGCGAGGATGGGCGAGAGCCCCTGGCGCTTCGCGTCCTGCGCGACGAGGCGGCCCGTGTAGCCGGTCGCGCCGTAGATCATCCACTTCCTGCTTTCGGCCATGTCGGGATTCTACGTCGCGGCGTGGCACCTGGCGCTTGCCGCGCCGCTGGTAGAATTGCGCGTCATGCAGGTTCGATCGAGGTGAGCCCCTCCCGGCAGCCCGGCCACGTGCCGGTTTCGGCGATCTTGCTCATCGTCGGCGCGGTCTTGTGCTTCGCCGTGCTCGACTCCATCGTGAAGTTCCTCGCGATGCGCTACCCCGTGCCGTTGCTCGTCTGGGCGCGCTATGCGGTGCAGGCGCTGGCGATCGTGCTATGGCTCGGGCCGTCGATGCGCTCGCGTCTCCTGCACACGCGCCAGCCGAAGCTGCAGATCGCCCGCGGCACGACCGTGCTGCTGTCGTCGCTGTGCTTTTTCAACGCGCTCAAGTTCCTGCCGCTGGCGGAGGCGACCGCGATCAACTACACGACGCCCACACTCGTGATCCTGCTCTCGGTCGTCGTGCTGAAGGAGCGGATGACCATGCCGCGCTGGGCGTTCGTCGTCGCGGGAATGGCCGGCATGCTGCTCATCGTTCGACCGGGCGCCGCGATCCTGCACGGCGCGGCGCTGCTTGCACTCGTCGGCGCGGGCTTCTACGCGGCGTTCCAGATCATGACGCGCAAGCTATCGGCCGAGGATCCGCGCGTCACGTTGTTCTATTCGGCGGTATGCGGCACGGTGCTCATGACGCTGCTGCTTCCGTTCGTCGAGCGCGACGTCGACATGCCCTGGACGCATGTCGCGCTGGTCGGAGTCATGGGGATGCTCGGCACCGCGGGCCATTTCCTGTTCATCCTCGCGTTCCGGCACGCGCCCGCGTCGGGGCTGACGCCGTTCACCTACATGCAGATCGTCTGGGCGACGCTGCTCGGCCTCGTCCTGTTCGGCCAGTTTCCCGATGCGCCGGCGCTCATCGGGATGGCGGTGATCGCCGGGAGCGGGCTGATGCTCACCTGGCACGAGCGCCGGCGCGCGCTCGCACTCGTGGAAACCGCGGAGCCCACGGCCATCGACTGAAGCTCCGTCTTCACCCAATCCGTCGCGCGCGGTAGAATCGGCCAAGAGGCCTGACCAATCGGGCGTTGCGCCCGGGTCGGGCTTTTCCACTTTCCGCGGAGGATGAACATGAACGCAGCGACGGGTGCTACACCGCGCATCGGCTTCATCGGACTTGGCCTCATGGGCCACGGGATCGCGAAGAACCTCGTGACGAAGGGCTACCCGCTGACGGTGCGCGCGCATCGCAACCGGAAGCCGCTCGAGGACCTTCTCGCCGCGGGCGCCAAGGAAGCCGCCACCAGCGCGGACGTCGCGCGCGCGTCGGACATCGTGTTCCTGTGCGTCACCGGCGCGCCGCAGGTCGAGGAGATCGTCAACGGCAAGGACGGCATCGCGAGCGTCGCGCGCAAGGGGCTCGTCGTCGTCGACACGTCGACCAGCGAGCCTGCGACGACGACGAAGATGCGCGAGGCGCTCGCCGGCGCCGGCGTGCTGTTCGTCGACGCCCCGCTCGCGCGCACGCCGGTGGAGGCCGAGCTCGGAAAGCTCAACATCATGGTCGGCGCCGACGACGCGACGTTCGCGGCGCTGAAGCCGGTGTTGCAGGCATTCTGCGAAAACATCTTCCACGCCGGCCCTCCGGGGCACGGCCTCATGATCAAGCTCATCAACAATTTCGTGGCGCAGGCCATCGCCACGGCCACCGCCGAGGCGTGCGCGACCGCGGCGAAGGCCGGCGTGTCGCTCACCAAGCTGCACGGCGTCATCTCCGCGGGCGCCGTCAACTCCGGCATCTTCCAGATGATGGTGGGCAAGATGCTCGAGAACAAAGGCGACCTCACGGGCCTCAAGTTCACGCTCGTCAACGCGATGAAGGATCTTCGCTACTACACGCATTTCGCGGAGTCGCTCCCGGTGTGCGGCATCGTCGGCGAGGCGGTGCATCAAAGCCTCGTCAACGCGAACCTGCTGGGCTTCGGCGACAAGTACGTCGCGTCGCTGATCGAAGCGCAGGAGAAGCTCGCCGGCGTGACGATCGTTCCGCGCTGACGGAACGCAGGCCCCCGGCGCTGCAACGCGGAACAAGGCGCCATGAAGCTGCTCGTCCTCGGCGGCACGCAGTTCCTGGGTCGGCACGTGGTCGACGCCGCGATCGCGCGTCGCTATCACGTCACGATCTTCACGCGCGGCCGCGCGCCGGTACCGTGGGGCGCGGCGGTGGAGCGGCGCGGGGGAAACCGCGATCCGGCCATCGCGCCGGGTCTGGGCGTGCTCGCAGAAGGCACGTGGGACGCCGTGATCGACACCAGCGGCTACCTGCCCCGCTGCGTCGGCGCGTCGGCGCGGCTGCTCGAGGAGCGCGTTTCGCACTACCTCTTCGTGTCGTCCCTATCCGCTTATGCCGACGGCAGCGCGGCGGGGCAGGACGAGAACGCGAGCGTCGCGGAGCTCGCGGATCCCGCGTCCGAGGACATCGCCGCGCACTATGGACCGTTGAAGGCGGCCTGCGAGCGGCAGGTCGTGGCCGCGTTCGACGATCGCGCGACGATCGTCCGCCCGGGATTGATCGTCGGGCCGCATGACCCCACCGACCGATTTTCATACTGGGTCGCGCGTTTCCTGCATCCGGAGGTGCTGGGCGAGCGGGGCGTGGACGCGGTCGTGCCCGCGCCGCCGTCGCGCTCCGTGCAATTCATCGATGCCCGCGACCTCGCGGAGTGGATGCTCGACCTCGCGGCCGCCCGGATCGCCGGCACGTTCAATGCGTGCAGTCCGCAAGGACGCTGGACGTTCGGCGGCCTCGTCGAGGCTTTGATGCGGCTGGCGCGCGCTGAGGGGGGCGCCGTCACGCCTGCATGGATCGCCGAGGCGAAGCTCCTCGCGCACGGAATCGTTCCCTGGACCGAGCTTCCGCTCTGGCTGCCGGAATCGGATCCGTCGACGGCCGGATTCATGTCGTTCTCCAGCGGGAAGGCGATGGGCCACGGGCTCCGCTTCCGCCCGCTCGAGGAGACGCTGGCGGACACCGCCGGCTGGCTCGCGCAACGCGACAATGGCGGCGCGTGGCGCAACGCCCTCACGGCGGCGAAGGAGGACGCGCTGCTGCAGGCGGCGTAGCATACCGACGATGGCGAGAAAGCGTCCGGACAACCTCATCGAGTTTGCGCACGACACCGCGATCGCGGCGGGCAGCGCGATCCTCCCGCACTTCCGCGTGCCGTTGCATGTCGCCGACAAGGGCGGCGCGCGCGGCTACGATCCGGTGACGGTCGCCGATCGCGGCGCGGAGGAGGTGATCCGCTCGCGCATTGGTCGCGCTTTTCCCGACCATGGCATTCGCGGCGAGGAGCTCGGCTGGCAGAAGGGAAGTTCGCGCTACACGTGGGTGATCGACCCGATCGACGGCACGCGAAGCTTCATCATCGGGCAGATGCACTGGGCCACGCTGATCGCGGTCAACGACGGCAAGCGCGTCGTCGCCGGCGTCGCCCACCAGCCGTATGTCGGCGAAACGTTTCTCGCGGAAGCGGGTCGACATTCGGAATGGCGTCGGGGGTGGGAGCGACGGAAACTGCGGACCCGACGCTGCCGCTCGGTCGACGACGCCGTGCTCGCGTGTACGGACCCCACGATGTTTCGCACGGCCAAGGACCGCGCGGCCTTTCGCCGTGTCGCCGAACGCGTCAAGCTGCTGCGCTGGGGCGGCGACTGCTATGCGTATTGCCTGCTCGCCATGGGCTTGATCGACATCGTGATCGAGTCATCGCTGCAGGCGTACGACATTCAGGCATTGATACCCATCGTCGAGTGCGCTGGCGGCGCCATCACGGCCTGGGATGGCACGCCCTGCGACGAGGGCGGCACGGCCGTCGCCTGTGGCGACCCTGCGTTGCACCGGAAGATCCTCAAGCTGCTTGCGGGTTAGGGCGCGGCCCGCCGCGCGCATTTCCCGCTAGTTTTTTGACTCAGTACACTAGACTGCGATGTTCCGATGCGCCGTCCTTGCGGCGCAGCGAGGAGACCCGCATGACGACACCTTCTCCCGGCAACCTCTGGGACAACCCGCTCGGCACCGACGGGTTCGAATTCATCGAGTATGCGGCGCCGGATCCGGCGGCGCTCGGCCGTCTCTTCGGCGACATGGGCTTCACCGCCGTCGCGAAGCATCGCTCGAAGAACGTGCTGCTCTACCGCCAGGGCGGCATCAATTTCGTCGTCAACGCCGAGCCCGACAGCTTCGCGCAGGCCTTCGCGCGCGTGCACGGCCCGTCGATCTGCGCGATCGCGTTTCGCGTGAAGGATGCGGCGTTCGCGTTTCGGAAATGCGTCGAGAACGGCGCCTGGGGCGTGGAGGCGCGCCCGGGGCCGATGGAACTCAACATCCCGGCGATCAAGGGCATCGGCGACTCGCTGATCTATCTCGTCGACCGCTATGCCGGCGCCAACGCAAATGAGGGTACCGGCGTATCCATCTACGACATCGATTTCGTTCCGCTTCCCGGCACGGACCAGCATCCCAAGGGCGCCGGGCTCACGACCATCGACCATCTGACGCACAACGTGCACCGCGGACGGATGGACGAGTGGGCAAGCTTCTACGAGCGCCTCTTCAACTTTCGCGAAATCCGCTACTTCGACATCGAGGGCCAGTTGACCGGCTTGAAGTCGAAGGCGATGACGAGCCCGTGCGGCAAGATCCGCATCCCGATCAACGAGAGCAGCGACGACAAGAGCCAGATCCAGGAATACCTGGTCGACTACCGCGGCGAAGGCATCCAGCACGTCGCGCTCGCGGCGGACGACATCTACGCCACCGTCGAAGCGCTGCGCAAATCGCGGGTCGATTTCCAGGACACGCCGGACACTTACTACGAGGCGCTGGCGACGCGACTTCCGGGGCACACCGAGGACACCGCGCGGCTTTCGCGCAACCGGATTCTCCTCGACGGTGCGCCGGCCGAGGATGAAATGCTGCTGCAGATCTTCACCAAGACGGTGATCGGGCCGATCTTTTTCGAGATCATCCAGCGCAAGGGCAACGAGGGATTCGGCGAGGGCAATTTCCGCGCGCTGTTCGAGTCGATCGAGCAGGACCAGATCCGTCGCGGCGTCCTGAAACGCTGACCGCGACGCGTCGCGCCGGCCGCCGGCGGTGTTGCAAACCGCGCATCCGGCCGTATTTCAGGGATGTGGCCGCAGGATGGCAATCCAAAACGGATTCTGTTATCCTTCAATGGCTTACACCCACGAAGACAAGTCAGTGCTCACTCCGCTTGGTTTTTCCCTGCTCCGTCAGCTCTCTGACGGGGCTTTCCACTCCGGCGAGGACCTCGCCGCGCAGGTGGGGCTGACGCGCGCACGCGTTTCGCAGGTGCTGAAAGATGCCGAATCGGCGGGCCTCGCGCTCGAGCGGATCAAGGGGCGCGGCTACCGACTGCTCGAGACGCCCGATTTCCTCGATGCCAAGGCCGTCCGGACCGCGCTCGCCGAGCAGGCGGTCGTGCGCGGCGGCGGATCGCGGCTCACCGTTGAAGTGGTCGACCAGCTCGACTCGACGTCGTCGGAGCTCCTGCGGCGGGCGCAAAAACGTGACGTCCACGGCGTCGTGCTCGCCGCCGAATGGCAGACGGCTGGACGCGGCCGCCGGGGCCGGACCTGGACGGCGATCGCCGGCGGCAGCCTGACCTTCTCGCTTGGCTGGGGTTTCGAACAGGGCGCGGGGTTCCTGGCCGGGCTCTCCCTCGCGGTCGGCGTCGCGGTCGCGCGCGCGCTCGAGGCGGAAGGATTCCGCGGCATCGGGCTCAAGTGGCCGAACGACATCATTCACCGCCATCTCAAGGTCGGCGGCATCCTGATCGAGGTGAACGGCGATGCCCTCGGACCTTCGACGACGGTGATCGGCGTCGGGCTCAACGTTCGCCTGCCGGCAGCAGCCCGCAAGGACATCCCGGTCCCGGTCACCGATCTTTCGAGCATCGCGGGCCGCGGCGCGAAAGACATCGACCGCAACCGGTTGCTCGCATGTCTCGTCGCCGAGCTCGCCGCAGTGCTCGAGCAGTACGCGAAGGAAGGCTTCTCGCCGTTCGCCGCCGAATGGCAGCATCGCCATGCGTACCAGGGAAAGCCGGTGACGCTGCTCCTTCCCGACGGTGCGACGGTGGCCGGCAAGGTCGCCGGCGTGGACGCGAGTGGCGCGCTGGTCCTCGCCGACGGGCCGCGGCGCGCGCGCTTTCTTTCCGGCGAGATCTCTCTGCGGCGTGCGTAACGCCGCACGAACTCCGCGTCGGGGATGAGCAACGTCCTCGTCATCGACGTCGGCAACAGCCGGATGAAGTGGGGGCTCTACGGCCCGCACGGATGGGTGGCCCTCGGGGTCACGCCGAACAGCGACATCGGGACCCTTGCGCTGCGCGACTGGCACAACCTTGCGCGGCCGGTGCGCGCTGTCGGCGTGAATGTCGCGGGCGAGGCGGCGCGCGTGCGTGTGGAAGCGCAGCTCACGCGATGGCGCCTGGTGCCGGAATGGCTGACGGCGCGCGAAAGCGCCTGCGGCGTGACCAACCGGTACGCCCGGCCGTCGCAGCTCGGCGCCGACCGCTGGGCGTCGCTGGTTGCGGCGTGGCAGCGCGCGAACATCACCGACCTGTTCCCGCCCGCCTGCGTGGTCGTCAACGCGGGGACCGCGGTGACCGTCGATGCGCTCGACGGAGAGGGCGTATTCCGCGGCGGGCTCATTCTTCCGGGAATGCGGCTCATGCTCCAGGCATTGGCGGAGAACACCGCGGCACTCAAATCGGCGCCGGGCGAATTCCGCGAATTTCCGGACAACACCGCCGATGCGCTCCATTCGGGAGCGATGCAGGCCATCTGCGGCGCCGTCGAGCAGATGCGCCGGCAGATCGACACCAATCCGGCGCAGGTTCGCGTCTATCTCGCCGGCGGCGCGGCGACGGAGATCGCGGCACATTTGAGCCCGCCGGTCGAGGTCGTCGACAATCTCGTGCTCGAGGGCGTGCTCGCGCTGGCCGACGTCGCGGCGCCCGTTTAATATCCGCAGATGCGCACCCTCGTCATATTCCTCGTGCTCGCGAATCTGGCGCTTGCCGGCTACCTGTGGCTCGACAGCGCGAGCGGCGGTGAGGCCGTGCGCCTGAAGCAGCAGGTGCAGCCGGACAAGATCAAGCTGCTGTCGCCGCAGGAAGTCCTGGCGCTGGGGCCGGCCAAAGCCGCCGCGCTCGCCGATGTCTGCCTCGAATGGGGCCCGTTCAGCGAGGTCGAACGCGCCCGCGCGCTCGCGGACATCGATTCGCTCGGCGCTCGGCAAGCTCGTCTCGCAGCGGCGCGTGGAGAGCACGATGTCGTACTGGATCTTCCTGCCGCCATTCGCGAACAAGGCGGCCGCCGACAAGCGCGCGGCGGAGCTCAGGTCCGCCGGCCTGAAGGACGTGCTCGTCATCGACGGCGGTCCGCAACGGTTCGCGCTTTCGCTGGGGGCGTTCAAGACGGAAGACGCCGCCAACGCGCAACTCGTGGAACTCGCGAAGCAAGGTGTTGCCGGCGCCAAGGTCGGACCGCGGCAGCAGGTCGTGCTGCAGTCGCTCATCGTCATCAGGGATCCGCAGCAGCCCGTCATCGCCAAGCTGCGCGATCTCGCGCCCGCCTACCCGGCCGCGGACACGAAGATCGGCGGCTGCGAAAAACCGGCGTGACGAGCGGCCGCAATTCGCGAGGCAGCGGGCGACGGCGACATCGCGCTCGCCCGCGCGCTCTTCGTCGAATACGCGCAGTGGCTCGAGGTCGATCTCTGCTTTCCAGGGCTTCGACCGCGAACTCGCGACGCTGCCCGGCGCGTATGCGCGTCCGCGCGGGTCGCCTGCTGCTCGCGGGCGAACCAGGCGACGCGTTCGGCGTGTGTCGCGCTGCGGCCGCTTGAAGGCGAGATGTGGCACCGGCGAGGTCAAGCGCCTCTTCGTCCAGCCGCGCGCGCGCAAGGGCGGATGGGGCGGCCGGCTGGTCGACAAGTTGCTGGTCGAAGCGCGCGCGATCGGCTACGCCGAACTCAAGCTCGACACGCTCGACTGGATGAGCGATGCGCGCGTGCTTTATGCGAAGCATGGATTCCGCGAATGCGCTCCGTACTACGTGAATCCGCTCGCCGGCGCCGTCTACATGTCGCGCGCGCTTTGACGCCGCGGCGTCTCACGCAAGGGCGCTCACCGAAAACCTCCGCTCCCCCTCCGGCGTGGTCTCATCGGCACCCCACGCCGGCTCCCCGATCGCGACGTCGCGATAGCCGGCGTCCCGCAGCAGCGCGACGATCTCGTCCTCGCTGTACCACGTCACCGCGAGCGTTTCGTCCTCGCGAGAGGTGATCGTCGCGCGTTCGCGTTGCTCGTAGCGGCTCTTGATGTCGATGCGCCGTCCTTCGACGTCGACGAAGACTTCCGAGCGTCGCGCGACCTTCGTGCCGTCGGGCAGCGTGATGGTCTGCACCTGCACTACCGGCGCGCCGGGCGGATGCGTGGCCTCGGCAGGCACGTAGAGGTCCATGAACAATAGCCCGGGATCGACGAGATGCGCGCGGATGCGTTCGAGTGCCTTCTGTGCCGCGACCCCATCGGTCAACAGCTGGAACGACCCGGCGGCGACAAATGCCGCGACGTATCGGAACGGGAGGTTGAGCGCGGTGACGTCCTGCCGAAACAGCGGCGTCGCGAGTCCATTGGCGGCCAGTCGGGCTTCGCAGCTCGCAAGCATCGTTTGCGACAGGTCGACGCCGTGGACGTTGCGGGGTTGCTGCAACAGCGGAAGCAGCAGGCGGCCGGATCCTGACATCACCTCAAGCGACGGACCCGCGTCCTGCGGCAGGCGGGCGGCATACCACGCAACCTCGGCATCGGAGGCGCGCGGCTTGTCGGCATCGTAGAAAAGCGTGCAGAGTCGGCCGTACGAGGCCATCGCGAGTCGGTGTCCGAACGAAACGCCGACATTGTGCCCGGGAATGCCTGGGCTGCGGGCGGCGTCAGAGCACTCTTGCTAGAGCTGTTCCCACGGCAGGCCTTCCTTGCGCCAGCCGGAGATCGTCCCGCGATGGTGGTCGTCGTCGAGCGGGCCCTCGAACCCTTCGAGGACGTTGTAGACCTCGCCAAACCCGGCCTTCTCGAGCGCCATCCCGGCGTCGATGGAACGGTGACCGCTGCGGCAGATCAGCACGACGGGTCGGTTGGCGCTGGTGACCTTCTTCACCTGACCGACGAAATGCGGGTTGACGTCCCAGTCGGGCCCGTCGTTCCACGCGACGTGGTGCGCACCGACCGGATGGCCGACGAAGAAATACTCCATCTCGCTGCGGCAGTCGATGAAAACCGCGGAGGGATTTTCCTCCAGGAACTTGACCGCGTCCCTGGGCTTGAGGTGTTTCATGGCCGCAAATTTAGCACGTCCGGCGCAGGTTGCGTTATCGCGGCAGGTTCGGGCGATATAACCTGGCGAATGGCGTCGCGGCATTGCGGTCGAGCGCGGTGCCGCGAAGGCGCCGATGCTAGAATTCGCTCCTCCGACGCGCTGCCCCACGCCTGCCATGCAACCTGATCGCTCCGATCTCCTCGCCACGCTGCTCGCGCAGCGGATCCTCGTCATGGACGGCGCGATGGGCACGATGATCCAGGGCTATCGGCTCGGTGAAGCCGACTACCGGGGCTCGTGCCTCGCAGGGCACACGCACGACATCAAGGGCGACAACGACGTGCTCGTGCTCTCGCAGCCGCAGGTGATCCGCGAGATCCACGACGCGTATCTGGAAGCTGGCGCGGACATCATCGAGACGAACACGTTCAACGCAACGGCGATCGCGCAGGCCGACTACAAGCTCGAGCATCGGGTGCGCGATATCAATTTCGCCGCAGCGAAGATCGCGCGCGAGTCCGCCGACGCGTGGACCCAGCGCACGCCCGACAAGCCGCGTTTCGTCGCCGGCGCGCTGGGACCGACGAACCGCACCGCGTCGATCTCGCCGGACGTCAACGATCCCGGCGCGCGCAACGTTCGCTTCGACGAGCTGGTCGCAACCTACCGCGAGGCGATCGAGGGGCTGGCGGAGGGCGGCGCGGACCTCTTCCTCGTCGAGACGATCTTCGATACGCTGAACGGCAAGGCCGCGCTGTTCGCGCTCGAATCCTTTTTCGAGCGCATCGGCCGACGCTTTCCCGTCATCGTCTCCGGCACGATCACGGATGCTTCCGGCCGCACGCTTTCCGGCCAGACCACCGAGGCGTTCTGGAATGCGGTGCGGCATGTGCGGCCGCTCGCGGTCGGCCTCAACTGCTCGCTGGGTGGCGCGCTGATGCGGCCCTACATCGAGGAAATGGCGCGCGTCGCGGACACGTTCGTGTCGTGCTATCCGAATGCCGGCCTGCCGAATCCGATGGCGGAAACGGGCTACGACGAAACGCCGGCGCAGACCGCGCGCCTGCTCGGCGAATTCGCGCGCAGCGGCTTCGTGAATATCGTGGGCGGCTGCTGCGGCACGACGCCGGCGCACATTCGCGCGATCGCGGATGCCGTGCGCGACGTGCCGCCGCGCAAGGTGACGGCGGACGAGCTTGCGGCAGTTGCCTGAAGCTCCCGCACGCAGGTCCTCTCCTGCGAGCGGGAGAGCGGCGGCAGGAGTTCGATAACCATGTCCCGCGTCATGCGCCTGGCCGGCCTCGAGCCGCTCAACATCGGCGACGACTCGCTGTTCGTCAACGTCGGCGAGCGGACGAACGTCACCGGCTCGCGGGCGTTCGCGAAGCTGATCCTCGCCGGCGACTTCACGGGCGCGGTCGAGGTCGCGCGGCAGCAGGTTGCCGCCGGCGCGCAGGTCATCGACATCAACATGGACGAGGCGATGCTCGATTCGAAGGCGGCCATGGCCCGCTTCATGAATCTCATCGCCTCGGAGCCCGACATCGCGCGCGTTCCCGTGATGATCGACTCCTCGAAGTGGGAAGTGATCGAGGCCGGGCTCAAGTGCGTGCAGGGCAAGCCCATCGTCAACTCGATCTCGATGAAGGAGGGCGAGGCCGAGTTCCTGCGCCAGGCGCGGCTGGTAAGGCGGTACGGCGCGGCGGCGATCGTGATGGCGTTCGACGAGAAGGGGCAGGCCGACACGTTCCAGCGCAAGGTCGAGATCTGCCGGCGGGCGTACGACCTCCTGACGCAGCAGGTCTCGTTTCCGCCCGAGGACATCGTCTTCGATCCGAACATTTTCGCAATCGCGACGGGCATCGACGAGCACAACAACTACGCGGTCGACTACATCAACGCGACGCGCTGGATCCGCCAGCACCTGCCGCACGCGAAGGTCTCGGGCGGCGTTTCCAACGTGAGCTTTTCGTTCCGCGGCAACGAGCCGGTGCGCGAGGCCATCCACACCGTGTTTCTCTACCACGCGATCCGTGCCGGGATGTCGATGGGCATCGTCAACGCGGGGCAGCTGGGCGTCTACGACGAGATTCCGATGGAACTGCGCGAGCGGGTCGAGGACGTCGTGCTGAACCGCCGGCCCGACGCGACCGAGCGGCTCGTCGCGTTCGCCGAGACGGTGAAGGCGCAGGGCAAGGTGAGCACCGAGGACCTGGCGTGGCGCGCGGGCACGGTCGCGGAGCGCCTGTCGCACGCGCTCGTCCGTGGCATCACGACCTACGTTGTCGAGGACACCGAGGAGGCGCGACTGCAATGCGCGCGCCCGATCCAGGTGATCGAAGGCCCGTTGATGGACGGCATGAACGTGGTCGGCGACCTCTTCGGCGCGGGCAAGATGTTCCTGCCGCAGGTCGTCAAGAGCGCGCGCGTGATGAAGCAGGCGGTGGCGCATCTCGTCCCGTACATCGAGGCCGAGAAGGCGGCGTCCGGCATGGCGGCGAAGCCCAAGGGCACCGTCGTCATGGCCACGGTCAAGGGCGACGTCCACGACATCGGCAAGAACATCGTCGGGGTCGTGCTCCAGTGCAACAACTTCGACGTGGTCGACCTCGGCGTCATGGTGCCCGCGCAGAAGATCCTCGACACGGCGCGCGAGCGCAACGCCGATATCGTCGGCCTGTCGGGGCTCATCACGCCGTCGCTCGAGGAAATGGCGCACGTCGCGCACGAGATGCAGCGGCTCGGCATGACGCAGCCGCTGCTGATCGGCGGCGCGACCACCTCGCGTATCCACACGGCGGTGAAGATCGCGCCGCACTACGCCGGCGTCACGGTGTACGTTCCGGACGCGTCCCGCGCGGTGTCGGTCGCTAGCAGCCTCCTTTCCGACGACAACAAGTCGGCGTACGTCGCCGAGGTCGCCGCCGACTACGAGCGGATCCGCATCCAGCACGCGAGCAAGAAAGGACCGGCGCTGATTCCGATTGCGGCGGCGCGGGCCAATGCGTACAAGGCGGACTGGTCGCACTACGCGCCCCCGGTCCCGACGTTCATCGGGCGCCGCGAATTCCGCAACGTCGAGTTGCGCGAGCTTGCGCCCTTGATCGACTGGGGCCCGTTTTTCCAGACGTGGGAGCTGAGCGGTCCCTATCCGGCGATACTCGACGATCCGGTCGTGGGCGCGGCGGCCCGCAACACCTTCGACGACGCGCAGGCCATGCTGAAGCAAATCGTCGAGGGCCGGTGGTTGACGGCGAACGGTGTGGTCGCGTTGCTGCCCGCGAGCGCGGTCGGCGACGACATCGTGCTCTACGCCGACGAATCGCGGACGGACGTCGCGCTGACCTGGCACAACCTGCGCCAGCAGAACGAGCGGCCCGCGGGCAAACCGAATTATTGCCTCGCGGATTTCGTCGCACCGAAATCCTCCGGTCTCGCGGACTACCTTGGCGCGTTTGCCGTCACGGCGGGGCTCGGCATCGAAAGGAAGCTCGCCGAGTTCGAGGCGAAAAAGGACGACTACGCGGCGATCATGCTGAAGGCGCTCGCCGACCGGCTCGCCGAGGCGTTCGCCGAATGGCTCCATCGAAAGGTGCGCCGCGAGCTATGGGGTTATGCCTCCGACGAAGCGCTTGGCGCGTCCGCGCTGATCGACGAGGAGTATCGCGGCATCCGTCCCGCGCCGGGCTATCCGGCGTGCCCCGAGCACGCGGTCAAGGCGCCGCTCTTCGATCTCCTGCGCGCACCCGACATCGGGATGTCGGTGACCGAGAGCTTCGCGATGCTGCCGGCGTCGTCGGTCTCGGGTTTCTACTTCGCGCATCCGGAGGCGACGTACTTCGCGGTGGGCCCCATCGGCGACGACCAGCGCGCCGATTTCGCCCGGCGCGCTCAGGCGGACGTTCTGTAGGACGACGTAATTAGTTCGGCGGCCGCGGAACTTCGGCGGGCTCGGGCGAATCAATCTTCAAGTGTCTATCTCTTGCCCGCGTCAGGGGACGGACAGGCACGCTTGCGCGCTGCATTCGCCCGCGCCTTTTCCATGTTTGCCGAGGAGAGCCGCTCCGATGATCATTTCGACCACGGACAACGAAGAGCGGCGGACGTCGCCGCTCGCCTACTGGCGCTATGGGCACGACTACCTGCGCGTGGCGCGCACGCTGTGCGGCCAGCACCGCATCCCCTGCGCCGAGGCGCAGGTCGCCTATCACGCCGCGGCGCAGGGGATCGAGTTCGCGCTGAAGGCGTATCTGCGAGCGGGCGGCCTGTCGGTCGGCGCGTTGCGCGTCGATATCGGACACTCGCTTTCAAAGGCGCTGGCGCGCAGCGAAGCCCAGGGATTGCCGCCGATTCCGGAGCCGTGGCGCGAAGCAGTCGCCGAGATCGCGTTCTGTCACCAGGACAGGCATTTCGTCTATCTATCGGCGCCGCATGGCGCGTTTCCGAACGTCGATCCGCTGATCGGCGCGGGAATTTTCGTCCTCGATTCCATTGCGCCGGACGTCGCCCGGCACTTCGTCACGCACCTGGGCGGCGAGGCGACGCCCACCGCGGAAACGTTCGTCCGCCGCCTGCGCGCCGACTTGAGCGCGACCTTCGAAATCGCGACGGTGTCGGGGGACTTCGACGGCGAGCTGGCTTACCCGTTCTCCGACCAGTCGCCGACCAACGGCCGGCTCTACGCCTGACGCCGCGTCCTACTTCGCGCCGAGCACCTTCGAGGCCTTTGCCACCGCCGTCGCCTTCACCCAGAAGATCGCGCCGAAGCGGCCCTTGCCGCTGGTCACCGCGTCGACGGCGACCACGTTGACCTTCGCGCCGGCGAGCTTGTCGAGAATCTTCGTCATCGCGCCAACGCGATCGTCGCCGTGGTACAGGAACCCGGTCTTCCGCTTGGAGACCTTGAGTCCCAGTTTCTTCGCCGCCTTCCGGAACCTGGCGCTGTTCTCGGGCATGAGATCGAGTTGCGCCTTGCCGCCGCTCGGGAATCCCGAGAAGGCGAGCAGATTGACGCCTTCGGCGGCAAGCGCCGCCATGACCTTCGCGCCCTGGCCGGCGCGATTGGGCAACATCACGTAAAAGTAATCGACCTTGCGCAGCGTATTGCTCATCGTGTCCTCCTCGTGTGGCGATGCGTCCCGCCGAACGCGACGGCAAATCCCGCCGCGCTCCGCGAGCCGACCGTTCGATTATGCGCCACGCCAAGTCTCGCGGCGCCAGGATTAGAATAGGCGCCCTGACCCATCGCCACCGCGTCCGACCAGGGAGCTTCCATGCGCTCGTTCGTTCCACCGCGTCGTTTCGCCGCCGTCCTGATGCTGGCGCTCGCCCCGCTTGCGCTTGCGTATCCGGACAAGCCCGTCCAGTACGTCATTCCGTTCGTGCCGGGCGGAGAGTCGGACCTCGTGGCGCGACTGCAGGCGCAGGTGTTCTCCACCAAATTCAAGCAGGAGATGATCGTCGTCAACAAAGCCGGCGCGGGCGGCGCGCTCGCCTGGTCGCAAATGAACAGCATGCCGGGCGACGGCCACACGATCGTCGGCGTCAACCTGCCGCACATCGTGCTGCAGCCGCTCGAGCCGGGGACGCAATTCAAGACCGAGGACATCACGCCCGTCTATTTCTTCCACTACACGCCGGACGCCGTGATCGTGGCTGCCGACAGCCCGTTCAAGACCTTTGCCGACCTCGTGAAGGCAGCGAAGGAAAAGCCGGAGGCCGTCACGATCGCCGGGTCGGGGACCAATACCGCGAATCACGTGGCCCAGGTGCGCCTCGATCGCGAGCTCGGCATCAAGACCACCTACGTTCCATTCAAGGGCACGGGCGACATGATTGCCTCGATCCTCGGCAATCACGTGGCGGCGGCGATGTCCTATTCGACGCTCGCGATCCAGCAGAAGGGGAAGATGCGGATGCTCGCCGTGGCGACCGAGAAGCGCCTGCCGCAGTTCCCGGACGTGCCGACGTTCAAGGAGCTCGGGTTCGACTGGGTCGATGGCGCCTATCGCGGCATCGGCGTGCCGAAGTCGACGCCGCAAGCCGTGCGCAAGCAGGTGTCCGACATGATGGACGCGATCAACAAGGATCCGGAGCTGCGCAAGCGGCTTACCGACGACGGCTTCGAGATTACCGACATCACGTACGAAATGGTCCCGGCGTTCATGAAGGAGCGCACGCCGCAGTACCTCAATTCGGCGAAAACGCTCGGGCTGATCAAATGAGAGCCGCAGGGCCGCCTGGAACGCCTGCGCGAGCAGGGCGAAGCCAAGGCCCGAAGGGCGCGTCTGCGAGCGCAGGTGGCGGCCGACCCCGAGTGGCAACGCGAAGTGTTAAACGGTGCGGAGGCCGCGATCGCCCCCTCCGGGGGAAGCGGCGCGAAGCGACGCACGGGGGATCTCATGAGAGCCGCCGGGCCGCCCCAAGGCGATCGCCCCCTCCGGGGGAAGCGGCGCGAAGCGACGCATCGGGGGATCCAATGACTGCCGCCGAATCGAAGTGGCGCCTGCGCGGCGTGCGCGTCGTGCATGCCGGCGAGCTCGACACCAACACGGCGCAGACGCCGGGCATGAATCGAGCGGCGGCAATCACGCATGCGCGCGCCGGCGCCGAGAAGCTCTGGGCCGGCACCGTCGTCATCCACCCCAAGGCGAAGACCGGCGCGCACCACCACGGGCCCGTCGAGAGCGTGATCTACGTCGTCAGCGGGCGCGCGCGCATGAAATGGGGCGACCGGCTGGAATTCGTCGCCGAGGCCGGCCCCGGCGATTTCATCTATGTCCCGCCGTATGTGCCGCACCAGGAGATCAACGCCAGCGACGACGAGCCGCTGTCGTGCGTGCTGTGCCGCAGCGGACAGGAGCCGGTCGTCGTGAACCTCGACCTGCCGAACGTCGAGCCCAATCCCGAGCGCGTGCACTGGGTCGACAACATCCACCCCGAGCCAAAGAGCTAGAGATCCACCGGCCGGCGCGTTCGCAGCGATTCGGTGAGCGCGATGCCGATCCGCGTTGCCTCGGTGGCGTCCGCCAGCGTCAGCGGCGGCGCGCGGTCCTCCCGCACGATGTCGACGAACTCGGTGAGCTCGCGCAGGAACGCGTCCTCGAAGCGCTCGTAGAACGTCGGCGTGCACTCGTTGCGCACGCCGTGGGCATCGGAGATCTCGACGCGGGTCAGCCGCGGGTTCGCGCCGACCGTGAGGCGCCCGGCGGTGCCGACGATTTCGGTCATCGACTCGTGCCCGTGCGCGAAGGTCCGTGACGCGTACAGCGTCGCCACGCTCCCGCCGTTGAATTCGATGATCGCGACGGCGTTGTCGACGTCGTTGCAGGCGGCGAGCCCCTCGTGGATCGCGATCGTTCCCGTCGCGTAGACGCGCACGGCCTTGTCCGCTGCAAGGAGCCAGCGCGCGCCGTCGATGTCGTGGACGCTCATGTCGAGCAGGATCCCGCCGGACGTCGGCGCGAAGCGGACGAAGAAGCCGTCGGGATCGTTCCGATCCGCGCATTGCGAGCGCACGAGGAACGGCCGCCCGATGCCGCCCGCGCGGATCTTCTCCTGCGCATCGCGGTAATGCGCATCGAAGCGCCGCACGAAGCCGATCATCACCTTCTGCTTCGGATGCCGCGCGGCCTCGTCCTCGACGCGCCTGCAATCGGCGAGGTCGAGCGCCAGGGGCTTTTCGGAAAACACGTGCTTGCCGGCCGCAAGTCCCGCGATGATCTGGTCCGCGTGCAGCGTGGTCGGCGTCACGAGAAATACCGCGTCGAGCCCCGGGTGCGCGAGCATCTGCGCGTAGTCGCCGAAGGTGTGCGCGACGCCGAGCGCATCGCGCGCCCACGCAAGCTCGTCGGCGACGGGGCTGCACGCCGCGACGAGCTCGGCGCCCGCGACTTGCCGGGCGAGCATCGTCGCATGACGGTTGCCGAGCCGGCCGAGTCCGGCGATGCCGACGTTGAGTTTGCCTCGATGCATGAGGGCTCCGAAGTAAGAAAAAGCCCCGCGGGATGGGCGCGGGGCTGCGGAGGCGCAAGACCGGAGGGTCTTCGGATCAGACGCGCTCGATGATCGCCGCGATGCCCTGGCCGCCGCCGATGCACATCGTGATGAGCGCGTAGCGGCCGCCGGTGCGATGGAGCTCGTACATCGCCTTGACCGTCAGGATCGCGCCGGTCGCGCCGATGGGATGGCCGAGCGCGATCGCGCCGCCGTTGGGATTGACCTTCTTCGGGTCGAGCCCGAGCTCTTTCGACACGCCGAGCGCCTGGGCGGCGAACGCCTCGTTCGACTCGATGACGTCCATGTCGGAAACCTTGAGCCCGGCCTTCGCGAGCGCGCGCTTCACCGCGCTCACCGGACCCAGCCCCATGATCTTGGGATCGATGCCGGCGTGGCCGTAGGCAACGAGCCGCGCCATCGGCTTCAGTCCCTTCTTCGCGGCAACGGACTTTTCCATCAGCACGACCGCCGCCGCGGCGTCGTTGATGCCGGATGCGTTGCCCGCGGTGACCGAGCCGTTTTCCTTGATGAACACGGCCTTGAGCTTCGCCATGCCTTCAACCGACGCGTCGGCGCGCACGTGCTCGTCGGTGTCGAAGATCACCGGACCCTTCTTGCTCTTGAGCTCGATCGGCAGGATCTGGCTCTTGAAGTGGCCGGCGGCGATCGCGGCGGCCGCGCGCTTGTGGCTCTCGACGGCGAACGTGTCCTGCACGTTGCGGTCGAGGCCGCACTTCGCGGCGACGTTTTCGGCGGTGACGCCCATGTGGATCGTGTCGAACGGGTCGGTCAGCGCGCCGACCATCATGTCCATCATCTTGGTCTCGCCCATCCGCGCGCCCCAGCGCTGGGTCAGCGACGCATAGGCGGCGCGGCTCATGCTTTCGACCCCGCCCGCGACCGCGGCGTCGGTGTCGCCGAGCAGGATGTATTGCGATGCCGAGACGATCGCCTGCATGCCGCTGCCGCACAGCCGGTTCAGCGTCAGCGCGCCGGTGTCGTGCGGCAACCCGCCGTTCACGCACGCGAGGCGGGAGATGTACATGTCCTTCGGCTCGCTGTGGATGACGCTGCCGATGATGCATTGGCCGACGTCCGCCGGATCGATCTTCGCGCGGCTCACCGCCTCCTTGACCACGCGCGCAGCAAGGTCACTTGGGGCGATGTCCTTCAGGCTGCCGCCGTAATCGCCGATGGCGGTGCGCACTCCACTCAGAATGACGACTTCGCGTTGCTCGCTCATGAGACTCCTCCGCAGTAGGAGGTCAATTATCCTGCGAAACAGGATTTTTCGCACGGGGAGGCTTGACCCGCATCAACGGCGCTGCGTATTCGCCGGCGGGAAATATGCGCGTGGACGCGCGTGCTCATTATTTAACTTGACACGCAAATAACAATACTGTTAAATACGCCTCATGGATGCACTGTCCGACGTCTTCTCCGCGCTGGCCGATCCGACCCGGCGCGCGATCCTCGCTCGCCTCGCGAAAGGGGAGGCGACGGTCGGCGAGCTCGCCGAGCCGTTCGCCATTTCGCTGCCGGCCGTGTCGCGGCACCTGCACGTGTTGAAGCACGCGCACCTCGTGGAGCAGCGCGTCGACGCGCAATGGCGGCGCTGCCGCCTCAGCGCGGAGCCCTTGCGCGGCGCCTCCGACTGGATCGGCACCTACCGGCGCTTCTGGGAGGGCCGGCTCGACCGCATCGCCGAATACCTCGAAAAGACGGAACCCAAGCGCAAGAAAAGGAGCCGATCATGACCACCCACTCGCTGACCATCGCCCGCGTGTTCGACGCGCCGCGCGCGCGTGTCTTCGATGCGTTCACGAAAAAGGAGGCGATACAGACATGGTTCGGGCCTGAGGGCTTCACGGTCCCGAGCGTGACGGTCGACCCGCGGCCCGGCGGGCGCTACCGGATCGAGATGCATTCGCCGGAAGGCTCCGTACACGTCGTCACCGGCGAGTTTCGCGAGGTCCGCGCGCCGGAGCGACTCGTCTATTCGTGGGCGTGGCAGGAGGGCGACCACATGGGCAACGAGTCGACGGTGACGCTGACCTTCGCCGACAAGGGCGGGAAGACCGAGGTGACGCTCGTCCACTCGGGTTTCGCGTCCGAGGAGGGCAAGCTCGCGCACAACAAGGGGTGGACGAGCGCCTTCGACGGCATGGGCAAGGCGCTCGCGGGCACCGCGAAGCCGACGACGGCGGGTCCGACGATCCTCGGCACTCCGCGCAGCACCTACGTGCGCAGCGCGCGGATGGCCTTCGTCGAGAAGGGCGTCGCGTATACGCTCGAGCCGCACGCGCCGCATTCCCCGCCGATCGATGCGATCCATCCTTTCGGCAAGGTGCCGGTGTTGCGTTGCGGGGCGCTGACGCTGTTCGAGTCGAGCGCGATCCTGCGCTACATCGACGAAGCGATGCCCGGCCCGAAGCTGATGCCCGACACGCCGGCGGACCGTGCCCGCGTCGAGCAGTGGATCAGCGCGACGCATTGCTACCTGTACGACGCGATGGTCGCACGCTACGTGCTCCAGTATGTCTTCCCGCGCGGCGCGGACGGCAAGCCGGACCGTGCCGTCATCGACAAGGGCATCGCCGACATGAGGGCGCAGTTCGCGATGCTCGAGCCTGCTTATGGCGGGCGCGACTGGATCGTCGGCGACCGGCTCACGCTCGCCGACCTGCTGCTCGCCCCCATCGTGTTCTACGTGCAGGCGATGCCCGAAGGCAAGGACGTGCTTGCGCCGTTCGCGAACGTGCGGCGCGCCCATGCCGCCATCGCTGCGCGCGCGAGCTTCCAGGCGACGATGCCGCCGATGGGTTGAGCCGCGCGATCCTCAGGCGGCGTCCGGCGCGCGCCGTGGCTTCGCGCC
The DNA here is from genome assembly GCA_963816925.1 of uncultured beta proteobacterium. Lineage (GTDB taxonomy): Bacteria > Pseudomonadota > Gammaproteobacteria > Burkholderiales > Casimicrobiaceae > CAIWHR01. Next base: position 286,365 of record CAWFMY010000001.1, on the reverse strand, counting down.
GAGGCTGTCCTGGCCATACAGTGGCGCGTTGACGTCGGCGAGAAAGAGCATTGCGCCGAGCTTGCGGTCGGCGCCCGCATCGAATCCGCATTCGCCCATGAATTTCGCCGGGTTTCGGAACGTGCCGAACAGCATGTCCCACGGGGGAAAGTCGGAGTAGTTGTAGTAGTGGACGCCCAGCCGGTGGTGCACGCAATGCGACTCCGGACGCTGGATGAGGTAACCGAGCCACTGCGGGGTGCGCACGTTCCAATGCTGGAAAGAGCCGTTGAACGCGATCAGGTAGCCGATGATCGCGGCGGCCAGCGGATCGAGCCCGAGGACGACCAGGGTCAGGCCAAGCTGCAGCAGCACCTGCACCAACATCTCCAGCGGATGAAAGACCACGGAGCCCGGGACGTCGACGCGCTGCGGACTGTGGTGCATCTGGTGGAACCCGCGCCACAGGAAACCGACGTTGTGCGCGGAGCGATGCCAGGCATAGATCACGCCTTCCATCAGCACGAAGCCGACGAAAGCGCCGCCAGCGACGCCGAGGCGGGTTCCATCGAAGATGCGGTGCGCGGCGAGCCACGCCGCCGGGATCAGGAGCGGGACGATCACCGAGATGGTCGAAATGACAACGAGAAACGCGATCCCGATCCATTGCCAGCCCTTGCGCGAGGGAAACTGCCGCGCCGGCCAGAGCTTTTCGGTGATCAGGAATCCGAAATAGGTGACCGGCACCAGCATTCCGAGGATGTCGACGGCGTCCATGAGCTTCTCCTCCGTGTTCGCGGCCGGCAAGACCCGGCCCTTACACCGTAAGGCCCTTGCGCAACTATACCCTTACGGCGTAAGATCGCAAGTGTCATGGCGCGCAAGGCCCCACCCGTCGCCGTCCCCGCGCGCCAACCCCTCACGCGCGAGCGAATCGTCGCCGCCACGCCTTGCACTGATCGACCGGGACGGCCTCGGCGCCTTCAGCGTTCGCGGCCTCGGCGCGGCGCTCGGCTGCGAGCCGATGAGCGTCTATCACTATTTTCCCAGCAAGGCGCATCTGCTGGACGCGCTCGTCGACGATGCGCTGTCGTGCGTGCTGACCGTCCCGCCGGACGAAGATCCGGTCGACCGGCTGCGCGCGATGGCGCGATCCTACCGCGCGCTCGCGCATCGCCACCCCAGGCTATTTCCGCTGATTGCGGTGCACCGCCTCAATACGCTGGCCGGCGTGCGCGTCATCGAGGAAGTTCTGCGGCTCGTCCACGCCGCGATTCCCGACGACCGACTCGCCACGCAGTATTTTCGCGTCTTGAGCTACTACCTCGTCGGCGCCGCGCTGGACGAAACCGCCGGGTACGCGAATGGTCCGTCGGCGGCCGAGCCGGCGAGCGAAGAGTACATCGCGGAGAATTGTCCGCACCTCGCCGCCGCGGCTCGATTCCACCCGCCGGAGTGGTGGGAAAGCACGTTCGAGCTCGGCCTCGAGAGTCTGCTCGACTCGATGCGCGCGGCGTCGCTTTCCATCGAACGGCACGACACCGCCGCGCTCCACTCGCCGAAGCCCGTCATCCGCCCCAAGCGCTGAAACGCGTCCCGCCGCATCGATTCCGCAATGTTGTCGCTCGCGTTCGCTGCGTTCGCGGTGCAGTAGCGCTCGTGGCAAGTCCGCGGCGCGCGCTCAGTGCGCCGCGACGTCGTAGAACCACCACTGGTGCGTCGTGTAGGGGTTGAGCTTGTAGCCCTTGAGCCAGGGCTGCGTGACGACGTTGGTGTACGGGTAGTCGGTCAGGATCCACGGTGCGTAGTCGAAGATCAGGTTGTTCATGCGGTCGAAGAGCGCGGTGCGCGGCGGGCCGTCCGGCAAGGCGAGCGCCTGCTCGAACAGCGCGTCCATTTCAGGCAGGCGCATGCGCGCGTCATTCGACGTGCCGATATTGCGGCTGTAGAAATAGCTGTAGTAATCGCGGCCGTCGGGGATGCTGCTGATCCAGCCGAAGCCCCACAGCATCAGCTGGCCCGCCTCCGACATCTTGTTCAGCTCCGGCCATTTGTTCTTGAGGAACGTGACGCGGACGCCGATCGCGTCCATGCTGCGCTTCCACAACTCGTCGCTCACGCGCGACGCCGCGTCGGGCGTCGAGCCGACCACCAGCGTCAGCGGCTTGCCGTCGGGCAGCTCGCGGTACCCGTCGCCGTCGCGATCCTTGTAGCCGAAGCGGTCGAGCAGCGCGCGGGCCGCGACCGGATCGTATCCATACTTGGGGACGTATTTCGGGTCGTAACCATACAGCGGCGGCGGCACCGGCTGCGTCGCGGGAATCGCCTGCCCGTTGAGAAACTGGCGGATGCGCGCATTGCGGTCGTAGCCCATGCTCACCGCGCGCCGCAGCGCGAGCTTTTCCGGCGCGTAGCCGCCGACGAGCGGATTTTCCAGATTGAAATAGAAGAACGAGATCGACGGCGAGACCTGGCGGTGCAGCACCAGGTTTCGCTTCGCGAATTCCGGCTTGAGATTGGCGCCGACAAGGACGTTTTCGGCAAGGGTCGCGGGCACTTCGAAATAGTCGAGCGCGCCCGAGTTGAAGCTGAGGAGGCGCGGCTGGGCTTCCTCGACGATCCTGATGTCGACGGTCCCCGCAATGGGCAGCCGCTTCCCGATCAACCCTTTCGCGATGGCGGCATCGCCCGGTTCACCGCCTGGTCCGGGCGCCGGGTAGGGAAATTCGCGGAAGGTGGGATTGGCCTCCAGCACGATCCGCTGTCCGCGGATCCACTGCTTCAGGACGTAGGGGCCGGTGCCGACCGGGTTTTCCATGACCCGGTTGCTTCCGTCCTTGTACATGTCGACGACCTCGCGCGCGACGGCGCCGAATTGCCCGGTCGCGAGCCACCACGCGAACGCGTAATCGGGGCGATTGAACCGTATCTGCAGCGTGTAGCGGTCGATCGCCCGCAGGCCCTCGATCGGGGCATCGTAGTCGAGCGTGCCCGCTGCGCGGGCGCGCGCGAGCACGTCGTCGAGGCCGACCAGGTTCTTCTCGAGCAGGTACAGCCAGTACGAACGGACCTTTGGATCGATGATCCGCTTGATGGTGTAGACGTAGTCTTCCGCGGTGAGCTCGCGCGGCTTGCCCTTGAAGGCGGCATCGGCGGCGAAGAAAATGCCGCGCTTCACCTTGATCGTGTACGTGCGGCCGCCGTCGGTCACGACGGGCAGGCTCTCGGCGGTGTTGGGCACGAGGCGAACCGGCCGCGCGAAGTAGTCGTACGCGTAGAGCGGCTCGAAGATCGCCCGGCAAACGTCGAACGAGTAGGTGTCGTAGACGGCCTGCGGATCGAAGCCGTTCTCCGCGATCGGGAACGCGACATGCAGCGTCTTGGCCATGTCGGCGGCGGCCGCCGCCGTGGCGACCATGCCGGCGAAAAGCAGAACAGCCAGGACCCGGAGCCGCATGCGCATTCGATACCCTCGTTACCGCGGACGTGACCTTATACTGTGACTCCGGATCGCACGGCAAGCGGCGCCGCCCGGCGCGGGCGAATTGGCGCCGCGCCCGCGAACGTCGTACCATCGAATCCCCCCTGGCGATATCGCCTCCCAAGATGCGTCGCTTCCAGCGCGGCTCGATACTCTCCAGCGTCCTCGGCATCGTCGTTTGCGGCGCGCTGGGCGGCGTGGCCGCCTGGGCCGTCGTCACGCTCATGGGCTGGGACGGCACGTTCGCGGCGATCGTTGCCGCGTTGATCGGCATGGTGGTTGCGACCGCGTCCTGGACGGCACTGACCTCGCTGCTGCGCATGCTGAGGCGCGCTCGATGAGCGGCGGCTACGACATCGCCGCAATTGCAACCCGCCTCATCAACGGCCTACGACACGGCGACGCAGATCGCTCCGATCACGCAGGCGGAGCCGGCGTTCGACATCCCTGCCGCCTACGAGGTCCTGCGCGAAATCGAAAACCGCCGCCGGATCGCGCAGGGCTGGCGGACCGTCGGGCGCAAGATCGGATTCACCAACTCGACGATCTGGTCCCGCTACGGCGTGTACCAGCCCATGTGGGCGCACATCTGGTCGCATTCGATGCACTTCGCGAAGGATGGCCACGCAACGCTCGACCTGAAGCCATTCGTCCAGCCGCGCATCGAGCCCGAGGTCGTCTTCCGGCTGCGCGCGCCGTTGCCGCCGACGAGCGATCCGATCGAGATCCTGCGTTGCGTCGAGTGGGTCGCGCCGGGGTTCGAGATCGTGCAATCGCATTTTCCCGATTGGAAGTTCACGGCCCCCGATTGCACGGCGGCGTTCGGCCTGCATGGCGCGCTGATTGTCGGCACGACGATTCCGGTCACCGACCGCAACCGGCATGCGCTCGCCGCCGCGCTGCCGACCTTCCCGCTGACGCTGCGCAAGGGACGCGCCGTCGTCGAGCGCGGGATCGGTTCCAACGTGCTCGGCAGCCCGGCGCTGGCGCTTGCGCATCTCGTGCGCGTGCTCGCCACGCAGCCGCAGTTTCAAGCGCTCGCGGCCGGCGAGGTCATTACCACGGGAACGATCACCGACGCGTGGCCGATCGCGGCCGGGGAGACGTGGGCGAGCGACTACGGCACGCTCGGGATCGGCGGCGTGACGGTGGAGTTCAAGTAGCGCGCAACGCCGATTACGCGACGCTCAGTCCACGCTCATTTTACGTAGAGCCCGCGCGTCCGGTGCCAATCCTCGATGCTCTCCGCCGGAAAGCGCGGAAAGTGCGTGTGCGCCTTGCCCGCGGGAATGTCCGCCCATGGCGCCGCGAAATCCAGCATCAATTCGACTTCCTCGGGCGGCTTCGGCAGGGGGGTGTCGATGGCCGAGGCGAACGGATAGACCCATTCGGGCCATTGCGGGTCGAACGCCCACAGCGCGCTGCCGCACTTCGCGCAGAAATGGCGCCGAGCCGTCGACAGCGTCGGGCGCGCGCCCGGTTTTTCGCGCAGCCGCGCGCGGTAGACGCTGACGTTCTTCGCCCCGCGCACGCGCAGCGAGGCGGCATCGCCCATGATGTTGATCGCATAGCCGCCGCCGCCCGCCGTCTTGCGGCAGATCGAGCAATAGCAGCGCATGAACGGGTAAGGCGTGTGCGACGCGACCGTGAACTTCACGGCGCCGCAATGACAGGATCCTTCGAGCTTCATGGTCGCCTCCCTGGTGCGTGACGAGGCGAATGATAGCGCCGCGCGTCAGAGCAGGGCGCCTTCCGCCGTCGCGACGACCACGTAGCGCAGCGGCCCGCCCGCATCGACCGCGTCGAACGGATAGCACGTGACGAGCGTGAGGGTCGGTTCCGCCGGCAGCCGCGGAAGGCGGAGATTGCGCTGGTCGGCGACCTCGATCCCGCGGACGCGATAGTGGAATCGCTGCCCCGCGGGCATCTCGACGATCAGCGCGTCGCCGACGGCGAGCTCGCGCAGGAAGCGGAAGTGCGTGTCGCGATGCGCGGAGATCACCGTGTTGCCCACTGCTCCCGGCATCGCGGACCCGTCGTGATGCCCGGGGCCGAAGGCGAGCGTGCGCCCCGTCGCGCCTGCGAGCACGAGGAGGTCGACGTCCTGCGCCGGCGCGACCAGCCGCGCGACAGGCGTGGTGTCCGCCCATGGCCACGGTCGTGCGGGTACTCCGGTCGCCTGCGTCGCGACCCATGCGCGATGGAGCAGGACCTGAGCGAGCAGCGCCTTCGCGTGGATGTAGACGGCGTTTCCCGTGAGCACGACACCGAGCGCGAGACACGCCGCGGCGATCCATTTCAGCACCCTCCTGCGCGGACGCGCCGTTCGCGCGCCACCGCCGACGGGGGAAGACTCGGCCCTCGGGAAGCGGAACGCGATGCCCGGCGGCGATGCGCGCATCCAGTTCCGGGCATCAGAAGCGGGAGGGCCGAAAGATCCTCCCCGGTCGGCGGTGGTTTGCATGTCAGTGTCCTTTCGCGAAGTGCTTCAGTCTGCCGTTCGCGGATGACCACGCGATGACGGCGAAGAGCAGCGCGACGAGGCCCAGCAGCAGGTGCAGCGTCGCGGGCGTCGCGGTCTGCGCGCCGCCGAAGATCGCTTCGAAGGACGCGCCTTCCGGCAGGTTGGTCGGCAACGCCGATTGCACGCTGGTTGTCCCGGGCGGCGCCGTGGGCGTGACGTCGATCGCGACGAGGCTCGTGTACTTGCTCACGAGGTGATGCGCGAGCGCGACCTCGATCACCGCCTTCTTGACGTCCATTTCCGACTCGCCGCCCTTCAGCGCGTCGGTGAGCGCCTCGATCTTCGCGCGTGCCCACAGCACGCCGATGCCGGGCTCGGCGGCGCTCGCCGACAGCGGCACGGTGGCACTCCACGGCACGCCGCCCCGCCGGCCGGTGATCGTCACGCCGCCATCGAGCGCGTCGGTTTGCGCGACGACGACGATCGGCTCGCCCGCGTAGAGGTCGCCCGGCTCGCGTGGCCATACCTCCGACTTGCCCGGCCAGGAGATCGCGATGTCGGTCAGCACCGGGCTTTCGAGCTTGGTGAAGAGCGCGCCCATCTTCTCCGCCACCTCGCGGACGTCGCCGATGAACGTGAACGTGCCGCGCCCGTACTGCGCGGCCTTCGTGAGGAAGAAGGAATTCGGCGCGGACCCGATGCCGATCGTGAAAAGACGCCGATCGGAAAGCCGCGCGCGGATCAGCGCAACGAGCTCGCCTTCGTTGCCGACCGCGCCGTCGGTCAGGAACACGACCTGGCGCACGAAGCCTGGCGCGACGTCGTCGGTGAGCGCCGCTTCGAGCGCGGGCTTCATCTCGGTGCCGCCGCGCGCGCGCAACGCGGTGACAAAGGTCCGGGCCCTCGCGAGCGTGCTCGTGTCGACCGGCATGGGCGCACCGAACAGCGCCTTCGTCACCGAGTTGAATTCGATCACGTTGAAGCGGTCGCCGGGCTGCAACCGGTCGAGCGCCATCTGCAGCGACTGCTTCGCCTGCCTGATCGACGTTCCCTCCATCGATCCCGACGTGTCGATGATGAAGACCGCTTCGCGCGGGCTGCGCTGCGCGTCGGCACCGGCAATCGGCGCCGGCGGCACGATCATCGCGAGTGCGTAGGTCTTGCCGTCCTTGTGCTCGGCGAAGACGGCGGCGCCGGGCGCGGCTGCGACATCGGGCGTCCAGACGAGCTCGAAATCGCGGTTCGCGGGGACCGGCCCGTTGGCGAGCGTGATCGCGTAACGATGGTCGGCGGACTCGCTGACGTCGATCCGGTGGTACGGACTGTCGATCTTCGACAGGGCGAATCCGGGGTTGAGCGCGACGTTGATCGTCACCGGGTTGATGAATCCGAGGTCCGGATGCGCGACGGGCGGCGTGATCCGCTCCGCGTCGGGCACCTGGTCCGTGTTCACGCCCCAGCCCGTGCCCGGCTCGCCGTCGATGGCGATGCTGCCGGGAACGTACCGCGGCGCGACGACCATCGGGAAGCGCAGCCGGAACGCGCCGGTGTCGTAGCGCAGCGTCTCCTGGTATTCGATCGTGACCGTGACGTCCTCGCCCGGCCCGATGTGCGCGACACTGGTCGTGAACACGTTGGGCCGTTCCTGCTCGACGAGCGTGGCCTTGCGGCCCTCGGTCTTTGCTTGCTCGTACGCGGCGCGCGCCTCGCCGCGCTCGCGGATCTGCCCTTCGATCCGCCGCTGGCCGATCCTCATCTCGAGGTGATCGACCGCGGCCTTCTCCGGCAGCGGAAACACGTAGACGCCTTCCCTCCATTCGGTCGTCGGGTTGGCGAAGCGCTGCGTCACCGTCGTGCGCGCCGTCATCCCGCTCACGGCGACGTCGACATCGGTGAAGAGCAGCGGCGCCGCGACGGGCGCTTCCCCGGCGGCGCGCTTCAGCATCAGCGTTCCCTGTCCGGGGACGGCGCCCGGCCTCCGCGGCCTCCGCTTGCGTGGAGACGATGAAGATCGCGAGCGCGAGCGCGAGGCTGATGACGAGACCCGCCGCGAACGCCTCGGCCGCGAGGCGCGCGACGTCGCGGTAGACGTGACCGCGCAATGGGTGTGCGTTGGATGCGCTGAAGTTCCTGTCGGCGTTCATGGCATTTCCCTTGTGAAGGATTCCGGTCCGGAGGCGCGGGCGCGTTTTTGTTGCCCTCACGCTGCATTGAAGGCCCCGGAAGCGGCGATGCCGGGCGGAGAACGGGGCAGGGCGGCGAAGAATCGTGGCAACAAAATGGCAGCGGGCGTCACCGCGTCTACAATCGAGGCTTTTCCCGAAGCCGAAGCGATTCCCATGGCCACTCCATTCCAGAACTACATCGCGGGCGCATGGACCGCCGGTCCGTCCGTCACCGTCAACCGCAATCCGTCGGACGTCACCGACGTCGTCGGCGAATACGCGCAGGCCGACGCGGCGCAGGCCCTCATGGCCGTCGCCGCGGCAAAGGCCGCGTTCCCTGCATGGGCGACGGGCTCGATCCAGGAACGCTCGAACATCCTCGATCGCGCGGGCACGGAGATCCTGGCGCGCAAGGACGAGCTCGGCCGGCTGCTGTCGCGCGAGGAAGGCAAGACGCTGCCCGAAGGCATCGGCGAAGCGATGCGCGCGGGACAGATCTTCAAGTTCTTCGCCGGCGAAGTGGTGCGTCTCACCGGCGAGCGCGTGCCGTCGGTGCGGCCGGGCGTGGACGTCGAGGTGACGCGCGAGCCTGTCGGCGTCATCGGCCTCATCACGCCGTGGAATTTCCCGATCGCCATTCCCGCGTGGAAGATCGCGCCGGCGCTCGCGTACGGGAACTGCGTCGTGTTCAAGCCGGCCGATCTCGTGCCCGGCAGCGCATGGGCGCTCGCCGACATCCTCGTGCGCGCCGGCGTTCCGACGGGCGTGTTCAATCTCGTGATGGGCCGCGGCTCGGTGGTCGGAGAGACGCTCGTCAATCATCCGGACATCAACGCGATAAGCTTCACGGGCTCGGTCGGAACGGGCCGCGCGATCGCCGCCAAGGCCGTCGCGCGAATGGCGAAGGTGCAGCTCGAAATGGGCGGCAAGAATCCGCTGGTCGTGCTGGACGATGCCGACCTGCCGACGGCGGTCAATGTCGCCGTGCAGGGCTCGTTCTACTCGACGGGCCAGCGCTGCACGGCGTCGTCGCGCCTCATCGTGACCGAAGGGATCCACGACCGCTTCGTCGCCGCGGTCGCGGAGAAATTGGCGTCACTGAAGGTCGACGACGCGCTGGCGGCAGGCACCGACATCGGCCCGGTCGTCGACCAGAGCCAGCTCGACCAGGATCTGTCGTACCTCGATGTCGGCCGCAAGGAGAACGCGAAACTCGCCACCGGCGGCGAGCGACTGAAGCGCGCCAAGGATGGCTATTACCTCGCGCCCGCGCTCTTCACCGACGCGACGAACTCGATGCGCATTGCGCGCGAGGAAATCTTCGGTCCGATTGCCTGCGTGATCCGGGCAAAGGGCTATGACGAAGCGCTCTCGATGGCCAACGACACCGAATTCGGGCTGTCGGCGGGCATCGTGACGACGTCGCTGAAGCACGCGTCGCACTTCAAGCGCAACTCGCAGGCCGGCATGGTGATGGTCAACGTGCCGACTGCGGGAGTCGACTACCACGTGCCATTCGGCGGCCGCAAAGGATCGAGCTACGGGCCGCGCGAGCAGGGCCGCTACGCGGCGGAGTTCTACACCACGGTGAAGACCGCGTACATCGCTTCGTGACGAAAAATCCCCCTCCCGCGCGCGGGAGAGGGATTCATCGCGGGGTCAGGCAGCCGCGAACTTTCCTGCCTGGTAGTCCCGCACGGCCTGGTGGATTTCTTCCTGCGTGTTCATCACGAACGGGCCGTACTGCGCGATCGGCTCGCCGAGCGGCTTGCCCGCAATCAGCAGCACGCGCGACGGTCGATCCGACTTCAGCACGACGCCGTCGCGATCCGCGCCATTGCCGAGGATCGCCATCCTTTGCACCGGCACGTGCGTCGCGCCGACATCCACGCCGCCGCGATAGACGTAGACGAACGCGTTGTGCCCCGCCGGCAGCGCCTGCTCGAGCGACGAACCCGCCGGCAGCTCGATGTCGAGATACAAGGGCTCGGTGATCTCGCGTTGCATCGCGCCTTCCACGCCATGGCTCGCGCCGGCGATCACGCGCACCTTGACGCCTTCCGGCGTCGTGAACTCCGGAATCTCGGCGCTCTGGATGTCGCGGTACCACGGCGCGCGCAGCTTGTCCTTGCCGGGCAGGTTGAGCCACAGCTGGAAGCCTTCCATCCGGCCGTCTTCCTGCTCGGGCAGCTCGGAGTGGATGACGCCCTTGCCGGCGGTCATCCACTGCACGCCCCCGTTGGACAGCAGGCCTTCGTGGCCCGCGCTGTCGCGATGGCGCATCCGTCCCGCGATCATGTACGTCACGGTCTCGAAGCCGCGGTGCGGATGGTCGGGGAACCCGCCGATGTAATCCTGCGGATTGTCGGTGCCGAACGCATCGAGCATGAGGAACGGGTCGAGGCGGCGTTGCAGCGACTGCGTGAGAACGCGCGTGAGCTTGACCCCCGCGCCGTCCGAGGTCGGTTGACCCGCGACCAGCCGCTCGACGTCGCGCGCCCGCGCCACGGTTTCGCGTTGGAGTTGCAGTGCTTTCGTCGTCATCGTGTTCTCCATTTTCTGCACGCCGTCATGCCGGGGCGTGACGGATTGAGATGGGGCCATCCCCGCGGCGATCAAGCGGCCAGCGCCGCGTCGATCTGCTGGTGCGCGGAGACCATTGCCTCGTTCGCGGCCTCCGCGCCCATCGCCAGGCCTTCGGCATAGACGAACTCTACGTCGGTCATGCCGAGGAAGCCCAGCACGGTCTTGAGATACGGCACCTGGGTATCGGCCGGCGTGTTGCGATACTTGCCGCCGCGCGTCAGCGCCACGTAGACCTTCTTGCCCTTCAGCAACCCTTCCGGACCGTTCGCCGTGTACTGGAACGTTACCTTGGCGCGGGTCACTGCGTCGATCCAGTTCTTGAGCTGCGCCGGAACGCCGAAGTTGTACATGGGCACGCCGAGCACGACGACGTCCGCCGCCCGCAGCTCGGCGATGAGCGCGTCGTCTTGCGCCACGCGGGCGGCCTGGCCGGGCGTGTGCTGGTCGGCCGGGCTGAACAGCGCTTGCAGCGCGGCGTCGTCCAGCTCCGGATGGGGCGTATGCGCGAGATCGCGCACCGTTACCTGCGCGGCGGGGTTGATCGCACGGATTCCTTCGACGATCGCGGTGGCGAGCTGCGAGGATTGCGACCCTTCGCGGCGGGCGCTGGAATTGACTTGCAGGATGTTCATGGCTGACTCCTTGGGGTTGATTTGCGTCTCCGGAGTCAATATAGTTGTTCCATAAACAGATAGAAAGACGCTTTAATGGATAACATTGTTGCTAAAACGGAACGACGAACTCGGCCGATCAACGTCGAACCCAACGACCTTCTTCTGTTCGCCCACGTCGTCGACGACGGGAGTTTCAGCAAGGCGGCGCTGCGCCTCGGCCTTCCGAAGTCGACGGTCTCGCGCCGGGTGGCGGCGCTCGAAAGTCGGTTGGGTGAGCGCTTACTCCTGCGCACGACCCGCAAATTCGCGGTGACCGACTTTGGCCACAGCGTTCTCGACCATGCGCGCCAGGTCGCGATCGAGGTCGAGGCGGCATCTTCGCTCGCGGAGCACAGGCAAGCCGAGCCCAGCGGACGGTTGCGCGTCTCGATGCCGGCGGACTTCGCGAATCTGATCCTCGCGACGCTCCTCGCCGAGTTCATCAACAAATTCCCCTCGATTGCGCTCGAACTCGATCTTTCGCCGCGCCGGGTCGACCTGATCGCCGAGAACTTCGACGTTGCGCTCCGGATGGGCGAACTGCCGGATGACGCCTCGCTCGCCGCGCGCCGTCTCGCCGTCTTCACGCATGGGCTCTACGCATCTCCGGCCTATCTGGCGCGGCGCGGCATCCCGTCCGAACCGGAAGCGCTGATGGAGCACGACGCGTTGCACCTGCGCGCCCGCACCGGCGACCCGACTCCATGGTCATTGAGTCGCGGCGAGCAACGCTGGGACGGCATTCCGCCCTCGCGCGCGACCGCGAATTCGCCGGAGCTGTTGCAGCGTCTCGCTCGCGCCGGCGCCGGCATCGCCGCGCTGTCCGTTCACTTCGTCGACCCGTACGTGCGCGCCGGCGAGCTCGCGCCGGTGCTCGACGACTGGAGTCTGCCAGCTGTTACGGCGTGGGCGGTGTTCCCCGGACGGCGGCTCATGCCCGCGCGAACGCGCGTGTTTCTCGACGCGCTGGAGGCGAAGTTCTCCGGGCCGGAGTGCCAGGCGATAGAGGAGCGCACCAAACGAAAGAAGTGAATCCGGTTCGATCGGCGCACAGGGGACAAACGGCGTCATCTCCATTAGGATACGGGCCCTGCCGACCCAACGCGCCGCGCTTCCCGCGGTCTGGAGACACGAATGAAAGCTGGCGCCGACAATCCGCTGGTCGCCCACCTGGCCGCCGCGCATCACACCGGTCATCTCGTGCCGTACGCGAGCGCGCTCGTTCCGCACGACATCGTCGCCGCGTACGCGACGCAGGCGCACGTGGCGGAGACGCTCGGCGCGGAGGTGAGCGGCTGGAAGGTGGGCATCCGTCCCGACGGCACGCCGATGACGGCGCCGATATTCGCGCTCGTCATGAAGACGAGCGGCGCGACGTGGCTGTTGCCGCCCGCGGGACAGCTGGTGGTCGAGGTCGAGCTTGCCTTGCGCCTCGCCGACGATCTGCCGGCACGTACGAGGCCCTACACGCGGGACGAAATCGCGGGCGCCGTCAGCGAAGTGCTGATCGGCATCGAGCTGATCCACTCCCGCATCGCCGGCAACGACGACCCGCCGTTCTTCCTCATCCTTGCCGACAACCTCGGCAATGCGGGCTACGTGACCGGCGATGCGCTGCGCAATTTCCGCTCGCTCGATCTCGCCCGGCTGCGCTGCCGGATGACGATCGACGGCGTCAGCGCGCACGACAAGGTCGGCGGCCATCCGCAAGACGACCCTTACGCGCCGTTGATCGCGTGCCTCGGACAGGGAATGATGGGCCTCGGCGGATTCCGCGCGGGCCAGATCATCACGACCGGCAGCCTGATCACGCCGTTGCGACCGACGAAACGAATGGCGATCCACGCCGAGCTCGACGGCATCGGCGCGGTCGCGGTGACCATCGGCAGCTAGCGGGACGCAGGGCCGCCGCCGCTGCGCGGGAATTCGGGCAGGCTGGCGAAGAATCGTGGCCGGAAAATGGCAAATGCCATGGCCGCCGGCGCCAGGCGCCGCGGCTGCGTTATAGTCGGCGCGTCGCCATTGATCAGCGTTTGCGCACCCGTCAGTGTCCCGCCGCATCGCCATCGTCGAGGATGAGCCCGCCATCCGCGCCAACTACGCGGATGTCCTGAAGCGGCAGGGCTACGAGGTCGCCGCGTATGCGAAACGCGCCGACGCGATCAACGCATTCCGCACGCGCTTGCCCGACCTCGCGCTGATCGACATCGGCCTCGCCGACGACGTCGACGGTGGCTTCACGCTGTGCCGCGAGCTGCGGGCGCTGTCGGCGACCGTGCCGATCCTCTTCCTCACCGCGCGCGACTCGGACTTCGACGTGGTCTCCGGGCTGCGACTCGGCGCCGACGATTACCTGACGAAGGACGTGAGCCTGCCGCACTTGACCGCGCGTATCGCCGCGCTGTTCCGGCGAAGCGACCTGCTGGCGGCGCCCGCGTCGTCGGAGGACGTGCTGGCGCGCGGCGCGCTGACGCTCGACGGGAAGCGCCTGATGGCGCAGTGGAACGGCAAGCGCGTGGACCTCACGCTCACCGAGTTCTGGATGGTCCATGCGCTGGCGCGGTTTCCCGGGCACGTCAAGGATCGCGACAGCCTGATGCGCGACGCGCGAATCGTCGTCGACGACAGCACGATCACGTCGCACGTGAAGCGCATCCGGAAGAAGTTCGCCGCGATCGACCCGCAGTTCGACCGGATCGACACGGTCTACGGCATGGGGTATCGCTGGGTCTCCGAGGAGCAATGAAAGGCACACGATTCGCGCTCGGCATCCGTGCCCAGCTGCTGCTCGTGCTGACGGTGTTCCTGGTCATGCCGTTCCTCGGGTGGAGCTATGTGCGCGAACTGGAGCGCGTGCTGCGCGACGCCCAGGAGCGCACGCTCGCCGGCACGGCGCAGGCGGTCGCGACCGCGCTGCACGACCGCGCACGGCTTTTCGATCTCACGCCGGTGCCGCTCGAGTCGCTGACCACGGAGCGCGCGGCCGACGCGCCGCCCGTCGTGCCGATACCCGCGCCGCGCCCGGTTCCGCATCCGGGCGCGGTGGCCGAAATCGCGCAGATCCTGCAAGGGATGTCGCGCACCTCGGCGCGCATCTGGGTGGTCGACCGCAATCTCGATGTCCTCGCGCGCACGGGCTCGCTGCACCCGCCCGCGTCCCCGCCCGAATCCGACGCCGACGGTGTCGAAGGCGCGTGGCGCCGCATCGAGCGGTCGGTGCTGCATCCGTTGTACGCGCTGGTGCTCACCCAGCCGACCGAGGAATTCGCCGACGAGGGCGCCGGCACGACGCTGCACGAGGCGCGCGACGTGGCGGGCGCGCTCGCCGGCATTCTCACGACCGATCGCCGCCCGACGCCCGACGGCCGCGCGGTCGTGGTCTCCGCGGCGCATCCGATCTGGGTCGGCGACGACGTGCGCGGCGCGGTGATCGTCGAGGAGACCGCCAATTCGGTGCAGGCCGAGCGCAATCGCGCCTTCGAGCGACTGTTCACCATCGTGCTGGCGGCGCTGCTGGTGGGCTCGGTGGCGCTGACCGTCTTCGCGTCGCGGCTCACGGCGCGCATCCGCAAGCTGCGCGACGATGCGGAGGCGGCGATCGATGCGCAGGGACGCGTGAAAGGCGCGCTCGCCGGATCGCAGGCGGGCGACGAAATCGGCGACCTGTCGCGCAGCTTTTCGGCGGCGCTCGACCGGCTGTCGCAATATGCGGGCTACCGCGAGAACATGGCGAGCCGCCTCTCGCACGAATTGCGCACGCCGCTTGCCGTCGTCCGCTCGTCGCTCGACAACCTGCGGCTGCAGCCGCTGCCGGACGACGCGCGTGTCTACATCGACCGCGCGCAGGGTGGATTGCAGCGCCTTGCGGAGATCCTGACGCGGATGACCGAGGCCACGCGGCTGGAGCAAAGCCTGCTGCGACCTCGAGCGCGAACGCTTCGATCTCGGCGCGCTGGTCAAGGCCTGCGTCGACGGCTATCGGCAGGCGTATCCGGAGCGAACGATTGCGTGCGACGTCCCTGCCGAATCCGTGTCGATCGATGGCGCGCCCGACCTGATCGCGCAGATGCTGGACAAGCTCGTCGCCAACGCGCATGAATTCGCAACACCAGGGACCGCCATCGCCATCCGCCTTGCACGTGCAGGAGACGCCGGCCGGCTCACCGTCGAAAATGAGGGCCCGGCGCTGCCGCGGGGGATGCGTGAGCAGCTGTTCGATTCGATGGTCTCGGTGCGGCCGGGAACCAGCGGCGACGTGCCCCATCTCGGTCTCGGCCTGTACATCGTGCGGCTCGTCGCCGAGTTCCACGGCGGGACGGTGCGCGCCGACGATCGCGGCGACGGCCGGGGCGTCGTGTTGACCGTCGCGCTGCCAGTCGCGAACGAAGCGCTATAGCGGCGGCATGGGGCCGATCGTTCCGTCGTTCTGCGCGCCGCCGCCGTTGTTGCCGTACACCGCGTTGTCTCCCCGCGAAAGCAGGGTGGCGGAGATTTGCTGGGACATCGCGAAGGTCGCGTTCCGGGTGAGGACGCTGGTCGCCACGACCGCGGTGGCGCCGGCAGAGAGGGCGAGAACTCCGGTGTCGTTGTCGGTGATCGCGCTGTTGGTGATCGACACGAACGCGGCTCCGGCGCCCGAGCCGTCGGCGGTGACGCCGAAACTCGCCGCGCCTGTCGCCGTGACGTGGTTCAGGTACGCCTCGGCGGTTCCAAGGTTGGCGTTTCCGCCGGCGTAAAATCCCCATTCCGAATTGTGGACGGCCACGTTCTCGGCAAAGAGTTTCGTCACCTGTCCGCTCGTATTCTGGATGACGAAGAGCCCGGTGCTACTGGTCATGTCGTGGACGACGGAGTCCCGGACCACAGCGACGCCACCAGGCGCCCGGACCACGATTCCGGCGATGCTCGCGCCGCCGAAGTTGGCGATCTCGCAGTTCTCGACGGTGAGCCGCGTGCCGTGGACGAAGTCGATGCCCGCGTCGCCGCCTTGCCCGTTGACCGTCAGTCCTCGCAGCGTCACGATCACGCCCGGGCTGTCGACAACGACGCCGGTCTTGCCGGCGAAGACGGAAATCCCCGCATAGACGCCGGCCGGACTCGTGATCACGACCGATTTGTCGATGGTCACTGAGCCGTAGCCGCCGGAATCGAGGACGACGATTTCGCCGCTCGCGTCAGTGACGGTGAGCGCCTTGTCGAACGAGCGGCAGGGGAGCGCGAGGCTGCAATTGTTCGCCGTATGGGTGTCGTTGCCACTGGTCGACACGAACGTGCGCTGTGCGGCGAATGCCGGAGTCAGTCCGGTCATTGCGGCCGCGAGCAGCAGCCATGAACTGTGACGCATGGGGAGCCTCCGCGATCGAAGTTCATCGAATGCTTCATCTGGCGTGCTGCGCACGCGGCGATGGGCCGGGACGGGCAGCATACTCGCTCGGGCCGGTGGCGTGTAGGGGCCGACTTTCTCGTGCGATCAAAGCAAGGCGATGCGACACGCCGCTTTACGTCATCTTGAGTCGATGCGATGATTTCGACCGGATTCGCGATCCCGGTTCGCGAGCCAAGCAGGTGGGGACGACATGCCAATTCTTGCACTGCAGGTGAGTGGTGCTTTGCCCGCGCGCATGCGCGCGACATTCGGATAGGCCATCGAAACTCGGAACGGCGAGATGAGCGACGCTGCGATCGACGTCCCTGCGTACCTGCTGCGGATCGGCTATGCCGGCGATCTTGCGCCGTCGCGGGCGACGCTCGATGCGTTGCATCTCGCGCATGCGACATCGATACCGTTCGAGAACCTCGACATCCTGCTTGGCGTCCCGATCCGGCTCGACCTCGCGAGCCTGCAGGCGAAGCTCGTCGCCGGACGGCGCGGCGGCTACTGCTTCGAGCAGAATGCGCTGTTCGCGGCAGTGCTGGAGCAACTGGGATTCAAGGTCACCCGGCTGGCCGCGCGCGTTCGCCACGGAACGGACCGCGTGCTGCCGCGCACGCACATGATGTTGCGGGTCGACTTCGGCGACGCGCGCCTCGTCGCCGATGTCGGCTTCGGCGCCGACGGTCTGCTGTTGCCGGTGCCGCTGGATGGCGGGGAATCGCCGCAGTTCGCGTGGACGTATCGCGTCGTCGACGACGGCGACGCGCAGGTGCTGCAGTCGCGCCGCGGCGGCGCCTGGGCGGACCTCTACGCTTTTACCCACGAGCCGCAACTGGCGGTCGACTACGAGATCGCCAACCACTACACATCGACGCATCCCGCGTCGCGTTTCACGCAGATCCTGACCGCGCAGCGGATTTCGCAGGACGCGCGCTGGATGCTGCGCAACCGCGACCTGGTCGAGGATCGCGGCACGACGAGCCTTTCGCGGGCGATTCGCGACGACGATGAGCTCAACGCGGTGCTCGCGGAGACGTTCGGCCTCGTTTTTCCGGCGAAGACCCGCTTCAAGTACTGATGCATCACGGTCCCGCGCTCGCCACGCGCATTGCCCATCGGCGATAATGCGGGCTCCCCTGCGTGCGATGTGCGCCCGCTACCGTCGAACGAACCCGCCCATGCCTTCATTTGCCCAACTCGCCGCGCACCCCGCGCTGATCTGCGCGCTCCTGCTCACCGCGTCGAACGTGTTCATGACGTTCGCCTGGTACGGGCACTTGAAGTACCTGCACGAGTCCCCCCTGTGGATCGCCGTGCTCGCGTCGTGGGGCATCGCGCTGTTCGAGTACTCGCTCATGGTTCCGGCGAACCGGATGGGCTTCCGCGTGATGTCGCTCGCGCAGCTCAAGATCCTGCAGGAAGTGATCACGCTGACGGTGTTCGTCCCGTTTGCCGTGCTGTACATGGGCGAGCCGATGAAGCTCGATTACCTGTGGGCGGCGATTTGCATCCTCGGCGCCGTCTATTTCATCTTTCGTGGCTGAGCCCGTCGCCTTGCCGTTCCGGCACCTGTATGCGCCGTTCGCGGCCGCCTACCTGCTGTCCTATTTCTATCGCACCGTCAATGCGGTGATCTCGCCGGACCTCGTGCGCGAGCTGTCGCTCTCGCCGGGAGCGCTTGGTCTTCTGACGGCCGCCTACTTCGTCGCGTTCGCGGCGATGCAGATCCCCGCCGGCATGCTGCTCGACCGGTACGGCCCGCGGCGCGTCGAGCCGCTGCTGCTGCTCGTTGCGGCAACGGGAGCGCTCATCTTTGCGTTCGCCGAGACCGAAGGCGGATTGCTCGCGGCGCGCGCGCTGATCGGCATGGGGGTCGCGACCTGCCTGATGGCGCCGTTGAAGGCGATCGCGACGTGGTATCCCAAGGAGCAGCAAGCCTCGTTGGGCGGATGGGTGATGGTCGCCGGCGGCGTGGGCGTGCTTGCCGCCACCGCGCCGCTGGAATTCGCGCTGCGCCTTGTCTCGTGGCGCGCGATCTTCGTCGCGCTGTCGGTCACGACCTGCGCCGCGGCGCTTTTCATCTGGTGGCGCGTGCCCGACACCTCGCCATCGAAGCACGCTCCGGGATTCGCCGCGCAGTGGGCGGGTGTGCGCTCGGTGTTCGCGCATCCGCGCTTCTGGTGGGTCGCGCCGCTTGCCGCCACGGGCATCGGCTCGTTCATGGCGATCCAAGGTCTGTGGGCGGTGCCGTGGCTGCTCGAGGTGAACGGATTCGGGCGCGCGGTCGCCGCCCAGCACCTTCTGGTGATGGGCGCCACGATGATCGCCGGCTACGTGGCGCTCGGACTCTATGCGACGCGTCTCGCGCGGCGCGGCGTCCATCCGCGCCACCTGTTCGGCGCGGGGTTCGGACTGAGTGCCCTCGCGCTCGCGGCGATACTCGCGCTCGTTCCCGGCACGTGGTTGTGGTGGGCATTGTATGGACTGGGCGCGACGGTCAACGTGCTCGGGTTCACCGTACTGAACGACGGATTCGCGATCGAGCTCACGGGGCGGTCCAATACGGCGCTCAATCTCCTGATGTTCTGCGGCAGCTTTTCCGCGCAGTGGGGAATCGGCGTCATCGTCGATGTTGCGCGCGCCGGCCTCGGCGTCGACATCGCGGGCGGGCTCAAGCTCGCCTTCGGCGTCGCCCTCGTCCTCTACGTGCTGGCGTTTGCGTGGTTCGCCTGGGGCTGGCGGCGCCACGCCGGCGTCGTGCGCGCGGCCGCGGTCGCCTGACGAGCGGCGACCATGGCCGCCGAACTCGAAGCGCTGCTGCGCGAAGCCAGCGAATGCATTGCGGGCAAGGACCGCAACGGCGCGATCGCCGCATACCGGAGGGCGCTCGAGATCGCGCCGGAGCGCGCGGAGCTCCACCACAACCTGGGTGTAGTGCTCGCGGAGAAGCATCGCGACGGCGAGGCGCTCAAGGCGTTCGCCGCCGCGGCGCAGCGGCGTCCGGAGTGGCCCGAGCCGTGGCTCGCCGGCGGCCACATGCTGTTCGCGCGCGGACGCTACAAGGAAGCCGCCGGCGCCTTCGAGGCCGCGGTGATGCGCGACCCCGCCCGGCTCGATGCAAGTTGCCATGCGGCGAAGGCGCTGATCCGCACGAAGCGCTGGAGCCTCGCCGTGCCGCATCTCGTTCGCGCGCGGGAGCTGGCGCCGGCCGACGAGGACGTCTGGTTCGAGTTGCGCGCGCTGCTGCTGCGCCTGTCGCGGTTCGAGGAGGCCGCCGCGGATTTCGAGCGCTTCGAAAAAGTGGCGGCGCCTTCGGCGCGGCTCGCGGTCGCCGCGCTTGCGACGCGGATGCGCGGGGGCGACGCCGAGCTCGAGACGGTGGCGCAGGAACGCGCGCTCGACTGGCCCTACGCCGACGGCGACGAAGGGCTCGTCGCCGAGCTGCTCGCGCTGCTCCAGTACCTCGACGTGCCGCAGGAGCGGCTTTTTTCGGTCTACCGGACCTACGACCGGCTTCAGCAGGCGCGCCAGCGCGGGAGTGGCGCCGCTCGCGCGGCCGCGTGGCGACACCGATCCCGTGCGACGCATCGGCTACCTGTCGGCGGACTTCCGCGACCACGTGATGGGCAAGCTGCTGCTGCCGGTGATCGCCGCGCACGATCGCGCTCGCTTCGAGGTTCGCGCGTACGCGCTGGCGCCGCCCGAAAACTCCGACGCGGTCACGGCGCAGTGGAAGGAAGCCGTCGACGAGTTCGTCAACCTCGCCGCGCTCGACGACCGCGCGGCTGCCGAGGCGATCGCCGCCGACGATCTCGACCTTCTCGTCGACCTGATGGGGCACTCGTCCTGGGCGCGCCCCGGGATCCTGCGCTGCAAGCCGGCGCGGGTCATCGTGACGCACCTCGGCTACCACGGCGCGCTCGGCCTGTCGCAGGTCGACTACAAGATCACCGACCGCTACGCCGACACCGCGGCCACGGCGCGCTGGCAGCTCGAGGCAACCCTCCCGATCGACGTCTGCGTGCTGCCGCTGCGGCACGTCGCGCCCGCGGCCGCCGCCGAGCTCACGCGCGCGGCGCTCGGCCTGCCGGAAGAGGCCGTCATTTTCGGCGCCTTCGTCGGCGTGCTGAAGCTCTCGCAGCGCTGCGCGAGCGTGTGGCGACGGATTCTCGAGGCTGTTCCCGGCTCGTTGCTGGCGTTCTCGCCGCCGAGCGACGAGGATCGGCGCGCGATCGAGCGACGATTGGCCGGGCATGGAATCGCCACGGCGCGCCTCGCCTTCATTCCCTTTCGCCGCGGCGACGATGCGTTCAACCGGGCGCGGTATGGCGTGATCGACATCGCGCTCGACACGATGCCCTATACCGGCGGCGACACGACGGCGGCCGCGCTCGACGCCGGTGTCCCGGTCGTCACGCGGGTCGGCGGCCGGCATGCGGAGCGCATGGGCTACAGCATCCTCATGCACCTCGGGCTCACGCAAACGATTGCGCAGACCGACGACGCCTACGTCGAGCTTGCGGTGCGGCTCGCGCGGGACCGCGCCTTTCGCGACGACGTGCGGGCGGCCGTCGCCGTCGCCATGCGCGACCCCGCGGTGACCGATCCGGTCCGCTACGCACGCGCGCTCGAAGCGGCCTACGATCGCGCCCTGGCGGCGAGCGCCGCGCCGGACGAGGCACGATGACCACGCCGCGCAAAGCGCAGGTTCCGGCGGCGGCAACGCGCGAGGCGCGTTACACTCGCGCTCTCGCAGACGCCATCCGCGCATCGCGCGCGGTCCGGCTGCGAAATCCGATCTGACACGACCCGCATGCATCTCCACGTCCTCGGCATCTGCGGCACGTTCATGGGCGGCCTCGCCGCGCTGGCGAAGGCGGCCGGCCATACCGTCACCGGCTGCGACGCCAAGGTCTATCCGCCGATGAGCGCGCAGCTGGAATCGCTCGGCATCGAGCTCACCGAAGGATTCGATCCCGCACAGCTCGACACGGTGGCGAAACGCGCGGATGTGTTCGTGATCGGCAACGTCATCACGCGCGGCAACCCGCTTGCCGAGGCGTTGCTCGATTCGGGGCGGCCCTACATTTCGGGACCGCAGTGGCTCTACGAAAACGTGCTGCGCGACCGTTGGGTGCTCGCCGTCGCGGGGACGCACGGCAAGACGACGACGGCGTCGATGCTGGCGTGGATCCTCGAGCGGACCGGCCTCAATCCCGGCTTTCTCATCGGCGGCGTGCCCATGAATTTCGGCGTATCCGCGCGTCTCGCCGACAGCGCGTTCTTCGTGATCGAGGCCGACGAATACGACACCGCGTTCTTCGACAAGCGCTCGAAGTTCGTCCACTACCGGCCGCGCACCGCGATCCTCAACAACCTCGAGTACGACCACGCCGACATCTTCCCGGACCTGGCCGCGATCGAAACGCAATTCCATCACCTCGTGCGCACGGTGCCGCGCACGGGACGCCTCATCGTCAATGCCGAGGAGGAAAGCCTCGCCCGCGTCCTCGCGCGAGGCTGCTGGTCGGAGGTCGAATACTTCTCCGGCGCCGAGCTGGCGCCCGCCGAGGGCACGCTGACGCCCGCGTGGCGCATCGCGCCCGACGGCAAGGTCACGCACGGCAGCGCGCCGCAAGGCATCGTGCGCTGGCCGGCGGACAACGTGCAGCACGGGCGCCACAGCCGGCTCAACGCGCTGGCGGCGCTCGCCGCAGCGCGGCATGCGGGCGTTCCCGTCGACGTCGGCCTCGCGGCGTTCGCGGAGTTCCGCGGCGTCAAGCGGCGGCTGGAAATGCGCGGCAAGGTGCGCGGCGTCACCGTGTACGACGATTTCGCGCACCATCCGACGGCGATCGCGACGACGATCGACGGCCTGCGTCGCGGCGCCCGCGACGCCCGCATCCTCGCGGTGCTGGAGCCGCGGTCGCGAACGATGAAGCTCGGCACGATGCGCTCGGCACTCCCCGCAAGCCTCGCCGGCGCGGACCGCGTGTTCTGCTACGCGTCGCAGCTGGGCTGGGACGTCGACGACGCGCTCGCCCCGCTCGGCGCGAAGGCGGCGGTGTACGACGACGTCGACGCTCTGGTGGAGGCGGTCGCCGCGGAAGCGCGTAGCGGAGACCTTGTGCTCGCCATGAGCAACGGCTCGTTCGGCGGCATCCACGACAAGCTGCTGAAGCGGCTCGCCGCATCCGCCTGAGCGCGGGTCCCGCGGGCGAAGGCATTGACGCATATGAGGCGCCAATGACCACGATCGTCTACCTGCACGGCTTCCGGTCGTCGCCGCAGAGCGCGAAGGCGCAATGCTTCATGCGGGCGATCGACGCGCTCCCCATTTCGCGGCGGCCGCGCCTTCATGTGCCGGCGTTGCCGCCCGGCCCGGCCGAAGCGGTGGGCCACGTGGCCGGATGGATCGAGCGCGAGCTGGGCGCGCGACGCCGATGCCCGATTGACGCTGGTCGGCAGTTCGCTGGGCGGATTCCAGGCGACCCATCTCGCCGAGCGCTTCGGCGCGCGCGCCGCGTTGATCAACCCGGCGATCCGTCCCTGGGACGACCTGCGTCCGTACATCGGCACGCAGCGCAATCTCCACACGGGCGAAGCGTTCGAGGTGACCGCTGCGCACCACGCGGAATTGCGCGCGCTGGCCGTCGCGCGGATCACGCGGCCGGATCGTTATTTCCTGCTGGTGCGCAGCGGCGACGAGGTGCTTCCATGGAGCGAATCCGTCGCGTTCTACGCCGGCGCGCGGCAATACGTGAAAGGCGGCGGCGATCACGGCTGGACGGATTTCGACGACGAGGTTCCGGCGGTTTTGCACTTCGCGGGCGTGACGAATTCATGACCGTTATGCGTCCCTCGGATTGCTGCGGTGCAACTCGCCATCCTCGATCATTTCGCGTAAAATTTTAGCGATGACGTGGCCGGGTTGCTGTTGCCTCCGTTGCTACCTCTCATATCCCGACTTCGGCAGCCGTTGACCCCGGGCCAAAAGCCTCGCGCAACTTGCCGTCGTGACCGCTGTCTTTAAGCAAGACCGACTCTCACGAGGAGCATCGGAATGGATACCCGTTTTGCCGCCGGCGTCGCGCCGGCCAACGATCTTTCCGCGATTTCGCCGGCGATCGCGTGCGAGCGCCGGCATGGCGCCCGCAATTACGATCCGCTGCCCGTGGTCATCGCGCATGGGGACGGCTGCTGGCTGTGGGACGAGCACGGCCGCCGCTATCTCGACATGATGAGCGCGTATTCCGCCGTGAGCCACGGCCACGCCCATCCGCGCATCGTGCGCGCGCTGGTCGAGCAGGCGCAGCGCCTTGCGGTGACGTCGCGCGCGTTTCACAACGAGCTCCTGCCGCGATTTCTCGAACGGCTGACGCAGCTGACGGGCCTCGATCGCGCTCTGCCCGCGTCCGGCGGCGCCGAATCGGTCGAGACCGCGCTCAAGGCCGCGCGCAAGTGGGGCCACAAGGTCAAGGGCATCCCTCCCGACCGCGCCGAAGTGATCGTGTGCAAGGACAACTTCCACGGCCGCTCGATCGCGATCGTCGGGTTCTCGTCGGAGCCGCAGTACCGCGACGGGTTTGGCCCGTTCCCGGGCGGATTCCGGCACGTTCCGTTCGGCGACGCCGACGCGCTCGCGCGCGCGATCGGACCGCACACCGCGGCGTTCCTGGTCGAGCCGATCCAGGGCGAGGCCGGCATCGTCGTGCCGCCCGCGGGTTATCTCGCCGCGTGCGCGCGCATCTGCCGCGAGCGCAACGTGCTCCTGATCTGCGACGAGATCCAGACCGGCATGGGCCGCACCGGAGCGTTCCTCGCGTGCCAGCACGACAACGTCAGGCCGGATGCCGTCATCCTCGGCAAGGCGCTGGGCGGCGGGCTGTTGCCGGTGTCGGCGGTGGTCGGCACGGAAGACCTGATGCAGGTGTTCTCGCCCGGCGATCACGGCAGCACGTTCGGCGGCAATCCGCTCGCTGCCGCGGTGGGCCTGGCCGCGCTCGACGTCCTGTTCGAGGAAAAGCTGATCGAGCGCTCGGCGGAGATGGGCGCGTACCTGCTCGAACGTCTTGCGACCATCAAGAGCCCGCTCGTCAAGGATGTGCGCGGCAAGGGGCTCTTCGTCGGGCTCGAAGTCGACCGCGAGCGCCTCACCGCGCGCGATGTCGTCGACCGGCTGCTCGCGCGCGGGATCCTGTCGAAGGACACGCATGGCACGGTCGTGCGCTTCGCGCCGCCGCTCGTCATCGACCGCGACGCGCTCGACTGGGCGGTCGAGGAAGTGCGCGCGGTGTTCGCCGAACTCGGAGACGGGCTGCGTCGAGCAGCATAGGTTGCCGAGCCGGCACGTTTGGGGTGGGGTATTGCGCTGCCGCCGTACCGGCGCAAAATGGGCGATCTCAGCGACGCGGCCGCCGGCCGCGCGCTCCTTCAGGGAGGAGTTCGCCATGCCCACGCTCGAAATGCGTGTTCCGCTTCTCGCGTCGCTGCTGTTCGTCGCGGCGCTCGCCGCGTCCACGGAGAGCGCGGCACTGGCGCAGCGCACGTTCGTCGCGTCCTACGGGCAGGACACGAATCCCTGCTCGGTCGTCTCCCCCTGCCGGTCGTTTGCGACCGCGATTTCGAACGCGCTCCCCGGGGGTGAGGTGATCGTGCTCGATTCCGCAGGTTACGGGCCGGTGACGATCACACAGAACGTGTCGATCACGGCGCCGTCCGGCGTCTATGCCGGCATCTTCGCCCCCGGAGTATTCGGCGTGACGGTCGATGGCACCGGCGTCATCGTCGCGCTGCGTGGCCTCACGATGAATGGCCTGGGCGGGGGCGTGGGCGGCATCGACTTCAAGCAGGGACAGCGACTCGACATCGAAAACTGCATCATCAGCGGCTTCGGCAACGCGGGGATCCTGCTGGAAGCGCCGAGCAGTTTCACCTACATCTCTGACACGACGGTCCGCTACTCGGCGCCCGGCATTGAAATTACCGATGGTGAAGTGACGATCGATCGCGTGCATATCGAGAACAATGCCAATGGCGGGTTGCGAATCCAGACCGCTTCGAGCGCTCCGATCATCGTGGCGGTTCGCGACAGCGTGGCGAGCCAAAACGGTCAGGCGGGATTCATCGTCACGTCGAATGCGACGCAGACGGCGCGGCTCCTCGTCGAGCGCTCTCTCGCCACCCGCAGCACGAATGGCTTCGTTGCCGGTGGACAGGGGAACTCGACCATGATCATCCGGGATTCGAGCGCGGTGGAAAATAGCCAGAGCGGCATTCTTGCCGACGCTGGATTCAGCACCGTCGTCGCAGTCGTGAGCGGAAGCACGTCGTCGCGCAACGGAACTTATGGATTGGAGCAATCGGCCTCGGCCGTGCTGCGCACCTTGCAGAACAACACGCTTGAATTGAATACGCTCGGCGCAAAATCCGCGGGCGTCACGAGCGCTTCGCTGCTTTGAAGTTCCGTGCGGGCCGGGGGGCGGCGGCGCTATACTTCCGCATGCCCCGCCCCACGCTCGCCGGCAAGCTCGTCGTCGCGATCAGCTCGCGCGCGCTCTTCGACCTGAGCGAGTCGCATCGCATCTACACCGAGGCGGGTGTGGACGCCTATCACCGGTACCAGGTCGAGCACGAGGACGAGATCCTGGCGCCGGGGCCGGCGTTCGTGCTGGTGAAGAAGCTGCTGCGCCTCAACCGCCCCGACAAGCAGTACGTCGAGGTGATCCTGCTGTCGCGCAATTCCGCCGACACGGGGTTGCGCGTCTTCAACTCGATCAAGCACTACGGGCTCGACATCACGCGCGCCGCGTTCACGAAGGGCGAGCCGACCTCGCGCTACGTGCCGGCATTCGGCGCGCACCTTTTCCTTTCCGCCGACACGGGGGATGTCCGGCGCGCGCTGGACGAGGGTCACGCGGCGGCGACGATTTTTGCGAGCGCGGGTCCCGCCAACGAAAGTGACGGGCTCCGCATCGCCTTCGACGGCGACGCCGTGCTGTTCTCCGACGAGGCCGAGCGCGTTTATCAGGCGGAAGGGCTCGCGGCGTTCGCGCAAAGCGAGACGGACGCGGCGCTGCAGCCGCTGTCGGGCGGACCCTTCAAGGAATTCCTCGCCGGCCTGCACCTGATCCAGGCGGATTTTCCCGACGACGCAAGCCCGATCACGACGGCGCTCGTGACGGCACGCAGCGCGCCGGCGCACGAACGCGTCATCCGTACGCTGCGCGCGTGGAACATCCGGATCGACAAGATGTTCTTCCTGGGCGGCCTCGACAAGGGGGAAATCCTGCGCGCGTTCCGCGCCGACATCTTCTTCGACGACCAGCGCACGCACGTCGAGTCCGCGGCAAAGCACGTCGCCGCCGGCCACGTGCCGCACGGCATCGTCAACGCGGCGCTGAGGCCCGACGTGGGCGTCCCATCGGACCCGCTGCGTCTTGCCCATTGGCGGCGGACGGTGCGCGGAGCACTACGCGGCGGTGCGTGCGGCGACCGATCAGGATCCGGCGACCGCGGTGATAACGTTTCGTGCCGCACGCGACCGGCTTTTCCGCGAGCATCCCGACAGTCCGATTCCCGGCCGAGCTCGCGCGGCGC
Organism: uncultured beta proteobacterium; assembly: GCA_963816925.1. Taxonomy (GTDB): domain Bacteria; phylum Pseudomonadota; class Gammaproteobacteria; order Burkholderiales; family Casimicrobiaceae; genus CAIWHR01. The sequence goes on along the minus strand of CAWFMY010000001.1, from coordinate 259,064 downwards.
ACTGGAACGGCACGCGGTGGTATCGACTACGATCCGGCCTGGCGATTACGTCGCCGACGGTGGTGCCCGATCCGCGCGCGTCGAGTTCGACGATTCGATCTTGCGACCGACGGAACGCTGCGTTGCGCGCGGATCGGCACGCCCGCTTTCGCGCACGATGGCGCCAGAGCGTCGCTCGCGCTCTACTGGCTCGAAGGCTATGGCGGTGGCGTGTGGCTGCCGTTTCTCGACGCGACCAGCGGAGCGGCGACCTACGGCGGCGGCCGCTACCTGTACGACACGATCAAGGGCGCCGACCTCGGCGTCGGCGCATCGTCGGTCGTGCTCGACTTCAATTTTGCCTACAACCCGTCGTGCGCCTACGACGAGCGGTGGTCGTGCCCGTTGTCGCCGCCGGAAAACCGGCTTCCGTTCGCAGTAACCGCCGGCGAAAGAATCATTTAGGGTGGACCCGCGGCTCGGCGCGGTCTGCGGCCATGCCGCCGCGTGGATGACAAGCCAAGGCGTGTGTCACTCCAACCGTCGCCCGAAGAACGGGTATTGCGGATCGCTGTAACCCGGCGTCGACGGGTGACCCGGACGCACCAGGGAATCGACGAGCGCTTCGTCCTCCGCACGCCACGGCGTGCCGATCGCGTCGATGTACTCCTGCCACTGCGCCAGCGTGCGCGGGCCGCCGATCACCGACGAGACGATCCGGTTCGCCCACAGCCACGCGAGCGCGAACTGGGTGGCCGTGCGGCCCGTTTTCTTCGCATGCGCTTCGAGCTTGTCCGCGATGGCCAATGACTCCGCGCGGAACTCCGTTTCCATGATCCGCTGGTCCTTGACCCCCGCGCGCGAGTCCGCGGGCGCGTTGCCGCCGCGGTACTTGCCGGTGAGCACGCCGCGCGCGATCGGCGAATAGGACGCGACGCCGAGCCCGTAATAATCGCAGGCGGGCAGGATCTCGACCTCCGGCATCCGGTTCAGCAGGTTGTAATACGGCTGGCATACCACCGGCCGCGGCACGCCCTGCGCTTCGCATTCGGCAACGACTTCGGCGATCCGCCAGCCGCGATAGTTCGACACGCCGAAGTAGCGCACCTTGCCGCTGCGGATCAGGTCGCCCATCGCGCCGATCGTCTCCGCGAGCGGCGTGTCCGGGTCGTCCCTGTGCAAGTAGTAGATGTCGATGCAGTCCGTGCCGAGCCGCGCGAGGCTGTCGTCGCACGCGAGCTGGATCCAGCGCCGCGACAACCCGCCGTCGTGCGGCTTCTTCGTCAGCACGTTGGCGACCTTGGTGGCGACGATCCAGTGCCTGCGCTTCGCCTTGATCGCCGTGCCGACGATGCGCTCGGATGCGCCCCTGCTGTAGGCATCGGCCGTGTCGATGAAATTGACGCCCGCGTCGAACGCCGCGTCGACGATCCGCTGCGCTTCGGCGGCGTCGGTGCGATCGCCGAACGTCATCGTGCCGAGGCACACCGCGGAGACGTCGAGCCCGCTGTCGCCGAGGCGACGGTATTCCATGCTCATGGGACTCCTTCAGGCCTGCGAGCGTCGCTGCAGGCGCTCCATGTTCGGCACCGGCAGCGCGCGCCGAAGCACGGTCTCGCCGAGCCAGTCGGCCGCGCGACGGGCGCGTTCGGCGACGGCCTCCGGCGGCATCTGCAGGTAGTCGTCATTGTAGACGTCGAAGCTGTAATCGCCGTAGTAGCCGATGGCGTCGAGGCGCGTGACGAGATTCGCGAGCGCGTCGCTGTGCGCGCCTTCGCCGGGGAACACGCGGAAATGGCGCGCGGTCGCCGCCTGCTCCTCGGTCGTGCGGATCTCCTGCCACATGTAGTCGGAGAGCTGGACCAGGAAGATCTGCTCGGGGTCGATGCCCTCGACGTCTTCCGGCGGGATGCCCGCCGCGATCACGTCGAACGCGTCGATTGCGATCCCGAGGTTCGGGCAGTTGGCGCGAACCACGATGTCGCCGGCCGCGGCGAAGTCCTTCACCGTGCGGCTCCACGACAAGCCCTTGAACGCGATCCGGATGCCGAGCGGCACGGCGAGGACCGCGAGCTTGCGCAGGTCGCGGACGATCGCGTCGGCGTCGGGGTCGGCGTGCGCGGAAGTCGTCGCCTCGACCAGCAGCAGGCGGGAGCCGATCGCGCCGCAGATTTCCAGCATCGACTTGGCGACATCGAGCTTGTACGCGTGCATCTGTCCGGCGAGGCCCTCGAAATCGCGGAGCGCCTCGAGGCCGGTCACCTCGAGTCCGCTGTCGCGCACCACGCGAATGCCGGCGGCCGCGCCGCCCGGGTGGCCGACGATGTCGGCCGCCGAGATCATCACCTGCGCGAATCCGGCCGCGCGCGCGGACGAGAGCTTCGAATCGAGCGATCCCGCGAGCGACGCGGTGTCGATGCCGATGTCGCTGAAATTCATCTCGGCGCCGCCGGATCGGCGTGCACGAGCTCGAACATCACGCTGCCGAGCACGGCCTTGGTGAGGGCGCCGCGCTCGCTCGATTGCACCTTTTCGGAGGCGACGAATTCGATGCCGCGCTTGCCGAGCTCGGCGACCGCGCCCATCACGTCCGGCGTGCCGAGGCCGATGCGCTGCAGGTGCTCCTCCGCCGGCGAGAACCGGGCGGTTTCGTCGGGCTCGATCAGCTGGAGGAAGAACTTGCGGCACGGGCTTCGCAGCAGGAGCCCCGTCGGCATGATGCCGAAGCGCACGCTGTCGGGGAGCGGCGTGAAGCCGAAGATCTGCGAGTAGAACTCGACCCAGTCCGCGGTGCGGTCGGCGCCGATGTACTGGACGATGCCGAAGAAGCTCATGCCGGCGATCGCCGGCGGATGCGGGTCGACGGTCGGAATGGCGCGGAAATCGATGTCGTAGATCGAGAAGTCGTCGTAGCGGTCGACGAAATAGATGAGGCTCTCGCCGACGCCATGGATCGCGGGAATGTTGAGCTCCATCGCCCGCGCACGCACGGGGATCGCCCAGGCGCCGAGCTCGAGCGCCCGCTGAAAAGCGGCATCGGCGTCGTGAACGCGGATCGCGATGGCGCTGATGACCGGCCGCGGGGCAGGCTGCACGGTGCGCGGGACGTCGGCCGGCTGCGCGTTGACGATGATGTTCATCGCCCCTTGCCGATACAGCTCGACTTCGCGCGAACGGTGCCGCGCGATCGGCCGGAATCCCATCGTCTCCAGGACGCCGCCCATCGCCTGCGGCTTCGACGTCGCGAACTCGATGAACTCGAGACCGTCGATGCCGAGCGGGTTCTGCGGTTCGGGAACCGCTTCGCGGTCCAGGGTGTTGGTCATCGCGAATCCTCGTCCGTCGGACATGCCCCGCCGTGGCGCGTGTCGCGCCGGCGTTGCGTCGTCATCGAGATCATACCGGGTTGCCGGCGGTCACGGGAGCAGCAGCGAGCCCAGCTCCATCGCCGCTTCCTGCAGCGGCTGGTAGTAGCGCTCCGCCATCTCGGCACGGGAAACGAGGCGTCCCTGCAGGATGACGTTGATGCCGGCGACGTAATGTCCACCCGCGTCGCGGACCGGCACCGCGAGCGTGCACAGGCGCGGCTCCATGAGCTGGCTCGCGAATGCATATCCGGATTCGCGCACCGCGCGCAGCAAGGCGCGCAACTTCTCGGCCGAATTCGGCGTGTATTCGGTGTAGGGATGGAAACGCGCCCGGGCCAGGTAATCGGCGAGCTCGCTCTCCGGCATGTGGGCCAGCATCACGTGCCCGATGGACGTGCAGTACGCCGGCAGGCGGCGCCCGACGTTGAGCGAGGGCGACATGATCCGCGACGACGTCGAGCGCGCGATGTAGACGATCTCGTCGCCGTCGAGGGTCGCGAGCGAGCACGCTTCGCGCAGCGCATCCCCCAGGCGGTCGAGGATCGGTTGCGCCAGCACCGCGATCGGCGACGCGGACAGGTAGGCGTGGCTGAACGACAGCACGCGCGGGCGCAGGTAGAAACGGCGCGCCTCGTCCACGGCGACAAAGCCGAGCTTCGCGAGCGTGTGCAGGCTGCGGCGCGCGGCGGCGCGCGGAATCCCCGTGCGGTGGCTCACCTGCGCGATCGACATGCGTCGCCGCTTGTCGGACAGCGCAAGCAGGACCGCGAGGCCGCGCGCCAGCGCCGTGACGAAATCCGGGTCGTCGCCGAATTGCGCGATCGTGTCGGCGGCAACGGCGTCGGGAGCGGTGAACGAGGGCGGGGCGGGGGCCAGCGGCTCCTGCTCGACCTCGATTTGCTCCACCTCGCGCAACGCCGTGCTGCGTTTGACCATGGCTGCCTCCAGCAATGGAACGGCGAAACCCGCCGGGACGGCGCCGGGCGCCAAGCGGCCGGACGCCCGGGTTTTAGCCGTGCAGACCATAGCTTACCGTAAAGTCTGGGCGCAATGCGAATATTGTGGGCGCTAGTCGCACATATCGTCGCTATACGCCCTTGACCCCCTTTGGTGCGGAGCCCTATCGTTACGTCGAATTCGAGCGGTCGACCCGCAAGCGCGCCGCGCGAACCCAACACGACGAGGACATGAGATGGCCGCTCCCGAGATCAAGAAGGGCATCACCGAGGAACAGCAGCAGGAGCTGGACGACGTGTTTGCGCGCGCCAGGAAGGCGCTCGCCGTCATCGAGACGTACGACCAGGCGCGCATCGACCGGCTGTGCCAGGCCGTCGCCTGGGCGGTCGCGAACAAGCAGACCTTCACGCGCCTCGTGGACATGGGCATCAAGGAATCCGGCCTTGGCGACGCCGTCAGCCGCATGGGCAAGCGGATGAAGATCCGCGGCGTGCTCCGCGATGCGCTGCGCCAGAAGAGCGTGGGCATCATCGAGGAGCTGCCGGACAAGGGCATCGTCAAGTACGCGAAGCCGGCGGGCATCGTCGCCTGCATCGTCCCGACGACCAACCCGGATCTGACGCCCGCCGGCAACGCGATCTACGGGATCAAGGCGCGCGACGTCGTGATCTTCTCGCCGCACCCGCGCTCGAAGAAGACCTCGTTCGAGACCGTGCGCCTGATGCGCGAGGCGCTCGAGCGCGAAGGCGCGCCCGCCGACATCCTGCAGTGCCTGACGAGGGTCAACATCCCGATGTCGCAGGCGCTGATGGCGCGCGCCGACCTCATCGTCGCGACCGGCGGCCAGCCGATGGTGCGCGCCGCGTACAGCTCCGGCACTCCGGCGTACGGCGTGGGCGCCGGCAATTCGACGATGATCATCGACGAGACGGCGAACATCGAGGAGGCCGCGCACAACACCCGGCTTTCGAAGACCTCCGACTTCGGCTCGGGCTGCTCGGCCGACGGCAATCTCATCATCGAGGCGTCGATCTTCGACAAGCTCCTCGCGCAGCTGCAGAAGGAAGGCGGTTACCTCGCGTCGCCGCAGGAGAAGGAGCAACTGCGCAAGGCGATGTGGGACGACGAGCGCCACCGCACCGTCGAAACCGTGGCGATTGCGCCGCAGCAGCTCGCCAAGGCCGCCGGCTTCACGATTCCCGCCGACCGCAAATTCATCATCGTGCCCGGCGACGGCATCGGCAAGGAGCACCTCTTCTCGGGCGAGAAGCTGACGACGCTGCTGGCCGTCTACAAGTACAAGGGCTTCGAGCAGGCGCTCGACATGATGCGCGCCATCTACGAGGTCGGCGGCAAGGGCCATTCGTGCGGCATCTACTCGTTCGACCAGGACCACATCCACCGGCTCGCGCTGGCGGCGCCCGTCTCCCGGATCATGGTGCGCCAGCCGCAGTCGAAGGCGAATGCCGGCGCGTTCAACAACGGAATGCCGATGACGTCGAGCCTCGGGTGCGGCACCTGGGGCGGCAACATCATTTCCGAAAACGTCCACCTCAAGCACTACATGAACACGACGTGGGTGTCGGTGCCCATCAAGGAAGACAAGCCCTCCGACGAGGAGCTGTTCGGCTCGTTCTACGACCCGGCGCTCGAAGCGGAAGTGGAAACCATCACGACCTGAACGCGGCGCGGCAGACGATTGGAGGAGCGGCAAATGAAGGACACGGTGGCGAACCAGCTGGTCAAGTATCTCGAGGCGCGCGGCGTGAAACACGTGTTCGGCCTCTGCGGACACACGAACATCGCGGTGCTTGCGGCGTTGTCGAAGAGCAAGAAGATCAAGTTCATCAACACGCGGCACGAGCAGATCGCCGCGCACGCGGCTGACGGCTACGCGCGTGCCACGAAGAAGGCGTCGGTCGTGCTGTCGCACCTGAGCCCGGGGCTCACCAACGCGGCGACCGGCGTCGCCAACGCCGCGCTCGACTCGATCCCGATGGTCGTGATCGCGGGAGACGTGCCTACGCACTATTACGGCAAGCACCCGCACCAGGAAGTGAACCTGCACGCCGACGCGTCGCAATACGAGATCTACCGGCCGTTCGTCAAGCGTGCGTGGCGCGTGGACTCGGCGCACCTCATCCCCGAGATCATGGAAAAGGCATTCGCGCTCGCCGAGAGCGGCCGCCCGGGTCCCGTGCTGGTCGACGTGCCGATGGACATCTTCTCGAAGGAGATCGACGTCGCGCTGTGGAAGCGCGTGCTCGGCAACGCGAAGACGCTGCGCAAGCCGTCGCTCGACGACGAGACCGCCGAGACAATCGTCCGCCAGCTGCTCGCGGCGAAGACGCCGCTGCTCTACGTCGGCGGTGGCATTCTTCTCGCCGATGCGGCGGACGAGATGCGGGAGCTCGCCGAGCACCTGTCGCTCCCCGTCGCGCACTCGCTGATGGGCAAGGGCGCGCTGCCCGACGACCATCCGCTGATCCTCGGGATGACCGGGTTCTGGGGAACGAAATTCATCAACGACAAGTGCAAGGGCGCCGACTGGATTCTCGCGCTCGGCACGCGCTTCTCCGAGGCCGACTGCAGCTCGTGGGAAGAGGCGTTCACGTTCAACATCGGCCCGACGAAGCTGATCCACATCGACATCGACCCGGCGGAAATCGGCCGCAACTACCCGGTGGCGATCGGCGCCGTGGCCGACCTCAAGGAGGCGCTGAAGGTGCTGAATCGCGTCGCGCGCAGGATCGCCCCCAAGGGCGTGCAGCGGGCAAAGCTCGTGGCCGAGATGGCGGCAAACCGGAAGACGTTTGTCGCCGGCAACCGCAAGGCGATGACGAGCGACGCGTGGCCGATGCGGCCCGAGCGCATCCTGGCCGACGTGCGGGCGGCGCTGCCGCGCGACGCGATCATCTGCACCGACGTGGGCTGGAACAAGAACGGCGTCGGCCAGCAATTCCCGATCTACACGCCGGGCACGATCTTCACGCCGGGCGGATACGCGACGATGGGATTCGGCGCGCCGGCGGCGCTGGGCGCGAAGATCGCGTTGCCGGACCGCGTCGTCATCGCCTTGATCGGCGACGGCGGCTTCGGCCAGAACCCGGCGATGCTCGCCACCGCATTCGAGGAGGACATCGCCGTCGTCTGGGTGATCATGAACAACCACGCGTTCGGCACGATCGCCGGCCTCGAGGCCGCGCACTACGGCACCACGTTCGCCACGGTGTTCGAGAAGAACGGCCGGACCTGGTCGCCCGACTTCGCCGCGATCGCCCGCGCGTACGGCGTCGACGGCGTCAAGATCGCGTCGGCCGACGAGTTCGGGCCGGCGCTGAAGAAGGCGATCAAGTCGAAGCGCCCGGTCGTCCTCGACGTCTACATGAAGAACGAGCCGGTGCCCACGGCGGGGCACTGGAACATCATGGACATCTACTCCCCGGGCAAGAAGGTCCACCACGTCGCCACCGGCGACTGAGCGCGACACCGACCGACCCCTGCCGTCCACCGCGTAACCACGAGGGACCCACCATGACGCACGACTACTCGCTTGCGCACCTGACCGCGCTGTCGCTGACGCCGCCGCAGCTCATCGACGTCGCCGCGCGCACCGGCTATCGCTACGTGGGCCTGCGGATGACGCGAGTGACGCCCGACGAGGTGCTCTACGACCTCGGGCGCGACCGGGCGCTGATGCGCGAGACCAAGGCGCGGCTCGCCGATACCGGTGTCGCGGTGCACGACGCCGAGCTGTTCCGGATGGACCCGTCGCTCGGACCGGACGATTTCCTGGCCGAGCTCGACGCGACCGCCGAGCTCGGCGCGCGCCACATCATCGCGCAGCTCCCGGATCCGGACCGCGAGCGGGCGATCGCGCGGTTCGCGCGCCTGTGCGATCTCGCGCAGTCGCGTGACATATTCGTGAGCCTCGAATTTCCGCACTGGACCGAGACCGGCAATCTGGCCGAGGCGGCGCGCGTCGTGCGCGCGGTCAACCGGAGCAATGCCGGAATCCTCGTCGACATGCTGCACTTCGGTCGCTCGGACTCGAGCCTCGAGCAGCTCTCGGCGCTGCCGCGCGACTGGTTCCGGTTTGCGCACGTCTGCGACGCCGCGAAGGAGGTGCCGCCGACGATGGCCGGCATCATCCGCACCGCGCGCGACGAGCGACTCTTCCCGGGCGAGGGCGGAATCGACGTGCGCGAGCATCCTGTCGTGACTGCCGTCGGACCTCCCGTACGCGCTGGAGATTCCGCGAGTCGCGCTGACGAAGGCGGTCGGGCCCGAGGAAGTCGCTCGTCTCGCCCTGCTCGTCGCGAAAAGCCATCTCGAGACCGCCGCCGATGGCAGCGTCCGCGACCCGCGGCCAGCCGCAGCCACCCGCGTTCCGGTTCCTGCCCGCTAACCTCGGATCGCGCGAATGCTAAGCGGCAAATCGACGCTCATTGCGCACATCGGTTATCCGACCGAATCGTTCAAGGCGTCGTACATCTACAACCCGTGGTTCGACCAGCCGGCATCGATGCCGTCGTGGTCCCGATGGGGGTCAAGGGCGACGACTATCCCGGCGTGCTCGAATCGGTGTTCAAGTTCACCAACATCCGCGGCGCGCTGGTGACGATGCCGCACAAGGTCACGACCGTCGGTCTCGTCGACGAATGCACGACGACCGTCGAAGATCGCGGGTTCGTGCAACGCCGTCCTGAAGCGGCCCGACGGCACGCTCCTGGGCGACATGTTCGACGGCGTCGGCTTCACGCGCGGGGTTCGGCGCAAAGGCTTCACTCTGGCGGGCGCGCGGTGCCTCGTGGTCGGCAGCCGGCGGCGTCGGCTCGGCGATCGCGGCCTCGCTTGCCGCGGACGGCGTGGCGGCGATCTCGCTCTACGACACGGATTCCGCGACGGTGCGGGACCTCGCCGCGCGACTGAAGAAGCATTATCCGTCGATCGACGTGAACGTCGGCTCCCGCGACCCCGCGGGTTTCGACCTCGTCGTCAACGGCACGCCGCTCGGCATGAACCCGGGCGACCCGCTTCCGATCGATGTAGCCGGGCTGTCGCCGCGGACGTTCGTCGGCGAAGTCGTGATGAAGCAGGAGATCACGCCTCTGCTCGCGGCGGCGCGGGAACGCGGCTGCCGATACCAGGTCGGCACCGACATGCTGTTCGAGATGATTCCCGCGTACCTGGAATTCTTCGGCTTCGGCACCGCGACGCCCGACGAGCTGCGGGCCGTCGCGAAAGTGGCTTACTGAGCGGCCGCCCCGGCGACCGCGAATCCGCAATGACCGACCGCTACGCCGTCTTCGGCAATCCCGTCAGCCACTCGAAGTCGCCGCTGATCCACGGGACGTTCGCCCGCGCGACCGGGCAGGACCTCACCTACGAGGCGATCGAGGCCCCGGTCGACGGCTTCGCCGCGGCAATTGCAGAGTTTCGAGCCCACGGCGGGCGCGGGGCGAACGTGACGACGCCGTTCAAGCTGGAGGCGTTCGCGCTCGCGACGGATCTGTCGGAGCGTGCGCGTCTCGCAGGCGCGGTGAATGCGCTGAAGTTCGACGGCGAGCGCGTGCAGGCCGAGAATTTCGACGGCGTCGGTCTCGTCAACGACATCCAGCGCAACCTGGCATGTCCGATTGCGGGCAAGCGCATCCTGCTGCTGGGTGCCGGCGGCGCCGCGCGCGGCGCACTGCTGCCGTTTCTCGAGCAACGCCCGGAGGTGCTGTTCGTGGCGAACCGCACGGTGGCCAAGGCAACGGCGCTCGGCGCGCAGTTCTGGACATTCGGCAACCTCGGCACCGGCGGATATGCCGACCTGGGCGACCAGCCGTTCGACATCGTGGTCAATGCGACGTCGGCGAGCCTCCGCGGCGAGCTGCCGCCGGTTTCCCGCACCGCTTTCGCGCAGGGTTGCCTCGCCTACGATCTCGTCTACGGCAAGGGCCTGACGCCGTTTCTGCGCCTCGCGCGGGACGCGTTTGCGGGACGCGTGGCCGACGGCATCGGCATGCTCGTCGAGCAGGCCGCGGAGGGCTTTGCCTGGTGGCGCGGCGTGCGTCCCGAAACGAAACCGCTGATCGATGGACTTTCGGTCCCGCTCGCATGATGATCGCCATGCGCGCAGTTTTCGATAGCTTCGGCATGACCGATGGGGAAATCAGTGAATCCTTCGCTGTGCTGTGGCCAGCCTGCGCGAAGCGGATCGCTTCGCGGCTTCCGGGCCGATGAAGACGTTCAACGCCGAGGTTCCGCGATGGCCGACCTCCTGCAGCTGATCGTATCGGGTTGCGCGACGGGCGCGATCTACGCGCTCGCGGCGCTCGGGTTCACGCTGCTCTGGCAGGCAGCGGGCGTCATCAACTTCGCGCAAGGCGAGTTCGTGATGCTTCCGGCCTTCGGCATCCTGTTCTTCATCGCCGGCGGCGCGCCGCTGTGGCTCGCGTTCCTGCTCACGTGCGCGGTGGCGATGCTGGTGCTGGGCTACGGCTTCAAGCGCGGAATCGTCGACCCGCTCATCAAGCATGGCGTCATCCCGCTCGTCATTGCGACGCTCGGCCTGTCGATCGCGGTCAAGTCGATCGTGCGCGCCGGCTACAGCGCGGAAGCGCACCCTTTCCCGAGCACATTCCCGGCCGGGCAATGGGATCTGGCGGGGCTCAATGTGTCCTACGCCGATGTCGGGACGCTGATCGTCGCCGGCGCCATCGTGGTCGGCCTGCAGGCGTTCCTCAACAAGACTGTCACCGGCCGCGCAATGCAAGCGGTCGCGCAAAACACCGAAGCGGCAAGAGTGCTCGGGATCAACGTGCAGCGGATGGTGCTCTACGTGTTCCTCACCAACGCAGTGCTCGCGACGGTGGCGGCGCTGCTGATGACGCCGACGTACCTCGCGAAGTTCGACATGGGCGACTCGATCGGGCAGAAGGCGTTCTTCGCGGCGATCATCGGCGGCTTCAACCAGACGCGCGGCGCGCTGCTGGGCGGCCTGCTGATCGGCGTCCTCGAGAATCTCGTGGGCTTCTACATCTCGCCGGCGTACAAGGAAGGCGTCGCGCTGGTGTTGTTTCTGTGCGTGATCCTGTTCAAGCCGGAAGGCCTGCTCGGCAAGCCCGAGGAGCGGAAGGTATGAAGTCCTCCGGTCAAGCTCGGGCTGCTCGTCGCGGGCATCGTCGCGGTCGCGATCGCCGCGTGGTCGCTGAAGCGCAGCGAGATCTATCTGCTGTCGCTTTTCTGCGTTTACCTGATGGCGACCTTCGGCCTCAACCTGACCGTCGGCTACGCCGGCCAGATGTCGCTGGGGCAGGCGGCGTTCTTCGGCATCGGCGCCTACATCGCGGCGATCGCGCTCAAGGCCGGCATTCCGTTCCTGCTGGTGCTCCCGATCGCGGGGGTGGCCTGTTTCGTCATCGGGCTGGCGCTCGGCTTCCCGGCGCTGCGCGTCCAGCACCACTACCTCGCGTTCGCCACGCTCGGGTTCAACGTGCTCGTCTATCTCGGCATGCGCAACGAGGAGAAGATCACCGGCGGCACGTTCGGCATCTCGGGCATTCCTCGCCCGTCGCTTCTGGGCTACGCGTTCGAAACGGAAAAGGCCTATTTCTATTTCACGCTGGTGTCGCTCATCCTGCTGGCGTCGTTCCTGTGGTGGCTGTTGCGCTCCCCCTGGGGGCGCGCCTTTGCCGCGCTGCGCGACAACCCGATACGCGCCGAAAGCCTCGGCGTCAACATCACGGCCTACACGCTGCTCGCGTTCGCGATCGGCGCCGCCTGCGCCGGCATCGGCGGCGTCTACTTCGCGTCGCTGGTCGAGTTCATCGAGCCCGGCCCGTTCCATTTTTCGACGTCGCTGATGATGCTGCTGGCCGTCATCGTCGGCGGCTCGGGCCGCTTCTTCGGCCCGGTGATCGGCACGGTCATCATCATCCTGCTGCCCGAGGTGCTGCGTTCCAGCAACGTGGAATGGCTCAAGTTCATGCAAAAGTGGTATCTGGTGTTCTTCGGCGTCGCGATCGTCGCGTTGATGATCTGGCTGCCGGAGGGAATCATGTCGATACCGGACCGCTTCAAGCGCGCGAAGGCGGCAAAGTGAGCGCCCTCGCGCCGTTCCTCGAGGTGCGTGATGTCCGCAAGTCGTACGGCGCGATCAGGGCGGTCGACGGCGTTTCGCTGAAGGTCGGTCCCGGCGAGATCGTCGGCGTCATCGGCCCGAACGGCTCCGGCAAGACGACGCTGTTCAACAGCATTCTCGGGCAGATCAGCCCGACCGCGGGGCACGTCGAATTCTGCGGCGAGGACATCACCGGGATGTCGCCGCTCGAATTGTCGCGGCGCGGCGTCGGCCGGACGTTCCAGACGCTGCAGGTGTTCGGCAAGCTGTCCGTGCGCGACAACCTGATCGTCGCGGCGCAGGAATTCAAGGGCACGCTGCCCGGCCGCATGTTCGCAAAGCCCGACGCCGGCCTGGGCGAGCACGCCGACCAGATGATCGAGCTCTTTCGCCTGAAGCACGTCGCCAGCCTGTACGCGGGGACGCTGTCCTACGGCCAGCAGAAGCTGATCGACATCGCGATGGCATTCATGCCGGCGCCGCGTCTCGTGCTCCTCGACGAGCCCTGCGCGGGCGTCAACCCGAGCCTCGTCGACCAGTTGCGCGAGCTCCTGGTCGAGCTCAACAAGTCGCAGGGCGGCAGCTTTGTCGTGATCGAGCACAACATGGACTTCATCATGCGGCTCTGCCCGCACGTGATCTGCATGGTCGAGGGCAAGGTGCTGGCCGAAGGTCCGCCGCAGGAAGTGCAGGCGAACCGGCAGGTGCTCGAAGCCTATCTGGGCAACTAGGCGAGATTGCGCAATGACCGAAAAGATCATCGAATTCGACAAGGTCGTCGCCGGGTACTCGCCCAGCCTCACCATCCTGAACGAGACGACGCTCGACGCGCGCAAAGGCGAGATCACCCTGCTGATCGGCCCCAACGGCGCGGGAAAGTCGACGGTGCTGAAGACGCTGTTCGGCATGCTCGTGCCGCGTTCCGGCGAAGTGCGTTTCGAGGGCAAGGTCATCAACGGCAAGGGCCCGCGGGACCTGCTCGCCCAAGGCATCGCCTTCGTGCCCCAGGGACGCAACTTGTTCGGCTCGCTCTCGGTGCGACACAACCTCGAGCTCGGCGGCATCACGTTGCCGCGGTCCGAGCTCCCGGGCCGCATCGACGAGGCGCTGCAGCGCTTTCCGCGAATCCGCGAGCGCATCGACAACCAGGCCTCCACGATGTCCGGCGGCGAGCAGAAGCAGCTCGAGATCAGCCGGGCGCTGCTGCTCCGCCCGCGGGTGCTGCTGATCGACGAGCCGTCGATCGGGCTCTCGCCGAAGCTCGTGCAGGAGGTGATGGGCCTGTTGCGCCAGCTGGCCGATGCGGGAACGACGGTGCTGATGGTCGAACAGAACGTGCGCACCGCGCTCAAGTACGCGAACCGCGCGCTGGTGCTGGAGATGGGGCGCCTTGCACTCGATCGTCCCGCGTCCGAGCTTCTCGGCGACCCGAACCTCAACCGCCTCTTCCTGGGCGGCGCCGCCCAGCATGGAAGCGCCGCCGCGGCGCCGGCCGCGTGAGGCAACAGCGATGCGTAACCCACAGGCAAAATGGAGCAGAGCGTGAGCGAGACCAAGATCATCGACATCCGCGGCCGCAAGCTCGGCGGGCCCACGCCGCTCATCTGCTCGCCGCTCGTCGGGCGCACGCGCGAGCGCCTGACCGCGGAAGCGGCCAATGTCGTCGCCAAGAAGCCCGATGTCATCGAGTGGCGGGTCGATTACTTCGAGGCCATCGCCGACGCGAAGGCGGTCGTCGACGTCGCGGCGGTGCTGCGCAAGGCCGCGGGCGACATGCCGATCATTTTCACGCGGCGCTCGGTGAAGGAGGGTGGAGAGAAGATCGCAATCGGCGACGAGGGCGTGGTGAAGCTCTACGACGCCGTCGGCGCGAGCGGCCTCGTCGACTTCATCGATTTCGAAATGGGCAACGATCCCGGGCATGTCCGCGAAGTGCGCGAGAGCACGCGCGCGCGCGGCGCGAAGCTGATCCTGTCGTATCACAACTTCGGTTACACGCCCGGCCAGGAATTCCTCGTGCAACGCTTTCTCGAGGCCGAGCGCCTCGGCGCGGATGTGGCGAAGGTCGCGGTCATGCCGCGCGACCGTGCCGACGTCCTGACGCTGCTCGCCGCCACGGCGACGGCCGACGCGAAAGCGCGCATTCCGCTGATCAGCATGTCGATGGGGCCGCTGGGCTCGGTGACGCGGATGATCGGCGGCGTGTTCGGCTCGTCGCTGAGCTTCGCCGTCGGCGAAGGCAGCTCGGCGCCCGGGCAGATCCCCATTGCCGATCTCAACGCTGTCTACGACGTCATCCGGCGCGCCCGCGGCACGCCGAATCCCTGACTCCCGGCGCCTCGACTCGCCGTCGTCCAACCCTCGAACTCCAAAGGAACGCAATCATGAATCGCTGCACCCGACTTCTCGCAACGCTCGCGGCCGCCGCGGTGCCGGCGCTCGCCGGTGCCCAGAACGCGCCTATCCAGCTCGTCAACGTGCTCGAGCTTTCGGGCGCGATTGCATCGGCCGGAACGAACTATCGCAATGGCGTCGACCTCGCGGTGCGCGAGATCAACGCCGCCGGTGGCGTCCTTGGCCGCAAGTTCGAAGTGACCACGCTCGACAACCAGAGCAATGCCGGCGTCGCCAAGGCGCTGGCGCAAAAGGCGGTGGACATGGGGGCGTTCGCCGTCATCGGCCCCACGCTTTCCGGCGCGATGGTCGTCAGCATGGGCGAGACCCGGAAAGCGGAAATCCCGAACTTCACGGGCGCGGCGGCGGCATCGATCACGCAGCAGGGCAATCCCTACGTGATCCGCACGAATTCGACCCAGACCGTGACCATGCCGAAGGTCGCGCGCTACATCAAGGAGACGCTGAAGGCGAATTCGGTCGACATCATCTGGATCAACACGGACTTCGGCAAGGGCGGGCACGACGAGTTCGTCAAGGCGGCGCAGGCGCTGGGCCTCAAGGTCGGCGCCGACGTGTCGACGGACCAGGGCCAGGTCGACTTCTCGGCGCCGGTGCTGAAAGCAAAGCAGGCGGGGAGCGACGTCCTCTTTGCCTACACCAACGAGGAAGAGTCGGCACGGCTCGTGCGCGAGCTGCGCAAACAGGGCTTTGCCAAGCCGATCGTCGGCGACACGACGCTCGTGAGCCAGAAGGCGATCGAGCTCGCGGGCGAGGCGGCCAACGGCATCCAGGGACACGTGCCGCTGACGGTCGACGCGCCGACGGCGGCGATGAAGGCATTCGACGAGAAGTACACGAAGGAATTCAAGATCAAGTCGGACCACAACGGGATCCAGGGCTACATGGTCCCGTACATCATCAAGGCCGTGAGCGAGAAGATCGGCAAGGTCGACGCCAAGGCGTTCGCGGCGGCAATCCGCGGCATGCCGCTGTACGTGAAGGACACCCCCGGGCTGCTGGTCGACGTGAAGTACGACAAGAACGGCGATCCCGACCGCGTCAGCTACATCGTCGAAGTCAAGGGCGGCAAGCAACAGGTGCTGTCGACGCTGCCGCCGCTGTCGCCGTTCTGATCCGCGCGCTCCATGACCGGAAGGCCGGCCCGCGCGGGCGCCGGCCCATTATTGCGATTTGCAATGGCCAACATTGCCCACATTGCATGGACAATGCCTGGCGAGCGCTCTATCGTCGGGCTTGCGAAATAGCACGCTCGACCGGCCCGCGGGCCGGCGCAAGAACACTGGAGGATTCACGATGGCTTCGTTTCGTTCGATCATCGTTGCGCTGGCGCTGGCGACGGCGCCCGTGCTGGCGCAGGCGCAAACCGTCCCGATCGCCGGGCTCGTGGAGTTGTCCGGAGCGGGCGCGTCGGTCGGGACCAATTTCGACAACGGCGTCAAGCTGGCGATCAAGGAGATCAACGCGGCCGGCGGCCTCGCGGGGCGCAAGATCGAGTACACGTCGTCCGATACCCAGACCAACCCGAGCATCGCCAAGGCGCTCGCGGCCAAGGCCGTCGACCAGGGCGTCTACGTGGTGATGGGACCGGTGTTCTCCGGCTCGATCATCGTGAGCATGGGCGAGACGCGGCGGGCCGAGGTGACCAATGTCGTCGCCGGCGAAGCCGCGTCGATCACGCAGCAAGGCAATCCGTATGTCTTCCGCTGCTCGTTCACGCAGGCGGCGGCCATGCCCAAGGTCGCGACCTACCTCAAGGACACGGTCAAGGCGAAGTCGGTCGCGGTTGTCTTCGTCAACAACGACTTCGGCAAGGGCGGCCGCGACATCATCGTGCCCGAACTGAAGAAGCTGGGCATCGACGTCGTCGCCGACATCTCGACCGACCAGGGGCAGCTCGATTTTTCGGGCCCGGTCCTGAAGGCGAAGCAATCGAACGCCGATGCGCTGTTCGTCTACCTCAACGAGGAGGAATCGGCGCGGCTCCTGCGGGAACTGCGCAAGCAGGGCTACGACAAGCCGATCGTCGGTGAAACGACGATCGCCAACGAGAAGGTCATCGAGCTGGCCGGCGATGCCGCGAACGGCGTGGTCGCGCACGTCGGGCTGACGGCGGATGCGCCGAACCCGACGGTGCAGGCCTTCGTGCAGAAGTTCATGAGCGAATACAAATACAAGCCCGATCACAACGCGATGAAGGGCTACACGGGAATGTGGGCGGTCAAGGCGGTCACCGACAAGATCGGCAAGATCGACACCAAGGCGCTCGCTGCCGCATTTCACGGCGCGACGATCTCGGCCAAGGACTATCCCGGCGTCCTGTTCGACGTCCAGTACGACAACAAGGGCGATCTCGATCGCGAGAGCTTCTTCGTCAAGGTCGCCAACGGCAAGGCGCAGGTGGTGCAGACGTTCAAGCCGGCGTTCGCGGCGAAGTAGCGGGCAGCGTCCGCGGTGAAGACGATCCGCTGGGGACTGATCGGCTGCGGCGAGGTCGCCGAGACGAAGAGCGGCCCGGGCTTTCGCAGGGCCACGAATTCGCAGCTGGTCGCCGTCGCCGACCGGAACCCGAAGCGGGCGGAGGATTTCGCGCGACGCCACGGCGTCGCCCGCTGGCATGACGACGCCGACGCGATCATCCGCGCGCCGGATGTCGACATCGTCTACGTCGCGACGATGACCGAATCCCACCGCGACTTCGTGCTGCGGTGCGCTGCCGCCGGCAAGCCCGTGCTCACCGAAAAGCCGATGGCGATGAACCATGCCGACTGCCTCGGCATGATCGCGGCTTGCCGCGCGGCGACGGTTCCGCTCTGGGTCGCGTACTATCGGCGCGGCCTCCCGCGCTTCCTCAAGGTTCGCGAGCTGGTGCAAAGCGGCGCGATTGGCGACGTGCGGATGGTGCTCACTCGGCACTTCCAGCGCATTCCGACGCCCGAGCAAATGCGCGGCCCATTCTGGGGCTGGCGCCTCGACCCGGCACGCTCCGGCGGCGGCATCTTTTTCGAGGCCGTGGGGCACACGCTCGACATCCTCGACTACATCGTCGGACCGATCGAAACCGTCCGCGCGTTCGCGGACAACCAGGCCGGCGCGTACCCGCCGGAAGACATCGTGACGGTTGCCTACAGATTCTCCACCGGCGTGTACGGCAGCGGCGCATGGTGCTTCACGACCGACTGCGACGACGAGCACAACGAGATCGTCGGCAGCGAGGGGCGCATCACGTTTTCGACGTTTCCGCCGCTGTCGCTCCCTGCCGGCCGGCCACCGGTGCCGATCCGCCTTGTCCGCGGTGACACGGTGGAGGAATTTCCGGTGGCCGATCCGCCCTATGTCCATCAACCGCTGATCCAGACCATCGTCGACGAGATGAATGGCGTCGGGCGGTGTCCGAGCACCGGCGAGACGGCAGCCCGGACGGCGCGCGTCATCGAGGATTGCCTCGCCGAGTTCAATGCCGCCCGCAAGCGCGGCGAATGAGTTGCCCATGCCCCCAGCCGACGCCACTCCGATGAATGAGGCCTTCCGGTACATCCGCGTGGAGCGCGACGGCGGCATCCTCACGATCACGATCGACCGGCCCGAGGTCCTGAATTCGCTGCATCTCGACGCGCATGTCGAGCTTTCCCGAACCTTCGACCAGTACGCCTCCGATCCGGATCTGCGTGTCGCGATCATCACGGGGATCGGCGATCGCGCCTTCTGCGTCGGCACCGACTTGAAGTCGCTCGCGCAGACCGGAAACTACGAGTATCCCCGCGGTGGCTTCGCCGGCATCACGAAGCGCTTCGACCTGTGGAAGCCGGTGATCGCGGCGGTGAACGGCTTGTGCCTCGGCGGCGGCGTCGAGATACTTGCAGCGTGCGACCTCGCCGTCGCGGCGGAGCACGCGGAGTTCGGATTGCCCGAGCCGCTCGTCGGCCTGGCGGCGCTGGGGGGCGGCGCGTTGCAGCGCCTCGCCCGGCAGATGCCGATGAAGGACGCGATGGGACTCGTGCTGACGGGCAAGCGGATTTCCGCTTCCGAGGCGCATCGGCTGAGCCTCGTCAACGAGGTCGTCCCGCGCGGCACGGCGCTCGAGCGCGCAACGACGCTGGCTCGCGACGTTCTCGCCTGCGCGCCGCTTGCGCTGGAGGCGTCGAAGCAGGTGATGCTCCAAAGCCTCGCGGAGCCCGGCCTCGAAGCCGCGATGCTGAAGCAATATCCCGCGGCCGAACGCATGCTGGCGAGCGAGGATGCGAAGGAAGGTCCGCGGGCGTTTGCGGAGAAGCGCAAGCCGCGGTGGCTCGCGCGCTGAAAGGGTCGCGACATGGAACCGGTTCGGTGGGGAGTGCTCGGCGCGGCGGCGATCGCCACGTCGCGCTTCATTCCGGCGATGAAAGGTGCGACGGGCGCGCGGCTGGTCGCGATCGCGTCGCGCGATGCGGCCAAGGCCAAAGCCGTCGCGCACGAGTTCGGCGTGCCGCGGCATGTCGGCGCCTATGACGAGCTGATCCATGATCCGGAAATCGAAGCGCTCTACATCCCCGTGCCCAACCATCTGCACGTCGAGTGGTCGGTCAAGGCGCTTGAAGCCGGCAAGCACGTGCTGTGCGAAAAGCCGCTTTGCCTCACTGCCGCCGAAGTCGTCACGCTGCAGGCGGCGCGCGAGCGCAGCGGACGGCATATCGAGGAGGCGTTCTCCTATCGCAACCATCCGCAATGGACGCGCATCGCGGAATTGATCGCCGCCGGCGCGATCGGCACGCCCCGCGCCGTCCAGTGCACGCTCGCCAAGCAATTCCTCGACCCGAAGGACATCCGCAACAATCCGGACCAGGGCGGCGGCGGGCTCTACGACCTTGGCTCGTACACGATCAGCGCCTGCAGTGCGATCTTCAAGCGGGCTCCGTTGCGCGTGATCGCCGCGCTCGACCGCGATCCCGTGTTCAAGATTGATCGACTGTCGACCGCGCTGTTGGACTACGGAGACCGCCACGCGACATTCACCGTGGCAACACAGGGCGGACCGTCCGCGTGGGCGACGCACCAGCAGTTCTCGGTGCTCGGCAGCAATGGCTGGCTGCGTTGCGATTTTCCGTATGCGCATCCGCGGCCGACGGTATGTCACCTCTTCGTCGGCGACCACACGAGCCACGGCAGTTTCCCCACGCAGACGTTCGACTTCGCGCCGGTCAATCAGTACACGCTGCAGGTCGAGCGCTTTTCCCGGCTCGTGCGCGGGGAATCGGTGCCGAGCTGGCCGATCGAGGATTCGCTGCTGACGCTGCGCATCATCGAGGCGCTGTTCGAATCGGCGAAGTCCGATCGCTGGCAGAAGATTCCTGGCTGACCCGTCGCGTCGACGGTTCCCGCTTTGCTCCCACGCGCCACCGTCGACGAAGGAGCGGCCACGTTTTCGCGCCGCGTGCCGCTCATCGTGGCCGCGGCGTTTTTCATGGAGATGCTGGACAGCACCATCGTCGCGACGGCGCTGCCGGCCATCGCGCAGAGCCTGGGCGAGCCCACACTCCGGCTTACTTCCAGCATCACCGTTTACCTCGTGGCGATGGCCGTGTTCGTTCCGGCCGCGGGGTGGGCGAGCGCCCGCTTCGGCGGGCGCAATCTCTTCGCCGCCGCGGTTGGCACGTTCACGCTCGCGTCGCTGCTTTGCGGATTGAGTCCCAATCTTTACGCGCTGCTCGGCGCGCGCCTCCTCCAGGGCGCAGCCGCGGCGTTCATGTCGCCCGTGGGGCGTCTCGTCGTGCTGCGCGAGGCGCCCAAGCACCGGATCATCGACGCGATCGCACTCATCGTCTGGCCGGCGCTCATTGCGCCCGTCATCGGGCCGCCGCTCGGCGGCTTCATCACCACTTATGCATCGTGGCGCTGGATCTTCCTCATCAACGTGCCGCTCGGAATTATCGGCGTGCTGCTCGTGCTGCGGTTCGTTCCGAAGCATCAAAAGGAAACGCCTGCGCGGTTCGACGCCCGAGGGTTCGCCCTGACGGCCGTTGCGTTGGCCACGCTGATACATGGCCTGGCGCAAGTCGCCGCGCGCGCCGGCAGCGAGATGGCGGGAGGCGTCTACATCCTGATCGGAATCGCGGCGGGATTTGCCGCCGTGCGCCACGCGCTTTCCCATCCGTCACCGATGCTCGACCTGTCGGCCGTTCGCGTGCCGACCTTCGCGCTCAGCACGATCAGCGCCGGGTTGCTGGCGCGGATCGCCATCAACATGACGCCCTTCCTGCTGCCCCTCATGTTCCAGATCGGTTTTGGCGCGACCGCCTTCGAAGCCGGCATGATGCTGCTCGTCTACATGGCCGGCAATCTCGCGATGAAGAGCGCGACGACGCCGATACTGCGCCGCTACGGTTTCCGCAACGTGCTGACGGTCAACGGCATGCTGTGCACGTTGGCGCTCGTCGCGTGCGGATGGCTGTCGCCGTCGGCGCCCGTTGCCGCGATCTACGTCGTGCTGTTCGTCGCCGGCCTGACGCGGTCGATGAACTTCACGTGCACCGCCACGCTCGCGTTTGCCGACGTTCCGGGCGAGCTGCGGCCCGGCGCGACGACGCTCGCGTCCATGGCGCAGCAGACCGCGGGCGCGCTGGGCGTCGCGCTCGCGGCGGTCGCACTCGGCGCTTTCCAGGCAACGCGGGGAGGCGCGCAGCTCGCGCTTCCCGACTTCCAGCACGCGCTGTTCGCGGCGGGAGGATTGATGGCGCTGGCCGTCATCTGGATGCTGCGGCTTCCGCCCAACGCCGGCGCCGAGCTTTCGCGGCGGCCGTGAGCGGTGACGACGACCCGGCCTCTATGCGTGCGGTCTTGCCCTGGGGGGCTCCGTGCGCGCGAACAGCTGCGCGCATACGCCGCGCAGCCAGCGGACGCCGGGGTCGTGATGGTAGCGCGCATGCCAATACTGCTTGACCATGAACGTCGGGATCCTGAGCGGACAGGGGAGCACCTTGATCGTCCCCATCTGCGCCAGCGTTTCGCCGATGGTTCGCGGGACGGTGGCGATGAGGTCGGTGGCGGAAACGATGGCGGCAACCCCGAGAAAGCCGGGCAGCTCGAGCTGCACGCGCCGCTCGATGCCGTGCCGCTTGAACGAGCTTTGCAGCATCGGATAGCTGGTGGAGGACAGGATCCCGATGTGCCCTTCCTCCTTGTACTGGCGCGGCGTGAATGCGTCCTTGATGCGCGGATGCTTCGCATTGACGAGGCAGATGAAATCCTGGGCGTAGAGCCGCTGCTCGTGAAACCCCGCCTCGAGGCCGGGAATGTAGCCGAGCGCAAGGTCGGCTTCTCCCGTTTCGAGGACGTGGCCCGTGGCGGCGGAAATCGGCACGACGTCGAGCCGGACGTCGGGACCGATCCCACGCACATGCGCAAGCAGCCGGGGGAGCAGCGTGATGTGGCTCGCATCCGTCATGCAGATGCGGAAATTGCGGTGGGTCGCGGCCGGGTCGAAACCCGGCAGGCTCGCGGAAAGCCGCCGCAGCAGCGCCAGCGCCTCGCGGGCAGGGCCGATGAGCGCGTCGGCGCGCGGCGTCGGCTGCATGCCGGCCGATGTCCGCACGAACAGCGGATCGTGCCATTCGCGGCGCAGTTTCGAGAGCCAGATGCTGGCCGTCGGCTGGCTCAAGTCGAGGCGCTCGGCCGCGCGGGTCATGCTCTGGGTGCGATAGATCTCGTCGAACAGGACGAGCATCCGGGCGTCGCGGGGGACCGATCCGAGCTCGGGTTCCATCATTGATAATCGAAATACGAGGTATTGGCATCATTGCATGGACAATAGTGCGCGACAAGGCTATCGTCGGCGAAAGTCGGCATCGATCGGCCCGGATGCGCGTTGGCTGGTCTTTAGCACCCACAAGAAGAATGCCCGACGCAGGAGGAGCATCGAGAGTTTCGTTGGGGGCGCCCCCGGGCGCTGCGCGTGGCCGCCTTGTTCCCCGATAAAGGGTTGGGGCGAGCCCGGTTTCGATGGCGTAACGACTGGAGGAGTCGAAAAATGAATTCCAAGCTTTTCAAGGCAGCATTCGTCGCCGGTTGCGCGGCCCTGCTCGGCATGTCCGTGCTCGCCGGTCCCGCCGCGGCCCAGGAGAAGACGATCCGCGTCGGCATCACGCTGCGCATGATGGTCGAATCCGGGATGGCGTACGGGGACATCGCCAAGACGGAGATCGAGGCGGTCAATGCCAAGGGCGGCATCAACGGCGCGAAGGTCGAGGTCATCCTGCTCGACGACGAGTGCAAGCCCGACAAGGGCATCGCCAACGTCAACCGCTTCATCAGCCAGAACAAGGTGCACCTGATCGTGGGCTCGACCTGCAGCTCCGTCTCGATGCCGATCGCCGACGTGACCGCGAAGGAGCAGGTTCCGCAGATCGTGCCGCAGTCGACCAATTCGTCCATCACGCAGAAGGGCAACGAGTGGGTCTTCCGCGTGTCGGTGTCGGAGCGCTTCTACGCGGGCGTCTACGGCAAGTACCTGGGCGAGAACGTCGGCAAGAAGATCGCGTACCTGTACACGACCGATGGCGCGGGCATCGCGTTCACCAAGCAGCTCCAGGAGTACATGAAGAAGACCTACAACGTGGAGCCGGTCTACGAAGCGCAGATGCAGGAGACCGATCTCGACTTCCGCTCGCACCTGCTGCGGATCAAGGCGCTCAATCCGGAGATCCTCGCCATCGCGGGGCAGGCCGACGCGCTGGCGCGCCAGGCCCAGCAGTCCTTCGAGGTCGGCATCCCCAAGGGCGTCTGGCGCGTCGCCGCGTCGTCCGCGGGCAACGTCACCTATCCGAAGCTCGCGGGTGACGCGGCGGTCGGAACGACGTTCACCCAGGCCTTCAATTGCAGCGACGAGCGGCCGATCGCGAAGCAGTTCGTGGCCATGGTGAACCAGAAGTACAAGTTCGCGTGCCCCGATCACGATTTCTCGCAAGCCTGGGACGCCGCGCAGATCGTCAAGATGGCGCTTGCCAAGGCCAACCTCAAGCTGACGGATGCCTCGCTGGCCGAAGACCGGCGCGCGATCCGCGACGCGCTGGCGACGATCAAGTACGAAGGCCTTGCGGCGGGCCCGATCGAGTTCTGCGCCGCGCCGACGCCGCAGTGCCGGGACGGCAACCGGACGGCGGTCCTCGTGCAGTACACGAAGGGCGGCGAGAACTTCCAGACCAAGGTCCTCGCCCGCGTGTCCTTCGACAAGGACTTCGGCCTGGCGAAGTAAGCCGGGCGCGCGAGACGCGGGAATCCGCGCGAGGCGGCGGCGGGAGCGATGCCGCCGCCCGCGCCGGGCCGGCGGGTCCCGCCTCGCCTCCGCCACGCGATTCCGACGGGTCCCTCGAAAGCCACGCATGACCGACAACGCGACCGACGAGATCGCGCCCGTCACCGACGGCGCTACGATGCGGCTCACGCCGGTGCGGCATGTTGCGCCGTGGCTCGTCGGGCTTGCCGTGCTGGTCCCGCTGCCGCTCATCGCGGTCAACAGCTATCAGCACTATCTCCTCGACCTGATCCTGATCAACATCATCCTCGCGGTCGGCCTCAACGTCGTCAAGGGATTCGCCGGACAGGTCACGGTGGGCCACATCGCGTTGATGGCCATCGGCGCGTATACGTCCGCGGTGCTGGCGACGAAATTCGGCATGCCGTTCTGGGTCGCGCTTCCTGGCGCGATGCTGGTCACCGCCTTCGCCGGCGCCCTCGTGGGCATCCCGTCGTTCCGCCTCGAAGGCGCCTACCTCGCGCTGGCGACGCTCGGCCTCGCCGAATCGGTGCGCATCTTCATCTCCGCCACCGACTATCTCGGCGCGTCGGTCGGCTACAGCGACATTCCGCCGCCGAACCTCTTCGGATTTCCCCTCAACACGCACGTCCGCTATTACTACGTCGTCATGCCGCTGGCGCTGGCGGCCGTCTACTTCTCGTTTTGCATGCTGCGCTCGAACATCGGGCGCGCGTTCAAGGCATTGCGCGAGGACCCGTTGGCGGCCGCGGCCGCCGGCATCAACGTGCGCAAGTACAAGCTGCTGGCCTTCATCATCAGCGCGCTGTACGCGGGCGCCGCGGGCAGCCTCGCCGCGCACATGACGCCGGGCTTCATTCATCCCAACAACTACACGCTCGTGGAAATGGTGACCGTGCTGCTGATGGTCGTGCTGGGGGGCATCGGCCACGTCTGGGGCGGCATCGTCGGCGCGATCATCGTGACGATCATCTACGACCTCACGCGCGATTACCACGAATACCAGCTGCTGGTCTTCGGCTTCGTGATCGTGCTCACCGTGATGTTCATGCCCACCGGAATCGGCGGCCTGATCGACCGGTACTTCGTCACGCGCCGTTTCGTGGCGATCAGGAAGGCGAAACAGAATGCTGCTTGAGGTCACCGGCTTTTCGAAGCGATTCGGCGGCCTCGTCGCCGTGTCGAACGTCGATCTCTCGCTCGAGGCAGGCGAGATCCGCGGCATCATCGGGCCGAACGGCTCCGGCAAGAGCACGCTGTTCAACCTGATCTCGGGCGTCTATGCCCCCGAGCCCGGCGGCACGATGTTCTTCGACGGCGAGGACGTCACGAGCCTGCAGCCGCACGAAATCGCGAATCGCGGGGTGGCACGCACGTTCCAGATGCTGCGGATCTTTTCGCAGATGACCGTGCTCGAGAACCTGCTGGTCGGGCACCACTGCCACACGCACTATGGCACCGTGTCGGCGATCGTGGGCAGGCCCCGGGTGTGGCAGGAGGAGCGCCGGGTGCGGGCCGAGATGCTGGACCTGCTGTCGTTCATCGGGCTCGCCGACTATGCCGAAATGCCCGCGGGCCAGATGTCGGGCGGGCAGCGGCGCCTCCTCGCGCTCGGCCGCGCGATGGCGATGCGGCCGAAGCTCCTGATGCTGGACGAGCCCGCCGCCGGCCTCTCCCCGGTCAACGTCGACAAGCTGCTCGAGACCGTGCTGGCGCTGAAGCAGCGTTTCGGCCTCACGCTGATCATCATCGAGCACATCCTCAAGGTCGTGATGGACACCTGCAACATCGTGTCCGTCCTGGAGCATGGCGAGAAGATCGCCGAAGGCCCGCCCGCTTCGATCAAGGACGACCACCGCGTGATCGAGGCCTATCTCGGCAAGGAAATGGACGACGCCGAAGTGCGCGCGTACCTGAGGTCGGCGTGACCGCCATGGGTTTCGACAAACCGAAAACGGTGATCGTGGGCGGCGGCGCGATGGGCAGCCTCTTCGGCGGGCTGCTTGCCGAGGGCGGCCTCGACGTCACGCTGATCGACATCTGGAAGGAGCACGTCGAGGCGATCAGTCGCCGCGGCCTGCAGGATCGTCGGACACGGTGGCGACCGGACGGTGCGCGTCGCCGCGACGCTCGATCCGCGAGCGGTGAGCGCGGCGGACGTCATCCTTTTCCAGTGCAAGGCCTTCGCCAACGAGGCGGCGGCGCGCTCGGTGCAGCACGCCGTCGGCGCAACCACCGCCGTCATATCGTTCCAGAACGGCCTCGGCAACGAGGAGACGCTCGGCCGCATCCTCGGCGCGGAGCATGTGCTGGGCGGGTTGACCGCGCAGGGCGCGGTCGTCGTCGAGGCGGGCGTGGTCCGCAATTTCGGCGACCTGCCGAGCTACATCGGCGAATTCGAGGGCGGTCTCTCCGAGCGCGCGGTCGCCATTGCCGATGCGTTCACGCGGCACCGGCTGCCGACGTTCGCGAGCGCCGGCATCAAGAAGGAGAAATGGCAAAAGCTCCTCGGCAACGTCGCGCTCGGCGCCGTGTCGGCGGCGACCGACATGACATCGGCCGAGATGGTGGCCATTCCGGAATTGCGCACGGTGATCCTGCGCGCGCTCGACGAAACCGCCGCGGTCGCGCGCGCCTGCGGCATCCCGCTCGGCGACGAGGAAAAACGCGCGATCTTCGACAAGCTCACGACCGTCGGCGGGGGCGGCACGGGCGCCAGCAAATCCTCGATGGCGGCCGATGTCGCGCTCCGGCGCAAGACGGAGATCGACACGATTCACGGGTCGGTGTCCCGCCTCGGCCGCGAGAAAGGCGTGCCCACGCCTACCATCGACGCGATGATCGCGGTCGTGAAGGGGCTCGAGTCTCGCTACACGACGCCCGCCGCGAGCCCGGATGCTGCCGGAAAGCGGGGGAAATCGTGACCGCGGCGGAACCGATGCTGACCACGACCGACGTCGTCGGCGGGTACGGGAGCGTGCAGATCCTGAACGGTGTCTCGCTCACCGTGGCGCGCGGGCAGATGGTCGCCCTGCTGGGCGGCAACGGCACCGGCAAGTCGACGATGCTCAAAGCGCTGTCGGGGCTCATCAAGCCGTGGAGCGGCACGATCGTGTTCGACGGCGAGCGCATCGACGGCCTGCGTCCGGACAGGATCGTCCGGCGCGGCCTCGTGCAGGTCACGCAGGGCAAGGAAGCGTATCCCGCGATGACCGTCGAGGAGAACCTGCTTCTCGGCGCGCACGTGAAGCCGGACCGTGCGGCGCGCGCGCGCGGCCTCGAGCGCGCGTACGAGTATTTCCCGATCCTGAAGGAGCGGCGCCGGCAGCTGACCGGCACGCTCTCCGGCGGCCAGCTGCAGATGCTGTGCATCGGGCGCGGCCTCATGTCCGAGCCGAAGATGATGCTGCTGGACGAGCCCAGCGCCGCGCTCGCGCCGCAGGTCGTGCTCGAAATCTTCCGGACGATCGGCCGCATCTGCCGCGAAGGCATGACGCTGCTGATGGTCGAGCAGAACGTGCGCATGGCGCTGCTCCTGGCCGAATACGGCTACGTCATCAAGGACGGCGTGATTCACCTCGAGGGTCCCGCCGCGGACATGATCAACGACGACGCCGTCCGGCTCTCGTATCTCGGCGGAACGGTCGCCGACCGCGACCCGAACATGGTGCTGTGACGCCCGGCGGACGACGAAGGAGCGCAGCGATGTCGTATTTCATCGACCTTGTCATTGTCGGCCTGTCGATCGGCATGGTGTACGCCCTCGTCGCGATCGGCATTTCGCTCATCTACAGCGGGCTCGACGTCGTCCATTTCGCGCACGGCGAAATCTACATGCTGGGCGCGTTCATCGGGCTCGTCATTTACGACAAGCTGAAGCTGCCGCTTCCGCTCGTGCTGGTCGGATCCATGATCCTCACGGGCCTCGTGGGTGTTGTCATCGAGCGCGTGTTCTACCGGCGGATATTGCGCGGCGGCGGCGGGTACACGGTCGCCGGCATGGCGATGGTGATCTGCGGGTTCGGCATGTCGATCGTGCTGCAGAACGTCGCGTTCCTGATCTGGGGCGCGCGGGCGCTGCCGTTCCCGGTGAGTTACGGCATGCCGATCGAGATCGGCAACCTCGCGCTGCCGGCGGCCTATGTGTGGATCGTGCTGGCCGCGCTGACGCTGATGACGGCGCTGCACGTCTTTCTCAAGAAGACGCGGCTCGGCCTGGCGGTGCGCGCGGTCGCCGGCAACAAGGAGATTGCGGCGCTCATGGGCATCGACGTCGGCCTGACGATCTCGGTGATCTTCGGCGTCTCGTGCGCGCTCGGCGCCGCCGCCGGGGTCCTCGTCGGCCCGATCAACTACGTGCAAGTGCTGATGGGCATCGGTGTGCTGATCAAGGCTTTCGCCGCGGCGGTCATCGGCGGCTTCGGCAGCCTGCCCGGCGCCGTGCTGGGCGGCCTGCTGGTCGGCGTGACCGAAAGTCTCGGCGCGGGCTACCTTTCGGGCAGCTACAAGGACATCTACGCGTTCATCCTGCTCATCATCGTGCTGATGGTGCGTCCGGCGGGCCTGTTCGGCGTGCTCGCGAAAACGAAAGCTTGATCGCGGCCGCGCCGCATTCAGGCATGGAGAATCCCATGCAACCCACGCACGAACAGCTGGCGCGGTCGCTCGCCGAGGCCTGGCAACACGGCGGCACAATTCCGCTTCCCATCGTCGAGGCGGCGCCGCGATCCCGGGCCGACGCCTTCGCCATTCAGGACCGGGTCGCCGAGATCCTGGGCGAGCGCGTCGCCGGCTGGAAGGTCGGGGCGGCGGTGCGCGCCGTGCAGATTCTCGAAGGACACGACGGCCCGATCACGGGCCGCCTGTTCGCGCCGCGCGTGTACACGAGCCCCGCGCAGGTTCCGGCGGCGATGTACGACGGCTTCAAGATCGAGTGCGAATTCGCGTTCCGCTTCGGGCGCGACGTGCCGGCGCGCACGCGCCCCTACTCGCGCTCCGAGCTCGAGGCGCAGCTCGTGTTGCATCCCGGGCTCGAAATCGCGGGCTCGCGCTACGCGATCGGCGCCGGCAGCCGCAAGTTCACGACGCACGATGCGATCGCCGACAACGGCGCGGGCGGCGCCTATGTCGTCGCAGCCGGCGTTGCCGACTGGCGCGGAATCGACCTTGCGACGCTCCCGATCGACGCGCGGATCGACGGCGGCGCGCCGATCGACACCTACCAGGGCGAATATCGCCGCGACCCCGTCGACATCCTGGTGGAGACCGTGAACGGGCTCTCCGAGCGCGGCATCGGCCTCGCCGCCGGCGACCTTCTTTCCACGGGATCGCTCACCACGCCCACACCGTTGCGTGCGGGACAGACGTACGTGGCGCGCTTCGGCGAGCTTTTGACCTTGACCGTGGGAATGACGCGAACATGAGACCGCTACGGCTCGGAATGGTCGGCGGTGGTCCCGGCGCCGGCATTGCGCCCGCGCACCGCCGCGCTGCACGTCTCGACGACCGCTTCGCGCATGGTTGCCGGCGCATTTTCCAGAAACGCCGACGCCAACCGCCAGATGGGCGAGGAACTGCGCATCGCGCCCGACCGCGTCTACGCCGACTTCTCCGCAATGGCCGCTGCGGAAGCGTCCCGCGCCGACGGCATCGAGTGCGTGGCCATCGTCACGCCGAACGACACGCACGCGCCGGCAAGCCTCGCCTTCATCCGGAACGGCGTCGACGTCATCTGCGACAAGCCGATGGCCAACTCGCTTGCCGAGGCCATTGCGGTCGAGAAGGCGGCGGCGGAGCGCGGCGTGCTGTTCGCGCTGACGCACAACTACAGCGCCTACCCGATGGTGGCCGAAGCGCGGCACCAGGTCCAAACGGGCGCGCTCGGCGCGATCCGCGTCGTGGCTGTCGAATACGCGCAGGGGACGCGCAACCGGCTGCTCGAAGCGGAGGGCGACGCGAAGATGGCGTGGCGGGTCAATTCCGCGGTCGCCGGCCCGTCGACGGTCCTGGGCGACATCGGCACCCACGCGCACCACCTCATGCGCCGGATCACGGGTCTCGAGATCGCGACGCTGTCCGCGGAGCTGTCGGCGATGGTGCCCGGACGCGCGGCCGACGACAACGCGCTCGTCAACATGCGCCTCGGCGGCGGCGCGCGCGGCATGATGTGGTGCAGCATGGTCGCCGCCGGCAACGGCCATGGGCTGCGCATCCGGGTGTTCGGCGAAAAGGCGAGCCTGCACTGGGATCAGGAGCGGCCGGATGAGCTGCACCTGCGGGCCGACAATGCGCCCTATCGCACGCTGCGCCGGGGCGAGGCGTATCTGTGCGACGTCGCGCGCCACCTGTCGCGCACGAAGACCGGAAATCCGGAAGGGTATTTCGGCGCGTTTGCCAATCTCTATGCCGACGCGGCCGAGGTGATCGGCGCGCGCCGCGAGGGACGATCTCCCAACCCGAATGCCGCATCCTTCGCCACCGCGCGCGATGGCGTGATCGCCATGAAATTCATCGAGGCCGCCGTCGCTTCGCACCGCAACGGCGGCGCCTGGACCGACGCGACGCTCGCGGGGTGACGACCGCGACGCCGCGACATCCACGCTATGACCATCATTGCAATTTGCAATGCAGGACATTGCGATCATTGCATGGACAAAAGACACCCCGGGTTCTATCGTGTTGCGACGGGAACGGTACGAATCGACGGACCCGGCGACTGACCAGATCCTCGCATGACAAATCCCAACGTTCGCATCGCTGTCGCCGGCGCCGGGCAGATCGGCAAGCGGCACGTCGAAATGATCGTGAAGAGCACGGCGTGCACGCTGTCGGCGCTGGTCGATCCCGCGGCGAGCGCCGCCGACTACGCGCGTTCGCTCGGCGTGCCGCTCTACCGGTCGCTGGCGGAGCTGTTCGCCAATGCCCGCCCCGACGGCGTGGTGCTCGCCACGCCCAACCAGTTGCACGTCGACCAGGCGCTCGAGTGCATCGCCGCCGGTCTGCCGGTGCTCGTGGAAAAGCCGGTCGCGCACACGCTCGATGCCGGCATCCGGCTCTGCGAAGCGGCCGAGGCCGCGAACGTCCCGGTTCTGGTCGGCCACCACCGCCGGCACAGCGCGATCATGGCCAAGGCGGTCGAGGTCATCGCGAGCGGCGTGCTCGGCAGGATCGTCGCCGTGACGGGCACGGTGCTTTTCTACAAGGCCGAGAACGAGGGCTATTTCGACGGCGCGTCGTCATGGCGGCGCGAGCCCGGTGGCGGGCCCATCCTGCTCAACATGATTCACGAGGTGGACAACATGCGCTCGCTGTGCGGCGAGATCGTCGCCGTGCAGGCCTTCACGTCGAGCGCGACCCGCAAGTTCGCGGTCGAGGACACGGCCGCCATCGCCCTGCGATTCGCGAGCGGCGCGCTCGGCACGTTCCTGCTGTCGGACACCGCGGCGTCGGACCGGAGCTGGGAGCACACATCCGGCGAGGATCCGCGTTACGCGAAGGCGCACACCGACGAGGACGACTGCTATCTCGTCGCCGGCACGTTCGGCTCGCTGGCGATCCCGACGATGCGCCTGCAGCGATATCCGAGCGCCGCCGATCAATCGTGGCACAAGGCGCTGGAAAAGACCGTGATCCCGCTCGACGTCGTGGACCCGCTCGAGCGGCAGATGGCCCACTTCGCCGACGTGATTCGCGGCAAGGCGAAGCCGCTGGTCAGCGCGCGCGACGGCCTGCAGAACCTGCGCGTCGTCGACGCGATCGTCGAGGCGGCGAAGACCGGCTGTGTCGTGAGCACGGCATGACGTCGACCGGCAGGGCACGCGCCATCATGAAGATCTGCATGTTGGGCTCCGGTTCGCTCGGGAGCGCCCTCGGCGGCGTGCTCACCGAGGGCGGCAACGACGTCTATTTGATCGATGCGTGGACTGCACACGTCGAGGCGATGAATGCGCGCGGCCTCACGCTGCGGAGCGGCGGCGTCGACCGCAACGTGAAGGTCAAGGCGCGAACGACGGCCGACGGCATCGGTCCGGCCGATCTCGTGGTGGTCCTCGTGAAATCGTTTCACACGCGCGAGGCGATTACGGCAGCGGGCGGGATCGTCGGCCCGGAAACGGTCGGTCATGTCGGTGCAGAACGGGCTCGGCCACGAGGAGATCCTCGCCGAGGTGGTCGGCAAGGAGCACGTGCTGGCCGGCAAGACCTACGCGGGCGGAGTGCTGCTCGGTCCCGGCCACGTGATCGCGGGCACCGAGGGAAAACTGACGTTCATCGGCGAGCTCGACGGACGCATGACCGAACGGGCGACGCGAATCGCGACGACGTTCACCCGCGCCGGGCTCGCGACCGAGGTCAGCACCAACATCATGGGCACGATGTGGGACAAGCTGCTGATCAACGTCGCGACCGGCGCACTGTCCGGCATCACGCGGCTGCCCTACGGCGGCTTGTACGCGGTGCCCGAGGTGCGAGCAGTGCGCGATCGCCGCGATCGCCGAAGCCATCGCGGTCGCCAAGGCGATCGGGATCAAGCTGACGAGCGAAGACCCGGAGGACGCGTGGAAGCTCGCGGGCGAGGGCCTGCCGAAGGAATTCAAGGCGTCGATGCTGCAAAGCATAGAGAAGGGTGCGCCCACGGAGATCGATTTCATCAACGGCTCCGTCGTGCGGTGGGGCGAACGGATCAAGGTCGCGACGCCGGTCAACCGTGCGCTGGTCGCCTGCGTCAAGGGCATCGAATTGTGGATGAAACAGTACGCGCCGGCGGCCTGAAGCCGCGCTCATCCGGAGATCCCGATTGAAGAAATTCCTGATGCTCCATGGCGTCAATCACAACATGTTCGGCAAGCGCGAGCCCAAGTACTACGGCACGATCACGCTCGCCGAAATCGACCGCCGCTTGCGCGACCTCGGAAAAGAGCTCGGCGTCACCGTCGTTTCGTTCCAGACCAACAGCGAAGGCGCGATGTGCGAGCGGATTCATCAGGCGTTCGCCGACAAGGTGGACGGCGTGATCATCAACGCCGGCGCGTGGACGCACTACAGCTACGGCCTGCGCGACGCGTTGGCGATCCTGACCGTGCCCATCGTCGAGGTGCACATGTCGAACAATCACGCGCGCGAGGAATTCCGCCAGCATTCGGTCATTTCGCCGATCGCCAAGGGCTACATCGCCGGGCTTCGGGATCGACAGCTATCTGCAGGGGCTGCGGGCCGTCGGTCGGCGAGCGCCGCGCGCGCCGGCTGATCGCGCGGTCGCATCTCATACAGAGGAGCACGCTCGCATGAGCGAAGCACGCTACTGGGACGACGCCAAGGTGGGCGACGCCGGCATCAGCCCGACGATGACAGTCACCGGCGCGATGATCGACATGTACGCCGACGTCTCGGGCGACCACACGCCGCTGCACGTCGACGAGGAATATGCGAGGAAGTCGCATTTCGGCGAACGCGTGGCGCACGGTCTTTTCGGACTCGCCGTCGCCGACGGCCTCAAGTGCCAGGCGGACTATCGATTCCTGCCCGGCATGTCGCTCGGCTGGAACTGGGACTTCCTGCTGCCGATTCGCATCGGCGACACGCTGCACGTGAAATTCACGATCGACAGCATGCGGGCATCGAAGAGCAAGCCGGGCTGGGGGATCGTCAACATTCCGTGCGAGCTCATCAACCAGAGCGGCGAAGTGGTCCAGCGCGGCACGCACAAGCTGATGATCCCGCGCCGTCCGGGCGCCGGGGTGAGCTAAGCGCGAGCTGATCACCGAACCGCCCCACCTTTCATTTCCGGAGCACATCCATGGCAACGCAACCTCTCCCGCTCGCGGGCATTCGGGTCGTCGACTACACGCACTTCCTCGCCGGCCCCTATCTCTCTCGCTGCCTTGCCGGCATGGGCGCCGAAGTGATCAAGGTCGAACGGCCGCCCGCGGGCGACGCCGGCCGGCACCATCCGTATTTCAAGGATGGCCAGAGCGGGTATTTCCTGCAGCAGAACATGGGCAAGCAGGGGCTGTGCGTCAACCTCAAGGACCCGCGCGGCCTGAAGCTCGTGCACGAGCTCGTGCGCACGGCCGACGTGTTCGTCGAAAACTACCGGCCCGGGGCGCTGACCAAGCTGGGCCTCGGCTACGACGAGCTCTCGCAACGCAACCCGCGCCTCGTCTACTGCTCGGTGTCGGCGTACGGACACACCGGTCCGGACGCGTCGCGGCCCGGTTTCGGCGTCATTGCCGAAGCCAAGAGTGGCGCGATGGCGATGATCGGCGTTCCCGGCGAGCCGCCGCCGCTGTTCCGCATGCCGATCGCCGACATGTATGCCGGCATTCACGGCGTCGCCGCCGTGTGCGCGGCGCTGGTCGGACGCAGCGTGTCCGGCAAAGGGCAGCACATCGACACCGCGCTGTACGACTGCATGATCGGCATGCACGATTTCGCCGTGCAGTGCTACACGATGAGCGGGGGCAAGGAGCTTCCGGAGCAGACCGGGCACGATCTTCCGCAGGCGACGGTCTACGGCGTGTTCGCCGCGCGCGACGGCAACCTCGTCATCGCGGCGCAGGTCGACGATGCCTGGAAGCGGCTCGCGAAGGTGATCGGCGGCGATGCGCTCGCGGCCGACGCGCGTTTCCACACGCCGGATGGGCGCAACACGAATCGAGGCGAGGTCCTGGGCAAGGTCAAGGCGTGGACCAAGGCGCGTTCGTCAAGGAATGCACGAGCGCGCTCGACGCCGCCGACGTCCCATGCGCGCCGGTGCAGAACATCGATGCCGTGCTGGCCGATCCCCAGGTGAAGGCGCGCAACATGATCATCGAGCAGGATCACCCGGTTCTGGGGAAGGTGAAGCTCGCCAACATTCCGTTCAAGTTCTCGGACTGCGACGTGACGCCTCGCTCGGTCGCGCCGCTGATGGGTCAGCACAACCGGCAGATCGCGGCGAAACTGGGCTTCACGGCGGCGGAAATCGACGCGATGGAGAAAGACGGCGTGCTGCACGCCGAGGACGCCGTCCTGGGCGTGCCGGCGTGACGACTTCCTGCTCACGCGCGACCGTCTTTCGGAAGCCCCGATGAAAACCATCCGCTGGGGGATCATCGGCTGCGGCGACGTGACCGAGGTCAAGAGTGGCCCGGGCTTCTACAAGGCGGAGCACTCGCAGCTTCTCGCGGTCATGCGCCGCAACGGAGCGCTGGCGGCCGACTATGCGAAGCGACACGGCGTGCCGCGCTGGCACGATGATGCGGACGCGATCATTCGCGCGCCCGATATCGATGCCGTCTACGTGGCGACCGCGCCCGACACGCATCGCGAGTATGTGCTGCGCTGCGCGGCCGCCGGCAAGCCGGTCCTGGTCGAAAAGCCGATGGCGATGGATCGGCAGGAATGCGACGAGATGATCGCCGCCTGTGCCGCGGCGCGGGTGCCGCTCTGGGTCGCGTACTACCGGCGCGCGCTGCCGCGCTTCCTCGCGGTGCGCGACCTCGTGCAGGCAGGCGCGATCGGGCCGGTGCGGATGGTCCTCGAGCCGGCAGTTCCAGATGCTGCGCGCGCCGGAGGACATGAACCCCGGATCGCCTCCGTGGCGCATCGATGCGGCGCGCTCGGGCGGCGGACTTTTTGTCGACATGGTGAGCCACACGCTCGATTTCCTCGACTACGTGTTCGGGCCGATCGCGAGCGTGCGCGCACTGGCGGGCAATCAGGCCGGCGCGTACGGGCCCGAAGACGTGGTGACGGCTAGCTACCGCTTCGAATCCGGTGCCTACGGCAGCGGCGCCTTTTGCTACGCCGCCGACCGTGACGAGGAATGGAACGAGATCGTCGGCGCCAAGGGACGCATCCGGTTCTCGACGACGCGGGCGATCCCGATTCGGGTCGAGCGCGGAGATGCCGTCGAGGAAATCCCCGTCGCCGATCCGCCGCACGTGCACCAACCGCTGATCCAGACGATCGTCGACGAATTGAACGGCCAGGGGAAGTGCGCCAGCACCGGCCTGTCGGCGGCGCGGACGTCGTGGGTCGTCGACGAAGTCCTGCGCGACTATCGCCGTGGCGCATGAAGACAGGACCCCGATGAACGATGCGAAAGCTCACGCTGCAGGGTCAGGTCGCCGTCGTCACCGGCGCCGCCCGCGGGATCGGCCGCGGCATCGCCGCGCGCCTCGCGCGCGAGGGCGCGTCGGTGGTCGTCTGGGATCGCGATGCCGATGCGTTCGACGAGGCCGCAGTCGGATTCGCGCCGGCGGCCGTCATCAAGGTCGACGTCGCCGATTATCGCGTCGGTCGAGCAGGGCATGGCGACGACGATGGCCCGGACGGGCCGACTCGACATCCTGGTCAACAATGCGGGCGTCAACGGTCCCGTGGCTCCGGTCTGGGAATATCCGCTCGACGCGTGGGATCGCGTGCTGGCGGTGGACCTGACCGGCGTCTTCTATTGTTGCCGCGTCGCAGTGCCCGCGATGCGCGCAGCGGGCTACGGCCGCATCGTCAACGTGTCGTCGATCACCGGCAAGGAGGGCAGTGCCGGGATTGCAGCCTACGCGTCGGCGAAGGCCGGTGTGATCGGATTCACCAAATCGCTGGCCCGCGAGCTCGTGCAGTCGGGCGTGCTCGTGAACTGCATCGCGCCCGTCATCACCGAGACCGATCTCTTCCGGGAGATGACGCCGGAACACATCGCGTCGGCGAAATCCAAGATCCCGATGGGCCGTTTTCTCACCGTCGACGAGATCGCCGCGATGGTCGCCTGGATCGCCGGCCCGGAATGCAGCTTCTGCACGGGCGCCACGTTCGATCTGTCGGGCGGGCGCGGAACCTACTGATTCAAACGGGAGTACCGCATGAAAAAGATCCTCATGCTGCACGGCATCAACCACAACATGTTCGGCAAGCGCGATCCGGTTCAATATGGGACGATCACGCTCGCCCAAATCGACGCGGCGCTGCGCAAGCTCGGCAAGGAGCTCAAGGCGGACGTCGTCAGCTTCCAGACCAACGACGAGGGCGCGATGTGCGACCGCATTCACAAGGCGTTCGCCGACAGGATGGACGCGGTGGTGATCAATGCGGGCGCGTGGACCCATTACAGTTACGGCATCCGCGACGCGCTCGCGATCCTCACGGTCCCGATTGTCGAGATCCACATGTCGAACATTCATGCGCGCGAGGCGTTTCGGCATCGCTCGGTGTTTGCCGAGGTCGTGAAGGGACAGATCTGCGGCTTCGGCCTCGACAGTTATCTGCTGGGATTGCGCGCCGCCGTTTCGGCCAGCAGCGCAGCGAAAGCCTGATGCGAACATATTGCAAGGGAAAGCGATGACAAGCGAATACAAAGACAAGGTCGTGGTGGTATCAGGAGGAAGCCGCGGCATCGGCCGTGGCATCGCCGCAGCGTTTGCGGCCGCGGGTGCGCGCACGGTGCTCGCCGCATCCTCGCAGGCAAACCTGGAAGCGGCCGCCGAGGCGATCGCGGCCAACGCCGCGACGCCGGCCAGACATCGTTGCCGCCGATCTGCGCCGCGAGGACGGCTGCGCCGCCGTGTTTCGCTTCGTCTCGGAGCGGCACGGGCGCTGCGACATCCTCGTGAATTCGGCGGGCGCGACGCGGGCCGGCGCCTTCGCAAGCCTCGCCGAGGAGACCTGGCAGGATGGTTTCGCGCTCAAGTTCTTCGGCTGCGTCCGGCTCTGCCGCCTGTTCTGGCCGCTGCTGAAGACGGCGCAGGGACATGTCGTCAACGTCATCGGCGGCGCGGCGCGCACGCCCGACCCGGAATTCCTGATCGGCGGCGCGGTCAACGCGGCGATGCACAACTTCACGAAGGGCTTGTCGGGCCTCGGCAAGCGCGACGGCGTCAACGTGAACGCGATACTGCCGGGCATGACCGAAACAGAACGTGTGGAGCAGTTGTTCAAGCAGCGCGCCGAAGCCGGCAACACCACCGTCGACGCGGTGCGCGCGTCGTTGATCGCCAAGGACGGGCTCGCGCGCCTCGGCAAGCCGGAGGACGTCGCCGCGCTCGCGCTCTTCCTGTGCTCGGCGCAGGCGCGGCACATCCAGGGCACGGCGATCGCCGTCGACGGCGGCGCGACGCCCGGGCTCTATTGAACATGGCGGCGCCAAGGCGGGCGGCATGCGTGATGGGCTGGCCGGTGAAGCAGTCGCGGGCGCCGATCATCCACGGCTACTGGATCGAAAAACACGGACTCGACGCGGATTTCCGGCTCGAAGCCGTTCCGCCGGACGAATTCGCGGAGTTCCTCGCGCATCTCGCCGAGCGCGGGTATGTCGGCGGCTCCGCGACGATGCCGCACAAGGAGATGGCGCTCAAGCTCACGGCAGCCCGACGCGCGCGCCACCGCGATCGGCGCCGCCAATGTGATCTGGCTCGACAACGGCACGTTGCGCTCTACGAACTCCGATGTCGTCGGTTTCATCGCGGCGCTGGACGAGTCGGCGCCCGGATGGGACCAGCACGCCGAAAAGGCGGTGGTCTTCGGAGCCGGCGGCGCCGCGCGGGCGGTGGTCTACGGGTTGCTGGAACGGGGCGTGGCGCGCATTCATCTGCACAACCGGACACTGGAAAAGGCGGAGGCCTTTCGCGAACGCTTCGGTTCGAAGGTCATTCCGACAA
Source organism: uncultured beta proteobacterium (assembly GCA_963816925.1). Classification (GTDB taxonomy): domain Bacteria; phylum Pseudomonadota; class Gammaproteobacteria; order Burkholderiales; family Casimicrobiaceae; genus CAIWHR01. The sequence goes on along the minus strand of CAWFMY010000001.1, from coordinate 220,358 downwards.
CCACGGATGAGCTGCCGGCGGCCCTTGCCGGCGCGGGATTGGTCGTCAATGCCGCGTCGTTCGGCATGGTCGGCTACCCGGATCTCGACGTCGATCTTGCGACCGTTCGCGATGACGCCGTCGTCGCCGACGTCGTCTACGTGCCGCTCGAGACGGGGCTGCTGAAAAAGGCGCGCGCGCGCGGCCTGCGCGTCTCGGACGGCCTCGGCATGCTGCTGCACCAGGGAACCGTCTGTTTCGAGAAATGGTTCGGCGTGCATCCGGTGGTCACGCGCGAGCAGCGCGCACGGGTCGAACAGGCGTTGCGCAATGCTTGATCCGCGCCGGCTGTCGATCCACCAGGTGACGTTGCTGCCGCAATGCACGACGCCGCAATTCGTCGACGCGCTTGTCCGCAACGGCGTCGGCTGCACGAGCCTCTGGCGCGACAAGGTGCGGGAATTCGGCGTCGGGGAGACGGCGCGCCTCGTGGCGGATTCCGGCATCGCGCTGTCCGGCTATTGCTGGGGCGGATTGATCACGTCACCGGATCGGGCCGAGGCGGCCGCGGCCCGGGACGAAGTGCGCCGCGCGCTGGACGAGGCGGCCGAGGTCAAGGCGCCGTGCCTCGTCTTTGTCGCGGGCGGCGTGGATGCCCGCGACAAGAACGTCGCCGATGCGCGGGCGCGCGCCCTCGATGGCGTGGCGGAGCTCATCCCCCACGCCCGGAGCGTCGGCGTCAAGCTCGCGCTGGAGCCGCTGCATCCGATGATCTGCGCGACGCGGTCGGTCCTCTCCACGATCAAACTCGCCAATGCGTGGTGCGACCGCCTCGCTGCCGAGGACATCGTCGGCATCGCGGTCGACACGTACGCCGTTTGGTGGGATCCCGACCTCGAAGCCGAAATTGCGCGCGCGGGAAGGCGCATCTGCTCGTTCCACGTGAGCGACTGGCTGCCCGACACGCAGGACCTTCGCCTCGACCGCGGCATGATGGGCGATGGCGTGATCGACCTTCCGGCATTGCGCGGCATGGTCGAGCGGGCAGGGTACGACGGCTACGTCGAGGTCGAGATCTTCTCGCAGCGCAACTGGTGGACGAAGGATCCCGACGAGGTCATCACGGTCATCAAGGACCGTGCCCAGACGGCTACGTGATGGAAAAGATCCCGTTTGCGCTGATCGGTGCCGGCGTGATTGGCCAGGTGCATGCGCGCAACATCGCGGCGCACCGCGATGCCCGATTGCGCTGGGTGGTCGATGTCGACGCGAGCCGCGGAAAATCCCTTGCCGAAGCGCACGGCGCGGCGTTTTCGACGTCGGTCGACGAGATGCTCGCGGACCCGGATGTGCAGGTCGTCGTGATCGGCTCGTCCACCGATGTCCACGACGCCCACCTGCTGGCCAGCGTCCGCGCGGGCAAGGCCGTGCTGTGCGAGAAGCCGATCGCGGACAGTCTCGACGGCGCGAAGCGCTGCCTCGACGCCGCGCGCGCGGCCGGCGTGATCGCCGCGATCGGTTTCAACCGGCGGTTCGACGCGAATCATCGCGCCGTCTTCGACCGCGTGCGCGCGGGCGAAATCGGCGCCGTCGAATCGGTGCATATCGTCTCGCGAAGTTCGGAAGCCTCACCCCCCGCGGCGGCGCATCGCGCGGGCGGAATGCTGCGCGAGAAGGGAACGCATTTCTACGACCTCGCCTGCTGGATGGCGGGATCCGAGCCGGTGGAAGTCTACGCAGCCGGCGGCTGCCTGTTCGACCCGGAATACGCGGCTTTCGGCGATGTCGACACGGCCGCGCTCACGCTGCGCTTCGCGTCGGGCGCGCTCGCGACGTTCAGCTTCAGCCGCCGGACCAATTATGGTTACGATGAAATGATCGAGGTCTTCGGGTCGAAGGGCATGCTGGAATCGGAGCGCCAGCGGCAGCGCGGGGTTTCGCTCTACCAGGGAGCCAGGGTCGCCGCCGACGGCATCTTCCCCACCTGGTACGACCGCTTTGCGCCCACCTATGTGGCGGAGCTCGACGCGCTGGTCACCGCCGTGCGCTCGGGAGTTCCGATGTCGCCGAGCCTCGCGGACGGCATGCGGGCGCAGGCCGTCGCCGAAGCGGCGGTCGCGTCGCTCGCGCAGGGCCGGCCCGTCGGCATTGCCGATCTCTGGAGCATGGGATGACGAAGCTGTTGGCGGGGCAGCGCGCGATCGTCACCGGCGGCGCGCGGGGCATCGGGCTCGGCATCGCGCAACGGCTTGCCGCCGAGGGCTGTCGTGTCGCGCTGTGGGATCTCGCGTTCGATCGATTCGACGCGACCGCCGCCGGCTTCACGCCGGCGTCGACGCAGGCGGTCGACGTCGCCGATTACAAGCAAGTGGAAGCAGCCTTCGCCGCGACGGAACGAATGCTTGGCGCCGTCGACATCCTGATCAACAACGCCGGGATCAACGGACCCGTGGCCCCCGTGTGGGAATACCCGCTCGAGGCATGGGATCGCGTGCTCGCCGTGGACCTGACCGGCGTCTTCTACTGCAGCCGCGTCGCCATTCCGGGAATGCGCGCGCGCAGGTACGGGCGCATCGTCAACGTGGCGTCGATCGCCGGCAAGGAAGGCAACCCCGGCATCGCGGCGTACGCCTCGGCCAAGGCGGGCGTCATCGGATTCACCAAGTCGATTGCGCGTGAACTCGTCGACAGCGGCGTCCTGGTGAACGCGGTGGCGCCGGCCCTTACCGAAACGGATCTCTTCAAGGAGATGACGCCGGAGCACATCGCGCTTGCGCGAAGCAAGATTCCGATGGGACGGACGCTGAAAGTGCCGGAGGTGGCGGCGATGGTCGCCTGGATCGCCAGCCCGGAATGCAGCTTCACCACGGGATTCACGTTCGACCTGACCGGCGGTCGCGCAACGTATTGAGGGCCGCGGGCGAAGCATCATGCGCATCTTGTTGACGGGAGGAAGCGGCTTCATCGGCGCCTGGATCGTCCGGCGCCTCGCGCGGCGCGGAATCGACGTGCGCGTTTTCGACATCAACTCCAATCGCTCGACCGTGGCCGAAATTGCGGGCGACGACGTGGCGCGCGCGCTCGACTGGCGCACGGGCGACATCCGGGCGACGGATGACCTCGAACGCGCCGCGCAGGGTTGCGACGGCGTCATTCACCTCGCGGGCGTGCTGACGCCGGCGTGCAGGGAGAATCCGATCCACGGCGCCGAGATCGACCTGATCGGAACGCTCAACGTTTTCGAGGCCGCGCGCCGGCACGGGTTCGCGTCGGTCGTCTACGCGAGCAGCGCCGGCGTGTTCGGTCCCGACGATGCGGTGCATCCCTGCCCGACGACGCTGTACGGCGCGTACAAGCTCGCCTGCGAAGGCGCGGCGCGCGCGTATTGGGCCGACCACCGGCTGCCGAGCGTCGGTTTCCGACCCTTGGTGGTCTATGGGGCGGGCCGCGAAAGCGGCATGAGTGCCGGGCCCAGCCTCGCTTGCCGCGCCGCCGCGCGCGGCGAAACCTACGTTCACCCCTTCACCGGCGCAACGGGGCTTGTCTACGTCGACGACTGCGCGGCGCTGTTCGAGCGGGCCCTTGCGACGCCGCTGACGGGCGCCGCGGTGTTCAACGTGATCGGCGACGTCGCGACGGTCGAGGACGTGCTCGCCGAAATCCGCCGCAACGTTCCCGATGCGCGCTTGAGCGCGTCGGGGCCGCCGCTGCCGATCGCAGCGGGAATCGCCGAGCCCGGGCTCGACGACATGTTCCCCGGACGCCAGCGGACGAGCCTGGCGCAGGGCATCAAGGCGACGATCGACCACTATCGCGCCTGACGCGGCGGTTCAGGCGCCGATGTCCCACAATGCGGCGCCGCGCTTCAACGCGCTGCGCGCCACGACCGTGCGATGGATTTCCGACGTGCCGTCGTAGATCCGGTAGATGCGCGCATCGCGGTAGAGCCGCTCGATCGGCATCTCGCTGCAGTAGCCCATGCCGCCGAAGACCTGCACCGCGCGGTCGGCAACGCGGCCGAGCGTCTCCGCGGCCTCGATCTTGACCATCGAGATCCAGTCGCGCGCGTCGCGTCCCTGGTCGATCTCCCACGCGGCGCGCAGCACCAGGAGGCGCGCGGCATTTATTTCGATCACGCTGTCGGCGATCATTTGCTGGATCATCTGGAACTCGCCGATCGCCTTGCCGAACTGCCGGCGCTCGTTCGCGTAATTCGTCATCAGCGTCGCGAGGCGGCAGGCCTTGCCGACCGCGCGCGCGCCCACTTGCGCGAGGCGCACGCGGCCCAGCGTCGAATACGCGATCGCAAGACCGTGGCCTTCCGCGCCCAGCCGATGCTCGGTGCCGAGCCTGACGTTCTCGAAAAAGAGCTCGACGTGACTGGTGCCGGTCAGCCCCATCATCCGCTGGTTGCGCCCGACGGTGACGCCGGGCAGGTCCTTGTCCACGAGGAACAGCGACACGTGGCGCGGGCGCGCCGCGGGGTCGGTCACCGCGGACACGATGAAGAAGTCGGAGAATTCGCCGTCGCTGATGAAATGCTTGCTGCCGTCGAGCACGTAGCCGTCGCCCGACTTCGCCGCGCGCGTGGTGACGGACGCGGCGTCGGATCCGGCGCCCGGTTCGGTGATCGCGATCGAGCACGTGCGCAGGCCGCGCACGCAGGGGAGGAGCCAGCGCTCCTTCTGCGCGTCCGTCCCCTCGAGCAGCGACTCGTAGACGTTGCCGAAGGCGCGGCGGATCAGGATGTCCTTCGCGTGCCCGAACTGCTCCTCGACCAGCATCGTGTCGACCGCGGAAAGGCCGCCGCCGCCGTATTGCGCGGGGATGTTCATCGCGTAAAAGCCCAGCGCCTTCGACTTCTCGAAGATCGCCTTCGCCGTCGCCGGATCGAGGCGGCCGGTCTCCTCGATCGCGTCCTCGAGCGGGATCAGCTCCGTCTCGACGAATCGGCGAACCATGGCGACAATCATCTGCTGCTCGTCGCTCAGCCCGAACTGCATGGCATTTCCTCGAATCCAAAGGGGCCTAAGGATACCGCCTGCCGTACCTGCTGTCGCCCGGCGGCAACGCGTTGCGGGCTATAATCCGCCCCCCGCATTCGAGCGCGTTTCCATGCACGTCTTTTTCGAGGACGACGGCCAGTTGAAGGCCGGCACCGTCCTTGCCGACAACGACACGTCGCTGCAGGTCGAGGCCGTTTCCGGCAAGCGCCTGAAGATCAAGGCTGCCGCGGTGCTGCTGCGCTTCGCCGATCCGTCGCCGTCGGCGCTCAATGCCGAAGCGCACAAGCTCGCGGGCGACCTCGACCCGAATTTCCTGTGGGAAGTGTCGGCCGACGACGAATTCGGCTTCGCGGACCTTTCCCGCGAGTATCACGGCCGCGCGCCCACGGCGCCGGAATCCGCCGCCGTCGCGCTCGCGCTGGCCGGCGCGCCGATGTACTTTTACAAACGCGGCAAGGGACGGTATCGCAAGGCGCCGCCCGACGCGCTCAAGGCCGCGCTGGCCTCGGTCGAGCGAAAGCGGCACGAGAGCGAGCAGATGGCGGGGTGGGAAAACGACTTGCGCGCGCACCGCTTGCCGGAGGCTCTCCGCGCGAAGCTGCCGATGCTGCTCTACCGCCCCGACAAGAACGCGCTCGAGTGGAAGGCGCTCGCCGCGGCGTGCGACGCGCTGCAGACGAATCCCGTCGCGCTGCTCGCGCAATGTGGCGCGATCCCGTCGTCGCACGACTACCACTACAACGCATTCCTCGCGCAGGCGTTTCCCAAGGGCGTCGAGTTCCCCGCCTGGGGGGCGCTGCCCGCGGTGCCCGCGCAGTTGGACATGCCGCTCGCGGATGCGCGCGCGTTCTCGATCGACGACCACACGACGACCGAGATCGACGACGCGTTCTCGGTGCGCGAGCTCGCGAACGGCCATCACGAGATCGGCATCCACATCGCCGCGCCGGCGCTTTCCATCCCGCGCGGCTCGCCGCTCGACGCCGTTGCGCGCGACCGGCTCTCGACCGTCTACCTGCCCGGCCGCAAGATCACGATGCTGCCCGACCCCGCGATCCGGGCGTTCACGCTGGCCGCGGGTCATTCGCCTCCCGCGCTGTCGCTGTACGCGGAAGTCGAGCCCGACGGCACGCTGGTGCGCCACGAGACGCGCGTCAACCGTGTGCCGGTCGTCGCCAACCTGCGCCTCGACGAGATCGGCGAGGCGTTCGCGAACGATCTGCCGTCCCCATCCGATCCACCGTGGTCGCCGGAGCTGCGCGTGCTGTGGACGTTCGCGCAGTCGCTCGCCGCGCAACGCGGCAAGTCCGACAACTTTCGCGTCGACTTCAATTTTTATGTCGACTGGGACGCCGCGCCGGACGGCGAGGTGACGATCGTCCCGCGCCCCCGCGGCTCGCCGCTCGACAAGCTGGTCGCCGAATTGATGATCTTCGTCAACAGCACGTGGGGGAAGGTGCTGGCCGACGCGGGCAGCGCCGGACTGTACCGGACGCAGTCGAACGGCAAGGTGAAGATGAGCACGCGCCCCGGCGAGCATCAGGGACTGGGGCTTTCGCATTACCTGTGGGCGAGCTCGCCGCTGCGCCGCTACAGCGACCTCGTCAACCAGCGCCAGCTGATCGCGGCGGTGGCCGGCCTGCGGCCGCCGTATGCGGAAAACGACGCCGAGCTGCACGCCGCGCTGATCGATTTCGAGGCGACCTACTCGATCTACGCCGAGGTGCAGGACCGGCTGGAACACTATTGGTGCCTGCGCTGGCTGCTGCAGGAAGGGGTGACCGAAACGACGGCGACGGTGATTCGCGAGAATCTCGTCCGGCTCGACGGGCTGCCGCTCGTCGTTCGCCTTCCCGACCTGCCCGCGCAGGCGCCCGACACCGAAGTCCGGGTCGTCATCGGCAGGATCGACCTGCTCGCGGCCACGCTCGAGTGCCGGCACGCGGGCGCCTGACCCGTCCGCCGTGCCGCCGCCCTCGCGGCGCGCAGGCTACAATAGGACGTTGACATAACGCGTCACGTCCACTTGCCGCGACGACCCGCCTCGCCCCGAACGCAATCGCCCGCGATTCCGGAACCGGATACCGCGGCGAAGCCGCCGGTCGCGCGCGCCAAGGCGCCGCCGCGCGCAAAGCCGGCGGCGCCGCCACCGGTGCGGGATGCGACAGGCAGTCCGGCCGCGCCCCGCGCCCCGCCGAAAGCGCGGGTCGCGCGCCCCGCTTCCGTCGCGGTCGCGGCACCCCCGAAGATTGCCGGCGCGCCTCCCGCGACCCCGAAGGCGGCGCGCCGGGTTGCGCCGCCGAAGCCGAAGGTCGACGCCTCGTTGTTGATGCCCGCGGCGCCTGCCGCGGTCCCCGAATCCCATCCGGTCTGGATTCCCGGGCTGCGCGAAGACGACCGTGCGGATCGTCTCTTCACCTACGCGCTCGGCATCTCGATCCTGATTCATGCGGTTCTGCTCGCGATCAAGTTCCAGCCGTTCGACCTGCACAAGATGTTCGACAAGGGGCCGCCGCTCGAAGTCGCGCTGGTCAACGCGAAGTCGACGGCGAAGCCGACCAAGGCGGACATCCTGGCGCAAGCCAACCTCGACGGCGGCGGCAACACCGACGCCGACCGCCGGGCGAAGACGCCGCTGCCCGTGTTGCCGAAGGACAGCCCGACGGCCGAGCTGACCGTGGCGACCCAGAAGGTCGAGACCCTGGAGCGGCAGACGAAGGAGCTGATGACGAGTCTGAAGAGCGTGCCGACCGCGCCGACGAACCCCAAGCCGACCGAAGCGAGTCCGCCGACGGATCTGCCGACGTCGTCCGAGCTGATGCAGCGCACGCTCGAAGCAATGCGCCTCGAAGCGCAGATCGCGAAGGACATGGACGCGTACCAGAAGCGGCCGAAGCGGCGGTTCATCGGCGCGCGGGCGGAAGAGTACCGTTTCGCCCGTTACGTCGAGGACTGGCGGCTCAAGATCGAGCGGATCGGCAACCTCAACTATCCCGAAGCCGCGCGCGAGAAGAAGCTGTACGGCAAGCTGCTGCTGACGGTTTCCATCCGGGCCGACGGCAGCATCGAGAGCGTCGAAGTCAACCGCTCGTCCGGGCACCGCGTGCTCGACGCCGCCGCCGTGCGCATCGTCCAGATGTCCGCGCCGTTCGCGCCGTTCCCGCCCGACGTGAAGCGCGACACCGACATCCTCCACATCACCCGGACGTGGTCGTTCACGAAGGGTGACGAGCTGCGCAGCGAGTAGGAAGGTTGAAGGTCTTCCTGCGCTGGACGCTGCGCGTGGCGGTGGCGCTCGCCGCGATTGCGTTCCTGTGGGTCGCGTGGCTCGCGGCGCACATCGGCTGGTACCGCTACAACCCGCCGCGCGAGACGGCGTTCATGACGCAGCGCATGGACGAGGCCAGGGCGAAGGACCCGGCGGCGCGGCTGCGCTACACGTGGGTGCCCTACGCGAAGATCTCGCCGCAATTGAAGCGCGCGATGGTCGCCGCCGAGGACGCGAAATTCGTCGAGCACGCAGGCTTCGACTGGGACGGCATCCAGAACGCGCTCGACAAGAACCGCAGGAAGGGCCGCGTGGTCGCCGGCGGCTCGACGATCACGCAGCAGCTCGCGAAGAACCTGTTCCTGTCGCCGGCGAAGAGCTACCTGCGCAAGGGGGAAGAGGCCGTCGTGACCGTGCTGCTGGAAGCGATGCTGCCGAAGCAGCGCATCCTCGAGCTCTATCTCAACGTGATCGAATGGGGCAACGGCGTGTTCGGCGCCGAGGCGGCCGCGCAGCGCTATTTCGGCATCTCCGCCGCGCAGCTGTCGGCCGAGCAGGCGGCGCGTCTCGCGGCGATGGCGCCGTCGCCGCGCCTGTTCGAGCGCAGGCCCGATTCGGCCTATCTCGCGGGCCGCGCCGCGACGATTTTGGCGCGGATGCCCGGAGCGGCGGTGCCGTAGACCCGATTTCCCTTAGAATCGCGGCGTCCGCGCGGCAATCTCCGTGCTCGCGGCGCCCCCGATGTCCGACCTCATCGACGACAAGGCCTCGCAGCTGACCGAGCCGCGCGCGAGCGTGCAGAAGGCGCTCGCCGACGTGACGTCGCTGATGCGCAAGCACCGGCTCGTCGAAGGGCTGATCCAGGACCAGAGGACGAGCGACGAGCACGACGCAACGGCCGACCTGGCCGAGAGCGCCGTCTACAAGAAGAGCAAGGCGGCGCTGCAGCGCAAGCTCGATCGCCTGCATCCCGCCGACATCGCCTACATCCTCGAGGCGCTGCCGCTCGACGAGCGACTCTACATCTGGGACCTCGTGCGCGCGGCGCGCGACGGCGAGATCCTGCTCGAAGTCTCGGACGCCGTGCGCGAGTCGCTGATCTCCTCGATGGACACCGAGGAACTCGTTGCCGCGACCGAGACGCTCGACGCCGAGGAAATCGCCGATCTGGCGCCCGACCTCCCGCAGGAGGTCATGGACGATGTCTTCTCGAGCCTTCCGGTCGAGGAGCGCGAGCAGCTGCGGGCGGCGATGTCCTTCGAGGACGACATGGTCGGCGCGCTGATGGATTTCGAGGACGTCTCCGTGCGGCCCGACGTCACGCTGGAAGTCGTGTTGCGCTACCTGCGCCGGCGCGACGAATTGCCGAGCCAGACCGACCAGCTTTTCGTCGTCGACCGGAACGAGAAACTGCTCGGCGTCCTGCCGGTCAACAAGCTCATCGTCACCGATCCCGACACGACGGTGGAGTCGATCATGCAGCCGCCGGTGGTCAAGCTGCTGCAGCACGAGAAGGCCGACGCCGCGGCGAGCGCGTTCGAGCGTTACGACCTCGTGTCGGCGCCGGTGGTCGACACCAACGACAAGCTGGTCGGGCGCGTCACCGTGGACGAAATCCTCGACTTCGTCCGTGAAAGCGGCGAGGAGGACCTGCTCGCCCAGGCGGGGCTGCGCGAGGAGGAGGATGTCTTCGCCTCGGTGTGGGCATCCTTTCGCAACCGGTGGGCGTGGCTCGCGATCAACCTCGTCACCGCGTTCATCGCGTCGCGCGTCATCGGCATGTTCGAAGGCTCGATCGAAAAGCTGGTCGCGCTCGCCGCGCTGATGCCGATCGTCGCGGGAATCGGCGGCAACTCCGGCAACCAGACGATCACGATGATCGTGCGCGCAATCGCGCTGGGCCAGGTGAGCCGTGAGCACGCGCGGCAGCTGATAAGGAAGGAGTTCCTCGTGAGCCTCGCCAACGGCCTCGTCTGGGGCGGTGTGATGGGGCTGGTGGCGATGGTGCTCTACAAGGATGTCTCGCTCGGCCTCGTGATGGTGCTCGCCATGACCCTCAACCTGCTGCTTGCGGCGTTGATGGGCGTGCTGATTCCGATGACGATGCTCAAGTTCGGACGCGATCCCGCGCTCGGATCGTCGGTGCTGATCACGGCGGTCACCGACTCCGGCGGGTTCTTCATCTTTCTCGGGCTCGCGACGTTGTTCCTGGTTCACCGCTGACCGGCGTAGTGCCCGCGTCCGGGCGGCAACGGCGGAATAGTCCGCCGGATCCCGCTGTTGGCCGGTGCGAGCCCAACAACACTCAAGGGAGAACCTGTTGTCCACAACCGCATCCGGCCCGACGAGGGCGTGACCTCCGGCTTAGGCGCGCGCGGAGTAACATCGCGCCATGCGGCCCGGCCCGCCTCCCCTGGGCCGGGCCGCGCTTTCCCGACTGCCGGATTCAACGATGTCGCCTTCCGTGACCGATGCCGCGTTGCCGCACCCGGAGCTGGTCGCCGCGATCCCGCGTCTCCGCCGCTATGCGCGCGTGCTGACGGGAGACGCAACTCGCGCCGACGACCTGGTCCAGGACACGCTTGCCCGTGCTTGGGAGAAGCGCCGCCTGTGGCAGGCGGGAACGGATTTGCGCGCATGGCTGTTCACCGTGATGCACAACGTCCACGTCAATCAACTGGCATTGCTGCGGCGCGAGGCGGCGAACGTTTCGCTCGACGCCGATCCGACGGGCATGGCCTGGCAGCTGCCGGTGCGCGGCAATCAGGTCGATCGGGTCGAGTTGCTGGAAGTGGTCGCGCAGATGGGCAGGCTGCCCGCCGATCAGCGCGAGGTGCTGCTGCTCGCGGCGGTCGAGGAGATGCGTTATGAGGAAATCGCAACAGTGCTCGCGGTGCCGATCGGCACGGTGATGTCGCGACTTTCGCGCGCGCGCGAAAAGCTGCGGCGCCTGATCGCGGAGCCGTCGTCGGGACTGCGCATCGTCAAATGAACCTGAGCCTGCAATCGTGAGCACTCTGCCGCCCCACTCCGTTTCCGACAGCGACCTCAACGCGTTTGCGGACAGGCAGCTCGCGCCCGAAAGGGCCGCGGCCGTCGAGGCGGCGCTCGCCCGCGATCCGGAGCTTGCGGCGCGCGCGGCGGAATATCCGCGCGCAAAGCGCGTCGTTGCGCGACGCCCTCGACCCTGTGCTGGCCGAACCGATTCCCGAGCGGCTGCTCGCGGCGGCGGCGCCCGCGGCGTCCGGCGAGGCCGGCGCCGTGCGGCGCTGGGCGATGCCCGCGCTCGCGGCGGCGGCAACGCTCGTCCTCGGCGTCGGGCTCGGCTGGTACGGCCGCGATGCGATGATCGAGCGCGCAGGCACGCCGACCACGTTCGCGCGCTCCGCCGCGTTCGCGCATGCGCTGTACGCGGCCGACGTGCGGCGGCCGGTCGAAGTCTGGGCCGCCGAGGAAAAGAGCCTCGTGACGTGGCTCACGAAGCGGCTCGGATTCAAGGTGCAAGCACCGGACCTGAACGGTCTCGGCTACGCGCTCGTCGGCGGCCGGCTGGTGGCCGGCAACGAATTCCCCACTGCGCTCTTCATGTACGAGAATGCCGACAAGGAGCGGCTGTCGCTGCAGGTGCGCAAGCAGACGGCGCGCGTTCCCACGCCCGGCGCGCGCGGTGGCGACACGGCGTTCCGTTACGCCGATCGAAAACGGCGTCGGCGTCTTCTACTGGATCGACGACGACTGCGGCTACGCGATTTCCGGCACGCTCGACCGTGCGCAGCTCCTCAAGATCGCGCACGTCGTCTACGGCCAGCTGGCCGCGCTCGAGGCGACCGGCACGAAGTAGCGGCGCGGCCCCGTGCGGGTCAGGCAGCCAGGGCTCGGCGACGTGGAATGCGCGGTAGGATTCCGGTCATGCAACGGATTCCCGCTCGCGTCGGCGACGCCGTCGACGACATCGACACGCCCGCGCTCGTCGTCGACCTCGACGCCTTCGAGCGCAACCTCGACCTGATGGCCAACGCGGCGCACAGCGCGGGCGTCGCCCTTCGTCCGCACGCCAAGGCGCACAAGTGCCCCGACATCGCGGACCTGCAGATCGAGCGCGGCGCCGTCGGCATCTGCTGCCAGAAAGTCGGCGAGGCCGAGGCCTTCGTGACGGCGGGCGTCCGCGACGTGCTCGTCACCAACGAGATCGTCGGCGCGGCGAAGCTCGCGCGGCTGGCGGCACTCGCGAAGGATGCGACGATCGGCGTGCTGGTCGACGATGCGGCCAACGTCCGCCATCTTGGCGCCGCGGTTCGGGCGGCGGGCTCCACGCTCGACGTGCTGGTCGAGATCGACGTCGGCATGAAGCGCTGTGGCGTCGCGCCGGGTGCGCCGGCGGTCGCGCTCGCCGAGTCCGTCGCGCGCACGCCCGGATTGCGCTTCCGCGGACTTCACGCATATCACGGGTCGGCGCAGCACCTGCGCGCGCCCGCCGAGCGGCGCGAGACGATCGCGAGCGTGGCGCGGCTCGCGCGCGAGACGAAGGCCGCGATCGAGGCCGCCGGCATCGCATGCCCGGTCGTCACCGGCGCGGGCACCGGCACCTGGCAGCTCGAGCGCGACAGCGGCGTATTCACGGAGCTCCAGCCCGGCTCGTACGCGTTCATGGATGCCGACTACCATCGCAATGCGCTCGCGCCGGACGAGCATCACTTCGAGCAGAGCCTGTATGTGCTCGCGACGGTGATGAGCGCGCCGGTGCGCGAGCGCGCGATCGTCGACGCCGGGTTCAAGGCCTTTGCGTTCGATTCGGGCCTGCCGCAGGTGTGGCACGCGATCGGGACTCGACTACGTGAAGGCCTCCGACGAGCACGGCGTGCTGACGGTTGCCGCCGATCGCGATCCGCTGCTGCCTGGGCGATCGCGTGTGGCTCATTCCCGGGCACTGCGACCCGACCGTCAATCTCTACGACTGGATCGTCGGCGTGCGCGGCGCGCGCGTCGAATGCCTCTGGCCGGTGGCGGCGCGCGGGGCTCTTGCCTAGTCCGGGGCTCAGAGCGTCACGATGCCGCGGGGCGTGTGCAGCATCGCGGCGAGGCGCGCATGGCGATCGTAGGTGACCTGCACGGCGTCGGCGAGCCCGAGCGCCGCGAGCGTCGCTCGCACGAAGGCCGGGTCGGCGTGCGCCGCCGCGACCTGCGCGATCGTGACCTTCGACGCCGGCAGGCGATCAGCCGGATGCGCCGGCACGTCCCACTGGATCAGCGTCGGCACGATTCCCTTGCCCGGCCGCTTGCCGTCGTCGGGAATCGTGATGCGCCAGCGGTAGTCGCCGCGCTCGAACGGCGTGACGACGCCGAGCGGGACGGGACACGCCGCCACCGAACGCTCGATGTCCGCGGTTCGCGCCACCCAGGCAACGAGCTGCGGGCGCTCCGTCAATTCCGACTGCAGCGCAATGTCGTCGAGATCGAACCAGCGCGGCCGCGGCGGCTTGATGCCGTCCGGATCGATGGCGATGATCTCGAGGTAGACGCGATCGCCGAGACGCAGCAGCGCATTGTGCGTGCCCATGGCGACGTGCTTGCCGCCGGGCTGCGGTGTGACGCCCGTCACTTCGGCGATGAACTCGATGCCGTCGGCGAGCGTCGTCGCCGCGAGGACGAGGTGGTCGAGCTGCGCGAGCGGCGCAACCGAGCGCCGCACTTCCGTCATCGGGTTTCGTCGGCAGCGAAGTCCATCTCGACGCGGGCGCCGTTCGGATCGTGGAAGAAGAGCTGCCACGTGCCGCGGTCCGCCAGCCGCCGGCAATCGTAGGGCAGGCCGCGCGCCTCGAGCTTCGCGATCGTCGCCGCGAGCCCCTTCGAGGTGAAGGCCATGTGGTCGATGACGCCGGCCGTCAGCTCGGCGCGCGGGCGGCCACCGATGACATGCAGGATGGGCTGGCCCCCCGCGTAGAGCCACGAGCCGGGAAAATTGAGCGGCGGGCGCGCGCCGGGCGTGAGTCCGAGCAGGTCGCCGTAGAACGCATTCGTGCCGTCGACATCGTCGGTCAGTATCGTGAAATGGTTCATGGCAGTCGCGGGCATGGCGTTCTCCGGAGTGCGCCGGGTGTCGAGGCAGGCAGTTTACGCCAACGCGTCGCGCATGAAATCAGCGATCATCGCCGTCGCGTCCGGCCCGCGCGCATCGTTGTAAGGCAGCGCGTCGTCGCCGCCGCTCCACGCGTGCCCGAGTCCCGCGATGGCGACGAATCGCACGACGAGCTGGCCCTCGTGCCGCCATTCGCGCGTGGTCGTCATCCGGCCGTCGGCGAGGCCGCCATGCTCCATATCCGCATGGGGCAGGGTGGAAGCCGGAAGCGACGGCGTCGGGACGGACGGATGCCCGTTCAGGCGCAGGAATTGGCGAACCAGCGCGGTCGCGTTGGCCGACGCCACCACGTTGTCGGCTTCGCCATGGATCGCAAGCAGCGGCACGCGCGACGGCGACGCCTCGCGCGCGGCCGCGGCGATCGCCTCGACGTCGACTTCCGGTCCGCGCTGCATGACGCCGATCGCGGTGAACGCCGACAGCGCGGCGCCGCAAGGGAGCCCCGAGTGGACGACTGCCGCACGCACGAGCCCGGCATCGCGCAGGCCGAGCACCGCGGCGAGCGCGCCGCCGGCCGACATGCCGACGACGACGATGCGCGCCGGATCGGCACGATGCCAGCGCCGCACCGAGCGGATCATCGCGGCGACGATCGCTGCTTCGCCGCGCCCCTGCGCGGTCGCGGCGTCGAACCAGTTCCAGCAATGCCAGGCGTTCGCCGGCTCGCTCTGCCGCGGCATCAGCACGAGCCAGCCGTGCGCATCGGCCATCGCCGCGACGCGCGAGCCTTCGGCGAATTCTTCCGGCGTCTGCTTGCAGCCGTGGCAGAACACGAGAAGCGGCGCGCGCCGCCAAAGCGACCAGCCCGCGGGCGTGTAGAGAAGATACTCGCGCCGCGGCAGCAGCCAGGGCAGCAGCGCGAGCCACCCGCGAAGCGCGAACTTCGAGCCCTTCGTCCAGCGGCCGGGCGCCTGCGCGTGCCCGAGCAGCCGGCGGAACAGCGATGCGACGCGCGCTGCGAGCCGCACGGCGTTATCCTGCCTTCCGTGACAGGGCCGTCAGCTGCCGCCGAGTGTGGACGTCGGTGTGCCGTTGGTGGTGTTGCCCTGGATCCAGTTGTTGCCCATCGAGATGATCTGCCCCGTGCCGGACGTGATAAGGCCCGTGGGGTTTCCCGTGATCGTCGAATTCGCGAGGCGCAGCGTCGAAGCGTTGTCCGAGCGAATGCCTCCCGTCACATTGTTCGCGATGTTGCAGTTTTGGACCGATACGATCTCGGTTCCGGCGTCGCCGCCCGGCGTGATCCCGTAGTTGTTGTTGGAAAGCTCGGAATTGTCGACGCTGATCGTGAGCGTCGAGCCGGCAATCGTATTCGTTCCGACACCCGCAGCGCCGTTGGAGATCGCCTGGACATCGCGCAGCGTCGCGACCGTTTGGTTCTGGATAAAGATGCCCACGCTTGACGACGACACGGCAATGACCTTGTCGAGAACGGCGGACGTCGTCGCTCCCGACGGTGGTTGGACGTTGATCCCGGTCGCGTTCACGTCGGAACTCCGAGTTCTCGACGCGCAGGTTGCTCGATGCCGTGGGCGTGAAGTTGAGGCCGGCTGATCCCGCCGACGAGAAGCCGTTCACCACGGTATTGACGACAAGAAGCCTGCCGATCCCGTTGTAGACGATGCCGCTGCCCGTCGCTCCCTGGTTGTTGATCGTGAGCCCGTTCAGCGTGACGCGATCGAGGACATTCGACGTCGTGACCGTCACCCCGTCGCCTGCGAGGACGGAGATGCCCGCGTAGACGCCGGAGGGGGCGATGATGGCGATCGGTTTGGTGATCGTCACCGGCCCATAACCGCCCGAATCCAGGACGATGACTTCGCCGCCGGCGCTGGTGGCCGTCACCGCAGCGCCAAACGAGCGGCAGGGAGCCGCGATCGAGCATGCAGCGTTGTCGACGCCCGTGGTCGCGACGAACGATCGTTGCCCGGCGGCGTGGACCGTCGTGGACGTGGAAAATGCGAACGTGAGCATGGCCGCACAGAGACCGACGACGTGGCGCGACAGCAGCATGGCAACTCCCGGCGACCCGAGTGGGCATCCGACCGCCGCGCGGGCCGGACGCCTGCGGTCGGAACTGACGGCAACGAGTATAAGCGACGCGGTGCGCGCTCCGGGGCTCGAGGCCCGTTGCAACATCGACGCGACGCGGGTGTCAGCGCAGCGAAAACGTCGTGAGCACGGGCTCGAAGTTGGCGTTGCCGCGCAAGACATTGTTGCCCGCCGACTCGACGATGCCGCCCGGCCCGAGGTTGACGCCGTACGCATTGCCTTCGATCACGCTGTCGGAAACCCGGATGGTCGAGTTCGCGCCCGCGGCCAGCCCGGTAATGTTGGCGACGACGTGGCTTCGGCTCACCTCGAATACCGAGGTTCCCGGCGTATCTCCCGGATACACCGCCTGGTTGTTCTCGGCGATTTCGCAACCGTCGATGCTGACGTAGCTCGATCTGCCCGGCGATCAGGATCGATCCGATTCCCCGGCCGGCGTTCTTCGCGATGATCGAGCGCGTCAGCGACATGCGTGACGTTGTTGCCGGCGGCGAGGCCGTCCACATTGTTGTTGGAGATCTCGACACCTGCGATGGTTCCGGAAATCTGCACGGTTGCGGCCGCATTCCGGTGATTGAGCGCGATGCCGTAGTTGTTGGCGCGGAAAACGCTTTCCCGGATGTCGATCTGTAGCGTGTCGGAAGGCGTGGCATTGAGCCCGGACGACAACGTGAAGCCCGAGACGTGGACGTTGTCGATGCGGACGAAGCCCGCGCCGGTGATGTAGATGCCGCGTCCGTTCGACCCCTGGTTGTTGATCGTGAGCCCGCGCAACACGACGGAGTCGGTCACGGCCGTCGCGATCGTGATGCCGTGTCCGGAGGTCACGCTGATTCCAGCGTAGACCCCCGGCGCGGCGATGATCGATACCGATTGCGCGATCGTCACCGGACCATAGCCGCCCGAGTCGAGCGCTATGATCTCGCCGCCTGCGCCGGTCGCCGTGAGGGCGGCAGCGAACGCGCGGCAGGGCGCGGCAATCGAGCACGCGGGATTGTCGACTCCGGCGGTCGACACGAACGATCGCTGACCGGCGGCGAGGGCCGTTCCGCAGCCCACGTCGACGTTCACCAACAGGGCGACGGCGAGGGCGGTGGCATGACGATAGGACAGGATCATGGCGATTCCCCTTCGGCCCGGGATGCGGGCGACCGCGGCGCGGGCCGTACGCCGCTGGTCAGATGAGCACGATGTCGTACTGCTCCTGCGTGTAGATCGACTCGACCTGCAGCGAGATCGGCTTGCCGATGAAATCGCCGAGCTGGGCGAGCGACTGCGATTCCTCGTCGAGGAACAGGTCGATCACCGGCTGCGCGGCGAGGATGCGGAATTCGCGCGCGTTGAATTGCCGCGCCTCGCGGATGATCTCCCGCAGGATCTCGTAGCAGACCGTCTGCGCGGTCTTGAGCTCGCCCCGGCCGTGGCAGGTCGGGCAGGGCTCGCAGAGGACATGCGCCAGCGACTCGCGCGTGCGCTTCCTCGTCATCTCGACCAGGCCGAGCTGCGTGAAGCCGTTGACCGTGAGCCGCGTGCGGTCGCGCTCGAGCGCGCGATTGAGCTCCGCCAGCACCGCGTTGCGGTGGTCGGCGTTCTCCATGTCGATGAAATCGATGATGATGATGCCGCCGAGGTTGCGCAGTCGCAGCTGCCGCGCGATGACCTGCGCCGCCTCGAGATTGGTCTTGAAGATCGTGTCGTCGAAGCTGCGGCCGCCGACGAAGCCGCCGGTGTTGACGTCGATCGTCGTCATCGCCTCGGTCTGGTCGACGATCAGGTAGCCGCCGGACTTGAGGTCGACGCGCCGGCCCAGCGCGCGCTCGATTTCGTCCTCCACGCTGTTCAGGTCGAACAGCGGCCGCTCGCCCGCGTGATGGTGGATGCGGTCGACGAGCGCCGGCGTGTATTCGCGCGCGAACTCCTGCATCCGCACGAAGGTCTCCCGCGAGTCGACGACGATGCGCTCCGTCTCCTCGGTCGCCATGTCGCGCAGCACCCGCTGCGCGAGCGAAAGGTCCTGGTAGAGGAGGGTCGGCGCCGGTTTTTCGCGCGCGCCTTCGTTGAGGTCGCGCCACAACTTGGTCAGGTAGTCGATGTCGTTTTTCATCTCGCGCTCGGTGGCGGTCTCGGCCATCGTGCGGATGATGAAGCCGCCGGTCATCCCTTCCGGCAGCAGCAGCTGGAGTTTTTCGCGCAGGATCTCGCGCTCGGCTTCGTCCTCGATCCGCTGCGAGATCCCGATGTGCGAGTCCTGCGGCAGATAGACGAGGAGGCGCCCCGCCAGGCTGACCTGCGTGGAGAGCCGCGCGCCCTTGGTCCCGATCGGATCCTTGATCACCTGCACGAGCAGCGGCTGGCCTTCGTGCAGGATCTTCTCGATCGGGCGCGTGTCGGCGCCGCCGTGGCCGTTCTGTCGGTGCTCCCAGATGTCGGCGATGTGCAGAAACGCCGCGCGCTCGAGCCCGATCTCGACGAACGCGCTCTGCATGCCGGGCAGCACGCGCGCCACGCGGCCGAGGCAGATGTTGCCGACGAGCCCGCGCGCGCTGGAACGCTCGATGTGCAATTCCTGCACGACGCCCTGCTCGAGCATGGCGACGCGGGTTTCCTGCGGCGTTACGTTGATGAGTATTTCATGGCTCATCGGGCGGCAAGCTTTGCATTTCGGCCGTGGTCAGCGGCAGGGGTTGCCGCTCTTATAGCACGGCGGCCCCGATCCGGGCGAGGAGGAGGGCGGTCTCGAAGAGCGGCAACCCCATGACGCCCGAATAGCTGCCTTCGAGGCGGCTGACGAACGCCGCAGCGCGTCCCTGGATCGCATACGCGCCCGCCTTGTCGGCGGCTTCGCCCGTGGCAACGTAGCGGCCGATTTCCGCCTGCGTGAGCTCGCGAAAGGTGACGGCGGATGTCGCGATCTCGGCGAGGACTTCATTTTCCCAGCTGATCGCGACCGCGGTATGGACGTGATGCGTGCGGCCGGAAAGAAGTGCGAGCATGCGCGCCGCATCGAGCTCGTCGCGCGGCTTGCCGAAGATCGTGCCGTCCAGCACCACTTCCGTATCGGCGCCGAGCACGGGCCGCGGCGCCAGGCTCCGGCGGAGCATGTGCTGTGCGCCGACGGCGGCCTTCGTGCGGGCCATGCGCTCGACGTAGTGCAGCGCCGGCTCGTCGTCGAGCGCCATTTCGACGACGTCGTACGGACGCCCCGCGCTTTCGCGCATCCGGATGAGCTCGAAATTGACACCCAGCTGACGAAGGAGCTCCTGCCGACGCGGGCTGCGTGACGCGAGATAGAGATCGGGGGCCGACATGTTCGCCCTAGTCGCGATGGTAAGGATGTCCGGCGAGCAGGCTCGTCGCCCGATACAGCTGCTCGGCGAGCAACACGCGCACGAGTGCGTGGGGGAGCGTCATTGCGGACATGGCGACCACTGCTTGCGCATCGCGCTTGACGGCTTCGGCGAGTCCGTCGGCGCTGCCGATCACGAAGGCGACATCGCGCGCATCGTCGCGCCAGCGCGCGATCCGATCGGCCAGGTCGCGCGTCGTCCACGCCCGGCCGCGCTCGTCCAACGCGACCGTGAGCGCGCCCTTGCAGGCGGCGGCGATTCGCACGGCTTCCGCCGCCAGCAATCGGGCAACCGGCTTGCCGCTTTCACGCGACTCGGGTTTCAGCGCCACGAGCTCGAGGACGAACTCGCGGGGCAGCCGGCGCGCATATTCGTCCCAGCCGGCGGTCACCCACGCCGGCATCCGGTGGCCGAGCGCAACGACGCGCAGGTTCATCGACGGGCCGCACCTTGGCGTGTGCGCGGAGTTCCAGCGGCCGCTACGCTGCCCTGCGGTCGGTGGCCTTTGCGCGTGCACGCGCGGGCTTGCCGGTCGACCAGAGCTCTTCGAGGTTGTAGTGCACGCGCACCGCGGGCTGCATGATGTGGACGATGATCTCGCCGGCATCGACCAGCACCCATTCGCCGGTTTCCTCGCCCTCGACGCCGATGATGTCCGCGCCGGCTGCCTTGAGCTTGTCGCGGACGTGGTGCGCGAGCGCCTTCACCTGCCGGTTCGATTCGGCGGTGGCGATGACGAGGGTGTCGTACAGGTTGGTGAGCTTGCGGACGTCGAAGACCGTGATGTCGCGGGCCTTGATGTCTTCGAGGGCGGTTACGGCGATCTTGGAGAGCTTTCTGATGGGCACGGGGGGGATCGATAGAGTTGGTTGCGCTCAATATAGGCCAAAACCGCGGGCGGAAGCAAACCACGCACTTCGTCGCGGCCCTCGGCTCCCCGCGCCAGCCGGGCGCGGATGGCGGTCGCGGAAATGTCGTGCGCGGTGACCGGTTGCACGAGGATCGCGCCGGCCGGTGCCGCGAGCAGTGCGCCCGGGTGCGCGCACATGTCGGTGCTCCCACTCGGCCAGCAGCGCGGGCGCGCGCTCGAGATCGAATTCGACGCCGGGGCGCGCGACGACGACGACGTGCGCGAGGCCGAACAGCTCGCGCCAGCGGTGCCAGGCGGGAAGCCCCAGGAAGGCGTCGGCGCCGACGATGAGCGCGAGCGGACGCGCGACGTCTTCCTTGCGCAGCGCTTCGAGGGTGGGGACCGTGTAGCTGGGGCCGGGCCGCTCGATTTCACGCGCATCGACCTCGAGCCCGGGATACCCGGCCACCGCGAGCCGGAGCATGGCGAGCCGATCCGCGGCCGAGGCGGAAGGCGCCGCGCGATGCGGCGGATCGCCCGCGGGCAACAGGCACACAGGGGAGAGCGGCAGCGCGGCGCGAAGCTCGCGCGCGAGTTCGAGGTGGCCGTAGTGAACCGGATCGAACGTGCCCCCGAGAATGCCGAGCGCGGTGGAAGTCATGGCGGATCGACGAAAAGCGGCCGCGCCGCTCAGAAGCGCGAGCCGGGTTCGCTCAGAAACGCGACCTCCTCGGGCGTGGAGGCGCGGCCGAGGATCGCGTTGCGATGCGGGTAGCGGCCGAAGCGGCGGACGATGACCGCGTGCTTTTCCGCCCATTCGAGCAAGCCCGCATCGCCGGATTCGGCGGTGAGCGCGCCGAACAGCGCCAGCGAGCGTTCCTGCGCGGCAAGGTTCTCCGCGTGCTCGAAGGGCATGTACAGGAACCAGCGCTCGTAGCGATCGAGCCCGCGATCCTGCCCGCCGTCGACCGCGGCCGTGGCCGTCGCCAAGGCCTGTGCGTCGCCGGCGAACGCGCGCGGCGTGTCGCGAAACATGTTGCGCGTGAATTGATCGAGCAGGAGCACGCGCGCGAGCGCGCCATGAGGGGTCGTCGCCCACTCGGCAAACGCGCCGCCGAGCGCGGCCTCGACCGCCGTGCCGAAGCGGGATCCGATTTCCGCATCGAACGCGGCATCCTTGCGAAACCAGACATCGCGCGCGGCGTGCGGCGCCGGGCCGAACCAGAACGCGAGGACCTCGTCGGCCAGGGGATTGCGGTTCATCACGTTATGATAGCGGCGAAATCAAACCTCCGATATCCGGACACCGAATGCGCACGTCGTATCGAGACATCTTCCTGCTCGCCTGCTGCCAGGCACTGCTGCTGACCAACGGCGCCGGGCTCATCACGATGAACGGGCTCGTCGGTTTCGAACTGGCGGGCACCAAAGCCCTTGCGACGCTGGGCGTCTCCACGTACGTCCTCGGTTCGGCGCTCGCGACGATGCCGGCGTCGCTCTGGATGGCGCGCGTCGGGCGCCGGACCGGATTCATGGCCGGCGCGCTGATCAACGTCGGCGGCTGTGCGCTGGCGGCCTTCGCGATCGCCCAGAGGAGCTTCGTGCTGTATTGCGTGGCGACGGCCGTCATCGGAATCTATAACGCCATCGGATTGCAATACCGGTTCGCGGCGGCGGAAATCGCGGCGCCGGCGGACAAGGCGAAGGCGATTTCGCTCGTGCTCGCGGGCGGCATCGCCGGCGGCTTCCTCGGGCCGCAAAGCGCGCTCTGGGCGATGCATCTTTTTGCCACGCCGTTTCTCGGCTCATTCGTCGTGCTTGCCGCGATCGCCGTGGTGGCGCTCGCGATCCAGTCGCGCGTGAACGTGCCGGCGCCGACGATCGAGGAACGTGCCGGCGGCGGGCGGCCGCTCGCGGCGATCCTGCGCCAGCCGACGTTCATCGTGGCGGTGCTTGCCGGCGCGCTGGGCTACGGCCTCATGAACCTGCTCATGACCGCGACGCCGCTTGCAATGGACCTTTGCGCGCACCCGTTCGCCGCGGCGGCGTTCGTGATCGAATGGCACGTCGTCGGGATGTACGCGCCGGGCTTTTTCACCGGCTCGCTGATCCGGCGCTTCGGCGTGCTCAACGTGATCCTCGCGGGCACGGTGCTGGTGGGCCTTTGCACGGCCGTCGCGCTCAATGGCACGACCGTCGCCCATTTCGTGGTCGCGCTGGCGCTGCTCGGCATCGGCTGGAACTTCATGTACACCGGCGGCACGACGCTGCTCACCGAATGCTATGCCCCGGCCGAGAAGGCCCGCGCACAGGGCGCCAACGACTTCATCGTGTTCTCCACCATGCTGGTTTCGTCGCTCGCCTCGGGGGCGATGGTGTCGACCGTCGGGTGGGAGACGATGAATCGCGCCATGCTGCCGTTCCTGGTGCTGATCGCGGGCGCGGTGGTCTGGCTTGGATGGCGGCGTCGCACGCGTCCGGCGGTCGCGAACTGATCCGACGGGCGGCGTCGTCAGTCAGGCCGCGGCGGATGCCGCCCGGAATTTCCAGTAGACGGCGTCCACGGTCCGGTCGTGGGCAGCCTTGAGGTGCGCCTTCAGGGTCTCGCCCAGCGCATAGGATTGCGGTACTTCCCGGTCGGCGCGCACGAACACCACCGCGCGGCGGTCGTCGAGGATGAGCGAGCGCACTTCGCCCGTGATGCCGCGGCCCGTGAGCCAGGCTTCGGCCGCTCGATCGAGCGTCGCGTCGGATGTGTCGATCAGCAGGCGGCGATTGAGCGCCGCGAGGAAAAGCGCCATCGCGCCCAGCAGCACGCCGACGACAATGGCGACGAACGCGTCGAATTCCGGATGCGGCCCGGCGACGATCGACACGCCGGCGACGATCAGCGTGAGGACGATGCCGAGCAGCGCGACGCCGTCTTCCAGCAGCACGGCGAGCACCGTCACGTTGCTGCGATTCTCGCGTAATCCCTTGGCGCCGCCGATCTCCCTGAAGGCGACCATGAACGTCCACGACTCGAGTGCAAGTGCGAACAGGAGCAGGCCCAGCACGAGGAGCGTGAACGGCTCCGATCTTCCCGGATTGAGCCAGGCGTGAATGCCGTGATAGATGTTGATGCCGCAGCCGACGAAAAAGATGCTGACCGCCGAGACGAGCGCCCAGAAGAATTTTTCCTGGCCGCGGCCGAACGGATGCACGCGGTCCGGGCCTGCCTTCCCGCGGACCTCGCCGACCTTCAGCAGGACCTGATTGCCGACGTCGGCGAGCGAATGGATGGTCTCGGCGAACAGCGTCGGCGAGCCGGTGACCGCAAAGCCGAAGCCCTTGGCCGCGGCGATCGCCGTGTTGGTGGCGATCGAAAGGGTGACCGACGAGGACACTAGGGGCGAACGTTGACCCAGCCTTCGCGCTGGCGGGTGATGATGTGCTCGATGCCGGCGCGTACGAAGATGACGTCTGGCGCCATGTCGTTCTTGGCGAGCTTGTTGCGGCCCATGGAGATCTCGCACGCGTAGATCTTCGCGCCGAGATTCTTCTGCGCCTCGACCACGCGCGAGCTCACCGGGGCGTCGAACTTCAGCATGTGGATCCCCTGGCCGAACGCGACGAGCTCGATCTGCGTGTCGGCGCCGTAGACCTCGCGCAGGTTGCCGACGACATTGAGCGCCTGGTTCCACGTCACGGGGTTGCCGTCGCTGACCTGCACGACGATCTTCTCGGCCAGCGCCGGCCCGCCGCCGGCCAGCGCCAACGCCGCGAGCAGCGCGGCAAGGATGAAGCGAACGCGGGTAGTCATCGAGATCTCCTAGGTGCGGATCTGGCCGGAGCCCAGCACGACCCATTTGCGGCTCGTCAGTCCTTCGAGGCCGACCGGCCCGCGCGCGTGCAGCTTGGAGGTCGAGATGCCGATCTCGGCGCCGAGCCCGTATTCGAATCCATCCGCGAACCGCGTCGACGCATTGACCAGCACCGAGCTCGAATCGACCTCGCGCAGGAAGCGCATCGCCGCTGAATAGTCTTCGGTGACGATCGCGTCCGTGTGGTGCGATCCGTATTTCGCGATGTGCGCCATCGCCATGTCGAGGTCGTCGACGATGCGCACGGCCAGGATGGGCGCGAGGTACTCCGTGTACCAGTCGTTTTCGGTCGCCGTTGTCATCGCGCGATCAGCGCGCGCGAGCGCTCGCAGCCGCGCAGCTCGACGCCTTTGGCCGAATAGATCGCGGCGAGCGGCGGCAGGACCCGCGCCGCGATTGCGGCGTGGACGAGCAGCGTCTCCATCGTGTTGCACGGCGAGAAGCGCTGCGTCTTGGCGTTGTCGGCGATGCGGATCGCCATGTCCGGATCGGCGAGCGCGTCGATGTAGACGTGGCATACGCCGTCGAGGTGCTTGATCACCGGCACCTTCGCTTCCTTCGTGATCCTCTCGATCAGTCCCTTGCCGCCGCGCGGCACGATCACGTCGACATGCTTCTCGTCGGCGATGAGGCAACCGACGGCCGCGCGGTCGGCGGTCGCGACGACCTGGACGCCCGTCTCCGGCAGCCCCGCTGCGGCCAGCCCTTCGTGGACGCAGGCGGCGATCGCCTGGTTGCTCGCGAGCGCCTCGCTTCCGCCGCGCAGGATCGTCGCGTTGCCGGCCTTGAGACAAAGGCCCGCGGCGTCCGCCGTGACGTTCGGCCGCGACTCGTAGACGATGCCGATCACGCCCAGCGGCACGCGCATGTGACCGACCTGAATGCCCGAGGGCCGGAACCGGAGGTCGCTGATTTCGCCGACCGGGTCCGGCAGCGCCGCGATCTGCTCGAGCCCTGCGGCCATGGCCTCGATCGTCGCGGGCGACAAGGCCAGCCGGTCGACGAACGCGGCGTCCTGTCCGGCCGTCCTGGCGGCCGCGACATCGCGCGCATTCGCCGCCATCAGCTTCGCGACGTCGCGGCGGATCGCCGCCGCCATCGCGTGCAACGCGGCGTCCTTCGCCGCTGTGTCGGCGCGCGCGATCAGACGTGCGGCACCGCGCGCCGCGGCGCCGACGCCGGCCATGTAGGCAGCGACATCGGCGAACGTCCCCGAGCCCGGGAATGACGAGATTGCTCATGCGCGCATTGTAGCGCTTCCCCTCTTCCGCTCGCGGGTGCGGGCAGACGTGAGGGTCGAGTCGATCAGGACTGGATCACGAAGCGATAGCCGACGCCGGTTTCGGTCAGCAAGTGGCGCGGCCGCGCCGGATCCGGCTCGAGCTTTTGCCGCAGGTGCGCCATGTAGATGCGCAGGTAATGGCTGTGCTCGACGTGCGACGGCCCCCATACCTCGCGCAGCAGCGCGCGATGCGTGAGCACCTTGCCGGGATGGGCGACGAGCTGCGCGAGCAGCCGGAATTCGACGGGGGTAAGGTGGATCGTCGCGCCGTCGCGCATGACGCTGCGGTTCGCGAGATCGACCGTGACGTCGCCGAATGCGACCATCGGCGATTCGTTGTCGGGGGTGCGCGCGCCGCGCCGGAGCATCGCACGCAGGCGCGCCGTCAGCTCGGCGACGCCGAACGGCTTGGTCAGGTAGTCGTCCGCGCCGGCGTCCAGCGCCGCGACCTTCGCGGTCTCCTCGGTGCGCGCGGACAGCACGAGGATCGGCAGTGCCGAGAACGTGCGCACGCCGCGGATGAAATCCACGCCGTCGCCATCCGGCAACCCGAGGTCGAGGATGACGACATCGGGCTTGCGCGTGCCGGCGTCGATCACGCCGCGTGCGACCGTCTCGGACTCGCAGACTCGATAGCCCTCGCTTTCGAGAGCCGCGCGAATGAAGCGCCGGATCTCGCGATCGTCCTCGACGACGAGCACCTGCGGCGCGATGTCGACCGGCATCCGGGGCTATTCCACTTCGGGCTCGGCGGGCGCGGGCGGCGGCTCGTCGGCGGGCAGGGTAAACACGAAGCGCGCGCCGCCGCCGTCGCGGTTTTCCGCGCGGATCGTGCCGCGATGGGCCTCGACGATCGCGCGGCAGATGGCGAGGCCCAGTCCCACGCCCGGGACCACCGATTCCGGATTGCCGCGCGTGAACTTGTCGAAGATCGTACGCTCCCGCCCGGGCGGCAATCCCGGCCCGCGGTCTTCGATCGCGACTTCGAACTCGCCGTGGTCCGCGCGCGCCGCGATGCGGATCGGCGTGCCCGGCGGCGTGTACTTGGTGGCGTTCTCGATGAGGTTCACGAAGACGCGCTCGATCAGCACCCCGTCGCACGAGACGAGCGGAAGATCCGCCGGAAGCGCGACCTCGACCGCCCGTCCGACGAGGGACGTTTCCAGCGCGGCGAGCGCGCTCCCGACGAGTTCCTCGAGTGATTGCCAGTCCTTTCGCACATCGATGCGGCCCGCCTCGAGCCGCGCCATCTCGAGCAGGTTGTCGACCAGCCGCGCGGTGCGCCGTGCCTGGTCGCGAATGGCCAGCGCTTTCGCTTCGCCGCCGCCGGCGTCGCCGCGGGCGAGCTCGTGCGCGAGCGTTTCGGAGAGCCCGACGAGCGCGGTGAGCGGCGTGCGCAGGTCGTGCGACAGCGCGGACAGCACCGAATTGCGCAGGCGCTCCGACTCCATGTCGACCAGCGTGCGCTGCGCCACGGTCACGAAGTGCACGCGCTCGAGGGCGATCGCGATCAGCGCGGCGCACGTCTCGAGCAGGCGGCGCTGCTCGGGGACCATGAGCGTTGCGGCATCGTCCGGCTCGACGACGAGCACGCCACGCGTGCGCACCGGCGCCTTGAGCGGCAGGTAGAGCCTGCCGGAGGCGGGCAGCGTGTCGGTGCCGGTGCCGGCGGGCTCCGCGTGGTCGACGCACCAGCGCGCGATCGCCATGTCGACTGCCGGTCCCGCGCCGGCCGTGGCGGCCGGCCGCAGCGTCTCGTCCTCGTCGAGCGTCAGCACCGCGCACTTCGCGCGCGCCGTGCCGGTGACGAACTGCTCGCCGATTTCCGCCACCTGCTCGGGCGCGAGTGCCGCCGAGAGCTCCCGCGCCATCTCGAACAGCTGTCGGGCCTGCTCCGCGCCGCGGGCCGCGAAGCGCGCCTGGAAGCGCAGCCGCGCCGTGAGCTCCCCCACGGCGATGCCGACGACCAGCATGATGGCGAACGTGAACAGGTATTGCGCGTCGCTGACGGCGAACGAGAACCGCGGCACCACGAAGAAGAAGTCGAACGCGAGCACGTTGACAATCGCGGCCAGCACGGCCGGTCCGCGCCCGAACAGCAGCGCGGCGCCGACGACTGCCAGCAGGAACAGCATCACGATGTTGGCGAGGTCGAACGTCCGCGAAAGCGGCCACGCCAGCAGCGTCGCCGCGGCCGACAGCGCCAGCGCGCCGACGTACGGGCGCCAGGCGAGCGCTGTCCTGGCTTGCGGCGTGGTCGCTTTCGCCGCGGGAGCCGGCGCACGCGCGATCGCCAGGAAATCGAGGTCGGGCGCGTGCGCGCTTGCGCGCGCGAGGGTGCTCGTCGCGCCAGCGGAGGAGTCGGTTGCGCGGCGTCGTTCCCTGGCCCAGCACGAGCGTGCCGAGGTTGTGCGTGCGCGCATAGTCGACGAGTCCGTTGGCGGGCTCGGAGGCGCGGACCGTCGCGGTCTGCGCACCCAGCTCCTGCGCCAGCTTCAGCGTCGCGAACACCGACTTGCGTTGTGCCTCGGGAAGCCCGGCGAGCGCCGGCGTGTCGACGAAGACGGCATGCCAGCGCGAGTTGAGAGCCGCCGCGAGGCGTGCCGCCGCGCGCACGACCGCATCGTCGCCCCCCCGGGGCCCGACACCTGCGAGCAACGCATTGCCCGCCTGCCACACGCGCGCGCCGGTCACGTGCTCGTCCCGGTAGCTCCGCATCTGCGTGTCGACGCGATCCGCCGTGCGGCGAAGCGCGAGCTCGCGCAGCGCCAGGAGGTTGCCCTTGCGGAAGAAGTTCTGCACGGCGCGCTCGGCCTGTTCGCCCATGTAGACCTTGCCTTCGCGCAACCGCTGCAGCAGGTCGTCCGGCGGCAGGTCGACCAGCACGACCTCGTCGGCCTGATCGAAGATCCGGTCCGGCAGCGTTTCGCGCACCTTGATGCCGGTGATGCCGCCGACGATGTCGTTCAGGCTCTCGATGTGCTGGACGTTGACCGTTGTATTGACGTCGATGCCGGCGGCGAGGAGTTCCAGCACGTCCTGATAGCGCTTGGGATGGCGCGACCCCGGCGCGTTGGTGTGCGCCAGCTCGTCGACGAGCAGCAGCGACGGTTTCCGCGCGAGCGCGGCGTCGAGATCGAACTCCTCGAGCGTCGTTCCGCGGTTGTCGATCGCGCGTCGCGGCAGCACGTCGAGGCCGGCGAGCAGTCGGGCAGTGTCCTGACGGCCGTGCGTTTCGACGACGCCGATCACGACGTCGCGGCCCTGCTCGCGCTGCCGCCTTGCGTCGGCGAGCATGGCGTACGTCTTGCCGACGCCGGGCGATGCCCCGAAGAAGACCTTGAGCGTGCCCCGCTGCGCGCGCGCGTCCTGGTCCTGGATCCGCGCCAGCAGCGCGTCGGGGTCGGGACGCGCGTCGGTCATCCTCGCATCTTATCCAATGCGCGGTTGAGCGCGCAGCACGTTGACGGTGGGCTCCCCGAAGAATCCAAGCCAGGGAGCGGTTGCCTGGGCGTCGACGAGGTGCTTTACCGCATCGGCGGCGACACCGCGCTCGCGGGCGACACGGGGTACCTGGTAGTACGCGGCGGCGAGGCTGATGTGGGGATCGAGCCCTGAACCGGAGGCCGTGACGAGATCCACCGGCACGGGTGCCGAATTGCCGGGATCGGCCGCACGCAGCGCGGCCACCCGATCCTTCACCGCATCGACCAGCGCGGGATTCGTCGAGCCCTGGTTGGAACCTGTCGACGCGGTGCCGTTGTAGGGCTGCGGTGAGGTCGCCGACGGCCGCCCCCAGAAGAATCGGGGGGACGTGAACGTCTGGCCGATCAGCTCGGACCCCACGACCTTGTCGCCCTCGGTGATCAACGATCCATTGGCGCGCGAGGGGAACGCGATTTGCGCGATGCCCGTCACGGCGAGCGGGTAGACGACCCCCGTCAGGACGGTGAGAACGACGAACAACGCAATTGCGGGACGAAGCAGCGAGCGCATGGCGAGTTCCTTCATACGAGCCCCATGACGGCGAGCAGCATGTCGATGACCTTGATCCCCGGGAAGGGGAGCACGATGCCGCCGAGACCGTAGATCAGCAGGTTGCGGCGCAGCAGCGAGGCCGCGCCGAGCGCCCGATACTGCACGCCCCGGAGCGCGAGCGGGATCAGCACGACGATGATCAGCGCATTGAAGATGATGGCCGACAGGATGGCCGATTCCGGCGTGGTCAGCCGCATGATGTTGAGCGCGGCGAGGGGCGGGTACGTCGACACGAAGACGGCGGGAATGATCGCGAAGTACTTCGCGACGTCATTGGCGATCGAGAACGTCGTCAGGGCGCCGCGGGTCATCAGCATCTGCTTGCCGATCTCGACCACCTCGATGAGCTTGGTGGGGTTGCTGTCGAGGTCGACCATGTTGCCCGCTTCCTTCGCCGCCTGCGTGCCGCTGCCCATCGCGACCGCGACATCCGCCTGCGCGAGCGCCGGTGCGTCGTTGGTGCCGTCGCCGGTCATCGCGACCATGCGGCCCTCGTTCTGGTAGCCGCGAATCAATTCAAGCTTCGCCTCCGGCGTGGCCTCCGCGAGGAAGTCGTCGACGCCCGCCTCGGCGGCGATCGCGGCCGCGGTGAGCCGGTTGTCGCCGGTGATCATCACCGTCTTGATCCCCATGCGGCGCAATTCGGCGAAGCGTTCCTTGATGCCGCCCTTGACGATGTCCTTCAACTCGATCACCCCGAGCACGCGGGCGCCGTCGGCCACCACGAGCGGCGTGCTGCCGCGGCGGGCGACGTCGTCGACCAGCTTGTCGACCGCCGGCGAGAGCTTGCCTCCCGCCGCCTCGACGTGCGCCCGAATCGCGTCGACGGCGCCTTTGCGGATGCGGCGCTCGCCGATGTTGACGCCGCTCATCCGCGAGTGTGCGGAAAACGGGACGAACGTCGCGCCCAGCTCGACGAGCTGCCGTTCGCGGAAACCGAATGCCGTCTTGGCCAGCACGACGATGCTGCGGCCTTCCGGTGTCTCGTCGGCGAGCGACGCGAGCTGGGCCGCGTCGGCCAGGTCGCGCGGGACCACGCCGGGGGCCGGGATGAAATCGCTCGCCTGCCGGTTGCCGAGCGTGATGGTGCCCGTCTTGTCGAGCAGCAGCACGTCGACGTCGCCGGCCGCCTCGACCGCGCGGCCCGACGTGGCGATGACGTTCGCCGCGAGCATGCGGCTCATGCCGGCCACCCCGATGGCGGAGAGCAATGCGCCGATCGTGGTCGGGATCAGGCAAACGAGCAGCGCGATCAGCGCGGTGACCGAGATCGCGGTGCCGGTCTTGGCCACTTCGACGGCAAAGATCGAGAACGGCAGCAGCGTGACGGTGGCGAAAAGGAACACGAGCGTCAGCGCGACGAGCAGGATCGTGAGCGCGATTTCGTTGGGCGTCCTGCGCCGCTTGGCGTTTTCGACCATCGCAATCATCCGGTCGAGGAACGTTTCGCCCGGATCCACGGTACAGCGCACGACGATCCAGTCCGACAACAGCGCGCGTGCCTCCGGTGACGGCGCTGAAGTCGCCCCCGGATTCGCGGATCACGGGCGCCGATTCGCCGGTAATGGCCGATTCGTCGACGGAGGCCACGCCTTCGATCACCTCGCCGTCGCAGGGAACGAGATCGCCGGCCTCGATCAGCACGACGTTGCCGCGGCGCAGCTCCTCGGCGGGCTGCGTCCAGAATGCGCTTCCGTGTCGCGGCTCGCGCAGCCGCTTTGCCCATGTCTTGTGCCGCATGCCGCGCAAGGCGTCCGCCTGGGCCTTGCTGCGCCCTTCGGCCAGCGCGTCGGCAAGGTTCGCGAACAGCACCGTGAACCATAGCCACACGGCGATCCATCCGATGAACCATGTGGGCGCTTCGCCGTTGCCGCGCAGCGCCTCGATCCATAACCAGGTGGTGAGAATGCTGCCGACGTAAACGACGAACATGACCGGGTTGCGCGCCTGCACCCGCGGATCCAGCTTGTAGAACGACTCGAGGAGCGCCGGCCCGATCAGGGCGCGGTCGAACAGCCGCATCCGGTGGCCGGCCTTGGCCGAGCGCGTCATCGCCTGGTTGCGGGTCTCGGTCACGAGCCCGGGTTTCTGGCTTGCCGACGAAGCGGGAGCGCGGTTGTCCTGCGTCATGAGATCGTCCATCAGTGTGCCGAGTACAGCTGGAGGTGTTCGACGACGGGACCGAGCGCCAGCGCGGGCACGTACGTGAGCGCGCCGACGAGCAGCACGGAGCCGATCAGCAGCACGACGAACAGCGGTCCGTGCGTGGGCATCGAGCCGACGCTCGCAGGAATGCGCTTTTTCGCGGCCATTGCGCCGGCAATGGCGAGCACCGGAACGATGATGCCGAAACGTCCGAACCACATCGCGATGCCGAGCCAGCCGTTGTAGAACGGCGTGTTCGCGGACAAGCCGGCGAAGGCGCTGCCATTGTTGTTCGCCGCCGACGAAAACGCGTAGAGCACTTCGGAAAACCCATGCGCGCCGGGGTTGGAGATGCCGGCCTTGCCGTCGACGGCCAGCACGGCGATCGCGGTGCCGGCCAGCACGAGGAACGGCGTCATCAGCACGGCGATCGACACCATCTTCATCTCGAAGCTCTCGATCTTCTTGCCGACGTATTCCGGCGTGCGGCCGATCATGAGGCCGGCGATGAAGACCGCGAGCAGCGCGAACACGAGCATGCCGTAGAGTCCCGAACCTACGCCGCCGAACACGACCTCGCCCAGCTGGATCAGCCACATCGGCACGAGGCCGCCCAGCGGCGTGAACGAGTCGTGCATCGCGTTGACGGCGCCGCAGGAAGCGGCCGTCGTGATCGTCGCGAAGAGCGAGCTGGCGGCGATGCCGAAGCGGGCCTCCTTGCCTTCCATGTTGCCGCCCGCCTGCAGCGCGCTCGCCGTCTGGTCCACGCCGACGGGCGTCAACAGCGGATTGCCCTGCTGCTCGAACGTCATCGCGCACCACGCCGCGATGACGAACAGAATCGTCATCGCCGCGAGCACCGCCCACCCCTGGCGCACGTCGCCCACGACGCGGCCGAAGGCGAGACACAGGCCGGCGGGAATCAGGAATATCGCAAGCATCTCCAGGAAATTCGTGATCGCGTTCGGGTTCTCGAACGGATGTGCGGAATTCGCGTTCAGGAAGCCGCCGCCGTTGGTGCCGAGCTCCTTGATCGCTTCCTGCGAGGCGATGGGACCCATCGGCAGCGTCTGGGTGGTCGCGGTGGCCGGCTCGGTGACCGGATTGCCTTTCTCGTCCTTCAGCGGCTGGCCGTCCGGGCCGTTCTTCGGGTTGTCGTATTTCACGGGCTCGACCAGCGTGACATCCACGTAAGGCGCGAAGTTCTGCACGACGCCCTGGCTCACCAGCGCGAGCGCGAGCACGAATGAAACGGGAATCAGCAGCCATGCGGTGATGCGGGTGAGATCGATCCAGAAATTGCCGATGGCGGCGGACGCATGGCGCGCGAACCCGCGAATCAACGCGAACGCGACCGCGATTCCGGTCGCCGCGGAGAAGAAATTCTGCACCGCCAGCGCCGACATCTGCGTGAGGTAACTCATCGTGGATTCGCCGGAATAGCCCTGCCAATTGGTGTTGGTGACGAAACTCACGGCAGTGTTGAAGGCCGAATCCGGACTGACGGCGGCGAAGCCCTGCGGGTTGAGCGGCAGCCACACCTGGAGCCGCTGGAACGCGAAGACGACGAGCACCCCCAGGCCGTTGAACACCAGCACCGCGAGCGCGTACTGAAGCCACGACATTTCGTTCGTATCGATGCGCAGAAGCCTGAACGTCGCGGTCTCGAAGCGCAGCAGCGGCGCGGGGAGCCGGCCGTCGCAGAGGGCAGCCAGCCACGCACCCATTGGCCATACCGTCGCAAGCAGGACGATCAGGTAGACGCCCAGCAGCAGGTAGCTTTGGGTGGTCATGTCAGAAGTCCTCCGCCTTGAACAGCGCGTAAAGCAAATAGACGAAGAGCCCCATCGTCACGACGGAAGCGATGAAATAGAGCGCGGTCATGCCGCTTCCTTGTGGATTGGATGCGGAAGGTTCGCGTCGTTGCCGGCCGCATTTGCCGTTGTGGCGCGGAGCGCGGGCGAATTGGGCGCGCCAATACCGCGCGCGTCGCGGCGGCCGGACGCCATACCTTCGGTAGCGCGTTCACGCCGTCCGAGCTTGCGCCCTGCGGCGACCATCGCTTGCACCGCAATAGCACCCACGACGAAGACGGCGACAATTGCCCCGATGACGATGGCTCGCCAGAAGAGCGGATCAAAGTTGGTGGCGATCATTTGGAAACTCCCATGAGATGGGCACACCCTGCCGCTACCCCGACCATCAGGGCAAACATGACGGCGAATCCGAGCAGCCAGGAAAAGTCCATTTCGCAACTCCTTCAGGAACGACTGCAAAGATAGGTTTCGACGCGCAAAGACAGGATCAATAGTGCGATTTCCCCCGTAAATGCCGCGTAAAAAGACTACGTGAGGCGCGGATTTGCGCGGCTTCATTGACGTTGGTCAAGGTGCCTTCAGCCCGCCGTGTGCGGAGATCGTGGACTTGGGGCGCGTTTGCACAATCTTTGCGGCGGGGCCGGTCGAATCAACGTCCTGTTGACGGCGTCCGCGCTACGCTGGCAATTCGAAGTTACCAAGGACGAACATGCTCACTACTATGAACAATGCACTCAGCCGTCCGATGGCACGGACCCCGTCGCGACTCGCTTCGTGGCTCGAGCCCGAAGGAATCCTGCTCGACGTCGAGCCGCGCGATCGTCGACATGCGCTCGAATTGGCGGCGCAGGAGTTCGCCTGCTCGCACGGGGTGGATTCCGGCCCGATCTTCCGTGCCCTGTGGCGACGGGAGCTCGTCGGCTCGACCGGAATCGGAAGGGGCGTCGCCATTCCGCACGCGCGCATCGACGGGATAGACCATCCGATCACGCTGTTCATGCGGACGAAATGGCCGATTCAGTTCGAATCGCCGGACAGCAAGGGCGTCAACCACATCCTGACCATCCTTGTGCCTGTGGATGGCGACGCCGACGAGCACCTTCAGCTCCTTGCGCTCGTCGCGGAGATGTTCATGGACGGCGCCTTCCGCAGTCGCGTTGCCGGCGCGTTCGATGAGACTGTGCTGCGCACTGCGTTCGCGGAGCGCGCCCGCGAAGTCGCGCGCCCATCGCTCGACGTCTGAGTCCCTCCGGCCGGCGCGATCCGGCCGCCTGCCGTGGATCAGCGGCCGGGCTTCAGCGTCTTCACGCCGGTTTCGGTGCCGAGCAGGATGACGTCAGCGCCGCGGGCTGCGAAAAGACCCACGGTGACCACGCCGACGATGCCGCGGATCTTCGCTTCCATCGCGACCGGGTCCGTGATGGAAAGACCGTGCACGTCGAGGATCACGTTGCCGTTGTCGGTGGTGAAGCCCATCCGCCATTCCGGGTGCCCGCCGAGCAACACGAGCTGCCGCGCGACGTAGCTCCGCGCCATCGGGATCACCTCGACCGGCACCGGGAACTTGCCGAGCACGCCGACGAGCTTCGAGCCGTCGGCGATGCAGACGAATTTGCGCGCCACCGCCGCGACGATCTTCTCCCGCGTGAGTGCGCCGCCGCCGCCCTTGATCATCGCGCCGTGCTCGGTCACTTCATCGGCGCCGTCGACGTAGACCGGCATGTCGGAGACGTTGTTGAGCTCCTCGACGAAGATGCCATGGCCCTTGAGCCGCTCGGCGGTCTTCACCGAGCTCGCGACCGCACCTTTGATCCGATGCTTGATCTTCGCGAGCTCGTCGATGAAGAAATTCGCCGTCGAGCCGGTGCCGACGCCAACGATCTCGTCATCGACGACGTATTTGATCGCCTCGCGGGCGACGGCCTGCTTCAGTTCGTCCTGGGTCATCGGATGCTCGCGGAACTAGAAGCGCGTATCGTATCAGCGCGGGCGTTCCCCCGCCGAAATAGGATGATGATTCTCGGATAGCGTCCGGCGGGAGCCGATCCAAGTTAGCATTCGGTTTGACGCGACCTTCCGAGCACTTCATGACCCCATATCAAAAGGCCCGCATCCTGGCCGAAGCGCTCCCCGTACATCCGAGCATTCAATCGCGCACTTCGGCTGCTCCTCGAGAACTGATCCAAGTTAGCATTCGGTTTGACGCGACCTTCCGAGCACTTCATGACCCCATATCAAAAGGCCCGCATCCTGGCCGAAGCGCTTCCCTACATCCGAGCGTTCAATCGCAAGACAATAGTGATTCGCTTCGGTGGTGGTGCGATGGCTGATCCGGCCCTCAAGGCGGCCTTCGCGCGCGACGTCGCACTTCTTCGCCTCGTGGGCATGAAGCCGATCGTCGTGCACGGCGGAGGTTGGAACATCGACGAGCTCATGCGGCGGATGGGACTCGAGAGCCGGCGCTATCGCGGATTGCGCATCACCGACAAGCGCACGCTGACCGTCGTCACGATGGCGCTGAGCGAGCTCAATCAGGAACTGACGCAGCTCATCAACAAGCACGGTGGACGTGCGGTCGGGCTCGACGGTCAGGATGGTCGCTTCATCCGAGCCCGTCCGATGGTGGTCCCTGCGGACACCCCCGACGCGCCCGACCTCGGCTTCGTCGGCGATGTGGAGAGCATCGATACCGCGACGATCTTTCTTGCGTGCATGGTCGCCGTGCAAGTGTCGTGGCACGTCTGACAACGCGTTTGCGTCGGCCCGTGCAGCGGCTAATTGCATGGTTGGCGTCACGCCATCGAGCGACGCGAGGAGGAAGGGCGCAATGCCCGGGTGTTGCTCGTCGATAGCTGCAATAAGCTTCGGTGCGAAGGTGACGAGTTTCGGCCAGGCACACGTTTTTTGTAGGAGCACGCAATAGTTCGATAGCGCAGGCCACCAGTCCGGGCGTAGCGCGAGCGCAGATTCGTACTGCGAAAGGGCGGCGTCCGTTTCATTCAACTGATGCAGCGAAAGTGCAAGATCGGCATGTACTTCCGCAGACGCTGGTTGCACGGCGAGTATCCGGCGCAAACACCGTACGGCTTCCTGATGGCGGGACAATGACTGCAGCACGAGCGCGAGATGGGACAGCGCATCCGCATAATGCGGATTTAGCGCGAGCGCGCGGTGGTAAGCGGTTATCGCATCCTCCCTGCGCTCGCGCCAGTTCGTTCCCGTGGATGATGCCCATCGGTAGGCGCGGTCGACGGCACTGCCTATCACATCAACTCCGACCTTCTCGCCGGGCGGATAGCGCGCGCCCTGGAGGCCGAAAAGCTCATTCTGATGGCCGACGATTCGCCGGCGTGCATGACCGTGATGGGGTGCTCGCCTATATTCCGGCCGAGAGCGAAGCGGAGGCGCTCCTGCCCGATCATGTCATCGGAAGCGAGATGGAGCCACGCGTGATCGCCGCCCTGCGCGCCGTGCGCGAGGGGGCACGCTCGGTGCACATCATCGACGGGCTGGCGGAAGGATTACCAGCTGCCAATAGCAACTACTGCGCTGATCTGCTTGCATTGCGGGTGTGCAGAGCGAAACGCCTTCGGACGCCGATCAGCTCGTCCACGAGTGCGGTACCCGCGGAACTGTGCTGCGCTCGAGGCTGCGTATTCAGTTCGTCCCGGTTCGGTCAAGTATCGGGCGCGCATTTCCTCGATACAGCAGGTGGCAATGGTGGCGCAGCTCTGGCGATCTCCGCCAACAAAGCAGGAGTGAGCTTGCCGACGGTGGTAAAAGACGAGCAAGGGATATTGCTTTTGCTATGAGGCGAGCCGTCGCTTTCTGGATCTTTGGCCGACGACACCGACTGGCCACTTCTGGCCGATCGTAGACATTCTCGCTCGCCGCTCAGGTCCCATCCGGCCACGTGCGCCTGGTCGGCAAAGCCCCCGACGGTTGACATGAGCCGGCCCGGCGCAGGCCCGACTTGCGGTGCTACCTCTTCCGCGGCGGCGGCAGATCCGTGCAGACGCCCTCGAACGCCTCGGCGGCGAGCCCCACCGACTCGCGAGACGTCGGATGCGGATGGATCGTGCGGCCGATGTCGACGGCATCCGCGCCCATCTCGATCGCGAGCGCGATTTCGGCAATGAGGTCGCCCGCGTGCGTGCCGACGATGCCGCCGCCGACGATGCGGTGCGTTTCCGCGTCGAACAGCAGCTTCGTATGGCCCTCGTCGCGGCCGTTGGCGATCGCGCGGCCCGAGGCGACCCACGGGAACAATCCCTTTTCGACCTTGATGCCCCTGGCCTTCGCGTCGTCCTCGGTCAGGCCGGCCCATGCAATCTCGGGATCGGTGTAGGCGACCGACGGAATGACGCGCACGTCGAAAAAGCTCTTCTCCCCGGCGGCGGCTTCGGCGGCGACATGGCCTTCGTGCGTGGCCTTGTGCGCGAGCATGGGCTGCCCGACGATGTCGCCGATCGCGAAGATGTGCGGCACGTTGGTGCGCATCTGGTTGTCGACGGGAATGAAGCCGCGGTCGGTCACCGCGACGCCGGCCTTGTCGGCGGCGATCTTCTTCCCGTTCGGCGCGCGTCCGACGCTCATCAGCACGGCGTCATAGGGCTGCGGCTCCTTCGGCGCGTTCGGCCCCTCGAAGGTCACCCACAATGCGTCGGGTTTCGCCTCGACGGCCGTGGTCTTCGTCGAAACCATGATCCGGTCGAACCGGGGCTTGTTCACCTTTTCCCAGACGCGCACGAGATCGCGGTCGGCGCCGGGCATCAGGCCGTCGAGCATCTCGACGACGTCGAGGCGCGAACCCAGCGTCGAATAAACGGTGCCCATCTCGAGCCCGATGATGCCGCCGCCGATGACCAGCATCCGCTTTGGCACCGAGGCAAGCTCCAGCGCGCTCGTCGAGTCGAGCACGCGCGGATCCTCCGGGATGAACGGAAGGCGCACGACCTGCGAGCCTGCGGCGATGATCGCCTGCGCGAACTTCACGACCTTTTTCGCGCCGGTCTTTGCCTGCGCCGGACCTTCCGTCACCTCGACCTCGAGATGATGCGGGTCGAGGAATTGCCCCACGCCGCGGACGACTTCGACCTTGCGCGACTTCGCCATCCCGCCGATGCCGCCGGTCAACTTGCCGACGACCTTGTCCTTCCAGGTGCGGAGCTTGTCGAGGTCGACCTGCGGATTCCCGAATGCGATACCGTGCTCGGCGAGTTTCCTGGTCTCGTCCATCACGGCCGCGATATGCAGCAGCGCCTTCGATGGAATGCAGCCGACGTTGAGACACACGCCGCCCAGCGTCAGGTAGCGTTCGACCAGCACCGTTTTCAAGCCGAGGTCGGCGGCGCGGAACGCGGCGCTGTAGCCGCCCGGGCCGGAGCCCAGCACGAGCATTTCGCATTCGACGTCGGCCTTGCCGGAATAGGTGGCGGCGCCGGGAATCGGCGCGGCCGCCGCAGGCGCCGGCGGGCTTCGGCGAAGCGGGAGGGGCGGGCGCAGGCGCTGCGGCAGCGGGCGCCGCTTTCGCAGTTCCGGCTCGCTTTCCAGCATCAGGATCAGCGAGCCCTCGCTGACCTTGTCGCCGAGCTTGACGCGGACTTCCTTGACGGTACCCGCCGCGGGCGCCGGCACATCCATCGTCGCCTTGTCGGATTCGAGCGAAATGAGCGAATCCTCGGCGGCGACGACGTCACCCGCCTTGACGAAGACCTCGATGATCGGAATGTCCTTGAAATCCCCGATGTCGGGGACCTTCACTTCGATGGCGCTCATAGCATCACCCGGCGCATGTCGGCGAGGAGGCCGGCGAGATACGCGGTGAAGCGCGCGGCCGCGGCACCGTCGATCACGCGATGGTCGTAGGAGAAGGACAGCGGCACCATGAGCCGCGGCGCGAACGCCTTGCCGTCCCACATCGGCTTCAGCTGCGACTTCGACACGCCGAGGATCGCGACTTCGGGCGCATTGATGATCGGCGTGAACGCGGTGCCGCCGATGCCGCCCAGCGAGCTGATCGAAAAGCAGCCGCCCTGCATGTCGGCCGGCCCGAGCTTGCCTTCGCGCGCCTTCGCCGAGAGCTCGCCCATTTCCTTGGCGATCTGCAGCACGCCCTTCTGGTCGGCGTTCTTGATGACCGGAACGACGAGCCCGTTGGGCGTGTCGGCGGCGAAGCCGATGTGGAAGTACTGCTTGACGATCAGATTGTCGCCATCGAGCGAGGCGTTCACCGTGGGGAACTTCTTCAACGCGGCCACGCTTGCGCGGATCAGGAACGCGAGCATCGTCAGCTTGATGCCGGCCTTCTCGTTTTCCTTGTTGAGCGCGACGCGGAACGCCTCGAGGTCGGTGATGTCGGCTTCGTCGAACTGCGTGACGTGCGGAATCATCACCCAGTTGCGGGCGAGATTGGCGCCGGAGATCTTCTGGATGCGCGACAGCGGCCGCGATTCGAACGGGCCGAACTTCGCGAAGTCGACTTTCGGCCATGGCAGGAGGTTCAGCGCGCCGCCCCCCGTGACGCCACCGCCCGCGGTGGCCGGCCCCGCGCCGCTCATCGCCTGCTTGACGAAACTCTGCACGTCTTCCTGCAGGATCCGGCTCTTCGGGCCGGTGCCGGTGACGCGCGAAAGATCGACGCCGAGATCGCGTGCGAACTTGCGTACCGACGGCGATGCATGCGCGCCCTTGAACGCCTCGCCGTCGACGGGGGTTGCGGCGGGTGCGGCCGCCGGTTGGGGCGCCGCGGCAGGCGCGGGCGCCGTAGCGGGAGCAGGCGCTGCCGCAGGCGTCGCGGGCGCGGCTTTCGGCGCTTCCGCCTTTGCCGGGGCAGCGGGCTTTGCCGCCGCCGCGCCGTCCGCTTCCAGCAAGACGATCAGCGAACCTTCGCTGACCTTGTCGCCCAGCTTGACGCGCAGCTCCTTGACCGTTCCCGCGGCCGGCGAGGGCACGTCCATCGTCGCCTTGTCGGATTCGAGCGAAACCAGCGGATCCTCGGGCGCGACGATGTCGCCCGCCTTGACGAAGATCTCGATGATCGGAATGTCGGTGAAGTCGCCGATGTCGGGGACCTTGACCTCGATTGTGCTCATGTGTACCCCCACGCTTGCGGCCTCATTAGACAATTCGGCCGCCGCGCTGCCCCCAAGGGGGAGCAATTCGCGCGGCCTCCGGAGCGGTTTTGCTTCCGCGGCCCGGTTGTTGGTCGGCCGCCGCCCGCGCTCGCAGACGCGAGCTTCGCTCCTTGGCTTCGCCCTGCTCGCACAAGCGTTCGGGACGGCCCGGCGCCGCTCATGGCGCCCCCTACACGGTCCACGGCGCCGGCTTCGCCGGGTCGAGGCCGTATTTCTTCATCGCGTCTGCCGCCTTCGACGCCGGCAGTGCGCCCTCGTCCGCGAGCGCCTTCAGCGCGGCGACGGCGACGTAATACCGGTCGACTTCGAAGAACCGGCGCAGCTTCTCGCGCGTGTCCGAGCGTCCGTACCCGTCGGTGCCGAGGACGACGTAACGGCGGCCGACGAACGCGCGGATCTGCTCGGCATACGCGCGCATGTAATCGGTCGCGGCGATCACCGGGCCCGCCGTGTCCTTGAGGCAGGCTTCCGCGTGCCCCTGTTTCGGTTTCGCGGTCGGATTCATCATGTTCTCGCGCGCGACGCGCATTCCGTCCCGCGCAAGCTCGGTGAAGCTGGGGCAGCTCCAGAGGTCGGACTCGACTCCCCAGTCGCTTTTCAGCAGGTCCGCGGCGGCGATCACCTCGCGGAAGATCGTGCCGCAGCCGAGCAGCTGCACGCGCGGCGCCTTCGCTTTCTTCTCGCCTGCACGGAACAGGTACATGCCCTTGATGATGCCGGGCGCAGCGCCCTCGGGCATCGCCGGCTGGGCGTAGTTCTCGTTCATCACCGTCAGGTAGTAATAGCAGTCCTGCTGCTCGGCGTACATCCTGCGCAGACCGTCCTGGACGATCACCGCGACCTCGTAGCCGAACGTCGGGTCGTAGGAAATGCAGTTCGGGATCGTCGCCGAGATCATGTGCGAGTGGCCGTCCTCGTGCTGCAGTCCTTCGCCGTTCAATGTCGTGCGGCCCGCGGTGCCGCCCAGCAGGAAGCCGCGCGAGCGCATGTCGCCGGCTGCCCACGCAAGGTCGCCGATGCGCTGGAAGCCGAACATGGAGTAGTAGATGTAGAAGGGGATCATCGGCACGCCGTGCGTCGAGTACGACGTCGCCGCCGCGATCCAGTCGCACATCCCGCCCGCCTCGTTGATCCCTTCCTGCAGGATCTGGCCGCTCTTGCTTTCCTTGTAGAACATCAGCTGGTCCGCGTCCTGCGGCGTGTACAGCTGTCCCAGCTGGTTCCAGATGCCGAGCTGGCGGAACATGCCTTCCATGCCGAAGGTGCGCGACTCGTCCGGGACGATCGGCACGATTCGCGGGCCGAGGGTCTTGTCGCGCAGCAGCATCTGGAGGATCTGCACGAATGCCATCGTCGTCGAGATCTCGCGGTCGTCGGTGCTCTTGAGGAAGCGCTCGAACGCCGCCAGTTGCGGCACCGGGAGCGCCTCGGCCTTCGCCCGTCGCGCCGGCAGGAAACCGCCGAGCTCCATTCGCCGCGCCTTCATGTACTGGTACTCGGGGGAGTCCTCGGCGAACAGCACGTACGGCACCTCGTCGAGCTGGTCATCCGCCACGCGGATCTGGAACCGGTCGCGCATGTGCCGCATCGACTCCGACGACATCTTCTTCTGCTGGTGCGTGATGTTCTGCGCCTCGCCCGACTCGCCCATGCCGAAGCCCTTGATCGTCTTGGCGAGAATCACCGTCGGCTGGCCCTTGTGGTGGACCGCCATGTGGAACGCGGCGTAGACCTTGTGCGAATCGAGGCCGCCGCGATTGAGATGCCAGATCTCCTCGTCGGACCAGTCGGCGACGAGGGCCTTGAGGTCAGGCGTATTGAAGAAATGCTCGCGAACGTAGGCGCCGTTCTTGCTCTTGA
Organism: uncultured beta proteobacterium; assembly: GCA_963816925.1. Taxonomy (GTDB): domain Bacteria; phylum Pseudomonadota; class Gammaproteobacteria; order Burkholderiales; family Casimicrobiaceae; genus CAIWHR01. The sequence continues at coordinate 177,579 of CAWFMY010000001.1, read as the reverse complement.
AGGTCTGGTATTCGCCGTCGACGCACTCCATCATCCGCCGCATCAGGATGCCCTGCTTGTCGCGCGCGAGCAGCGCATCCCAGCCGGTGCCCCAGACGACCTTGATCACGTTCCAGCCGGCGCCGCGGAAGTCGCTCTCCAGTTCCTGGATGATCTTGCCGTTGCCGCGGACCGGGCCGTCGAGCCGCTGCAGGTTGCAGTTGACGACGAAGATCAGGTTGTCGAGGTTCTCGCGACCCGCCATGCCGATGGCGCCCATCGACTCCGGCTCGTCCATTTCGCCGTCGCCCATGAATGCCCAGACCTTGCGGCCCTCGGTCTGCGCGAGCCCGCGGTCCTGCAGGTACTTCATGAACCGCGCCTGGTAGATCGCCATCAACGGGCCAAGGCCCATCGACACAGTAGGGAACTGCCAGAAGTCCGGCATCAGCCAAGGGTGCGGATAGGACGAGATGCCCTTGCCGTCGACTTCCTGGCGGAAATTGTCCATCTGCTCCGGCGTCAGCCGCCCCAGCATGAACGCCCTCGCATAGACGCCGGGCGCCGAGTGTCCCTGGACGAACACGAGGTCGCCGCCGTGGGTGTCGGACGGCGCATGCCAGAAATGGTTGTAACCCACGTCGTACAGCGTCGCCGCCGACGCGAAGCTCGCGATGTGGCCGCCGACGTTGGTGTCCTTGTTCGCGCGCACGACCATCGCCATCGCATTCCAGCGGACGTGATTGCGGATCCGTTCCTCGATCGTCTGGTCGCCGGGGAGCTTGACCTGCTTGTCGACGGGGATCGTGTTGATGTACGCGGTGTTCGCGGAGAACGGCAGGTACGCGCCGGAGCGCCGTGCCTTGTCGATCAGCACCTCGATCAGGAAATGCGCGCGGTCCGGTCCCTCGTTCGCGAGGACGCCTTCGAGCGCGTCGAGCCATTCGCGCGTTTCCTGCGGGTCGTGATCGGAGTCGGTGTTCATGCGGTCCTCCTGCGGCGGCAAGGCGGCGCCGGGCATTCCGCCCGGTCGCTGGGGGTTCGATTGTATGCGGCGGCGCGCCCGGCCGCATGGCACGGATGCGGTCTCCGGGGATTGCGGCGGCGCTGCTTATGCTAACGCTTTTTGGAAATCATTTCCATTTCTGCAATCCCGGCGTCCCGAGCGGGTCCCGTGAGGCGATCGGTCCTCGCTATCGACGGCGCGTCCGCTAGCGCCGGTGCCGTAACAGCAGCCTGCCGCCACAGAGCAGGCTCGCGGTTCCGAACACGAGAAATCCGACCCGGTAGCTGCCGGTCGCCGTTGCCAGCAGCGCGAACGCCGGCGGTCCCAGCACGACGCCGGCGAACGTGACGAATCCCGATGCGCCGGTCACCGTGCCCGCCTGGCCCGCGGGCGAATGGCGCGCGACCTCGGCCAGCTGGACGCCGTTCCAGCCGATGGCCGTCGCGCCGAAGAGTGCGCACACCGCGAACATGATCGCGTCGGGCCAGTCGGCGCCGAACGCGGCGGTGAGGTAGGCGCACAGCGCCGCCGCGACGCCGATGCATCCCAGCAGTACCCGCGGCGGCACCCAGCGGTCGGCGGTGCCGCCCCAAGTGATGCGGCCGACGATCCCGCCGATGTTGGCGACGGTGAGCGCGAGACCCGCGGCAACGATCCCGAAATGCAACGTCTCGGTGAGGTAGATGACGAGGAAACTCGACAGGCAGACCTGGGTCGCCGCGTAGAAGAAGCCGGTCAACGCGAGCTCGGCCAAGGCCCGCGTCCCGAACACGACTTTGAGCGGCGCAAATACGCCGGCGAACGACATCGCGCGACCCGGTTTCCGATCGGCGTCGAGTTCAGTGCGCGTCGATTGCGCGGCGACTGCAATCACGACGCCCAGCGCGGCGAGCGCGAGAAAGGTTCCGCGCCACCCCTGCGCGAGGGCGAGCCCGGGCAGCACCGCTCCGGCCAGCGCCGCGCCCGCGGGCACCCCGGTCTGCTTGATGGAAAACGTGAGCGCCATCCGCGACGGCGGCGCCGTGCGGATGAGGACGTGCGACGAAGCTGGCGTGATCGGTCCGTAGCCGAGTCCGAGCAGAAGCGGCGAAAGCGCGAGCAGCACCACGAGCGGCGACGGTGGCGCCGCGCCCGCGCACACGGCCGCCAGCGACACGGCGCACATGACGACGCACGCCTGCGACACCCGGATGGCGCCGAAGCGCTCGACGAAGCCGCCGGCCGCGAGGCTGCCGGCCATCGAGCCCGCGTAAATGATGCCGACAAAGACCCCGATGAGATTGGGGGACACGTCGAGGTCGCGCGCGATCATCGGCGCCAGCACGGGCGTCGCGGTAGCGGCGAGCGAGGTGAACATCTGGAGCGCGAGCGTGACCGCGAGCGCGGTTGCAGCCGCACGTCGCGGCGACGGCCTTGCGTCGTTCCGGAAATCGCCTTCCATCCGCCTAACCGATGGCCCGCGGTGGAAGGACAATCGTCTCCAACGGGGTGACGATCGCATCGACCGTGACATCGTGCGGGCCCGCCGGCACGTGGTCGACGATCTGCAGGTCGAAGGCGCCGGCGATCCGCGCCGCATGGGACGCGAGCAGCGGCAGCAGCCGATCGTAATAGCCGCCTCCGTAGCCGAGGCGACGTCCGGCGCGATCGAACGCGACGCCGGGCACGAGCACCCAATCGATGGCGCCCGGCGCGACGGCCGGACAGTGCGCCAACGGCTCGGGAATGCCTTGATGACCGGTTCCGACGTCGCGATCCAGGTCGGCGATCGCATGGAGCTCGAGCATCCGTGTCGTTGCGTTGACCCGGGGAACGGCGACGGTCCCGCCGGCGGCAAGCACCTGCCGGACGAGCGGCAGCGTATCCCATTCGCTGCGGAACGGCAGCGTGAGCAGCACCGTGCGCGCCGACGCGAACGTCGGCAGTGCGGCGATCCCGGCGACGATCGAGGCGCCGGCTGACGCTCGGGCATCGGGGGCTAGAGCGTCGCGGCGCGCGAGCACCGCCCTGCGCAGCGTCAGCTTCGCTTCGCGCAGGGCGGGGCCGTGCAGCGCGGCGTCGCCGGGTCGGGAGTCGCTCGCCATCGAACGATGTTAACGCACTGTCCGGTCATCCCGCCCCGCCGCGAAGATCCGCCGCAGGACCTATAATCACGCCTTCGCCCGGAAGCCTTTCCCATGAAAAACGTCTACCAGATCCATCGCGAGCGCCGTCGCGCGCTGCTCGCGCAGATGCATTCCCACGCCGGCGGCGGGCTCGCCATCGTCCCGACCGCGCCCGAATACGCGCGCAACCGCGATTCGCTCTATCCGTACCGGTTCGACAGCTATTTCCATTATGTCTGCGGCTTTCCCGAGCCGGAGGCGGTGGTCGCGCTGGTCGCGGGCAAGGACGGGCCGGCCGGCGACCGGCATATCCTCTTCTGCCGCGACAAGAATCAGGAGCGCGAGATCTGGGACGGCTTTCGGTACGGCCCCGATGCCGCGCGCGAAATCTTCGGCTTCGACGAAGCGCACGGCATCGAGGAGCTCGACAAGATGCTGCCGGACCTCGCCTCGGACCAGCCGGCGCTGTTCACGCCGCTCGGGCTGTTCTCATCCTGGGACAAGCGGGTCACCGACCTGCTGAACGAAGTCCGCGGCCGCGCGCGCACCGGCGTCGCCGCGCCCGAGGAGGTCGTCGACGTGCGCCAGCCGCTCGACGCCCTGCGCCTCGTGAAGGACGAGCACGAGCTGAAGCTGATGCGGCGCGCCGCCGAAATTTCCGCCGGCGCGCATCGCCGCGCGATGGAGACGACGCGCGTCGGCTGGCACGAATACCAGGTCGAGGCCGAGCTCGCGCACGAGTTCCTGCGCTTCGGCGCGCAGGCGGTCGCGTATCCGTCGATCGTCGCCGGCGGCCCGAATGCCTGCGTTCTCCACTATCGGGACAACAACCGGCAGCTGCAGGAAAACGAGCTGCTGCTGATCGACGCCGGCTGCGAATACCACGGCTACGCGTCGGACATCACGCGCACGTTTCCGGTGAGCGGCCGCTTCACCGGACCGCAGAAGGACATCTACGAGCTCGTGCTCGCGTCGCAGATGGCCTGCCTCGACGCAGTGCGGCCCGGCGCCGACTTCCACGATTACCACGTCGTCGCCGAGCGCGTGCTGGCGCAGGGCTACATCGATCTCGGATTGTGCAAAGGCACGCTCGACGAGGTTCTCGAAAGCGGCAGCTTCAAGCAGTTCTACATGCATCGCGCCGGCCACTGGCTCGGCCTCGACGTGCACGACGCCGGTCTTTATCGGGTGAAGGGCGCGTCGCAGAAACTCGCGCCCGGCATGGTGCTGACCGTCGAGCCGGGCACGTACATCCGGCCGGCCGACAACGTCCCCGAGCATTTCTGGGACATCGGCGTGCGCATCGAGGACGATGTGCTCGTGACGGCGACCGGCATCGACAACCTGACGGCGGCGGCGCCGAAGACGGTCGCCGACGTCGAGGCCGCCTGCCGGCGATAGATCACAACGGGCGCCGCCTCGTCGCGGCCCAGGCCATGCACGACCTTGCGATAGTCGGCGCGGGACCCGTCGGGGCGACCCTCGCGCTCGCGTTGGCCGACGCCGATCTCGATGTGGTCGTCCTCGACGCGCGGGCGAAGGGCGAGTCGCTGCGCGGCGATCGCACGCTCGCGTTGTCGCACGGGGCTCGGCTCATCTTCGAACGTCTCGGCGTGTGGGGTGAATTGTCGGCCGCGCCCGGTGCCGTGACGCCGATCACCGCCATCGACATTTCGCAAGCCGGCGGATTCGGGACCGCCCGGCTCACGGCCGTCGAGAACGATCTGCCCGCGCTCGGGTATGTCGTCAGCTATCGCGCGCTGCAGGCGGCGCTCGACGCCGCGATGGTGCGCACCGGCGTGGAAGTCCGCCATGGCAAGGAGGTGGCCGCGGTTGGCGGGACGCCGGCGTACGCCGCGATCGAATGCGCGGGGGACGATGGCCCGCCGATCCACGCGCGGCTCGCCGCAGTGGCCGACGGCACCGGCGCGGCGGTCGCGGGCGTGCCGCGCCGACGCCACGATTACGGACAGGTCGCGGTCGTCGCGAAACTCTGGCGCACGCGTCCCCATGACGGCGTCGCGTTCGAGCGGTTCACGCCCGATGGCCCGCTGGCGCTGCTGCCGCAGGGGGATCATTACGGACTCATCTGGACCGCCGCACCCGGGCGCGCGGAGGCGCTGCTCGCGCTGGATGACGCGACGTTTCTCGCGCAGCTCGAGCGGCATTTCGGCCCGCGGGTGCGCGGCTTCACGCGCGTCGAAGCCCGCCGCGCGTTTCCGCTCGCGCTCGAATACGCGACCGCAACGGTCGGTTCCCGCTGCGTGGTGCTCGGCAATGCCGCGCAGACGCTGCATCCGGTCGCGGGACAGGGATTCAACGTCGGCTTGCGGGATGCGTACGAGCTTGCGCAGGCCATCGTCGATGCGCCGCGGGATGCGCTCGGCGAGCCGCGGATGCTCGCGCGCCATGCGCGCGGCCGGCGCACGGATCGCTGGGCCGGCATCGCGTTCACGCACGGCCTCGTCAACCTCTTCGGCAACGACCTCGCGCTTTTTCGTTGGCCGCGCGGGTTGGCGCTCACTCTGCTCGACGCGCTGCCGCCCGCGAAGCGCGCGTTCACGCGGGCGATGCTGTTCGGCATGCGTTAGCACGAAAGCGAACGCCCGTCCGTCCGCGCCGCGGCCGTGTACGGCACAATTCTCCGCGCGGATTCGCCCGCGCGTTCGCGTTTTCAACCGGCATGCGCGGATTGCATTCGCGCAACATGCCGGCCCGCGCGCCGCGCGAAAGGTCCGACAACGCTTCGCACGCGCCGCGGAACGGTTATAATTCCATCTCCTCTGCGGCATTTTCCCCCTCTAACGCTTTCTGGCCGACCGTGCGCATCGGACCGTATCCGCTTTCCAACAACCTCGTCGTCGCACCGATGGCGGGCGTGACCGATCGGCCGTTCCGCCTTCTCTGCAAGCGCTTCGGCGCGGGCTATGCGGTCTCGGAGATGGTCGCGTCGAACCCGCAGCTTCGCGGCACGGAGAAATCGCGGCGCCGCACCGATCACGATGGCGAGCCGGCGCCGGTCGCCGTGCAGATCGCGGGTGCGGATCCGGCGATGATGGCGGATGCCGCCCGCTACAACGTCGAGCGGGGCGCGCAGATCATCGACATCAACATGGGTTGCCCGGCGAAAAAGGTCTGCAACGTCGCCGCGGGTTCCGCGCTGCTCGCGAACGAGCCGCTCGTCGGCGCAATCCTCACGGCGGTCGTTCGCGCGGTCGACGTTCCGGTGACGCTCAAGATCCGCACCGGCCGCGATCCTGCGCACCGCAACGCGCTCTCGATCGCGCGGATTGCCGAGGACGCCGGCATTGCCGCGCTGGCCGTTCATGGCCGGACGCGCGCGTGCGCATTCACCGGGCCCGTCGAATACGCGACGATCCGCGCGGTGAAGAAGGCCGTCTCGATTCCCGTGATCGCCAACGGCGACATCGGCACGCCGAGTCAGGCGCAGCGCGTGCTCGAGGAAACGGGCGCCGACGCGATCATGATCGGCCGCGCGGCGCAGGGGCGGCCGTGGATCTTCCGCGAAATCACGCACTTCCTCGAGCGGGGAACGGTCCTTGCGCCGCCGACGGTGGCCGAGGCGCATGCGGCGATCGTCGCCCATCTCGCCGACCATTACGCGTTCTACGGCGAAGGTCCCGGCGCGCGCATCGCCCGCAAGCATCTCGGCTGGTACACGAAGGACCTCGCGGGCGGCGAGGATTTCCGCCGCGAAATCAACGCCGCGGAGACGGCGTCCGCGCAGCTCTCCGCAGTTCATCGCTTTTTCGATACACTTGCGCTCCACGGCGAGCGCCTCGGCTACCGCGCGGCATGCGCGGACGTCGTCGACGCGCGCGACGCCTTCGGGCGCGCACGACAATCATCGCTTCGGGGCGGGGAGGCCCTGGCCGCGTGAGAAAAACCCTACGAATCAACGGTGGCAACGAGCTCGGCCGTTCGGTCGAGAAATCGCTCGACGAATACTTCCGCAGGCTCGATGGCGAGCCTCCGCACGGCATCTACGACATGGTCATCATGCACGTCGAGCGCGCGCTCATCTTGACCGTCATGGAGCGCACCGGCGGCAATCAGACGCAGGCCGCCGACATGCTGGGGTTGAACCGCAACACGTTGCGCACCAAGCTCTCGAAGTACGGAATCCGGTAACGCGCTCGCGCGCGCGTTCGCGCGCTGCGCGCTATTCGAAGAGCTCCGGGATCACTCGCTCGCCACGCTCCTGTTGCAGGGTTCGACGCCTCTACGACGCATGTCCGCTCCAGTCGCCCGCGCCTTGCTGTCCGTCTCCGACAAGACCGGTCTCGCCGGCTTTGCGAGCGGGCTCGCGCGGCTCGGCGTGACGCTCCTGTCGACCGGCGGCACCGCGAAGGCCCTTGCCGACGCCGGCGTGCCCGTCGTCGAGATCGGCGACTACACGGGATTCCCGGAAATGCTCGACGGGCGCGTCAAGACGCTGCATCCGAAAGTGCACGGCGGCGTCCTCGCGCGGCGCGACGATCCCGGCCACCTCGCCGCGCTGGAAAAGCATTCGATCCCGACGATCGACCTCGTCGTCGTCAATCTCTATCCCTTCCGCGAGACCGTCGCGAAGCCCGGCTGCTCGCTGGACGACGCCATCGAGAACATCGATATCGGCGGCCCGGCGATGGTTCGCTCCGCCGCGAAGAACTGGCGCGACGTCGGCATCGTGGTCGACCCGGCTGACTACGCGGCGCTGCTTGCGGAGCTCGAGGCGCATGGCGCGGTCCTGTCCGCCGAAACGCGCTTCGCGCTGGCGCGCAAGGCGTTCTCGCACACGGCCTCCTATGACGGCGCGATCTCGAACTGGCTCACGGCGCGCGGCCCCGACGGCGCGGCGGCGGCCTTTCCCGACCGGTTCAACCTGCAGGTGGTAAAAGTCGAGGACCTCCGTTACGGCGAGAATCCGCACCAGCAGGCGGCGTTCTATCGCGACCAGCATCCGGCCGCGGGCACCATCGGCACGTACCGGCAGCTGCAGGGCAAGGAGCTGTCGTACAACAACATCGCCGACAGCGACGCCGCATGGGAATGCGTGAAGTCGTTCGTCGAGACCGCGTGCGTGATCGTCAAGCACGCGAATCCCTGCGGCGTGGCGATCGCGGGCACGACGGTGGACGCCTACCGCAAGGCCTTCGCGACCGATCCGACGTCCGCGTTCGGCGGCATCATCGCCTTCAACCGGCCGGTCGACGCGGCCACGCTGGAAGCCGTCGCCACGCAATTCGTCGAGGTCCTGATCGCGCCCGCCTACACCGCCGACGCGTTGACGGTGATCGCGCAAAAGAAGAATGTCCGCGTGCTCGAGGTGCCGCCCGCTTCGACGCCATCTTCTGCGCAGCTCGACTGGAAGCGCGTGGGCGGCGGCTTGCTCGTGCAGACCGCCGATGCGCGCAACGTGCTGCCGGCGGAACTCAAGGTCGTCACGAAAAAGGCGCCGACGCCGGGCGAGCTCGCCGACCTCATGTTCGCGTGGCGGGTGGCCAAGTTCGTCAAGTCGAATGCCATCGTCTATTGTGCCGGCGGACAGACGCTCGGCATCGGCGCCGGCCAGATGAGCCGGGTCGACTCGACGCGGATCGCCGCAATGAAGGCAAAACATGCGAACCTGTCGCTTGCGGGCTCGGTCGTCGCGTCCGACGCGTTTTTCCCGTTTCGCGATGGCCTCGACGTGGTCGCCGACAACGGCGCGGTCGCCGTGATCGAGCCCGGCGGCAGCATGCGCGACGACGAGGTCATCGCGGCCGCCGACGAGCGCGGACTCGCGATGGTATTCACGGGTGTTCGTCATTTTCGTCATTGAGCGGGAGGCTCCGACATGCAGCGATTGCGCATCCTTGCCCTGCTAGTGGCGGTGGTCGGCACGTACTCGACCACCGCACCTGCCGCCGAGTGCGCGGATCTGTGGGAGTGGCTCAACATGGGCTGCCGGCGTGTCGTCGACACGTACCAGAAGGGCAGCAACGAAATTCTCGTGTCCGGCTATTCCTGGCACACGCCATGGACGTGGACCGCCGAGAAGCGCGCCGAGGAGAACCCGTATGCGTGGGGCGGCGGATGGGCGCGCAGCACCGAGCGCGAGAACGGCGACACCGACACGGTCTACTTTCTCGTGTTCAGCGATTCGCACTACGAGCCGGAATTCAATCTCGGCTACGCATGGACGACATGGTGGCGCCCGCGCGATTCGCTGCAGCCGGGACTCGGCTATACCCTGATGCTCATTTCCCGGCAGGACATCTGGGGCGGCATCCCGTTCCCCGCGATACTGCCGCTCGTCAGCCTGCGCTACGACAAGGTCTCCGTGTACTCGACCTACATTCCCAATTTCAACGGTGGTATCAACAACGGGAGTGTCTTCTACGTATTCGGAAAGATTGCGATCGATTGAGGCTCCCTGAATGAACGTTCTCGTCATCGGCGGCGGCGGCCGGGAGCACGCGCTGGCCTGGAAGCTCGCGCAATCGGAGCGGGTGGCGAAGGTCTTCGTGGCGCCCGGCAACGCAGGGACGGCGCTCGAGCCGGAGCTGACCAACGTCGCGATCACCGCGATTCCGGATCTCGTTGCGTTTGCGCTGGAACAGCACGTCGCGCTCACGGTGGTCGGTCCGGAGGGGCCGCTGGCGGAGGGCGTAGTCGATGCTTTTCGCGCCGCCGGGCTGCCGATCTTCGGGCCCGTGCAGGCCGCGGCGCAGCTCGAAAGCTCGAAGGATTACGCCAAGTCGTTCATGGCGCGGCATGCGATTCCCACCGCGCAATCCCGGACGTTTACCGACGCCGGCGCGGCGCGCGCATACGTCAGCGAGCGCGGCGCGCCGATCGTCGTCAAGGCGGACGGCCTCGCCGCGGGCAAGGGCGTGGTGGTCGCGGCGACGACGGCCGAAGCGCATGCGGCGATCGACGCGATGCTCGAAGGCAACCTCCTCGGCGCGGCCGGCGCGCGCGTCGTCGTCGAGGATTTTCTCGCCGGCGAGGAAGCGAGCTTCATCGTGATGGTCGATGGCCGCAACGTGCTGCCGCTCGCGTCGTCGCAGGACCACAAGCGCCTGCGCGACGGCGACACGGGTCCCAACACCGGCGGCATGGGCGCCTATTCTCCCGCGCCGGTCGTCACGCCGGCGCTGCACGCGCGGATCATGCGTGAAATCATCCTGCCGGCCGTGGCCGGCATGGCGGCCGACGGCATTCCGTACACCGGCTTCCTGTACGCCGGCGTGATGATCGACGAAGCCGGCGTTCCGCGCGTGCTCGAATTCAACTGCCGACTGGGTGACCCGGAAACGCAGCCGATCATGGTGCGCCTCAAGTCGGACCTGGTCGACCTCGTGCTGCATGCGGTCAAAGGCACGCTCGATAGCGTGGAGGCCGAGTGGGATCGGCGTGCGGCGCTCGGTGTCGTGCTCGCCGCGGAAGGTTACCCCGAAGCGCCGCGCAAAGGCGGGCAGATCGACGGGCTCGAGCGCGTGACGGCGGCTTCGCATCCGGACTGCAAGGTCTTTCACGCCGGAACGGCAATGGACGACGGCAAGGTGGCGGTAAGCGGCGGCCGCGTGTTGTGCGTGACGGCGCTCGGCGATTCCGTCAGGCAGGCGCAGCGCACCGCGTACGCGGCGATCGCCGAAATCCGCTTCCCCGGCATGCAATACCGCACCGACATCGGACATCGCGCGCTTGGCGCCCGCAAAGCCTGAGCCACGCACCGCGCGATTCGGCGAGTTCCAGTGAACACCTCCGAAGCTCGCTCCTGGTTTTTGGATCTGCAGGCGCGCATCGTCGCCGGCCTGGAGGCGATCGACGGGACGCCGTTCCGCCGCGACGAATGGACGCGGCCGGAGGGCGGCGGCGGCATTTCGCGACTGATCGAGGAGGGCGCCGTGCTCGAGCGCGGCGGCGTCAATTTCTCGCATGTGCGAGGCGACAAGCTGCCGCCGTCGGCGTCGGCGTCGCGCCCCGGGATCGCCGGACGGCCATGGGAGGCGATGGGTGTGTCGCTCGTGCTCCATCCGCGCAATCCGTACGCGCCGACCGTGCACCTCAACGTGCGGATGTTCGTCGCCCACGCATCCGGTCCCGATGCCGCGGATGCATGGTGGTTCGGGGGCGGAATGGACCTCACGCCCTATTACGGTGTTGCGGAAGACGCGATCCATTTTCACCGCACCTGTCGCGACGCCCTGGCGCCGTTCGGCCGCGACGTCCACGCGAAATACAAGAAGTGGTGCGACGAATATTTCTTCCTGAAGCATCGCGGCGAGGCGCGCGGGATCGGCGGGATCTTCTATGACGACTTGAGCGAAGGCGGCTTCGGGCGCTGCTTCACGCTCACGAAAAGTGTCGGCGACCATTTTCTCGCGGCCTACGCGCCGATCCTCGAGCGGCGCAAGGACGTGCCTACGGCGAGCGCGAGCGCGACTTCCAGGCGTATCGTCGCGGCCGCTACGTCGAATTCAACCTGGTTTGGGACCGGGGCACGCTGTTCGGCCTGCAGTCGGGCGGCCGCACCGAGGCGATCCTCATGTCGCTGCCGCCGATCGTGAAATGGCGCTACGACTGGAAGCCCGAACCCGGCACCCCGGAGGCTCGTCTCTACACCGATTTCCTCGTCGCGAAGGATTGGCTTGAATAAGCTGCCCAAGCCCGGCGATGCGCACCTCATCGAGACGAAGGTGTCGTCCGAGCCTGTGTTCGACGGCGAGCTCCTGCATGTGCGTCGCGACAAGGTGCGGCTTCCGGACGGCACGCTGGCGACGCGCGAGCACATCGTGCATCCCGGAGCCGTGCTGATCGTCCCCGTGCTTCCCGACGGTCGTCTCGTCGTCGAGCGCCAGTTTCGCTATCCGCTCGACCGCGTGTTCATCGAGTTTCCGGCCGGGAAACGCGATCCGGGCGAGTCGGCACTCGAGTCGGCGCGGCGCGAGCTGCGTGAGGAGGCCGGTTACGAAGCCGCGCGCTGGACGCCGCTCGGTGCGATCCACACGATCGTTTCCTACACGAACGAGCAGATCGACCTCTTCGTCGCCGAGGGACTCACCCATGTCGGCGCAAAGCTCGACGCCGGCGAATTCCTCGAGATCGTCACCATGAGCCTCCCGGAGATGCTCGCCGCGCTCGATCGCGGCGAGATCACCGACGCCAAGACCGTCGCGGCATTGCTGCTCCACGCGCGACGGCAAGGCGCATGATCGCGGTTCGCCTGATCGTCCGCGGCCGGGTCCAGGGCGTGGGCTTTCGCTACCTCATGGTCGAGGTCGCGACGGCGCGCGGCGTCACCGGGTGGGTGCGCAATCGGCGCGACGGCACGGTCGAGGCGTTCGTGCAGGGCGATGTCGCGGCGGTCGACGGCGTTGTCGCCTGGTGTCGCCAGGGCCCGCCGGCGGCGCGGGTCGAGGGAGTCGAGACGTTTCCTGCCGAGGCGGACGCCGGAATCGCGGGGTTCACGCATCGGCCGACCGCGTGAACACCTGCGCGCGCCGCCACCGTCAGAAGGTCGGTGCGTCCCGGATGCCGAACACGTCCTTCCACGCTGCGTAGGACGCCGCCGCCCACAGCGGCAGGGCCACCACGAGCCCGAGACCCGCGGTGAGCAGGGCGAATGCAAGAAGCACCAGTGCTGCCAGGCCGTAAACGAGGAGCGGCACCGTGTTCTGCGCGAAGGCGACGAAGCTCGCCGCAAACGCCGCGCGCAACCGCAGGCGCCCGAACAGGACCAGAGGCGGCACGAACGTGACCGGCAGCGCGGCGAGCGTGACGATCGCGTAGATGCCGAAGAATTCGGTCACGGACAACGCTGGCGTGCCTTCGAGCAGAAGGAGATTCGCGTCCGCGATCCACCAACCGGCCAGTGCTTCCGCGAAGAACGCCACGAGGCTGGCGGCGATGACGGCGATCATCGCGTTTCCGCCGGCGAGAAAGGCGAGCCCGACGAGGCGCAGCGACGGCGCCTCCCGCCGGTCCGCGGCCGCGGCCGCATAGAAGAGGCTGCATGCGACAAGCGGCGCGACGATCTCGGCCGTGAGCGAAAGTGCGCCGGGCGCCGCCTTCAGCACGAGCTCGGTCGCGATCGTGACGAGGGCGAGCCCGGTCGACGCGAGCGGCGCGAACTTGAAGAGCCGCATCGCCTCTTCGTACCACGCGAGCGCATTTCGCCAGGGGACGACGTGCGAAAGCGGGGCGACGGGCGGCGGCGGGCGGCGCTCCGGAATCCGGCATTCCGCGGCTACGCTATTACGCGGCTTCGCCGAGGTACGCGGCGCGCACGGCAGGATCGTGCAGCAGCGTCTTCGCGTCGCCCGCGAGCGTGATCTCGCCGGACTCCATCACGTAGCCGCGATCGCTCACCTCGAGCGCCAGCTTGGCGTTCTGCTCGATCAGCAGGATCGTGACGCCCTCTTTCGAGACCGCGAGCACCGTCTCGAACACCTTCTGCACCATCAGCGGCGCGAGGCCCATCGACGGCTCGTCGAGGAGCAGGAGCTTCGGTCTCGACATCAGCGCGCGACCCATGGCGAGCATCTGCTGCTCGCCTCCCGACATCGTGCCGGCGGTCTGGCGGCGCCGTTCCTTGAGCCGCGGGAACAGGCCGAACACCCGCTCGACGTCGGCACGCACGCCGGCGGCATCGCTTCGGATGTAGGCGCCCATCGCCAGGTTTTCCTCGATCGTCAGCGCGCCGAACACGCCCCGGCCCTCGGGCACCATCGCGAGACCCTTGCGGACGAGCTCGAACGCCGGGCGGCCGACGATGCTCTCGCCGGCGTAGTGAATCGAGCCGGACTTGACGGGCTGCAGGCCGCAGATGCCCTTCAATGTCGTCGTCTTGCCGGCGCCGTTCGCGCCGATGAGACACACGAGCTCGCCCGAGCCGACGTGGAGGTCGATCCCTTTCACGGCCTGGATGCCGCCGTAGGCGACCTGGAGCTTCTTCAGCTCGAGCAGCGGGGTCGTGGCCGGCAGGCGATTCGCCGCTCACGCCGCGCCCTTCAGGTTGAGCGAAACTTCGCCGCCGAGATACGCGGCGATCACTTTCGGATCCTTCTGCACGTCGGCGGCGGTGCCCTCGGCGATCTTCCTGCCGTAGTCCAGCACCAGCACGCGGTCGCATACGCTCATCACGAGCTTCATGTCGTGCTCGATCAGCAGTATCGTCGTGCCGTCGCGGCGGATGCCCTCGAGGAGCCCCCTGAGCGACGCGGTTTCCGTTGCGTTCATCCCCGCCGCCGGCTCGTCGAGCGCGAGGAGCTTGGGCTCGGTCGCGAGCGCGCGCGCAATCTCGAGTCGGCGCTGGTCGCCGTACGCAAGGTGCTTCGCGAGCGAGTTCGCCCGCTTCGACACGCCGACGTACGCGAGCAGCTCGTAGGCACGCTTCTCGATCGCCTTTTCCTCGGCGCGCGTCTTCGCGTCGCGGAAGATCGCGCCGACGACATTCGCGTGGGTGCGCACGTGGCGGCCGATCATCACGTTCTCGAGTGCCGACAGGTTCGCGAACAGGCGGATGTTCTGGAACGTCCGCGCGATGCCGCGCTCCGCGACGTCGTTCGGCTTGAGTCCGGTGAGCGGCTGGCCGTCGAAGATGAATTCGCCTTCGTTCTGCTCGTAAATTCCGGTGAGGACGTTGAACAAGCTGGTCTTGCCGGCGCCGTTCGGGCCGATGAGCCCGTAGATTTCGCCGTGCCCGATCGTGAATCCGACGTCCGACAGCGCATGCACGCCGCCGAAGCGCTTGCTGATGCCCTTCGCCGACAACAGCGTCAGGCGACCGTCCGGCTCCGTCATTCCGCGGCCTCCACGGTCTCGAGCTCGCGCTTGCGCAACGCGGAGGGAAGGATGCCCGCCGGACGGAACAGCATCATCAGCACCAGCGCGAAGCCGAACAGCAGCATCCGGATGACCTCGGGCTCGATCAGCATCCGCCCGAACAGGCGTTCCTGCGCCGGGCCGACCGTATAGCGAAGCACCTCGGGCATGAACGAGAGCAGCACGGCGCCGAGGATCACGCCCCAGATGTTGCCCATTCCGCCCAGCACGACCATCGACAGCACCATCACCGATTCGACGAGCACGAAGCTCTCGGGGCTGATGAAGCCCTGCGTTGCCGAGAAAATGCCGCCCGAAATGCCGCCGAAGGATGCGCCCATCGCGAACGCGAGGAGCTTCATGTTGCGCGTGTTGATGCCCATCGCGCGCGCGGCGATCTCGTCCTCGCGGATTGCTTCCCACGCGCGGCCGATGCGCGAATTCTGCAGGCGGAGGTTGATGACGATGACCACCATCACGACGAGGACGAGCAGGTAGTAGTACTTGACGGGGCCGGTGAAGTCGAGGCCCATGATCGTTTCGCGCTCGGCGAAGCTGAAGCTCCCGATCCGGAACGGGTCGATCAGCGTGATCCCCTGCGGCCCGTTGGTCAGGTTGACCGGCTGCGAAAGGTTGTTGAGGAAGATCCGGATGATCTCGCCGAATCCGAGCGTGACGATCGCGAGATAGTCGCCGCGCAGCTTCAATGTCGGCGCGCCGAGCAGCACCCCGAAGAAACAGGCCACGGCGGCGCCGATCGGCAGGATGATCCAGAACGGCAGGTGGAGGTTGAAGTGCGGCGACGCGAGCAGCGCGTACGTATACGCCCCCACGGCGTAGAACGCGATGTAGCCGAGGTCGAGGAGCCCGGCGAACCCGACGACGATGTTGAGGCCGAGCGCCAGCAGCACGAACAGGATGGATAGGTTGGTGATGCGCACCCAGGCCGTGCCGATGCCGGCGAGCGCGAATGGCAGCACGGCCAGCGCCACCGCGATCAGCACGATGCCGACCCACGCGCCGCGCGGATACTTCTTCGGATCGAGCAGCTTGTGCATGGGGTCTAGGCGCGATCGCTGACGCGCTCGCCGAGCAGGCCGGACGGGCGGAATATGAGCACCGCGATCAGGACGAGGAACGCGAACACATCCTGGTAATTGCTGCCGAACAGCGTGAGGTTGGGGTCGTTGACGCAGCGCTCGGCGATCGCGTCCGACCAGGACGACAGCTGGCACAGGTTGGTGAGATCTCCGACGTATCCCGCGCCCAGCGCCTCGATGAGGCCGAGCAGAACGCCCCCCAGCATCGCGCCGGCGAGGTTGCCGATGCCCCCCAGCACCGCGGCGGAAAACGCCTTGAGGCCGAGGATGAAGCCCATCTGGTACTGCGCAATGCCGTAGTAGGTGCCCACCATCACGCCGGCCATCGCGCCGAGCGCCGCCCCGATGACGAAGGTCAGCGAGATCACGGTGTTGATGTTGATGCCCATCAGGCCGGCCACCGCCTGGTTCTGCGAGGTCGCGCGCATCGCGATGCCGAGCTTTGTCCGGTAAACGAGCGCGAGCAGCCCGGCCATCATCGCCACCGACGTGAGGATGATCGCGATCTGCACATTGGTGATCGTCGCGCCGTCCGGGTTGCCGGTGACGTGGTAGGGATGCACGGTGATGATCTGCGGGAACGGCAGCGGATTGCGGCTCCAGATGATCATCGCGAGATGCTGCAGGATGATCGAGAGACCGATCGCCGTGATCAGCGGGGCGAGGCGCGGCGCGTTACGCAGGGGCCGGTAGGCGGCGCGTTCGAGCGTGAACCCGACGCCCATGCAGACGGGGATCGCGACGAGCACGCCGGCGAGCACGATGGCGAACGGCGGCAGACCGACGTGGGTACCGGCGAGCGCGTTGATCACCGTGAAGGCCGTCATCGCGCCGATCATCACGACTTCGCCGTGCGCGAAGTTGATGAGCTGGATGATGCCGTACACCATGGTGTAGCCGAGCGCGACCACGGCGTACACGCTGCCCAGCGTGAGGCCGTTGACGACTTGCTGCAGGAAGATGTCCACGAGTCCCCGTCGAACCCCCCGTGCGGCACATTTTTCGGCGGGTCGCCGGCGATTGTGCGGGTGGGCGCGCGCGAGGGCAATCCCCCTGATCCGCTTTCGCAGCCCTCGCAGTGCGGCGGCTCGAGGCGGATACAAAAAAACGGCGCCCCGGAGGACGCCGTTTTCCGCTGCGAAACACGAGTTTCGCGTGCTCTTCCCGGGTGCTTACTTGCCCCTTATTTGCCTTTTTCCTTCGCCGGCTCCGCTGCGGGGGCCATCGCCGGAGCGGTGGCCGGTGCGGCCGCAGGGGCCGCCGCGGGCGCTGCCGCCGGGGCTTGCGCGACCATCGTGGTCTTGCCGGCCTTGATGATCGCGACCGGAACGACGTTTCCGCCCTTCATCTGGAAGATCGTCATTTCGGCGTCCTTGCGGTCGCCCTTGTCGTCGAACTCGATGTGACCCGTCGCGCCGTCGAACTTGATCTTGGCGAGTTCCGGCAGATACTTGGCCGGATCGGTCGAGTCCGCGTGCTGCATCGCGGCGATCAGGATCTTGGCGGCGTCGTAGAAGAACGGCGCGTACTGCTTGACCTCGCCGTACTTCGCGTTGAACGCCTTCTGGAACTCCGGCGAAGCCATCTGCGTCGGGATCCCCGCCTGCGAGCAGATCATCCCCTCGGACGCCGCGCCGCCGAGCTTCGACATCTCGCTCGTGCACGCGCCGTCGCCGAACGCGAACACGCTCTTGATGCCGAGCTCGCGGGCCTGCTTGATCATCGGGCCGCCCGTTGCGTCCATGCCGCCGTAGAAGATGGCGTCCGGGTTCTTGCCCTTCATCTTGGTCAGGATCGCCTTGAAGTCGGTCGCCTTGTCGTTCGTCTTTTCGCGCGTCACGACCTGCACGCCCGCGGCCTTCAACGTCTTCTCGACTTCGTTGGCGAGGCCTTCGCCGTAGGCGGTGGCGTCGTCGGCGATCGCGACCTTCTTCGCCTTCATTTCATTCGCCATGTAGGCGGCGATGGCGGGACCTTGCTGGTCGTCGCGGCCGACGGTGCGGAACACGACCTTGAAGCCCTGCTCGGTCAGTTTCGGATTCGTCGCCGAGCCGGAGATCACCGGGATACCGGCCTGGTTGTAGACGGCCGAGGCGGGAATGGTGACGCCCGAGTTGAGGTGGCCGACCACGCCGGCGACCTTGGCGTCGACGAACTTCTGGGCGATGGTCGGTCCCATCTTCGGGTCGGCCTGGTCGTCTTCGCTCATCATTTCGAACTTGATCGTCTTGCCGCCGATCTTGACCTTCCGCTCGGTGGCCTCGTCGAGCGCGAGATGGACGCCGTTTTCGTCGTCCTTGCCGAGGTGGGCGATGCCGCCTGTCAACGGTCCCGCATGGCCGATCTTGACGACCACGACTTCTTCCGCAGCCGCTGCCGGGGCCTTCGGGGCCTCGGCGGCCTTCTTGGGTTCTTCCTTACCGCAGCCGTACAGGGCGAGCACGGCCGCCGCGACGACGGTCAGGCCGAGCTTGTGCGTTACGTTCATCTATTTTCTCCGCTGAAAAGGGGTTGGCCGAATGGGCAACAGACAATTATTTGCCCTGCGCGCGTCCCGTGTCAATGCGCATGCTGGCCCGGAAACGGGCGACCGCCTCCCCGCGCCCCGGTTCCGCCGCCTGTCGCGCCGGGGCGCATTCCGTCGCAGCGCCCTTTGCCATATTTCGGCCGGCCACTAGACTAGGCGCCTTTCCGAATCCGAAAGGACGTCTCCGCGCATCCAAGCGGGACGAACACCAGTCCCAAGGGGACGCAGGACGAACGAGCTGAATCCGGCCGGCCCGGCCAACCCGGGCCGGCTTGTGCAATGGAAAGAGATCGCCGGACCGGTGGTCGACTTGGGGGGTAAGCATGGCAAAGCGATTCACGCGCCGGCGGGTGATCATCCTCATGGTGATCACGCTCGTCATCGGTGCCGTAGGGGGCAGCGTGGCGATGCGCCTCGCCAAGAAGGACGGCGGGGACGGCGGCAAGGCCCCGGCGGTGGTCGCCCTGGAGTTCTCGCCGGCCGACCTCGCGCAGGTCGAACAGCGTCCGCTCTCCCGCTGGCTCCCGGTCTCGGGCGCGATCCAGCCGGTGCGGCAGGCGACCGTCAAGGCGAAGGTTTCCGGGGACGTGCGCCAGGTCACCGTGCGCGAAGGCGAGACGGTCCAGGCGGGACAGATCCTCGCGCGCATCGACACCGCCGATCTCGACGCGAAGCTCATCGAGCGCATCGGCGCGCTGGAATCGGCCAAGGCGCAGCTCGCGCTGGCCGAGAAGACCCGCACGACCAACCAGACGCTGCTGAAGCAGAACTTCATCTCGCAGAACGCCTTCGACAACTCCGAGTCGAGCTACAACGTCGCTCAGGGGTCGCTCAAGTCCGCCGAGGCGCAGGTCCAGATCGCGCGCAACGCGCTGAAGGATGCGGTCGCGGTGTCGCCGCTGAGCGGCGTGGTCGCCAAGCGCCACGTCCAGCCGGGCGAAAAGGTCGCGTTCGATTCGCCGCTCGTCACCATCGTCGACCTGAAGGACATGGAATTGCAGGCCGCGGTGCCGGCGACCGACGTCCCCGAGCTCGCGATCGGCAAGTCCGTCGAGCTCGCCATCGACGGCTTCGGCGATCGCCGTTTTTCGGGCCACGTCGAGCGGATCAACCCGGCGACCGAGCCGGGCACGCGCTCGTTTCTCGTCTACGTCGGCATCCCGAACACCGACGCCGCGTTGCGCGGCGGGATGTTCGCGACGGGCCGGATCGCGCTGTCCGCGAGCACGCCGGTCGCGACGCTGCCGGCAACGGCGATACGCGTCGAGGGCGGCCAGACATTCGTGTGGACCGTCGAGGGCGGCAAGCTCGTCAAGCGTATCGTCATGACCGGGGCGCGCGACGACGCCGCCGGGCGCGTCGAGATCAGGACGGCGCTGCCGGCGGAGACGCCGGTGCTGGGCGCGAAGTTCGACAACCTGAAGGACGGCGCGCCCGCCGTGGTCAAGGCACCGTCGATCGGGCCCGATTCCCGCATCGGCGCCGACGTCCGGCTCGACGCAGGTCGCCGGCTGAAGAGCCACCGGAGGAAAACGACCATGTGGATTACGCGAGTCTCGATCCGGAACCCGGTATTCGCCACGATGGTGATGGTCGGCATCGTCGTGCTCGGCATGTTTTCGTACGCGCGGCTGCGCGTCGAGCAGATGCCCGACGTGACGCTGCCATTCGTCGATATCGAGACGGTCTACCCGGGCGCCTCGCCCGAGGTCGTCGAAGCGGACGTCACCAAGCCGATCGAAAACGCCGTCAACACCGTTTCGGGCGTCAAGCGGATCTATTCGAATTCGCGCGAAGGCCAAAGTCAGGTGTTCGTCGAGTTCCGCCAAGGCACCGATGTCACCCGCGCGATACAGGACGCTCGCGACAAGATTGCGCTGGTGCGAGCCGACGTTCCCGCGCGACGTCAAGGACCCGCAAGTGATCCGGGTCGAGATCGAGGACAACAGGCCGACCGTGTCGCTCGCCGTTCTTTCCCCGACGGTCGACCTGCGCGAGCTCACGTCGCTCACGGACCAGACCATCGTCAAGGCGCTGGAGAACATCCCCGGCGTCGCGCAGATCGTCGTCAACGGGCGCGTCACGCGGCAGATCCTGATCCAGATCAAGCCCACCGCGCTCAACGCGCTCGGCATCGGCGTCGATCAGGTGATCACCGCGATCCAGAACGCGAATCAGGACGTGCCGGCCGGGCGGATCACCCGCGGTCAGAACGACGCAGTGGTGCGGGTCGAGGGCAAGATCAAGGACCCGGCGCAATTCGCGCGCGTCGTCGTCGCGCAGCAGATGGGCGTCCCGATCTACCTGTCGCAGGTCGCCGACGTCATCGACGGGGAGAAGGAGCAGGACTCGATCTCGCGCATCAACGGGCGCCCGTCGATCACGATCGACATCCGCAAGGGCGCAGGACGCCAACATCGTCGAGACGGGCGCGTCCGTCAACGCCGCGCTCGAGTCGTTGAAGTCGCGCTTGCCGTCGGACGTGGAAGTGCGGCTCGTCTACTCGCAGGCCGATCAGGTGCAGAAGAGCATCGACCGCGTCAAGAGCACGATACTCGAAGGCGCGCTCCTCACGGTGCTGATCGTCTTCCTGTTCCTCCACTCCTGGCGGAGCACGATCATCACCGGGCTCACACTGCCGATCGCGGTGATCGCGACGTTCATCGCGCTCTACGCTTTCGGCTTCACGCTCAACATGATGACGCTGATGGCGCTGTCGCTGTGCATCGGCCTCCTCATCGACGATGCCATCGTCGTGCGCGAGAACATCGTGCGCCACCTGGGCATGGGCAAGACGCACCCGGTCGCGGCGCGCGAGGGCACCGACGAGATCGGGCTCGCCGTGATGGCGACCACGTTCGCGATCGTGGCCGTGTTCGTGCCCATCGCGTTCATGAAAGGCATCATCGGCCAGTTCTTCTTCCAGTTCGGCCTCACGGTCGCGGTCGCCGTGCTCGTGAGTCTGTTCGTGAGCTTCACGCTCGACCCGATGCTGTCGTCGGTCTGGCACGATCCGCCCGGTTCGCGGTTTCGCCGCGTGCCCTGGCTCGGCCGGTTCATGGATCGTATCGAGGGCGTCGTCGAGCGGGTGCATCGGGTCTACGGCCGCATGCTCGAATGGGCGATCGGTCACCGCGGTGTCGTGCTCCTGCTCGCGGCAGCGATCTTCGTCGCGAGCTTCGGGATCCTCCCGTTCATCGAGAAGGAGTTCCAGCCGCAGGTCGACGAGAGCTTTATCTCCCTCAGGCTCAATACGGCCGTGGGCACGAGCCTCGAGTACACGGACGGCAAGGTGCGCGACGTCGAAGAGGCGCTGAAGACGTTTCCTGAAATCGCGCTCGCCATGACGACGGTCGGGACGCAGGACGGACGCAATTACGCGCGCGTCAACCTGCGGCTCGTCGATCGCGGCCAGCGCAATCGGTCGCAAAAGGACCTCGAGCGCGCGATCAGGGCGGCGCTGAAGCCGATCCCGGGCATCGAGCTCGCGCTCGGCTATGACCGCCCGATCTGGGTGAATCTGCTCGGCCCGGACCCGGACACGCTGAAGACCCTCATCAACGACTTCGCGGAGAAAGTGGCGAAGGTCCCCGGCGTCGCCGACATGGAAACGTCGGAGAAGGCGGCGACGCCCGCGCTGTCGATCCGCCTCAACAACGACGCGGCCGCCGACCTCGGCGTGACGGTGCAGCAGGTCGGGTCGTCGATCCGCACGCTGCTCGCCGGCGACACGGTGAGCTATTGGCTCGGGCCGGACGGACAGAATTACGAGGTCAACGTGCAGCTGCCGAAGGAGGACCGGAGGCTTGCCTCGGGCATCGGCAATCTCTATCTGTCGACCAGCAAGCGGGGGCCCGCGGGCGAGCTGCGCATGGTGCCGCTGCGGCAGGTCGCCGAAATCGTCGAGACGACGAGCCCGCAGATCATCAAGCGGCAGGATCTGCAGCGGCGGGTCGCCCTCTACGCGAACGTGGAAGGGCGCGGCGCCGGCAACGTCAGTGACGATATCGGCAAGATCATGAAGGCCACGGAGCTTCCGCCCGGCTATCGCTTCGTTGTGGCCGGGCAGCAGGAGGACACGCAGGAATCCTTCAGCGCGCTGCTCGCCGCCCTGGGTCTCGCCGTCATATTCATCTATCTCGTGCTTGCTTCGCAGTTCTCGAGCTTCACGCAGCCGGTCGCGATCATGATGTCGCTGCCGTTCACGCTGATCGGCGTGCTGCTCGCGCTCCTCCTCACCGGAACGTCGCTCAACATCCTGTCGATGATCGGCTTCGTCATGCTGATGGGTCTTGTCACCAAGAACGCCATCCTGCTCGTCGACTTCGCCAACCGCACGCGCCGCGCGCGGCGCAAGCCTGCACGACTCGCTGCTGACCGCGGGGCAGGTGCGGCTGCGGCCGATCCTGATGACCACGGCGGCGATGGTCTTCGGCATGCTGCCGCTGGCGCTCGGTCTCGGTGAGAGCGGCGAGACGCAGGCGCCGATGGGGCGCGCGATCATCGGCGGCGTGATCACGTCGACGCTGCTGACGCTGATCGTCGTCCCGGTCATCTACAGCTATCTCGATGGCTGGGCCGAACGCCGCAAGGCGAAGCGCGCAGCGCGCGCCGCGCGCCACGCGGCCGTGGCCATGGCGCCCGAAGGCGGGCACGGGCCCGCCGACTGATGCAGGAGGCGAGTCCGGTTGACATGCGATAATGATGGTAAGCATAATAAATGACCGGCGGTCAATTGGTGCGCGGTTTCGCACGACGGCTGCAGGCGCCGCATGGACACCGAGCAGGCACGATTCAACATGGTCGAGCAGCAGATCCGCACCTGGGAGGTGCTGGATCCGGAGGTCCTCGACCTGCTGTTCACCGTCCGGCGCGAGGAATTCGTTCCGGCGGCCTACCGGATGCTGGCGTTCGCGGACCTCGAGATACCGCTGCCGGGCGGCGAGCGGATGTGGACGCCGAAAATGGAAGCCCGCGTCGTGCAGGAGCTGAAGCTCGTGCCCGGCGAGAGCGTTCTCGAGATCGGGACGGGCAGCGGTTACCTCACCGCGCTGATGGCGAGCAGGAATGCGCGCGTGACCAGCGTCGAGATCGACGCCGGGCTCGCGGCCGAGGCGAAACAGCCGACTCGCGCGCGCGGGGCTGACGGAGCTCGAGGTCGCCGTGGGCGATGGCGCGCGCGGGTGGGGAACGCTGCCCTACGATGCCATCGTGCTCACCGGCTCGACGCCGATCCTTCCCGACTCGGTCGTGAAGCAGCTGAAGCCGGGCGGCCGCATCTTCGCGGTGGTCGGGGAAGCGCCGGCAATGACCGCGAGGATGGTGCGCTGGGTGGCCCCGGGATCGGTGACCGAGCAGGACCTCTTCGAAACCGTGATCGCGCCGCTGCGGAACGCCGAGGCCCCTTCACGGTTCAGGTTTTGATTCCGGAACTCGGGCCCGCCGAACTCAGGAGCTGGCTGGCCGACACGACGCGGACGCAGCCCGTGCTGATCGACGTGCGCGAGCCGTGGGAATTCGACTACTGCCGCATCGAAGGTTCGGTCCCGATTCCGCTCGGGCAGCTCGCTGCGCGTTGCGCCGAGGTGCCCGGCGACCGGCCGCTGGTGATCGTGTGTCACCACGGCAACCGCAGCTGGCATGCGGCGGCGATGCTGCTGCAAAGCGGGTTCGTCGACGTCTACAACCTCCGCGGTGGCGTCGAGGAATGGGCGGTGGATGTCGACCCGACGATGAGGCGCTATTGAAATTCCGCGCGCCAGGAAAAGTGACTTGCATGAATGACGGAACGCATATGACGAATCGACCCCTCGCTGCCTTCGCCCTCGCCGCTGCGCTCGGCGCAATGTTCGCCGCGGCCCCCGTCCGCGCGGAGGACCTGTTGCAGATCTATCGCGAGGCCGTGACGAACGACCCGGCGATCGCGTCCGCGCAGGCGAACTGGCAGGCGACGCAGGAAGCCGTGCCGCAGGCGCGCGCGGGCCTGCTCCCGAATGCGTCCGCGACCGGCGGGGTATCGCGGCAGCAGTACGACGCGACGGTCAACACCGATCCGAAGACCGATATCTCGCATGGCTACACGCAATACAACGCGCTCGTTTCGGCGTCGCAGCCGCTGTTCCGCTACCAGAACATCGTGACGCTCGACCAGGCGAAGCAGCAGGTCGCGCAGTCGAACGACGTTCTGGAGAGCGCGCGGCAGGACCTGATTCTCCGGGTGGCGCAGGCGTACTTCGACGTGCTGCTCGCCCAGTTCAACGTCGAGCTCGCCGACAGCCAGAAAAAAGCCGTCGTCGAGTCGCTCGCGCAGGCGAAGCGCAACTTCGAGGTCGGCGTCGCGACGATTACGGATACCAACGAAGCGCAGGCCAAGTACGACCAGATCGTCGCGCAGGAGATCGCGACGCGCAACGACCTCGACAACAAGATCACGGCGCTGCGCGCGATCATCGGGCGCTTCCCGAAGGAATTGAAGCGGGTGGGTACCGGGTTCAAGCCGGTGCCGCCGGATCCCGACAACCTCCAGTACTGGGTCGACCGGTCGCGCACGGACAACCTCAACGTGAAGGTGTCCGAGAAGAACTACGACATCGCCACGCTGCAGATCGACAAGGCCAAGGCGGGGCACTATCCGACCCTCGACCTCGTGGCGAGTTACGGCTACGTGAACTCCGCCGGCGGGTCCGTCAGCCTCGGATTAACCAACTCGTCGACCCAGGGCATCATCGGCGTGAATGTGGCGGTTCCGATCTACCTGGGCGGCTTCGTCGATTCGCAAGTCCGGCAGGCGATCGCGCTGCAGGACAAGGCGCGCCAGGATCTCGAGTTCGCGCGCCGCACGGCGTTCACGCTCGCGCAGACCGGCTACACCGGCGTCGTCAGCGCCGTCGCGTCGGTCAAGGCGTTCGAGCAGGCGGTGCTGTCGGCGGAATCGGCGTACCAGTCCAACGTCTTGGGGCAGGAGGTCGGCGTGCGCACGTTCCTCGACGTCCTGAACGTCCAGCAGAACGTCTACTCGACGCGGCGCGACCTCGCGCAGGCGTACTTCAACTACCTGATCGGCTGGTTGCGGCTCAAGTCGGCGGTCGGCACGCTGACCGACGCCGACGTCGAGGAAGTCAACCGCCAGCTCCGGGGTTGACCTGACCGCGCAGGGTCTCCGGCAGCTGCGGCGCGAGCCACGCCCACACGCGGTCGGTCGCGCCGCGATGCGCCGAATGGAACTCGAGCGCGGCGGCGTGCATCCGTTCGCGGCGCGCGGGGTCCCTGAGCAATTCGCCGACGGTCGCGACCAACGCCGCCGCATCGGCGACCTCGAGCGCGGCGCCTGCGGCGATCGCATTGCGGGTCGCGTCGGCGAAGTTGAACGAGTGCGGGCCGATCACCACGGGCGTGCCCACGGCCAGCGGCTCGATCAGCGTGTGCGCCCCGAACGGAAGCAGGCTCCCGCCGACGAAGGCGACTTCGGCCGCTGCGTAGTACGCGGGAAGCTCGCCCATGGAATCGCCGAGGACCACGGCGATGTCGGAGGTCACGGGCGCATGGGTGCTGCGCGCAACGAACGGAATGCCGCGCTGGCGCAACAGCTCGGCTACCGTTGCGAACCGCTGCGGATGCCGCGGGACGATGATGGTCAGCGTTGATTTCGGCAGCGGTGTGCGGGCAAGCGCGTCGAGAATCAGCGCCTCCTCGCCGTCGCGAGTCGATCCCGCGACCCACGTTCGGCGCGATTCTCCGAACCGCACGCGGAACTCGTCCGCGAGCGCGAGCGCTGCGTCGGGCACCTCGAGGTCGAACTTGAGATTGCCCGTGACCACCGGCGTCCGCGCGCCGAGCGCCGCCAGACGTCCCGCGTCGGCCCCGGCCTGCGCGGCGACGCCGGTCAGCGCAGCGAGCATCGGCCGCGCAATCGACGGCACGCGCGCGTAGCCCGCCGCCGAACGCTCGGACAACCGCGCGTTGACGAGGAACAGCGGCACGCCGGCGGCGGCGGCCAGGGCGACGACGTTCGGCCACAGCTCGGTTTCCATGAGGATGCCTGCCACGGGCTGCCAGTGGGCGAGGAAGGCGCGGACCGCGAACGGAGCGTCGTAGGGCAGCCACGCCTGCGCGACGGTATCGCCGAAGAGCGCGCGTCCCGTCGCGCGGCCCGTCGCGGTCATGTGCGTCAGCAGAATCGTCGCGTTCGGATAGCTCCGCTTCGCGCGCTCGACCAGCGGCGCGCAGGCGCGCGTTTCGCCGAGCGACACGGCGTGGATCCACAGCACCGGTCGCCTTGCCGCCGGCGCTCCCGCATAGCGGCCGTAGCGCTCGCCGACGTGCTCGCGGTAGCCGGGCTCCTTGCGGCCGCGCCACCATAAGCGCAGCGGCAGAAACGGCAAGGCGAGGAACACGAGGAAGGTGTAGAGCGCGCGCATCAGCGAGGACCCGGCATCAGCAGCGAGGCGCGGATTGCAGCAATGCGCCGGCGGCATCCTGCACGTCCGCGACGCTCGGAACGATGCCGACGCCGCCGAGGTCGCGGCCGCGCGCGCTCGCGCGAGCGACGCCCGCGAGACGCGCGTCGGTGGCGACGAACAGGGACACGGTCGGCGTGCCCAGCGCGGCGGCGAGATGCACGAGGCCGGTGTCGACCCCGACGACGAGCTCGGCGCGCGCCATCAGCGTCGCCAGCGCCGGCAGCGACTGTCGCGGGGGAACGCTCGCGGCCGGTTCTCCCGCTGCGAGACGCTCGCTGCGCAAGCGCTCGCTTTCGTTCCCCCACGGCAGCACGACGGCGAAGCCCGCCTGCGCGCACGCCGCGATCAACGCGCGCCAGCTCGCTTCCGGCCACAACTTGTCCTCGCGGCTCGTCGCATGCAGGAAGACGAGGTAGGGACGGCCGGGGATCGGCGCGTCCGCCGCCGGGGGCGGCGCCGCCAGCCCGAAGCGCGGCGGACCCAGCGCGCGATAGCCCAGTGCGGCGGCCGCGAGTTGGCGACAGCGGTCGATCAGGTGCTGATCGGGATCGATCGCATGGTGGTGCTGGTGGGCAAGCGTCGCAATCGGCTCGCGGATGCTCGCGCGATCCGGGCCATGCCGCGGTCCGCGCGCAAGCGATGAAAGGTACGCGCCCTTTATCTGCTCCTGCAGATCGAGCACGGCGACATAGTCGTCGCGCCGCAGCTCGCGCCGGAAGGCCGCCGCCTCGCGCCATGTCGCGGGCGCGAACGGGCGATGCCGCCAGCGGCGCAGCGCGACGGGAATCACCCGGCGGATTCCGCGCTCGAGCGCGAGGAGCGGCGCATACATGTCCTCCGCGACCCAGTCGATCGCGAGCTCGGGGCGATGCTCGCGGATGTCGGCGACGAGCGCCAGCGCATGGACGATATCGCCGAGCGACGACGGCCGGACGACGAGGACAGCGCTCATGAGTTAGTTCAGGACGGCGGCCTGCGCGCGGAGCGCCATGCGGACCGAAACCCCGTAGAATGCGCGCAGTCCAGGGAAGCGCAAGACAAGGGCTTCCATAATCGCTACGCGCATGTCCGGGCCGCTTCCCTTGAGTCTTTGTGTGATCACGCGCGATGCCGCAGGTGAGATCGCGGACTGCCTCGCGTCGGCGGCGTTCGCCGGCGAGGTGGTCGTCGTCGACTCCGGCAGCCGCGATGATACCGTGGAAAGCGCGCGCCGCCGTGGCGCGCGCGTGATCGAGCGCGATTGGCCGGGCTACGGCGCCCAGAAGAATTTCGCGGTCGGTCAGGCCACGCACGACTGGGTGCTTTGCCTCGACGCCGACGAGCGGGTGACGCCCGAGTTGGCGGCGTCGATCGCGAACGAGCTCGCCGCGCCGCGCGCCTCCGCGTATGCGTTCCCGCGCCGCAACTTCTTCCTCGGCCGCTGGCTCGCGCATGGCGAAGGTTATCCGGACTGGAACATCCGGCTCTTCGACCGGCGCCACGCGCGCTGGAGCGACGACCCGGTGCACGAGCACGTGATCGCCGACGGACCGGTCGAGCGCCTCTCGGGCGACCTGCTGCATGCCTCGGCCGAATCGCTCGACGCCTATCTCGCGAAGCAGAACCGGTACACGACGCTGCAGGCGGAAGCGATGCACGCACGCGGCGAGCGGGCGGGCGCCACGCGAATCGTCCTCGCGCCGCTCGCGCGCTTCTTCCGGTTCTACGTGCTGAAACTCGGTTTTCTCGACGGCGTGCCCGGCCTGGTCCATATCGCCATCGGCTGCCAGAACAGCTTCCTCAAGTATGCGAAGCTCCGCGCACTATGGGCGGAAGAAAGCCGATGAGCAGTCCGCAATCTTCCAGGCATGTGCTCGTCACCGGCGCCGCCGGGTTCATCGGCATGCATGTCGCGCAACGGCTGCTCGCGGATGGGGCCACCGTCACCGGCGCCGACGACCTCGATCCGTACTACGACGTCGCGCTGAAGGAAGCCCGGCTCGCGCGGCTGTTCGCGCAGCCGCGCTTCCGTTTCGCGCACGTCGACCTCGCGGACGCCCAGGCCGCCGCCGCGCTCTTTCGCGACGGCGGATTCACCGAGGTGATCCACCTCGCGGCGCAGCCGGGAGTCCGCCATTCGCTCACGAATCCGGGCGCCTACATCGTCAACAACCTGGTGGCGTTCGGACACGTGATCGAAGGCTGCCGACACGCGCGCGTCGCGCACCTCGTCTATGCGTCGTCGTCGAGCGTCTATGGCGCGAACCACGTGCTGCCCTTCTCCGAGGACCAGAGCGTCGATCATCCGGTCAGCCTGTACGCGGCGACGAAGAAAGCGAACGAATTGATCGCGCACAGCTACAGCCACCTCTATCGGCTGCCGACGACCGGGCTGCGCTTCTTCACCGTCTACGGCCCGTGGGGCAGGCCGGACATGGCCCCGATGCTGTTCACGAAGGCGATCCTTGCCGGCACGCCGATCCGCGTGTTCAACGACGGGCAGATGCGCCGCGATTTCACCTACATCGACGACATCGTCGAAGGCGTGGTGCGCGTGCTCGACCGACCACCTCGGGCGGACACCGACGGCGCGCCGTACGCGATCTACAACATCGGCAACCATGAAGCGGTCGGGCTCGAGTCCTTCATCGCGACGCTCGCCGGGCTGCTCGGGCGTCCGGCAATCAAGGAGTACGCGCCGATGCAGCCGGGCGACGTGCCGGTGACGTACGCCGCCATCGATCGGCTGAATGCGCTGACCGGGTTCTCGCCGTCGACGCCGCTCGCCGCGGGCCTCGGGCGGTTCGTCGCGTGGTACCGCGACTATTTCAAGGTCGCGGGCTGAATGCGCGCGGATGGTAAAATCATGATCTTTTCGAAACCGCGCACCCCGCGGTTCGGCCGCATCGCTACCTGCCTTTCCACATGATCCTCGTCACCGGCGGCGCCGGGTTTATCGGCGCAAACTTCGTGCTCGACTGGCTGGCCGCGGGCGGTGAGCCGGTGGTCAACCTCGACAAGCTCACTTACGCCGGCAATCTCGGCAATCTCGCGTCGCTTTCCCGCGATCCGCGGCACATCTTCGTCCGCGGCGACATCGGCGATCGCGCGCTGGTCGCGGCGCTGCTCGCGGAGCATCGTCCGCGCGCCATCGTGAATTTCGCCGCGGAAAGTCATGTCGACCGCTCGATCCACGGCCCGGCGGATTTCATCGCCACCAACGTCGTCGGCACGTTTTCCCTGCTCGAGACGGTGCGCGAATGGTGGTCCGCGCTGGCCGACGGCGAACGCCGCGCGTTTCGCTTCCTGCACGTGTCGACCGACGAGGTCTTCGGCTCGCTCGGCGCGGGCGATCCGGCGTTCTCGGAGACGACGGCGTACGCGCCCAACAGCCCGTATTCGGCGTCGAAAGCGGCCTCCGACCACCTCGTTCGCGCATGGCACCACACGTACGGGCTGCCGGTGGTGACGACCAATTGCTCGAACAACTACGGCCCGCGCCAGTTT
Organism: uncultured beta proteobacterium; assembly: GCA_963816925.1. GTDB lineage: Bacteria > Pseudomonadota > Gammaproteobacteria > Burkholderiales > Casimicrobiaceae > CAIWHR01. The sequence continues at coordinate 147,103 of CAWFMY010000001.1, read as the reverse complement.
CCGGAAAAGCTGATCCCGCTGATGATCGTCAATGCGCTCGCCGGCAAGCCGCTTCCGGTCTACGGCGACGGCGGCCAGACGGCGCGACTGGCTCTATCGTCGGCGATCACTGTGCGGCGATCCGCACGGTCCTGGCGCAAGGGCGTCCGGGCGAGACCTACGCCGTCGGCGGCAATGCCGAGATGGCGAATCTCGTCGTCGTGCGCACGATCTGCGACATCCTCGCCGAGCTGCGGCCGGGGCGCGACTACGCGGCGCAGATCTGCGTTCGTCACCGACCGGCCCGGGCACGACCGCCGCTACGCCATCGACGCGACGAAGATCCGGCAGGAGCTCCGCTGGACGCCGAAGGAGACGTTCGCGACGGGAATGCGCAGGACGGTCCAGTGGTATCTCGACAACGGCGACTGGCTCGCGAGCGTGACGAGCGGCGAGTACCAGAAATGGATCGCGCAGAATTACGCGACGGCGCCGGCCGCGTGATGACGCAAAACGCAATGACGAGAAAAGGCATCATCCTCGCCGGCGGGTCGGGCACGCGCCTTTTCCCGGTCACGCAGGTGGTTTCGAAGCAGCTGCTGCCGGTGTACGACAAGCCGATGATCTACTATCCGCTGTCGACGCTGATGCTGGCCGGGATCCGCGAGATCCTGCTCATCTCGACGCCGGAGGACACGCCGCGCTTCGCGCAGCTCCTGGGCGACGGCTCGAAGTGGGGGCTCGACCTGTCCTATGCAGTGCAGCCCGCGCCCGAAGGGCTCGCGCAGGCGTTCATCATCGGCCGCGAATTCGTCGGCGGCAATCCTTGCGCGCTGGTTCTCGGCGACAACATCTTCTACGGCCACGACCTGTCCGTTCAGTTGACGCGCGCCAACGAGAGGAAAGACGGCGCGACCGTATTCGCCTATCCGGTTTCCGACCCCGAGCGCTACGGCGTCGCGGAATTCGACGAGGACGGCCGCGTGATCTCGCTCGAGGAAAAGCCGAAGCTCGCGAAGTCGCGCTACGCCGTCACGGGCCTGTACTTCTACGACAACCGCGTGCTGGACGTCGCGGCGCACTTGAAGCCGTCGGCGCGCGGCGAGCTCGAGATCACCGACGTGAACAGGGTGTACCTCGACCGGGGCGAGCTCGTGTGCGAGGTGATGGGGCGCGGCATGGCGTGGCTCGACACGGGCACGCACGAGTCGCTGCTCGAAGCGGCGCAGTACATCGAGACGATCGAGCGGCGGCAGGGCCTGAAGATCGCGTGTCCCGAGGAAATCGCCTACCGGCTGGGCTACATCGACGCCGCCGCGATCGAGCGGCTCGGCAACTCGATGGCGAAGAACGGCTACGGCCAGTACCTGCTCGACCTGCTGCGCGAGCCGAACATCCGGTTCCGATGAAGGTCTCGCCGACCGCGCTGCACGACGTCAAGCGCATCGAACCGCGGATTTTCACCGACGAGCGCGGATCTTTCTTCGAGAGCTGGAACGCGCGCGCGCTGGCCGAGAACGGCATCGACGCGACGTTCGTGCAGGACAACCATTCGCAGTCGAAGCGTGGCGTGCTGCGCGGGCTCCACTACCAGATCGAGCATGCGCAAGGGAAGCTCGTGCGATGCATCGCGGGAGAGGTGTTCGATGTGGCGGTCGACCTCCGCCGGAGCTCGGCCACGTTCGGCCGCGCCGTCGGCGTCGTGCTGTCGGCGGCCAACCGGACGCTGCTGTGGATTCCTCCCGGTTTCGCGCACGGGTTCGTCGTGCTGTCCGACGGGGCGGAGTTCCTCTACAAGACCACCGACTACTGGTACCCGGAGCACGAGCGGACATTGATGTGGAATGATCCTGCGCTCGCAATTGCGTGGCCGGTCGCGGCGCCGGCGCTGAACGCGAAGGACGCCGCGGGCGTCCTGCTCGCGGCCGCCGACGTCTATCCGTAGACGCGGCGATGCATCGCCCGACGATCCTCGTCACCGGCGCGAACGGACAGCTGGGCTTCGACCTCGCGCGGCTGCTGGCGCCGCGCGGCGACGTCGTCGCCGTCGATCGGACGCGGCTCGACCTCGCGGACGCGGATGCCGTGGTGGCCGCCGTGCAGAGGCGCGAAGCCGGCGTTGATCGTCAATGCCGGCGCCTATACGGCCGTCGACCTCGCCGAGAAGGAACCCGCGCAGGCGGCGGCAATCAATGGGCGCGCGCCGGGCATCCTCGCCGACGAGGCGAAGCGGATCGGCGCCGTGCTGATCCACTACTCGACCGATTACGTCTTCGACGGCGCGCGCACGACACCGTATCCCGAGAATGCGCCGACGGGGCCGCTCAACGTCTATGGTGCGACCAAGCTCGAAGGGGAGCGGGCGATCGCGGCCGTCGGCGCTCACGCCATCGTCCTGCGCACGAGCTGGGTCTACGGTCTGCGCGGGAAGAATTTCCTGCTGACGGTTCGAAGGCTCGCGGCCGAGCGCGACGAGCTGCGGATCGTCGCCGATCAGGTCGGCGTGCCGAATTGGTGTACATCGCTCGCGGAAGCCACGGCGCGGATCGTCGGGGGCGGGCTGCCCGCGCTGGCCGAGCGGGCCGGCCTGTATCACCTGAGCGCGACGGGCAGCGCGAGCTGGTTCGACTTCGCTCGCGCAATCGTCGGCGATGTCGCGAAGCCCCGCGTCGTCGGCATCGCGACGGCCGACTATCCACTGCCCGCGCGGCGCCCGGCCTACGGCGTGCTCGACACCACGCACTTCGAGGGAGCGTTCGGCTTCGCGCTGCCCGACTGGCGCGACGTACTCGCGCGCTGTCTCGCGAGTTCGTCCGAAATCGTCTAGACCCGGCCGGGACTCCCGGAGGCTTACTGCAGTCCCGTGGTGAACTCGGCGGCGGCTTTCATTTGCGCGTCGGTCATCCTGGAGGCGATGGTGACCATGATGCGGCCATTCACATCTTTGCCGTCCTTGTCCGCGCCGCGCTCGCCGGCCTTGAACGACTTTAGCTGCGCGTAGGAGTAGTCCGCGTGCTGCCCCGCGAGGCGCGGATAGTTCTTCGGCAGGCCAGCGCCCGTCGGCGAATGGCATGCCGCGCAGGCGGGAACGCCGGTCGCCGAGTCGCCGCCACGGTAGAGTTTTTGGCCCGCCTTGACGAGCGCGGCGTCCTTTGCCGCCCGCAGCTTCGGCGTCTGCTGCGCGAAATAGGCGCCGAGGGAGGCCATGTCCTCGGGCGTGAGCGCGGCCGCCATGCCCTGCATGACCGGATTTGCGCGGATGCCCGACTTGAAATGCGCGAGCTGCAGCGCGACGTAGGCGGCCGGCTGACCGGCGAGGCTGGGATTGACTGCCGTCGGGCTGTTGCCGTCCGCACCATGGCACGCCGCGCAAACCTGGTTCACGATGGTCTGCGCCTTTGCCAGGTCGGGCTTGGCCGCGGGCTCTTCGGCAGCCAGCGCGACCGCCGCGGGCCATGCGCCGACGATGATGGCCAGCAGCAACAGGGGTTTCATCGGGGTGACTCCTCGAGAGCGATGACCGGCGCGCCGGCGACAAACGACGTCCGAACCGCGCGATGCCGGTCCAAAGGCGCGCAAAACATCGTATTGTAACGGATGAGGCGCGTCCGGCCAAAGGCCGCGAACCGCGCAAACTCCCTCGGAACTCCCGCATTGAAGCATCCGCTGCAACAAGCCGAATTTGCGCTGTCCATCGCCAACGATGCGCAATTGCCGCCGCCGGGTCCGCCGGAAATCGCGTTTGCCGGACGGTCGAACGCCGGCAAATCGACGGCCATCAACGTGCTCGCGAACCGCACGCGGCTGGCGTTTGCCAGCAAGACGCCGGGACGCACGCAGCAAATCAACTTTTTCCGTCTCCGATCGGGGGCGTTGCTCGCCGACCTGCCGGGTTATGGCTATGCCGCGGTGCCGCTTGCGCTGAAGCGGCATTGGCAGGGGTTTCTCGGACGCTACGTCGCGACGCGCCAGTCCCTCGTCGGTCTCGTCCTCATCGTCGACGCGCGCCACGGGCTCGCGGACCTCGACGTCGAATTGCTGTCGAGCTTCCTCGGCAGTGGGCGTCCGGTGCTGCTGCTCGCGACGAAGATGGACAAGCTCACGACGTCGAAGCAGCGCGAGGCGGAACAGGACATCGTGCGCGCGCTCGTCACGACGTTTCCCGCGCAGTCCGCGCAGGTTGCGGTCGTGCCGTTTTCGGCGACGCGGCGCATGGGCGTGGAAGCCGCGGAAGCCGTGTTGCGCGAATGGCTGGGAGAAGGGGACGGCAACGCAGTCCTCGAGGAAACCCCGGCGGCGTCGAGCAAAGAAAAGGCCCCGCGAACAAGGGGAGTGCCGCGGGGCCCGAAACGCCCGTCGCGAGGATGAACACCACGAGGGCACCCGCTCAGGGAGGGAAGCGGGAGACGTTGCCGTCCATGCAAATAGACTGTCGACCCGTGACGGAGTTCCCGCTTTTTTTGCACTTGAATTCCAACACTATGTGCAGGGGTTTGCCGCCGCGCGCCTGCTGACGATAGGATGCACGGCTCGATGGTCCGACTTCGACGGTGCGGACAGTTTGCAACATGAGTGCAACATGAGGGCAACATGAGCTTCGATTTTTGCGGACGCTTTCCGGGCACGCGGATGCGGCGCATGCGCCGCGACGATTTCTCGCGTCGGCTGATGCGCGAGCACCGTCTCTCCGCGGACGACCTCATCTACCCCGTATTCGTGCTCGATGGCACGAAGCGCGAGGAGCCCGTGCCGTCGTTGCCCGGAATCTCGCGCAAGAGCATCGACCTCCTGCAAGACGACGCCGAGCGGTGTGTCGCGCTGGGTATTCCCGCGCTCGCGCTGTTTCCGGTCATCCCGGCCAAGCAGAAATCGGCGGACGCGGCGGAAGCATGGAACGCGAAAGGCCTCGTGCCGCGCGCCGTGCGGGCATTGAAGAAGCGGTTTCCCGACCTCGGGATCATCACCGACGTGGCGCTTGACCCGTATACGAGCCATGGCCAGGACGGGCTCATCGACGCGACCGGCTACGTCGTCAACGACGAGACCGTGGTCGCGCTCGCGCGCCAGGCGCTGTGTCACGCGGAGGCGGGAGCGGACATGGTCGCGCCTTCCGACATGATGGACGGGCGCATCGGCGCGATCCGCGCAACACTCGACGGGGGCCAGTACCAGCGCACGCGCATCCTCGCGTATTCGGCGAAATACGCGTCGTCGTTCTATGGCCCGTTCCGCGACGCGGTGGGGTCGAGCGGCAATCTCGGCGGCGGCAACAAGTACACCTACCAGATGGATCCCGCGAATTCGGACGAGGCGCTGCGGGAGGTCCGCCTCGACCTCGACGAGGGCGCCGACATGGTGATGGTGAAGCCGGGGCTGCCCTATCTCGATGTCGTCCGCCGGGTGAAGGACACGTTCGGCGCGCCGACCGCGGTCTACCAGGTGTCGGGCGAATACGCGATGCTGAAAGCCGCGGCGGCCAACGGCTGGATCGACGAGCGCGCGGGCGCGCTCGAGGTGCTGACGGCGTTCAAGCGCGCGGGCGCGGACGCCATTCTCACGTACTTCGCGCTCGCGGCGGCGGAGTGGCTGGCGGGCGAAAAGTAGGCCCTTACTTTTCCAGGAGCGCCGCGACGGCGCCGGCCGCGAGCCGGGGCTCCTCGTCTTGCCGCGGACGGTTGCGCCTTTCACCCGGCGTGAGAACGGCGATGCGCAGGCTGGCGCGCGGCGTCTCGATCAGCAGCTCCGCACCGGTGTCGGACGCGCGCGGCGGCAGCGCCGCATAACGCACGCCTTCGTTGGCGAGCGCGATCTCAACGGCCTTCGCGTCGTCCGCGACGAGCTCGAGGCGGATGTCGCTGTGGGCCGTCGCCCAGCCGGCCGCCACGCCGCCGACCAACAGCGGATCCCATGCCGCGAGACGCTTCATCCAGGCGAGAGCCTCCTCGCGCTGGGTCCGCAGGCTGGCCTCGTGGGCCGTCGCGGCAAACAGCGCGTGATAGCTCGTGAGGGCGGCTTCGATTTCCTCGTTCGACGGGAACGGCGCGGACTCGGGCAGCATCAGCTGCCGCGCGGCCTTGCGCTTCGCCTGCGCCCAGTCGGTGAGACCGTGCTCGGCGATGATCCGTGCGGCGGCATGCGCGATGCGTTCGCGATCGTGCCCGTCGTTGCGCGCGCGCAGGTCGGTGTTGCGCTCGCGGCCGCTGCGTTCGTGGCGACCGCGGTCGCGGCGGGGATCCGGCTCGGCGGAACGACGCGGCATGGCCTGCTCCTGTCAAAACAGCTGGTCGCGTATGTCCTTGGCGGGCGCGCCGGACGGCGTCAGGCCCTCCTCGCGGCCGCGCGGCGGGAACTCGGAAAAGAAGAATTCCGTGAGTCCGCCCTCGTCGCGCAGGCCGGTGTCGGCGTTGACCTTGACCGCGATGACGCCATCGGGCATCGGCACATCGGCGACGCTGGTCCCCTTGAGCGCCTTCGCCATGTACGAAATCCACATGGGAAGCGCCGCGACGGCGCCGGTCTCGTTGGCGCCCAGGGTCCGCGGCTGGTCGAAGCCGATCCACGCCACGCCGACCATTGCGGCGTTGAAACCGCAGAACCACGCGTCGACGTTCTCGTTCGTCGTGCCGGTCTTGCCGGCGAGGTCGGTGCGGTTCAGCACCAGCGCGCGGGTCGCCGTGCCGACCCTGATCACGTCCTTCAGGAGCGAGGTCATGATCCAGGCGTTGCGCGGATCGATGGCGCGCTCGGCGCCAGCACCGGCGATCGGGGGCGACGCCTCGGAGAGCACGTTGCCGCGGGCGTCGACGATTTTCGCGATGAGGTACGGCGCGACGCGATAGCCGCCGTTGGCGAAGACGGCGTAGGCGTCGACCATCTGCAGCGGCGTCGCCGCGCCGGCACCCAGTCCCATCGTGAGGTAGGGCGGGTGGAGCTTGGGATCGAAGCCGAAGCGCGCGATGTAATCCTGCGCATATTGCGGGCCGATCGCCTGCAGCACGCGGACCGTCACCAGGTTCTTCGACCGCGCGAGCGCCGCGCGCACTCGCATCGGGCCTTCGAACTTGCCGTCGTAGTTCTTGGGCTCCCAGTCCTCGCCACCGGCCTGCGCGGCCGGCACGAAGAACGGCGCGTCGTTGACCACGGTTGCCGGCGTGAACCCCTTTTCGAGCGCGGCGGAGTAGATGAACGGCTTGAACGCCGACCCCGGCTGCCGCTGCGCCTGCGTCACGTGGTTGAACTTGCTGCGCTCGAAGTCGAAGCCGCCGATGAGCGACAGCAACGCGCCGTCGGTGGGCCGCATGGACACGAACGCCGCTTCGACCTGCGGGACTTGCGCAATGCCCCAGCGCCCCTTGTCCTCGCGCGCCACCCGAATCACGGCGCCAGGGCGGATCCGCGTCGCCGCCGGAGACTTGTCACGCAGCGAGGGCGCGGCGAACTTGAGGCCGTCGCCGGTGATCTGGACCGTTTCGCCGTCGGCGATGACGACTTTGAGGGCGGTGGCCGATGCCTCGAGGACGACCGCGGGTATTAGTCCGTCACTTTCCGCCGTTTCCTGGAAGACCTTCTCCAATGCCGCTTCGCGCTCGCCGGCGTCGTCCGGCAGGCTGACGAATGCCTCCGGGCCGCGGTAGCCGTGCCGCCGGTCGTAATCGATCGCGGCACGCCGCAGTGCGGCGTAGGCCGCTTCCTGGTCGGCTTTGCGGATCGTCGTGTAGACGGTGAGTCCCTTGGTGTAGGCATCCTCGCCGTAGGCGTCGACGACGACCTGCCGCGCCATTTCGGCGACATGCTCGGCGTGGGTCGGGATCACCTCGCGCAATCCCTGCCGAACCGCAAGTGGCGCGCTTTGTGCTTCCCGGTACTGGTCGTCATTGATGAAGCGAAGGTCATGCATACGCCGCAGGACATAAAGCTGCCGCGTCTTGGCGCGGCGGGGGTTGTTGACCGGATTGAACGCCGACGGGGCTTTGGGCAGGCCGGCCAGCATCGCCGCCTCGGCGGGGGTCACATCTTTCAGCGGCTTGCCGAAATAGATCTGGGACGCGGCGGCAAAGCCGTACGCGCGCTGGCCGAGGAAGATCTGGTTGACGTAGAGCTGCAGAATCTCGTCCTTGGTCAGGTTTGCCTCGATTTTCCAGGCGAGCAGGACCTCCCGCAGTTTCCGGGTGACCGTCTTTTCCCGGGTCAGGAAGAAGTTCCGGGCGACCTGCATGGTGATGGTCCCCGCGCCCTGCTGCGTGCCGCTGGTGAGGTTGCTCGCGGCGGCCCGGAGAATACTGAGAAAATCGACGCCCCCGTGCGAGTAGAAACGCTCATCTTCGGCGGCCAAAATGGCCTTTTTCATCACATCCGGCACTTCGGCGATAGTCACGATGGCGCGGCGCTCCTCCCCGAATTCCCCGAGGAGGTCCCCCTCCGCCGAGACGATGCGCAGGGGGATCTTGGGCTGGTAGTCGGTCAGGCTTTCGAGCGACGGCAACGTGGGATAAAGGAGTGCCAGCACGAAGGCCAGCAGCAGGCCGCCGACGACCGCCAGCCCAAGCAGGACGGACCCGACATAGAGAAGCCAGCGGTTTAGCATAAAGGAATAAAACTTGCTGGAGGGGCGGGGTGAGACCCGCAATTATAGGCAAGGTTGCAACAAAGCAATCCCGTCCCGGCAAACAATTTGACAAGATTCATACTTGCTGCCAACCTTTAATGTAAATTGTCAGCATTAGGCAGACGACGCCATGATCGCTGAAAAGCTCAGTTCGGCCCTCGACATATTCACCGTGAAGTCGCCGGCATTGATCGGCGTCGACATCAGCTCGACGTCGATCAAGCTCGTCGAGCTCTCGGAGACGGGCAAAGGCGTCCGCCGGCTCGAGAAGTACGTCGTCGAGTCCCTGCCCAAGGACGTCGTCACCGACGGCAATATCGCCAACCTCGACCAGGTCAGCGATGGGCTGAAGCGCGCCTGGAAGCGCCTCGGCACCCGGAACCGGAACGTCGCCCTCGCCCTGCCTGCCGCCATGGTGATCACCAAGAAGATCATCGTGCCCGCCGGCCAGAAGGAGGAGGACCTCGAGCTGACCGTCGAGGCCGAGGCGAACCAGTACATCCCGTTCGCCCTGGACGAAGTCAACCTCGATTTCCAGATTCTGGGCCCGGCGCCCAACAACCCGGACGAAGTCGAGATTCTGATCGCGGCGTCGCGGAAGGAAAAGGTCGAGGATCGGGTGGCGATCGCCGAAGCGGCCGGCCTGCGGCCGCGCGTGATGGACGTCGAGAGCTACGCGACCCAGGAGGCGTTCCGCCTGATCGCCCCGTCGCTGCCCGCGAATGGCCGCGACCAGAACATCGCCCTCGTCGACATCGGCGCCCACGTCACCCATTTCTACGTCCTGCGCAACGACCAGTTCCTGTTCTCGCGCGACCAGGCCTTCGGCGGAAACCAGCTCACCTACGACATCCAGCGCGCGTTCAACCTCTCGCCCGAGGAAGCCGAGTCGGCCAAGAAGAACCAGGGCCTGCCCGAGAACTATGACGCCGATGTGCTGCAACCGTTCATGGAAACGCTGGCGCTGGAGGTCACCCGGGCGCTGCAGTTCTTCTTCACATCGACATCCTATAGCCAGGTCGACCAGATCGTCCTGGCGGGCGGGGGGGCGCTCCTCCCCGGCCTCGACGAGCTGGTGGCGAAGCGCGCCGGGGTCGCGACGGTGGTCGCCAACCCCTTCGGGACCATGGCCGTTGCGGACAGCATCCGGCCGCGGCAGCTTGCAATGGACGCGCCTTTGCTGCTGATCGCCTGCGGCCTCGCGATGCGGAGCTTCGAATGATCCGCATCAACCTGCTCCCGCACCGCGAGCAGAAGCGCCAGGCGCGGCAGCGGCAGTTCGTCTCGGTCGCGGTCGGCCTCGCGATCCTGAGCCTTGCCGTGGTCGGGCTCGTCCACGTGATCTTCGTCTCGCAGATCGAGAACCAGCAGGGCCGCAACAAGCTCCTGAAGGACGAAATCGCCAAGCTCGACGAGCAGATCAAGGAAATCGACAAGCTCCGCGAGCAGACTCAGGCGCTCCTGTCGCGCAAGCAGGTCGTCGAGACGCTGCAGACCAACCGCACCGAGGCGGTCCACCTGCTCGACCAGATGGTCCGGCAGCTGCCCGACGGGGTCTATCTGCGCAACCTGAAGCAGGTCGGGGCCAAGGTCACCGCCGTCGGCTACGCGCAGTCCAACGCGCGCGTATCGACGCTGATGCGCAACATCGAAGCGTCGCCGTGGCTGACCCAGCCCGAGCTGGTCGAGATCAAGTCCGTCCCGTTGCCGGGCGCCAGGGAAAAGGATGCGCGCGTCAATGAATTCACGCTCACCTTCCAGTTGAAGCGCGCGCCGCCGCCTGCCGACATCAAGCCGTTGGCGCCTGGCGGCGCACCGGACAAAGGTGGTGCGCCGCCCGCCCCGCCGGCGAAGAAAGGCACGGCATGACGCTCGACGACATTCGCCGGCTCAATTTCAGGGACGTCGGCAACTGGCCGCTGCTTCCGAAGGTGCTTGCGCTCGCCGCGGTCTTCCTCGCGATCCTGATCGCCGGCGCGCTCCTCGACTGGAAGGACCAGTACGACACGCTCGATCGCGTGAAGTCGGAGGAAGCGAAGCTCAAGGAGCAATACGCCTCGAAGAAGGCCAAGGCGATCAACTTTCAGCTGTACGCGCAACAGCTGCAGGAAATCGAGCAATCGTTCGGGGCCCTCCTGAAGCAGCTCCCGAACAAGGCGGAAATGGACGCCCTGCTGACCGACATCAACCAGGCGGGGCTGGGTCGCGGGCTCCAGTTCGAATTGTTCAAGCCGGCCGCGAACGAACGTGCCGCCGATTTCTACGCCGAGCTCCCGATCAATATCAAGATCACGGGTAATTATCACGACATGGGCGCGTTCGCGAGCGACGTCGCGCAGCTGCCGCGGATCGTCACGCTGAACGACGTCTCCGTGAACAACGACAAGGGCGTCCTCACGATGGACGCGGTCGCGAAGACGTTTCGCTACCTCGACGAAGACGAAGTCGCAAAGCAGCGCAAGGCAGCGAAGGACGCCAAGGACAAGAAGGACAAGGCGAAGAGATGAAACGCTGGCTGACGATTGCGGCGGGCGCCGTTGTCGCGCTCGCGGGCTGTGGCGGAGAAAGCCACCAGGATCTCCGCGCTTGGATGGCGGCGCAGGGCGCCGGCGTCAAGGGCAAGCTCGACCCGTTGCCGCAGATGAAGCCGTACGAGCCGTTCGCCTACAACGCGTTCGACCTGCCCGATCCATTCAAGCCGCGCAAGATCGAGCCCCAGAAGGGCGCGGGCAACAAAGGGCCGGACCTCGCGCGCCGCAAGGAGCCGCTGGAGGCGTTTCCGCTCGAGTCGCTCAACATGGTGGGCACGCTGGAGAAAGGCAAGGCGGTGTACGCGCTGGTGCGCACGCCGGAAAAAGATCTCTACCAGGTGCGACAGGGGAACTACCTCGGGCAGAACTACGGCGTGATCGTCGGCGTGACCGATGCCGAGATCAAGCTGAAGGAGCTCGTGCAGGACGGGGCAGGTGACTGGACCGAGCGGTCCAGCACGCTGCAACTCATCCAGCCCGATGCCAAACCACAGGGAGCACGAAGATGAGCGCGTTCGACTGGCACAACACCGTCACCGTCCCCGGGCGAACGGCCCGCCGGGCGCTCGTGTGGCTCGCCGCCGCGCTGACCCTGGCCGCGACCGGCGCGGCATCGGCGCAGGGCGCCAACTCCATCGATTCGCTGATGGTGTCGAAGGGTTCGTCGGGCAACACGATCGTCAAGTTCACGCTGAAATCGCCCCCCGCCAATCCGCCTGCCGGTTTTGCGATCTCGAATCCGCCGCGGATTGCCCTCGATTTCCTCGACACGTCGAACGGGCTCGGGAGCACGCAGCGGATCATCGACGATCCGGCCATGCGCAGCCTCAACGTGATCCAGGCCGGCAACCGGACGCGGGTCGTCTTCAACCTCAACAAGCCGCAGACGTTCTCGACCAACGTCGAAGGCAACACCGTCCTCGTCACGCTGTTCGACCAAAGCCAGCAGCTCGACGCCAAGACGCAGGTCGTCGAGCGGTTCGCGGAGGCGCGCCCGGGCGATGCGACGCATGCACTTCGCGACGTCGATTTCCGCCGTGGCGCGAACGGCGAAGGACGCGTGGTCGTCGACATGTCGGACAACGCGACCGGCATCGACATCCGCCAGCAGGGCAAGAACCTGATCGTCGACTTCATCAAGACGAACCTGCCGCGCAACCTCGAGCGGAGGCTCGACGTACAGGACTTCGGGACGCCGATCGTCGCCGTCGACACGTTCAACCAGGGCGGCAACACGCGGATGGTGATCGAGCCGAAGGGCTTGTGGGAGCATTCCGCGTACCAGACCGACAACAAGTTCATCCTCGAGGTCAGGGCCGTCCAGGAAGACCCGAACAAGCTGATCCAGGGCGCGAAGCTGGGATTCAAGGGCGAGAAGCTGTCGCTCAACTTCCAGAACGTCGAAGTGCGCTCGGTGCTGCAGGTCATTGCCGATTTCACCGGCCTCAACATCATCACCAGCGACACGGTGACGGGCAGCCTGACGCTGCGGCTCAAGGACATTCCGTGGGACCAGGCGCTCGAGATCATCATGCAGACCAAGGGCCTCGACATGCGCAAGAACGGCAATGTCGTCCTGATCGCGCCGCGCGAGGAGCTGGCGCGTCAAGGAGCGGCAGCAGCTCGAGAACGCCCAGCAGATCCGGGAGCTCGAGCCGCTGGTGATGGAGTCCTTCCAGCTCAATTACATGAAGGCGTCGGACTTCCAGCAGATCCTGTCGTCGAACCGGCAGCAGCGGTTCGGTGCCGGCGCGGGCCAGACGGCGACGACCGGCGGGCAGGGCTCGATCCTGTCCCAGCGCGGCGTCGCGTTCGTCGACCCGCGCACGAACGTCCTGTTCGTGCAGGACACTGCGGCCGTGCTGGAGGAAGTGCGCAAGATCATCCGCCAGCTCGACACGCCGATCCGCCAAGTCATGATCGAGGCACGGATCGTCATCGCAAGCGACAAGTTCAGCAAGCAGCTCGGCGTGCGCTTCGGCGCGCAGACGGGGTTCACGTTCAACAAATACGCCGTCGGACAGGGCGGCAACCTCGACACGCAACCGGTCGTCCATCTGCAGGGCGACAAGATCGTCCGCGACACGCGGACGCAGACGCCGTTCGAGCTCGCGTCGGGCATCGCGTCTGCGGGGTATTCCGACAGCCCGCAGCTCAACGTCAACCTGCCGGTCATCAACCGCGGCCGGGCAGCTCGCGCTGACGCTGATCAACCTCGGCAGCGGCAATCTCATCAACCTCGAGCTGTCCGCGCTCGAAGCGGACACGCGCGGCAAGGTGATCTCGAGCCCGCGCGTCGTGACGGCCGACAATCAGAAGGCGCACATCGAGCAGGGCACCGAAATCCCGTACGTGACGCCCGGCAGCGCGAATTCGCCCGCCACGGTGGCGTTCAAGAAGGCGGTGCTGCGGCTCGAAGTGACGCCGCAGATCACGCCGGACAACCGCATCATCATGACGGTGGAAGTGCGCAAGGACAACGTCGGGCAGTTCGTCGATCTGGGCGGTGGATTCCGCGTGCCGTCGATCGACACCCGCAACGTGCTTACCCAGATCCACATCAACAACGGCGACACGGCGGTGATCGGCGGGATCTTCGAGGAAACGATCACCAACGACGTCACCAAGGTGCCCGTGCTGGGCGACATCCCCTTCCTCGGCTACCTCTTCAAGACCACCGGCCGCACCAGCGACAAGCAGGAGCTGCTCATCTTCCTCACGCCGCGCGTCGTGAAGGAATCGCTCAACACGGTGAAGTGACGCGATAGAATCGCGTCGCATCCGGTACGCCGCAGCGGCGCGCAGGCGTATCCGCCGACTGCCGTCTGGGCGCGGATTCACGGCGTTGCGTAATGTTGCTCGCGCCGTCGTTCGCCGGCCAGCGAATCCAATACAATGCTGCGGTGCAACTTCAACGCGGCAACCTCTTTCTGGTTGGGCTTCCGGGCGCCGGAAAATCGACGCTCGGGAGGATGCTTGCGCGACGCCTCGGCCTCGTGTTCGTCGACGCGGACACCGAGCTCGAAGCGCGGCTCGGCGTCACGATCCCGACGATATTCGAAATCGAAGGCGAGGCCGCATTTCGCGATCGCGAGGAAGCGACGCTCGCCGACCTCGTGCAGCGCACGGGAATCGTCCTCGCGACCGGCGGCGGGGTCGTGATCCGCGCCGAAAACCGGGCGCGCCTCAAGGCCAACGGAACCGTTCTCTACCTGCATGCCGAGCCGTCCACGCTGCGGGAGCGCACGCGAAAGAGCCGGCATCGGCCGCTCCTCGTTGCCGCCGATCCGCTCGCCCGGCTCGCAGAGCTCTATGCGCAGCGTGACCCGCTGTATCGCGAGGTCGCGGACAGCGTGATCGAGTCCGACCGCGAGCGCGTGATCCGCTTCGCGCTCGAACTCGGTTCCGAGCGCGGCGCCGCCGCTTCGCCCTGACCATGCAAACCCTGACCGTCGCGCTCGGTGCGCGGAGCTATCCGATCCACATCGGCGCCGGCACGCTGCGCGACGCGGGCGCGCTGCTCGCGCCGCACCTTGCCATGCCGCGCGCCGTCATCATCACGAATCCGGTGATCGCCGCCGGCTGGCTCGCGCCATTGCGCGCGAGCCTCGCCGCCGCGGGGATTGCGGCGGAGGCGCTCCTCGTGCCCGACGGCGAGACGCACAAGTCCTGGGCGACGCTGCACGACGTATTGACGCGCCTCCTCGAGCAGAGGGCGGAGCGCTCGACCACGATCATCGCGCTCGGCGGCGGTGTCGTCGGCGACATCGCCGGATTCGCCGCCGCGATCTACCAGCGCGGAATGCCGTTCGTGCAGATCCCGACCACGCTGCTCGCGCAAGTCGACTCCTCGGTGGGCGGCAAGACCGGTGTCAACCATCCGCTGGGCAAGAACATGATCGGCGCGTTTTACCAGCCGCGCGCCGTGCTGATCGATACGGACTGCCTCGGCACGCTTCCGGATCGCGAGCTCGCCGCCGGGCTCGCCGAAGTCGTCAAGTACGGCGCCATCCGCGCGCGTGGATTCTTCGACTGGCTGGAAGCGAACATCGACGCGCTGGCGGCGCGCGAACCGGCCGCGCTGACGCACGCGATCGCCGAGAGCTGCCGCATCAAGGCGGAGATCGTGGCCGTCGACGAGCGCGAAAGCGGCGAGCGCGCGCTGCTGAATTTCGGCCACACCTTCGGTCATGCGATCGAGGCGGCGGTCGGTTATGGCGAGTGGCTGCATGGCGAGGCGGTTGCCGCCGGGATGGTGATCGCCGCCGGATTGTCGCGGCGCGTGACCGGGCTCGCGGCGGACGACGCCGACCGGCTCACGCGCCTCCTCGAACGGGCGACGCCTGCCGGTTCGACCGCCGCCGATTGCCTACGATCGGTGGATCGAGCTGATCGCGCGCGACAAGAAGACCGTCGGCGGCGCGCGTGCGTTTCGTCCTGCTCGAAGCGCTGGGACGCGCGATCGTGCGCGTCGGACATCTCCGCCGTCGACCTGCGCGCTGTCGATTCCGCACCTGACGATCGCCCAAAGCGAGACGGCGCCCGCGAAGGCGCCGTTCGTGCGCGACTTGCGACCGCAGCGTCACGGGCAGGTGATCGTCGTCGATCGCCGTCTGCTTGGGCGAACTCGAGTCGATGAAGGTGATCGCGTCGCGCCGCTGCCCGTCAGCAGTCCGCTGACCGGAACAGGCGTCCGGCCGACGTCAGCACCGGTGACGGCGACGATGATCACGCCGGTCGACGGCGCGGCCGTCACGTTGTACGGGGGCGTGCCGCCGACGACGATGAGCTGGAACGTCTTGCCGGTACACGCCGGATTGGTCGATCGTCGCGGGCGCGACCGTCATCGCCGACTGCCGTCACCACCGCCGCCGCCTTGCCGACCTCATTGGTCAGCAACGGCGAACTGCCGCCCGGGATCGTGCGCCCCGTGGCATCGGTGATCGCGTATTGCATGTTGACGAAGCAGGCGCCGGTGGTCGTCGCGGTGAAGCTGCCGCCATTGGTCGTGACCGGGATTGCTGGAGAGCGTCACCGCTCCGGGGAACGTCTCGCTGACCGTGTACGGCGGCGTGCCGCCAAAGATGTAGTACTGGACCACGACGCCGGTCGAGCACGTGGTCGCGTCCGGGCCGTCGATGGTGACCGTCCCCGTCGGGATGACGGACAGGATCTGGCTGCCGTCGGTCACCTGCTGGATCAGGAAATTGCCCGTGACCTGGTTGCCCGACGTGACGTCGGTCGCGCGAATCGTCGCGATCTGCGTGGGCGCGGTGACATTGACCGCGATGCCGGCCGACACGTCGCCATTCTGGTCGGTGACGAGCGTCACCGTCGAGGCCAAGCGGCTGCGCCGGGTTGGTCGTCTGGAGCGCGTAGGCGCCGAAGACCACGTCGAACCGGACCTGCCGTCCGGAGATGCCGGCGCCGCCGGGCGCGGTGACCTTCACCGACGCGATACCCGTGCCGCCCGAGCAGAGGCTGTCGCCGACCGTGCAGTCGCCATTGGCCGTGATCGTGATCAGGTTGGGCAACAGCGGCGCGGCGCGTCACCGTGAGCGCGGCGGTGGCGATGGTCGCCGCGCTGTCCTGAACGGTGATCGTGACCCCGGTGTCCGGGCCCGGATTGGAGCGGGAGGATCAGCACCGTGCTGCCCGCCACGGCCTGCGCCACCGGAAGGATGGCGGCATTGCTCGAATACGCGATGTACGGCGGTAGTCCGCCGGTGACCGTCAATGTCGTCGGGACGCCCGCGAAGACGGTCGCCGAGGGCGGCAGCACGACCAGCGGACCGGGGACCGTCGGGCCGGGCGCGTACGGATTGTTGGGCGCCCCGCTTCCGCCGCCGCAGGCCGAAAGCGCGAGCACCCCCGCAAGAGCGATGAGGCCGACGAGGGGCCGCAGCCAGGCGGCAAGCAGGCGGTTATCCGTCATGGTGGAATTCCTGATGATGTTGTCCTAAATGATGGCGGCCGAAGATCCTGTTTTGAACGCTGCAACAAGCATCTAGCCCACTTTGTTCAGATTAAAGCCTAAGAAGGCCCACGGCGCAAGTCTTTTGCCCTGCCGGCAGCGACCGTCCGGCGGTCGGTGTTGCGCGCCAGACGGTCGGGGGCGCGCGAACGCCGGCTCTGTCTTGCCGCAATGCAGCATCGGGACTAACATAAACAGGTTTCGGCGTCGTTTCCTGCATCCCCGGTCGAGCGCACGGATTGCCGTCGGCCGCCGACCGTCTGGACATTGCTGAGGTCAATCGTGGACGAAGGATCGAGGGAAGATTCGCAGCGGCCGCCGGTCCGCCAGGGCCTGTACGATCCCGCCAACGAGCGCGATGCATGCGGGCTCGGGTTCATCGCCCATATCAAGGGTGAAAAGTCCCACGCGATCGTCGCGCAGGGCCTGTCGATCCTCAAGAACCTGTCCCATCGCGGCGCGACGGGCGCGGACCCGCTGCAAGGCGACGGCGCGGGCATCCTGATCCAGTTGCCGGACGCGTTCCTGCGCCGCGCGTGCGGCGGCCAGGGCCTCACACTGCCGGCCGCCGGTCACTATGGCGTCGGCATGGTCTTCCTGCCCAAGGAGCCCGCGTCGCGCGTGGCGTGCGAGCAGGAGATCGAGCGGGCCATCGCCGGCGAAGGGCAGATGCTTCTCGGCTGGCGCGACGTGCCGACCGACAACGGCGGGCTGTCGCTGCGCACGAAGGAGGTCGAGCCGGTGATACGGCAGGTCTTCATCGCGCGCGGATCGAACGACATCGACCAGGACGCGCTCGAGCGCAAGCTCTACATCATCCGCAAGAAATCCGGCCACGCGATCCAGGCGCTGAAGCTCCGCCACGGCAAGGAGTTCTACGTGCCGTCGATGTCGTCGCGCACGCTCGTGTACAAGGGCATGCTGCTCGCGCACCAGGTCGGCGAGTACTTCAAGGACCTCAAGGACCCCAGCATGGTGTCCGCGCTGGCGCTCGTCCACCAGCGCTTCTCGACGAACACGTTCCCGACCTGGGACCTCGCGCATCCGTTCCGGCTCGTCTGCCACAACGGGGAAATCAACACGCTGCGCGGCAACGTCAACTGGATCCGCGCGCGGCAGCAGGGCATTGCGAGCACGGTCCTCGGCAAGGATCTCGACAAGATCTGGCCGCTGATCTACGACGGGCAGTCGGACTCGGCGTCCTTCGACAACGCGCTCGAGCTCCTCGTGATGGGCGGCTACCCGCTCGCGCACGCGATGATGCTGATGATCCCGGAAGCCTGGGCCGGCAATCCGCTGATGGACGAGGACCGCCGCGCCTTTTACGAATACCACGCCGCGCTGATGGAGCCGTGGGACGGCCCGGCGGCGATGGCATTCACCGACGGCCGCCAGATCGGCGCCACGCTCGACCGCAACGGGCTGCGGCCCGCGCGCTTCGTCGTCACCGACGACGACCTCGTGGTGATGGCGTCCGAAGTCGGCGTCCTCGACATCCCCGAGCGCCGGGTCGTGAAGAAGTGGCGCCTGCAGCCCGGCAAGATGCTGCTGGTCGACACCGAGCTCGGCCGCATCATCGACGACGACGAGCTGAAGCGCACGCTCGCGACGGCGAAGCCCTACCGCGCATGGATCGACGACACGCGCATCGGGCTCGACGACCTTCCCGATCCCGCGCCGCCGCAGCCGACTTCGGTGCCGCTCCTCGACCGCCAGCAGGCGTTCGGCTACACGCAGGAGGATCGCAAGGTGATCCTCGCGCCGATGGCCGCCTCCGGCGAGGAGGCTACCGGTTCGATGGGCAACGATGCGGCATTGCCCGTCCTCTCGGCGCGGCCGAAGATCCTTTACAACTATTTCAAGCAGCTCTTCGCGCAGGTGACGAACCCGCCGATCGACCCGATCCGCGAGGAGCTCGTGATGTCGCTCGTCACGTTCATCGGGCCGCGGCCGAACCTGCTCGGGATCGACGAGACCGATCCGCAGGCGCGCCTGGAGGCTCCGCAGCCGATCCTCACGCACGTCGCGATGGAGAAGATACGGCACATCGCGCTGTTCACCGGCGGCGCGTTCCGGGCCTGGGAGCTCGACATCTGCTATCCGGCGGCGTGGGGCGCAGACGGCATGGAAGCCGCGCTCGCGTCGCTGTGCGCGGAAGCCGAGGATGCGATCCATCTCGGGTACAACATCCTGATCGTCTCGGACCGCAAGGTGTCGGCGGAACTGCTGCCGATCCCGGCACTGCTCGCGACGGCGGCGGTGCACCAGCATCTCGTGCGCAAGGGCCTGCGCACGAGCACGGGGCTCGTCGTGGAAACGGGCTCCGCGCGCGAAGTGCATCATTTCGCGCTGCTCGCGGGCTACGGCGCCGAGGCGATCCATCCTTATCTCGCGCTCGAGACGCTCGCATCGTTCGGCGACGTGGTGCCCGGCGTGTCGGCGCAGGATGCGGCATATCGCTACATCAAGGCGATCAGCAAGGGACTCTACAAGGTGATGTCGAAGATGGGCATCTCCACCTACCAGTCCTATTGCGGCGCGCAGATCTTCGAGGCGGTCGGGCTCGCGCGCGAGCTCGTCGACAAGTATTTCACCGGCACCGCGAGCAACGTCGAGGGCATCGGCCTGCCCGAGGTGGCGCTGGAAGCGGCGCGGCTGCACGCGGCGGCCTTCGGCAACGATCCGCTGCTCGCGAACGCGCTCGACGCCGGCGGCGAGTACGCGTATCGCGTCCGCGGCGAAGAACACATGTGGACGCCGGATTCCATCGCCAAGCTGCAGCACGCGGCGCGCTCCGGCAGCTTCTCGACCTACAAGGAATATGCGGCGCTGATCAACGACCAGAACGAGCGGATGCTGACGCTGCGCGGACTGTTCGAGTTCCGGTTCGCGCGGCAACCGGTGCCGCTCGAGGAAGTCGAGCCCGCCGCGGAGATCGTCAAGCGCTTCGCCACGGGCGCCATGAGCCTCGGGTCGATCTCGACGGAGGCGCACACGACGCTCGCGGTCGCGATGAACCGCATCGGCGGCAAGTCGAACACCGGCGAAGGCGGCGAGGATGCGCACCGCTACGCGCTCGTGAAGGCCGGCGAGACGCTGAAGTCGCGCATCGAATCGGCCGTGGTCGACATCGCGCTCAAGGAAGGCGATTCGCTGCGCTCGAAGATCAAGCAGGTCGCTTCCGCGCGCTTCGGCGTCACGGCCGAGTACCTCGCGTCGGCGGACCAGATCCAGATCAAGATGGCGCAGGGCGCGAAGCCGGGCGAGGGCGGGCAGCTTCCCGGCCACAAGGTGTCCGAGTACATCGCGAAGCTGCGCTTCGCCGTGGCGGGTGTGGGCCTCATCTCGCCGGCGCCGCACCACGACATCTACTCGATCGAGGATCTTGCGCAATTGATCCACGACCTCAAGAACGCGAATCCGCGCGCGTCGATCTCGGTGAAGCTCGTTTCGGAAACCGGCGTCGGCACCGTCGCCGCGGGCGTCGCGAAGGCGAAGGCGGACCACGTGACGATCGCCGGCCACGATGGCGGCACCGGCGCGTCGCCGGTGTCGTCGATCAAGCACGCCGGGACGCCATGGGAACTGGGCCTCGCGGAGACGCAGCAGACGCTCGTCCTCAACCGCCTGCGCGGCCGCATATCCGTGCAGGTCGACGGGCAGATCAAGACCGGCCGCGACGTCGTGATCGGCGCGCTGCTCGGCGCCGACGAATTCGGCTTCTCGACGGCGCCGCTCGTGACCGCCGGCTGCATCATGATGCGGAAATGCCACCTCAACACGTGTCCCGTCGGCGTGGCGACGCAGGATCCGGAGCTGCGGAAAAAGTTCACGGGCAAGCCCGAGCACGTCGTCAACTATTTCTTCTTCGTCGCCGAGGAAGCGCGCGAGCTGATGGCGAAGCTCGGCGTCCGGAAATTCGACGAGCTGATCGGCCGCGCCGACCTCCTCGACACGCGCCGCGGTATCCTGCACTGGAAGGCGAAAGGGCTCGACTTCGCGCGGATCTTCCACCAGCCGCCGATGCCGCCCGAAGTCGCCCGCCGCCGCTGCGAGGACCAGGATCACGGTCTCGCCGGCGCGCTCGATCACGCGCTGATCGCCGCGGCGGCGCCGGCGCTCGACAAGAAGCTCCCGGTGCGCCTCACCTACCGGATCCGCAACGCGAACCGCTCGGTGGGCGCGATGTTGTCGGGCGTGATCGCGACGCGTTATGGTCACGCCGGCCTCGCCGACGACACGATCCACGTCACGTTCGAAGGGATCGCCGGCCAGAGCTTCGGCGCCTTCCTCGCGCGCGGCGTCACGTTCGAGCTGCAGGGCGCGACCAACGATTATGTCGGCAAGGGACTGTCCGGCGGCCGGATCGTCGTCTATCCGGATCCCGCGTGCCCGGCCGTCCCCGAGGACAACATCGTCGTCGGCAATACGGTGATGTACGGGGCGATCGACGGTGAAGCGTACTTCCGTGGCGTGGCAGGCGAGCGGTTCTGCGTGCGCAACTCCGGCGGTACGGCGGTCGTCGAAGGCACCGGGGATCACGGCTGCGAGTACATGACCGGCGGAACCGTCGCCGTCCTTGGCCGCACCGGGCGCAACTTCGCCGCGGGCATGAGCGGCGGCATCGCGTACGTGTACGACGAGGACGGCACGTTCGCGACGCGCTGCAATGCGTCGATGGTCGCGCTCCTGCCGGTGTTGCCCGAAGCGGAGCAAGCGAGGGCCGACAAGGAACTCGCCGCGGCCGGCAAGGCCCATCTGCGGCATGCCGGGCGCTCCGACGAGTCGCTGCTGCGCGAGCTGATCGAACGGCACCTGCGCTACACCGGCAGCACGCGCGCACTCTCGCTCCTCGACAACTGGGAGGCCGCGCGCGGGAAATTCGTCAAGGTGTTCCCGCACGAGTACCGTCGCGCGCTGACCGAGATGCACGCGAAGCAGGCGAGCGTGAAACGCACGGCGACGCCGCAGCACAAAGAGGCCGCGTGATGGGAAAAGTCACGGGCTTCATGGAGCTCGAGCGGATAGAGGAAGTCGCGCTGCCGCCCGCCGAGCGCAAGCGCAACTATCGCGAGTTCGTGCTGGCGCTCCGCGACGCCGACGCAGCGCAGCAGGGCGCGCGCTGCATGGACTGCGGCATACCGTTCTGCATGAGCGGCTGCCCCGTCAACAACGTCATTCCGGACTGGAACGACCTCGTCTATCGCGAGCAGTGGCGCGCCGCGCTCGACGTGCTGCACTCGACCAACAACTTCCCGGAGTTCACGGGTCGCGTGTGTCCCGCGCCGTGCGAGGCCGCGTGCACGCTCAACATCAACGACGATCCCGTCGGCATCAAGTCGATCGAGCATTTCATCGTCGACAAGGGCTGGGAGGAAGGCTGGGTCACGCCGCAGCCGCCGCTCGCGAAATCCGGCAAGCGCGTGGCGGTCATCGGCTCCGGACCGGCGGGGCTCGCCTGCGCGCAGCAGCTCGCGCGCGCGGGCCATGGCGTCGTCGTGTACGAGAAGGCCGACCGGATCGGCGGGCTGCTGCGCTACGGCATTCCCGATTTCAAGATGGAGAAACCGGCGATCGACCGCCGGATGGCGCAGATGTCGATCGAGGGCGTCGAGTTCCGGCCGAACGTCGAAGTGGGCAATGACGTTTCCGCAGAGGACCTCCTCGCCGAATACGATGCGGTGGTGATGTCGGGCGGGGCAGAGGCGCCGCGCGACCTTCCGGTCCCCGGGCGCGATCTCGACGGCATCCATTTCGCGATGGAATTCCTGCCGCAGCAGAACAAGGTCGTCGCCGGCGACGCCGTCGTGGGCCAGATCAAGGCAACGGGCAAGCACGTGGTGGTGATCGGCGGCGGCGATACCGGTTCGGACTGTGTCGGCACGTCGAACCGGCACGGCGCGGCGTCGGTCACCCAATTCGAGCTCCTGCCGCAGCCCCCCGAGAACGAGAACAAGCCGCTCACGTGGCCGTACTGGCCGATCAAGCTGCGCACGTCGTCGTCGCAGGAAGAAGGTTGCGCGCGCGACTGGTCGGTCGCGACCAAGCGCTTCGAGGGCCGCAACGGCAAGGTCGAGAAATTGATCGCCGTCCGCCTCGAATGGCGGAAGGGCGCCGACGGGCAGATGAAGATGGTCGAAGTGCCGGGCAGCGAGTTCGACGTCAAGGCGGACCTCGTGCTGCTCGCCATGGGCTTCCTCGGTCCCGCCGCCCCCAGCCTGCTCGCGCAGCTCGGCGTGGCGCGCGACGCCCGCAGCAACGTCAAGGCGAACGTCGACGACTACCGGACGTCGGTCCCGAAGGTCTTCGCGGCCGGCGACATGCGTCGCGGGCAGTCGCTCGTCGTGTGGGCGATCCGCGAAGGGCGGCAGTGCGCGCGCGCGGTCGACCTGTTCCTGATGGGCACGACGCAGTTGCCGCGCTAGCGTTCGGCGCCCGATGTCATCGCTCGTCACGCTGGACCTCGCCGATTGGCGGCCGGCGCTCACGCCGGACGCGCAGCGCAATGCCGCGCGCGCGCTCGAAAGCGGAGCGGTGCTCGTGCTGCCGCGCCTGCCTTTCGCGATGTCCGAACGCGAGCGCCGCTTCCTCTCGCCGGAGTGGTCGGACGGCCGGGCGAAAAACGTCAGCCTCGACGGCAGCAGGCTCAAGGGCGCGCGAGGATCCGCGAAGGACCTGGCCGACCTGTCCGCGATGATCGCCCGTTTCGCCGCGAACGCCGCGGACCTCGTGACCGCGCTCTTCCCCGCCTACGCCCCGTACGTGAAGCGCGCGCGCACGAGCTACCGGCCGCAGCCGGCGGTCGGGCGCGCAGTGTCATGGCGCAAGGACGATTCGCGCCTGCATGTCGACGCGTTTCCGTCCCGCCCCAACCGCGGCGAGCGCATCCTGCGCGTGTTCTCGAACGTGAGTCCGGACGCGCCGCGCGTCTGGCGCGTCGGCGAGCCGTTCGAGGCGATGGCGAAGACGCTGCTGCCGCGGATTTCGCGTCCGGTGCCCGGCGCGTCGCTGCTGCTCGCCGCGGTCCGCGCGACCAAAGGCGTGCGCACGGAATACGATCACCTGATGCTCGGGCTGCACGACCGCGCGAAGGCCGACCTCGCCTACCAGCGCGACTGCGCGCAGGAAACCGTGCGCTTCGCGCCCGGCACGACGTGGCTGTGTTTTTCCGACCAGGTGATGCACGCGGCGCTGTCCGGCCAGTACATGCTGGAGCAGACGATCCATCTGCCGCTGTCCGCGCTCTACGAACCCGCGCGCGCGCCGCTCGCGATCCTCGAGCGCCTGACGGGCCGCGCGCTCACCCCCGCCCGCTGATTCGGGCCGTGCGCGAACTCCGCGGCGCTTGCCCGGGTTGCCGCATGCCGCTACCCTGCGCTGATGCCGACTATCGAGAACGATACCTTCCTGCGTGCGCTCGACCGCCAGCCCACGCCATGGACGCCGGTATGGCTGATGCGCCAGGCGGGACGCTACCTGCCCGAATACAACGCGACGCGGGCGAAGGCGGGCAGCTTCCTCGCGCTCGCGCAGACGCCGTCGCTCGCGACGGAGGTCACGCTGCAGCCGCTCGACCGCTATCCGCTCGACGCGGCGATCCTGTTTTCCGACATCCTGACCGTGCCGGATGCGATGGGGCTCGGCCTCGATTTCGCCGCGGGCGAAGGTCCGCGCTTTGCCCGCACGACGGGCGACGAGGCCGCGATCCGCGCGCTTGCGGTGCCCGACATGGGCAAGCTGCGCTACGTGTTCGACGCCGTGCGCGAGATCAAGCGCGCCCTTCGCGGGCGCGTCCCGCTGATCGGCTTCGCCGGCAGCCCGTTCACGCTTGCCTGCTACATGATCGAAGGCGGCGGCAGCGCGGACTTCGCCTCGGTGCGGCGGATGGCTTCGGCGCGACCCGAACTTCTGCAGCGCCTCGTCGACGTCAATGCGCAGGCCGTCGGCGCCTATCTCAACGAGCAGATCGCGGCCGGCGCCGACGCGGTGATGATCTTCGACACCTGGGGCGGGCTGCTGACGGCCGCCGCGTACCGGAAGTTCTCGCTCGCGTCGATGCGCACCGTGCTGGAAACGCTCGTTCTCGGCCCGTGACGGCCGGCGCGTGCCGACGATCGTCTTCACCAAGGGCGGCGGCCAATGGCTCGACGACATCGCGGCATGCGGCGCATCGGGCGTGGGCCTCGACTGGACCGTCGATCTCGCGGACGCGCGCCGCCGCGTCGGCGCGAATGTCGCGCTGCAGGGGAATCTCGATCCGCTGGTGCTGCTGACGGACCCGGACACGGTGCGGCGCGAAGTCGCCGCCGTCATCCACGCCGCGGGTCCGGCGCCCGGGCACATCTTCAATCTCGGGCACGGCATCGTCCCGGCAACGCCTCCCGCGAATGTCGCCGCGCTTGGTGGAGGCCGTGCATCGCGAATCGCGGGCGATCCGGGCTGCCGCCTGATTGCGCTTCGGCCAGGTTTTTGGCCGGAAACGGCCCGGCGATGCTCGCAAGGGCTTGACAATGGCGCGAATTGAGGGTTTTCCCTGCTACTTATGCACATCCGGGGTTCCGCGAACCGCGCCCCGGTGCGCTTGCGTACATACAGAGGGACGCGCTACGCAATTTGCTGAAATTAAAAAGAAAAAGTTTCCTGCGCCCGTTGTGTGCCCGCACGACGGCGGGCAGGGGTAACCCGGGTCTGGACGCGAGCGGTCACTTACGCACAACGTTATCCACAGCAGGTGTGGGCCGTTTTTTGCGTTCTTTATAAACCAAGGACTTGCCTCCACTTGCTATCGCGTGTGGTGAAGATTTCGAACACTACAAAGCGAGCGACGGCACGCACGGCTTCGGACTGAATCGATGGGAATCGCCCGCGTCGCGCTGCCGGTTGCCGCCTGCACACCCTTCGATTATTGGGTGCCGGCGGGTCTCGCGGTCGAGCGCGGATCGATTGTTCGCGTGCGGCTCGCACGACGCGCGCTGATCGGCGTCGTCATCGATATCGCAACAACGTCCGAGGTCGCGCACGAACGCCTGCAGCCGATAGACGAAATCGTCGGAGAAATTCCATCGCTGCCGGGTGATCTTCTGCAGCTCGCGGATTTCGTCGCCGGCTACTATCAGGAGCCGCTCGGCCTCGTGCTCGCGCAGATCGTTCCGCCGCTCGGGCGCGGCGGCGGTTCGCACGCCGGCGGCGCGCGTTCCACGCCGATGCCGCAGCGGCTGACGGACGAAGGGCGAACCGCGATCGCGTCCTCGCTCGGTCGCGCGCCGCGCGCGCGCGAGTTGTACGAGCGGTGGCTGGCGGCGCCGGATCACGTGCTGTCGCCCGCCGATATCGCGGCATTGCCGCCACAGCTTCGTGCATGGCTCCGCCGCTGGCGCGAAGCGGGCTGGGTCGACGATGCGGGCCCGGCATCCATGTCGGTTGTCGCGGCGGCGGATGCGATGGCGTCGCTCAATGACGAGCAGCTGCGCGCGGTCGCGGCGATCGACGGTGCGCAGAGTCGATATGCGCCCTTCCTGCTCGACGGCGTCACCGGGAGCGGCAAGACCGAGGTGTACATCGCCGCCGCCGCCGCGTGCATTGCCGCGGGCAGGCAGGCCCTGCTGCTGGTTCCGGAAATCAACCTGACGCCGCAGTTCGCGCAGCGGGTCGCGCTCGCGTTGCCGGGCCGGCGCGCGGTGCTGCTGCACAGCGGTCTTCCCGCCGCGCTGCGGCGCCGCCACTGGCGCGCGGCGGCGGCCGGAGAGCCCGATCTCGTGCTCGGCACGCGACTCGCCGTCTTCGCGCCGATGCCGCGGCTCGGCCTCGTGGTCGTCGACGAGGAGCACGACGCGTCGTTCAAGCAGCAGGACGGCGTGCGCTACCACGCCCGCGACGTCGCCGTCTGGCGCGCGCGGCAGCGGGGCGTGCCCGTCGTGCTCGGCACCGCCACGCCGTCGCTGGAGTCGCTTCATCAGGCGCAGCGCGGAAGGTACGAGCGGCTCGTGCTCGCGACTCGCGCGATGGCGAACGCAGCGCTGCCGTCCGTCGTGTTCGCGCCGCATCGCGATCCCGCCGCCGTCGAGGGCATCGGCAAGCGGCTGCATGCCGCGCTGGCGGACCGGCTGCGGCGCGGGGAACAGTCGCTCGTGTTCATCAACCGGCGCGGGTATGCGCCGTCGCTGATGTGCGCATCGTGCGGCTGGCAGGCGGGATGCCCGCGGTGCAGCGCGCGGCTCGTCGTGCATCGCGACGCGGGACTCGTCCGCTGCCATCACTGCGGTCACGCCGAGCGGCTTCCGTCGTCCTGCCCCGAATGCGGAAACGTCGACCTCATGCCGCGCGGCTTCGGCACGCAGAGGCTCGAGCATGCGCTGACGGAAATGTTCCCGGCGGCCCGCATCGTCCGCATCGATCGCGACAGCACGCGCCGGCGCGGCGCCTTCGCCGACGTCCGCGATCGCGTGGACGCCGGGCACGTCGACATCCTCGTCGGCACGCAGATGCTGGCGAAGGGACACGATTTCCCGCAACTCACGCTGGTCGGCGTGCTGGGCGCCGACAACGCGCTCTACAGCGCCGATTTCCGCGCCACCGAGCGGCTTGCGGCGCTCCTGTTCCAGGTTTCCGGCCGCGCGGGGCGGGCCGCGCAACCGGGTGAAGTGATCGTGCAGACGGATTTCCCGGAGCATCCGCTTTATCGCGCGCTTGCCGCGAACGACTACGGCGCGTTTGCCGCGGACCTGCTCGCCGAGCGCCGCGTGTCCGGGCTGCCGCCGTTTGCGCATCTTGCGCTCGTCACGGCGGAAGCGCCGAGCCGTGACGCAGTCGATGCATTCCTCGACGCCGTGCGCAAGGCGGGGCGTGCACTCGCGCGGCATGAGGGCAATGCGATCTCGGTGTTCCCGCCGGTGCCCGCGGCGCTCGCCCGGCGAGCGGGATTGGAGCGCGGGCAGGTGGTCGCGCAAAGCGAGGATCGCGGCGCCCTGCACCGCTTCCTGCCGGCATGGCGGAGCGCCATCGAAGCATTGCCGGGCAGGCGCGTGCGCTGGGCTCTGGACGTCGATCCCGCGGGCTTTGCTTGACCGGTCCGCGCGGGGGCCGGGAGGCGCGTCGTCTATAATTCGTCCGCGAATTGGATCGGCGCGAATCGTGCCGCTCGATTCGCGGTTTTTTGTCTCTCGCCGGCGCGTGGCGCCACGACCTTGCTCCCATGACGGATTTCCGCCCCCGAATCGAAACCTGGCTCGCGCAGGGACTCGAGAAGATCGCGCCGGAGCGTGCCGGGACGCCGATCGTCGTCGAGCGGCCGAAGCTGGCCGCGCACGGGGACTACGCGACGAACGTCGCCCTCCAGCACGCGAAGGCGCTGAAGCGCAATCCGCGCGAATTTGCGCAAGCGCTCATCGATGCGCTGCCGCCGGTGGATTGGATCGCGAAGGCCGAAATCGCGGGCGCCGGGTTCGTCAACATCTTTGTCACGCCCGCGGCGAGGCAGGCGGTCGTGCGCGACATCCTCTCCGCACGGGAACGGTATGGCCGCAGCGACGAGCGGGTGGGCGAGCGGGTGATGGTCGAATTCGTTTCCGCGAATCCGACCGGCCCGCTGCATGTGGGCCACGGCCGCCAGGCGGCGCTCGGCGACACGGTCGCGATGCTGCTCGAGTGGCAGGGCGCTTCCGTCACCCGCGAGTTCTACTACAACGACGCCGGCCAGCAGATCCAGAACCTCGCGCTTTCGGTGCGCGCGCGCGCGCAGGAAATCCTGGGTGAGCATGCGTCGTTTCCGGAGGACGGCTATCACGGCGAGTACATCCGCGAGATCGCGCAGCGCTTCCTGGACGAAGTCGGCCACGACCTCGGCGATATCGAGACGATCCGCAAGTTCGCGGTGGCCGAGCTGCGCCTTGAACAGGACCGCGATCTGCAGGCCTTCGGCGTGAAGTTCGACAACTATTACCTCGAGAGCTCGCTCTACACCGACGGTCGTGTCCAGGCGACCGTCGAGCGCCTTGTCGCCTCGGGATACGCGTACGAGCAGGACGGTGCCCTGTGGCTGCGGACGACCGACTTCGGCGACGACAAGGATCGCGTGATGCGCAAGTCGGACGGCGGGTACACGTACTTCGTGCCCGACGTCGCCTATCACGTGACCAAATGGGAGCGCGGTTTCGCGCGCGCGATCAACGTGCAGGGCGGGGACCACCACAGCACGGTGACCCGCGTGCGCGCGGGACTGCAGGCGACGGGGCTCGGCATCCCGGCGGGCTATCCGGACTACGTGCTGCACAAGATGGTCCGGGTGATGCGCGGCGGGGAGGAAGTCAAGATCAGCAAGCGTGCCGGCAGCTACGTCACGCTGCGCGAGCTGATCGACGAGGTCGGCCGCGACGCGGTGCGCTATTTCCTCGTCAATCGCAAGGCCGACACCGAAT
This sequence comes from uncultured beta proteobacterium, assembly GCA_963816925.1. GTDB lineage: Bacteria > Pseudomonadota > Gammaproteobacteria > Burkholderiales > Casimicrobiaceae > CAIWHR01. Next base: position 117,601 of record CAWFMY010000001.1, on the reverse strand, counting down.
TCACGTTCGACGTCGATCTCGCGCGATCGCAGACCGAGGAGAATCCCGTCTACTACGTGCAATATGCGCACGCGCGCGTGGCGTCGGTGCTGCGCCAGGCGGGTCCCGCGGCCGCCGCCGCGCCCGCCGCGCTCACCGACTCGGACCTTGCGCCGCTGACGAGCCCGTACGAGGATGCGCTGCTGCGCCGCCTCGCGGATTTCCCGGTGGAACTCGCGCTGGCGGCGCGCGACATGGCGCCGCACGTCGTGACCTCGTACCTCAAGGAATTGGCCGCCGAATTCCATAGTTACTATAATGCCGAACGGTTCCTGGTCGACGATCCGCGGGTGCAGCGCGCACGGCTGGCGCTGGTCGTGGCAACGGGCCAGGTCCTGCGCAACGCGCTTGCCGTGCTCGGAATCAGCGCGCCCGATGCGATGTGATGCTCCGATCGCCCCAACGAATCCATGACCGCCCGCAACCGCCCCCGAGCACGATCCGCCGCCCCGAATAAGCGACCGCCGTTGAAGTCCGGCGCGGGCGGCACGCTGCTGGGTCTCTTCATCGGCATAGCACTCGGGCTTGCGCTCGCCGCGGGGGTGGCGTTCTATCTCATGAAGGCGGGAAATCCCTACCAGGCCGCCGCGCCGGCGAAGGACGCCGCCCGCGACCCGGCGAAGTCCGCGAAGGCCGACCCCAACGCCGCGGAGAAGCCGCGCTTCGACTTCTACAAGATCCTGCCGGGCATCGAGGAGCCGAAAGTCTCGGCCAAGAACCCGGAGAAGCCGGCGCCCGACAAGGCCACGGTCGAGCGCGCGATCTCCCCTGACAAATCCGCGGACAAGGCCGTCGACAAGACCGTCGCGAAGCAGGACGAGCGTCCGCCGCCGGATGCGTCCGAAGTCGTCGAAATCGCCTGACCGCTTCTGGCTGCAGGCCGGCTCGTTCAGCGCGGAACCCGATGCCGAAAACCTCAAGGCGCGCCTCGCGCTCGCCGGCTGGGAAGCCGAAGTGCAGACGGCGACGCTGGCCGACAAGGGCGTCCGTTACCGCGTGCGGCTCGGGCCCTTCGACAACACCGACGAATTGAACAAGATCAAGGGCGAGCTCGGCAAGCGCGGCTTCGATGTCGCCGTGATCAAGTTCTGAGGCGTTATGGATTGAAGATTCCGTCCGCCCGCCCGGGGAACTCCCGCGCGCGCGCCATGACAAACCTGCATTGAAACCCGCGGCGTGGTTCGGCCGCACATGATGGAGAAAGCAACGATGCTCTCGCTGCAGACGATTTCCGGCCGGTTCCCGCAACTCGCCGCCGCGTTACTGTTCGCGCTGGCGCTGCCGGCGATGGCCCAGACCGCGGGCCCGCAGGAAGGCCGCGAATACGTTCGCCTCAAGAATCCGGTGCCGGTGGACACGGGCAAGAAGATCGAGGTGATCGAATTCTTTTCGTACGGGTGCCCGCATTGCGGAGAATTCGAGCCGATCCTGCAGGGCTGGCTCAAGAACCTGCCGCCCGACGTCCAGTTCCGTCGCGTTCCCGTCAGCTTCCAGGACAAGTGGGTGCCGCTCGCCAAGGAGTACTACACGCTCGAGGCGCTGGGCGAAGATTCCCGCCTGTCGCCCGAAATGTTCATCGCGATCCACAGCAAGGGCATCAACCTCGCGAACGAAAAGACGTTCTTCGACTGGGCCGCGAGCCACGGCCTCGACCGGAAGAAGGTCGAGGACATGTACAACTCCTTCGCGATGTCCGGCAAGATGAACCGCGCGCTGCAGCAGGCCAAGACCTTCCAGGCCCAATCCGTTCCGCTCATCGTGATCGACGGAAAGTTCGTCGTCTCGACCGAAAAGGTCGGGTCGCACGTGGCGATGCTGCCCGTGATGGACGCGCTGATCGCCAAGGCGCGCGCCGAGCGGCCGAAGAGCTGAACATATTTGTCACCGGCGCGAGCAGCGGCATCGGCGCCGCGCTGGCGCGGCATTACGCGGCGCGCGGGGACAACGTCGGCCTGTTCGCGCGCCGACAAGGCAAGCTCGACGCGCTGGTCGACGAATTCCCGGCGGGACATGCCGCGGCCTGGGCGGGAGACGTCCGCGACGCCGCGGCGCTGGCGCGAGCCGCCACCGAGTTCATCGCGCGGTTCGGCCCCCCCGACGTCGTGATCGCGAACGCCGGCGTTTCCCGGGGCACGCTGACGGAGCAGGCCGAGGACGCCGTCGCGTTCCGCGAGGTCATGGACATCAACGTGCTGGGCATGGTCCACACGTTCGCGCCGTTCATCGCGCCGATGCGCGCGGCGCGGCGCGGCGCGCTCGCCGGCATCGCGAGCGTCGCGGGGTTCCGCGGGCTGCCCGGGGCGGGCGCGTATTCGGCGTCCAAATCCGCCGCGATCGCTTATCTCGAAAGCCTGCGCCTCGAACTGAGCGGATCCGGACTTGCGGTCGTGACGATCTGCCCCGGTTACATCGCCACGCCCATGACCGCGGGCAATCCTTACCCGATGCCGTTCATCATCGCCCCGGAGCGCGCCGCGCGCCTGATCGCGCGGGCGATCGCGCGCCGCCGCCGGTTCTACGTGCTGCCGTGGCCGATGGCGATCGTGGGCTGGTTGCTCCGGATCCTGCCGCGGCCGCTCTTCGATCTCGCGTTCGCGCACGCGCCGCGAAAGCCGCGTCGTCCGGCCTAGCCGAAAGAAAAGGGCCGCCGGATCGGCGGCCCCTCTCACGCGCGCTGACGCGAGCCGATCAGAGCGGCATCCGCAGGCCGACGGTGATGGCCCAATAGTTGCCGTCGCCGCGCGCGGCGGTTCCCGAGCCCGAAATGTATCCGGTCACGCCGCCGAAATCCGTGGCCGCGCCGACATTGAACAACGCATAGCTGTTGTCGGGCTTCGCTGCCGGGAGGGTGTACCACCCGCCGAGAGTGTTCGAGGACGCGGTGACGTTGCGGTCCTTGTCGAGCGAATCATATTCCCATGTCGCGCGGGCCCACGGGCGGACACCTCCCCAGGTTCCGGTGACCTGGTAGCCGAGACTCCACAACAGCTGCTCGTTCGACTGCTGGCCGTACGTCAGCGCCGTGCTGTCCGCGCCCGTTTCCGAGAACTGGCGAACGACCGCTTTGGTGTACGTCAGGCGAGCATAGGGGCCATGCAGCAGGTCCTGGTACTTGAACCAGTAGCCGCCGAGGAGCCGCCCCGTGTACTCGTAGCCGCGAGTCTGGCCGCTTTCGTTGCGGACGGAGGGTCCGAGAACGATGTTGCGGTTCACGTCGTTGTAGTCGAGACTGCCCGCGCCGAACGTCGCGCCGACATACCACGGGCCGTCGCCGTACCCGGCGTATCCCGTGAACACCGGCTGCCGCAGCTTGTAGCCGCCGCCGTCGCCGCCGAAGTCGCCCTTGTTTTCGGTGTAGCCGAACATCATCCCGACCAGCATCCGGTCGGAAAGCTTCATGTCTCCGCCGACCGCGACCGTGTTCTGGTACGCGCTGCCGTTGTTCTGCCCGGCCTGCATGTCGAGGCTGCCGTAATCATAGGTGACCCACGCCTCGAGCTTGCTCGACGCGCGTTGCGAGTTGAGGCTCGACCACATCCGCCCGTCGAGCGCGCGGAAGTTGGCGTCCTCGACGCGGAACGGCGCCTCGCCGAGAGCGGCGATCTGCTGCGGGCCGGTCAGCATCGAATTCACGACCTCCGACATGACGACCTCCGCCGCGGGTGTCGGGTGGAGGTCGTCGGCAAACAGGTAGGTCTGCGCCGCATTGGGCGCCACCAGCGTCGACGGCGTGCAGAGCAGCGACGTAGGGCACCGTGCACGCGGGCGTCGTGACGTTCGTGAATCCGAAGAACGACGGATTCGCGAGCATTTCGTTGAACAGCTGCGCCGTATTGACGCGGATGACCTGGTAGGGAACCTGATTGAGCGCGGCGTTGAGCGTCAGGTCGTACAGTTGCACGAGCGAACTGAACTGTGCCGCCGGGTTCGCGATGCCGAACGGCGACCTGCCGATGTCGTAGAGATTGAGAACCACGATGTATTTGGCGCCGGCCGCGCCCAGGCGCGCGACCTGCTGCGCGTACTGCTGGGCGGCGAGGCCGACGTTCGCCTGCACCTGCGTCGGGCGTGATCAGGCCCGCCTGGGCATAGCCGACGTTGGTCAGCAGGTCGTTGTATCCGGCCGACACTCCGTAGAGGGCGTTCGAGTCGAGGGTCGGCGAAATCTTCAGCAGCTCGGTGATCTGCGTCGACAGCGGGACGGTCGGGCGCGTTCGGCGATATGGTCGCAACGATCGGCGACGGCGTGTTGACATTCGTTCCGCCCTGCGCAAGATCCGTCCCGCCCTTCGCCACGGTGGTGATCGTCAATCCGTAGGTCGCGCCGAGGTTTTGTGCCCAGACGAGCCCCGGATTCACGGTAAACCGGGAGCCGTAGAACCCCGCGTCGGTACTGCTGTCGCCGAAGAAGTACATGTTGTTGAAATTGAGCTGCGCGGCTGCGGGGGACGACACGGCAAGCGCGACGGCGCCGGCAAGAAGGGTGCGCTGGAAGGTCCGCATGGCGAGGTCTCCTGAACTATGATTGGCGCGAAAGGCGTTTCGAACCGCTCGATATTCTAATCCAAAACGGATGCCCATTCAGGGGCGGGGGCACGCCGCCTGCCCGAAAGGGTCAACCGCGCGCGGCCCCGGGCCGTTACGTTGTCGTGACTGGAGAATCGACCATGCGAAAGTTCCGGAACGCCTTGCTCGCTCGTAATGCCGCTGTTTTCGACGGCCTTGCGCGGCGGGTCGCGTGGGTGTCGATGGCGTTGGTGCTTCTCCTCGGCGCGGCGTTTGCCGCGCGCGCCGAGGACGATCTCCCGGGTCGGGTGGGACGCGTCGCCGAATTCGGCGGGCAGCTCTTCCTGTCGCCGGAGGACCGGGCATCCGAATGGCAGTCGATCGGCCTCAACTATCCGGTGGCTTCGGGCGACAACCTGTGGGTCGGCGGCGACGGCCGTGCCGAGGTCGACTACGGCGGCGGGCAGTTCCGGCTCGCGGGCGACACCAACCTGCACGTCTCGCGGCTCGACGAGAACCGGATTGCGCTGTTCATCGCGCAAGGCCGCGTCATCGTCCGCGTGCGCGTTCTCGACGCGGGCGACACCGCGCGCATCGACACGCCGAATACGCAGGTTCAACTCACGCGACTCGGGCTCTACCGGATCGACGTCTCGCCGGACCGGCAATCGACGCTCGTCACCGTGCGCGAGGGCGAGGCGGTCCTCTCGCTGGCCAACGGCGCGCAACAGACACTGCCCGGGCAAACGGCCGTCGTGACGGGACCTGACCCGGCCGCGGCGGACATCCGCAATGGCATCGGCCAGGATGGATTCGACGAATGGAGTGCGAGCCGCGATCGCCGCTACGAGCAACCGCGGGCGACGGCCTACGTCTCGCCACAGATGGTGGGCTATTCGGACCTGGACCAATACGGCACCTGGCAGTCGACGCCGGAATACGGTCCCGTCTGGTATCCGACAACGGTTGCGGCCGACTGGGCGCCGTACAGCGACGGGTACTGGACCAACGTCAGCGGATTTGGATCGACCTGGGTCGACGCCGCGCCATGGGGTTATGCGCCGTTTCACTACGGGCGCTGGGCGCGCGTCGGGGGCCGCTGGGGCTGGTGCCCGGGCGTATTCGTCGCACGTCCGGTCTGGGCGCCGGCGTTGGTGGGCTGGGTCGGGGGCGCGGGGTGGGGCGTTTCGGTCAGGGTCGGGTCGCCCGTCTACGGCTGGGTTCCGCTCGGATGGGGCGAGCCGTTGCATCCGTGGTGGAACCGCTGCTCGAACAACTGCTGGGCGCGTTACAACCGGCCCTTCGCCGTCAACGTTGCAGTGCGCCCAGCGATCCGCCATCGCATTTCCGCAACGCTGCGTATCCGGGTGCCCTGACGGCGGTTTCGGGCGCCACGCTCGCGGGCAGGCTTCCCGTCGCGTCGAATCGGGTGCCGGTGCCGACGCAGCAGATGAACACTGCGCCGGTGCTTGCTACCGCACCCGCGGTCGCGTCGGGACCGATGCGCATTCCGGGTACGCGCGCCGGCACCGCGGGCACGCCGCCGCCGGCGTCGACGTTCTACCCGGTTTCGCGGCCGGGTCGCACCGTGCAGGAACCGATGGCGCGGCCTTCGACCCCGGGTGTGGGTGCCGCGGTTGCGCCGTCCGGGCAGGCGATGACTCGCCCGACGGGAATGTCCGCGCCAGCACCTGCAGGCGTGCCTGGTACGCCGGCGCCGTTCACGCGTGGCGCTCCGGTCGCCTCGCCGGGCGCGACGACGAATTCGCCAGTGCCGATGCAGAATGCGCCGGCTGCCGCGGGCGCGCCCGCGCGGTCGGACACTACGTCGCGAACGAGACCGACGCCGCAAGCGGGCACCACAAACGGGCCGACGTCGTCAGCACCGATGCAAACGGCACCGGCGTATCCGAGGCCTTCGCCGACGCCGCATGCGGGCGCGACGAGTGCGCCGCCTTCGTCAGCACCTGTGCAAACAGCACCGGCCTACGCCGCGCCGGTTGCGCGTCCCGCACCTGCGCGGCAGCCGGCAGTAGAGCGCGTCGCGCCGATGCCGATGCAGCCACAGGCGGCACCACCGGCGGCGCAGATGGCGCGGCCAAGCGCGCCTGTCGCCGCGCCTGCGCCGGCCCCGCACGCCGGCGCACAGGCCGCCCCTGCGGCGGCGCCGGTTCACAATGGCGCGCCGATGGAACGGCAGGCGCCGCCCAAGCAGGCGGCGCCTAAGGTCGAACCCGTACCGGGCGTTCCCGCGAAACCCTAAGCGAGCAGCGTCGCCTCAGGGCGCAACGAGTCCGAGCCGCTTGCCGCCGTCGATCAGCTTGACGCGATCGCCTTCGCGCACGGTCGGCTGGTTGCTGTAGATGAAGGTGCGCTGCTGTCCGCTGTCCATCCTGATCCCGACGGACCACTGGGTCTTGGTGTTCTTGTTCTGCTCGACCTTGTTGCCGACGTAGGCGCCGCCCGCGGCGCCGGCGACCGTGGCGACCGTCTTGCCGGTCCCGCCACCGATCTGATGCCCGAGCACGCCGCCGAGCACGCCGCCCGCCACCATTCCCACGCCCGAGGTCGAGCCTTTCACCTCGTTCGCGCGCACCGACTGCACCACGCCGCAGTCCGTGCATTTGGCGGCCTGCGCGGGCGCCTGGGCGAACGCCGCCGTGCCGGCCGCCATGCCGACGACGAAGATCGTGAAGCATGTGATGCGCGAAGCGGGGCGGTTCATGATGTTTCTCCGGATGACAGCGATGAATTCACTATAGCAAAGCGACCGCTGTTTTCACTTTCCGTCGGCACGGATTCGCGCGTAGGTGCCCGGCGCTGCTTCGATCACCTTGAGCTTGCCCTTGCCCGGCACGCGCGGCGCCACTTCCTTGCCGCGATGCGCCGAGAGCCACTTGGCCCAGTCGACCCACCACGAGCCATCGTGCTGCTTCGCGCCGGCGAGCCAGGCGTCGCCCGTTGCCGGAAGCTTGTCGTTGACCCAGTAGCCATACTTGTTCGCCGCCGGCGGGTTGATCATTCCGGCGATGTGCCCGGAGCCCGACAGCACGAAGCGCGCCTTGCCGGAGACGAGCTTCGGTCCGGAATACGTCGCCTTCCACGGCGCGATGTGGTCCTCGATCGCCGAGGCGAAGTAGACGGGCACGCCGATCTTCGACAGGTCGATCGGCACGCCGAGCAGCGTGATGCCGCCGGGTTCCCGCAGCAGGTTCTTCATGTACATGTTGCGCAGGTAATAGCTGTGCATCGTCGCCGGCATGCGCGTAGCGTCCTGATTCCAGTGCAGGAGGTCGAACGGGAAGGGGTCGCGGCCCATGAGGTAGTTGTTGATGACGAACGACCAGATGAGGTCGTTGGAGCGCAGCATGTTGAAGGTCGTCGCCATCTCGCCGCCTTCGAGAAAGCCGCGCTCGCTCATCTTGCGCTCGAGCGAGGCGACCTGGTCCTCGTCGATGAACACCTCGAGCTCGCCAGTGCGCACGAAGTCGACGAGCGACGTCATGAACGTGCCGCTGACGATGCGCTTGTCCTTCTTCGCCGCCATGTACGCGAGCGCGGCGGCCAGCAGCGTGCCGCCGAGGCAGTAGCCGAGCGCGTTGACCTCGGTCTCGCCGGTGGCCTTGGCGATGACGTCGAGCGCCTCGAGCGGGCCCTCGCGCAGGTAGTCCTCGAAATCCTTGTCTTTCAGCTTCGCATCCGGATTGACCCACGAGATCACGAACACGGTGACGCCCTGGTCGACGATCCACTTGATCAGCGAGTTCTTCTCGCGCAGGTCCATGATGTAGTACTTGTTGATCCACGGCGGAATCACGAGCAGCGGCCGCTGCGCGACCTTCTTGGTCGAAGGCTCGTACTGGATCAGCTGCATCAGGTCGTTCTGGTAGACGACCTTGCCCGGCGTCGTCGCGATGTTGACGCCGAGCTCGAAGGCCTTGGTGTCCGTCATCGAGATCTTGAGCTGGCCGTTGCCGCGCTTGATGTCGTCCAGCAGGTTGTTGAGCCCGCGCACGAGGTTCTGGCCGCCGCTCGTGATCGTCTCGCGGAACACCTCGGGATTCGTCAGCGCGAAGTTCGACGGCGCCAGCGCGTCGATGTACTGGCGGGTGAAGAAATCCACCTTGCGCTTCGTCGTGTCGTCGAGGCCCTCGACGCTCGCCACGGTCTCGTGCAGCCAGCGCGACGTGATGAGATAGCCCTGCTTGATGTAGTCGAACAGGAAGTACTTCTCCCAATCCTCGTGGCGAAAGCGCTTGTCGCCCTTGCTTCGGCGCGGCGACCGGCTCGGTGGCGACGCCCATCAGCTTCATCGTCGAGCTCTGCCAGAGGTTCATGTAATCCGCCCACAGGCTCATCTGCGTTTCGGCGAGCTTGTAGGGATTCGCGAGGAGCTTCGACGCCATTTCCATGTACGCCTTGCCGATGCCGAGCTCGTCGGCGACGAGCGACGCGCCGCCGCCTTTAGCCTGGTTTGCGGCGAAGTCGCCCATCAGGACGGCGCTCTTGTCGGCGGCCGCGACCAGCGATTGCGCGAATGCGATCGGGTCGAACGCATTGCTTGGCGCGGGTTCGTTCGCGACGGGCTTCTTGGGGGCTGCGGACATGGTCGTGTCTTTCGTGTGTTGACGTCGGTGTCAGGCGCTTGCCGGGGCGAAGCGGACGGTGTCGTTCGCGCCGACATGGCGTGCAATGCGGCCGGCGCGCCAGAGGTTGTTGAGATGGGCGATCGCCTCGCCCATCGCGAAATAGCGCTGCTGCAGGTCGAGCTCGCGGCGGAACAGCACCGGGACGACGTCGGCCGCGCTGACCGCGGACGCCGCCGCGTCGACCGCCGCGACGAGCTCGGAAAGGCGCGCGTCGTGGTGCGAGCGAAGCTGCGCCACGCGCACGGGAATTCCGCGAAACGGCAGCCCGTGCGACGGCAGGACAAGCGTGTCCGGCGGCAGCATTTCGAATGCGGCGATCGACGCGAGGAACGCGCCCAGCGGATCGCCGTCGGGCTCGGGTGGCCAGACGCTGACGTTGGTGCTGATCTTCGGAAGCAGCATGTCGCCCGAGATCAGCACGCTGCGCTCGCGGGAATGCAGCGACGCATGTTCCGGCGAGTGGCCGTGGCCCTCGATGACGCGCCACGTCGTGCCGCCCGCGCTCCGCTCGGCGCCATCCTGCAACCGCTCGAAGGACTCCGGCAATTCGGGAACGCCCTTGCGGTAATGGTTGCCGCGCGCTTCCATCGCGGCGGCGTGCTCCTCCGCCATGCCGTGACGGCGGAAGAAGCGGACGGTCGGCCCGGGCCCGTAGCCCGCGTGCTGGCCGGAAAGCGCATGCGCGGTGAGGTATTCCGCCGGGGTCATGGCGACCGGCACGCCGAAGCGCGCGGACAACCACGCGGCGTTGCCGACATGATCGGGATGACAGTGCGTCGCGATGATGCGGCGGATCGGCCGGGCGGCAAGGGTCGTCGCGAAATGGCGCTCCCAGATCGCGCGCGTCGCGGCGTCGCCGAAGCCGGAATCGACCAGCGTGAACCCGTCGTCGTCCGCGAGCAGCCACAGGTTGATGTGGTCGAGCGCAAAGGGCAGCGGCATGCGCAGCCAGAAAACGCGCGGCGCGACCTCGATCACCATGCCCGGGGGCGGCGGCGCCGCGACCGGGTAGTCGAGCACGGCAGGCATGGAGGCGGTCATGGCGTCTGTGGATTTCGCGGGGAGTGTTGCCGGCAGAAGGGTTGCCGCGGCCGGCCCGTCAGGACCGGTCGCCGCACCGTTTTTGTGCAGCGCAACATCCTCCGGGATAGAGCGAAGCATGTCAAGCGAATATGGTATCTTGATCCGCTCCCGGCAGGTCCGCCGGGAGCCTTCCGCAGTTTCGCGCAGTTCGCGCAGCTTCAATATCGTCGCCCGATGTCTGCCGCACACCCGCCCGCCGCCGCGCGCAAAGACGCCGATCGAGCCGGGCCTACCTTTTCGATATCCGACCTGGCGCAGGAATTCGCGCTGACCACGCGCGCCATTCGCTTCTACGAGGACGAGGGGCTGCTGTCGCCCGTCAGGCGCGGGCAGACGCGGGTCTACGGCGAGCGCGAGCGCACGCGGATCAAGCTCATCCTTCGCGGCAAGCGGCTGGGGCTCGCCCTCTCCGAAATCCGCGAGCTGTTCGACATCTACGCCACGACCGGCAACGAGCGGCCGCAACTCGCCAAGTTCCTGCAGATGCTTGCCGACCGCCGCGCGATGCTCCTGCAGCAGCGCGAGGACATCGACGCGGTGCTGATCGAGATCGGCGCCCTGGAGCGCGACTGCCGCCGCCGCCTGAAGCCGGCGCGGGACGCCCGGTAGCCTCCGGCGCCGGCCAAGTTGACGTTAACGTAAACGTCACGTAGATTTGTCCACCCGCGCCAGCCAGCCTCGAGCCTCCGCGCCCTTCGTCTTCCGCCCCCGGACCCGCCACGTGGACCCTTCCGCTTCCGCCGCCGTGCAACGCGCGCACTGGACGCCGCGCGACCCCGGTTACGCGGCGCGCGTGCGCGCGAGCTTCGCGCGCCAGGGGGCGATGCGCACGCTGGGAGCGGCACTCGAATCCGTGGAGCCCGGCTATTGCGCGATCTCGCTGATTCCCCGGCCCGAAGTCGCACAGCAACACGGCTATGTGCACGCCGGCGTGGTTGCCGCGATCGTCGACTCGGCGGGCGGCTATGCGGGCTTCGCGCTGTTCCCGGAAGATGCGTCGGTCCTTACGGTGGAATACAAGCTCAACCTGCTCGCGCCGGCGACCGGCGAGCGGCTCCTCGCGGAAGGCTTCGTCGTCAAGACCGGGCGCACGCTGGTGATCACCCGCGGCGAAGTGCATGCCGATCAAGGCGGCAAGCGCACGCTGGTTGCGCTCATGCAGCAGACGCTGATGGTGATGCACGGGAAATCCGACGCGTAGCCGCCTCGGGGCGAATTTCAAAGGAACCTCCATGCCGACCCTGCCCGCGCTCGACTTCAATCACGGCGAGACGATCGACATGCTGCGCGACAGCGTGCGGCAGTTCGCCGCCGACGAGATCGCGCCGCGCGCTGCCGACATCGATCGCACCAACCAGTTTCCGCCGGACCTGTGGCGCAAGATGGGCGATCTCGGGCTCCTCGGCATCACCGTCGACGAGGACTACGGCGGCACGGCGATGGGCTACCTCGCGCACATCGTGGCGATGGAGGAGATCAGCCGCGCGTCGGCTTCCGTGGGCCTGTCCTATGGCGCGCACTCGAACCTGTGCGTGAACCAGATCCGCCGCAACGGCAGCGGCGCCCAAAAGAAGAAATACCTGCCCAAGCTCGTCTCGGGCGAGCACGTCGGCGCGCTGGCGATGAGCGAGCCGGGATCCGGCTCCGACGTCGTCTCGATGCGGCTCAAGGCGGAGCGCAAGGGCGACCGTTACGTGCTCAACGGCAACAAGATGTGGATCACCAACGGGCCGGATGCCGACACGCTCGTCGTCTACGCGAAGACCGATCCCGCGGCGGGCCCGCGCGGCATCACCGCGTTCCTGATCGAGAAGGGCATGGCGGGATTCTCGACGGCGCAGAAACTCGACAAGCTCGGGATGCGCGGCTCGAACACCTGCGAGCTCGTGTTCGCCGACTGCGCGGTGCCGGCCGAAAACGTCCTCGGCGCCGAAGGGCAGGGTGTCAATGTGCTGATGAGCGGGCTCGACTACGAGCGCGCCGTGCTGGCGGGCGGGCCGCTCGGCATCATGGCGGCGTGCATGGACGTCGTCATGCCGTATGTGCACGAGCGTTCGCAGTTCGGCCAGCCGATCGGCGAATTCCAGTTGATGCAGGGCAAGATCGCCGACATGTACACGACGATGAACGCATGCCGCGCCTACGTCTACGCCGTCGGCCAGGCGCTCGACCGCGGCGGGCTGTCCGGCCGCTCGGCGCGCAAGGACGCCGCCGGCGCGATCCTCTACGCATCGGAGAAGGCGACGTGGATGGCGGGCGAGGCGATCCAGGCGCTGGGCGGCAACGGCTACATCAACGACTATGCAACCGGCCGCCTGTGGCGCGACGCGAAGCTCTACGAAATCGGCGCCGGAACGTCGGAAATCCGGCGCATGCTCGTCGGCCGCGAATTGTTCAACGAGACAAAGTGAAATGGCGCTCGAGCTGAAACCTGCGTGCGAGAAGTGCGCGGCGCCGCTGCCGGCCACGGCCGCCAACGCCCGCATCTGCACCTACGAATGCACGTTCTGCGCGCGTTGCGCCGATGCGATGGCGGGCATCTGCCCGAACTGCGGCGGCGAGCTCGTGCCGCGACCGCGGCGCGTGGCGAAACCCGTCGAGTGAAAAGGAAAAGCGAATGCTGAATGATCCGATCGTCATCGTAGGTGCCGCGCGCACGCCGATGGGCGGTTTTATGGGCGATTTCGCCGCGGTCGCCGCGAGCGAGCTCGGCGCCGCCGCGATCAAGGCGGCGGTGGAGCGCGCGGGCATCAAACCCGCCGACGTGCAGGAAGTGATCATGGGCAACGTGCTGCCGGCGGGGCAGGGACAGGCGCCCGCGCGGCAGGCGTCGATCAAGGCGGGCCTGCCGCTGTCGACCGGCGCGACGACGGTGAACAAGATGTGCGGCTCGGCGATGAAGGCGGCGATGCTCGCGCACGACCTCATCGCCGCGGGCACCAACGAGATCATGGTCGCGGGCGGCATGGAATCGATGTCCAATGCGCCGTATCTGCTGCCGAAGGCGCGCGGCGGCTACCGCATGGGGCACCAGACGGTCGTCGACCACATGTTCATGGACGGCCTCGAGGATGCGTACGACAAGGGCCGCCTGATGGGAACGTTCGCCGAGGATTGCGCGGGAACCTATGCGTTCTCGCGCGAGGCGCAGGACGCATTCGCGCTGGCGTCGCTCGCCCGCGCGCTCGCCGCGAACAACGACGGCACGTTCGCGTGGGAGATCGCGCCGGTCACCGTGCCGGGCCGCAAGGGCGATGTCGTCATCGCCAGCGACGAGCAGCCCGCCAAGGCGTCGCCCGACAAGATCCCGACGCTGAAGCCCGCGTTCCGCAAGGACGGCACGGTCACGGCGGCGAACTCGAGCTCGATTTCCGACGGGGCGGCGGCGCTCGTGCTGATGCGGCGCTCGACCGCCGAGAAGCGCGGATTGAAGCCGCTTGCCGTGATCCTGGCGCACGCGACGCATGCGCACGAGCCTGCGCTTTTCACGACGGCGCCGGTCGGCGCGATCGCCAAGGTCCTGGCGGCGACCGGCTGGGCAGCGAAAGACGTCGACCTCTACGAGATCAACGAGGCGTTTGCCGTGGTGACGATGGCGGCGATGAAGGAGCATGCGATCCCGCACGAGAAGGTCAACGTCCATGGCGGCGCGACCGCGCTCGGCCATCCGATCGGCGCGTCCGGCGCGCGGATTCTCGTCACGCTGATCGGCGCCTTGCGCAAGCACGGAAAGAAGCGCGGCGTGGCGGCCCTGTGCATCGGCGGCGGCGAGGCGACGGCCATGGCGATCGAGCTCTGCTGAGGAGGGCTCGATGCCGCGTGTACTCGTCACCGGCGCAGGCCGCGGGATCGGCCTCGAATTCGCGCGCCAGTACCGCGCGGACGGCTGCGACGTCCTCGCGACGTGCCGGAACGCCGACGCGGCAGCCGCGCTCGAGGCGCTGGGATGCGAAACGGCGATCCTCGACGTGACCGATGCGGCCGCGATCGACCAATTCGCCGCCGGTATTCCCACGCAGTCGCTCGACGTCGCGATCCTCAACGCCGGCACCGCCGGACAGCGCACGCCCGTGCTGGAGCCGACCTCGCCGGAAGATTTCGATGCGGTGATGCGCACCAATGTCTTCGGCCCGATGCGGCTCATCGCCGTGCTCGCCGACCGCGTCGCGCGGGGCGGCCGGATCGCGGTGCTCTCGAGCCGGATGGGCAGCATCGGCATCACCAACAACGGCAGGAGCGTGCTCTACCGGGCGAGCAAGGCCGGACTCAATGCCGTCGCGCGCGCGGCTTCGTTCGAATTGGCGCCGCGCGGCGTGATCGTCGTCGTGCTTTCGCCCGGTTGGGTCAAGACCGACATGGGCGGCCCCGGGGCCGATCTCGATGCCGCGACGAGCGTCGCCGGCATGCGTGCCGCGATTGCGCATACCTTCGCGGCCGACAGCGGCCGCTTCGTCGACCACGCTGAAGCCTCCATCGTCTGGTGATTGACCGTGCCCTCGCTCGAAAACTTCCTGCTGTTCGTCGTCGCCAGCGTGCTGTTGGTGCTGACGCCGGGCCCGAACCTGCTCTACCTCGTGTCGCGCACGCTGTGCCAGGGCCGCGTGGCGGGGCTCGTGTCGATGGCCGGCACGACCACGGGCTTTTTCGTGCACATCCTGGCCGCATCGCTCGGCCTGTCCGCCGTGTTCCTGGCGGTGCCGGTCGCTTATGACGCGCTGCGCTGGGCCGGCGCCGCCTATCTCGTGTATCTCGCCTGGGACTCGGTCCGTTCGCGCGGCGGCGGACTGTTCGCACCGCGCACGCTGCCGGCCGCGGCGCCCGCGAAACTCTTCCGGATGGGACTGCTCACGAGCATCCTCAATCCGAAGGTCGCGCTCTTCTACCTCGCGCTCTTTCCGCAGTTCATCGACCCGGCGCGAGGAAGCGTGCTCGGGCAGTCGCTCGTGCTCGGCATCACGCAAATCGTGATCGCGTTGATCGGCGACACGATGTTCGTGCTGGCGGCGGCCCTTATCGCCCGCTGGCTCGCCACGCGCCCGCTGTGGGCAGCGGCACAGCGCTGGGTGCTGGCGGGCGTGTTCGTGGCGATCGCCGCGAAGCTCGCTCTGGACGAACGCCGATGACCTCGGAACCGCGCCCGTCGACGATCTACGCGAGGCTCGTGCTCGTCGCCATGATGTGGGGTGGCACGTTCATCGCGGGCCGCGTCGCGGCGGCGCAGATGACGGCGCCGGTGGCGGGCCTGTGGCGCTACCTGATCGCGACCGCGGCGTTGCTCCTCCTGTCGTTTGTCATCGAGCGCGGCTTGCCGCGGCTTTCGCGAGGGCAGTGGATCGGTGTGTGCCTGCTCGGCGCGACGGGCGTGATGGCGTACAACCTCTGTTTCATGTTCGGCATGGAAACCGTCTCGGCATCGCGCGGCTCATTGATCATCGCGACCGTGCCGGCGGCAACGCTGCTTGGCGGCGCGCTTTTCCTCCGCGAGCCGCTGACGCTGCGCCGGGTGGCGGGCGTCCTGATCGCGTTGCTCGGTGTCGCCGTCGAGCTTGGCCACGGCAATCCGCTCGTGTTGTTCGACGGGCACTCCGGCATCGGCGAGGTGGCGCTCTTCGGCGGAGTGCTTTCGTGGGCGGCCTATACGCTCATCGGCAAACGCCTGCTTACCGACATGTCGCCGTTGGCGGCGACCACCTACGCCGCGCTCACCGGAACGGCGATGCTCGCGCTCGTGTGCGCCGTCAACGGAGATCTCGTGCTGCCGCAGGTCACGTTCAAGGCCTGGATGGCCCTGGTGTACATGGGTATCTTCGGAACCGCCATCGCCTTCATCTGGTTCTACGACGGCGTGCGCACGATCGGCCCGGCGCGCTCGATGGTCTTCGTGAACCTGGTGCCGATTTTCGCCATCGCCTTCGCGATGCTGCTGCTGGGCGAAACGCTCGAGATGTCGATGGTGGCGGGCGCGGTGCTCGTGATCGCCGGCGTATTCATCATCAACAAGCCGGATCGCGCCGCCGCTGTCTCCCCTGCGACGGCGCAGTGACGCCATGATCCTGACCGAGATGCAGCAGCAGATCCGCGACGCGATGCGCGCGTTCGCGCAGGGCGAGCTCGCGCCGAAGGCGGCCGGCTGGGATCGCGAGGGACACTTCCCGCGCGACGAACTGCGCGCGCTGGGGACGCTCGGCGCGCTGGGCGTGGTCACGCCGGAACGCTGGGGAGGCGCCGGGCTCGACTACGTCTGCCTCGCCCTCGCGCTGGAGGAGATCGCCGCGGGAGACGGGGCGACCTCGACCATCGTGAGCGTCCAGAATTCGGTCGTGTGCGGCCCGATCGAAGCCTTCGGCACCGACGCGCAGAAGGAGCGCTGGCTGGTGCCGCTCGCTCGCGGCGAGATGCTCGGCTGCTTCTGCCTGACGGAGCCGCAGGTCGGCTCGGACGCCGGGGCGATCGCGATGCGCGCGGAACGCCACGGCGACACGTACGTCCTCAACGGCGTCAAGCAGTTCATCACCACCGGCAAGAACGCCGACGTCGCGGTCGTTTTCGCCGTGACCGACAAGGGCGCCGGCAAGAAGGGCATTTCGGCGTTCATCGTGGACACGAAGACCGCAGGCTACGTCGTCGCGCGCGTCGAGGACAAGCTCGGCCAGCGCGCGTCGGACACCGCGCAACTCCTCTTCGACAACTGCAGGGTGCCGGCGGAGAACCTGCTGGGCCGCGAAGGCGAAGGCTACCGCATCGCGTTGTCGAATCTCGAGGCCGGCCGCATCGGCATCGCGGCGCAGGCCGTCGGCATGGCGCGCGCGGCGTTCGAGTCGGCGCTCGCCTATGCCCGGGAGCGGACCAGCTTCGGCAAGCCGCTCACCGGCCATCAGGCGGTGAATTTCAAGCTGGCGGACATGGCGACCGAAATCGAAGTCGCGCGGCAGATGGTCTGGCATGCCGCGGCGCTGCGCGACGCGGGACTGCCCTGCCTCAAGGAGGCCTCGATGGCGAAGCTCTTCGCCTCGGAGATGGCCGAGCGCGTATGTTCCGCCGCGATACAGGTCCATGGCGGCTACGGTTACGTCAACGATTTTCCCGTCGAGCGGATCTACCGCGACGTGCGCGTGTGCCAGATCTACGAAGGCACCAGCGAAATCCAGCGGCTGGTCATCGGCCGCGCCATCGCCGGCTGAACCGGAGAACAGGAAGGCACCATGGCAGCGCCGATCGATTTCTATTTCGATTTTTCCTCGCCGTACGGCTATCTTGCGTCGCAGAAGATCGAGGCGCTCGCGGCGAAGCACGGCCGCGGCGTCCTGTGGCACCCGATCCTGCTCGGCGTCGTGTTCCGGCAGACCGGCACCATGCCGCTGACCGAGGTCCCGCTGAAGGGCGACTATTCGCGGCGGGATTTCGAGCGGAGCGCGCGCTTCCACGGCTTGCCGAAATTCGACATGCCGTCGCGCTTTCCGATTCCGTCGCAGGCGCCCGCCCGGATCGTGCTTTGGCAAAAGTCGCGTGACGAGGCGGCGGTGCCGCGACTCGTCGCCGCGTATTACCGCGCCTTTTTCGTCGACGACATCGACATCTCCGTGCCCGACAATGCCGTGGCGGTCGCGGCGAAGACGGGCATCGACGCCGCGGCGGCGCGTGCGGCGATCGACGATCCGGCGATCAAGGAAGCGCTGAAGGGCGAGGTGGACAAGGCGATTGCGCGCGGCGTGTTCGGCTCGCCCTTCGTCGTCGTCGACGGCGAGCCGTTCTGGGGACTCGACCGCTTCGACCAGGTCGATAAATGGCTCGCGACCGGCGGATTCTGAGACGATGGGCGCAGCCGCCGCGACGGTCAGCGTCGATCCGTACCGCGCAGGTGCGCTCGGTGCCGTCGCGCGCATGCACGGCGAATACTATGCGAAGCACTGGGGGCTTGCGCGGACATTCGAATGCCGCGTCGCACGCGGCCTTGCCGACCTGCTCGAGCGGGAGGATGCCGGGCGGGACGGTTTCTGGACCGCCGCGGTCGACGGCGAGATCGTCGGCTCGATCGCCATCGACGGTCACGGCGAACCGGCGGAAGGCGCCCGGCTGCGGTTTTTCCTCGTCGACGAGTCGAGGCAGGGACTCGGCATCGGCCGCCGGCTCGTCGGCGAGGCGCTCGCCTTTTGCGAACGGGCTGGGCACCGCCGCGTTTTCCTTTGGACGTTTGCCGGCCTCGACGCCGCGCGCGCGCTGTACGAGCGTAACGGATTCCGGCTTGTCGACGAACGTTCCGACACGCAGTGGGGCGTTGCGCTGACCGAGCAGAAATTCGTCCGCGAACGATGAGGAAGGACGCTGGCATGGCCGATTACACGCTCTACTGCTTCGCGCAATCCGGCAACGCGTACAAGCCGGCTCTGGCGCTCGAGCTCGCCGGCGCGGACTGGGCGCCGCGGTTCGTCGATTTCTTCGGCGGCGAGACACGCACGCCCGCGTATCGGGCGATCAACGTGATGGGCGAGGTGCCGGTGCTGGAGCACAAAGGCCAGCGCCTGTCGCAATCGGGCGTCATCCTCGACTACCTCGCCGGGTCGCTCGGAAAATTCGGCCCCGTCGACGATGCCGAGCGCCGCGAGATCCTGCGCTGGCTCCTGTGGGACAACCACAAGCTCACGAGCTACACCGCGACGTACCGGTTCCTGCGCACGTTCACGAAGGACACGCCTCCGGCCGTGCTCGAGGTCTTCCGCAAGCGCTCCGAGACCGCCTGGGGCGTGCTCGACGCGCACCTCGCGGGCCGCCGCTACGTCGTCGGCGACCGGCTGACGATCGCCGACCTGTCCTTGTGCGGCTACCTGTTCTTCGCCGACGAAATCGGCGTCGACTGGGCAGCGTATCCGGGCATTCGCGGCTGGCTCGAGCGGATACAATCCGAACCGCGCTGGGCGCATCCGTACAAGCTCATGCCGGGACATCCGCTGCCCGTCTCCTGAAACCGCCTCCATGCCCGCCATCGAATCGAAACTCGACCCGCGCGACGCGACGTTCGCGAAGAATCGCGAGGCGATGACGGCGCTCGTCGCCGACCTCAAGGCGCGGGTGAGCGAGGTCGAGCAGGGCGGCGGCAAGGGCCCGCGGGCGAAGCACACGGCGCGCGGCAAGCTGCTGCCGCGTGAGCGAGTGCGCGCGCTGATCGATCCGGGCACGCCGTTCCTCGAGTTTTCGCAGCTCGCCGCGCACGGGATGTATGGCGACAACATCGCGGCCGCCGGCATCATCACCGGCATCGGCCGCATCGCGGGCCGCGAATGCGTGATCGTGTGCAACGACGCGACGGTCAAGGGCGGCACCTACTACCCGATCACCGTGAAGAAGCACGTGCGCGCGCAGGAGATCGCGCGCGAAAACCTGCTGCCGTGCGTCTATCTCGTCGATTCCGGCGGGGCGAACCTGCCGAACCAGGTCGACGTGTTCCCCGATCGCGATCATTTCGGGCGGATCTTCTACAACCAGGCGAACATGTCGGCGCAGGGGATACCGCAGATCGCGGTCGTGATGGGCTCGTGCACCGCGGGCGGCGCGTATGTGCCGGCGATGGCCGACGAGTCGATCATCGTCAAGGAGCAGGGGACGATCTTCCTCGGCGGACCCCCGCTCGTGAAGGCCGCGACCGGCGAGATCGTGTCGGCCGAGGAGCTGGGCGGCGCCGACGTGCACACGCGGGTCTCCGGCGTCGCTGATCATTTCGCCCAGGACGACCATCACGCGCTCGCCATCGCGCGGCGCATCGTCGGCAATCTCAACCGGCCGAAACGCGTGGAGATGGAGATCGCGAAGCCGGTGGCGCCGAAGTACGCGGCGGAAGAAATCTACGGCGTGATCAGCGCCGACATCAAGAAGCCCTACGACGTCCGCGAGGTCATCGCGCGGATCGTCGACGGCAGCGAGTTCGACGAATTCAAGGCGCGCTACGGCGCGACCCTCGTCACCGGATTCGCGCGGATCTGGGGTTACCCGGTCGGCATCGTCGCCAACAACGGGATCCTGTTCTCCGAATCGGCGCAGAAGGGCGCGCATTTCATCGAGCTTTGCGCGCAGCGCCGCGTGCCGCTCGTGTTCCTGCAGAACGTGACGGGCTTCATGGTCGGACAGAAGTACGAGGCGGGTGGCATCGCCCGCGACGGCGCCAAGATGGTGACCGCCGTGTCCTGCGCGCAGGTGCCGAAGTTCACCGTCATCATCGGCGGCAGCTACGGCGCGGGCAACTACGGAATGTGCGGCCGCGCGTTCGGGCCGCGCTTCCTGTGGATGTGGCCGAACGCGCGCATTTCGGTGATGGGCGGCGAGCAGGCGGCCATCGTGCTGGCGACGGTGCGCCGCGATGCGCTCGAAGCGAAAGGCGGCACATGGAGCGCCGAGGACGAGGAGGCGTTCCGCGCGCCGATCCGCGCGCAATACGAGAAGGAAGGCCACCCGTATTTTGCAAGCGCACGCCTCTGGGACGACGGCGTCATCGATCCGGCCGACACGCGCCGCGTGCTGGGCCTCGCGATTTCGGCGTCGCTCAATCGCCCGATCGGGCCGACGACGTTCGGCGTGTTCCGGATGTAGGAATTGGAATGACCAAACGCAAAGCCGTGGTCACGAAGGACCCGCAGCGCAGGAAGAAACGCTGCCGCCAGGTCGGAGTATGCGGCGCTGACGGTCGAGGTCCGCAACGGCATTGCGCTCGTCGCGCTCGCGCGGCCCGACGTGCACAATGCGTTCGACGAGACGCTGATCGCGGAGCTGACGACGGCATTGCGGTCGCTCGACGCCGACCCCGCCGTGCGCGCCGTCGTGCTGCTGGGCCACGGCCGCAGCTTCTGCGCGGGCGCCGACCTCAACTGGATGAAGAAGATGGCCGGCTACGGCCACGCGGAGAACCTCGCCGACGCCGGCGCGCTGGCGGAAATGCTGAGGACGCTCTACACGTTGTCGAAGCCGACCATCGCCCGTGTCCACGGCGCGGCCTACGGCGGCGGCGTGGGGCTCGTCGCGTGCTGCGACATCGCGCTCGCGGCGCAGGAGGCGACGTTCGCGCTGTCGGAGGCGAAGCTCGGGCTCATCCCGGCGACGATCAGCCCCTACGTGATCGAGGCGATCGGGGCGCGGATGGCGCGGCGCTACTTCCTCACGGCGGAGCGCTTCGACGCCGCCGAGGCGTATCGCATCGGCCTCGTGCACGACATCGTGTTGCAGGAAAACCTCGACGGCCGGATCAACGAACTGCTCGGCGCGCTCCTCGTCGCCGGCCCGCGCGCGCAGGCGGAGTCGAAGGCGCTGATCCGCGCGGTCGCGAACCGGCCGGTCGATGATTCGGTGATCGCCGACACCGCGGCGCGCATCGCGCGCGTTCGCTCGACGCCGGAAGCGAAGGAAGGCGTGGCGGCGTTCCTCGGCAAGCGGCGGGCGGCCTGGGTGCCGCCTGATCTGTCGGACGAATGAGCACGCTCCCCGGCCTCGCGCAGTTCGACACGTTGCAGCTCGTTGCGCTGGCGGCGGCGCTCGGCTGGGCGAGCGGAATCCGGCTGTACGCCGTGCTGTTCATCGTCGGCGGTCTCGGGTACCTGCATTGGGTCGACCTTCCAGGCGGGCTCGCGGCGCTCGCGCATCCATGGGTGCTGGCAGCCTCCGGATTCATGTTCTGCGTGGAGTTCTTCGCCGACAAGGTGCCGGGCGTGGACACGCTTTGGGACACGATCCACACGTTCATCCGGATTCCGGCGGGCGCCGCGCTGGCGGCGAGCGTCTTCGGCGACTCGTCGGCGGCGGCGTCCCTTGCCGCGGCGATCCTCGGCGGCTCGCTCGCCGCCGGCAGCCACCTCGCCAAGGCGGGCGGCCGCGCGGTGATCAACACCTCGCCCGAGCCCTTCTCGAATTGGGCGGCGTCGTTCGGCGAAGAGCTCGCGGTGGGAACCGTGCTTTGGCTCGCGTTTGCGCATCCGATTGTCGCGCTCGTCGTCCTCGCCGTGCTCGTGGCGCTGATGATCTGGCTCATTCCGAAGCTTTGGCGGTTCATCCGCGCGCTGCTGCGCAAATTGACCGGCGAAGGCGCCGGGCCCGTGCCGAAGAGCCGCGCCGATGTTTGACAAGATCCTGATCGCGAATCGCGGCGAAATCGCGGTGCGCGTCGCGCGCACGGCGCGCCGGATGGGCATCCGCACCGTCGCCGTCTATTCGGACGCCGATCGCGATGCGCTGCACGTCGCGGCGTGCGACGAGGCGTACCGGCTCGGCCCGCCCCCGCCGCGCGAGAGCTACCTTTGCGGCGACGCGATCATCGCCATTGCGCAAACGACGGGCGCGCAGGCAATCCATCCCGGCTACGGCTTCCTGTCCGAGAACGAGATCTTCGCGGCCGCGTGCGCGCGCGCGGGCGTCGTCTTCATCGGTCCGCCGCCCGCGGCGATCGCCGCGATGGGCTCGAAGTCCGCGGCGAAGCGGATCATGGGCGCGGCGAAGGTCCCGCTCGTCCCGGGATACCACGGCGACGACCAGGCGCCTGCGCTGCTCGCCGCGGAAGCCAAGAAGATCGGTTATCCGGTGCTGATCAAGGCGACCGCCGGCGGCGGCGGCAAGGGCATGAAGATCGCCGAGCGCCCGGAGGAATTCGCCGCGGCGCTCGCCTCCGCACAGCGCGAAGCCCAATCGTCCTTCGGCGACGACCGCGTGCTGGTCGAAAAATATTTGACCGCGCCGCGGCACATCGAAATCCAGGTTTTCGCGGACACGCACGGCAATGCGGTCTACCTGTACGAGCGCGACTGCTCGGTGCAGCGACGCCACCAGAAAGTCCTGGAGGAAGCACCGGCGCCCGCAATGAAGCCCGCGCATCGCCGCGCGATGGGCGAGGCGGCGGTCGCGGCGGCGAAGGCCATCGGCTATGTCGGCGCCGGCACGGTCGAGTTCATCGCCGCCGACAGCTTTGCGCGCGACGGCGCGTTCTACTTCATGGAGATGAACACGCGACTGCAGGTCGAGCATCCGGTCACCGAGATGATCACCGGAGAAGACCTCGTCGAATGGCAGCTCCGCGTCGCGGCGGGCGAGCCGTTGCCGAAACGCCAGGAAGCCCTTGCGATCGACGGCCACGCGATCGAAGCGCGCATCTACGCCGAGGATCCCGACCGCGGCTTCCTCCCGTCGATCGGTCGCCTCGTCCATCTTGCCGCGCCGGCGACCGATCCGGACGTGCGCGTCGACACCGGCGTGCGCGCCGGCGACGAGATCTCGCCCTGGTACGACCCGATGATCGCCAAGCTCGTCGTCCACGGCGAGGATCGCGCGGCGGCGCTGCGCCGTCTGGCCGAGGCGCTTGCCGCGTACGAGATCGTCGGCGTCGCGACCAATGTCGCCTTCCTGCAGCGCGTGGTCGCGCACGAGGCGTTCGCGTCGGGCAACGTCGACACGGGCCTCATTGCCCGCAACCACGCGGCGCTGTTCCCGCCGGCATCGCCGTTGCCGGACGATGCATTGCTCGCGGCCGCGCTGGCCGAGGTCGGCGCGCTTGCCGCGGCCCGTGCGGCGACGGCGCGCGCGACGACCGATCCGCATTCGCCATGGCACGCCGTCGATTCCTGGTGGCCCAACAGCGACCGGCACGCGGTTGGGCTCGTGTTCGCGGAAGGCGAAACGCGGCACGGCGTCGCCGTGCGCGGCGACGGCGCGCCCTGGCGCGTGACATTGCCGTCGGGCGAGGTCGCCGCAACGGTCGCGGCGCGCGATCGTCGTCTCGACATCGTCACCCCGAACGCCGAATTTCACGCGACCGTCGTCCCGCAGGGCGAGGAGCGCCACGTGTTCTGTCGCGGCGCGCACCGGAAATTGCTGCTCGTCGACCCGCTCGCGCACGCGGGCGAAGTCGAGGCGCATGGCGGCCATCTCACCGCGCCGATGTCGGGCACCGTCGTCGCGGTGATGGTCATGGCGGGCGACAAGGTCGCGCGCGGCGCGCCGTTGATGATCCTCGAGGCGATGAAGATGGAGCACACGATCACGGCGCCGGCGGACGGCGTCGTCGCGGCCGTCAACTATCGCGCGGGCGATTCCGTGAAGGAGGACGCGGTACTGGTCGATATCGACAGCGCCTAGCGATCCTTCGTCACGATGAAAATCCTGCTGCAGATGCCCGGCCGCGATGCCGAATCGTGGCGCGCGGCGCTCGCGGCCGCGTTACCGGAGGCGGAGATCGCGATGTGGCCCGTCGCGCCTGCGGATCCCGACTACGCGCTGGTGTGGCGGCCGCCCGCCGAGCTGTTCACCCGCGTGCGCGCCGTGAAGGCGATATTCAACCTCGGCGCCGGCGTCGACGCGCTCCTCGCGGTGCCGACGCTGCCGCGCGACCTGCCGATAATCCGCCTCACCGATGCCGGAATGGCGGAGCAGATGGCGGAGTACGTGACGCTCGCCGCATTGCGCGCGTACCGGGAGATGGACGCCTACGCGGCGCAACAGCGCGACGCCCGCTGGCTGCCGCGCACGCGCCTTGCGAAGGCGGACTTCGGCGTCGGCCTCATGGGCTTTGGCGTGCTGGGACAGGCCATCGCGGGCGCGCTCGCGCCGTTCGGATTTCCGCTCGCGAGCTGGAGCCGCACGCGAAAGTCGATTGCCGGCGTGACGAGCTTTGCGGGGGCCGTCGACCTGCGGCCGTTCCTGAAAACGGCACATGTGCTCGTCTGCACCCTTCCGTCCACGCCGGAGACGAATGGAATCCTCGATCGACACACGCTGTCGCAGCTCCCGCAAGGCGCCCACGTCGTCAACATCGCGCGCGGCGACCTCGTCGTCGACGCGGACCTGATCGAGTGCCTGGATTCCGGCCACCTCGCAGGCGCCACGCTCGACGTGTTCCGCGCGGAGCCGCTGCCGGTCGACCACGCGTTCTGGCATCATCCTCGGGTTACGGTGACGCCGCATGTCTCGGCGGTGACGCTGATTTCCGAGTCGGTCGCGCAGGTCGCGGCCGGGATTCGCCGGATCGAGAACGGTCAAACCGTCACCGGCGTCGTCGACCGCCGACGCGGTTACTGAAGGACGAACGGAATCGAATGGGAAACACTATGGCCCTGCCGCGGCGCGTTCGACTGGTCGAGGTCGGCCCCCGCGATGGCTTGCAAAACGAGAGGGCGACCGTCGCGACCGACGTGAAGATCGCGCTGATCGACCGGCTGTCGGACGCGGGATTCGCGGCGATCGAGGCGACCGCGTTCGTGTCGCCGAAATGGGTGCCGCAGATGGCCGATGCCGCCGCGGTGATGGCCGGCATCCGGCGCGCGGAAGGTGTCCGCTATCCCGTGCTGACGCCGAACATGAAGGGCTTCGAGGCGGCGCTGGCGGCGAAAGCCGACGAGGTCGCGGTGTTCGTCGCGGCGTCGGAGACGTTTTCGCGCAAGAACATCAATTGCTCGATCGCCGAAAGCCTCGAGCGCGCGGAGCCGGTCTTCGCGGCCGCGAAGACCCACGGGATGCGCGTCCGCGGTTACATTTCGTGCGTGCTGGGCTGTCCCTACGAGGGCGACGTCGCGCCGGAAAAAGTCGCCGAAGTCGCCGCGGCGCTCCATCGGATGGGATCGTACGAAGTCTCGCTCGGCGACACGATTGGCGTCGGCACGGCGGGAAAGACGAAGGCGTTGGTTGCCATGGTTTCCGGGCACGTGCCGCTCGCGCAGCTCGCCGGGCACTTTCACGACACGTACGGGCAGGCACTGACCAATGTGTATGCCGCAATGGAAATGGGCGTGGCCACGTTCGACTGCTCGGTCGCCGGCCTCGGCGGATGCCCGTACGCGAAGGGCGCCACGGGCAATCTCGCGAGCGAGGACGTGCTCTACATGCTGGACGGGCTGGGCATCGAGACGGGCGTGGACATGACGAAGCTGCGCGCCGCGGGAGCAGTTCATCTCGGATGCCCTCGGCCGGCCGCCGGTGTCGCGTGTCGCCCGTGCGCTGGCGGCCAAAGACCCCTTGCTCACAGCATGACGTCCGCCGCGGCCCATCGCACTGCGCCGGCGGGCGAGGTCGCCTCGCCCTGCATCAGCGTGTGCGAAATGGATGCCGGCTCCGGCTATTGCGTCGGGTGCCTGCGCACGCTCGACGAGATCGCGGCGTGGAGCGTGCTGGACGCGGACGGAAAGAGGGCGGTGCTGGCGGCGCTGCCCGGAAGGCGCGCCGAGCAGGCGAAGCGGTCGCGATGATCGCCGACTGGTATTTCGATTTCGTTTCCCCGTTTGCCTATTTGCAGAGCGAGCAATTGGCCTCGCTCGCGCCGCGCATCACCATCCGTTACAAGCCCGTGTTGTTCGCCGGAATACTGAATGCCAACGGGCAGAAGGGCCCGGCCGAGATCCCCGCGAAGCGCGCCTTCACCTACCGATTCTGCATCTGGCAGGCGAAGCGGCAGGGCATCGCGCTCAAGTTTCCGCACGAGCATCCGTTCAATCCGCTGCCGCTACTGCGTCTCGCGGTCGCATGCGACTGCACGGCGGACGCGGTGCACCGCATCTTCCGCTTCGTCTGGCGCGACGGCCGGCTGCCGGACCTGCCGATCGAGTGGGTGGAGCTCGTCCACGACCTCGGCATGCCCGACGCGGCGACGCGCATCGCAGGGCAGGAGGTCAAGGACGAGCTGCGCCGGAACACCGACGAAGCGATCGCGCGCGGCGTATTCGGCGTGCCGACGCTTGCGCTCGGCGACGCGCTGTTCTGGGGCGCCGACGCGACGGCGATGGCGGCAGATTACGTTGCGGCAGGCTGCCGCTTCGTCGATCCGGAGTACGCGCGCGTCGCGGCGTTGCCGATCGGCGCCGAGCGCAAGGACGCGGTGGCAATACCCGCGAAGCGCAAGACGCGGGTCATCGGCACGGCGAGCTAGATTGCGATCAAATGCCGCCTCCAACCGGGTAGTTCGAACAGATGATGCCGTGGCTGGCCTGGTTGTCGCCGAGCGGGTGCAGAGTCCTGCCGTTGAGGTAGTAGAACTGTTCTGTTGAAAAGTCGCCGCGCGCATCGCGGCCGATCAGCCGTCCGCGCGCGCTACGGCAGTTGCAATCGCGCCGTCGGCGACGAGCGCCGCGATCTCGGCATCGTCGTAGCCGGCCTCGCGCAGGACATCCGCCGTGTGCTCGCCGTGCGCGGGCGCATCGCGCGTCACGACGAAATCGTGCCCGGACACCTTGAACGGCGGCGCATACTGCCGCGACCCGTCCGGTCGTTCCACGATCATCCCGCGCGCGACGAACTGCGGATCGACCAGCGCCTCGTCGAGTGTGTTGACGGGCGTGACGCAGCAATCGACGCCTGCAAACCTTTCGATCCATTGTGCGAGCGGTGCCGCCGCGAACACGGTCTCCAGCGCTTGTCGCACCCGCGCGCCTTCGTCGCCGAGCGCGAACGCCAGCGGCGCAAGATCGGGCCGCTCGATCGTCGAGCACAACGTCTGCCAGAACTTGTCTTCGAGGGCGCCGACGGCGAGCCAGCGGCCGTCCCGCGTGCCGTAAACGCCGTAGCAGGGGACTCCGCCGGTGAGCAGATCCTCGCCGCGCGGCAGAGTACGTCCCCACTGCGTCAACGCGTGCAGCGCAAAGATGTTGTGCGCCAGCGCGGCGTCCGCCATCGCGACGTCGACATGCCGGCCGCGCCCGGTGCGCTGCGCGCCGACGAGCGCGGCGAGAATTCCGATCGCGGCCGCCGCGGCTCCGCCAAGCAGGTCGGCAATCTGCAGGTTGCAAAGCGCCGGCGGGCCGTCGCGCGTGCCGGTCTGCTCGAGCACGCCGGCGTAGCCCAGGTAGTTGATGTCGTGCCCGGCCGCCTGCGCGCGCGGCCCGGTCTGGCCGTAGCCGGAAATGGACGCGTAGACGATGCGCGGATTGATCGCGGCGAGAGTTTCGTAGTCGACGGCGAGACTCGCGACCACCCCCGGCCGAAAGCCCTCGACGACGACATCGGCGTGATTCACGAGTGAGGTGAACGCCTCCCGGCCGCGCGAATCCTTGAGATTCAGCGCCGCGCTGCGCTTGTTGCGATTCACGGCACGGAAGAATGCCGAGACCGTGCCCGGCCGATTGCCGAGGTTGCGCGCGTAGTCGCCGGCACCGGTGTCCTCGATCTTGACGACGTCGGCGCCGAGGTCGGCGAGATAGAGCGTGCAGACGGGACCCGGCAGGAGCCGCGTGAGGTCGAGCACGCGCAACCCGTCGAGTGGCCCGTTGGTGCGCTGCTTCGGTCACAGCAGATCGGCGCCGGGAATCCCGAGGTCGCGCTTGATCGTGCGCGCAACGCCGAGTGCGTCCTCCAGCGCGGGCCCGAGGCAGGTCACATGGCCCATCTTGCGCGCGCGCCGCGGCTCCGCCTTGCCGTAGAGGTGCAGCTTCGCCTGCGGATGCCGCAGCACCTGCGACCAGTCCGGCTCGCGCGGGATTTTCGCGTCGCGGTCGGCGAACCAGAGATCGCCCAGCAGGTTGACCATCACCGCGGGCTCGTGTTGCCGCGTGTCGCCCATCGGCAAGCCGGCCAGCACGCGCGCCTGCTGCTCGAACTGCGACGTCACGCAGGCGTCGATCGTGTAGTGCCCGCTGTTGTGGGGCCGCGGGGCGATCTCGTTGACGAGGAGCGTGCCGGCCTCCGTGACGAACATCTCGATGCAGAGGACGCCGCGGTAGGCGAGCTTGCCGGCGATGGACGTCGCGACCCGTAGCGCCTCGCGGGCGAGATCGGCGGACACCCGCGCTGGAACGATCGACACGTCGAGGATGCCGTCGCGATGCAGGTTCTCCGCGACGGGCCACGCGACGACCTCGCCGCCGTCGCCGCGGGCGACGATCACGGACACCTCGCAGGCGAGCGTCACGAAGCGCTCGAGGACGCACGGCGCGCCGCCCATTTCGCCGAAGGCCGCGGCGACTTCGCCTTGCTCGCGCACGCGGATCTGTCCCTTGCCGTCGTAGCCGAGGCGCGCGCTCTTCACGATGCCCGGGACGAGCGCCGCATCCGCGGCACGGGCGTCGGCTTCGGTGCGCAGGACCGCGAACGGCGCGACGACGAAGCCGTGCCCGGACAGAAAGGTCTTTTCGCTGATCCGGTCCTGCGCGATGGCCACACTCGCCGCCGCGGGCGCGACGCGCAGCGATCGCGCGAGGTAATCGAGGGCCCCTGCGGGCACGTTCTCGAACTCGGTGGTTGCCGCGGCGGCGAGCGCCGCGAGCTTCGCGAGCGCCTGCGGATCCTGGTAGTCCGCGCGAATGTGCCGGTCGGCGACGCTGCCTGCGGGACTGGCCGCGCCCGGATCGAGCACCACGACCTTGTAGCCCAGGCTTTGCGCGGCCATGCAGAACATCCGGCCGAGCTGGCCGCCGCCCAGCAGCCCGAGCCAGGCGCCGGGCGCGATCATCGGCGTCACGATCCCGATTTGCTCCCCTCGTTCGGCACGTGCATCGCGCGCGCCGTGGCCGTCTGCTTGAGGCGGAACGCGGCCAATTTCTTCGCGACCGCCGGATCGGTGGCGGCGATCAAGGCGGCCGCAAAGAGTCCCGCATTCGCGGCGCCGGCCTCGCCGATGGCGAAGGTCGCGACCGGAATGCCCTTCGGCATCTGGACGATCGAAAGGAGCGAGTCCTCGCCGCGCAGATACTTGGACGGCACGGGAACGCCCAGCACAGGCACCGTCGTCTTCGACGCGAGCATGCCAGGGAGGTGCGCCGCGCCGCCGGCGCCGGCGATGATGCAGCGCAGGCCGCGGGGGAGCGCGTCTTCCGCGTATTCGAACATGTCGTCGGGCATCCGGTGCGCCGACAGCACGCGGGCTTCGTAGCCGATGCCGAATGCGTCGAGCTGCGCGGCCGCGTGGCGCATGATGTCCCAGTCGCTGTCGCTGCCCATCACGACGCCGACCTGCGGCGCGCCCTTGCGTTGTGGCATCGCTCCTCCCGGATGCGGCGTGCGGGCTTGGCACCCGGCGCGTGCGGCCCGACTCTGCCCCGGATTTTATCCCGAACCGCGAGCGGCGTCCGTGGTCTCATGCTCGTCAATGACGTCGCGCGGCGTCCGGTTGCCCAAAGGAGCCCGCGTCACCGACAATGGGCACCATGAATCCATTCCTGCGAGCCTTTTTCCTGTCGGCGGCGGCGTTGGCGCTTGCCGCGGGTGCCGCGCGCGCCGCGCCCGAGCCGTCGGACGACGACTTCCTGGCGGCGAAAGCCGCGTTCGAGCGCGGCCAGAGGTCCCGGCTCGACGCGCTGGGTCCGAAGCTCGCGGGGCATGTGCTCGAGTCGTACGTCGAATTCTGGCGCCTGTCCGCGCGACTCGATACGGCGGGGACCGGCGAGATCGAGGATTTTCTGGCCAAATGGCCGGATTCGCCGCTCGCCGACCGACTGCGCGTGGACTATCTCAAGGCGCTCGGCAAACGCGGCGACTGGGCGGCGTTCGGCGCCGATGTATCCGCCGCCCGCGGGCGAGGATGTCGAGCTCACCTGCTATGCGCTCCAGGAGCGCCGCCTGCGCGAGGGCGCCCTCGCGCTCGCCGCCGCGAAGCCGCTGTGGTTCAACGCGCAGTCGACGCCGGAATCGTGCGAGCCGCTGTTCGCGGCGCTGATCGCAAGCGGTGGCCTCACGCCCGCCGACCGTCGCGCGCGATTCCGGCTCGCCACCGAGGCGGGCAACGTCAGGCTCGCGCTGTCGATCGCGGTCAACCTCCCGCCGGACGACCGCATCGGGACCCGGGAATTTGCGCAGGCCGAGCGCGATCCCGCGGGCGCGCTCGCGAAGGCCGACGTGAAATCGCGCAGCGGACGCCTGTTGGCGCTCTACGCATTGGAGCGCGCATCGCGCAGCGACGCCGCCGGCGCGCGCGCGTCGTGGGAGAAACTGCGCGAACGGCTGCCGGCAGAGGACCGGCAATACGGCAACGCGCGCATTGCCTATTACGCAGCGCGGCAGCTCAACCCGCGCGCCAACGACTGGTACCGCGAGGTCGCCGGCGTGCCGCTCGACGATGCGCAGAGCGCGTGGCGCGTGCGCGCGGCATTGCGCGCCGGCGCGTGGCCGGACGTCGACGCCGCCATCGCGGCGATGCCGCCGCTGCAGGCGCAGGAGCCGGCGTGGCGTTACTGGAAGGCTCGCGCGGCGATCGCCGCGGGCCGCACCGCCGAGGCCAACGCCGTCTATGCCGAGCTCGCCCGCGAATTCAATTTCTACGGCCTCCTGTCCGCGGAGGCGCTCGGGCAACGCATCGAGCCGGTCAGCACGCCGGCGCACCCGTCGCCGGAGGCGCTCGCGCTCTTCGGTGCGCAGGCCGGGGTTCGCCGCGCGGTGAAGCTGGCCGAGCTCGACATGCGCCCCGAGTCGCAGCGCGAATGGCTGTATGTCGTCCGCGGCCGCGACGACGAGAACCTGCTCATCGCCGCCGACTATGCGCGGCGCGTCGGGCTGTACGACCGCGCGATCAACACCGCCGACCGCACGAAGGAGCGCCACGATTTCGCATTGCGTTACATGATGCCGTTTCGCGAGCACTTTTCCGCCGCCGCGCGCGACCAGGCCGCCGACGAGGCGATGCTGCTGAGCGTTGCGCGCCAGGAATCCCGCTTCGCGCCGGACATCGTGTCGTCGGCAGGCGCCGTCGGGCTCATGCAGCTCATGCCGGCGACCGCGCGCTGGGTCGCGAAGCAAACGGGAAGGAGCGACTACCGAGCTTCGCAGATCGCGGACCCGTCGCTCAATACGCAATTCGGCGCGTTCTACTTCAAGTACTGGCAGGACCGCCTCGAGGGCATGCCGGCGCTCGCCGCCGCTGCGTATAATGCAGGACCGGGCCGCGCGCAGGCCTGGCGCAACGGCGCGCCGCTCGAGGGCGCCATCTGGGTCGAATCGATCCCGTTCAACGAAACCCGCGACTACGTGAAAAAAGTGCTCGCCAACGCGATGTTCTACGCGCGTGAGCTCGACCAGCCCTACGTGCCGCTGACCACGCGGCTCGGCACGATATCGCCGCGACCAGGCGCCGCCGCGGGCGCCGACACGGTCCCGCCGATCGCCGTCAAGGCGCCGTGACGATGGCCAGCGAAACGGTGCTGGTGCTGGGGGGCAGCGGCTTCGTCGGGCGCCACGTGGTGAATCGCCTCGTGCAGGACGGCAAGCGAGTGGTCGTGCCGACGCGCCGGCGCGAGAACGCGCGCCATCTGATCCTGCTGCCGACGGTCGACGTCGTCGATGCCGACATCCACGATCCGCCCGCGCTCGCGCGCCTGGCGGCGAACGCCGCGGCCGTCGTCAACCTCGTCGGAATCCTCAACGAATCGGGCCGGAACACGTTCGCGCGCGTGCATGCGGAGCTTGCGCAAAAGGTGGTCGCCGCGTGCCGCGCCGCCGGCGTGCGCCGCGTCGTGCAGATGAGCGCGCTCAACGCGAGCCCGGAAGGACCTTCGCGCTACCAGCGCAGCAAGGGTGAAGCCGAAGCGGCGATCGTCGGGTCGGGGCTCGACTGGACGATCTTCCAGCCGTCGGTGATCTTCGGTCGCGAGGACCGTTTCCTCAACCTGTTCGCGTCGCTCGAGCGCCACCTGCCGGTGATGGCCATCGCCGCGGCGCAGGCGCGATTCCAGCCGGTTTTCGTCGGCGACGTCGCCCATTGCATCGCGCACGCGCTCGACGACGCCGCCACGATCGGGCAGAAATATCCGCTGTGCGGTCCCGACATCTACACGCTGCGCGAGCTCGTCGCGTTCGTCGGCACGCTGACGGAGCACGAGCGGCCCATCGTGTCGCTGCCGCCTGCGCTCGGCCGCCTGCAGGCGCGCTTCCTCGAGCTGCTGCCGGGCACGCCGATGAGCCGCGACAACCTCGCGTCGATGCAGCAGGACAGCGTCTGCGGCTGCGCGTTCCCGGCGCTGTTCGGGATCGTGCCGGCGGCGCTCGCGGCGGTCGCGCCGACGTATCTCGGGCCGGCGGCGATCAGGAGCCGGTACGACGCCTATCGCTCGCAGGTCGGGCGCTGAGGGCGGGCGCGGGCGCGCTGCTCGCTCGTCGAACGGCCGATAGCTCGCGCGGATGACCCGCAACCTCCGCGCCGCGCCGATCGTGCAGATCTTTCGGGTTGGCGGTTCGGTCCGCGACGAGCTCCTCGGACGCGCGGGCGGCGACCGCGACTGGGTCGTCGTCGGCGCAACGCCGGAGATCCTGATCGCGTCGGGCTATCGGCCGGTCGGCCGCGACTTCCCCGTCTTCCTTCATCCCGAGACCCGGGAGGAATACGCGCTTGCGCGGACCGAGCGCAAGCACGGAATCGGCTACCGCGGCTTCGAATTCTTCGCGTCGCCGGACGTGACGCTGCTGCAGGACCTCGAGCGGCGCGACCTCACGATCAACGCGATGGCGCGCGCAGAAGACGGCACGCTGATCGATCCCTACGGCGGCGAGGCGGACCTGCGCGCGGGCGTGCTGCGCCATGTGTCGCCCGCGTTCGCCGAGGATCCGCTTCGCGTGCTGCGCGTGGCGCGCTTCGCCGCGCGCTTCGGCTTCGTCGTCGCGCCGGAAACGGAGGCGCTGCTCCGCGCGCTCGCGACGGGCGGCGAGCTCGCCACGCTCGCGCCGGAGCGCGTCTGGCAGGAGCTCGCGACGGGGTTGATGGAGCCGTATCCGTCGCGGATGCTCGCGGTCTTGCGCGAGTGCGGAGCGCTCGCGCAATGGCTCCCCGAAGTCGACGCGTTGTATGGCGTCCCGCAGCGCGTCGACGACCATCCGGAGATCGACACGGGCGTGCATCTCGCGCGCGCGCTCGACTACGCCGCGGGAAAGGCCTTTGCGCTCCCGGTCCGCTACGGCGTGCTGGCGCACGACCTCGGCAAGGGAGCAACGCCGCGCCGGTCGTGGCCGAACCATTCGGGACACGAGGCGCGCAGCGTGCGGCTGGCGGAACGCATGTCGGCGCGTCTCAAGGTTCCGCTCGACTGTCGCGATGCGGGCAGGCTCGTGGCGCGCTGGCACGGCGTCGTGCATGCGGCGCGCGAGCAGACGCCTGCCGCGTTGCTCGATCTCCTCATGGCGGCCGATGCGCTGCGCCGCCCGGAACGTCTCGACATGCTGCTCGAGGCCTGCGAATGCGACGCGCTGTCGCTACCCGGAAGAAGCGGGACCTACGCTCCGGCGCAATTCCTGCGCGACGCGCTGGCGATGATCAGGGGTGTCGATGCGGCGGCGGTGGCGCGAAAGATCAAGGCGGGCGCGAAGGCTGGAATTCCAACGGCGGTCGATGCAATCCCGAAGGCCGTGCGCGCCGCGAGGCTCAAGGCGCTGCGCGCGTGGCGGAAAACACAGATTGCCGCTCGCGCCTCGGCCTCCGCACCGCCGAGGTGAATCGTTGCGCTGCGTGCGGTCCCCGGCGCGCCGCTCGCGGCTCCTCGCAGCCGCGTTGGTGTCGCAGCGACTGTTCTGTCGGCCTCCAGCGTCGATCGCGATTGCTCGCTCCCCTGCGCGCTCCGCGCCCGGGGCCCCTCTCCGCCGCTCACGGCGCTACTCGCGCTCGCTCGCGCGGCTACACCCGATACGCCACCGCCCGCATCACGTCGGCGGCGGCGCGCATCAGCCGCCTGACCGGGAACGGCAACGTGGCAGCGCCCGCCGCCTCCGCCATCGCTCCATGCCGGACCTCGTCGTCGCGCATCTGCTCGACGATCGCGCGGCTCCTTGCGTCTGCGGGCGGCAGCTGCTCCATGTGGTTCGTGAGGTGGTCCTCGACCTGGCGCTCGGTCTCGACGACGAACCCGAGATTGACCTGATCGCTCGCCTTGCCGGCGAGGATGCCGATCGCGAACGCACCGCCGTACCAAAGGGGATTCAGCAGCGACACGCGATCCGACAGCTCGACGAGCCGCTGCCGGGTCCACGCGAGGTGCTCCTCCTCCTCGCGCGCCGCCTGCGCGAACTGCTTCCGGATGGCGGGATCGCGCGCGGTGAGGGCCTGCGCGGCGTACAGCGCCTGCGCGCATATTTCGCCGGTGTGATTGACGCGCATGAGGCCCGCGGCGTGGCGGCGCTCATCCGGCGCGAGTTCGACCTCCGCGATGTTGGCGCCCGGTGTCGGGCGCGACGACGTCGCGTGCCCGGACAGGGTGCGCAGTGCGCGGTCGAAGCCGATGACGATTTCGTCGAGCATGGTCTTTGGTGCCGGCGACGATTGTAGCAGTCATCCGGCGCACGTCGCGACGACGGGTCGGTGGGTGCGATCGGCGGGCAAAAAAACGGGCGCCCGAAGGCGCCCGCGTGATCACTTCAAACTATGCAGATGCTGCTTGCTTCGCCTGAGTGAGGCAAATCTCAGAAGAAGTGAACCAGGCCGAACACGAGGCCACCCGGCTTGCCGCCCGGGGTGTTGTACGAGGCGTCGTTCGCGGTCGGGTTGTACGGGTTGATGTTGAAGTTGTACGCCGCGTTGTCCCGGTTGTTGATCCGGTTGTAACCAACGTAGGTCAGCGTGCGCTTCGAGAACGGATACGTGTAGCTGACTTCGTACTGCGTCGCACGCGAGTTCGGACCCTTGACCATGCCGCCGACACGCGCGTAATCGGGCGCCGAGCCGGTGACGTTGTTGGCTTGGCCGTAGTAGCCGTACAGCTGGCCCGGGCCGAGGTTGCCCGTGAGGCTCGCACCCCACATGTTGCGCTTCAGGTCGCCGCCGGCGATGCCGCCGTTGTCGTACTTCAGCATTTCGTAGACTGCGCCGACGCGAACGATGCTGAAGCTGTACGCACCCGCGACCGAGAACGCATAGTCCTTCAGCGTGCCGCCGGTGTTCGACGTTCCCACAGGCGCCGTCGCCGGGGGCGTCGCAACGGTCTGCCGGCCGCGCACGCCGTTGTTGCCGGTGTAGGCGACGCCGAGCGAGATCGGGCCGTTGTTGTAGAACGCGGCCGCGCTGATGATCTTCGCGTTGTTGACCGTCGGCGTCTTGATCGTCGTGCCCGGGTCCGCGTAGTTCGTCCCTTGCTGGCCGTACTGGATCTCGAAGTTGAAGCCGGACAGGTTCGGCGAGTCGTAGCGCACCGAGCTCGCGACGCGATCGTCGAAGCCGCCGGTGTTCGTCGACAGGAAGCCTTGCGCCCACAGCGATGCCGTCGACAGAATCGACGTCGTCAACGTCGGCACGTTACCGAAGATCGGGTGAATGTCGTCATAGGGCGTCAGGAAACGACCCAGCTTGAACGTGCCCCAGCCGCCTTGCAGGCCGACATAGGACTCGCGGCCGGCCAGCGTGCCGCCCGATTGCGCCGGATTGACCGACGACTCGATCTGGAAGATCGCGTTCAGTCCGCCGCCCAGCGATTCGGTGCCGCGCAGACCGAAGCGCGACGAGTTCGTGCTTTCGCGGAAGACGGTCGGGTTGGTCGTGATGCAATTGCCCTGGTTCAGCGTCTTGTTGCAGGTCGCCGGCTGGGTGACGTTGTTGTTGTAGATCTTGCCGTTCACGAATTCGACGTCAAGGTTGACGCGACCATAGAGCGTGACGTTCGCTGTCTGCGCTTGCGCCAGCGGGGCGCCAAGTACGCCTGCGACGGCCAAAGCGACGAGCTTTTTGTTCATGAACCCTCTCCTCTAACAGATAAAATTGGCAAGGAAACGGCGCGGTTCTGCGCTTGCCATCGGAACCTTCTCAGCGATGTCGAGAAGTTGCGATCATTGTGCCAAAGGGGTCGCGCCCGTGGCAAGGCAAACTCCCGATGGGGGCGCAGGCATTGTCTTCCTGTTGTTAAAACGCGACATGGGAAGCGTCCCGAGAGTGGACAATCGTTCGGAAGACGGCAGAATTCAGGATGAAAAACCCCGGCTAACGTCATGATCGTTCGTGGAAATAGGCGATTTTCAGCGCTTCGGGCCTCGACGGGGCCTGCCGGGGGAGATTTTCGGCCCTTTTCTTCGGTCGCGTCATGCCGGAATCGCTCGGTTCGCGCGCACTTCGAGATGCGGCAACGCCGGCGCGCCGGGACGGCCGGTGGCTGATTTGGGCCTGTCGCCGGTATCCGCGGCCCTTCTCTCGCTGTTTATCGCGTCCTGCGGGGTCGCCCTTCTCGTGCGCTTCGCGGATCGTCTGCCGAAGGCGCGCCTGACGGACCGGTCGCTCCATGACCGGCCGGTGCTTCGCGTCGGCGGCCTCGCGATCTGGGCGGGATTCATCCCGGCCGCGCTGCTATCGCCTCCGGTCGCCGCCATCTCCATGACCGTGTGGGGTGCCGCGTGGCTGTCCGTGGCGGTCGTGTCGCTGGTCGACGACTGGCGTGGGGTGCACCCGGTGCCGCGACTCGCCATCCACGGCTTCGCGGCCTTCGTGGCGGCGATCGCCCTGTTCGCGCCCATGACGTCCGCGACCTCGGCGCCGTGGTGGTTGCTCGAGGTCGGGTTCGCCACCCTTGCCATCGCCTGGTCGGCGAACCTGTTCAACTTCATGGACGGCAGCGACGGCCTGGCGGCCATCATGGCCATCTGCGGCTTCGCTGGTCTACGCCATTGGCGCATCGATGGCCGGTGTGCCCGCGCAGGTCTACGCGGCGCTCGCCGCCGCGATCGTCCCGCTCCTTGCCGTCAACCTGCCGCCGGCGCGCGCCTTCATTGGGGACGTGGGCGCCGTTCCGCTCGGCTTTCTCGCGGCGCTCTTCGGCATCGCGGGGTGGCGCGCGGGCGCCTGGCCGGGCTGGTTCCCGTTGCTCGTCTTCCTGCCGTTCGCGCTCGACGCGACGACCACGCTTTGCCGCCGGGCACTTTCCGGTGAGCGCGTGTGGGAGGCGCACCGGACACACTACTATCAGCGGCTCCACCGGATGGGCGCGGGGCACGTCGGCACTCTTGCGACCTGGTGCGGTCTCATGCTCGGCACCGGAGCGACGGCGCTGGCGGTGCTGGCGTTGAGGCCGGATGCGGGCTGGTGGGCCGTGGCGGCCTGGACGGCGATCATGGCGGCACTTTTCGCCCGCATTGATTATCATTGGACCCGAAAGAGGTTCCCGCCGTGATGACGCAGTCCCGAAACTGGCGCGCCTGGCTCGCCTTCCTGCACGACCTCTGCGCTGCCGCAATCGCGTGGGCTGCGATCTACTGGCTCCGGTTCAACCTGGATTTCCAGTTCCCGTACCAGGCGGACATGGTGCGCACGCTCGTGTGGATCGTGCCGCTGCAGGGCTCGCTCTTCCTTGCGTTCGGGCTCTACCGCGGCCTGTGGCGCTTCGCGAGCATGCCCGACCTGCAGCGCATCGTCCTTGCCGCCGGGTTGGGCGCGCTCCTCATTCCGCTCGTCCTCGTGATGCTGCAGATGCAGGCGGTGGTGCCGCGCAGCGTGCTCGTCTTCTACCCGATCCTGCTCATCTTCCTGATGGCCGGCGATCGCTTCGCCTACCGGATCTGGAAGGAACATCGGCTCTACAGCCCGTTGCTGGCGCTTGGCGAGCCCGTTCTCGTGGTGGGCGCGGGAGAAGCGGGGGCGACGCTCACCTCCGAGCTCGCGCGAAGCCGGCAGTGGCGTGTGGTCGGCCTACTGGATGACGACCCCGCCAAGCAGAGCCGGCTGCTGCGCAACGTCAGCGTGCTGGGGCCGATCGCCAGCCTCCCGGCGTGGGCGGAGAAGTACGGCGTGCGCAAGGTGATCATCGCGCTGCCGTCCGCCGCGCACGGCGTGCGCCGCCGCGTCGCCGAGATCTGCGCCAAGCAGCAACCTCGAGGCGCTGACCGTCCCGTCCTACGACGACCTGATCAGCGGGCGCCTCGCGCTCACGACGATCCGCACGATCGAGCTGGACGACCTGCTGGGGCGCGACCCGGTCAAGCTCGACAACGAGGGCCTCGCGGAATGGCTCGGCAACCGCGTCGCGCTCGTCACCGGCGCGGGCGGCTCGATCGGCGCCGAGCTCTGCCGCCAGATCGCGCGCTTCCGGCCGGCGAAGCTCGTCCTGTTCGACCTTTCGGAAGCCGCGCTCTACGAGATCAAGATGTCGCTGACGGACGCCTTCCCGCAGCTCCCGGTCGCGGCGGTCGTCGGCGACGTGAAGCACGCGGCGCTGGTCGAGGAAGTGCTCGCACGCGAGCGGCCGAGCGTCATCTTCCACGCCGGCGCCTACAAGCACGTGCCGCTGATGGAGGAGACCAACGCGTGGCAGGCGGTGCGCAACAACGCCTACGGGACCTGGGTGCTGGCGCGCGCCGCGATCGCGGCGAAGGTCGAGAAGTTCGTGTTCGTGTCGACCGACAAGGCGGTCAATCCCACCAATGTGATGGGCGCGACCAAGCGGCTGGCCGAGATCGCGTGCCAGAGCCTGCAAGGCGGCGGCACGCAGTTCGTGCTGGTGCGCTTCGGCAACGTGTTCGGCAGCGCCGGCAGCGTGATCCCGCGCTTTTCCGAGCAGATCGCGCGCGGCGGCCCGGTGACCGTCACGCACCCCGACATCACGCGCTACTTCATGTCGCTGTCGGAGGCGACCCAGCTTCTGCTGCAGGCGGGCCTGCAGGGGAAGGGCGGCGAGATCCTCGTGCTCGACATGGGCGAGCCGGTGCGCATCGTCGACCTCGCCCACGACATCATCCGGCTTTCCGGTGCCGACCCGAACCTCATTCCGATCGTGTTCACGGGCCTGCGACCCGGAGAAAAGCTGTACGAGGAACCGCTCGCGTCCGAGGAAGCCACGCTTCCGACGACGCACCCGAAGTTGCGCATCGCACAGGCGCGAGCGGCCAACCGCGATGCGATCGGACAGATGGTGGCGTGGTGCGAGCGCGACCGCGCCGCCGACGATGCCGAGGTCCGCGCGCGCCTCAAGACGTGGATCCCGGAATACACGCCGTCCGCCGGTGCGCCGGTGCAGCCGATCCCGACGGGGCCCGTTCACGGCGAGTCCGCCGCCCCCGTGCCGATGCGCGGGCCGCGCCGGCGCTGACCGCTCCTCAGCTTTCGCGCAGCAACGCCGCGCGCACTTCTGCCAGCACGGCGTCGACCGGGATGTTCCGCGCCTGCTCGTCGCGGCCCAGCAGCGGAATGTGGCGCAAAAGCGGATTCGGCGACGGACAGCCCTGCAGCAGCACGCCCTGGCGTGGATCGGACCACAGCGACACGATGTCGATCGGAAATCGCGCGTCGAGGTAATAGGCGGTCGCAAGCACGCCGCTGTCCGGCGCGATCAGCACGCGGCAGCGATGTCGAATGATCGACGCCATCTCGAGATAGCCGGTGGCGCCGCGGAGGTCGATGACGTCGGGGTGCGCGAAGTTCGGCTCCGCGATTTGACCGAACAGCAGCCAGCGCACCCGCGGCGCGTCGCCCTGGCGCTCCATCAGCGCGCGCCACGACTCCGGCGCCCAGTCTTTCGCGTAGCTGTAGTACTGGCGCGTCTCCGCGCTCACGTGCGCGCCGATATAGACCTGGCCCTGCGGTGCCGGAGGGACGCGTTCGGCGAGCGCGTCCCATGCCGGATCCCAGCGCAGCGTCGGCGGAAATTCGGTTCGGCGGCCCCTCAGCCAGCGGTTGACGTCGGGGTCCAGGAACACCGCGGCGTGGCGTCCGCGATCGAAGCCGGGCAATGCCTGCAGCTGCGCCATCGACACCAGTGACCCGCGCGGGAGCCCGGGAATCGTGACGACCGCATCGGCGTCGGTCATGGCGAACGGCTCCGCGAGCTCGGACCGGGTCACGATCGTGACGCGCGCGCCCGGGACGTCGCGCCGGATGCGCGCGATGATCGGAACGAGGCAGAGCGCGATGTCGCCCAGGCCCCGGTTCCAGCAGAACAGGAAGTCGCGCGCGGGTCCCGCGGCTGCGCGCCGGACCGCGCGATCGAGCGCCGTGCCGGCCAGTCCATCGGCGAGCCGCCGCAATGCTTGCCGGGGACTCATCGTGTGGAGTTACCTGGGCGGGGACTCATCCGGCGCGGC
Organism: uncultured beta proteobacterium; assembly: GCA_963816925.1. Classification (GTDB taxonomy): domain Bacteria; phylum Pseudomonadota; class Gammaproteobacteria; order Burkholderiales; family Casimicrobiaceae; genus CAIWHR01. The sequence goes on along the minus strand of CAWFMY010000001.1, from coordinate 76,421 downwards.
AGCGTCCGGCGGCGGTGCCGGCGCTGCGGCGGGAGCATCGCTCGCCGTGGGTCCCGCGGTCGCGTCGGCGACCGGCGGGACATTGCCCGAGGCGGCGCCCTCCGGCGCCATGCCCGGTGGCGCCGGCTTCATGGTTTCGGCGCTGCGCGTCGACGGCGCGCCGGCCACGGTTTGCGGGTTGCGATTGCTCCGCGCCGCGGCCTTTGCCTGCACGGTGGCGGCCAGCAAATCCCGATAGAGAAGCACGAGCTGGAGCGTGATGGCGGCCGGCGACAACGGCAGCACCGCGCGCCGCGCGTTGGCGCCGAGGCGGCGGCGCGTGGTCGCGTCGAGCAAGGTGCGCATCTGCGCCGCAAGACCGGCGATGTCGCCCGCGGGGCAAACGAGCCCGGCGTCGTTCGCGAGCACGAGCTCGGCGGCGCCGGACTTGGTGCTGGTGACGACAGGAAGCTCGCACGCCATCGCCTCGAGCGTGGATTCCGGCGCGGGATCGTAGAGGGTCGGCAGCACGAAGGCGTCCGCGGCGCCGTACCAGCTCCGGGGGTCGCCGTCGGCGTCAGCCATGGTCACGCGGTCGGCGACGCCGAAGGTGCGCGCGAGTTCGCGATAGCGCTCCGCGTGGAATTCGCGTCCGGCGATCATGAGGTGCGCCGGCGCCGGCAGCTCGGCCAGCGCTTCGATCGCCGCGCCCGCGCCGCTGTGCTCGTAGCCCGACCCGGCCAGCAGGAAGACGGTTGCGGCCTCGTCGATGCCGTGCCGCTGCAGCACCGAGGGGCGTACCGCATGCACGTCCGGGTGGAAGACATCGCTGTCGACGGCGTTGTAGACGACGTGCAGCTTCGACTCCGGCAGCCTGAAGCGGTCGATGATCTCGTCCCGCACCATCTTCGAATTGCAGATCACGGCCTGCAGCCAGGGGCTTCTGAACAGGCGCTTCTCGACCCGTTGCATGTAGCGGTTGTACGGCGACAACCTGAGCCGAAGCCGCTCGAGCGCGGAAGCGCCCTTCAGGCGCTCCTCGAGCCACACGGCGTGCACGCCGTCGCGGGCGCGATAGATGTCGCAGCAGAGCAAGCGCTCGTGCGATTCGACGAGATTCGCCTTCGACCGCGAGATTGCCCGGCACGCCGAACGCGCAAAGCCCCATTCGCGCAGGAAGCTTCCCGAGTACCACGGGTCGCAGATCACGGGCTCGATCAGCTGCAGCTTGGTCTGCGGCCAGGACCGTGTGTAAAGCGATATCGCGACATTGCGCTCGAGGAGCGCCTCGAGCGCGCCTTCGAAGAAGCGCTCCGCGCCGGCGGCGGGCGCGTAACGCTGGCGAATGATCGCGAGGCGCATCAGCGGGGGCCGAAGCGCGAGCGTTGGAGAATCGACATGGCAACGAACGATAGCAAAAAAGAAACGCGCGCGGGCGCCGGCGCGCCCGACCAGTCAGGGCTCACTTGCCCGCGGCGGCCTGCGCGCCGGGCCGTTGCGGCGGCCGATTTCGCGCCGCCCGGGTTCCGGTACAATCGTCGAGGAGCCCTTCCGGGCCCACCTCCGCTGCTTTCCGGGTCCTGCCGCCATGCCCCTCGACGCCGTCAATGCCGCCTTGAAGGCGCAGATCCTTGCCGAGGCGCTGCCGTACATCCAGCGCTTCCACGACAAGGTCATCGTCATCAAATACGGCGGCAACGCGATGACCGAGCCGCATCTCAAGGCCGGGTTCGCGCGGGACGTCGTCATGCTGAAGCTCGTGGGCATGAACCCCGTGATCGTGCACGGGGGCGGCCCGCAGATCGGCGACCTGCTGAAGAAGATGGGCATCCAGAGCGAATTCCGCCAGGGGATGCGCGTCACCGACGACAAGGTGATGAACGTCGTCGAGATGGTGCTGGGCGAGCTCAACCAGGAGATCGTCGGCCTCATCAACCAGCAGGGCGGCAAGGCGGTCGGCCTCACGGGGCAGGACGGTGCGTTCATCCACGCGCGCAAGATGCTGCTGAAAAGCGAGACCAACCGGGGCGAAATGATCGACATCGGGCTCGTCGGCGAGATAGACCGCATCGATCCGGAGATCATCCAGCTCCTCGACTCGCGCGACTTCATCCCCGTGATCGCGCCGATCGGCGTCGGCGCCGAGGGCGAGGCGTACAACATCAACGCCGACCTGGTGGCCGGAAAGCTCGCGGAGACGCTGCTCGCCGAAAAGCTGGTGCTGATGACGAACACCGTCGGCGTCCTCGACAAGGACGGCAACCTGCTGACGGGCCTCACCGCGCGCGAGATCGACGCGCTCTTCGCCGACGGCACCATTCACGGCGGCATGCTGCCGAAGATCGGCTCCGCGCTCGACGCCGTGCGCAACGGCGTTTCGAGCTCGCACATCATCGACGGCCGCGTCGAGCACGCGCTGCTGCTCGAAGTGCTGACGAACGAGGGCGTGGGCACGATGATCCGCGCCGACGACACCGAGCCGGTCCACGCGCGCGCCATGCGCAGGCAGGCGTAGCCCATGGCCGCAAGGCACGGCGAACGCCGCCTCCAGATCCTGCAGACGCTTGCGGCGATGCTGGAAAACCCGCGCGGTGACAAGGTGACCACCGCCGCGCTCGCGGCGAAGCTCGACGTGTCCGAGGCCGCGCTGTACCGGCACTTCGCGAGCAAGGCGCAGATGTTCGAGGGCCTGATCGAGTTCATCGAGACCACGCTCTTCACGCTGATCAACAAGATCGCCGCCGAGACGAAGGACGGCGCCGCGCAGGCGCAGCAGATCGTCGGCGTCCTGCTCGGATTCGCGGAAAAGAATCCCGGCATGACGCGCGTGCTGATCGGCGATGCGCTCGTCAACGAGGACGAGCGCCTGCAGGCGCGGATGAACCAGCTCTACGACCGCATCGAGGCGTCGCTGCGCCAGGCGCTGCGCATCGCGCAGGCGGCGGGCGCATGGCCCGGCGATCCGAATACCGAGGCCGGCGTGATGGTCGCGTTCGTGCTGGGGCGCTGGCAGCTGTTCGCGAAGAGCGGCTTCAAGCGGCCGCCGCAGGAGCACTGGGACGCCGAGCAGAAGTTCCTGTTTGGCTAGACCGCTTGAACCGTCGACGGCGCGAGCACGCAACCCGCGATCTTCCAGCGCCCGTCCTTCTGCTTCTCCATCGTGTAGAGCGCGACCTGCACCGAGTTGTCCGGCGCGATGAGGCGCAGCGGCTGGATCACGTTGCCCTCGATCACGGCGCCTTCCAGGAATTCGACGTAGCGCGCCGCGAGCAGCGCGTCGTACGCCGTCCGCACCATCGCGAGGAAATTCTCCGGCGTGCCGAACTGCGCGCGGATGCCGGGCGACGCCTGCGCGAAAGCCTTGGCTGCGTCCCCGGCTTTGAGCGCCGCGCGCTGGTCGCCGATCACCTTCTTGATCGCTTTCCATTCGGCCGCCGGAAGCGTCGGATCGCCCTTCGGCGGCGCGGAATGGGCGCGCATGCCGACGCCGAGCATCGCCAGTGCCAGCAACCACAGCATGAGGCGGCCTGCAGCGAACGGGCGGTGTCTCGTCATGGGCGTCCTCCACAAACCGGGCACTGCGGATCGCGCGGAATGCGCAGCTCGCGCCAGTGCATCGTGTGTGCATCGAGCAGCAGCAGCCGGCCCGCGATCGTCTCGCCCACGCCAGCCACGAGCTTCAGTGCCTCGGCGGCCTGCGTCGCGCCGATGATGCCGACGAGCGGCGCGAACACGCCCATGATCGCGCAGCGCATCTCCTCGAGATCCTCGCCTTCGCCGAACAGGCAGTGGTAGCACGGCGCGTCGGAAGCGCGCGTGTCGAACACCGAAACCTGGCCGTCGAAGCGGATTGCGGCGCCCGACACCAGCGGCTTTTTCGCGGCCACGCACGCGCGATTGACGGCATGCCGGGTCGCGAAATTGTCGCTGCAGTCGAGCACCACGTCGGCGCGCGCGACGAGCGGGGCGAGCTCGGCCGGACCGACACGGAGCGGGATCGTCTCGATGCGGACTTCGGGGTTGACCGCGTGCAGGCGCGCCTTGGCGGCGTCGACCTTGCGCGCGCCGACGTCACCGGTGGCAAACAGGATCTGTCGCTGGAGGTTGGTGAGGTCCACCGCGTCCGGATCGCAGAGCGTGATCGTGCCGATCCCGGCGGCGGCGAGGAACTGCGCGGCCGGCGCGCCGAGCCCGCCGGCGCCGATGATGAGCACGTGCGCCGCGGCAAACTTCTCCTGGGCGTCGATCCCGAGCTCGGGCAGCAGGATGTGGCGGCTGTAACGAAGGAGCTGCGTGTCGTCCATGGGCGCTCAGAATAACGCCGAAACCGGAAACGAAAACGCCCGGCAGGGCCGGGCGCTTTCGCGGTGAACCGAGGGACTGGCGCTACGGCTTCGCCTGCGCGACCGCCTTGACGGACGCGATGACCGGCTGGCCCTTGAGGAGGTTCATCGCCTGGTTGAGCTGGAAGTCGTCGGCGGCGCCGAACTCGAAGCGCGGGGCGGTCGGGTCGGCGCTGCCTTTGTCGGCGCCCTTGTCCGTGGACTTCGCCGGCGCCTTGTCGAGGCTCTTGACGGCTTCGAGCGCCCGCGCCTTCGCGGCGTCCGCCGTGGCGCCTTCGAGGTGGCCCTGCAGGTTCGCTTCCTTGACGAGCGGCGACGCGCGGCCGTCATCGACATTGATGTCGGGCTCGATGCCCTTGGCCTGGATCGAACGACCCGCCGGCGTGTAATAACGCGCGGTCGTGAGCTTGAGGCCCGCGTTGTTGCCGAGCGGGAGGATCGTCTGCACCGAGCCCTTGCCGAAGGTTTGCGTGCCGAGCACGGTGGCGCGCTTGTGGTCCTGCAGGGCGCCGGCGACGATCTCGGACGCCGACGCCGTTCCGCCGTCGACCAGCACGACGATCGGGACCTTCTTCACCGCGGCCGGCAGGTCCTTGAGGTAGTCCTCGCCGCGGCGCGTGTAGTCTTCCTTGCGCGCCGACAGGCGCATCCGCGCGTCGGCCGTCCGGCCATCCGTGTAGACGACGAGCGCATCCTTCGGCAGGAAGGCCGCCGAGACCGCGACCGCCTGGTTGAGCAGGCCGCCCGGGTCGCTGCGCAAATCGAGCACGAGCCCCTTGAGGTCGCCCTGCTTGTAGAAATCCTTGAGCGCCTTCGAGAGGTCCTCGGCAGTGCGGTCCTGGAACTGGCGCACGCGGACATAACCGTAACCCGGCTCCAGCATCTTCGCGCGCACGCTCTTGACGTTGATTTCCTCGCGCATGAGCGTGAACGTCAGCGGCGCCTCGGCGTCCTTGCGCACCACGGTCAGCACGACCGACGTACCCGGCTTGCCGCGCATCTTCTCCACGGCCTTGGACAGCGGCATGCCGCGCGTGGCGTCGTTGTCGATCTTGACGATGAGGTCGCCCGACTTGATCCCGGCGCGGAATGCGGGCGTGTCCTCGATCGGTGAAACGACGCGGACGATGCCGTCCTCGACGCCCACTTCGATGCCGAGGCCGCCGAACTTGCCCTGCGTCGAGATCTGCAGGTCCTTGAAGGCTTCGGCGTCGAGGAAATCGGAATGCGGGTCGAGCCCGTGCACCATTCCGTTGATCGCTTCCTTGATGAGCTTGTCGTCGGAGACGGGCTCGACGTAGTCGGACTTGATCTTGCCGAAGACGGCGGACAGGAGCTGGAGGTCCTCGTACGGGATGGGCATTCGCGCGTCGCGTTGCGCGACCGCCGAGAAGTTGAGCGAAAGCAGGACGCCCAGCACCGCGCCCAAGCCGATCAGTCCTGCCTTCTTCCAGTTTCCCATCGTCGGTTCCTTTGCGTACCGAGCCGGGGCGGGGCCAATGCCCTGCTCCACAGATCCATTTGCCACAGTATACCTCCGGTTTCCCTGCGCCAGCGTCGTGGTCGGCACGGGAGAAATCAATGGTCAGCCGCGTGTCCCCCGCCGGGCGTCGGCAACGGGCAGACCGGCGGCGGCCCCCCATGTTTCGCGATTCCAGCGTGCGTGAAACGTTCGTTCGCCCCGCACGTGGCGCGTTCCGGTGGTGCCGGTATGGCAACGACCAGGCTTGCAAGTTCCCTGCTGCGCCTTCCCTGCCAGGGAATTCGATACAAAACGTTACCGGAAGGTCAGCAGCGAATGGCCGGTCATTTCCGGCGGCGCCGGGAGCCCCATCATCGCGAGAAGCGTGGGGGCGATGTCCTGCAGCGCGCCGCCCGGCGCCATCGCCGCCGCGCGACCCGCGTACACGCAGGGAACCCGGTTCAGCGTGTGGGCCGTGTGCGGCTGGCCGGTCGCGGCGTCGTACATCTGCTCGGCGTTGCCGTGGTCCGCCGTGATCAGGACTTCGCCGCCGGCGCCGCGCGCCGCCTCGACCACGCGGCCGATGCAGACGTCGAGGGTCTCCACCGCCCGCTTCGCGGCCTCGAGATCGCCGGTGTGGCCGACCATGTCGCCGTTGGCGTAATTGCAGACGATCGCGTCGTACTTTCCGCTGGCGATGGCGGCGACGAGCTTGTCGGTCACCTCTCCCGCGCTCATCTCGGGTTGGAGGTCGTAGGTGGCGACCCGCGGCGACGGCACGAGAACGCGGTCCTCGCCGGGATAGACGGCCTCGACGCCGCCGCTGAAGAAATACGTGACGTGCGCGTACTTCTCGGTCTCGGCGATGCGCAGCTGGGCAAGGCCCCGTTTCGCCAGGTACTCGCCGAAGGTGTTGGCGACCGACTGGGGGGCGAAGGCCGCGGGCAGGTGCGCGAACTCGTCGCCGTAGCTCGTGAGGCAGACATAGCGCGCGAGGCGCGGCACGCGCTTGCGCGGAAAGCCGTCGAAGGCCGGATCGGTGAGCGCGCGGGTGATCTCCCGGGCGCGGTCCGCGCGGAAGTTCATGAACACGACGACGTCCCCGTCGGCCATCGTCGCCGGACGGCCCTCGCCATCGAGGATCGCGGTGGCCTTGACGAATTCGTCGGTCTCGCCGCGGGCGTAGGCCGCGTCGAGCGCGGTCTGCGCCGTGGGCGCGCTGAAGTCCGCGCGGCCGTCGACGAGCAAATCGTAGGCGGTCGCCACGCGCTCCCAGCGCTTGTCCCGGTCCATGGCGTAATAGCGGCCGCAGATCGACGCAATGCGGGCGCCGGCGAGTTTCGCGCACACGGCGCCCAGGAAGCCGAGCGAGGCGCCCGCGCTCTTCGGCGGCGTGTCGCGGCCGTCGAGGAAGGCGTGGACGAGAACGCGCGGCGCGCCGCCGGCCGCGGCGAGCTCCACCATCGCGGCGATCTGCCGCTCGTGGCTGTGGACGCCTCCGGGTGAGGCGAGCCCCAGCACGTGGACCGCTGACCCGTTGGCCCTGGCGAGCGCGACGGCGTCCGTCAGCACCGGATTGCGCGCGAATTCACCCGTCGCGATCGCCCGGTCGATGCGCGTGAAGTCCTGGTAGACGACGCGACCCGCGCCGATGTTGAGATGCCCGACTTCGGAGTTGCCCATCTGCCCCTGCGGCAGCCCGACGTCGAGCTCCGACGCGTCGATCGACGCATGCGGGCACGAAGCGACGAGGCGATTCCAGTTCGGCATGCGCGCCTGCGTGATCGCGTTGTCCGGCGCGTCCGGACGGCAACCGAACCCGTCGAGGATCAGCAGGACGACCGGTCGGACGGCGGGCTTGGCGGCGGAAGTCATCTTGGCGGGGCAGGCGGTGGCGAGCGTGCGCGCGCGATTCCGACGCTGCTGCGCCGGGGCCGCGCGCCGGACCCTTTCGTAGCCGTGCGTTATCATTTTACCTTTGTCCACCTCGAATCCGGGCGTCTCATGTCGTTCCTGTCGTTCCTGCAAGACACCAACCACTTGATGCTGTTCGCCGTGTTCCTGCTGTCCGGCGGAATGCTTCTCTGGCCGCTCGTGAACCGCCGCTTCTCGCCCGTGAAGGACGTCTCCAGCGCCGAGGCAACGCTGCTGATCAACCGCCGGAACGCCGTGGTGCTCGACGTGCGCGAGCCGAAGGAGTTCGAAGGCGGACGGTTGCCCGGGGCCCTCCACATCCCGCTGTCGCAGCTCGCGGGCCGGACGTCGGAGCTCGCCAAGATGGTGTCGCGCCCGGTCGTCGCCTACTGTGACAGCGGGCGAAAGAGCAGCTCCGCGGCCGGCGTGCTGACGAAGGCCGGATTCCAGGAGGTCTACAGTCTCCAGGGCGGCATCCTCGCGTGGAAAAAAGACGGGCTGCCCGTGGAGAAATGACGTGGCGGACGGCGCGCCGACCATCACGATGTACACGACGGCGAACTGCCCATTCTGCGTCCGCGCCGAGCGCTTCCTGGATGCCCGGGGCGTCACCGACATCGCGAAGGTCCGCGTCGACCTCGACCCGGAAGAACGGGTGGCGATGATGAAGAAGACGGGCCGGCGCACCGTGCCCCAGATCTATATCGGCGACAGGCATGTCGGCGGCTACGAGGATCTCGTCGCCCTCGACCAGGCCGGCGCGCTCGCCCCGCTGCTTGCCGGCACGACCAAATAAGGCCGTCCGGCTGCGCGGGGTATCGATGGGCCGGTTCGCCCTTGGTGCGAGTCTCGCGTAAAATCACGCGTTTGCCCTCATTCGAAGGAAGCACCATGGCCGAAATCCAGCAACCCATTCCCGGCGCCGACAGCGCGGTCGCGTTCTCGATCGACAAGATCTACGTCAAGGACCTGTCGCTCGAGTGCCCGGGCTCCCCGCAGTCGTTCAAGACCACCGAGCAGCCCCAGGTCGAGGTCGGCCTCCGCACGCGCGGCGAGCAGATCGAGCCCGACATGTACGAGTGTGTGCTTACCATCACGCTGACTGCCAAGACCAGCGACCGAACGCTATTTCTGGTCGAGGCGTCGCAGGCGGGAATCTTCACCATCCGCGGCCTCCCGCCCGAGCATCTGCAGCCGGTGATCGCGATCAATTGCCCGAATGTGCTGTTTCCCTACCTGCGAGAGACGCTTGCGGACATGGTCGGCCGCGCCGGCTTTCCGCCCGTGCATCTCGCGCCGATCAATTTCGAGGCGCTGTACCAGCAGCAGCTCGAGCAGATGCAGCAGCCGGCGCCCGCCACGGCCGCGAACTAGGGGCAAAAGTGATTCCCCGCCGCGCCGCGCTCACCGTTGCCGCGTGGGGGATGCTTGCGCTTCCGTTTGCCGCCGTCGCCGCGGATTACCGGTCCGTCGGCGATGCGGCGGCCGTGATGTACGACGCACCGTCCGCCAAGGCGAAACCGCTGTTCGTCCTCGGCCGCGACACGCCGCTCGAGGTGATCGTCCCGGTCGAGGGCTGGAGCAAGGTCCGGGACGCCGGCGGCACGATCGGTTGGGTCGAGAAAAAGTCGCTTGCCGACAAGCGCACCCTGGTCGTGCGCGTGCCGCTTGCCGAAGTGCGCGCGAACCCCGACGACAACGCCGCGCTGGTGTTTCGCGCCGAGCATAGCGTCCTGCTCGATCTCGCCGAGACGGCGACCTCGGCGGCGACCACCACCGCGCCGGGCTGGGTAAAGGTCCGCCACCGCGACGGGCAGGTCGGGTTCGTCCGCATCACGCAGGTGTTCGGGCTCTGAGGGCGCGGCCGGTTTCGTCGCGGCGATGACCATGAGGATTGCCGTCCTGGGCGCGGGCGCGTGGGGAACGGCGCTTGCCGCGCATCTCGCCCGCCGCGACGACGTGCGCGTCACGCTCTTCGCGCGCGACGACGCGCGCGCCAGCGCGATTGCCGCCGCGCGCAGCAACGAGCGTTACCTTCCCGGCGTCGCGTTGCCGGATGCCCTGGCCGTCAGCGCCGATTACGCGGCCGCGGCGCGCGCCGACCTGCTCATCGCCGGCACGCCCATCGCCGCGCTGTCCGGCCTCGCCGACGAACTCGCCCGCCTCGGCGCGCGCGCGCCGCTCGTGTGGCTGTCGAAGGGCTTTGTCGAGGTGCAGCCGTCGGCTGCGCTGCCGGCAGGCGTGGCGTTGGCGCATCAGGTGCTCGGGCCGCGCTGGCCGGCGCCGGTCGGCATCGTCTCGGGGCCGAGCTTCGCGGTGGAGGTTGCGCGCGCACTGCCGACGGCGGTCGCCGTGGCGGCCACCGATCCGGCGCTTGCGGCGCAGGTCGCGTCGCTGCTGCGCGCCGACACGCTGCGCGCCTACGAAAGCGACGACATCGCGGGCGTCGAAGTCGGTGGCGCCGTGAAGAACGTCCTCGCGATCGCCGCCGGCGCAAGCGATGGACTGGGCTTCGGCCACAACGCGCGCGCTGCGCTGATCACGCGGGGGCTCGCGGAAATGGGGCGGTTGTCCGCGGTGGTCGGCGGCAGGCGGGACACGCTGATGGGGCTCGCGGGCCTCGGCGACCTCGTGCTCACCTGCACCGGCGATCTTTCGCGCAACCGGCGCGTCGGCCTCGCGCTGGCCCGGGGACTCTCGCTGACGCAGGCGCTGGCGGAATTGGGCCACGTGGCCGAAGGCGTCGCGGCCGCGCGCGCGGCGCACGTCCTGTCGCGCCACCACGGCATCGAGATGCCGATCGTCGACGCGGTGTGTCGCGTGCTGTACGAAAACCTGTCGCCCCGCGACGCGGTTCTCGCGCTGCTGCGACGCGAGCCGAGAGCGGAAGGCACCTGATCGACTGGAGATGAAATGGCTGGAATCCGAACGCAGGTTTTCGTCGTGTCCGTTGTCGCGGCGTCGTGGCTTTGCACGATGAGCGACGACTCGAGGGGCGCCGACCCCGTGTTCTTTCCGCCGGCGACGCCGGAGCGCCCCGTGGTCGAGACGCTGCACGGCGTCACGCTGACCGATCGTTTTCGGTGGCTCGAGAACGGCAAGGACGCGAGCGTCGAGGCCTGGAGCCGCGCGCAGCACGCGGCAACCTTGAACTATCTCGACCGCAGCGCGCCGGCGTTCCCGGGGATGCGCGAGGAGATCGCGCGCAACTACGATCGCGACCGCACCTACCCGCCGCTCTTCAAGCACGGTCGCGAATTCTTCCAGCGCGCGAAAAAGGGCGAGCCGCAGGCGAAGCTCTACACCCGGATCGACGGCAAGGAAGTGCTGCTCGTCGACCCGATGGTCATCGATCCGTCCGGCAAGACGAAGATCGGTTCGGTGGTCCCGAATCGCGACGCCACGCGCGCCGCGGTCGGCATCTACGCCCGCGGGTCGGAGATCCAGGATTTCCGCATCATCGACACGACGACCGGCGCGCAGATCGGCCCCACGATCAACGGCCTGCGCGTCGTTCAGCTGGGCGCGTGACGAGGCGTTCGCGTTCGTCTCGCCGCGCACGCCGGAATCGGACGCGCGGCAGGAGCCGCATCGCTGCTATCGCCACCGGCTCGGCGCGGACCGGGCGACCGACGAATTGCTGATCAAGATGGACGACGCGAAGAACTGGTGCCAGGTCTACGAACCGGAGGACGCGCCGTACACGGTGTTCGAGACCGGCGATTTCTGGTCGAACACGATCCGCATCCGGCCCGTCGGGTCGACCGCCGAGCCGCGGACGATCTACACGAGCGACAAGTTCCAGGCGGATGCGACCTTCCGCAAGGACCGCATCTACTTTCGCACCAACCGCGACGCGCCGAACTGGAAATTGATGGCGGCGAGCTACGCGAACCCCGAATTCGCCGATTGGACGACGCTGATTCCGGAAGGGCAAGACGGTGCTCGACGAAGTCGCCGTCACGCGCACCGGGATCGTCGTGCGCGACCGGGAAGACGTGCTTTCCCGACTCTCGCTCTACGGCCTCGACGGCAAGCGTCTTCGCGATCTCGTGCCGCCCGTATTCGGCAGCGTGTCGAGCCTCGCCTACGATCTCGACACGGATACGGCCTACGCGGGACTCGCGGCGCACACCATGCCGCCTTCGCTGTACGCGCTCGCGGGCGACGCGTTCGCGTGGAAGCTCGTCTGGCAGGACGACGCGCCGCTCGATGCCTCGTCGTTCGTCTCGAAGCGGGTCTATGTGACCGCGAAGGACGGCGCGAAGATCCCCGTGTTCATCGTCCATCGCAAGGACCTGAAGCAGGACGGCAGCGAATCCGACGCTGCTGGCCGGCTACGGCGGCTTCAACATCGCGGTCGAGCCGTACTACGTGGGCGGCTGGTATCCCTTCATCAGCCGCGGCGGCGTGTTCGTCGACGCCGGGGTGCGCGGCGGTTCCGAATACGGCGAGACCTGGCACGAGCAGGCGATGTTCGCGCGGAAGCAGAACACGTTCGACGACATGGTCGCCGTCGCCGACTGGCTGATCGCCGAGAAATACACGCAGCCGGCGAAGCTCGCGGTGGAAGGCGGGAGCAACGGCGGACTCACGGTTGGCGCATTGCTGACGCAGCGACCCGACCTTTTCCGCGCGGCGATCTGCCAGGTGCCGCTCCTCGACATGGTGCGCTACCACAAGTTCCTGATCGCGCGGTACTGGATTCCCGAGTATGGCGATCCCGACCGCGCCGAGGACTTCCGCTGGATCCTCCGGTATTCGCCGTACCAGAACGTGCGGCAGGGCGTGAACATGCCGGAGACGCTGGTCGTCGCCGGCGAGTACGACTCGCGCGTCGATCCGCTGCACGCGAAGAAGTTCGTGGCGGCGGTGCAGAACAACCCCGGACAGGTCTCGCCGTTCCTGCTGTACATGGACTTCGACAGCGGGCACGGCACCGGCAAGACGCCGCAGCAGCGGGTGATCGATCGCGACTACGAGCTGCGGTTCGTCATGAACGCGCTGGGGATGAACGCGGCTCCCGCGGCTGCGGCGAAGTAGCGGACCTCAACCGGCGCCGCGCAACCCGTTCTGCCGCCATGCCTCGTAGACGGCGACGGCGACGGCGTTCGACAGGTTGAGGCTGCGCACGTCGGGCCGCATCGGAATCCGCAAGCGCGCCGCCGGCGCGAACTGCGCGACGACATCCTCCGGCAACCCCGACGTTTCGCAGCCGAAGACGAGCACGTCCCCCGCGGCGAAGCGGGCGTCGTACAACGACGCGGCGCCGCTCGTGGTGAACGCGAACCAGCGCCGTGGCGCCGGTGCGTCGAGCGCGGCGCGGCAGGCGGCAAAATCGCGGTGCACGCGAACGCGCGCGTACTCGTGGTAGTCGAGGCCCGCGCGCTTCAATTCACGGTCGTCCATCCGGAAGCCCAGCGGCTCGACGAGATGCAGGTCGGTCGCCGTATTGGCGGTGAGCCGGATGACGTTGCCGGTGTTCGGCGGAATTTCGGGACGGACGAGGACGACGGCAAACATGGGTCGAGCGTATACGTTGCGCGTCGATCGCTCAACCGTGTCACGCACGCAACGTGCGCGCGACGACCCAGCACTCGACGTCGGCCGCGCCGGCGCGCGTCAGCGTGCGGGTGGCCTCGGCGAGCGTGGCGCCGGTGGTCATCACGTCGTCGACGAGCGCGATGCGCGCGCCGCGCACGTCGCCGTCCACGGCAAAGGCGCCGCGGACGTTGTTTGCGCGTTCCTTCCATGCAAGCGCCGCCTGCGGCGTGGTGCCCGCGATCCGCTCGAGCGGCGCGACCAGCGGCAAGCCGACCGCGCGCGCGACGCGCGCCGCGATTTCGCGCGCCTGGTTGAATCCACGCTCCCGCTGCCGCGACGGCGCGAGCGGCAATGCGACGACCCGGTCCGGCCGCGCGGCTCGCCGGACGCGAGGCGATCGATGTCCGGACTGCCTCGGCCAGCGTCGTGCCCGCCCAATCGGCAAGGGCGAGGCGGCCTCCGTATTTCAATTGCTGCAGCAGCCGGTCCACCGGAAACGCGTAGACGAGCGCCGCGACGGCGCGCGACCACGGCGGCGGACGCGCGATACACGCGCCGCAGACCGCGCCCGAGGGCGCCGGGAGCGCGCAAACCGGGCACGCGCCCGACAGGCGTGGCAAATCGGCGACGCACGCCGCGCACAGAAGTTCGCAGCCGGACCTTGCCACGCACAGTTCGCAACGCTGCGGCAACGCCTGGCGAGCGATGCGCGTCGCGCAGTCAAATGTTTCCGATGCGCCATTTGACAAGGGAGTACCCTTCCGCGACACACGAACTCCACGCAATTTAACGCCCGAGGCCCGCGCGATGCCATCCGTCGAACGCACGATTGACAGCCCTCGACCGCGGTCGGTCGGCGCGTCGCCACCCCCGAGGTGGACGGTGCCGGCAATCGAGGCGCTGTTCGCGCTGCCGTTTCCCGAGCTCCTGTTCCGCGCCCAGCAGGTGCATCGCGAGCATCACCCGCCGAACGCGGTGCAGCTTTCCACGCTGCTGTCGATCAAGACGGGCGGCTGTCCCGAGGATTGCGGCTACTGCCCGCAGGCGAAGCGCTACCACACCGGCGTCGACGACGAGGGGCTGGTCGAGTTGTCCGCGGTCCTCGCCGCGGCGCGCGCGGCGAAGGCGCAGGGCGCGACTCGCTTTTGCATGGGCGCGGCCTGGCGCGGGCCGAAGGAACGTGATCTCGTGCCGGTGCTCGAGATGGTGCGCGGCGTGAAGGCGCTCGGCATGGAAACCTGCTGCACGCTCGGGATGCTGAAGGACGGGCAGGCCGAGGCGCTGAAGTCCGCGGGGCTCGATTTCTACAACCACAATCTCGACACCGCGCCGGAGTTCTACGGCGAAGTGATCACCACGCGCGACTACGACGATCGGCTGGATACGCTCGCGCGCGTTCGCGACGCGGGACTGTCCGTGTGCTGCGGCGGCATCGTCGGGATGGGCGAGTCGCGGACGCAGCGCGCCGGACTCATCGCGCAGCTCGCGAATCTCGACCCGTATCCGGAGTCGGTGCCGATCAACCACCTGGTGCAGGTCGAAGGCACCCCGCTCCACGCGCGCTTCGGCGGCGACGCGGCGCTCGACCCGCTCGAATTCGTGCGCACGATCGCGGTGGCGCGCCTGACGATGCCCAAGGCGATGGTGCGCCTGTCCGCCGGCCGCCGGGAACTCGGCGATGCGGTGCAGGCGCTGTGCTTCGTCGCGGGCGCCAACTCGATCTTCTACGGCGACAAGCTGCTGACCACGGGCAATCCGGAGGCGGAAGCCGACCGTGCGCTGTTCGCTTCGCTCGGGCTCTCCACGATGGGCGCGCCCGCCGCCTGACGCTCTCGTGCCCGTCGCACTCATCGCTTCGCTCGAGCGCGACCTCGCCGAACGCGCCCTGGCGGGCCTGGCGCGCACACGCCGCACGATCGACTCGCCGCAGGGCGCGCGCGTCATCGTCGGCGGGCGCGAGCTGATCGCGTTCGCGAGCAACGACTATCTCGGGCTCGCAAATCATCCCGCCGTGATCGCGGCCGCATGCGATGCGGCGCGACGCTTCGGCGTCGGGTCAGGCGCGTCGCACCTCGTGGCGGGGCATTTCCGTCCGCACGCCGTCCTCGAGGCGGAGCTCGCGGCGTTCGTGCGGCCCGTGCACGGATGCGCAAGCGCTGACGTTTTCGTCCGGCTATCTCGCCAATCTCGCGATCCTGACGGCGCTGGCCGGCCGTGGCGACGCGATATTCGCGGATCGGCTGCAACCATGCATGTCTCAACGACGGGGCGCTGGTGTCGCGCGCCGAATTCGTCCGCTACGCGCATGGCGACGTGGCGGCGCTGCGCGCACGCCTCGCGGCGTCCCGCGCGCGGCGCAAGCTGATCGCCACCGACGCGGTGTTCAGCATGGACGGCGATCTCGCGCCGCTGCCGGCGTTGCTCGAACTCGCCGACGAGTTCGACGCGTGGCTCGTCGTCGACGATGCGCACGGCTTCGGCGTGCTCGGCGACGGGCGCGGTTCGGTCGCGGAATGCGGCCTCGCGTCCGAGCGCATCGTCGTCATGGGAACGCTCGGCAAGGCAGCGGGCGTCGCGGGCGCCTTCGTCGCCGCGCATCCTGCCGTCGTCGAGACGCTGGTGCAGAACGCGCGCTCGTACATCTACACGACGGCGGCGCCGCCGCTGCTGGCCGCGGCGCTGCGCGCAAGTGTCGCGATCATCCGCGACGATGCGCCGCGGCGCGCGCACCTCGCGACGCTGATCCGGCAATTCCGCGAACGGATGCGCTCGCTCCCGTTCGCGCCGGCCGATTCGCGGACCGCCATCCAGCCGCTGATCGTCGGGGGGAATGCCGCCGCGGTCGAGCTCTCCGCCGCGTTGCTGGAACGCGGGTTCTGGGTCCCCGCGATCCGCCCGCCGACGGTGCCGAAGGGCACGGCGCGATTGCGCGTGTCGCTGTCCGCTGCGCATTCGCGCGCCGATGTCGACGCACTCGCCGACGCGCTGGGGGCGCTCGCGCCGGAGTTCGCGATGGCAGGATCGCGATGAACACCCGTCTGCATGTCGACACCCGTGGCGACGGTCCGCCGCTCGTGATGTTGCATGGCTGGGCGATGCATTCGGGCGCCTGGGGCGCCCTCGTCGCGGACCTCGCGCATGGGCATCGCGTCCACGCGGTCGACCTGCCGGGACACGGCTTCAGCGCGCCGGCGACGTCCTTCACCCTCGCCGGCGTCGTGCGCTCGCTCGACGCCGCGTTCGCCGCGGAGCGCTCGCCGCTCACCGTCGTCGGCTGGTCGCTCGGCGGGCAGATCGCGCTCGCGTGGGCGCTGGCGCATCCGGAGCGCATCGCGCGTCTCGTGCTCGTCGCCGCGACGCCGCGGTTCGCGACCGGCGACGGCTGGGAGCACGCGATGTCGGCGGAGACGCTCATGCGTTTCGGCGACGAATTGAACGTCGCGTGGAAGGCGACGGTGCTGCGCTTTCTCACGCTGCAGCTGCGCGGCAGCGAGCATGGCCATGCAACGCTCGCGGCGCTGCGCGGCGCGCTCTTCGCGCGCGGCGAGCCGTCCCGGCGCACATTGACCGAGGCGCTCGCCGCGTTGTCGACGACGGACCTGCGCGCGGATGTCGGCCGCATCGCGCAGCCCGCACTGGTGGTCGCCGGCGACCGGGATGCGCTGACGCCGCCTGCGGCCAGCGAGTGGCTGGCCGCGGCCATGGGAAACGGGCGCTTCGCACGGATCGACGGCGCCGCGCACGTGCCGTTCCTGTCGCACCCCGATGAATTCGGCGAAGCGATTCGCGGGTTTCTCGATGCCGGTTGATCCGCCGCGGGAATCGGATCCGGCCGCCATCGATGCGCGGGCGGTGCGCAAGCACTTCGCGCGTGCCGCCGCGACGTACGACGCGGCCGCGGTGCTGCAGCGTGAAGTCGGCGCGCGGATGATGGAGCGCCTCGACGTCATCCGGCTCGTGCCCGCGGCGATCCTCGATGCCGGCTGCGGCACGGGCGAGGCGCTGCCCGAGCTCGCGGCGCGCTATCCGCAGGCCCGGCGCGTCGCGCTCGATGTCGCGACTGCCGATGCTCGCGGCGGCACGCAGCCGCACGCGCGAGAACCGTTCGCTGCTCCTGCGCCTGCTGTCGCCGCTCGGCGGCCGGCCGCCGGGCGCGCCTGCGTTGGTCTGCGGCGACGTGTCCGCGCTGCCGTTCGCCGCCGGCGCATTCGGGCTCGTGTGGAGCAACCTCACGCTGCAGTGGGCACCGGCGCTGCCGCAGGCCATCGCCGAAATGCATCGCGTGCTCGAAGTCGGCGGGCTCGTCACGTTCACGACGTTCGGTCCCGACACGCTGAGGGAGTTGCGCGCGGCGTTCGCCGGCGTCGACGCGCATCCGCACATCGCGCGTTTCGCCGACATGCACGACATCGGCGACCTGCTCGTGCAGGCGGGATTCGCGGACCCCGTGATGCAGATGGAGATGCTGACGCTGACCTATCCCGACGCGCGGGCGGTCGCGCGCGACCTGAAGGCGATCGGCGCGACCAACGCGGCGAAGGGACGGCGGCGCGGGCTCACGGGGCGCCGGCGGTTCGAGCGCGCGCTCGCTGCGCTCGAGGCCATGCCGGGCCGCACGCCGGAAGGGCGAATTCCGGCGACGTTCGAGGTCATCTACGGTCACGCGTGGAAGGCGGCGCCGCGGCGCACTGCAGAGGGGCATGCGATCGTGACGTTCGAAAGATGACCCAGGGCATCTTCATAACGGGGACGGACACGGGCGTCGGCAAGACGCTCGCCGCGGTTGCGATCCTCCGGGCGTTGGTGAGGGAGGGCGTGCGCGCGGTCGGCATGAAGCCGGTCGCGGCGGGCGTGATGCAGGGCGCCACCTGCAACGCCGATGTCGAAGCGCTCGTCGCCGCGGGCAACGTCGACGCGCCGCTTTCCGACGTGAATCCGTATTCGCTGCCGGCGGCGATCGCGCCGCATCTCGCCGCTGCGCGGGCCGGCGTGACCGTCGACCTCGAGCGAATCGCAGCCGCGCATCGCCGGCTTTCGATGGTGGCGGACGTCGTCGTCGTCGAGGGCGCAGGAGGCGTGCTCGTGCCGCTCGGCGAACGCACCGACATGCTCGACATCGCGCGCAGGCTCGACCTTCCGGTGCTGCTGGTCGTCGGGGTGCGCCTCGGCTGCCTCAACCACGCGCTGCTTTCGGCGCAGGCCATCGCGGCCCGCGGGCTCGTGTTGTCCGGATGGATCGCGAACCGGATCGATCCATGCGATGGAGGCGGCGGACGCGAATGTCGCCGCGCTGGCCGATCGTCTTGCGGCGCCGCCCGCCGCCGACATCGCCTGGCGCAGCAGCGAAGGGATGGACGCCGGCATTTCGCCGGGCCTGCTGCAAGCCCTCGGACTCCGGGGCTGACGAGCGAGATCGAGACCGCGCATTTCCCTGCCGACGGGGTGGCGATCCGTGCTAACATTTCGCGCCTTTTGCAGCAATTCGCCATTCGAACGCAGCACGCGCGAGGGAAGCATGGTACGCAACAAGATCAGGGCCGGCGTCCGGCTCATGCAGATGAGTCTGGCAATGGCGCTGGCGGCTCCGGGCGCGGCGTTCGCTGACCGGCAATGGAATTTCCAGCCGCCGGTCACCCCGATCGCGCGGCAGATGTACGACCTTCACACCTTCATCTTCTGGGTCTGCGTCGTCATCTTCGTCGCCGTGTTCGGGGTGATGTTCTATTCGATCTTCAAGCACCGCAAGTCGGTCGGCCACGAGGCGCACCAGTTCCACGAGAACACGACGGTCGAGGTCGTCTGGACGGTGATCCCGTTCCTCATCCTCCTGTTCATGGCGTTCCCCGCGACCAAGACGATCCTGGCGATGAAGGACACTTCGGAGCCGGGAATGACGATCAAGGTCACCGGCTACCAGTGGAAGTGGAACTACGACTACCTGCAGGACGGCGTCAGCTTCTACTCCAATCTCGCGACGCCGATGGCGCAGATCGAGAACCTCGAGCCGAAGGGCGAGAACTACCTGCTCGAAGTCGATCATCCGCTGGTCGTCCCGATCGACACCAAGATCCGCGTGCTGATCACCGCCGGCGACGTGATCCATTCCTGGTGGGTGCCGGCGTTCGGCGTCAAGCAGGATGCGATTCCCGGTTTCGTCCGCGATACGTGGTTCAAGGCGGAAAAGGCCGGCATCTACCGCGGCCAGTGCGCCGAGCTCTGCGGCAAGGAGCACGGCTTCATGCCGATCGTCGTCGAAGTGAAGTCGAAGGTCGACTACGCGACGTGGATGGACGACATGAAGAAGAAGGCCGCCGCGGCGGGCGACGACCCGAACAAGGTCTGGGACCTGAAGGACCTCGAGGCGCGCGGCGAGAAAGTGTACGCGGCCAACTGCGTGGCCTGCCACCAGGCGACGGGCAAGGGCGCGCCGCCCGCGTTCCCGCCGCTCGACGGCTCGAAGGTCGTCAACGGACCCGTCGCGGCGCAGATCAAGACCGTGCTGAACGGCGTCGAGCGCGACGGCAAGCCGACGGCGATGATCGCCTGGGGCAAGTCGCTTTCCGACACCGACATCGCGGCGGTCATCACGTACACGCGCAACAGCTGGGGCAACCACACCGGCGAAGCGGTGCAGCCTGCCGCCGTCAAGGCCGCCCGGCCGTAGGGCCTGGTCGAGAATTCCTCCGGAGACATCACGATGAGCAGCGTCACCCACGATCACGCCCCCGGCTACGGCCACGCCGACGACGGCCACGCGCACCATCCTTCGGGGATCACGCGCTGGCTGACGACGACCAACCACAAGGACATCGGCACGATGTACCTGTGGTTCTCGTTCACGATGTTCCTGGTCGGCGGCTCGATGGCGATGGTCATCCGCGCCGAGCTGTTCCAGCCCGGCCTGCAGATCGTCAATCCCGAGTTCTTCAACTCGATGACGACGCTGCACGGCCTCATCATGGTGTTCGGCGCGATCATGCCCGCGGCGGTCGGCTTCGCGAACTGGCAGATTCCGATGATGATCGGCGCGCCCGACATGGCGTTCGCGCGGATGAACAACTGGAGCTTCTGGCTGCTTCCGCCCGCCGCGATCCTGCTCGTGACCTCGCTGTTCGTGCCCGGCGGCGCCGCTGCGGGCGGCTGGACGCTGTATCCGCCGCTCACCGTGCAGGCGGGCATGGGGATGGACCTCACGATCTTCGCGATCCACATCCTGGGCGCGTCGTCGATCATGGGTTCGATCAACATCATCACGACGATCCTGAACCTGCGCGCGCCGGGCATGACGATGATGAAGCTGCCGCTCTTCTGCTGGGCGTGGCTCATCACCGCCTACCTGCTGATCGCGGTGATGCCGGTGCTCGCGGGTGCGGTGACGATGCTGCTGACCGACCGCCACTTCGGCACCACGTTCTTCAACGCCGCGGGCGGCGGCGACCCGGTGCTCTTCCAGCACGTGTTCTGGTTCTTCGGGCACCCCGAGGTCTACATCATCATCCTGCCGGCATTCGGGATCATTTCGCAGATCATTCCCGCGTTCTCGCGCAAGCCGCTGTTCGGGTACGCATCGATGGTCTACGCGCTCGCCGCGATCGCGATCCTGTCGTTCATCGTCTGGGCGCACCACATGTTCACCGTCGGCATGCCGGCGGCCGGGCTGCTGTTCTTCATGTACGCGACGATGCTGATCGCGGTGCCGACGGGCGTGAAGGTGTTCAACTGGCTCGCCACGATGTGGAAGGGCTCGATCACGCTGGAATCGCCGATGCTGTTCGCGATCGGCTTCCTGTTCCTGTTCACGCTTGGCGGCTTCACCGGCCTCGTGCTCGCGATCACGCCGGTCGACATCCAGCTGCAGGACACCTATTACGTCGTCGCCCATTTCCATTACGTGATGGTGGCGGGCAGCCTGTTCGCGTTCTTCGGCGGCGTCTACTTCTGGATCCCGAAGTGGACCGGCACGATGTACGACGAGCGGCTCGGCAAGATCCACTTCTGGTCGTCGATGCTCGCGTTCAACCTGACGTTCTTCCCGATGCACTTCCTCGGGCTCGCGGGCATGCCGCGCCGCATCCCGGACTATGCGCAGCAGTTCGCCGACTGGAACATGCTGGCCTCCATCGGCGCGTTCTGGTTCGGCGCATCGCAGCTCCTGTTCCTGTACATCGTGCTGAAATGCATCATGCACAAGGGCGAGAAGGCCCCGGCGAAGCCGTGGGAAGGTGCCGACACGCTCGAATGGACGCTGCCGTCGCCGGCGCCGTATCACACGTTCGAGACGCCTCCCGTAATAAAGTAGACTGGAGCCGGACGAGACCGACCTCGGGCATGAAGCTGGCGGCTCGACTTTGAGATGGAACTGACCAAGCACACTACCGACGTTGAACGACGCAAGGCCGCGAACGTGCGGACCGCGCTCGTGTTCGCGTCGATCGCGGCGGTGTTCTTCGTCGGCGTCATCGTCGCCCACGCCTACGGCGGGCCGCTGGTCGGCGTCGCCGTCATGGGCGTGGCGGTGCTGCTGTTCCTCGCGTTCGCCATCGGCCGCAATCTCCGCAGCAAATGAGCGATCGGGACGAACCGCGGCGCAACAACCGGACGCTTCTGCTGAAGCTCTGCGTCATCGTCGTCGCGATGTTCGGGTTCGGCTACGGGTTGGTGCCGTTCTACGAGAAGATCTGCGAGGCGACGGGCCTGCGCGACATCGCCGTTGCCGACGAGGTGAAGAACACGCAGGTCGACGCGGCGCGGGCGATCAGGATCGAGCTCGATTCCAACGTGCGCAAGCTGCCCTGGACGTTCCGGCCGCTCGAAGTCATCGTCAGCGTGCATCCGGGCGAAGTCCGGCAGGTCGTCTACGAGATCTCCAACCGGACCGACCACGCGATGACCGGCCAGGCGATCCCGAGCTACGGCCCGCGGGACGCCGCGCAATACTTCCGCAAGCTCGAGTGCTTCTGCTTCACGAAGCAAACGCTGCAGCCCGGAGAGACGAGGCAGATGCCCGTCGTGTTCGTCGTCGATCCGGCGTTGCCGAAGGACATCGCGACGATCACGCTGTCCTACACATTTTTCGAAGTCGAGGGTGCCGGAAAAACCTCTAGTGGAGCGGCGGGCGCCGGATAACCCGCGCCCGCCATTTGTTCAGGAGTTGCCAGGATGTCGACACAACAAGGCGTGAAGCCCTATTACTTCGTTCCGCAGCCCTCGTATTGGCCGGTGGTGGGCGCGATCGCGCTGCTGCTCATGGGGATGGGCGCGGCATTCTGGTTCAACAACTTTGCCGCGGGCCCGTGGATGGTCCTGGCCGGCTTCTGCGTGCTTCTCGTGATGATGTTCGGCTGGTTCGGCACCGTGATCGGCGAATCGGAGGCCCTCCTTTACAACAGGAAGGTGGACCATTCGTTCCGCTGGAGCATGAGCTGGTTCATCTTCTCCGAAGTGATGTTCTTCGCCGCGTTCTTCGGCGCGCTGTTCTACATCCGCAACCTGTCGGCGCCTGATCTCGGCAGCCTTTCGTCCAAGTTGCTGTGGCCCGACTACACCTATGCGTGGCCGACCGTCGGGCCGTACATCAAGGAACAGTTCTCGCCGATGGCGGCGATGGGCATTCCGCTCCTCAACACGATCATCCTGCTGACGTCGGGCTTCACTCTTACGGTCGCGCATCACGCGCTCAAGACGAATCACCGCGGCAAGCTCAAGGTCTGGCTGTTCCTCACGATCGTGCTGGGCTTCACGTTCCTGGGCTTCCAGGCGTTCGAGTACCACCACGCCTACAGCGAGATGAACCTCAAGCTGTCGACGGGCGTCTACGGGTCGAC
This sequence comes from uncultured beta proteobacterium, assembly GCA_963816925.1. GTDB lineage: Bacteria > Pseudomonadota > Gammaproteobacteria > Burkholderiales > Casimicrobiaceae > CAIWHR01. Next base: position 53,355 of record CAWFMY010000001.1, on the reverse strand, counting down.
GTTCTTCATGCTCACCGGATTCCACGGCTTCCACGTGACGATCGGCGCGATCATGCTGTCGGTGATGCTGGCGCGCGTCCTCAAGGGCCACTTCACGCCCGATCACCACTTCGCGTTCGAGGCGGCGTCGTGGTACTGGCACTTCGTCGACGTGGTCTGGTTGCTGCTCTTCGTCCTGGTGTACTGGCTTTAGCGTCTGCAAAGGGCCTGCGCCCGAACGGAAAAGCCGCACGGCGACGTGCGGCTTTTCTACTATCGCAGCCCGGTCGGCGCGATCCAGCCCATCTTGTAGGAGATGACGAGGAACGCGACGACCGAGGCCGACAGTGCGACCCGCACTGCCAGCGCCTTGACCATGCGCGTGCCCTGGCCGTGATCGTGGTAGAGGTAGTAAAGCGCCGAAAACAGGCTGACGATGACGGCGATGAGCCCGGCGATGACGATGATCCTGATCATGATTCCCGCGTCCGATCGGGCAGTGTAGGCGAAGCGCGCGGCAATGCCAAACCCGATGCCCTCGACCGCTCTTTCGACCCCCCGCGCGTCGCGGCGGTTCCGTCCGCGCGCGTTGCCGACGCTCGCCACGATCGTCGCCGTGGTGGTGTTCGTCGCCGCCGGCCAATGGCAGCAGCGGCGGATGGAGGACAAGGAATCGCTGCGCGCGCAATTCGACGCGGCGGCCGTGCAGGCACCTGTTGCGCTGGCGACGGTGGCGGATGCGACGGATTGGAATGCGCTGCGCTATCGGACGGTGTCGGCCGCGGGCGAATACGACGCGCGCCGGCAGGTTCTCGTGGACAACCGCGTGCACGACGGCCATGTCGGCTATCACGTGATCACGCCGCTCGTTCTCGCCGACGGCCGCACGGTGCTCGTCAACCGGGGCTGGACGCCGCAGGGCGCGTCGCGCGCCGCGCTTCCGCCGGTCGCGCCGCCCGCGGGACCGGTGACGATCCGGGGGCGCGTCGCCATTCCCGCGACCGGCGTCTTCGAGCTTTCGAAGGACACCACGAGCGGCCCCGTGTGGCAGAACCTCGACCCTGCGCGCTTCTCCGCGGCGACGGGCGTCGCGGTCCTGCCGGTGATGATCGAAGCGCTGGCCGCGCCGTCGCCGCCCGTGCCGGACGACGGACTCGTACGCGACTGGCCGGCGCCGGATTTCGGCATCGAGAAACACCGGATCTACATGGTCCAATGGTATTCGTTCGCCGCGCTGGCGATCGTGCTGTGGGTCATCCTCAACCTGCGTCCGGCGAAGCGGGCATCCGATGAGTGAAGCGACGCAAGCGAAATCCGCCGCCGCTGCCGCGCGCGGCCGGCGCACCATCCTCCTGCTGGCCGCCGTATGTATCGCGCCGGTCGTGGCGTCGTACGCGATCTATTACTTCTATCCTCGAACCGCTCAGGTCAACTACGGCACGCTGCTGCCGACGGCGCCGGCGCCGCCGATCGAGGGCACGACCGACGACGGCGCGCCGTTCCGGCTCACCGACCTGCGTGGCCGCTGGGTCATGCTCGCGGCGCAGCGCCACGGGATGCGACGCCGCCTGCGAACGCCTGCTCTACGCCACGCGGCAGGCCCACACGATGCAGGGCAAGGAACGCGATCGCGTCGTTCGCGTCTGGCTCGACGCGGGCGGCGCGCCACCCGGCCACGAATTGCGGGCGCAGCATCCGGGGCTCGTCGTCGCGCGCGTGCCGGAGCGCGTTCTCGCCGTGCTTCCCGGCGCGCTCCCGGGGATCTGGCTGATCGATCCGCTGGGCAACCTCGTGCTTTCCTATCCGGCGGATCCGGACATCAAGGGCCTCGCGAAGGACCTTTCGCGGCTCCTTCGGGCGTCGCGTATAGGCTAGCGGAGCGAGCGGCGAGCGGGGCCCCGGCGCAAAGCGCCAGGGGGAGCGAGCGAACGCGAGTCGACGCATGAGGCCGACCCCTCGGCGCGACGATTCACTGAGCTGCGGGAGGCCGCGACGGGCGCCGCCGATGGTAAAATTATCGTTTTGCCAGTCCATTCGCGCGCGCTGGCGCCAGGCCTTCCAATGAACACGCTCGCCCTGACCGAAAGCCGGTTCCGGCAATTTCTCGCGCTGACCAAGCCGCGCGTGGTGTCGCTGATCGTCTTCGTCGCGATGATCGGGATGTTTCTCGCGGTGCCGGGCCTGCCGCCGGCCGCGCCCGTCGTGTTCGGCACCCTCGGCATCGCACTTGTCGCGGGCGCCGCGGCGGCGATCAATTGCCTCGTCGAGCAGAAGATCGATGCGCTGATGGCGCGCACGCGCCGCCGGCCGCTGCCCGCGGGTGAGCTCTCGTCGCTGTCGACACTGGTGTTCGCTTCGGTTGTCGGCGGCGTCGGCCTGTTCGTTCTGTACCGCTTCGTGAATCCGCTGACGATGTGGCTCACGCTCGCGACGTTCGTCGGCTATGCGATCGTGTACACCGTGCTGCTGAAGCCCGCGACGCCGCAGAACATCGTGATCGGCGGCGCGTCCGGCGCGATGCCGCCGGTGCTGGGCTGGGCGGCGGTCACCAACGACGTCGCGCCCGAGGCGCTGCTGCTCTTCCTCATCATCTTCGTCTGGACGCCGCCGCACTTCTGGTCGCTCGCGCTGTATCGCGCGCAGGACTACGCGAAGGCGGGGCTGCCGATGCTGCCGGTGACGCACGGGCGCCGCTACACGCAGCTGATGATCGTGCTGTACTCGGTCGCGCTGATCGCGGTCACGCTGCTGCCGTACGCGGCGCGGATGAGCGGCCTCGTCTACCTCGCCGGCGCGCTCGCGCTGGGCGGGCTCTTCCTGTTGTACGCCGTGCAGCTCTATCGCGACTACAGCGTCGAACTGGCGCGCGCGACGTTCAAGTATTCGGTGTGGTACCTGGCGGCGCTGTTCTCGGTGCTGCTCGTCGACCACTATCTTCGCTGATGCGCGTGATCGCGCGATTCACGCTTGTTCTTCTGGCCGCGTTCGCGGCCGTCGCCTGCGGGCCCGAGGCGCCGAAGTTCATGGCGTCCGATGTCACGGGCACGTCGTTCGGCCACGATTTCAAGCTCGTCGACCACAACGGCACGCCGCGCACGCTCGCCGATTACCGCGGCAAGGCCGTCGTCCTGTTCTTCGGCTACACGCAGTGCCCGGATTTCTGCCCGACCACGCTTGCGGAGCTGGCCGAGGCGATGAAGCGACTCGGGCCCGATGCCGAGCGAGTGCAGGTGCTGTTCGTCACCATCGATCCGGAGCGCGACACGCCGGCGCTGCTCAAGAATTACGTGCCGGCGTTCGACCCGCGCTTCATGGGCCTGTACGGCGACGCCGACGCGACGGCCCGCACGGCCAAGGAATTCAAGGTCGTCTACCAGAAGCGGCCGGGCCAGACGCCGGGCACGTACACGATGGACCATTCGGCCGGAACGTTCATCTTCGACCCGAACGGCAAGCTGCGGGTCTACGTCGGGTACGGGCAGGGCGCCGACGTGTTCGCGCACGACATCAAGGCATTGCTGAAGTCGCCGGGGTAGGCGCGCCGGCGGCTTCGAGCTACCGCTTCGACGTCTCGATCAATTCAATCTTGTAGCCATCGGGGTCGGCAACGAACGCGATCACCGTCGTCCCGCCTTTGACCGGTCCAGCCTCGCGCGTGACGGTCCCTCCCTTCTGTTTCACGGCGGCGCATGCCGCCGCCACATCCGGCACGGCGATCGCGATGTGGCCGAATCCGGCGCCGATGTCGTACTTGTCGACGCCGTAGTTGTAGGTGAGCTCGAGGACCGCGCCCTTGCTTTCGTCGCCGTAGCCGACAAACGCGAGCTTGTACTTCTGCTCGGGGCGATCCGACGTGCGCAGGAGCTCCATCCCCATCACGCCGGTGTAGAAATCGATCGACCGCTGGAGGTCGCCGACGCGGATCATCGTGTGCAGGATTTTCATGGAAATGTCTCTTTTCGTGTCAACGAACGAGCCTCAGAACTCCACCATCTCGAAGTCTTCCTTGCGCGCACCGCACTCGGGGCAGGTCCAGTTGGGCGGCACGTCCTCCCATTTCGTGCCCGGCGCGATGCCCTCGTCCGGGGCGCCGGCGGCTTCGTCGTAGATCCAGCCGCAGATCAGGCACATGTACTTTTTCATGAGGGGGCGATTGTTGGAGTAAAATCGCTCAATTCTAGCAAGCTCCGCGCGCCTTGCGCGACCGTCGCGGCCGCTTATCTTTGTTGATCCCGCGCGCCGAATGTCCCGATTGCGCGACATGCCCCCCGACAACGACAACGAATTCCCGCCGCTCGTGCTCACGTTCGCGGCATCGGATCCGTCCGGCGGCGCCGGTCTGCAGGCCGACATCCTCACGCTCGCGAGCATGGGATGCCACCCGCTGTCGGTGGTGACCGCGATCACCGTGCAGGACACGCTCGGCGTCGACGGCATCCAGGCGCTCGATGCCGAGTGGGTCGCCGACCAGGCGCGGTGCCTGCTCGAGGACATGCCGGTCGACGCGTTCAAGATCGGCGTGCTGGGCAGCGTCGAGATCATCGCCGCGATCGCCGAGATCGTCTCCGACTATCCCGACGTGCCGCTGATCCTCGATCCGGTGCTGGCCTCGGGCCGCGGCGACGAGTTCGCGACCGAGGACATGCTTCACGCGATGCGCGAGCTCCTGCTGCCGCAGACGACGATCCTCACGCCGAACAGCCTCGAAGTCCGCCGCCTCGCCGAAGTCGACGACGACGAGGAATCCTCGCTTGCCGCGTGCGCCGCGAAGCTGATCGAGCAAGGCGCCGAGTACGTGCTCGTCACCGGCACGCACGAGCAGACGCCGCAGGTGATCAACACGCTCTACGGCAAGGACGGCGTCGTGCGCACCGATTCGTGGGCGCGCCTGTCCGGAAGCTACCACGGGTCGGGCTGCACGCTGGCCTCCGCGATCGCGGCGATGCTCGCCAACGGTCTCGAATTGCCGGAGGCCGTGCGCGAGGCGCAGGACTACACCTGGCACGCGCTCAAGAAGGCGTATCGCCCGGGCATGGGCCAGTTCCTGCCCGATCGCCTGTTCTGGGCACGCGAGGATTCGAACGCGCCTGCCGGCGAAGCCGAATCACCGCGCGCCGCCGATGCCGGCAGCACGCACTGACGACGCGACGGCGCGGCGTCGCGTGAGGGCGCAGCGCATCGCGGGCCTCTACGCCGTCACGCCGGATCTCGCGGATACGGCGGACCTCGCGGCGCGCGTCGCAGCCGCCCTTGCCGGCGGCGCCGCGGTCATCCAGTACCGCAACAAGGCGGCCGACGCCGCATTGAAGCGCGCGCAGGCATTGGCGCTCGCGCGCGTGCAGGCGATTCGCGGCGGGCTGCTTCATCGTCAACGACGACGCGAACCTTGCCGTGGAGGCGGGCGCCGACGGCGTCCACGTCGGCGAGGACGACGCGGGCATCGGCGCCGCGCGCGCGATCGTCGGTCCGGACCGGATCGTCGGCGCGTCCTGCTACAACGATCTGGCGCGTGCGCAAGCCGCAGTCGCCGCCGGCGCGGATTACGTCGCGCTCGGCAGTTTCTTCCCGTCGACGGTCAAGCCGGGCGCACGGCGCGCGGACGTCGATATGCTCGGGCCCGCGCGCGCACTCGGCGTGCCGGTCGTCGCCATCGGCGGCATCGACGTTGGCAATGCGGCCGTGCTGGTTCGTGCCGGGGCCAATGCCGTCGCCGTGATCACCGCGGTGTTCGATGCGCCCGATGTCGAAGCGGCGGCGCGCGCGATCGCCAACGCGTTTCCGCCCGTTCCCTTTTCCAACAATCCGATGCACGCCCCATGAGCCCGCCGGGCCGCCCCAAGGGCGAATACCGAAGCGCGCAGCGCGAAGGTGATCCAATGAGCCCGCCGGGCCGCCCCAAGGGCGAATACCGAAGCGCGTAGCGCGAAGGTGATCCAATGAGCCGCAACGACGAACTCTTCGCCCGCGCCCAGCGCACCATTCCCGCCGGAGTCAATTCTCCCGTCCGCGCGTTCCGTTCCGTCGGCGGCACGCCGCGATTCTTCGAGCGCGGGCAGGGCGCCTATTTGTGGGACGCCGACGGCAAGCGCTACATCGACTACGTCGGCTCGTGGGGGCCGGCCATTCTCGGCCACGCGCATCCGGCGGTCGTGAAAGCCGTCGTCGACATCGCGCCCAAGGGCCTGTCGTTCGGCGCGCCGACGGAAATCGAGGTCGAGATGGCCGAGACGCTGTGCCGCCTCCTGCCGTCGATCGAGATGGTGCGGCTCGTCTCGTCGGGCACCGAGGCGACGATGTCGGCGCTGCGGCTCGCGCGTGGCTTCACCGGCCGCAGCAAGATCGTGAAGTTCGAAGGCTGCTATCACGGCCACGGCGACAGCCTGCTCGTGAAGGCGGGCTCCGGCGCGCTGACCTTCGGACAGCCGTCGTCCGCCGGCGTGCCGCCCGCGATTGCCAACGAGACGGTCGTGCTGCCGTACAACGATCTTGCGGCGGTCGAGGCCGCGTTCGCGCAGGGCGGCGCCGACATCGCGTGCATCATCGTCGAGCCGATCGTCGGCAACATGAACCTGATCGTGCCGCGGGCCGGTTTTCTGCAGGGGTTGCGCGCGGTGTGCGACAAGTACGGCGCGGTGCTGATTTTCGACGAGGTGATGACGGGCTTCCGCGTGCATCCGAAGCGGCGTGCAAGGCCTGGTCGGCGTGACGCCGGACCTGACCACGCTCGGCAAGGTGATCGGCGGCGGAATGCCGGTCGGCGCGTTCGGCGGCAAGCGCGCGATCATGGAAAAGATCGCACCGCTCGGTCCCGTCTACCAGGCGGGGACACTCTCCGGCAATCCGGTCGCGGTCGCCGCGGGGCTCGCGACGCTGAAGGAAATCGAGGCGCCGGGGTTCTACGACAGGCTGGCGGTCACGACGAAGTCACTTACCGACGGCCTCGCTGCCGCCGCGAAGCGCGCCGGCGTTTCGTTCTCGGCGCAGTCGGTCGGCGGGATGTTCGGGATCTATTTCGCCGACCGCGTGCCGGACACCTACGACACGGTGATGGCCGGGGACAAGGCGCGCTTCAACAAGTTCTTCCACGCAATGCTGGATGCGGGCATCTACTTCGCGCCCTCGGCATTCGAGGCGGGCTTCGTGTCGGCGGCGCACACCGCGGACGACATCGCGACGACTGTTTCGCTGGCGGAGAAGGCGTTCGCCGTCGCGCGGACCTAGCCCAACCTCGAGTTCGCCGTCCTCTTACCGCGACTTCACAAGGCGGCCGGCGGCATCGAACGTGACCCTCGGCTGCGGCGATTTGTAGTTGCCGAACTTGATCTCGATGGTTGTCGGCACGCAATCGCGCGGGCGCTCGATCGCGATCTCCGCGTAATCCCGGTCCTCTTCGTCGAGATTGCGTGCGCGCATCGCTGCCTCGATCAGCGCCGCGAAATTGTTCCAGTCGACCTCGCGGTCGTCGAATCCTCCGGTGCAGAGCCAGACGCTGTCGTAGGCGTCCGGCCGCCGGCTGAAGCGGCCGCGCTGGTCGTAGTCGACGATGACCTTGTCGCCCTGCACGAACGTGATCTTGTCGCGCTTGATCCACACGGCCATCAGGCGCGCAGTGCCGATGTCCTTGCGCAACAGCGCGAGCGTCGCCGGCACTTCCTTGACGAGGTTCCGTTGCCGGGCCGCCTTTTCCGCCTCGAATTCCGTCCGCCGCGCTTCCTCGCGCTGGGCGTGCGCCGCCGCCATGGCGCCGGTCACGTCGAGCGGCGCGCCGGTCGCGAGATCGAACGAGGCCATCGTCAATCCGGCGGTGCTCATGCTCGCGACCTGGTATTCGAGGATGAGGCGATTGAACGGCGCCCCGAAATAGCCCACCGTCACCGGACCGAGGCGGTAGCTGCCGGATGCCCTGCGAGCCGGTGCGATGGGCGCGAAAGCGCTCGCGCACGAACTTGTCGGTGACCGCGGACAGGCGGAATTGGGATACCGAGGGATCCGCGTCGCCGCCACCGATTGCTTCGATCTGCTGCCGGCCCGCCGTCGGAATGTCACATGCCGGCGCCGTTCCTGGTCATCACGAACTCTCGACGGGAACTGCGCGCGGCGCGCCGCGTCGGGACCAGCGCCGTCGCCTTCGACCTCGCTCCACACGAGCTTCGACGCCGCGCCGCGCATTCGCGCGATCCGGCCGAGATCCGCACCGACGCCCTCTCGATCAGGATCCCGCCTGCGCCAGGTTCGACAGCACCACGTTCTCGATGTGCACCTCGCCCGATTGCACCCGGTCCCGTTGATGCCGCCCTCCGCGTGAGGAGAGGATCGCCGCCGAATCTGGCGACCAGCGCGGCCCGGAACGTGTCGAGATACGCGAGCGTGCGGTCGTCGGACTTCCGGGCTTCGCTGATCTGGATCGCGCGCACGTCCTGCGCCGGGGCCGGCGAAACGCCGCACATGCACAGCACGGCCAGCGTGGCCGCCATGACGCGATACGCGCGTGCAACGGTCGATTCGCACGCGTTCATTGTGGACGCAGGTCCTTGGTGAGAGGGGCGTCGAACTCGATGTCGAGCCGCGGTCCGCCCGCCCCGGTGCTGTCGAACTTCAAGTGGCCGGCCAGGCGCTCTGCCTCGTTGGCGGTGATCTGCAGCGATGCCGCGGGCTCGGTCCCCGAATACTGGACGAACTGTCCGCTGAGCGCGATCCAGTACTCGATTCGTCCGCCGGGCACGAGGTCGACGCTCATGCCTTCGCGCACTTCCCCTTCCGTGCACGACATCGACTTGCACGCGGCGATCTTCGAACCGATGTCGGTGGAAGAGAGGATCACCCGGCGAATCGTCTTCCTGCCGACGTCGTCCGGCCCGATCACGTAGTAGGCGTATTTCATGGGGATCGACTGCATCCTGTAGACGATCGTCCCCTTCGCTTGGGTGTCTTCTGCACCTGCCTGTGTCGCCGAAACCAGCAGCGACACGGCGAGACCGGCAATGGCGGGTGAAATGCGGGTCATGGCCGTTCCTGTCGCGACGGGAATCGTGCCGGCAACTGCATCGTCCGGATCGCCAGCACGCCTCCCGCGCGGGCGAACCGACACGCATTGTTCTCCGGGAAGGGTCGGTAACAAGCCCCCGGACATGCAGCTCGATGGCCCGCGGGCAGGCCGGTGACGCGTGAAGTCAGCGCACCGAATCCAGCGCGGCCTTCGTCGCTTCGAGATACGCATGGCCGAAGGCGAGATCGGGCTCGAGATGGCAGCCTTCCGCCCATTCGTTCCATGCATTGATGAACACGAGCTGCTCGCCGGGCGGATGCGCGCGCACCGTCTCGGCCAGGATCGCCGTCAGCCACCGCTGGTAGTTCGCCGGATGGGCGTTCACGAACACGTTGCTGTTGTTCGGCACGCGCGGCGTGTTGTCCCAGCCGGCCATGATGCCGCGGTGGACACGATACTCGGGAGGCTTTCGGGCGATCGCCGCCCTGGCGCTGTAGACGTAGTCCCAGACCTTGCCCTGGAACTGCGGGTCGGTGATCTCCATCGACGGCGTGAGATCGCCGAGCTCGAGGTTGTGCGGCGGAAACTCGAGGCCGGCGTCGAAGCCCCACGTTCCGGGGGAGCCCATGCCGCCGGCCTCCACGAACACGAGATAGAGGTCGTCGAATCCTTCGCGCCGCGCCTGTTCGCGAAAGCGCGCCGCGCTCGCGCGCGGATCGGGCATCATGTTCGCGCGATACACGACGAGCAGCGGGCGCCCGCCGACGCGGATGTAGCGGGGATCGCGGAACAGCGGCGCGAGGTCCGCGATCAGGCGGCCGTCGGCCTCCGGCGAATACGCCTGCGCGATCAGGATGTCCTTGTCCTGTCCGTCCCAGCGCCGGGTCCAGTTCTCGTTTGCCCAGCACACGCAGAACGGAAAATCCGGCTGGCCGGACTTCAACACTTCATTCAACGGGCGTTCGAGCAATTGCCGGCCGTTGAACCAGTAGTAGTAATAGCAGAACCCGTGGATGCCGTGCGCGCGCGCGAGATCCGCCTGCGCGATTCGCGTCTCCGGAACGCGCAGGTCGTAGAACCCGAGATCGGCGGGGAGGTGGGGCTGGTAATGCCCCTTGAATTTGGGCCGCGCGCGGACGACGTTGCGCCATTCGGTGAACCCGTTGCCCCACCACGCGTCGTTCTCCGGAATCGGATGGAACTGCGGCAGGTAGAACGCGATCAGCTTCGGATCAGCCACGTGGAGGGACGGCGCGTGTCGTCATTGTTCCGGCAGGACTTGCTTGCCCCGGTTGTCGACGGGTGCGGCGATCTTGAGCTTGTTCTGATGCGAGTCGGGCGCTTCCGATCCGTCGGGCAGCTTGCCGAGAAAGTAGTAGCGCTGCCATGCCGCCTTGAGCGTGGCCGGGTCGCGGTCGTGGAAGCCGCGCATGAATTCGTTGCGGCGGTCGCGCCATGCGGCCGCCTGTGTCTGGAGCTCGCGATTGTCGGCGAGGTTGCGCACGTCCACTTCGACCTCGGGCAGCGTGTCGGCGGGGATCGGGAACACCATGCAGACGGGCTCGTCCTTCTCGAACCGCACGGTGCCGGCGCGCGTCATCTTCCAGTTCATCGTGAAGGGATAGGGCAGCCAATGGGTCTCGATCACCCCCGAAAGCGGGGCGATGCCGTCCTTCGGATTGTTGGTCGGACCGGTTGCAAAGAGGTTCCAGCCGGGCTCCGTACGGAACAAATAGGTCAGTTGGAAGGTCACGATCCCGTGCGCGAAATGGGAAAGCGCGAATTGATCGATGTGCGCGAAGCCATCCAGCGCGCGCGCCTTGAGGTTGAAGGCGTTGGGTCCGCCGTCCCACGCGATCTCGAACGCGCACGGCGAGGCGACCTCCCAGCCGTGGGAATTCGCGATGTTGAGCGGCAGGCAGCGATAGGCGTGGCGATCGGGGATGCGATCCATCCATTCGCGCGACACCGGCGATGGGCGGAGCGGCAGCGGATTATCGGTGAGGGCGTACGCGGTGATCTTCATGATGCACACCACAGAAAGAATGCGTCGGGATGCAGCGACAATCGGGCGCTTCGTCGTCGTTCGATGGCGACATAATGCTGCAAAAGACACACGCAACTTGTTGATTTGCGCGGGAACACGGTCATTTTTGCAGGTGCGCCATGCTATCATCAACGGCTGATTTTTTCATTTCCGGAACGACCTCACGCGTGGACACGGCGGTTCGCAAACGCATCGGCGAGATCCTTATCGAGCGCGGCAAGGTGGATGCCGCGGGACTCGATCGCGCGTTGCGCGTGCAGCAGGAAAGCGGAGAAAAGCTCGGTTCGCTGCTGGTGACGCTCGGCGTGTGCGCGCAGCGCGACGTCACCGAAGCCCTTGCCGCGCAGCTCGGCCTGCCGCTCGTCGACGCCGCCGGCTACCCTGAATTCCCCATCCTCGAGGAGCGCATCTCGGCGCGGTTCCTGCGCGAATCGCACGCGCTTCCCGTGCGCGAGGACGAAAACGAGCTGGCGCTCGCGATGGCCGATCCGACCGACGCGTACACGATCAGCGCATTCAAGCTCGTCACCGGCCGCGACGTGAAGCCGATGGTCGCGATTCCCAACGAGCTCGATGCGGCGCTCGAAAGGCTCTACGGCGCCGGGCGCACGGCAGTCGGCCAGATCATCGGCGACGTCGAGCAGCGCGGGGACGACCTCTCGTTCGACGCCGACGTCCAGCAGTTGAAGGACCTCGCGGCGGAGGCGCCGGTGATCCGGCTCGTCTCGCTCATCATCACCAACGCGCTCGACGCGCGCGCGTCCGACGTTCACATCGAGCCGTTCGAGAATCGCCTCGTCGTCCGCTACCGGATCGACGGCGTGCTGCACGAAGTCGAGTCGCCGCCGCGCCGCTTCTCCGCCGCGGTGATCTCGCGCGTGAAGATCATGGCGAACCTCGACATCGCCGAGCGGCGGCTGCCGCAGGACGGCCGCATCCGGCTGCGCGTGCAAGGCAAGGAAATCGACCTTCGCGTGTCGACGGTGCCGACGATGCACGGTGAATCGGTGGTGATGCGGATCCTCGACAAGGGCGGCGTGCCGCTCGACTTCAAGCGCCTGGGCTTCGAGGACGACACGCTGAAGTCGTTCATGGACGTGCTGCTGCGAGCCGCACGGGATCCTGCTCGTCACGGGGCCGACCGGTTCCGGCAAGACCACGACGCTCTACACCGCGCTCGAGAAACTCAACCAGCCCGACGTCAAGATCCTGACGGTCGAGGATCCCGTCGAGTACCAGATGGTCGGCATCAACCAGATCCAGGTGAAGCCGCAGATCGACCTCACGTTCGCGAACGCGCTCCGCTCGATCGTGCGGCAGGATCCCGACGTCATCATGATCGGCGAGGTGCGCGACCTCGAGACCGCCGAGATCGCCGTGCAATCGGCGCTGACCGGCCACCTCGTGCTGTCGACGATCCACACCAACGACGCCGCCTCCACGGTGAACCGGCTGCTCGACATGGGCGTGGAGGACTATCTGCTCACGTCCACGGTGATCGGCATCCTCGCGCAGCGCCTCGTGCGCACGCTGTGCGAGCAATGCAAGGAGCCCTACACCGCGCTCCCCGAGGTGGTCGAGGAGTTCGGCCTGCGGCGCTTCACCGGCGCCAAGGACATAACGCTCTATCACCCGAAGGGTTGCCCGCAGTGCGCGCAGACCGGTTATTCGGGGCGCATCTGCATCCTCGAGATGCTGCCGATGACCGATCCGCTGCGAAGCCTCGTGATGAAGCATGCGATCTCCTCCGAGCTTCGCACCGAGGCGATCAAGGAAGGAATGGTCACGATGTACGAGGACGGCCTGCGCAAGGCGGTGCGCGGGATCACGACGTTCGAGGAAGTGCTGCGCGTCACGAGAGAAAACTGATGGCCATCTTCCGCTACAAGGCCGTCAATGCGTCGGGCGGGGTCGCGGTCGGCGAGCTCGAGGCCGCGAACGAGTCGGAGATCGTCGAGCGCCTGCGCGACCAGGGGCTGATGCCGACGCAGGTCGCGCGCGCGGTCGGATCCGGAGCCGCGGGGGCGGCAAACAATTCGGCCGCCGGCAACGGCGGGCGCGGCGCGCGGCGCCGGTGGTTCGAGTCGAAGAAGGTCAGCCGGGACCAGCTGCTCGCGATGACGCGCGAGCTCGCGACACTGCTGCGCGCGGGGCTGCCGCTCGACCGCTCGCTCGAGATCCTGATCGGGCTTGCCGAAACCCCGCCGGTCGCGGCGCTCATGCAAGGCATCCGCGACGACGTGCGCGGCGGCAAGTCCCTGTCGCAGGCGATCGACGCGCGCCGGGAGGTGTTCTCGCGCTTCTACATCAACATCATCCGGGCGGGCGAGGCCGGCGGCGCGCTCGGCACCGTATTGACGCGCCTCGCGGACACGATGGAGCGCAACAAGGAGCTGCGCGAAAGCGTGATTTCCGCGCTCATCTATCCGACGATCCTGATCGGCGTCGCCGTGCTGTCGCTGATGCTGATCCTCGCCTACGTCGTGCCGCAGTTCGAGCAGACGTTCGCGCAGGCGGGCCACGCGCTCCCGTTGCCCACACAGGTTGTGATTTTCCTCGGCACCGGCATCAAGCAGTGGTGGTGGGCGATCGCCGCGCTGGCGGTGCTGTGGGTCCTCTGGGTGAAGCGGCGCCTGAAGGATCCTCTCGTGCGCCTGCGCTGGGATGCGCGACTGCTCCGCTGGCCGCTCATCGGCGACGTCGTGACCAAGGTCGAGACGGCGCGCTTCTCGCGCACGCTGGCAACGCTCCTCGCCAACGGCGTGACGCTGCTGAACGGGCTCGCCATCGTCCGCGACACGCTCGGCAACGTCGTCCTCGCGAACGCGCTCGACGGCGTGATCGCCCGCTTGCGCGAAGGAAAGGGGTTCGCCAAGCCGCTCGACGATACCGGGCTCTACCCGAAGCTCGCGGTGCAGATGATCCTGGTCGGCGAGGAATCCGGCCGCCTCGAGGAAATGCTCAACCGTGTCGCCGAGATCTACGACCGCGAGGTCGCGATGGCGATCAAGCGCTTTCTCGCCGTGCTGGAGCCCGTCATGATCCTGTCCCTCGCGGTGCTGATCGGCGGCATCGTGTTCTCGATCCTGATCGGCGTCATGGGCATGAGCGAACTTGTCCAGTGAACCGTGTCTAACACTCCGCGGCGGGGCGGCGCGCCCCGGCGGACCGCAATTCGAACGAGAGGAACGGCAATGGCTGCAACCCGGGTGAAGCGAGGAACCTCCCGCGGCATGACGCTGATCGAAATCCTGGTCGTGCTCGTGCTGCTTTCGGTGATCATGACCGTCGTCGCCGGCAACTACATCGGCCGCGGCGAGAAGGCGAAGGCCGACGCCGCGAAGATCGAGATCGGCCAGATCAGCCAGACGCTCGATCTGTACAAGCTGGAGGTCGGCCGCTATCCGACGACACAGGAAGGATTGCAGGCGCTGGTGAGCGCGCCGGCCGGCGTTGCCAATTGGAACGGCCCGTACTGGAAAAAGGCGACGGTGCCGAAGGACCCGTGGGGCACGGAGTACAAGTATTCGTCGCCGGCCGCGAACGCGCCGTACGAGATCATTTCACTCGGTGCCGACGCCAAGGAAGGTGGCGAGGGCCCGAACAAGGACATCTCGAGCTCGCAGCCGTAGGCGGCTCGCCACGCCATGCCGATGCGCAACGACAACCACAGTTCACGCTTCGCGCGCAGCGCCGGGGTGACGCTGCTCGAGTTGCTCGTCGTGCTGGCGCTGATCGCGATCATCTCGGCGATCGCGATTCCGATCCTCGGCCCCGGCGTGTCGAACACCGACTTGAAGACCGCGGCGCGGAAAGTCGCGGCGGGGCTGCGCATGGCGCGCAATGACGCCGTGGCGACGCGCACCGACACGCGCGTGGTGCTCGACCTGGAGCATCGCACGTTCCAGATCGAGCGCGATCCTCATGTGCACGTGCTGCCGCGCGAGATGCAGATGAAGCTCTTCACCGCGCAAAGCGACCTCATCAGCGAAACCACGGGTGCGATCCGCTTTTTTCCCGACGGCGGCAGCAATGGCGGCCGCGTCACGCTGGCGGCGGGCGAGCGCAAGTACGAAGTCGACGTCGACTGGCTTACCGGCCGCGTCGCGATTCTGGACTAGGCATCCGATGCGCACCCGTGCTATCCACCGGCATCCGTTCGCGCGCGCTCGCGGCTTTTCGCTGCTCGAGGTGCTGGTCGCGTTCGTGATCCTGGCGCTCGTCGGCACGGCCTTGTTCCGCCTGTTTTCCGGCGCGCTCGGCAACGCCTCGGCCGCCGACGACTCGAGCCGCGCGCTGCTCGTCGCCGAGAGCGTGCTCGCGGAGGCGGCGTCGACACAGCCGCTGCGCGAGACGACGCAGCAGGGCACCGTGGACGACGGCCGCATCGAATGGACGACGAAAGTCACGCCCTACACGGCGCCGGGCGTCAATCCGGACACCGAGCGCGGCTCCGATTCGTTGCCGCTGCGTCTCTTTCGCGTCAGCGCCGAGGTCGCCTTTCCCGCGGCGAACGGCGGCAAGCGGACGCTGGCGCTCGCGACCACGCGCATCGCCGCGAGGGACGCGCGATGACGCGCCGGCATTCCACCGGCTTTACGCTGATCGAGCTGATCATCGCGCTCGTGCTGCTCGCGCTGATCGCGTCGCTGATGTTCGGCTCGCTGTCGATGGCCGCGCGCAGCTGGGACGGCGGCGAGGCGAAGGCGGAGGCGGTCTCGTCGATGCGCCAGGCGCAGTCGTTCCTGCGCGAGCAGATCGAAGCGGAACTGCCGCTGCGGGTGAAGAAGGCGGCGGAGCTGCCGCTGATGTTCGCCGGCGAGCGCGACGAGATCCGCTACGCCGCGGCGCTGCCGCCCCGGGTGCAGGAGGGCGGCGCGTATTTCTTCCGGCTGGCGGTGATGCGCAACGGCGACAAGTCGCAGCTCGTGCTGGAACGGACCATTCCCGATCCGGCGGCCACACAGAATCCCGAATTCAATTCGGCCGACCATACGGTGCTCGCCGACGACATCGCCGAACTGCATGTGTCGTATTTCGGGCGCGACGCGAATGCCGCCGACGTCGACATGCCGAGCTGGCGCGACAAGTGGGACGACCCGCAGCGGCTGCCGCTGCTCATGCGCATCGACGTGATACCGGCCAAGGGCCTGCCGTGGCCGACGCTCACCGTCGAGCCGCGCCGCGCGCCCGAATCCGCATGCGCTTCGTACGACCCGACCCGCAACCGCTGCGTGGGGACCGGCTGATGCGCGCGCGCCGATCCTCCGAACGCGGCATCGCGCTCATCGCCGTGCTGTGGCTCACGATCCTGCTCACCGTCATCGCGAGCGGCTTCGCGTTCAGCATGCACGGCGAGGCGGTCGCCGCGCGCAACGCGCTCTCGCTCGCTCAGGCGCGCGCCGCCGCCGACGGCGCTGTCGAGCGCACCGCTTTCGAGCTCACGCGACCGCGCAACCTGCCCGACGTGTGGCAGGCGGACGGTTCGCCGCAGTCATGGGCCGAAGGCGAGGTGAAGCTCACGAGCTGGGCGGTCGACGAGGCGGCGCGCATCGACCTCAACACCGCGAGCGATCCGCTGCTGAAGGGGCTGTTGCAGAACGTCGGCGGCCTCGATGCGTTTACGGCGGAGAGCGTTCTCGAAGCGATTCTCGACTGGCGCGACGTCGACGAACTCAAGCGGCCGAACGGTGCCGAAGAGCCGGATTACCGCGCGGCGGGAAAGACCTACAAGCCCGCCAACGCGCCCTTCGATTCCGTCGGCGAGCTCGCGCGCGTCCTGGGCGTTACACCGGGGCTCGTCGCGCGCATCGCCGACAGCCTCACCGTTTACTCGCGGCAACCCGGAATCAACCCCGCGACGGCCACGCGCGACGTCCTGCTCGCCATTCCCAACATCACGCCCGACGTCGTCGACGCGTATATCGCGCAGCGCAAGGAAGCGCTCGCGAGCAAGCTGCCGGTGCCCGCGTTTCCACAGGCGCAGGGATTCATCGCCGGCGCCGCATCCGTGTGGCGCATCCACGCCGAAGCGACGATGCCCGATGGTGTAACCTTCGTCCGCGACGCGGTGCTGCGCCCGTCGGTGGATCCCCGGCGACCCGTCATCGCCCTTCTCTGGCAGGAAGGCGCACGCACGCCGCCGCCCCCGACGCCTGGCACCGACGCGGACGCCCGCACGGCGACCGACGACCAAAATGGCCTACGCCTTCGCTGACCTCAAGCAACGGTTGCGCGATTCCGCGCACCGGATGGGACTGCCCGCTTTCTGGCGCTGGTGGATGGCCCAGCTCGCCCCGCTGGTGCCGGCGGCGCCGCGCGCGGCGTTCAAACGCCGGATGCTGCGGCCCGTCATCGCGTTCGCGCAGGATGCCGCGGTGCTGTGGATGCCGCGCACGACCAACGGCACGCTCGCCTACGCGGCGACGGCGCACATTCCGCTCGCGGGCGATGCGGCCGCGGCGCAGCAGGCGGGACGCGCCGTGATCGACACGCTGCCGCGGGTCGCCTACGGCACGGGTCCCGCGGCGGTGAAGGTCGTCGTCGCGCTGCCGCCCGGCCAGGTGCTGCGCAAGCTGATCCGCCTGCCCGCGGCGGTGGAGCAGGACCTGCGGCAGGCACTCGCCTACGATCTCGATCGCCACACGCCGTTCAAGCCGGAAGAGCTCTACTTCGACGCCGCGGTCGTCGGGCGCGACGCCCAGAAAGGCGAAATTCGCGTCGATTGGGCGGCGGCGTTGCGCAGCGCCGTGGCGGATGCGCGCCGGCGCGCCGAAAGCTGGGGGGCGACCGTCGTCGCGATCACGCCCGACGCGCCGGGAACCGAGGGCCCCGCCACGGCGGGCGGCTCGCGTCTCAATTTGCTGCCGCACGAGGACCGCCCGGCGGTCGCATGGTTGCGCCGGTGGCGCCTCTGGGTGCCGCTTGCGGTGGTCGCAATCGTCGCGATGATCGCGGTGGTGCTGCCGATCTGGCAAAAGCGCGGGTACGTCATTGCGCTGTCGCAGAACACGGAGCATGTGCGCTTGCAGGCGGATTCCTCGAGCGCACTGCGCCAGCAGCTCGAGACGATGACCGGCGACTACAACTACGTCCTGGGCAAGAAGTACGGTTTCCCGAGCCAGGTGCAGGTGCTGAACGACGTGACGAAGCTGCTCCCTGACGACACCTGGATCACGCAGCTCGAGGTCAAGAGCGCGCCGAAGGGCAAGGAGCCGCGGCGCGAGCTCATGCTGCGCGGCGAGAGCGCCAACGCGGGGCGCCTTGTTTCGCTGCTCGAGGAGTCGAAGGTGTTCGTCGACGCCGCGCCGCGTTCGCCGACGACCAAGATCCAGCCGGGCCCCGGCGAGATCTTCGACCTCGGCGCGCAGGTTGCGCCGATGCCGGCCCCGCTGCCGCTGCAGCTCGCGAGCACGCCGGTCGAACCGGCGACGCCTGCCGTTGTGGCGCCCGAGGCGCCGGCGGCCGCGGCGTCCGCAACGCCGCCCGCAACACCGCCCGCAACACCGCCCGCACCCGCCGCAACACCGCCCGCCACTGCGACGGCTCCCGTCGTGCCGCCGGCCGCCGCACCGACCGGGGCACCTCCTCCCGCCACCCAGATCCCCCCAGCCGTTGGAGCGCCGCCTGCGCCGGCCGTGTTCGGACCGCCGCCTCCGCAGGCCGCGTTCCCGCCGGGGATGACCGCGCCGCGCGACATGCCGCCGCCACCGGGATCGGTCAATCCGCCCGCCGCGGCCGGGCCGCCGACGACGACGGTGGGCGGTGAGCAGGTGATCTCGGGAGCGATCCCCGCGGCGCCGCGCAAACCGCCGGGAAGCGGACCATGAACGCGGCCATCGCAAGGCTTCCTGCCGGGCAGCAACGCGCGCTGGCCATCGCGCTGTTCGTCGTCGCCGTCGCGATCCTGCTGTCGGTGCTGCTGCTGCCGGTCGTGCTGCTGCATCGGCATTACAACAATGCGATTTCGTCGCTGACGGACCGGCTCGAGACGTATCGTCGCGTCGCCGCGCAGGCGCCGGAATACCGGAAGGCGCTCGACGTGATGCGCGACAAGGATGCGAAGCGCTTTTACCTCAAGAACACTGCCGCGAATCTCGCGGGCGCGGAATTGCAGGAGCTCGTGCGCGCGGCCGTCGAGGGCAACGGCGGCCGCATCTCGATCAGCCAGAACCAGGCCGCGAAGGAGGACGGCCGCTACCGGCAGATCGGCCTCAACGTCCAGTTTTTCGCAACGACGCCCAATCTGCAGAAGATCCTCTATGCGCTCGAATCGCAGCAGCCGTATCTCGTCGTCGAGAACCTGACGCTGCGCCCGCTGAATGCCTTCCGCGGCTTCCGGCCCGCGCCCGGGCAGGAGCCCGAGGTCAACGTCCAGCTCGACGTCATCGCCTTCGACTTCAACGAACCGGCGAGGAAATAGCCAATGGCCGCCGCGATGAACGAACTCGGAATCCGCCTGCGTGCCGCGCTGTGGTGGCTGGCGCCGCTGCTCGTGGCGGCCGCGCTGATTGCATGGGAGACCGATTTCGGGCGCGCGGTCCGCAAGCTGCCGCCGCCGGAAGAACCGATCCCGGCGCGGCCGGTCGTCACGTAGCTGCTCCCGGAATTCGCGATTGCCGGCGGCACCGCGGCGCGCGCCGACACCGTGCAGCGGACACTTTTCAACCCGACCCGGCGGCCCGCGCCGGTGGCGCTCGCCGAGCAGGCGAAGCCGCGGTTGCAGCGCGGCCAGTTCGCGTTGACCGGCACGATGGTGATCGGCGGCAAGAACACCGCGTTCCTGCGCGAAACGGCGGGCGGAAAATCGCGCCGCGTGCTGCAGGGCGACACCGTCAACGGAATCCTGGTCGCCGAGGTGAAGGCCGACCGCGTGCGCCTCGCCCTTGGCGACGAATCGGAAGAACTGGTGCTGCGCGTTGCGACGAACCCGCGGCCGACGGTGCAGCCCGCAGCGCCGGCTCCGCCGCCGCCCGCCGCGACCGCCGCGGCGGTTCCGGCCGTGGGCGCGGAACCCGCGGCAGCCGCCCCCGGCAGCACCCCCGCCGACGCCTCCCTCGCCGAGCGCCGCCGCGCGGCCCGCGCTGCGCAAGCCGCCGTCCAGGCCCAGACATCGACGCCCGACGGCAACCCCATTCCACCGCCCGCGACCGCGCCTCGGGCCGCCGCTGCACCGGCTGCCGCCGCCGCACCCGTGACCGCTCCGGATCCACGATGGGCCGACATGTACCGCGCCTACCAGCAACCCCGAACTCCCAACGCGCCGCGATGACGATCGCGCGATCCTTCGGCAAACACGTTCGGCGCCAGCGCCGGGCCTCACCGCATCCACGCGCCAACCGGATAACAACAATGACGATTTCCCCCCCGTTCCGCAAAGCGCTCGTTTGTGCGCTGCCGCTCGCCCTCCTGGCCTGCGCGTCGCCGCCGCCGGCGCCGGATGCCGGAGGGCCGCCGGTCACCATGCGCAGCACGCCGATGAAGGGCAGCCAGTCGATTTCGCCGGCGCTTGCCGACGCCGCCGAGCGCGCTTTGCAGCCCGGGTTGCCGACACCGGAGGACAAGGCGCGCATCTTCAAGGGCACGGGCGTGCTCGTGCGCGGCCAGCAGCCGGGCGGCGGGCTGCCGCCGGCGGCGCCGGTCCAGGCGAGCGGCAACAGCATCGTGATGAACTGGGAAGGCGCCGATCTGCGCGAGGTGATCCGCAGCGTCCTCGGGGACACGCTCGGCGAGGCCTACACGATCGATGGTTCGGTAGGGGGCACCGTGACGCTGCGCACCACGGCGGGCATTCCGCGCGAGGCGCTGCCGGCGACGCTCGAAATGCTGCTGCGGATGAACGGCGCCGGGATGATCAAGGAGGGCGGCATCTACAAGATCCTGCCGCAGGCGGCGCTCGTGCGCGGCAACACCACGCCGCAGCTCGGCAACTCGCAGCGCGCGCTGCCGCCGGGCTTTTCAGTGCAGATCGTCCCGCTGCGCTACATCGGCGTGCGCGAAATGATGCGCATCCTCGAGCCCTTCGCGAAGGACGCGAGCGCGGTGCGCCCCGACGAGCTGCGCAACCTGCTGGTCCTCGCGGGCACCGAGACCGAGCTTCGTCACCTCCTCGAAACGATCGACATGTTCGACATCGACTGGATGGCCGGCATGTCGGTGGGCGTGTTCACGTTGCAATACGCGGACGTGAAGGTCGTCTCGCAGGAGCTCGACAAGGCCATCGGCGACAAGGCGACGAGCCCGCTCGCCGGCATCCTGCGCATCATTCCGCTCGAGCGGCTGAACGCGCTCCTGATCGTGACGCCGCAGCCGGCCTACCTCGACGAAGTGAAGAAGTGGATCGTGCGGCTCGACCAGGCCGGCACCGGCGACGGCCCGAGCTTCTTCGTCTACAACCTCCAGAACCAGCGCGCCGAGAAGCTGGGGCCGCTGCTCACGCAGGCGTTCACGGGCCGCGCGCCGCCCGCCGCGGCGCCGTCGGCGCCGACGCTTGCCCCCGGCACGCCGGCGGGGACGATCGTGAATCCGCCGACGTTCCAGGCGCAGCCGGCGGTGGTGCAGCCGACGATCAACGTCACCACCACGCAGTCGCAGCCGGTGACGCAAAATCAGCAGCAGAACGCGGGCGGGCGCTCCGGCGAGGGCCTCGGCATCGTGCGCAACATCCAGGTCGTCGCCGACAAGGACAACAACACGCTGCTGATCGTCGCGACCGCGCAGGAATTCCGCGTCATCGAAGCGGCGCTGAAGAAGCTCGACGTTCCGCCCCGTCAGGTCACGATGGAGGTCGTCGTCGCGTCGGTGTCGTTGAAGGACGAGCTCGATTTCGGCGTCGAGTGGCTCTTCAAGGGCGGCGCGCCGTCGGGGCGCGGCTCCGGCGGCAACATCACGCGATCGACGCCTATCAACCCCGCGGTTCCGATTGCCGCGCAGGTCGCCTCGACCGCGGCGGCGGCGGCGGTCAACCCTGCACTCGGGCTCGTGCAGGGCTTCTATTACATCATCAACAATTCGAACTTCCCGGGCGGCGTCCAGGCGGCGCTGCACCTGCTCGACTCCTACGGCGACACCAAGGTGATCGCGAACCCGCATCTCGCGGCGCTCGACAACCAGAAGGCGACGATCAAGGCCGGCGACAAGATCCCGATCAACCAGCAGAGCATCGTCGGCAGCACCACCAACGTCGTCACGACGACGTCGCAGTACATCGACACCGGCGTGCTGATGCAGGTGACGCCGCACATCAACCAGGGCGGGCTCGTCACGCTCGACATCCAGGTCGAGGTGAGCGATCCGGGAACCGTGGCGAATCCCGGCGACGCGCCTCCCATCAACACGCGCAGCATCCAGACCATGGTGAACGTGCAGTCCGGGCAGACGATGGTGATGGGCGGGCTCATTGGCGAGACCAAGCAAAATACGTCGAAGGGATTGCCGCTGCTGTCGCGCATCCCGATCATCGGGGGCCTGTTCGGCGATCAAACCCTGGTCAACAACCGGACCGAGCTCGTCATGTTCGTCACCCCGCGGGTGGTGGAAAGCGAACTCGACCTCAAGGCGGTCCTCGAGGACCTTCGCCGGCGAATGGAAAAGGTCGACGATACGTTCGATGTCTTCAAGAAGCTCCTGCCGCCGCCGGCACCTGCAACACAATGATTCAATGAATTAATTCGAGTGCCGTCGCCAGATGGCGACAAGAAAACGTCTCCAAACCCCGACAAATTCCTGTTGCAGGGGTGCAACGGAAATTTGTGGCAATCGATATCCCCAAATCCGCCGTTGACGATGACGGGGTCATTGGTTAGGCTTGCCCTGAGGATTGCGGCGCCGCAGGGCGAAGGGGTACGGTTGAGGCGGTCCTCGGGCAATTCGCACTGCGGCGTTTCACCTGCGTTTTTCAGGGGCAATCCAAATGGTTGAGCACGGTTTCGGGTGTCGGCGCGCCCACGCGCGCGGTTTTGTTCCGCTGGTGCGTGGGTTCGCCATGGTGCTTCTCGTTGCAGTGGCCGGTTGCGCGACGATCGGAGGGCTGACGAAGGAGTCCCCGCCCGAGGTAAAGAACGCGGCGGTGACCGAGCGCGTGAAGGCGAGATGGGCTGCGCTGATCGACGGCAACCTGGATCTGGCCTACACGTATTTCAGTCCCGCCTCGAGAGAAATCCTTTCGTTGGCGGCCTACAAAGCAGCAGGCGAGGTCATCGGGATACAGGGCGTTCAAGGTCGAGTCCGTCGAGTGCGAAGGCGCGGTGTGCAAGGTCCAGTTGACTGTCACCTACGACCACCGGCTCATGAAGGGCCTGGTGACGCCGCTGCGCGAAACTTGGGTGATTGACGAAGGAAAAGCGTGGCTCGTCTGGGAGTAACGATCACCGGGCGGCCGTTGCAGAATTTCCACAAGGGGGCATTCGGGTGCCAGGGGTAGGGAAAGATTTCATTTGTACAAGCGGGGCAAGCTGTAATAAGATTCGCATGCTGTCGGTATTCAAGTGATCACTTCGAAACGCAAACGCAAATAGGAGTTACTACCAACCATGAACACGTTCAACAAGAAGTCGCTGTACGCCGCCATCGCGGGTGTAAGCGCGCTGGGTATGGCGGGCACCGCGAACGCGGTTCACGTCAACCCCGACGGCCTGGGTCAGGTCCTGATCTATCCGTACTACACGGTACGGACGCGGGTGCAGGTCTCGAACGGGATCACCCCGACGTTCTCGAACCCCCAGTTCAACTCGCTGCTGTCGGTGGTGAACTCGACCGCGTCGGCGAAGGCGGTCAAGGTTCGCTTCCTGGAAGGCAAGGACTCCCGCGAAGTGCTTGACTTTAACTTGTACCTGTCGGCGAACGACGTCTGGACCGCGGGTATCCTCCCGACGGCCGACGGCGCGGGCGTCGTCACGTTCGACAAGTCCTGCACGACGCCGACGGTCTCGAGCAACGGATCGTCGCCGACGCCGTTCGTCAACTTCGCCTACACGGGCACGAATACGGATCTCGCGGACACGTCGCTCGACCGCACGCGTGAAGGCTATGTCGAAATCATCGAAATGGGTGA
Organism: uncultured beta proteobacterium; assembly: GCA_963816925.1. Classification (GTDB taxonomy): domain Bacteria; phylum Pseudomonadota; class Gammaproteobacteria; order Burkholderiales; family Casimicrobiaceae; genus CAIWHR01. The sequence continues at coordinate 29,292 of CAWFMY010000001.1, read as the reverse complement.
CCTGACTGCCGGCAGCCCCACCGCCGTCGCCATCACCCACGTGAACGGCGTGCCGAAGGATTGCAGCGCGGTCAACGACACCGACGCCCTGGCCGATACGGTCCTTGGCTCCGGCGGTCTCTTCGGCGGCATGACGATCATCAACGTCAACTCGTCCGCGGAAACGGGCGGGGACGCGGTCGCCCTCGAGGCGTTCCGTACGGTTCCGCCGGCGCTCTGGTTCAAGGGCGGATCGATCTCGCCGACGCTGCAAGACCAGCAAGACGCGCACTGCCACCGGTCACCAGGCCGAGGTGTACGCAAGGCGGCGCGGTCATTCTGGCACCGTTCACGAGCGGTATCGACGCCGTCAGCGCCGCGCTGATGCACAACAACGTCATGAACGAATACGTGCTGGATTCGGGCACGGCGTCGTTGACGGACTGGGTGCTGACCTACCCGACCAAGCGTTACTATGTGTTCGCCGGCACGGGCACGCCGCCGAAGCTGTTCCAGCGCAATTTCGCCGGCCCTCTGGGCGCGTGCGACGACGTGACGATCAAGTTCTGGGATCGCGAAGAGCAGACGCCGGGCGGCGCGCCTGGTGGCTTCTCGCCGCCGCCCCCGGGCTCGGCGAATCCGGCGCTGTGCTGGGAAGCGAACATCGTGACGTGGAACAACTCCAACCTGTTCAGCTCGAAGAACAGCGTCAACATCTCGACCCCGTACCAGAATGGCTGGGGGCGTCTGGGGTTGGTCGGCGGCGCAACGGCTCCGATCCATCAGCTGATCTCCTCGACGACGAACCAGACGTTCAACGGCCTGCCGGTGGTCGGATTCTCGACGAACACGTTCTACAACGGCGCGGTCCCGCTGGCGAATACCACCGCCACGATCCAGTCGGCGTACGGCGCGAGCTTCAAGCACAAGACCACGACGCTGGTTACTCCATAAGGCGTTCGGTCGAAAGCATGAGAAGGGCGGGATTCGTTCCCGCCCTTTTTTTTGGTTCATTTTGACCGTGGGCGCCCTTCCTCGACGCGCGCGAGGATCCGGGACGAGTGTGTCCATGTCCGCATTGCTGCGTGACGAAAACTCCGCACTTGCATCCCGCAACCGTTGAATGGGCCTGTTGCACGGTCCGCGCCGCACGCGGTCGCGCCCAGCGCCGCTGAGGCCGCGAGTGGACGCTCTCCGGGCTCGATTGCGCCTGAAGGAAGGGTTGGAAAGCCGTTGCACGCCGACGCAGGTGGCGATTCTCCCGTCGTGCGGACGCGCGTGCCCTGTCAAACGAGTGCGCGGTGCGCTATAATGGTGTGAATTTTGCTGCGGATCGAGGGTCGAATGCCCCAACGATCCCTCCGGAGACATTCCCATGACAAAGTCATTAGTCCGCGCCGTGTTGCTCGCGGGCGCGACGCTGCTGAACGTTGCGGCGGCCCCCGCCACCGCCGCGACGCTCACCTACAGCGACCCCAACTGCGCCGGCTTCCAGATCACCGGATCGGGGGGCTAGCTTCACCCTGACCTGCGCCAAGCTGCAATGCTCGATTATCGGCGTGACCAATCCGACCACGCAGGTGGGCACGGCGCTGCAGGCGAACTGCACGCCCCCGGGTGCTTCGTATCTCTGGAGCCTTGTCAGCGGCCCGTTCAGCGACGCGACCTGCCAGGCGCCGGGGCAGCCGACCCTGGCCACAACCAACATCAACAAGCCCAGCGGCATCGTCGCCGGCCAGACACGATCGTGCCTCTATCAGGTGACCGCCACCGCGGCCCCGCTTTCCGGGCAGTCGATGGTCACGGTCACGTGGAGCGATGCGGCGCCGACGGCGCCGGTCTGCACGCCAAGCGTCGTGACGGTGCCAAGTCCAATGACGAGCGCTGGCGGTTCGGCAAACCTCAACGCGAACTGCGTGCCCAGTGCGGGCGTCACCTACACGTGGACCCGAACGGCGCCCTCGGCCGGCGCTCCGACCAATCCGACGTCGGCGACACCCTCGGACACGCTTGCCGGCAACGCCGGCAGCTCGGCCGTCCAGTACACATGGCAGGTTGTCGGCTGCACCAGCCCCACGACATGCGATACGAAGACGATCAGCGTCAGCGTGCCGGGCAGCGGCGGCGTCAGCTGCAGCGGCTTTGGCAAGACCATTTACGTTGACGTGGACTGGTCGCCCAACGGCACCGTTTGGCATACCCAGGATCCACCCTTCAACGGGTTCGGCCCGAACGACGCTTTGGTCATCCACCTCAAGCCGCCGGCGGGCGCGCAGTCGCCGGTGAGCACCGCCGGGCAACTCAACCTTGCCGAGTACGGCGATCCGGCCGTCAATCGTTACGGCGTTCTTTCGACCACACCGTGCAGTTTCTCGGGCACCGCCGGTTCCACCATTCCGGTCCTGTACAGCGGGAATATCGGAATCTCGGTGACTCCGATCCAGGTCAACCTGAAGCAGTTTGGGTCGACGATCGACCTGCTGCCCGGAACGGACTATTACCTCAACGTCAAGAACACGCAGACCGATGGATTTACCCCATCGTGCACCGGCTCGTGCAACATGATCATCACCTGGACCAAGCCGCCGGGAACGTGAGCGCACGGTGAGCGCCTTCCGACGCTCCGAAGCCCCGCGCGCGCGGGGCTTCTTCGTTTTTCTGCACAATTTCGGCCATCCCATGCCGCGCAAGATTCGATCGAGATATTTCAGATGAAGCCCTCCGCCACGTCGTTTGCCGCCTTCAGTTCGTTCATTCTGCTTTCGCAGTTTTTTGCCCTCCCGACGGCATTTGCCGCCGATGCCGGCGACACCGTCCTGGTGCGCCGCGGCGACGTCGTCGTGACGCGCGCAGACTGGGATGCCGAGATGCAGCGCATCCCCGCAAAGGACCGTGCCGACTTCGCGGAAAGTCCGCGCCGCAATCGGCAACTTCTCGATCGAATGTTGACCACGCGCGAGATGTCTGCGATGGCGCGGGAGAAAAAGCTCGATCAAGACCCGTTGCTCCGTATCCGCGTGCGACAGGAGGAGGACCGCATCCTGGCCGCGATGCTCGTCGCCAGTGTGGAGGAAGGCGCGGCGCTCGATTTCGAATTGAAGCGGCCGGCCTGGGAGCGCCGCGCACGTGAACTCTATGAGGTCGACAAGGCGAGTTTTGCATCTCCGGAAACGGTGTCGATCACGATGCTCTTCTTTGCGTCCGAAAAGGACGGCTTCGACGGCGCGCAAAAGCGTGCCGCGGACGCGGTCGCAAAGATCAGGAACGGTGCCGATATCGGCGCGCTGGCTCCAAGCGTATCCGATGACACCACGACCCGCGACGTCGGCGGACGCAAGGGGCCGCTCGCGCGAACCGACCTGGATACAAGTCTCGCGAATGCCGTCTTCGCCCTGAAGAACAAGGGCGACATGACCGAAGTCGTTCGTACGCGGGACGGCTGGTTCGTCGTCCGGCTCGATGATCGGAAGGCGCCGGTGGTCCGAAGCTTCGAGGACGTCAAGGGCGAAATCATGGCCAGGTTGAAGCAAAAGCAGGTAAGCGACGCGAAGGAGGCTTTCGCCGCGTCCCTCGCCACAGGCAAGGAAGTCACCGTCAACGAAGCCGCCGTGGATGCCTTGCGGTCACCGCCGAAGTAGGCCGGCGCGGTCCCCAAGGGATCCAAGAACTGACGTCCGGGCGGATACCCAGGGGCGGAATGCGCGCCTGCCGGGTTTGGCGCACCCGCCACGCAGCAATGGCGCGACAATCATGGAGTCAGCAGATCGTCACCTCGGCCAGATGCGCTCCGATACCGCCAATCTCGACTCCACACTGCGTTCAGCAATCGCCCTCCATCAAAGCGGCCGCCTTCGCGACGCCGAGCCGCTCTACCGTGCGGTGCTTGCGCAAGCGCCGCATCATTTCGATGCCCTGCAACTGCTCGGCGCGCTGCACGTGCAGCGCGGTGAAGCGGGAACAGGTGCGGCGCTGCTCCAGAGCGCGCTCGCCATCGAATCGAACAACGCGATTGCGCACTTCAATCTGGGGCTTGCATTCCTCGGGTTGCGGCAGCCGGAATTGGCCATCGCCAGTTTTGATGCGGCCTCCCGCCTCGATCCTCGATCGCCGGAGCCGCCCAATGGCCGCGGCCGGGCATTCGTCGCCTTGAAGCGCTATGACGACGCCATCGCGAGTTTCGATCACGCGCTGACCCTCGCCCCCGGATTCCTCGCGGCCTTGAACAATCGCGGCAATGCGCTGCGCCATCGGCGCCGGTATGGCGAGGCACTTGCGACCTTCGATCGATTGCTCGCGCAGAAGCACGATGATGCGGAAGCCTGGAACAACCGCGGCAACGTGCTGGCGGATTGGGGGCGCGTCGACGACAGCATCGCCAGCTACACGAGAGCGACAGAGCTCCGCCCCGATTTTGCCGACGCCTATTTCAATCGCGGAAATGCGCGGCTTCGGCAAGAGCATCCGGAAGAAGCGAAGGCCGATTTTGATCGTGCACTTTCGATTATTCCCACGAATGCGGATGCATTGCGTTGTCGGGCCATGGCTTTCGGGGCGCTTGGCCGGCTGGACGACGCTCTTGCGGACTATGACCGCGCGCTGGAGATCGAACCCATGGACGCCGTCACGGCCAACAACCGGGGCGCGATCCTGTTGACGCTGCGTCGAAACGCGGACGCGCTGGCCAGCTTCGACCGAGCCGTTCACGCCGACCCGGCCTATGGACTTGCGTGGAGCAACCGCGGCGACGTGTTGCTGAAGCTCGGCCGCGCCGCCGACGCGGTCGTGGCCTACGGCGCCGCCGTCGCCAACATGCCCGATTTTGCGGGGGCACTGATGGGTCGCGCCAATGCGCTCGCCGTGCTCGGTCGCCACGCCGAGGCGCTTGAATCGATTCGCGAGGCCATGGCCGCTGGCGCCGACTCGTCGGACGTCCGTTTCGCGTTGGCTGCCTTGGGTGCGGCAGAGGTACCTGCCGCCGCGCCGACGGAATACGTGGAGAGGCTCTTCGACCAGGCGGCCGAGGAATTCGACGATTTGTTGGTGGATAAGCTCAAGTACCGGACGCCCATGCAGGTCATCGACGCAGTGAGGTCGTTGGCGCCAGGCGATGAGCTGGACATCCTCGACCTGGGTTGCGGCACCGGGTTGCTTGGACCGGAATTGCGATCGATGGCGAGGACCCTGGTCGGGGTCGACCTCTCCTCGAAAATGCTGGAACTGGCCCGTGCCCGCCAATGCTACGATGAGCTTGTCCGCTCCGAACTAAGCGATTACCTGGCGGATCGGTTCGAATGCGTCGATCTCATCGTCGCCGCCGATGTTTTCGTCTACATCGGGGATCTGGCGAGCGTGATGGAACGCAGCCGTCGAGCGCTACGGCCCGGAGGGCTGTTCGCGTTTTCCGTCGAAGCGACCGATCACGAGACGTTCGTGCTGCAGCCGACCCGCCGCTACGCCCACTCGCTGCCTTACCTCCGTAAAATGTTGCAAACGAACGGGTTCGACGAACCCAATGTCGATCGCCGGGTAATTCGGCAGGAATCGGGTGCCGACGTGACGGGCTATATTGTCGCAACGCGACGAGCATTGCGGTGATCGTGCCTGCGGCGTGGCGATCGTGCGACGCTTCGAAGAGACTGTTCGACCTGGCAGCAAAGTGAGCACGGAGCACTCCTTGGTCAACCGGCGCAATCATGCGCTGTTCTTCAACTTCCTCCGCCGCGAGCTCGTCACCCGCTACCTCGGCAGCACGAGCGCGCTGCTGTGGGCGTTCCTGCAGCCGCTGCTGCTGCTCGCGGTCTACCACTTCGTGTTCACGTCGGTATTTCCGCGCCGGCGCGTTCGGCGGCGCGAGCTTCCTGCTGTTCGTCGCCGTCGCGCTGTGGCCGTGGCTCGCCGCACAGGACGGCCTTTCGCGAGCGACGGTGTCGATTCCCGCGTACGGCGCGCTGATCCGCAAGGTTGCATTCCCGCACGAAATTGTCGTTTATGCGTCGGTTGCGGCGACCTTCGCGCTGCAATTCGCCGGATATCTCGTCGTGCTGATCGTGCTTCGCGCCGTTTGGCGAGCCGGTCCGGTTCGAAGGCTTGTTGCTCGCGATCCCGATCTGGGCCGTTCTCGCGCTGGGGATCACCGGGCTCGCGCTTGCGCTGGCGGCGCTGCAGGTGTTCGTGCGCGATGTCGAGCACGTCCTCGCGCCGTTGCTGACGATCCTCATGTATCTGACGCCGATCCTGTATCCGCTGGCGATGGTGCCCGAGGGTGTGCGGCCGTGGGTCGCGGCCAATCCGTTCGGCTGGCTCGTGGACCGCCTGCGTGCGGCGCTGCTCGACGGCCGTCTCGCCCTGCAGTGGGGCGATGCCGTCGCGCTCGTCGTCGCCGTGGTCGTGTTTCTCGCCGGGCGCTGGATATTCCGCCGGCTCTCCCCGCATTTCGAAGATTTCGTATGACGTGCGCTGCTTTCGCTGCACGGCGTCGGCAAGGACTACGCGAAAATCGACTCGCGCGGCGGCCGGCTGCGGCTCGTCGTCGACCTGCTGCTCGGTCGTCCCGCCGCGCATGTCTTTCGGGCGCTCGACGGCGTCACCCTCGAGCTCGCGCGTGGCGAGTCGCTTGGCGTGATCGGCGAGAACGGCGCCGGCAAGTCGACGCTGCTGAAGATCGTCGCCGGCGTAGTCAAGCCCACGCGCGGCGCGGTGGAAGTGAACGGGCGCATCGGCGCGCTGCTCGAGCTCGGCTCCGGCTTTCACCCCGAATACACGGGGCGGGCGAACATCGACCTCGCGGCGACGTTGCTCGGGCTCTCGCCCGCGGAGATCGCGGCGAAGCGCGACGAGATCATTTCGTTCGCGGATATCGGGGAGCACATCGACAGTCCGATCAAGCACTACTCGTCGGGCATGGTCGTGCGCCTGGGCTTCGCGGTCGCCACCACCCTCGCGCCGGACATCCTCATCACCGACGAGGTCCTCGCCGTTGGCGACGAGTCGTTCCAGAAGAAGTGCATCGCCTGGATGGAGCGCTACCTCGATGGCGGCGGCACGCTGCTCATGTGTTCCCACAGCATGTACCACATCCAGAAGCTTTGCCGTAACGCGCTGTGGCTGAAGGACGGTCGCGTCGAGCGCAGCGGTCCCGCGGCCGAGGTCACGCAGTCCTATCTTGCGTATCACGAGGAGCGCGGCGCACGGCGCAAGCAACCGATCGAAGCCACGTATGCCGCGGCGGCCGGGGTCTATGCCGTGCAGACGCTCGAACTCGTCCCCGGCGACGTCATCGCCCAAGGTGCGTCGCTCGCGCTCTCGGGTGAAGTCTACTCGCCCGACGGACGCTCGCCGGTCGTCCTGATCGGCATCGTGCGGGCCGACGGCACGCCGGTGTACGGCGTTGCGACCGACATGGACGGCGTCGCGCCGCGGCGCGTCGCCGCGGATCGTTTCGCCTACGCGCTGACGCTTCCGCGGGTGATGCTGTTGCCGGGCAAGTATTTCATCCGCGCGCATGCGCTCGACCCGGAAGGCGTGCGGCTGTTCGACCACGTCGAGCGTCCGCTCGTCGTCACCGGCGAGACGCGCGAGATGGGCCTCGTGCGGCTCGAGCATCGCTGGGAAACCGGCGCCACGGACGCGACGTGAGTTTCGGTCCCACTACTGGCGGCGCCGTCGCGCGCCCCGATCGCGGCGTCCTCCATGTGATCCACGGGCACGGCGGCGGCACCGAGCATCACGCGCGCGCGCTGATCGATGCGTCGCGCACCCGGTATCGCCACCACCTCGCCATCGCGGTCGGCGACCGTTGGCAGCTCGAGGCGCACCAGGACGACGGATCCGTGCGCTCCTTCGATCTCGCCCGCGACGATGGCGAGACGTGGCCGGCGTTCGTCGGCGGGATTTGCGCGACTTTTGGCATCGATGTCGTCCACCTCCACAACATCACCGGTTGTCGCGACGGCATTTTCGAGGCGCTCGCCGCGCTCGACGTTCCCTATGGCTACACCACGCACGACTTTACGTTCGCATGCCCGACGATCCTGTTCCTCGGCGTCGACGGCATGTACTGCGGTGCGCAGACCGATGCGTCGTTTTGCGCGCGCTGCCTCGGCGCGCAGCCTGCCTATGCCGGGATCGACATCGTCGCCTGGCGCGATCGCCATCGGGCGCTGCTCGCGCGCGCATCGTTCCTGCTTGCGCCGTCGCAGTGGGCTGGCGGCACGCTGGCGCGTTACTACGCCGAGCCAGCGGTCGATGTAATTCCGCACGGCGCGCCAGGCGCATGGGCGATGCGCTCCGAAGGCGCCGAAGACGATGACGCGCGGACACTGCTTCCGAAGAGCGGGCGCCGCGCTCGCACTCCCCGACGACGGCGTGGCGAGCGTCGCGGTGCTGGGCGCGGTCGGCCCCGACAAAGGCGCGCGACGCCTCGAACGCCTCGCGGATCTGGTGCGCGCGACGGGTGCGCGCGTGCGCTTCGTGCTGATCGGCTACATGGACGTGCAGCACGGGCCATGGCAGAGCGACGACGCGGTGCTCACCGTGCACGGACGCTACGATCCGCGCGAGCTGACGCAGCTGTTCGCGCATTACCGCGTGCGCCTTGTCGCCTATCCGTCGGCCGGGCCGGAAACATTCAGCTTCACGCTTTCCGAATCATGGGCGGCGAGGTGTCCCGTGTTCGTGCCGCCGTTCGGTGCCCTTGCCGAGCGCCTCGAAGGCACGGGCGCCGGCTGGGCGTGGACCGACGAGGAATGGCGCGACGAGGCGAAGATGCTCGCGCGCATCGCGGCGGCTGTCGCGCCGGAGAATTCCGACGCGCTTGCTGCCGCTTCGGATTGCGCCGGCCGCGTGCCGCAGCCCACGCTTGCGGCGATGGCGGAACGCACGCTCGCGCACTACGACAGGGCGATCGCGTCCGGCACGGCGCACTCGACGCTCCTGCGGCCTTTCGAGTGGGCGCGGGCGCGCAACGCGGAACAACGGCCATGAGCGCCGCAGGGCCGCCCCAAGGCGCGAATTGTTCCCCCGTGGGGGCAGCGCGGCGGCCGAATTGTCCAATGAGGCCGCAAGCGTGGGGGTCCACCAAATGACAGCTGCGGCCGAATGTGCCGAATGGGTCGCGCGCGGCCGCACGCACCAGTGGCAAGGGCGGCCGGTCGATGCGATGTTGTGTTTTCGCCGCGCAAGCCGCGCGTCTCCGCGCACGGCCGATCCTCATTTTGAACTGGGCGAGGTGTTCTGGCAGTTCGGCCGCGTGCACGATGCGCTTGCCGCATGGCGTGAGGCAGCTCGCCTCAACCCTGCGTTTCTCGCGCCGTGGCAGGCGCTCGCCGAAGCATCGCTTGCAACCGGCGACGCCACGGCTGCGCGGACCGCCGCGGAGCGCGTGCTCGCCCTCGCGCCCGGCAACACGCGCGCCGGGCTGATCTCGTCGATCGCGCGGATGATCATCGATGGCGCGACCGCCGATCCGTCCCTCGCGGCCGCCGTCGACGAAGCCTTCCGTCGGGAGCCCGCGCTTGCGGGCGTGGCCGCGCTGTCGCGTCCGCTTGCGTTCGCACTGGATCGCATGCCGTCGACACCGGAGCGCGCGGCGCTGCTCATGCGGCTCGCGGAATCGCCGGAACTGCGGACGCAAGCGCCCTTGCTCCTCGTCACGCTCGCGATGGAACACGCCGCATCGGCCCCGCGGGCGGAGGCGAATCGAAAGACGTTGCTGGAGGCAGTGCGTTCGCGCGAAGTCTCGGCGGCCGACGTCGAAGCGTTGCGCCGGATTGCCGTCGCCGTGGCGCAATTCGATCGCGCGGCCGCGGACGAAATCGCGACGCGCCACGGGATGTTGTGCGCTGCAGTCGATGACGCCACCTGTGCCGCTGCGTTTGGCCGCGTCGCACCGCGGGCGCCGCTACGCGCGTGCTCGTGCTCGCGAGCGGGCCGGGCGACGATGCCGCCGCGGTCGATGCGATCGCGAAGCTCGCGTCCGAAGCGTTCGCGGTGACGGTCGCCAGCATGGGAGCCCCTCGCGCCTCGCTGCCGCCCGGGGTGACGCAATGGATCCTGCCGGCGGTCCCTGACGTTGCGGCGGCCAAGGCGATAGCGGCGATCGACGCGGATGTCCTGGTCGATGCCGCCGGTCTCGTGGCTCCGACCGGTCTCCTGCTCGCGCAGCATCCGGCGCGACAAACCTGGACGATCGCCGCGTTGCCGCACGCGATGCCGCTCGTCGACCGCGCCTTCGGCGACGTCGACGCGCTTGCCGAGGCGCTGCGCGCGCTGCATCGCGACCGCGACGCAACGGGCGAATGTCCGCTGGACGCCAGCGCGATGGCTGCGCTCTGGACGGAAAGCCTTCGCGCGCACCAGCAGGGAAACCGCGCCGCGGCGCTCGAAGGCTACACGCGCGTGCTCGAGCTGCAGCCCGGCTTTGCGCCCGCCCACTACCTGTCCGGGGTCGCGCAACGGGAGGAGGGCGCGGATGCCCCCGCGCGCGACGCGTTTGCCGCGGCGTTGGCCGCAGCACCTGGCTATGTCGAAGCCAGGATCGCCGCGGCGAATTCGGCGATTGCGGCCGGCGACCTCGAGAACGCGGTCGCCATTTGCGACCAGGGGCTTGCCGCGGGCCCCGCCGATGCCGGCCTCTTCCGAGCTCGCGGTCGCGCACACCTCGCCCGCCGCGACGGTGCGGCGGCGGCCGAAAGCTTCGCGCGCGCGCTGCAAGTCGACATGGCGGACGGAGAAACCCATTACAACCTCGGCGTCGCGCTGCAGATGGAGCGGCACTTCGCCGACGCGGCGCGGGCGTACCAGCGCGCGCTCGCCTTTCGTCCCGATCTCGTCGACGCGCATTTCAATCTCGGCGTGCTGTTTCAGGAGCAAGGCATGACCGATGCCGCCGTCGCCGCGTTCGGGGAGGTGCTGGCCGCGGATCCTGCCAACGTGGCGGCGTACCGGATCCTCGGTGAAGTGCTGCTCGCCGCGGGGCGAATCGACGCGTATCTCGCCAATTTCCGTCGCTTCGAGGCGCGCTGCCCCGATGCATTGCCGCTGGCCGTGCAGGCGCTCGTCGCGTGCCAGCTGCTGGGCGACTTCGCGGCGATCGAAGGGTACCTCGACGGCCTGCGCCAGGAGCGCTACGCCGTGCGGAGCGAGGCCGAGCTTGTCGACGCGCTGGAGGAGCTCCTCTACCTGCTGCTGTATTTCGACGTCGAGCCGGCGATGTTGAAACACTTCTACGGCATGTACGACACGGTCGCGCGCCATGCGTACGGCGAGCCTGTTCCCGCAACCGCGTCCACCGCGCGGCGGGCGGGCCGCGTGCGCATCGGGTATCTTTCGGGCGACCTCCGCAATCATGTGATGGGCAAGATGGCGTGGGCGGCGCTCGAGCACCACGACAAGGCGCGCTTCGAGCTTTTCTTCTATTCGCTTTCCGCCGTCGACGACGAGTGGACGGCGAAGTTTCGCGGTCTCGCCGACCACTTCCACCTGCTCGCCCACGTTCCCGAGCGCGAGGCGGCAGCGCGCATCGCGGCCGACGACCTCGACATCCTCGTCGACCTTTCGACGCACACGAAGGGCGCGCGGCCCGGAATCCTCGCAGGCAAGCCGGCGCGGGTGCAGGTGACGCATGTCGCGAGCGCGGGCGCCGTCGGGCTCGCCACGATCGATTTCAAGCTCACCGACGCCTTTGCCGACGTTCCCGGGAACCAGGCGTTCCAGCTCGAAACGCTGCTGCCGATGGATGGCTGCGTCTACCCGTACCGGCACGTCGAGGCGGCCACCGAGCATCCTTACCACTCGCGAGGCACTGGGGATCGCCGCGGATGCCATCGCCATCGGCGCATTCGTGAGCCCGCTGAAGCTCTCGCGGCGCTGCCTCACGCTGTGGCGCGACGTGCTCGCGCGCCTCCCGCAGGCGCGCCTCCTGTTCTCGCCGGTCGACCCCGCGTTGCGCAGCGCGATCGAACGCCTGCTCGCTGCCGGCGGCATCGCGCCGGAGCGCGCGCTGTACATTCCGCAAGGGCGAAACGACGCCGAGAATCAGGCACGCTACGCGCTCGTCGATTTCGTGCTCGACCCCATGCCGTATGGCGGCGTGAACGGAACCCTCGAGGCGCTGGATATGGGCGTGCCCGTCGTCACGCTGCAGGGCAGGCGCCATGGCGAGCGGACGTCGTATTCGATCCTTGCCAATCTCGGCGTCACCGAGACGGTCGCGGCGAGCGGCACCGAATACGCGGACATCGCCGTGCGTCTCGCGACCGATCCGGTCTTCATGCGCGATGTTCGCGGCCGCATACGCGACGGCCTCCGGAAATCCACCCTCACCGACATGCCGGCGCACACGCGCTCGCTCGAGCGGGCGTTGCTCGCCGCGTTGGCGGCCAGGGCGCCCGAAGCGCTCTCCGCCGCCGGCGAACGAGCCGATGGCTGACGCGCGCCTCAAGAATGCCGAGGCGCTCGTGCGCGGCGGCCATGCGGCGCAGGCGCTGCCCGTTCTCTCGGCGATCCTCGCGAGCGCGGGGACGTCGCCCGACGACGTGCGCGCGACGTTGCTGCTGCGCGCGCAGGCGCGCGAGCTCTGCGGAGACCTGGCCGGCGCGATAGACGATCTTCGGAACGCGGTCGCGCGCCAGCCGCAGGATGCGAGGCTGCGCAATTCGCTCGGGATCCTCCTCGCCGACTCCGGTGACGTGCAAGGCGCGATCGATGCGCTCACGACGGCGACGAGGCTCGATCCCGCCTATGCGCGGGCGTGGAACAACCTCGGCAACGCGCTCTGTTCCGGAGGACGCGCCGCCGAGGCGGCCGCGGCGGTTCGCCGCGCCGTCGCCGCGCAACCCGATTACGCTCTTGCCTGGGGCAATCTCGGGGCCATCCTGCTCGATATCGGCGATCTCCCGGGAGCGCGCGACGCCTACCGCCGCGCGCTCGCGCTGAAGCCCGACCTGCGCACGGTGCAGGCGCTTGCCGGCATCGCGCGTCAGTCGGGCGACATCGACGATGCCGTGGTTCTTTTCACGCGCGCGAACGCGGCGGCGCCCGACGATGCGGGCGTGTCGCTGAATCTCGCAGGCGCACTGGCGGAGCGTGACGATCTCGACGCATCGCGTCGCGTCTATGTCGATGCGCGCGCGCGACACCCCGGCCTCCTGCGCGCGGCGTTTGGCGGCGCGCTCTCATTGCCGATGGTGTACGAGGACGCCGCGGCGGTCGAAGCTGCGCGGGCGCGCTACGAGGAGGGACTCGCGCAGCTGGAGTCCGCGGTGCCGGCGCTCGTTCGCGGCCGCTCGTTTGCCGACGTGATCGACGATTTGCGATGGACCAATTTCCTGCTCGCGTATCAAGGCGAGGACGATCGCGCGCTGCAGGTCCGGTTTGCCGCGATCATGGCCGGAGCCGTCGACGCCGTCGCACCGGCTTGGCGTTTGCCGGCGCATCGACCGACGCCCGGCGCGCGCATGCGCGTCGGATTCGCCTCGTCGTTCTTTTCCGACGGGACCTGCGGCCGCTACTTCCGGAGCTGGATCGCCGCGCTCGACCGCACGCGCTTCGAAATCATCGTCTACAACCTGCGGCGCGACGTGACCCCGTTCCTGCAGGAACTGTCGCCGCACATCGACCAGTTGCGCACGTTTACCGGCCCGGCACTCGCACCCTCGGCGATCGCGCCCGCCATCCGCGCGGACGCGCTCGACGCGCTCGTATATCCGGAACTCGGCATGAACGCGCCGACCTTCGCCCTCGCGGCACTGCGTCTCGCGCCGGTGCAATGCGCGGCGTGGGGTCACCCGGTCACGACGGGGCACGCCACCATCGACGCGTACTTCACGTGCGCCGCGATGGAACCCGAAGGTGCCGGGCAGCACTACGCGGAGCCTTTGCTGGCCCTGCCGGGCATCGGCACCGATTACGAGCGTCCCGTCGTGCCGGAGGGCGCGACGCGCGCGCGATTCGGCCTGCCGGAAGGCGTGCCGCTGTTCCTTTGTCCGCAGTCGCTGTTCAAGATCCATCCCGACACCGACGCCTTGTTCGCGCGCGTGCTCGCCGAGGTGCCGGCTGCGCGGCTCGTCGTATTCGAGGGACGGCATCCGGCGCTCACGGCGAAGTATCGCGCGCGCCTCGCCGGCACGTTCGCGCGCGCGGGGATCGGAGGCGCCGACCGCCTGGTCGTGCTGCCGCAATGCGGACACGACGACTACCTGCGCATCAATGCCGTCTGCGACGCGATGCTCGACACGCTGCGCTGGTCCGGCGGCAACACGAGTCTCGACGCGCTGGCCGCGGGGCTGCCGATCGTCACGCTGCCGGGGCGTTTCATGCGCGGGCGGCAGAGCGCCGGAATGCTGCGCCTCGCCGGGCTCGACGAGCTCGTCGCCCGCGACGAGGACGACTTCGTGCGGATTGCGGCGCGACTTGGCTCGGATTCGGAATTCCGCGTGGGGCTCTCAGCGCGCACGCGCGAGGCCGCGACGAAGCTCTTCGACGATCCCGCGCCGGCGCGCGCCTTTGCCGATGCCCTCGAGCGCATCGTGCGCGGCGGGTGACAAACCTGGTCGCATTGCCTGGCGCGAGCGGCAGTGCCTTTTCGTACGCGGAAACGGCGGCCACGAATTTTCCGGTCCTGCGGACATCGCGGTTCAGCTCGCGCCGGCGAGCTCGTCGCGCACGCGCAGGACGACCGTCGCCCAGTCGCCGAGGCGCGGCTGGCGAAACAGCCGAACCGTCGGATACCACGGGGTGCCGGTGGGGTGCGTGTGCCACCGCCAGTCGGTCGCCGCCGCGAGCATCATCCACGTCGGGCGCGCCAGCGCGCCGCCGAGATGCACGATGCTGGTGTCGATGCTGACGACAAGGTCGAGTTCCGCGACGAGCGCCGCCATGCCGTCGAAGTCCTCCCGCGCCGGGAGCCGATGCAGCACTCGCGCTTCCGGCACCTTGTCGAGATCCTCTTCGTCGACGCTTCGCTGCAGCGAGAACCACGCAATGCCCGGCAGCGCGAACAATGGTGCCAGCGCGGCGAGAGGAATGTTGCGCCGGCGATTGAGGGTATTCGCGCGGCTTCCCGACCATGCGATGCCGACTTTCCGCATGCCGGCATGGACCGCGAGCGTGGCGGCCACCTCCGCGCGCCGCGCAGCATCCGCGGCAAGGTAGGGCACGGCCGCGGGAACCGTCGTTGGCGTCACGCCGAGAATTCCGGCAAGCGCGATCAACGGTACATGCGCGTCGTACGGAGGCAGCACTTCGCCGGGACCGTAGACGGCGGCAACACCGGGCACGCTCGCGAGCAGGCGGACGAGGGGTGCCTGCGTGCTCACGAGCACACGCGCCCCGCGCTCGGCAAGGGGCTGCGCGAGGCGGATGAACTGCAAGGTATCGCCGAGGCCTTGCTCCGTCGTGACGAGCAGCGTGCGCCCCGCGGGCGCGGCGCCGTCCCAGCGCGGCCCGGACACCGCGGGCGCGAGACGCGCAAATTCGGGTGCGCGATGGCGCCACTCGTATTCGCGCCATCCCTCTTCCCACTCCTGGTGCGCAAGCAGCGAAAGTCCGAGATTCCAGTGCGCCTGCGCGAAATCCGGCGCGAGCGCGATCGCGTGCCGGAAGGCGTCGACCGCCTCACCCAGGCGATTTTCCGAGTGCAGCGCGAGCCCGAGGTTGCTCCATGCGATGGCGTGCACCGGACGCAGCTCGAGCGCGCGTCGATAGGCGGCGATCGCCTCCCCGGTGCGATCGGCGGCCGCGAAGGCGAGCCCCAGGTTATTGTGAAACTCCGCTTCGTGAGGCACCGCCAGGACGGCGGCGTGAAGCAGCGGCAGCGCTTCGTCGATGCGGCCCTTCTGGTACAGGGCGACCCCGAGGAAATGCGTGGCGGTCGGATGGCCGGGTGTCCGTGCAAGCGCGTCACGGTAGCCCCGCTCCGCGGCATCGAGGTCGCCGCGCTGATGCGCCGCGAGCGCGGCGCGCGCGATGGCGTCGGAGTCGTTTGCCGATGCGGCGGTGCTTCCCGTGCCGAGCGCGCCGTGGCAGTGCTTGAATTTCCTTCCGCTGCCGCAAGGGCAAGGTTCGTTGCGGCCGGTGGCCGCCGGCTGCGCCGCCGCGCGCTCTACCTGCGCAAGCATCGCTTGTGCCTCGGCGTGGGCCGGGGACGCGGCGAGCATGCGAAGCGCAATTGCCCGCGCGGCATCCCAGTGGCCGAGCGCGACGCAGTTGCGCAGGAGTGCCTGCAGCTGCGGCGAACGCGCGATTTCGTCGGAAAAGGCGGGCGCCATTGCGGCAGTCTCCGCCGGCGGCACGGTGCGGCAAAAATTGAACAGGCCGTGGAACCCGAACGGCTTGCCGGTGGGAAACGACGCCTCGAACGAGAATCGATCGGCGAGCGCTTCGTCGGCAAACCGGATTCCGTGCTCGCGCTCGAGCAGCGGACGGAAGGTGCGCCCGATGGTCGTGTCCTCGACGTCGACCAGCACGATGCGCGGATCCTGCAGCGCGGCGAGAAGCTTGCGCGAGCGCAACGAGAACCCGCCATTGCCGACCCGCACGCCTGCCTCGTGCCAGTCCCACTTGGCGCCGATGTAGTCGCAGTCGAGGAAGGCTTCGTCCCATGACTGCGGATTCACGACGTAGCCATCCCACTGGACGACGAGCGCATGCGGCGTGTCGATGTGCGGCAGCAGCCCCTTCAACATCAGCTGCGAGTACGCGTCGCGCGACACGATCGGGGGCAGGCGGACGACCTCGACGCCGTCCGGCACCGCGAGTCCCTCGGGAACCGCGTCGGTGAGGAACAGCGCGCGCCCGTAACGAACGTTCTCCAGCGACTTCCCGAGAGCGCGCAGCGCGAGCGCGTGATTCGCGGTGTCGGCGCACACGAGCGTGACGCCCGGAAGCTGGAGCATGCGGGTTCCGGGCGCGTGGGCGCGCGTTACGCCGATGGCGGCGCGGCGGGTGCGTGCGCCGGAGCCGGCGCCGTGTCCGTCGCCCGCGACGCCGTCCAGCGCGTGGCGAACGCGTTGAACGCGAGCACCGCGAACACCGCGGCGAGCGGGGCGATATGCAGCGTCGCGCGATTGATCGTCGTCTGCTCGATCACCCAGCTCCGCGCGATGGTGAAGCTGAAGACGATCACCAGGAACACGCCGCCGGTTACGACGATGGCGGTGAGCGGCGCGAGCGCCGGCGTCGCAAGTTGCCGCCCCGCGAGCACCGCCGCGATGATCGCTGCATACCACAGCAGGTGCCAGTTGCTGAGCAGGAACTGCGTCTCGCCGAGCGCCCGCCACGCCGGGTCGAAGTCCTGGTGCAGCCGGTAGCCGAAGACGACGGGGTTGGTCTGCGCGAGCACGGCGAGCGCGAATATCGTGAGCGCCAGGCCGATGGCCGCGACCTTCGGTCCCTGGCGGGGCAGCAACGCGACCACGGCGCCGGGCAGCAACGTCAGCGCCCAGATGAGGCCGGGCACCTTGATCTGCGTGCAGGCGACGGCGAGCAGCAGCACGAGACAGGCGTCGCGCAACGAGCGCGAATGTGTCCAGCGCAGGAAGGCGAGCGCCGCGACCGTGTAGTACGCGGCCATCGGCAGGTCGGCGTAGCCCGCGAGCGCGACGTGGACATTCGCGAGTGGCAGCGAGGCGACGAGAAAAGCGCCGACCAGCGCTGGCAGCGCTTCCATGTCGAGCGAGCGCAGCGCGCCGTAGACCGCGAAGGCGAGCGCCACCGAGAATTGCCACCACGGCGCGTTCATCAGGCTGTCATCCCAGCGGCCGAGCGCGATGCACGTCCAGACCTGCAGGAGCGGCAGCGTCGGCGGGTAGTCGGGCGATGCGTCGAACCAGGCGGTGCCGTCCGCGGCAAACCATTCCGTGCTGCGCACGAACGGCTCGATGCGGCCCTGCTCGTACCAGACGCGCGCTTTCGTCGCCCACTGGATCCACGCGTCCCATGGGTAGAGCGGCTGCCAGATGACTTCGAGCGCCAGCAGCGCATAGCGAAGCACCAGCCACGCAAGGAGCAGCTGCCAGGCGAGGCGGGCCGCGCGGGAGGCGTGCATCGGCGCGACGAGCGCGCGCAACGCGCCGACGGCGGCGGCGACGAGTGGGGCGCCACCGTGGCGGCGCCAGGCGAGCCAGGCAAATGCCGCGGTCACGAGCAGCAGCGGTACGCCGATCGCGAGTGCGCCGAAGCGGATTCCGGCGAGCGAAAGAACGCGCATCCAGAGCGTGAGAATGAACGCGCCGGCGAGATAGCCCGCCCCGACGATCCAGGCGACCTCGCCCGGAGCGTCGGCCTTGCGCGCAGTGTCGCGCGTCGCGACGAGGACGGCGATCCCGAGCAGCCACGGCAGCTTCAATCCGGCAATGAGGCCGAGCGTGTCCATTCAGCGTATCCGGAACAGCGCGGCGCCGGGCTCGACGACGAGCGGCTCGGCGGCGATCGGCGGGCCGCCGTCCCAGCGCAGCATCCCTTGCGCGTTGTCGTACTGGATGCCGCGCCGCTGGTAGACGACGATGTAGTCACCCGAGTGCATCGCGGAGGCCGGCGGAATCACGTTGGTCCACGGATTGAAGTACACGTTGTAAGGATAAAGGTGATAGGCGCCGCGGCCGCGGAAATAGTGCGCCTCGGCGACCATGAACACGCGCGCCGGTGGCGGCGGCAGCTTCGCGCGCACCCTTTCGATGAATTCGAACAGCGGGCCGTCCTCGGCCGCGACGTGCTTTTCGTGCCAATCCTTGCCGGCGTAGGTGCGCGCGGTGACGACGACCTGCCGCGCAAGATTCCACTGGAAGCGCGCGTCGAGCAGGAGCCACGCGGTGACGAACATGAGCGCCAGCGCCAGCGGCAACCCGGCGCCGATCCAATGCGGCCGCCAGCGCGCGAGCGCCACGGCGGCGGCGGTGGCGAATATCGCCGCGAGCGCGAGCAGCACCGGCAGCGGCAGCTCCTGCAGGTCGGCGCCGCCGACGACGGTGTTGATCGACGCTCCGTTCCACGCCTCGAACGTCGACCAGTCGCGCAGGCGGCCCGCGACCTGCGAGCGCAGCGTCATCGGATCCAACGACACGCCCGCGACGTGCACGGGTTCGGAGGTCGGCAAGCGCAGCGCGAGCGCGATGCCGTTCAGCGGGCCGATCCAGTTCGGATCGCGGGCCGCGACGACCGGCGCGAGACGGTCGCCTTCGGTGGGGATCGCCAGCGTGAACGTGCGGCCTTTCTTGAATTCGCTGCGCCAGAGGAGGCGTGCCTCGGTGCCCGGCGGGAGCCCCGATACGTGCCACGCCACGCCGCGGTAATCGCCGGCGGAGACCGAAACTGCCATGGTGACGATGATCGTGCCGGACGCGTCGGCCGGCGCGACGACGAGCGCGTCGCCGTCGATCGATCCGTTGCCCACGGCGACGGCGAGCGCTTTCGCGTCGAAATCCTTGGTCCGGGCGGCGCTGAACCAGGCGCCCGGGATCGTCATCGCCAGGTAGCCCGCGAGCAGCGACACGATCGCCAGCGCAAAGCAGGCAAAGACGATGACGACCGCGCGGCGGGGACCGGCGAACGCGGGCGCGGCGGCGTCGCCGACCGTCGCCGGCGCCTCGGCGGGAACGGTTTCTAGTGCGCGTTGCGACTCGTCAGGATGTGCCAAAGCGTGAGGGCGAGGATCCGCAAGTCGAACCAGAGCGACCAGTTGTCGATGTAATACAGGTCGTATTGTATCCGCTGCTCGATGTTGCTGTCGCCGCGAAGGTCGTTCACCTGGGCCCAGCCGGTGATGCCCGCCCGCACGAGGTGCTTCTGCATGTAGCCGGGGATGCGCTGCCGGAATTCGCGCACGAACTCCGGCCGCTCCGGGCGCGGGCCGACGAGCGACATGTTGCCCATCAGCACATTGAGGAGCTGCGGCAGCTCGTCGAGGCTGTAGCGGCGGATGAACGCGCCGAAGCGCGTGGCGCGCGCTTCGCCCTGGCGCGACCACACGGGACCCGACGCCGACTCGGAATCGAGGGGCATCGAGCGGAACTTGAACATCCGGAACCGCTGGCCGTTCCAGGTGACCCGTTCCTGCCGATAGAACACGGGTCCCGGCGAGGACATCTTGACGCCGATCGCGATCGCGATCCCGAGCGGAAGGATCACGACGAGCAGGATCGACGCCAGCACGAAGTCCTCGACCGCCTTCAGCGTGGAGTCGATGCCGGTATGCGGTGAATCGGTAAGCGTGAGCACCGGCAATCCGGCGACCTCGGAGACCGAGTGATGCAGCAGGTGGAAGCTGTGGATGTCCGGCACGAAGCGCACGACCGAGGTTGTCTGCCGCATGGCGGTCAGGACTTCGCGGATGCGGTTTTCCGCGCGCAGCGGCAGCGCGATCCACACCTGGTCCGCCGGGTCTTCCTGCTCGAGGTTCTCCGCGAAGCGGTCGATGTTGCCCAGGACCGGAACGCCGTCGATCGTCGCTGCCCGCGAGATTCGCGTCATCGTCGTAGAACCCGCGCACGTTGAACCCGCTCCACGGCGTGGCCCTGAGCCGCCTGGCGATCTCGCGGCCGTGCGCCCCGGCGCCGACGATGACGACGTGCCGCAGGTTGCGTCCGCGCCGCCGCAGCGCGCGCAACACGACGCGGATCGCGGCGCGCGAGGCCACGTGCGCAACAAAGCCGCTGGCGAGCCAGACGAGCGCCCACTCGCGGGAGAATTGCGAGCCGGTCTTGGTCAGGAACAGGAACACGATGCCGATGACGGCGATCGCGAGCCACGCGACCAGCAGCCCGCGCACCTCCTCGGCGAAGCTGATGCCGCGCTGCGACTGGTGGAGCTTCAGCGTCGAAAACACGGCAAACGCGACGACCAGCACCGCGAGCAGCGCCGTCACGTACCGCGCTTCGAGGTCCCAGCTGTCGAATTTCTGGTAATACGCAATGACACCGACCGCGGCGACGAAGAACGGGTCGGCGAATTGCAACGCCGCCTCGAGCAGCGTCGAATGCTCCTTGAGCAGGTTGCGGCGCATCGTCAGGCGGCGGCGGCGAACGTGCGCGCGCGTGCGGCGAAGGCCGCATCCACGATGCGCACGATCTCCGCGCGAAATCGCGCCGGCGCGAAGCGGCGCGCGTTCTCGCGGCAGGCGGCAGAGGAAATCCGCGTGGCGCTGGCCTCGAACGCGCGGATGGCGTCGGCGACCGCCTGCGGCGTTTGCGCGTCGAAGAAGATTCCGGTAGGGGCGTCATCGTCCGGCCCGCGGATGGACTCGAGCGCGCCGCCGCGGCCATAGGCGATGACGGGCGTGCCGGCGGCCTGCGCCTCGACGGGCGCGATGCCGAAGTCTTCCTCGGCCGCGAAGACGAATGCACGCGCGGCGGCGACGTGGCGCGCGGTGTCGGCGTCGCCCAGGCGGCCGGCGAACGAGACATTGGGTCCGGCAAGCGCCTGGAGGCGCGAGCGCTCCGGGCCGTCGCCGACCACGATCAGCCGGCGGTCCGGCAACGCGCGGAAGGCCTCGACCAGCACGTCGACCCGCTTGTACGGCACGAGCCGCGACACGGTGACGTAATCGGCGCCGGACGAACCGGGTTCGCGCTCGTTGCCGGCCCTTTCGAAGCGCTCGATGTCGACCGGCGGATAGACGACTTCGGCTTCGCGGCCGTAACAGCGCGCGATCGCCGCGGCGATGTGACGCGAGTTGGCGACGAAGCGGTCGACGCGCGCGCTCGCGGCGACGATCCCAGCGACGGAAGCGTTCCAACGCGCGCATGACCAGCGGGCGCCGCCATGCGGCACCGGCGGATGCGGAGTCGGCATAGGTGTCCGCCATCGTCCATGCGAAGCGCGCCGGCGTGTGGCAATAGCAGACGTGGACCTGGCCCGCGTGCGAGCGCGCGCCTTTTGCGACGGCGTGCGAATCGGAGATCACGACATCGTAACCGGCGAGGTCGAAGCGCTCGACGAGCTCTGGACGCAGCACCGCCGCATAGCGAAACCATCGCCGCGCGCCGGGGAGATGCTGCAGCGACGACGTCACGATCCTTGCGGAGCCGAGGCGCGCGCGATCTTCGGGGGTCAGGAAGTCGACGAGCGTGTGCACGTCGGCGCCGGGAAACGCGAGCAGCAGCTCCGCGAGCACGGCCTCGCCGCCGCCCCAGGTTTCGAGCCAGTCGTGGACCAGGGCGACGCGCATCGGCAGTGGCTCAGTGCCCGATCAGCGTGGCGACGCTGGCCGCGACCGTATCGGGGTGCAGCATCTGCAGGCAACGGTTGGACGTGCACGCAGCGAAGGAGAGTCCGTCGTAACAGGGCGCGCACGGCAGCGCGACGCCTGGCCACAGCGCGATTGCGCGCGTCGATTCGCGCAGGAGGGTCGCAGGCGGGGTCGGGCCGAAGAGCGCGACGACGCGCGCATCGACCAGGCGCGCGAGGTGCAGCGGTCCCGGAATCGTGCGTGACGACCGCGGCGCACCGCGCGTAGAGTGCGGCCAGTCCCGGCAGGGACGTCGCCTCGATCAGGTCGACAACGTCGATCCCCGCGAATGCCGGCCGGATCCACGCGTCGTCGGCGCTTCCCGTCAACAGGACGGCATAGCCTTCCGCGACGAGCCGGCGCGCGAGCGCGGCATAGTGCTCGAGCGGCCACCTGCGCAGCGGATTGTCGCGCGCGGGATTGCGGGCGCCTCCGGGCGCGAGGGCGATCATGCGGCGCCCGTCGAGCGCGGCGATCCGCGTTTCGACCTCTGCGTCGAGCGTCACCCGGACCTGCGGCGGCTCGCACCGCGTTGCATTACCGTCGTCGACTTCCGTGACGAGACGCACGTATTCGTCGCCATAGTAACGGCCCGGAACGTGGCGCGGCCGGGCGCCGCGCTCGCCGAACCAGCGCCGCTCGCCGGCCCGCACGCGCGCGGCCAGCATCCGGTAGCGCGGGTCCGAATGCGCGGTGATGACGAGGTCGAACCGGCGTCCGCGCAGCGCCGACCAGCCCATCATGACGGCCTGTGCCTTTTGCGCCTGGTTGCCCGAAAGCACGGCCACGTCGTCGACGACGACGCATTCGTCGATGCCGTCGACCACTTCGATCAACGGCGCCACGGTCTTGCCGCATAGCCACGTGATCCGCGTCGCCGCATCCTGGGCGCGCAGCGCCGTCACCATCGGCAGCGCCATCACGACGTCGCCGATCGCGGCCAGTTTGACGATAAGGACGGAGCGGGGTGCGGACAGGGCCATTCGGAAACCGCGTTGGGGCGCGGCGCCGGGTCCCGACGGAGCCGGGGGTACACGCCCCGGAGCCTGCATGCCGGAGGCATTCTAGCAGCGGCGCGAGCGGCGAGCCGGGGCCCCGGGCCCGATGCGCCAAGGGGGAGCGAGCAAACGCGAGTCGCCGCAGGCGGCCGACCCAACAGGCGCAGCGATTCAATTGAGCGGTGCGGAGGCCGAGGCACGCCCGGCATTCCCGAGCACGTTGCGGAGCGATGCGCGGAAGCCGGGCGAAGCGCCCGGTACTTCGCCGGGGAGGCGGGAAAGGTGTTGACCGGGTCCCGAAATGTTGTATAATCGCGCCTCTTTGCTGCTGTTTTCGGCCTCCCGGCGAATCTCTTCGGGGGCGCTCTCGAAAGCGGCCAGTTCTTTAACAATTCACAACCGATAAGTGTGGGCGCTGGAGTGACCAGACGCCTCGACGGAGGTCGGCTTCAAGCCGATGACTCGATCGGGGATGAAGGAAACGTAAGGTGCTCATACGACGAAAAGTCGCTTTCATTCTGCAAGGGGTGAAAGCGCAACGTCTTGTCCTGTCTTCGCGGTGCAAACCGAGGAGGAGGGATGGGGCCAACGTCGATTGAGTTGCTTGTAAAAGATCAAACTGAAGAGTTTGATCCTGGCTCAGATTGAACGCTGGCGGCATGCTTTACACATGCAAGTCGAGCGGCAGCGCGGGGGCAACCCTGGCGGCGAGCGGCGAACGGGTGAGTAATGCATCGGAACGTACCCCGTAGCGGGGGATAACTCAGCGAAAGCTGGGCTAATACCGCATATGCTCTACGGAGGAAAGTGGGGGATTCGCAAGAACCTCACACTATGGGAGCGGCCGATGCCCGATTAGCTTGTTGGTGAGGTAAAGGCTTACCAAGGCGACGATCGGTAGCTGGTCTGAGAGGATGATCAGCCACACTGGGACTGAGACACGGCCCAGACTCCTACGGGAGGCAGCAGTGGGGAATTTTGGACAATGGGGGCAACCCTGATCCAGCCATGCCGCGTGCGGGAAGAAGGCCTTCGGGTTGTAAACCGCTTTTGTTCGGGAAGAAAAGACTACGGCTAATACCCGTGGTTCTTGACGGTACCGGAAGAATAAGCACCGGCTAACTACGTGCCAGCAGCCGCGGTAATACGTAGGGTGCGAGCGTTAATCGGAATTACTGGGCGTAAAGCGTGCGCAGGCGGTTCGTTGTGTCTGCTGTGAAATCCCCGGGCTCAACCTGGGAATGGCAGTGGAAACTGGCGAGCTTGAGTGTGGCAGAGGGGGGTGGAATTCCGCGTGTAGCAGTGAAATGCGTAGAGATGCGGAGGAACACCGATGGCGAAGGCAACCCCCTGGGCTGACACTGACGCTCAGGCACGAAAGCGTGGGGAGCAAACAGGATTAGATACCCTGGTAGTCCACGCCCTAAACGATGTCAACTGGGTGTTGGGGAAGCGATTTCTCAGTACCGTAGCTAACGCGTGAAGTTGACCGCCTGGGGAGTACGGCCGCAAGGTTAAAACTCAAAGGAATTGACGGGGACCCGCACAAGCGGTGGATGATGTGGATTAATTCGATGCAACGCGAACAACCTTACCTACCCTTGACATGTCCGGAAGCCTGCCGAGAGGCGGGGGTGCTCGAAAGAGAACCGGAACACAGGTGCTGCATGGCTGTCGTCAGCTCGTGTCGTGAGATGTTGGGTTAAGTCCCGCAACGAGCGCAACCCTTGTCCCTAGTTGCTACGCAAGGGCACTCTAGGGAGACTGCCGGTGACAAACCGGAGGAAGGTGGGGATGACGTCAAGTCCTCATGGCCCTTATGGGTAGGGCTTCACACGTCATACAATGGCCGGTACAGAGGGTTGCCAACCCGCGAGGGGGAGCCAATCCCAATAAAGCCGGTCGTAGTCCGGATTGCAGTCTGCAACTCGACTGCATGAAGTCGGAATCGCTAGTAATCGCGGATCAGCATGCCGCGGTGAATACGTTCCCGGGTCTTGTACACACCGCCCGTCACACCATGGGAGCGGGATGTACCAGAAGCAGCTAGCCTAACCGCAAGGGGGGCGGTTGCCACGGTGCGTTTCGTGACTGGGGTGAAGTCGTAACAAGGTAGCCGTATCGGAAGGTGCGGCTGGATCACCTCCTTTCTCGGATGTCTGTAATTTCAGCGTCCACTCTTATCGGTTGTTGCCGGGACGGGCGGAATTCGCCCCATCAGACACGGGCCTGTAGCTCAGTTGGTTAGAGCACCGTCTTGATAAGGCGGGGGTCGATGGTTCGAATCCATCCAGACCCACCATTGATACCGGGGCTGTAGCTCAGTTGGGAGAGCACCTGCTTTGCAAGCAGGGGGTCGTCGGTTCGATCCCGTCCAGCTCCACCACTCCCCGGCGCGCAAGAGGCCAAAACTAAGCCAAGGGTTTAGTTCTGGTTTTTTGAACCAGTAGATATCGGTTGTTCTTTAACAATACGGAAGAAGTAAACGCACACGACGAGGTTTGTCGTGTGTTGGGTTGGATTGTATCGAGCCCGTTGTCTCCTGTGAGTTCGGGAGGTGACGGGTAGCGCAAACTCCCGTGACGAAAAGCGTGTCAGCGCTCAGAGTTATGGGGTCAAGCGACTAAGTGCATGTGGTGGATGCCTTGGCGATTACAGGCGATGAAGGACGTGGCAGCCTGCGAAAAGCTGCGGGGAGCTGGCAAACGAGCAATGATCCGCAGATGTCCGAATGGGGAAACCCGGCCCGCAAGGGTCACTCCCTGCTGAATTCATAGGCAGGGTAGAGCGAACCCGGTGAACTGAAACATCTCAGTAGCCGGAGGAACAGAAATCAACCGAGATTCCCAGAGTAGTGGCGAGCGAAATGGGAGCAGCCGTCGCGATTTAGCATTTGTCCCAGGAGAACGCTCTGGAAAGGGCGGCCGTAGTGGGTGAGAGCCCCGTAACCGAAGAGACGAATGTGGAACCAGGCGCGAGACAAGTAGGGCGGGACACGTGAAATCCTGTCTGAAGATGGGGGGACCATCCTCCAAGGCTAAATACTCGTAATCGACCGATAGTGAACCAGTACCGTGAGGGAAAGGCGAAAAGAACCCCGGGAGGGGAGTGAAATAGATCCTGAAACCGCATGCATACAAACAGTCGGAGCCCTAGCTTAATTGGCTTTCAATCCCCGGGATCTTTGTTGCCCGACGCACCGCGAGGTGCGAGCGGCAACAAAAGTCCTTCAGAGGGGAGTGAGAGCGAGTCGATCGGAGTTGGGTGACGGTCGGAACGCGAACGATGCGCGAAGCGAGTGCGAAAGCACGACGGAAGCGCAGCGTGGCAGCGGGACGAACGGCAGCCCAGCTGATTGACCGGAGAGCCAATCAAGCTGGGGTGACGGCGTACCTTTTGTATAATGGGTCAGCGACTTACGTTGTGTGGCGAGCTTAACCGTATAGGGGAGGCGTAGCGAAAGCGAGTCCGAACAGGGCGATTCAGTCACATGGCGTAGACCCGAAACCGGATGATCTACCCATGGCCAGGATGAAGGTGGGGTAACACTCACTGGAGGTCCGAACCCACGTCTGTTGAAAAAGACGGGGATGAGCTGTGGGTAGGGGTGAAAGGCTAATCAAATCCGGAAATAGCTGGTTCTCTCCGAAAACTATTTAGGTAGTGCCTCAGGTATCACCGACGGGGGTAGAGCACTGTAATGGTTGCGGGGGTCATTGTGACTTGCCGCGCCATAGCAAACTCCGAATACCGTCGAGTGCGAGCCTGGGAGACAGACGTCGGGTGCTAACGTCCGGCGTCAAGAGGGAAACAACCCAGACCGCCGATTAAGGTCCCCAAGATCTAGCTAAGTGGGAAACGAGGTGGGAAGGCTCAGACAGCCAGGATGTTGGCTTAGAAGCAGCCATCATTTAAAGAAAGCGTAATAGCTCACTGGTCGAGTCGTCCTGCGCGGAAGATGTAACGGGGCTCAAGCTAGGCACCGAAATCGCGGATTTATGTCGTCCTCGGATGGCATAGGTGGTAGGAGAGCGTTCCGTAGGCCGTTGAAGGTGGCTCGAGAGGGCTGCTGGAGGTATCGGAAGTGCGAATGCTGACATGAGTAGCGATAAACAGAGTGAAAAGCTCTGTCGCCGAAAGCCCAAGGTTTCCTGCGCCACGTTCATCGGCGCAGGGTGAGTCGGCCCCTAAGGTGAGGACGAGAGTCGTAGCCGATGGGAAGCTGGTTAATATTCCAGCACCGGTTCGAGATGCGATGGGGGGACGGAGAAGGTTAGCGCGGCCGGGTGTTGGACGTCCCGGTTGAAGCGTGTAGGCGTGGCCCTTTGGCAAATCCGGGGGTCTTAGCCGAGGCGTGATGACGAGGGCCGGCTTGCCGGCTCGAAGTGCGCGATACCCTGCTTCCAGGAAAAGCCTCTAAGCTTCAGTCTCGAATTGACCGTACCGTAAACCGACACAGGTGGGCAGGATGAATATTCTAAGGCGCTTGAGAGAACTCAGGAGAAGGAACTCGGCAAATTAGCACCGTAACTTCGGGATAAGGTGCGCCCCAGGTAGGTGAAACCGTACAGGTGGAGCCGAGTGGGGCCGCAGAGAAATGGTGGCTGCGACTGTTTAACAAAAACACAGCACTCTGCAAAGACGAAAGTCGACGTATAGGGTGTGACGCCTGCCCGGTGCCGGAAGGTTAAATGATGGGGTGCAAGCTCTTGATTGAAGCCCCGGTAAACGGCGGCCGTAACTATAACGGTCCTAAGGTAGCGAAATTCCTTGTCGGGTAAGTTCCGACCTGCACGAATGGCGTAACGATGGCCACACTGTCTCCTCCTGAGACTCAGCGAAGTTGAAGTGTTTGTGAAGATGCAATCTCCCCGCGGCAAGACGGAAAGACCCCGTGCACCTTTACTGTAGCTTTGCATTGGACTGTGATGGGACCTGTGTAGGATAGCTGGGAGGCTTTGAAGCGCTGTCGCTAGATGGCGTGGAGCCAACGTTGAAATACCAGCCTGGTGTCATTGCGGTTCTAACCTGGATCCATTATCTGGATCGGGGACCGTGCATGGTAGGCAGTTTGACTGGGGCGGTCTCCTCCCAAAGCGTAACGGAGGAGCTCGAAGGTTTCCTAGGTACGGTCGGACATCGTACTGATAGTGCAATGGCACAAGGAAGCTTGACTGCGAGCCTGACAAGGCGAGCAGGTGCGAAAGCAGGACATAGTGATCCGGTGGTTCTGTATGGAAGGGCCATCGCTCAACGGATAAAAGGTACGCCGGGGATAACAGGCTGATACCGCCCAAGAGTTCATATCGACGGCGGTGTTTGGCACCTCGATGTCGGCTCATCACATCCTGGGGCTGTAGCCGGTCCCAAGGGTATGGCTGTTCGCCATTTAAAGTGGTACGTGAGCTGGGTTCAAAACGTCGTGAGACAGTTTGGTCCCTATCTGCCGTGGGCGCTGGAAATTTGACGGGGGCTGCTCCTAGTACGAGAGGACCGGAGTGGACGCACCGCTGGTGTACCGGTTGTGACGCCAGTCGCATTGCCGGGTAGCTATGTGCGGAAGCGATAACCGCTGAAAGCATCTAAGCGGGAAACGTGCCTGAAGATGAGATTTCCCGGGGACTTGATCCCCCTGAAGGGTCGTGGCAGACCACCACGTTGATAGGTCGGGTGTGGAAGCGCAGTAATGCGTTAAGCTAACCGATACTAATTGCCCGTGCGGCTTGACCCCATAACCGTGAGTGCTGAACGCTCAGTCTGGTTACCGGTGTTTGCGCCAATCCAATCCAATCCAAATACTTCTTCCGAATGCGGCCGTGCGGCGATGGAATCTGCGCGCACGACCAAACGTCAACGCCTGACGACCATAGCCCGCTGGAACCACGCCTTCCCATCCCGAACAGGACCGTGAAACGGTGGCACGCCGATGATAGTGTGGATTACCCATGCGAAAGTAGGTCATCGTCAGGCACCCCAAAAGCAAAAGGCCCACCAAACCGGTGGGCCTTTGGCTTTTGGGGTGCCCAAAGTGACCTACTTTCGGTACGACAATCGGCCTTCTAGCAAAAGTCATTAACAAGGCCGATTGCGGCGAAG